>NZ_QICO01000003.1:0-365682 GCF_003201175.1 Pantoea sp. PNA 03-3 | reverse complement strand
TCGCGGTGCCCGCCGCGTTGCTCACCGTCGCCTCAATGGTCGTTGTGCCTGCCGCCAGCGCCTGCAGCGCCGCCGCCGGCACCGTCACGCTCCAGCTGCCGTCCTGGCCCACCGTGGCGGTGTAGGTCTGCCCGCCCAGGGTCACGGTCACGGTCTGGCCCGGCTCCACGTTGGCGGTGATGCCCGAGACGGTCTGATCCGTGGCCTTCTCCGCGTTGTCCAGAATGTTGTCCCCGGCAAAGGGCGCAAGGGTTACCGTCGGATCGCCCGGCGAGGTCACCGGCGCCTCCACGGTGATGGTTTCGGTAGTCGTGGCTGCGGTGCCCGCCGCGTTGCTCACCGTGACCGCGATGGTCGCCGTGCCCGCCGCCAGCGCCTGCAGCGCCGCCGCCGGCACCGTCACGCTCCAGCTGCCGTCTGTTCCTACCGTGGTGGTGTAGGTCTGTCCGCCCAGCGTCACGGTGACGGTCTGGCCTGCCTCCACATTGGTTGTGGTGCCCGAAAGCGTTTGATTTGACGCCTTCTCGGTGTTGTCCAGCACGTTATCCCCGGCGAAAGGGTTGACGGTGAGCGTTGGCGCACCGGGCGTTCCCGGTGCGGCCGGGTTGTCACCACCACCACCACCTCCTCCGCCCCGACTGGTACCCAGTGCAACGCCCGCCAGACCAAGCAGGCCCACACCGCTGGCGGTCATTAGTCCGGTAGAAATATTGCTGTTATCAGCCAGGAGAAGGGGATCGACACTGTCGAGAGATTCATAGGTGGGCGTCATGGTTGTGGCGGCGTAATCTGTTGCGTCAACCGCCGTGGGGAAAAGCGCATGCTCTGGGGGATTCACACCATCGTCAAACACCAGTTCACTGTGATCGCCGGCAGCATCATCCAGAAAGAAGTTTTTATAGCGAACCGTGCTGCCGTCACGCATCTGAACGATAAGGTCATCACCCTGCCGTTGAAATTGCGTCACCACTTCACGTGTGCCGTTAATACGGACAACGCTGGGTTCACTGAGGGTAATGGTTTGTGCTGAGACGCCATCGACCTGTGAAATGAGCGTGCCATTTGCACGGGAAATGATATCCACCCGAGTTTGAGTGATTTCTGCCATCTTGACCTTACTCCACCAGAGAAGCTAATTAACTGAAATGAAAACCATAAAAATAATTTATGGGTAACCTTTCCACGTTTTACTTGCTGCGAATCTGAAAACGTTTCAACCTGGCACGACAATAGGTAAAAAAATCAAGAGCGATGGCAAAAAATCTAAGCGAAGCGTAATAATTGTTTAAATTTTAATTAATCCGAACTTACTTTTGGCAACATCATGAAAATAATATTCATCACAGTCAGGGCAAAAATCAATCGCAATATGCAGTTTTATTTATGATTTAACCAAGATAACATTAGCCAAATTTTGGTTTTGTCAGTAAAAAAGTGGCAAAAATGTGCCGCGCATCGCTTTCAGATGTTGCTAAATGTTTCTAAAAAATGCGCAAAGTTACGGATTAACCTGTTTTTTTTAGGCCTTGACAGGCTGAAGGCATACTCAAATTTAACTAAGCAATACACATAGCGAAAATGTGACCACGGTCATACAACGTCGCGGCAGGAGGGAAAGTAAGCCAGGAAAGTTCTGGAAAAATCATTGGCACCGCTAAAAGTCGGTACACTGGCGCTGCGCGAAAATCATCTACGTAAAATGATGAACTGTTAAGCCTGTGTTCTCACAGCGTTTTGCAGCAATTTGATGCTACACTTTTTTGCTTCGATACAGATGAAATAAGAGCCATGACAGCACTGGATGCCGCAAAATCAACCTGTTCTGAACGCCGCCTTAGCGCCGGTACGCGTACCATTTTTTTAATTAATGGACTGGGCATGTCAGCCTGGGCACCACTGGTACCTTATGCGCGCGATCGCTTGCAGTTAGAAGGGGCATCCCTCGGTGCCCTGCTGCTCTGCCTGGGGATTGGTTCACTGCTTGCGATGCCCGTCACAGGCACGCTGGTTGCCCGCTTTGGCTGCCGGCGGGTGATGATGAGTTCGACGCTGCTGGTCCTGTTAATGCTACCCGTGCTGGCAACCGCGCCTTCCCATCTGGTGATGGCCGCAGCACTCATGCTGTTTGGTGCCGGGTTGGGGATGCTGGACGTTGCAATGAATTATCAGGCGGTGGAAGTAGAAAAAGCCGCAGGACGCCCCATGATGTCAGGCTTTCACGCGTTTTTCAGCCTGGGAGGCATTTTAGGTGCCGGTGCGGTAAGTCTGCTGTTAGGTCTGACATTGACCCCTCTCTTATCGGTTCTGATCGTTATGGCGGTGATGGTCGCATTGCTGCTGTGGCGGCTGTCCGGCTATATGAACCAGCGCTTACATCAGCCTGATCAGCCCTGGCTGGTGATTCCGCGCGGGCGTGTCGCCTTTCTGGGCGTACTGTGCTTTATCCTGTTTCTGGCAGAAGGCGCAGTACTGGACTGGGGTGCCCTGTTGCTGCTGCAAAATCCGTCAATGTCGACGGCACATGCGGGCCTGGGCTATGCCGTATTCTCTGTAGCGATGACGGCAGGACGCTTTACTGGCGATAAGATTATTCAACGTTTTGGCCGCTATCCGGTGATGGTCATGGGCGCGCTGGCCGCGGCGTCGGGCCTGGCGCTCGCCGTCCTGCTGCCCTGGCCGGAAGCGTCATTACTGGCTTTCTTACTGGTGGGATTTGGTTTATCCAATACCGTGCCTATGTTATTTAACGCGGCGGGTAATCAGCATGCAATGCCCGCTAACCTGGCGATTTCAGCCATGACAACGTTGGGATATGCAGGTATTCTTTCTGGTCCGGCGTTGATCGGGTTCATCTCTCAATGGATTAGCCTTAGCGGTGCATTTTTACTGATTGCACTGCTCTTGTTGGCTGTGGCTGTCAGTGCGCGCAACGTTGCGCGATAAATCAGGTATCTGAGACGCTATGTTGTATAAGTTTCCTCTGACATCCAGCAATGTCACCCGCTTTTTTATCGTATTTAACCTGGTACTGTTACTGGCGCTGGGTTGTATGGTGCAAAATTCAATTAATGCCTGGCTAACCGATAAACGCTATGCCATGGCCGATATGGCGCACGACGTACAAAAACGTATTGATACCTATCGTTTTGTGACCTGGCAAATTTATGAAAACCTCTCGGCCAGTGCGGCAGGTTCCGTCCCTGCCAGCAATTTACAAGAGACGCGTCTGCGTCCTGATGTCTATTACCTCGAAAAAACCCGACGTAAAACCGAAGCGCTGATCTTTGGTTCGCATGACAGCAGCACGCTGGATATGACGATGCGGATGTCCAGTTATCTTGATACGCTGTGGGGTGCCGAATCGCCGACCTGGTCGATGTATTTCTTAAATGGTCAGGACAACAGCCTGATTATGATATCGACCCTGCCGCTGAAAGATTTGGCCACTCGCTATAAAGAGAATGCGTTAAGTTCATTAGTGGATGCGCGCCGTGCTGAAATGCTGCAGCAGGCGAATGCGCTGGATGAGCGCGAAAGCTTTTCGCCTCTGCGTCACCTTGCTTTCCAGAACGATCACTACTTTACCCTGCGTACGACGTTTAATCAGCCCGGCCATCTGGCTACTGTCGTCGCGTTTGATTTGCCTGTGAATGACTTAATCCCGCTTAATATGCCGGTAGAGAACTTCCAGTTGCGTCAGGATGCCAGCTTTACCAATAACACCAGTACAAACCAGGAAGGCCTTGAGACAACCCAGGTTTCGCTGGTCAGCCACGACATTGAGATAGCCGCAGCCCTGCCCAGCACCTCGCTGCAGCTGGTTTACCGGGTCCCCCTTGTTCGCCTGCTGCTCGACAGTGCGCATAACCTGATGTGGCCACTACTGATTAACCTGGTGCTGTTTTTACTTTCACTGAGTGGCGTATTGTTACTACGCAAACAATCGCTTCGGCCCAGTGAAAACCAGAGTGCTGAACTGGACTCCCTTCGCGTACTCAATCAGGAGATTGTGGCCAGCTTACCTGTGGGCCTGTTGGTGTACGACTTTGCGAGTAACCGTACCTTGTTAAGTAATAAGATCGCCGAGCATCTTTTGCCTCACCTGAACCTGCAAAAGATCATCAATATGTCCGATCAGCATCAGGGTGTATTACAGGCTACGATCAACAACGAAGTGTATGAAATACGCCATGCGCGTAGCGTTTTATCGCCGCATACACAGCTGTTTATGATGCGCGATCAGGATCGGGAATTACTGGTCAACAAGAAACTGCAAAAAGCACAGCAGGTGCTGGATCGCAACCACCAGATGCGTCAGCAGTTGCTGCATCACCTTGGCCATGCGTTAAACCAGCCGCTGGAAAAAATCGTCTCGCAGTTGGTGCAGTTGAGTCAGCGTGATAATGACGAAAGCGTGCTGGATATTCTGGACGAGAGCCAGTCACTGGCTCGTCTGGTGGACGATATCGTGCTGCTCAATCGTCTTGAAGCGCATGACTGGTCACCTGATGCGTCGGTATTTAACCTGCAAGAGTTACTGGACGAAATTACGCTGGAGAGCCTGCCGCTGCTGCGTCGCAAAGGCCTGTCCCTGGTGGTGAATAATCATCTGGCAAATGACGAGATGCGCTTTGGCGATCGACGTGCATTGCGCAAAATCCTCACCACGCTGATGCATTATGCGCTGATTACCACCCGCTGGGGCAAGATTACCCTGGCGGTGAAGACGGCAGAGAACCAGCCTGACCGGGTCTATATTGAACTGGTGGATACCGGTGCCGGACTGACCGTGGATGAACTGGCGAACGTGGACTTCCCGTTCCTGGGCGATACCAGTCAGGATCGTTATGGTCAGGCGTCCGGTATGGCGTTTTTCCTGTGCAAGCAGTTATGTAAACAAATGGGCGGTAGCCTGGAGATTGTGGCGAAAGCCGATATCGGCACACGCTATAACATTCAACTGCCCCTCACGCTTGAGGAACAGCGTGATGAGGAGGAAGAGAAAATCCTGGAAGGCGTAACCGCGCTGGTGGAGATCGCCGTTGAAGATGTCCACAAAATTGTTTGTCGCCATCTGGAAAACTGGGGCGCGCGCTGCCTGACGCCTGATGAACGTATTTCGGGTCAGGATCACGACGTACAGATCACCGACGATCCGGGCAAACTGAGTGGCTGGGCATTGTTACTGGCAGAAGACGAACCGGGCCATCATGCGCTGAACGATCAACAGTATCGCGTCAATTTCAATCTCAGTAATGCACTACTGGATGCATTACTGGCACTGATTGAGAAGCAATTGTCCCACGATGTAATGGAGGATAACACTGAAGAAGATGACGCCAGCACGCCACTGCTAAGTGGAGGCTATTTCCAGCTGTTTACTGAGACAGTACCGGATGATGTAAAGAGATTGTATACTGAGTCAGCGATAAACGATTATGCCTCGCTTGCTCAGACTGCCCATCGCCTTAAAGGCGTGTTTGCTATGCTTAATTTGACACCGGGCAAACAGCTTTGTGAAGAATTAGAACACCACATCAAAGTGTGTGACGATTCAAACATTAAAAATACCACCAGTAATATTGACGCTTATGTCAATCAACTGCTGCAGCAAGGTAACCAATAAGATGAATAACCTGAATGTAATTATTGCCGATGATCACCCAATTGTTCTTTTCGGTATCCGAAAATCTCTGGAACAAATTGAGTGGGTTAACGTTGTGGGTGAGTTTGAAGACTCAACAGCACTGATTAACAACCTGTCCAAGCTTGATGCCAATGTGCTGATCACCGACCTCTCTATGCCGGGTGAAAAGTATGGTGACGGTATTACGCTGATCAAATATATCAAACGCCATTATCCTGATCTGTCGATCATTGTTCTGACCATGAACAACAACCCGGCCATCCTCAGCTCCGTGCTGGATCTGGATATCGAAGGTATCGTTCTGAAGCAAGGTGCACCAACCGATCTGCCTAAAGCGCTGGCTGCGCTGCAGAAAGGCAAGAAATATACGCCGGAAAGCGTGGCGAAACTGCTGGAGAAAATCAGTGCCGGCGGTTATGGCGATAAGCGTCTTTCGCCTAAAGAGAGCGAAGTATTACGTCTCTTCGCTGAAGGCTTCCTGGTAACGGAAATTGCGAAGAAGCTGAACCGCAGTATTAAGACCATCAGTAGCCAGAAAAAATCGGCCATGATGAAGTTGGGTGTGGATAACGATATTGCCCTGCTCAACTATCTGTCATCGGTCAGCGCGACCCAGATCGACAAAGAGTAAGTTTTCAGGCGGTGCACTCGCACCGCCTCCTTCCGCTTCTCTTTTATCCCTGCCGGGCTTTACGTACCCGCTCCGCATAGAGACCCAGCGTTGATTTCAGCACATCCAGCGTCACGGGCTTCGACAAGCAGTTGTCCATCCCTGCGTCCATACAACGCTGCTTTTCTTCGGCCAGCGCGTTCGCCGTGACGCCTATCACCGGGAACACATGCCCTAACTGACGCAGGCGCTGAGTCAGACGGTAACCGTCCATATTGGGCATGTTCACGTCGGTCAGCACAATATCAATTGTATTACGGCTTAAGACATTTAAGGCGTCAACACCGTCCTGGGCGGTTTTCACCTGATAACCCAGCGTGCCAAGCTGCTCTGACAGCAGCATACGATTGATAGGATGATCGTCAACGATCAGCACCATAATGTCGTCATTATGGATTTTCTCTTCGACCGGCCCGCTCAGAGAAAGCGCGTCCGTGCTCTCGGTTTCCACGGCAATGCGGTAAATACGTGCCAGTAAAGTCGGCAGTTCATGCAGGGTTGCCGTGCTGTGGATCCAGCGCCCTGCTTGCGGCTCACGCGGCATATCCACATGCGCGCCGTCAAACGTGATAACCGCACGCACCTGGGGGAATGTCTCCATTGCATAGTCGGTTAACACCACATCATCACTGCCAGGGTTTGCCAGCATATCGGCGACCTGGAAGCCATGTTGCTTCAACAGCCTGTCCAGATACTGGGCCAGGTACTCATTGCGCATTGCCAGCCAGATTTTCTTATCCTGCAGCCCGTCAAGCAGTGGAATGGAAGGCTGCTTACCATTGTAGATGGGGATACGCACGATAAACTGGCTTCCCATTCCCGGCTCTGACTCCACCTCGATATCACCGTCCATCATGTTGATCAGCTTTTCACAAATCGCCAGGCCCAGCCCGGTGCCCTGGAAATTGCGCTGGACGCCATTTCCGACCTGGAAGAACGGATCGAATAACCGGGTGAGCTCTTTTGCCGGAATCCCGACGCCGGTATCACGCATACGAAAGGCCAGATAGCCCTGGGTGACGTATGCATGCAGGATAATGCAGCCGGTATGCGTAAATTTGATCGCATTATTGAGCAGGTTAGAAATCACCTGTTGCAGACGCAGGGGATCGCCATCGAGGAACTGCGGAACATCGTGCTCAATATAGCAGTACAGTGTCAGGCGTTTTTTCACCACCAGCGACAGATAGTTACCGACAATATGGGTAATCACTTCACGCGGGGAGAAAGGACGCGGTTCAATCTTCAACTGTTCCGACTCGATTTTCGAGAAATCGAGAATATCGCTGATGATTTTTAACAGCAGACTGGAGGAGTTGTTCATGGCGGTGACCAGCGAGTCGATACCGCTGGGCAACTGTCGTGTCTGTAATAAATCCAGATTACCAATAATGCCGTATAACGGCGTGCGCAGTTCATGGCTGACCGTGGCCAGAAACATCGATTTCGACTGGCTGGCCTGTTCAGCGGCATGCGCCATCTCCTGCAATGACTGCTCCATACGAACGCGCGCGGACACGTCAACCAGCACGCAGATGGCGACGTTTTCATTGCGATATCGGGAATGCACAAAGCTGATTTGCAGATTGGTGTTGCTGCCCGTCAGGACATCCACAAAGTTGACCTGTTGGCCGCCGATAATTTCATTTAACCGCTTGCGGTCTTCCTGCGTCAGCAACGTAAGATAGTTATGCGCCAGCTCATTACTCAGAATGTTGGTGCCATCGCTGGTGCGCAGAATACAGATCCCGACCGGTGCTGACGCCACGATCTTACGGTTAAACTGCTCATGCTCTTCCAGCCTGTGTGCATTCTCTTCCGCAGGCAAAAACATGCGCCGCTCAAATAACCAGGCCAGCGTAAACAGCAGTACCGCACTCATGATATTGAGCAGCACCGCGTTAATCATCATGAGCCTGAGCTGATCGACCAGGACATCCGTTGACACCGACCAGATCACATTGAGTTCTGATGGCGGTAAGGGTTTCTTGAGCACCAGCTGGCGATAACCGTCCAGATAACCAAACCAGGTTTTATCGTCGGGTAATTCGTTTAGCGAGAAACCTACGCCTCCCCGGCGTGACGTCAGCAACGGCGTATAATTTTCGTCGGTTATGGTCGCGGTCACCGGCAGGCTGCCGGGCTGGATAAATTCATCAAGGCGGATATTTTGCTCTACGCCCAGCAAAGCCTGCAGTTTATCGGCCACATAGACCGGCATCACCACAGAGAAGCTGCCTACACCAGGCTGAGCGGAGCTGCTCACCCAGTAGGCCGGATTACGCTGGTCCTCTTCCGGGCTGTTACGGTAACGCTGCAGGTTTTCACGCAGAAGCTTCAGACTGCGATCGCGACTGACATTATTATTGTTATTGCTGACGGTAAAATCAGCTAGGCACCTGTTATCGCCGCCAATCAGGAAGACCCGGTTCAGCTCGTAGGAGGAGGCGAAATTGCTTTTCCAGTAGTTAATGTAGTTGCCTAAGGAATCAAGCGAGTTGCGCCAGGTGGTGCTCATGGAGGCACAGTCGTCACCGGAATATAACGGCATAAACTGTGGCTGAATCAGATTGTCCGCCTGGGACTGACCGATGGGTGCAGGTCTGGCGAGCCGGTTTTCAGCAATATATTTGAGTTCACGCATCATGCCCGCAGAATGACGGACGTACCAGTCAATGGTGCCGTAGTTACTGGCAAACTCCTGACGTACCTTGTTCTCTTTGTCATGCAGGACGCTGATAATATAGAACGTCGTCAGAACAGCGCCCAGCAACCAGATGAGCAGTGCCAGCGCGCGAAACAGATAGCGCGAAATGCGCAGCGTCGTGCGGAAAGAAACTAGATATTTCAAAGGTGACTCGCAGGTGGCAAGGTTAGTCGCATTGTTGGATTTTTGATGTTCATACACTAGCTTTATCGCAGCGAAAAAGCCAGTCGACTCCGGGCTCAGGGCGCAGTTTGAGAATGTTTGACCTGCCGCCCACCTCTCCTCTCGCTGTCTTCACAGCCAAAAAAAACGGCAGGCCGGGTTACCCCTGACCTGCCGTTGCGGTTTAACGTACGACGGGTAACTTACTCGTCGTCGTCCACTGCCGGTTCATCATCGTCGTCATTGTCGACTTCAGGTACGATATCATCGTCCCCTTCCGCCACGCTGCCATCGATAGCATCCAGCTCTTCTTCCTCCACCGGTTCCGCTACGCGCTGCAGACCGACAACATTCTCGTCTTCGGCTGTACGAATCAGGATCACACCCTGGGTATTACGGCCCACGATGCTGACTTCGGAGACACGGGTTCTTACCAGTGTGCCGGCATCGGTGATCATCATGATCTGATCGCTGTCGACAACCTGTACCGCACCAATAACCGGGCCATTACGCTCAGTTACTTTGATGGAAATCACGCCCTGCGTTGCACGGGATTTGGTCGGGTACTCACTGTTCGCGGTACGCTTACCGTAGCCGTTCTGCGTAACCGTAAGAATAGCGCCCTCTTCACGCGGCACGATCAGCGAAACTACGCGATCGTTTTGCGCCAGCTTAATGCCCCGTACGCCCGAAGCCGTTCGGCCCATGGCACGTACCGCGGATTCTGCAAAGCGCACCACCTTACCGGCCGCAGAGAACAACATCGCCTCATCGTTGCCGTTCGTCAGCGCCACACCGATCAGCTCATCGTCATCACGCAGGTTAATCGCGATAATGCCTGCGCTACGTGGGCGGCTAAACTCCTGCAGACCCGTTTTCTTCACGGTCCCGCTGGCGGTAGCCATGAAGATATTAAAGCCTTCGGTGTATTCACGTACCGGCAGAATCGCCGTAATACGTTCGTTGGCTTCCAGCGGCAACAGGTTAACGATAGGACGCCCACGTGCACCACGGCTGGCTTCAGGCAACTGGTAGACTTTCATCCAGTAGAGCCGGCCACGGCTGGAGAAGCACAGGATCGTGTCGTGGGTATTCGCCACCAGCAGACGATCGATAAAGTCTTCTTCTTTGATTCGGGCGGCAGACTTGCCTTTACCGCCACGGCGCTGGGCTTCATAGTCGCTCAGCGGCTGATATTTCACATAGCCCTGATGCGACAATGTCACCACAACATCTTCCTGATTGATCAGGTCTTCGATGTTGATGTCGGCGCTGTTAGCCGTAATTTCAGTGCGGCGGTCGTCGCCGAACTGATCGCGCATCAGCTCAAGCTCTTCGCGAATGACTTCCATCAGACGTTCTGAGCTGGACAGGATGTGCAGTAATTCTGCAATCTGATCCAGCAGCTGTTTGTACTCGTCCAGCAGCTTCTCATGCTCAAGGCCGGTCAGCTTCTGCAGACGTAAGTCCAGAATGGCCTGCGCCTGTTGTTCTGTCAGGTAATACTGACCATCACGGATACCGAACTGCGCTTCCAGCCACTCTGGACGGGCCGCATCGTCGCCTGCACGTTCCAGCATCGCGGCCACATTGCCCAGCGCCCACGATTGCGAGATCAGACCCGCTTTTGCTTCCGCTGGCGTTGGTGCGCGGCGAATCAGTTCGATAATCGGATCGATGTTAGCCAGCGCAATCGCCAGACCTTCAAGGATATGTGCCCGATCGCGCGCCTTGCGCAGTTCGAAAATAGTACGGCGTGTCACCACTTCACGGCGATGGCGAACGAAGGCTTCGAGAATCTCCTTCAGCGCCATAATCTTCGGCTGGCCCTGATGGAGAGCGACCATGTTGATACCGAAAGAGGTCTGCAACTGAGTCAGGGAATAGAGGTTATTGAGAACCACTTCACCAACGGCGTCACGCTTGATTTCAATGACGATACGCATGCCGTCTTTATCAGACTCATCGCGCAGCGCACTGATTCCTTCGACGCGCTTTTCTTTCACCAGCTCGGCAATCTTCTCTATCAGGCGCGCTTTGTTCACCTGATAGGGCAGCTCGTGAATGACGATGGTTTCACGTCCGGTTTTGGCATCCACTTCCACTTCACCACGGGCACGGATGTAAACTTTACCGCGACCGGTGCGATAGGCTTCTTCAATGCCGCGACGCCCGTTGATAATGGCCGCCGTCGGGAAATCAGGCCCCGGAATGTGTTCCATCAGCCCTTCAACGCTGATGTTTTCATCTTCAATATAAGCCAGGCAGCCGTTAATCACTTCGCGCAGGTTATGCGGCGGAATGTTGGTGGCCATACCGACGGCAATACCGGACGATCCGTTGACCAGCAGGTTAGGGATTTTGGTGGGCAGAACTTCAGGGATCTGCTCGGTACCGTCGTAGTTCGGTACGAAGTCAACGGTCTCTTTTTCCAGATCAGCTAACAGGTCGTGGGCGATTTTAGACATGCGCACTTCGGTATAACGCATCGCCGCAGCGGAGTCGCCGTCGATGGATCCGAAGTTGCCTTGACCGTCCACCAGCATGTAACGCAGGGAGAAAGGCTGGGCCATACGTACGATGGTGTCGTAAACGGCAGAATCACCATGCGGGTGATATTTACCGATAACGTCACCGACGACGCGGGCAGATTTTTTATAGGGTTTGTTCCAGTCATTACCCAGTTCGCTCATCGCGTAGAGTACGCGGCGATGTACTGGCTTCAGGCCATCACGCACATCGGGTAAAGCTCGGCCAACAATGACCGACATGGCGTAATCGAGGTAAGAATTTTTTAACTCTTCTTCGATATTAACCGGTGTAATTTCTCTCGCAAGGTCGCTCATGGAGCCGCTATCCCTCTACTAATCCCGGATTTTAAAGGTGCGAAAGTATATCACACCGCAATTCACTGGTGAACGTTAACCACCTTATTAAGGTGCTTTTACTCATGTTGATAAGGTGCGCCATGATAAGTTAAGCGTTTATACTGATGTCACATTTTGTCAGGAGTCACGATTCAATGAATGCACAACCACAGAACCCTCAGCACAATGTCGATGCACAGGAAATTGCCAAGTTCGAGGCCGTTGCCTCGCGCTGGTGGGATCTGGAGGGCGAATTTAAACCGCTGCACCGTATTAATCCCCTGCGGCTGGGCTACATTGCGCAACACAGTCACGGGCTGTTCGGTAAAAAAGTGCTCGATGTCGGCTGTGGTGGCGGTATCCTGGCGGAAAGCATGGCCCGGGAAGGTGCAATCGTCACCGGGCTGGATATGGGCGCGGAGCCACTTGAGGTGGCACGACTGCATGCGCTGGAGAGCGGCGTGACGCTCGACTATGTGCAACAAACGGTCGAGGAGCATGCCAGCCAGCATGCAGGCCAGTACGATGTGGTGACCTGCATGGAGATGCTTGAGCACGTGCCGGATCCACGTTCGGTGGTGCACGCCTGCGCGCAGCTGGTTAAACCCGGTGGCGAGGTGTTCTTCTCGACCATTAACCGTAATCCCAAAGCCTGGCTGATGGCGATTTTCGGTGCGGAATATGTCCTGCGCATGGTGCCGCGTGGGACGCATGATGTGAAGAAATTTATCCGTCCCTCTGAGCTGCTGGGTTGGGTGGATGAAACCCCGCTGCGTGAACGCAACATGACGGGCCTGCACTACAACCCGCTTACCGATCGGTTCCGTCTGGGCAAAGGTGTGGACGTGAACTACATGATCCACACGCATCACGGCGAGGCGTAATTCCTGTGCAGCGTGCGGCTTTGCCCACGCTGCTGTCATCCCACTGTCATCACAAAACGCTATCCTCCCTGGCGCTACGCGTTAAGCCCTGTGGCACGACGGCTATGGCTCAAAACAGGCTTTCGCATAGACCAATGCTGGAAAAAGTCGCGCAATGTTTGAAAAATCAGCGGTCGATCATAAATCGCAATATTTTCTCAGACTGGTTGACAAGACCTGCGGCCTTACGAGACGCGGCCTAAGAAAACCCGCAGAAAATACAACCCCCGCAGACATCATTTTTTCCTCTTGTTAAGCGCCAGCAAAATACTAGAATAAGCCTCCATATTGTTATACTTATCTTCGACAACCCCAAGATGTAGTGTTTATCCACAACATTATTCACAATGAATATGCTGTGTATAAATCGGGATTTCTTTTAATTATTGGATACTCACGCAAAGGTAAAAACGCGACATGAACCAAAGTCTGCTCGTTACTAAACGCGATGGCCGCCAGGAGCGCATTGATCTCGACAAAATTCACCGTGTCCTCGACTGGGCAGCTGAAGGGCTGAACAATGTGTCGGTTTCACAGGTAGAGCTGCGTTCCCACATTCAGTTTTATGATGGCATCAAAACCTCTGACATCCATGAAACGATCATCAAGGCCGCTGCAGACCTTATTTCTCGCGATGCCCCTGACTATCAGTACCTTGCCGCCCGTCTGGCGATCTTCCACCTGCGTAAAAAAGCGTACGGCCAGTTTGAGCCGCCCGCGCTGTACGATCAGGTCGTTAAGATGGTTGACCTGGGTAAATACGATCGCCATCTGCTGGAAGACTACAGCCGTGAAGAGTTCGAGCAGATGGACGGCTTCATCGACCACTGGCGCGACATGAATTTCTCCTACGCGGCCGTGAAACAGCTGGAAGGCAAATATCTGGTTCAGAACCGCGTCTCCGGTGAGATCTACGAAAGCGCCCAGTTCCTGTACATTCTGGTGGCGGCCTGCCTGTTCTCAGGCTATCCGCGTGCGACCCGGATGGATTACATCAAGCGTTTCTACGATGCGATTTCCACGTTTAAGATCTCCCTGCCGACGCCAATCATGTCGGGAGTGCGTACGCCAACCCGTCAGTTCAGTTCCTGTGTCCTGATTGAATGTGGCGACAGCCTGGATTCCATCAACGCGACCTCCAGCGCTATTGTGAAATACGTTTCACAACGCGCAGGTATTGGTATTAACGCGGGTCGTATCCGCGCGCTGGGCAGCCCGATTCGCGGCGGTGAAGCTTTCCATACCGGTTGTATCCCGTTCTATAAGCACTTCCAGACGGCGGTGAAATCCTGTTCGCAGGGCGGCGTCCGTGGCGGCGCAGCAACGCTGTTCTATCCGATGTGGCATCTGGAAGTGGAAAGCCTGTTAGTCCTGAAAAACAACCGTGGTGTGGAAGGTAACCGCGTGCGTCACATGGACTACGGTGTGCAGCTCAACAAAATGATGTACCAGCGCCTGCTGAAGGGCGAGGACATCACGCTGTTTAGCCCGTCAGACGTACCTGGCCTGTACGATGCGTTCTTTGCCGATCAGGACGAATTTGAACGTCTTTACACCAAATACGAACAAGACAGCAGCATTCGTAAGCAGCGTGTGAAAGCGGTGGATCTGTTCTCGCTGATGATGCAGGAACGCGCCTCTACCGGCCGTATCTACATCCAGAACGTTGACCACTGCAACACACACAGCCCGTTTGACGCCAGTATTGCGCCAGTGCGCCAGTCGAACCTGTGTCTGGAAATTGCGCTGCCAACTAAACCGCTCAATGACGTCAACGACGAAAACGGTGAGATTGCGCTCTGTACGCTGTCAGCATTTAACCTTGGTGCGATTGACAGCCTGGACGATCTGGAAGAGCTGGCCACGCTGGCTGTACGCGCGCTGGATGCACTGCTGGATTATCAGGATTACCCGATTCCGGCCGCGCAACGGGGTGCGATGGGTCGTCGTACGCTGGGCATTGGCGTCATTAACTTTGCTTACTACCTGGCGAAGCACGGCGTGCGCTACTCCGACGGCAGCGCGAATGGCCTGACGCACAAAACCTTTGAAGCCATTCAGTACTACCTGCTGAAAGCCTCAAATGAGCTGGCTAAAGAGCAAGGCGCCTGCCCGTGGTTCAATGAAACCACCTATGCACAGGGCGTGCTGCCAATTGATACCTACAAGAAAGATCTGGATGCGATTTGCAACGAGCCGCTGCACCTGGACTGGGAAACCCTGCGCGAGCAGATTAAAACCCACGGCCTGCGCAACTCGACGCTTTCTGCCCTGATGCCGTCTGAAACCTCGTCGCAGATTTCAAACGCCACCAACGGTATCGAACCGCCGCGCGGCCATATCAGTATTAAAGCGTCTAAAGACGGTATCCTGCGTCAGGTGGTGCCGGAGTATGAGCGTCTTAAAGATCAGTACGAACTGCTGTGGGATATGCCGTCCAACGATGGCTACCTGCAACTGGTTGGCGTAATGCAGAAATTCATCGATCAGGCGATTTCGTCAAATACCAACTACGATCCGTCGCGCTTCCCGAATGGCAAAGTGCCGATGAAGCAACTGCTGAAAGATCTGCTGACCGCCTACAAGTTTGGCGTGAAAACGCTCTACTACCAAAACACCCGTGATGGTGCGGAAGATGCGCAGGACGATCTGGCACCTTCTATTCAGGATGATGGCTGCGAAAGCGGCGCCTGTAAGATCTGACGGTCGGGCGGGAGCCTTTCCCGCCCACATTTTTCCGCGAGGCCGGTGCTGAGCCTCGTCTACCATGGACAGTTTTTTATGGCTTACTCCACTTTTTCACAAAACAAAAATGACCAGCTGAAAGAGCCTATGTTTTTCGGTCAGTCCGTTAACGTGGCGCGCTTTGACCAGCAGAAATACGATATCTTTGAAAAACTGATCGAAAAGCAGCTTTCGTTCTTCTGGCGTCCTGAAGAAGTCGATGTCTCGCGCGATCGCATCGACTACCAGGCCCTGCCCGATCATGAAAAGCATATCTTCATCAGCAACCTGAAATACCAGACGTTACTGGACTCGATTCAGGGACGCAGCCCGAACGTGGCACTGCTGCCGCTGATCTCGATTCCGGAACTGGAAACCTGGATCGAAACCTGGGCGTTCTCCGAAACGATCCACTCTCGCTCGTACACCCACATCATTCGCAACATCGTGAACGATCCGTCTGTAGTGTTTGACGATATCGTCACCAACCAGCAGATTCTGGCACGTGCGCAGGACATCTCTAAGTACTACGATGACCTGATTGAGATGACTAACTATTGGCATTTGCTGGGCGAAGGTACGCATCAGGTCAATGGTAAGTCCATTACGGTTAACGTGCGCGCGCTGAAAAAGCAGCTGTATATTTGCCTGATGAGCGTCAATGCGCTGGAAGCGATCCGCTTCTACGTCAGCTTTGCCTGCTCTTTTGCGTTTGCTGAGCGAGAACTGATGGAAGGCAACGCCAAAATCATCAAGCTGATTGCACGCGACGAAGCTCTGCATCTGACCGGCACCCAGCACATGCTGAATCTGCTGCGCACCGGTGAAGACGATCCTGAAATGAAAGAAATTGCCGCCGAATGCCGTGAAGAGTGCTTCGAGCTGTTTAAGAAAGCGGCCTTACAGGAGAAAGAGTGGGCAGATTACCTGTTCAGCGGCGGCTCCATGATCGGTCTGAACAAAGATATCCTGTGCCAGTATATCGAATACATCACCAACATTCGTATGCAGGCGGTTGGCCTCGATCTGCCGTTCGAAACGCGCTCGAACCCGATTCCCTGGATCAACGCCTGGCTGGTGTCCGATAACGTTCAGGTTGCCCCGCAGGAAGTGGAAGTCAGTTCTTACCTGGTGGGTCAGATTGATTCAGAAGTGGGCGAAAACGACTTCGACGACTTCCAGTTATAACGATGAGCCGTTCTGTTGTTATTCTGCGCAGTTCCGGCACCCGACTGGAGTGCGCAGACGATCATCCTAATCTGTTGACCATGCTGGAAGCCAACAACCTGTGCGTGGAGTTTCAGTGCCGGGAAGGTTACTGCGGCTCCTGCCGTATGCGGTTACTGCGCGGCGAGGTCGACTACGCGGAAACCCCGCTGGCCTTTATTGAACAGGGGGAGATCCTGCCCTGCTGCTGTAAGGCGAAAGGTGAAATCGAGCTTGAACTCTAGTGGTTGAGCCAAAGCGTTTAAAAAAACCGTCATCCCAACCGGATGACGGTTTTTTTTCGCCGGGTGCTGACTCAGGGGATACGGGCAATGACTTTGATTTCAAAATCGAATCCTGCCAGCCAGTTAACGCCGACCGCCGTCCAGTTAGGATAAGGTGGCTGCGGAAATATCGCTTTTTTCACTTCCATAATGGTAGCGAACTGCGTTTCAGGGTCGGTATGAAACGTGGTGACATCAATAAGATCATCGAACGAACAGCCTGCCGCCGCCAGTGTCTGGCGCAGATTCTCAAAGGCCAGTTGCACCTGAGCAGCAAAATCCGGTTCAGGCGATCCGTCCGTGCGACTGCCAACCTGACCCGAGACGAACAGCAGGTCGCCCGAGCGGATCGCAGCGGAATAGCCATGCCTTTCATACAGCGCATGACGACCCGCCGGGAAAATTGCTTCACGATTGCTCATTGTTTTACCCTCTGGTGAGTTGTTATCAGGAAATCATGCGCCTCATGACGACATGATTTAATATACTTCCCGTATGTGAAATAAAACATACATACGCCCCGTATGTCAATTTCAGATACGCAACGTATACGAAAAGGAGAGAACCATGGCAGGACGACCTCGTGCGGTCACAATGGAAGAAAATCGCCTTAAGCTGATTGCCGCCGCACGTAAAGCCTTTGCCGAAAAGGGGTTTGCTGCCGCGTCCATGGATGAGCTGACGGCGAGCGTTGGTTTAACGCGCGGTGCGCTTTATCACAATTTTGGCGATAAACGTGGCCTTCTCGCCGCTGTGGTCGCGGAAGTCGACAGTGAAATCGCCCAGCGTGCAAAAGCGCGCGCGGCCAGTGCGGGCGACAGCTGGAACCAGTTGCTGGCGGAAGGTATCGCCTATATCGAGATGGCGCTGGACCCCGAAGTGCAGCGTATTGTATTACTGGATGGCCCGGCCTTTCTTGGCGATCCCTCGCTGTGGCCCAGCCAGAACGCCTGCCTGACCGCAACCCAACATGCACTGGAGGAGATGGTCACGAGCGGCGTGCTGAAGCCCGTGGATGTTGAAGCCGCTGCCCGCTTGCTGAATGGTGCGGCGTTTACTGCCGCCTTGTGGGTGGCCGCCAGCGCTGAGCCCCAGGTCACGCTGGCTAAAGTCACGGCGACCTTTACCGTCCTGGCGACGGGGCTACGGCGTTAAACAGCGTGTTAGTTGAGAAAAGGCGGGGGAACAGAAAAGAAGGCGGTCGGTGCCGTTTGGCACCGGTCCGTATTTTTAATGCTTGATAGTTTCAAGCACATCAATCCAGCCGTGCCCTGTGCTGACCTCGCTGCCGTGTAACCAGCGCCGCAGCATGTTCATTGCCATCATCGCCACCACTTTCTGACGGGTTTCCAGGTTGTGACGACCACTATTGAATTTAACACGTTGTCCCCAGGTCGCTTCCGGTGTATGGAGCGCCACAGAGATCGCGTCTTCGCTCAGACTGCCGACGGACAGGGCAAGCTGAGTCTGCAAGCGCGTCGCCAGTGCCTGGGTGCGCATGACCTGAACATCCAGACTCTCGTCCTGCTGCGGCAGAATTTCGCTGGCGCTCAGGGGTACGTCAGCCGAAGCCAGTTGCCAGTTAAGTAACCCTGCGGTGTACTGTTCGCTGATCGCCAGCCGCCAGTGACGTTGATGCAGTTCCCGCGCCAGCAGTGCAGGCAGCCCCTCAGTGCCTTCAAATATCGTACACTCGGCCAGCAACAAACGTACCTGCTGCCAGACCTGCTCCATCGCGACGCGCTGTTCGGCTGGCCCCGTAAGTTTGATTTCGATAATCGGCATGGAAGAACGGTAGCCCATCAGCACGTTCTCCGGCAGCGGCAAGGGTTCCAGTTCATTCGCAATGTCGCTTTCTCCCCGGCCAAAGGTGGTCAGCCGCAGGCAAACGGGCGGTTCAGGCAGGTCGAACTTCGCTTTCAGACGCGGAATGATTTGTTGTTCGACCATTACCTTGAATTCAGAGGGAACGCCTGGCGTAAAGAACATCCAGCAGCGATTGAGTTGCAGGGCAAAGCCACAGGCGGTGCCGACCGGGTTATCCAGCATTTCGGCGTTAGCGGGAATTTCTGCCTGTTTACGGTTGCTCTCAGCCATAACCCGTCCGCGGCTGGCGAACCAGGCTTCCATCGTTTCCAGCCAGGCTTCCTGCATCACCAGCCCTACCCCGCTCGCTTTGGCCGCGGCCTGGGCGCTAAGGTCGTCAGTGGTTGGCCCCAGTCCACCATTCACGATGAGCACGTCCGCCTCAAGACTGCGGGCCTTTAGCGTTTCCACCAGCGACGACATTGCGTCACCCACCGTAGTCCGGCTGGTCATCGGCAGCCCGTGTTGAAATAACACATCAGCCAGCCAGGCGGCGTTGGTATCGACGATTTGTCCATGTAACACTTCATCGCCCGTGGACAGCATTTCAACTCTTATCACATTCATTCTCCTTGTGCCTGTCGCTTTACTTTAGAAAGCCCCTGAACAAAACACAATCTGCGGGCAGGAATTAACCGGGTAACGGCATTTTCAGGCAGGTGACAGAAGTGCGGAAGAACCAGAAAGGGAGAACGGACAGGACAGCGCCTGCCCGTTTTAGGCGATTGAGATTAGCGACGCGCCAGCAGCAGGCCTAATACCAGCCCTGCAGTAGCACCGATGCCAATGCCCTGCCACGGTTTTTCATGGACGTAATCATCAGCACGGTACGCGGCCTGTTTGGCACGGTAGTAATAGCTATCTGAGGCCTGGCTGACACGTGATTTAACATCTTCCAGCGCGCGTTCAGCTTTGGTTTTCAGTTCGATATATTTCTGATCGGCCGGATCACCTGATGACTTCAGCACTTCTTCCAGCGTTTCAGTCAGCAGTGCGATATCGTCGTCATAGCCCGTGTCGAAAGATTCAGTCTGTTTTACCATCATTTCCTCCATGTGAATTGCAATGCACCTGGTTAACTATAGCCATAAATGAGGGCTTTGCGCGGCCCCTTACCAGGAATCACCTGAAAATCGGCGCAAGGAAAGCGCACGCGCGTCAACTTATGGCAGGCTGTGATTACGCAAAGAAGTGTAAGAGATGACTTGCTTACAGCAATTTCGCTTCGTTTATTTGATTTATCTGATAAATTTTCAGCGAACTGAATTTTTCTCTAAGCCGACTGTCGTACCCTGCTGTTGCCTGTAATAATCAGGCTCTGTGCTTCGACACGACAGTCACAACAAACTCGAAAAGCTAAGGAATGATCTCCGGCATGAATCGAAGAATGTTTATGAAAGCGTCAATGGCCTTCTCCGCGGTGAGCGGTATGACAGGCTTATCAACGCTATTCGCGCAATCCGCCTGGGCAGATGATGGCATTGCTGACGGAATCGCAGTGCGCTTCGATTTCGACGAGTTAAAAAAGAACGCGGCCGCACTGGCCAAAAAGCCGTGGGGTGGTCCACCGGGCCCGCTGCCGCAAACGCTGGCTAACCTGACGCCGCAGGCTTACAACGATATTCAGTACGATGCTAATCACTCGCTGTGGAACAACATTCCGAATCGCGAGCTTGATGTGCAGTTTTTCCACGTCGGCATGGGCTTTAAACGCCGCATCCGCATGTTTTCCGTCGACAGTGCCAGCCGTGAGGCACGCGAAATCCACTTCCGCACCGAGCTGTTTAACTACAACGATGCGAAAGTCGACACTAAGCAGCTGGAAGGCAAAACCGATCTGGGGTTTGCGGGCTTCCGTGCCTTTAAAAAACCCGAACTGGCCCGCCGCGATATCGTCTCCTTTCTCGGTGCCAGCTACTTCCGTGCTGTCGATGATACTTACCAGTACGGGCTGTCCGCGCGTGGCGTCGCCATTAACACCTTCAGTAATGGCCAGGAAGAGTTTCCGGACTTTACGGCGTTCTGGTTTGAAACGCCGAAAGCCGAAGACACGACCTTCACCTGCTATGCCTTACTGGATGGGGCCAGCATCACCGGCGCATACAAGTTTGTGATTCACTGCGAAGCCGAACGCGTGGTGATGGACATTGAGAATCATCTCTTTGCCCGCAAGGATATTCGTCAGTTAGGCATTTCGCCGATGACCAGTATGTTCAGCTGCGGCACCAACGAGCGTCGGATGTGTAACACCTACCATCCCCAGATTCACGACTCCGATCGTCTGGCAATGTGGAGCGGGAAAGGGGAATGGATTGCCCGTCCGCTGAATAACCCTCAGCGCCTGCAGTTCAACGCCTACGAAGATGAAAACCCGCGTGGTTTTGGTCTGCTTCAGCTTGATCATGACTTTGAGAATTATCAGGACGTGATTGGCTGGTATAACAAGCGGCCAAGCCTGTGGGTGGAACCGGTTGGTAAGTGGGGTAAAGGTGCCATCAACCTGATGGAAATCCCCACGACCGGTGAAACGCTCGATAACATCGTCTGCTTCTGGCAGCCCGCCGAACCGATCAAAGCGGGCAACGCGTTCAGCTTTTCGTACAAACTCTACTGGAGCGCACTGCCGCCCGTACAGAGCCAACTGGCGCGTGTGGATGCAACCCGCACCGGCATCGGTGGCTTCCCCGAAGGCTGGGCGCCAGGCGAGCACTTCCCGGATGTGTGGTGCCGTCGTTTTGCTGTCGACTTTATCGGCGGCGATTTGCAGGCCGCCGCACCAAAGGGCATTGAACCGGTGATTACCGTGTCCTCCGGCACCTTTAAGCAGGTTGAGATTCTGTATGTTGAGCCGATCAAAGGGTACCGTATCCTCTTTGACTGGTATCCTGACAGCGACAGCGTACAGCCCGTTGAGATGCGTCTGTTCCTGCGCACCAAAGACGAAACGCTGAGCGAAACGTGGCTCTATCAGTATGTGCCGCCCCCGCCAGACCAGCGTAAATACGTTGACGATCGCCAGATGACCGTCAGCTAACACGGCCATCTCACGACATAATGCATCTCAGGCCTGGCGCCGGGATGCATTTTTTTTGCGTACGTGAAAAGAACACGCGACAGGCTGAGGGAGGAATAAAACCGTCAGGCCGTTAGCGCGGTTTATTTCCCCCTGCTCTGCGCATATCAATATGGGGAATACCGTCCTCAAGGTAGCTGTCGCTGACCGCCAAAAAACCGTGACGCTGATAAAACCCCGCAAGATGCGCCTGGGCAGAAAGAAACTGTGCATGCCCTGGCCAGTGCTGTTCACAGCTGGCTATCGCCTGCATCATCAACTGGTTACCTAAATTCAGGCCACGGGCTTTGCTGGAGATGATGACGCGCCCAATTTTTACCTCTGTCTCGGCGCGCCGGGGCGACAGGATGCGCGCATAGGCCAGCAGGTCATCCTGCGCCATGCCGAGGAGGTGACGATTCTCGCCCTGCAAATCCTGACCATCCACATCCAGATAGGCGCACTGCTGCTCCACGACGAAGACTTCACAGCGCAACGCCAGTACTGCATAAAGCTGCGGGACGCTTAATGCCTGCTGGTGCAGATCCAGCCAACTGATATGCATGTCTCATCCTCATTCAATAACCGCCCCCTCACTGTAGCCTGCTAGCGGCTTTGCAGCCAGTGTTGATAACGCGCAGGCCAGGCCATGGTGGGTGTGCCGGGTTTCCCCATACCAAAACCGTGCCCGCCGGTTGGGTAGCGGATCATCTCCACATTTACGTGATGTTGCTGACAGGCTCGCGCCATGATCAGCGTGTTGTGGGGATCGGATATCGGGTCATCTTCGGCCTGCACCAGAAAAAAAGGCGGTGATGCTGCTGTCACCGTATTCTGCACCGACCAGGCGGCGTCTTCTGCCGCCGTAGGATGCGCCCCCAGCAAAACGCGGTGAGTGGATGTGTGCGTATAAGGCGCTTCCAGCGTAATGACGGGATAAATCAGCGCGGCACCGTCAACCTGAACAGGTGCGCTGTCCTGTGCCTCTGTCACCGCCCCCATGCGCGCGCCCATCGGGCTGATGGCCATCCCGAGCAAATGCGCACCGGCCGAAAACCCCAGCACCGTTAACCCTGTTGCCTGTGCTTTGACCAGTTGCAGGGCACGCAGCGCATCCTGCAGGGCAACCCGGTTACCATCGCCCCAGTGTTCAGACGGCAGACGATAACGTAATATCGCCGCAGTGTAGCCGCGCGCCGTTAACCAGCGAGCCGCGGGCCAGGCTTCTTTTGCCATTTCTATCCGTTTATAGCCGCCACCGCCGGCGATCAGGACAACATGACCGTTCCCCATGCCCGGTCGTAAGACGGTTAAGGTGGGTACGGCGATATGACGCTCTGCACCACCCGGCGATGTCTCAACCGGCCCCTCTGGCCCGCCACCGCCGGGTGGCGGGCCGGGCCAGAGGGGAATAACGGTTTGGGCGACAGCGGCCTGCGCGGCGAATGACAGTGTGCTTTTTGCCGTCAGCAGCGTTGCGGTACACCCCAGCAGAAAATGTCGGCGATCCATAAGCAATGCTCCCCCTTATCTGTTCGCCCCATTTCAGCACGAAACTGTGGAAACAGAATGAAGATGCAGAATGAAAACGAAGAGAAAAGCGGACGCGACGTGATATTGCGAAGGCTATGCAAAAAACACCTGTGTCGATTTTCAGACAAAAAAAATCAGGCCCGAAGGCCTGATTGATCGCAACAGCGTGACATTACATCAGCGGCTGGGCCATCTGCACCAGTCTGATTAACGGCTGCGGATAAACGCCCAGCACCAACACCAGAATCGCGGAGATCAAGACAACCACGCCACCGGCGGTGAAGGCCCAGTTGGCTGGCGTATCGCGGCTCAGCAATTCAGGCGGGCTGAGATAAAGACTGACGGTAACGCGCAGATAGTAGTAAAGACCAATCGCACTGCCGACCACCACCGCACCGGTCAACCACCACAGGTTGGCGCTCACGCCAGAGGCAATCACGTAGAATTTACCGATAAAGCCCAGCGTCATGGGGATACCCGCCAGCGACAGCATCATCACGGTCATCACGGCCGACAGAATCGGACGGTGCCAGAACAGCCCGCGATAGGAGTAAAGCGAATCGGCATCCGGGCCACGATAAGGACTGGACATCAGGCTTACCACACCAAACGCGCCGAGGCTGCTGAACAGGTAACCGGCCAGGTAAACCCCTGCGGTTTCCAGCGACAGCTGATGATCTTTCACCGCAATCAGCGCGACCAGCAGATACCCCAGATGCGCAATAGAAGAGTAACCCAGCAGGCGCTTGATATTGCTTTGCGAAATCGCCATCAGGTTACCGAACAGGATGGAGACAAAGGCAATCACGGCCAGTACCGTCCGTACGGCTTCGCTGTCGGTCACCGGCGCGTACATAAACAGGCGCATGATAACGCCGAAGATCGCAATTTTGCTGGCGGTGGCAAGGAAAGTAGAAACCGGTGCGGGTGCGCCCTGATAAACGTCCGGCGTCCACAGATGGAATGGCACCAGTGACAGTTTAAAGCCCAGACCGATAATCAACATGCCCAGACCGACCAGCAGCAGCGGCTCCTGAATCATGCTGTCCGTCAGACTTTTCCCCAGGCTGACGAAGCCCAGGTTGCCCGAGTCAGCGTAAATCAGCGCGATACCAAACAGCAGGAAAGACGATGCCGCCGCCGACAGGATGGTGTATTTCAGGGCCGCTTCCAGCGAACGTTTCTGACGGAAGGCGTAACCAATCAAACCAAACAACGGCAGTGACAGCAGTTCAATCCCGATAAACAGTGATGCAAGGTGGTTAGACGCTGACAACACGATACCGCCCAGTGCAGCAATCAGAACCAGCAGATAAAACTCGTCCTTGTTGTCCGGGAACGTGGCCAGCCACGGATAGGCAAAAGTACAGGTTGCCAGGCTGGCGAGCATCACCAGGGCGGTATAGAACATCGAATACGCGTCTACACGCAGCAGCGGCGTGACATCCATCGCGCCAACCTGACCGACAAAATACAGTGACAGCAGTGCCAGGTTCAGGCCAACCACTGTTAGCGTGGCGTTAACAAAGTGGTTGCGTCGCCAGGCAATGGACAGCATCACAACCACCACCGTCAATCCGACGATTAACAGCGGCAGCAACGCGATCAATTGTTGAGGAGTTATTGTCATGGCGAATTACGGCCTTGTAGTTGAAATTGAAGCGGTAAACCACTGCTGAATATTGCTCATTGCAGCATGTGAGGTATCCAGAATCGGCTGAGGATAAACACCCAGCAGCACCAGCAGGACCACGAGCACCCCAATGGTCAG
Source organism: Pantoea sp. PNA 03-3 (assembly GCF_003201175.1). Lineage (NCBI taxonomy): Bacteria > Pseudomonadati > Pseudomonadota > Gammaproteobacteria > Enterobacterales > Erwiniaceae > Pantoea > Pantoea sp. PNA 03-3. Next base: position 340,270 of record NZ_QICO01000003.1, on the reverse strand, counting down.
GAATTCACGCGCCGACATGCCCGGCAGCGGATCTTTCGATTTCGCTTCACCGTAGTAGGCACGTTGCATCATCACCAGCGAATAGACCGAGGCGAAAACCAGGCCAAAGGTCGCAATCACGATAATGACCGGAACGATCTGGAAACTGCCGGTCAGGATCATGAATTCCCCGACGAAGTTACCCGTACCTGGCATACCCAGATTGGCGACAGCAAAGAACAGGGATAACCCTGGAATCCATTTGATGCGCGACCACAAACCGCCCATCTGACGCATATCACGGGTATGCAGACGTTCGTACAGCTGTCCGCACAGGATAAACAGCGCCGCTGCTGACAGGCCGTGCGCGATCATCTGTACAACCGCGCCCTGGAAGGCCAACTGGCTACCGGTGTAAATCGCAATCAGGACAAAGCCCATGTGCGAAATCGAGGTGTAAGCAATCAGGCGTTTGATATCCGTCTGCGAGAACGCCATCCAGGCACCGTAGAAAATCCCGATGATCCCTAACCACATCGCGATCGGTGCAAACTCTGCCGAGGCGTTTGGAAACAGCGGCAGGCTGAAGCGCAGTAAGCCGTAGGCGGCGGTTTTCAGCAGGATACCCGCCAGGTCAACTGAACCTGCGGTCGGAGCCTGACTGTGCGCATCAGGCAGCCAGCCATGAAGCGGGACAACCGGCATTTTCACCGCAAACGCGATGAAGAAGCCCAGCATCAGCAGGTACTCCACGGTGTGCGACATTGGCGTCTTCAGCAACTGCTCGTAGTTGAACGTCCAGACGCCCGTGGCGTTGTAGTGAACAAACACCAGCGCCAGAATCGCAATCAACATCACCAGACCGGATGCCTGAGTATAAATAAAGAATTTGGTCGCGGCGGTAATACGGGTTTTACCGTCCGATGCTTTATGTCCCCACAGCGCGATGAGGAAGTACATCGGCACCAGCATCATTTCCCAGAAGAAGAAGAACAGGAACATGTCAATGGCGAGGAACACGCCGATAACGCCGCCCAGGATCCACATCAGGTTCAGATGAAAGAAGCCCTGATACTTTTCAATTTCGTTCCAGGAACACAGCACTGCCATCAGGCCGAGCAGTCCGGTCAGCACCACCATTAACAGCGAAAGGCCATCAAGCGCTAAATGGAAATTAATGCCGAAACGGGGAATCCAGGGTACTGAGAAGCTCGATTGCCACTGCGGAATACCCGCTGCCTGCGTCAGTGAATAGCCCCCCTGCAACCAGAGTTGCAGCGAGAGCGCCAACGTCAGCCCCATGGTGATCAGTGCGATCCAGCGAGGCACCTTCGCGCCGAAGCGCTCGGTGAGCCAGCAGACGAAACCACCGAAGAAGGGTATGAAAATTAGCCAAGGTAATAACACGGCATACTTCCCTTTTTTTTGTCCTGGCTCGGGCTATCTCACTTGCCCGTTTCGCCCCCGGCAGTGCTCGCAATCCTCACGTACTTCAGTACGCTCCGGTTGCTGTGCGCTGGCGGTGGCAAAACGGACTGCGCCGATTACGCCCTTACATCAGACAATCTTTGACATTCTTAATGGGTAAGTTTTCACACCTACCCGCTCATCAATCTTTAAATTACCAGCAGCAGCGCCAGCACAACGACGGCACCAACGCTCATCGACGCGACATACCAGCGCAAATACCCGTTTTCACTGACCACCAGACCTTTATTGGCGATACGTGAAAGCAACGCAGGCAGGTTCATCAGGCCGTTAAGAGGATCGCGTTTTAACAACCACGCAATGCCCAGATACGGTTTGACAAAGACTTTGTCGTAGAGCCAGTCAAAGCCCCAGGCGGCGAACCACCAGGTGCCGAAGAAACGGCCCGGCGCACTGTTGGCCACGCTGCTGACCAGCTGACGCTTGCCCAGCCAGAGGGCAGCGGCGATAACGATGCCCGCAACCGCGACCAGGCCGGACGCGATCTCCAGCGTGACTTTACCGTTCTCACCAAACTCATTGGCCGGTAAAACGCCCGCCAGCGGTGGGGTAATTAATGCCCCCACAAACGTTGAGAGCACCAGCAACACAATCAGTGGCAGATGATGGGTAATGCCTTTGCCCGCGTGTGCATGGATTTTCTCTTCGCCGTGGAAGACGATAAAGATCATGCGGAAGGTGTAGATTGAGGTCAGGAACGCCCCTACCAGACCCGCGACCATCAGGTTCAAATGGCCGTTCGCCAGTGCACCAAACAGGATTTCATCTTTACTGTAGAAACCGGCGGTAATCAGCGGCAATGCGGCCAGGGCAGCACCGCCGACCAGGAAGCAGGTGTACACCAGTGGGATGCTTTTACGCAGTCCGCCCATCTTAAAGATGTTCTGCTCGTGGTGGCAGGCCAGGATAACCGAACCTGAGGACAGGAACAGCAAGGCTTTAAAGAAGGCATGGGTCATCAGGTGGAAAATGGCGGCATCCCACGCCTGCACACCCAGCGCCAGGAACATGTAGCCGATCTGACTCATGGTGGAGTAAGCCAGTACACGTTTGATATCCGTCTGGACCAGAGCAGCAAAACCCGCCAGTACCAGCGTAATCGCACCGATAATGCCGACCAGATGCAGCACTTCAGGCGTCAACAGGAACAGGCCGTGGGTGCGGGCAATCAGGTAAACCCCTGCCGTCACCATGGTGGCGGCGTGAATCAGCGCGGAAACCGGCGTCGGACCTGCCATCGCATCGGCCAGCCAGGTCTGAAGCGGCAGCTGCGCAGACTTACCTACTGCGCCACCCAACAGCATCAGCGTGGCCCATTGCAGCATGTGGTTGTCCGCCGCAAAGTGTGCCGGAGCCAGCTCCGCCATTTCGCGGAAGTTGAGCGTACCCAGTTCGTTGTAAAGGATGAACAACGCAAATGCCAGGAAGACATCACCGACGCGCGTGATGATGAATGCCTTCATCGCCGCCTTGCCGTTTTCCGGATTGCTGTAATAGAAGCCGATCAGAAGATAGGAGCACAGCCCTACCCCTTCCCAACCCAGATACATCAGCATCAGGTTATCCGCCAGAACCAGAACAACCATGCTGGCGATAAACAGGTTGGTATAAGCGAAGAAGCGTGAATATCCCTCTTCTCCACGCATATACCACGAGGCGAACATATGGATCAGGAAGCCGACACCGGTCACCACCGACAGCATGGTGAGCGACAGGCCATCCAGCGTCAGATTGACCTGAATATTAAAATTGCCGACATGAATCCAGGTCCACAGCGCCTGAGTGAAGACCTGCTGCCCGTGGGCAAAGAAGTCGAAACCCACAAACACCGTGGTGAGCGCAGCCAGCCCGACCGATCCCATGCCCACGGTCGCGGACAAGTTTTCTGACCAGCGGCCACGGGAGAACGCTAACAGCAGAAAGCCGATTAGCGGAAATAAGACAGTTAAATAGAGAAGGTTCATCCGCGCATCTCGCTCACAGTATCAATGTTCAGCGTCTGACGACGACGATAGAGCTGAAGCAGCAGGGCCAGCCCAATACTGGCTTCCGCTGCGGCGAGACTGATAGCCAGAATATACATCACCTGACCGTCAGCCTGTCCCCAGTAGCTGCCTGCAACAACCAGCGCCAGCGCCGCGGCATTGATCATGATTTCCAGGCTTATCAGCATAAACAGCAGATTACGGCGCAACACCAGCGAGGTCAGCCCCAGCACAAACAGCACCGCCGCCAGAATCAATCCATGTTGTAAGGGAATCATGCTTGCTCCTTATTCGCCTGCGCGGCATCGTTTGAACGGTTGCTCAGGACTTCGCCCTGGCGCTCTTCGCGGCCGAGGTGGAAAGCCACAACCAGGCCGGCCAGCAGCAGCATTGATGCCAGTTCAACCGCCAGCACATACGGGCCAAACAGACTGATGCCCACCGCTTTCGCATCGATAATTTTGCCGTCAATGCCCTGGTCATGTGCCGTCATGATGGCGTAGATCATCACTGCCAGCAGCAGCAACGAAACCAGGCCCGGACCAATCCACAACGACGGACTTAACCATTCACGCTCCTGTTTCTGTGTGGCTTTGCCCAGGTTAAGCATCATCACAACGAACACGAACAGCACCATGATGGCACCGGCATACACAATAATTTCCAGCGCACCTGCAAAGTAGGCACCCAGAGAGAAGAAGACGCCAGCCACCGATAACAGCGAAACGATCAGGTACAGCAACGCATGTACCGGATTAGTGTGGGTGATCACGCGCAACGTCGTCACCACCGCCACCAGTCCGCAAAGATAAAACGCAAATTCCATGCCCTGCTCCTTAAGGTAGTAAGCCTTTGACGTCGATAGGTTTCGCTTCGTTCTCTGCGTCACCCTTATCTTTACCGTCAATTGCCATACCTGCCATACGGTAGAAGTTGTACTCCGGATATTTACCCGGCCCCGAGATCAACAGGTCTTCTTTTTCGTATACCAGATCCTGACGCTTGAACTCGCCCAGTTCGAAATCCGGCGTCAGCTGGATAGCGGTGGTTGGGCAGGCCTCTTCGCACAGGCCGCAGAAAATGCAGCGTGAGAAGTTGATACGGAAGAACTCTGGATACCAGCGGCCGTCTTTGGTTTCCGCTTTTTGCAGCGAAATACAGCCTACCGGACAGGCTACCGCACACAGGTTACAGGCAACACAACGCTCTGCACCATCAGGATCGCGGGTCAACACAATACGGCCACGGTAACGCGGTGGCAGGTAGACCGGCTCTTCTGGATACATCTGGGTTTCGCGTTTCGCGAAGGCGTGCATGCCAATCATCCAGATACTGCGCACTGTCGTGCCGAAGCCTACGACAATATCTTTTAACGTCATTTGTTACCCCTTACTGCGCTGTATAAAGAATCACTGCGGCGGTCGCCAGCAGGTTCAACAGCGTCAACGGCAGACACACTTTCCAGCCGAACGACAGCACCTGGTCATAGCGTGGACGCGGAAGCGCAGCACGAATCAGGATGAACATCATCATAAAGAACGCCGTTTTCAGGGCGAACCAGATGAACGGCGGCAGGAAAGGCCCGTGCCAGCCACCAAAGAACAGCGTCACAATCAGCGCTGAAACGGTGGTAATCGCGACATATTCGCCGACAAAGAACAGACCAAATTTCATACCGGCATATTCAATGTGGTAACCGTCAGCCAGTTCCTGCTCGGCTTCGGGCTGGTCAAACGGATGGCGGTGACAAACGGCCACGCCCGCGATACAGAAGGTCACAAACCCAAAGAACTGCGGGATGATGTTCCACAGATGCGTCTGACTGTTGACGATATCGGTCATGTTGAACGAGCCCGCCTGCGCTACCACGCCCATCAGTGACAGACCCAGGAACACTTCGTAACTCAAGGTCTGCGCAGAGGCACGCATCGCACCTAACAGCGAGTATTTGTTATTACTCGACCAGCCCGCAAACAGCACGGCATACACAGCCAGGCCCGCCATCATCAGGAAGAACAGCAACCCGATATTGAGATCGGTCACCACCCAGGTCGGTGAAACCGGGACGATAGCAAAGGCCAGCAGCAGGGAAACAAACGCGATGACCGGCGCCAGCGTAAAGATAAAGCGATCGGTGAACGGGGGAACCCAGTCCTCTTTAAAGAACATCTTGATCATGTCAGCAACCAGCTGCAACGATCCGCCCCAGCCCACACGGTTTGGCCCATAGCGGTTCTGAAACAGGCCGAGCAAACGACGCTCGGCGAAGCTCATAAACGCACCGCAGGCCACCACGACCAGCAAAATCACCAGCGCTTTACCAATGGCGATCAGAATGTCGATAACATCCGGTGTTAACCAGCTCATTGCGCCGCCTCCTGCAGAGAATCAATTTTTGCATTCGCCAGGAAGGGCGGGACACCCGGCATACCGAGTGGAAGCCCAACCTGCCCTGCCTGCAAAGAAGCCGAGAAACGCACTGGCAAACGTACGGTTTCACCTGCACAGGTTAATTCCACTGCTGCACCGTTATTCACGCCCAGCTTCGCGGCATCTTCCGGGTTCAGAACCAGGGTTGGTGCCGACATGCGCTGCTGGATAACCGGCGCACGCTGCGTCATTTCTTCACTTCCGAATAACTGGTAGTAAGGCGCGACGCGGAACTGACCTTGCGTGGCATAGGCTTCTGGCACGCTGCTGAACCAGGCAAGCTGCGCATCGCTGGCTTCGAACAAACGCACACCGGGATCGCCATGACGCAGTTTCCCGCCCACTTCATCCTGGAATTTGTTCCACGCCTGCGGTGAGTTCCAGCCTGGTGCCCACGCAAACGGAATTTGCGAACGCGGTGCGCTCGGCTGGTTGTTCCCTTCCATCGAGAAGGCAAACATGGTGTCCTGATCCTGCGGCTGACGCGGCTCATGCACGCTGATATTCGCGCGCGCAGCAGTACGCCCACTGGCACGATGCGGAGAACGCGCCAGCTTCTGACCACGAATACGGAAGCTGGCATCCGGCGCCGCATCCTTGATCCCTTTCAGCTGTGGCAGACTTGCCACAACGGCATCAATGACATGGTCCAGTTGCGTCCAGTCAACGTGACGGCTTTCCAGCGCGCTGTGCAGCGAGTGCAACCAGCGCCAGCTTTCCAGCATCACAATGCTGTTATCGTAGTAGGCAGGATCGTACACCTGGAAGAAGCGCTGTGCGCGGCCCTCATGGTTAATTGACGTACCGTCGCTTTCGGCAAAACTGGCGGCGGAAAGCACCAGTCCGGCTTTTTCCACCGTGGCGGTGCGCTGATGATCGACCACAATCACGTTAGCCGCATGGTTCAGCGCCGCATCGACCTGCGCTTTTGGCGCATGGCGATACAAATCGTTTTCCAGCACCACGACCGCATCGGCTTCGCCGTTCTGCAGTTGTTCCAGTGCCTGATCCAGCGTATTGCCACCCATCAGGCCCAGGCCCATGCTGTTAGCATGACCAGCCAGCAGGGTGATACCGACGTCTGCACCGCGCGCTTTCAGGGCTTTGGCCACGTTCGCGGCCGCTTCGATCATGGCACTGCTGCCTGAATGCACACCGGAAATGATTAGCGGTTTTTTGGCACCGGCCAGCGCCTGTACCACCACATCCAGCTTACCGTTCAGCGCACTGTCGAAATCGCTGACGGCTGGCGCACTGTCGTCCAGCGCGTGGGCAATCGCAAAGCCAAGACGCGCCTGTTCTTCAACCGGGGCACGGTAGCTCCACGCCGCGATGTCGTCCAGACGGGTTTCATCGACGTTGGTGACAAATAACGGATGCTTAGCGTGCTGACCGATATTGAGGATCGCGGCGATCTGCCAGTCTGCGACTTTCTGCGCAGCGGCCATTTCGCGGGCTTTGCCTTTTACTGCCTGACGCACTGACAGGGCCACGCGTGCGCCAACCTGTGTCAGGTCTTCGCCTAACACCAGCACCGCGTCGTAGCTCTCGATCTCGCGCAGTGAAGGCGTATAAATGCCGCCTTCACGCAGCACTTTCAGCAGCAGTTCAAGACGCGCCTGTTCGCCCGCGGGCATACCGGTAGAGAAGTTTTCCGCACCGACCAGTTCGCGCAGAGCAAAGTTACTTTCGATGCTGGCACGCGGCGAACCAATACCAATGACGCGCTTCGCCTGACGCAGGACATCGGCTCCGGCGTTAACGGCCTGCTCGGCATTCAGTTTCACGCTGTCGTTGCCACGCAACTGGACCGGATGGCGAGGACGATCTTTCAGATTGACATAACCGTAGCCAAAGCGACCACGATCGCACAGGAAGTAGTGGTTAACGCTGCCGTTATAGCGGTTTTCGATACGACGCAGTTCGCCGTAGCGCTCACCGGGGCTGGTGTTACAGCCTACGCTGCACTGCTGACAGATGCTTGGCGCGAACTGCATATCCCATTTACGGTTATAGCGTTCGGAGTGGGTTTTATCGGTGAACACGCCGGTCGGGCAGATTTCGACCAGGTTACCGGAAAACTCGCTTTCCAGCGTGCCGTCTTCCGGACGACCAAAATACACGTTGTCGTGCGCACCATACACGCCCAGATCTTTACCGTCGGCATAATCTTTGTAGTAACGCACGCAGCGGTAGCAGGCGATACAGCGGTTCATTTCGTGCGAGATGAACGGACCGAGATCCTGATTGCGGTGAGTACGTTTGGTGAAGCGATAGCGGCGGAAGCTGTGGCCTGTCATGACCGTCATATCCTGAAGATGACAGTTACCGCCCTCTTCACATACCGGACAGTCATGCGGGTGGTTAGTCATTAACCACTCCACCACGCTTTCACGGAACTCTTTCGCTTCGCCATCATCAATTGAGATGAAGGTGCCATCGGACGCCGGTGTCATACAGGACATGACAAGGCGGCCGCGGGTGTCTTCAGCGTTCTGGAATTGCTTCACCGCACACTGGCGGCAGGCACCCACGCTTCCCAGCGCCGGATGCCAGCAAAAATAAGGAATATCAAGGCCCAGAGACAGACATGCCTGTAGCAGGTTGTCCGCTCCGTTCACATCATATTCTTTACCGTCTACATGGATTGTAGCCATAGTGACATGCTTCCGTCAGGCTCGTCAGAAACGAGCGTTAATCAAATTCTTGCCCCTGCACACTGCAACAGGGACGGCGGCACAGGGCCAGCTCCCGTGGATAACGGCGAATTACCAGCGCGCTTTCAGCAGGTTTGGCTGAATACCGCCGATAGATCGGGTATTGCCAAACACCTGCGGCGCAATGCCGGCTTCAAACTCTTCACGGAAATATTTAATGGCGCTCTGCAGCGGCTCGACCGCACCCGGCGCGTGGGCACAGAAGGTTTTGCCCGGGCCAAGCTGGCGGCAAAGCTGCTCCAGGGTCTCAATGTCCCCCGGCTGGCCTTTTTTCTGCTCCAGCGCGCGCAGAATCTTCACGCTCCACGGCAGGCCATCACGGCATGGCGTACACCAACCGCAGGATTCGCGGGCAAAGAACTCTTCCAGGTTACGCACCAGTGAAACCATGTTGATTTCATGGTCCACGGCCATTGCCAGAGCGGTACCCAGACGGCTGCCGGCTTTACCAATGCTGGCAAATTCCATGGGCAGATCGAGGTGCTGCTCCGTTAAAAAGTCGGTCCCCGCGCCGCCCGGCTGCCAGGCTTTAAAACGCAGGCCGTCGCGCATACCGCCGGCATAATCCTCAAGGATTTCGCGTGCGGTGATACCAAATGGCAGTTCCCACACGCCAGGGTTTTTCACCCGGCCGGAGAAGCCCATCAGTTTCGTACCGGCGTCGTCGCTTTTTGACAGACCTTTGTACCACTCGACGCCGTTGGCCAGAATAGCCGGCACGTTCGACAGCGTTTCAACGTTGTTCACGCAGGTCGGCTTGCCCCACACGCCCGCGCTTGCCGGGAAAGGCGGCTTGGAACGTGGGTTGGCACGGCGACCTTCCAGGGAGTTAATCAGTGCCGTTTCTTCACCGCAGATATAACGTCCCGCACCGGTGTGGACGAACAGTTCAAAATCAAAACCGGTACCCAGAATGTTTTTGCCCAACAGGCCTGCTTCAGTGGCTTCCGCAATCGCACGACGCAGATGCACTGCGGCTTCAATGTATTCGCCGCGCAAAAAGATGTAGCCCCGGTAAGCTTTCAGGGCAAACGCACTGATTAGCATGCCTTCCACCAGCTGATGCGGCATCTGTTCCATCAACAGGCGGTCTTTATACGTGCCAGGCTCCATTTCATCGGCGTTACACAGCAGGTAACGGATGTTCATGGATTCATCTTTCGGCATCAGGCTCCACTTCAGGCCCGTCGAGAACCCGGCACCGCCGCGCCCTTTCAGGCCGGAATCTTTTACCAGTGAGACGATTTCGTCAGGTGCCATCCCTTTCAGGGCTTTTTCCGCACCGGCATAGCCGTTTTTGCTGCGATACTCATCAAGCCATACCGGCTGCTGATCCTCGCGCATGCGCCAGGTCAGGGGATGGGTTTCAGCAGTACGAATGATCTGTTTGATTGTCATTGATACTGCTCCAGCAAAGAGGCGATGCCTTCCGGCGTCAGATGAACGTGGGTATCTTCATCCACCATCATGGTTGGACCTTTATCACAGTTACCCAGGCAACAGGTCGGCAGTAAGGTAAAGCGACCGTCGGTTGTCGTCTGGCCAGGCTTAATATTCAGGTTTTCTTCCAGTGCCGCCTGAATCCCCTGAAAACCGGTGATGTGGCACACCACGCTGTCGCAGTAGCGAATCACGTGACGGCCAACAGGCTGACGGAAAATCTGACTATAGAACGTTGCCACGCCTTCTACGTCGCTTGCAGGAATCCCTAACACTTCTGCAATCGCATGGATCGCACCGTCAGGCACCCAGCCGCGCTGCTTCTGCACAATTTTCAGTGCTTCAATGGAAGCAGCGCGCGCATCTTCGTAATGGTGTTTTTCGTGCTCAATCGCATGGTGCTCTTCCGCACTCAGCACGAAGACCTCGTTAGGGTCGATCGTTTTAATAGCAATGTGTTGATCGTGCATAATTAGCGGTCCACGTCTGACATAACAAAGTCGATACTACCGAGGTATACGATCAGGTCGGATACCAGGCTGCCACGGATTACCGATGGAATCTGCTGCAGGTGCGGGAAGCTCGGTGTACGCACACGCGTGCGGTAACTCATCGTGCTGCCGTCGCTGGTCAGGTAGTAACTGTTGATCCCTTTGGTCGCCTCAATCATCTGGAAAGATTCGTTGGCCGGCATGACCGGGCCCCAGGAAACCTGCAGGAAGTGGGTGATCAGGGTTTCAATGTGCTGCAGCGTACGCTCTTTCGGTGGCGGCGTGGTTAACGGATGATCCGCCTTAAACGGCCCTTCCGGCATGTTGTTCAGGCACTGCTCCAGGATACGCAGCGACTGCCACATCTCTTCCATTTTCAGTTGTACGCGCGTATAGGCATCACTGATGCCGGCGCCCACAGGAACCTCAAAATCGAAGTTTTCATAGCCTGAATAGGGGCGCCATTTACGCACGTCAAAATCGAGACCCGTTGCACGTAGTGCGGCACCGGTTGTGCCCCAGGCCAGCGCTTCTTCCATGTTATAGGCAGCTACGCCCTGCGAACGGCCCATCAGTACGGTGTTGCGCAGCGCCGCTTTGTCATACTCTTTCAGACGTTTTGGCATCCAGTCCAGGAAGTCACGCAGCAGGCGTTCCCAGCCTTTCGGCAGGTCATGTGCGACGCCGCCAATACGGAACCAGGCCGGATGCATACGGAAACCAGTAATCGCCTCCACCACGTCATAAATTTTCTGACGGTCGGTAAAGGCAAAGAACACCGGCGTCATGGCCCCGACGTCCTGAATAAAGGTGGAGATGTACAGCAGGTGACTGTTGATGCGGAACAGCTCTGAAAGCATCACGCGGATTACGTTAACGCGATCGGGCACCACGATGCCGGCCAGTTTCTCTACCGCCAGCACATAAGGCATTTCGTTGACGCAGCCACCGAGGTATTCGATGCGGTCAGTGTAGGGAATATAGCTGTGCCAGGACTGACGCTCGCCCATCTTCTCGGCACCACGGTGGTGATAACCAATATCCGGAACGCAGTCGACAATCTCTTCACCATCCAGCTGCAAAATGATGCGGAACGCACCGTGCGCGGAGGGGTGGTTAGGACCCAGGTTAAGGAACATGAAGTCTTCACTGGCAGTACTGCGTTTCATGCCCCAGTCTTCTGGCTTGAACGTCAGCGCTTCCATTTCCAGATCTTCTTTCTGTTTGGTCAGCGTGAAAGGATCGAATTCGGTGGCGCGCGCAGGGTAATCCTTACGCAGCGGGTGCCCTTCCCACGTCTGCGGCATCATGATGCGGGTCAGGTGCGGGTGACCGTCAAAAGTGATGCCGAACATCTCCCAGGTTTCGCGCTCATACCAGTTCGCATTGGCGAAAATTTTCGTGATGGTCGGCACGTGCATATCGTTTTCAGACAATGCCACCTTGAGCATGATGTCGCGATTGCGTTCAATCGAAAGCAGGTGGTAGAAAACGGAAAAATCCGCGGCAGGTAACCCGGCGCGGTGGGTGCGTAAACGTTCGTCCATACCATGCAGGTCATAGAGCATGACGTAAGGCTTGGGTAATTTACGCAGGAAAGTGATGATTTCCAGTAGCTGTTCACGCTTAACCCATACCACCGGAATCCCGGTACGTGTTGCCTGAACAGTAAAGGCATCCGGCCCAAAACGATTACGCAATTCGCCAATTACCGGGTCATCCAGATGATCCCGGGTTTGCCATAGCGGCTGAGCGAGATCTTGCGTGGTCAAATCTGTCATACGTTACTCACCATTCCGGCCTGCTAACAGGCGCTCAAATGAAGGCGTCAGGATGGTGCCATGCATTAATTTGTGTATTGTCGCTGCAGGCACTGATTCCATCCATACGGTTAACTTAAACTTCGTCTGGTGTACGCAGGTTGGTTACTGCAATACGCTCGCCACGCTTACGTTCACGCTCAGACTGCATATTGGCACGGTAAACGCCCTGATCGCCGACCACCCAGGACAGAGGACGACGCTCTTTACCAATCGACTCCTGCAGTAACAGCAGAGCCTGCATGTAGGCTTCAGGACGCGGTGGGCAACCTGGAATGTAAACGTCAACCGGCAGGAATTTATCCACGCCCTGCACGACAGAATAGATATCGTACATGCCGCCTGAGTTAGCACAGGCCCCCATGGAAATGACCCATTTCGGCTCCAGCATCTGATCGTACAAACGCTGAATCACCGGGGCCATTTTAGTGAACGGCGTACCGGCAATAACCATAAAGTCGGCCTGACGCGGTGAGGCACGCATAACCTCAGCACCAAAACGCGCCACATCGTGCACGGCGGTGAAGGAGGTGGTCATCTCAACGTAGCAGCAGGAAAGACCAAAGTTGTAGGGCCACAGGGAATTTTTACGTCCCCAGTTCACCATGTCGTGCAGGGCATGTTCGAGCTTGCCCATGTAAACGCTGCGATGAACGTGCTGCTCCAGCGGATCGCTGACGATTTCCTGCTTTTGCAGAGGGTAACGGTCGTTCTCACCACCGTTCGGGTCTATGCGGGTGAGCGTATAGTCCATCTTATTGCCTCTCTTTTACTGCTTGTGAGGATTGGTGTGACTTACCGTGGGAGTTTTAACCACGATTCGGCGGCGTGCAGGAGTCCAGTCCAACGCGCCAATGCGCACCAGATAAACCAGGCCCGCCAGGAGCACCAAAATGAAAATTGCGGCTTCCACAAAGCCGACCCATCCACTTTCACGGATTGAGGTCGCCCATGCGTATAAAAAGAGAGCTTCGACGTCGAAAATAACGAAGAACATCGCCACCAGGTAGAATTTGGCGGATAAGCGGATGTGAGTATCACCCACGGATTCAATGCCGGATTCGAAAGGCGTGTCTTTATGACGGGCACGAGCTCTGCCGCCTAACAGCCATCCTCCGGTCAACATAAACGCACAGAGGCCAAATGCGATGACGATAAAAACGATGAATGCCCAATGCTGAGCGATGATTTCGGTGGTAGTTGACATACTCATTGCTTACTCATCAAAAGTGGCGCTGGCATCCTGCTCTGGTTCTGGCAGCAAACTCACCACATCGATTCAAAGGGAAGGATAAAAACCTTACAAATTTTGCTGTTACTGTGCAATAAGCAGCAATTTTATGTGGTTTTTTACTCCTTTCTATAACCTTTTGTCAACTTTGACAAAAGTATCCAAACATTATTTTACACCTGCATCATATTATTAACATATGACGCGCGTGTTTCCAGCTAAATCGCTTCAGTCTGTAGGGGTAATTTCAGTGTAGCGGGTATTTCAACGTGTGGATCGCGTTATCAACGCGCATAGTTTGACAGGATTCGGCGGGATTGCCTTGCTTTTAGAAGGGCTATTTTGTTGATCCAGAACACAGAATTATCATTTTTGTGTTAAATTTAATCAGTTATCAGCCTGATTCGCATCAACAAATCTCCACTTCGTGCTTTCCCTTCCCCACTCGCCCTGTTGACCAGAGTATGAACAGGTAATTGACAGAACAGGACTGAAAAAGAAAACCACGGGTCAGAAAAGCAGCAAAAAAAAGCCTCTTGTTCCGGTTACAGAACAAAAGGCGCATTTACTCAGATTAACGTGCCGGCAGATTTCGCATTTTTTGCGAAAGAAGACGGGATTTACTCTTCGTCGTCCAGCAGTAAGGCACCATCGGCATTGCCGATCATGTTGTAGGGATCGTGGGTAGACTGCATGGCGTTGAAAATGGCCAGCGCCAGTTCGTTGTCGTTGTCCGCGTTGCGGCACAGCAGATACTGAGTATCTGGCAGCACCGGTAATCCTTCTGCTGCACCCATTACGCGCAGTTCAGGGCTCATCATCTCCACCGGACGCGCGGTCACGCCTAAACCAGCTTTAACGGCAGCACGCACCGCTGCCAGCGTTGAAGCGACGTAAGAGATGCGCCAGGGAATGCCTGCTTCGTTCAGATGGTCAATCGCCATATCACGATAAGGGCTGGGTTCATCCAGCAATACCAGAGGGATCGCTTCCCCACGCTGGAACACATAGTCCGCTGCGCAATACCACAGGGTTGGCGATGTCCGCAGTACCTGATGTGTAAAGTTACCCGGACTGGAGGTGGTAACAACCAGATCGACTTCGCCCTGATTCAGCATTTCCATCATAAATGGATTGCGTTTCACACGAACGTCAATGGCCAGTTTGGGATAAACAGAGGTAACGCGGTTTAACAGGAACGGCAGAATGGTATCGGACGTATCGTCTGACGCACCGATTGTCAGAACGCCCTGAATATTGCTGTACATCAGCGATGTGCAGGCTTCATCGTTAAAACGCAGAATTTTTCTGGCATAACCCAGAAGCTGAATGCCATGTTCTGTTAATAATTTGTTGCGGCCATGCCTGGCAAACAACTCTTTACCGACCAGTTGTTCCAGACGCTGCATCTGCTGACTTACTGCCGATTGCGTTCTGCATACCGCAGCAGCCGCGGCTGCAAAGGTGTTTAAATCCGCAACAGCAACAAAAGTTCGAAGCAGATCGAGATCGAGATTAAGTATCGGACGATTTGCATTAGTCATGTTTTTCTTCACTTATTAGAGTTTTAAGAACTACTATCCTGGTGTTATTACAAGCTTATCAAAGCGATAAGCGGTAATGATGCTTCATGCCGTCCCAACACAGGGCCGACATAAAATTTACTTACGAAGGCGCACGGCACGTTCCTGTAAAACACGGAAGCCGTGACCTGAAGACAGAGACAACTTCTGTACCGAAGGCACTGGATGCAAAATTGCGGGAAGCTGTGTAGTTGTCTTTTTCAACCCCAAAAAAGTCATTACGCCGGGGTAAATGGGTCTGTCATACACACACGCTGTATCGCGTTTAATCACATCAAATAGTAAATTATACTTAATCATTTTTGACCGCAAAATGGAAATGTTTTTATGAAAAGCATTGCAAATTTTGATCGGATCGCATTTTCCAACACATCCCGCACGTCCTGTGCGCATTCAACCCGCCCAAAAACAGTGAATAAGACTTTTAGACAGGTAAACCTGTACTAAAGATGCTCTCTGTTTTTTAGCCTGGCTTCAAAAAACGAAAAAAAGTCCTTAGAGATAAAATAGTTAACCGTATTAACGATTAATGCACGGCTGTCACACCCTACTTACGCTATGCACTATCGTGCAAAATTTATGCATCAATAAAGCATAATTAAACTATTTCATTTATGACGCATTAGGCCTGTTCTGATTTCACTATGTCGATTACGTTCCCTGTCGGCATAAAAAAAACAGCAACGCGCCAAACAAAGCCTTTTTATCAGGCAGCATAAAAAACCATTAATGATGACTCAAGCAGACTTTTAAACCATACAGGGTCATAAGCAATATGCATTACGTCGTCTGGACGGAGACAAAGATGCTGAAGACGCCAAAACCACCTCGCGCCCTTCTTTTGTGTTCGTGAGGAGAGTACATTGTGCAGGTTTGTTTTCAGCGGCAGGCAAAAGGATTCTGCATATTAAGGCGGCCAAAAATGACTTTTCAAATTGATAAATCCGGCAAACTGGACAATGTGTGTTATGACATTCGTGGGCCGGTTTTAAAAGAGGCCAAGCGCCTGGAAGAAGAAGGTAATAAAGTTCTCAAGTTGAACATCGGTAACCCCGCGCCGTTTGGCTTTGAAGCGCCCGATGAAATTCTGGTGGATGTGATCCGTAACCTGCCCAGTGCACAAGGTTATTGCGATTCCAAAGGGCTCTATTCCGCCCGAAAGGCCATCATGCAGCATTATCAGGCGCGGGATATGCGCGATGTCACAGTAGAAGATATCTACATTGGAAACGGTGTCTCAGAACTGATCGTTCAGGCGATGCAGGCGCTGCTGAACAGCGGAGATGAAATGCTGGTTCCGGCACCGGACTATCCGCTCTGGACGGCAGCCGTGTCGCTGTCGAGCGGAAAAGCCGTGCACTATTTGTGTGATGAGTCCGCTGGCTGGTTCCCGGATCTGGATGATATTCGTAGCAAAATTACGCCACGCACTCGCGGCATTGTTATCATCAACCCCAACAACCCCACCGGTGCGGTTTACAGCAAAGAGCTGCTGATGGACGTGGTTGAGATAGCCCGTCAGCATAACCTGATTATATTTGCTGACGAGATCTACGATAAGATTCTCTACGATGCCGCACAGCACCACTCTATTGCCGCACTGGCACCGGACTTGTTAACGGTCACGTTTAACGGCCTGTCAAAAACCTACCGCGTGGCGGGCTTCCGTCAGGGCTGGATGGTGCTGAATGGCCCGAAAAAGCACGCAAAAGGCTATATAGAAGGGCTGGAAATGCTGGCTTCCATGCGCCTGTGCGCCAACGTTCCGGCGCAGCACGCAATTCAGACCGCCCTGGGGGGATATCAGAGCATCAGTGAGTTCATCGCACCGGGTGGTCGTCTCTACGAACAGCGTCAGCGTGCCTGGGAACTGATCAACGATATTCCCGGCGTCAGCTGTGTGAAGCCGGAGGGAGCGCTGTACATGTTCCCGAAAATTGATGCCAAAAAATTCAATATTCAGGACGACCAGAAGATGGTGCTGGACTTCCTGTTACAGGAAAAAGTGCTGCTGGTGCAGGGCACCGCGTTTAACTGGCCGTGGCCCGATCATCTGCGTATCGTAACCCTGCCGCGCGTCGATGACCTGGAAATGGCCATCAATAAGTTTGGCCGTTTCCTGCAAGGCTACCGCCAGTAGTCCTGTTGCATCTATACTGATGTCATTTTGGGGAGAGTTAACCTCTCCCCTGTCGTAAACAGGAATGACCATGACTCAAAGCCATTTCTTCGCCCACCTCTCACGCCTCAAACTGATTAACCGCTGGCCACTGATGCGTAACGTGCGGACCGAAAACGTCTCTGAACACAGTTTACAGGTGGCGATGGTCGCCCATGCGCTGGCCATCATCAAGAACAAAAAGTTTAACGGTAACCTGAATGCCGAGCGCATCGCGATGATGGCGCTGTACCATGATGCCAGTGAAGTGCTCACGGGCGATTTGCCTACCCCGGTGAAGTATTACAACGCGCAAATTGCCCATGAATACAAAAAGATTGAGAAAATCGCGCAGCAGAAGTTGATTGAGATGCTGCCCGAGGAGTTGCAGGACGTTTATCGCCCGCTGATTGATGAACATCTGCACAGTGAAGATGAGAAAGCGGTAGTGAAGCAGGCCGACGCACTCTGCGCCTACGTTAAATGCCTGGAAGAGTTGTCGGCAGGCAACAATGAATTCTTACTCGCCAAGGCGCGGCTGGAAAAAACCCTGACTCAGCGTCGCTCGCCTGAAATGAGCTATTTTGTTGAGGTGTTTATCCCAAGCTTTAGCCTGTCTCTGGACGAAATCTCGCAAGATACACCGCTCTGATTCGGGCGGCCCGATGCCGCCACTCTGCACTTAAGGCTGGCTGTGAAAGGCAAACTTACCCGCTGGCTGTCTGGTAATGATTAGTGACGTCAGTGAAGTCAGGCGCAGCGCCACGTCATCCAGTCGCGGTGTCTCGTCTGGCGCATTGACAGCAATGACGGCACAGCCCGCCGACAGCCCGGCGATCACGCCAGCAGGCGCATCTTCAACCACAACACAGTCGGCTGGAGACAGTTTCAGCCTTTCGGCACCCAGCAGGTAGGGATCGGGTTCAGGCTTACCCTTTGCTACCTGCTCAGCCGTAATGAAGACCGCAGGCAGAGGCAGGCCCGCCGCTTTGTGGCGGGCATGAGCCACTGGCACAGAACCTGAAGTAACAATCGCCCAGGGGATCTGCAGTTCATTAAGCTGAGTGAGCAGCGCCAGAGCACCTGGTAACGCCTTCACACCGTCCGTATCTTCCGCTTCCGTTTTTTCCAGTGCCAGGAACTCGGCCTGAATCGCGGCCTCTGACTGGCCGGCCATAAAATGACGCAGTGAGGTGATTGCCTGTTTACCGTGAATGAAGTCCAGAATTTCATCAGCCGCAATGCCATGACGTGCGCCCCAGTTAGACCAGGCACGTTCAACCGCCGGTAATGAATCCACTAAGGTGCCGTCTAAATCAAACAAAAAACCACTGTACTCCACACGTCACTCCTCATCAGGCGTTAATGATTTGCGCAATCTCGTTTACGCTTAAATGGTACTGGCGGGGACAAGTCTGCCATAAAGCCAGCATGCGTTGATACTTTTCCCACATCGGTGTTTGTGCATTGAAGCCGTGCGTGCCGGAATCAAAATGCGTGTAGCGCCCTTCCGTATTCACCATAAAGCGCACATAGCCAAGGTAGCGGGATTCCGTAGCCGCATCAAATCCCAGAAACGCCAGGCGCCGGGTATCGATCTCTCCTTCGGTTTTCAGATTAGACCAGGAAATCTGTAGCGCATGGTGCATTTCCATGATGTCGATGAGCGTACGGCAGGTGGCTTCAGAGAGTTCGCCGAACTCTTTATCCAGTTCACGCATCTGCAGGCTGTAGCCGCGCTCAATAATGGTCTGATAACGCCGAAAGCGCTCCGCATTCTCAGGCTCCAGCATCGCCATCATTTTGTACTGGTTCGCCAGAATTAAGCGTTGTGCGTGGGTCATTTCCATCTTTCTCTCCCTCAGCCCAGAGGCTGTTCAGGTTTTATACGATGGAAGGATGATGACACAGGGGGAGCGATGCGGAGGTTGCCACATCGCTTTTCATTGATTTAACCACAGATTCACATGCAATATTTCGGCACGCTGCAGGTTAGAGATCGTCCAGAAAAGTCCGGTCCAGTTGCTTAAAGGCGCGCTTCAGCAGATCGGCAAGCGCCTGATAGGTTGGCGTGCCTTCAACCGGCGCAATCGCCTGCCCTGCGGCTTCCAGTTTGGTGCGCACGTCATGAAACCAGCGCAGAAGCGTCGGCGGCAGCGGCGTGACCGAACGTTTGCCCAGCCACCACAATCCCTGCATCGGTAAACTGCAGGCGAAAAGCGCTGTCGCGACGGCAGGGCCCAGTTGCCCACCCATCGCGATCTGCCAGGTCAGTGTAAACACCGCCAGCGGGGGCATAAAGCGAATGGCAAAGCGCGTGGCCGTTGATACCCGGTTTTCGGGAAAGACCGGTGCCAGACGTTTATCATTGGGCCACGTCTTCATATAATGCTGTCCGCGCTGAAACATCCGGAACCAGCCCGTGTTAGATTGATTCGCCATGGCTCGCCTCAACTAATGCTGTATTTTTTGAAAAATAACTATAACGACACAACTTTACGCAACATCCTTCAAATCTTTTTGTCTTTAAAGGTGACTCCGGCTATTCTGACGCCGTTTTAGTCGCGTCAGTGTCGCAACCTTCTTTGTCACAGAGGCGATAAGACCCGTTTTAAGCGTGATTTAAAATTTATGCGTAAAAACTCAACTTTTTTTGCGTATAACGCATTATTTTGACCCGGGTATGACTTTAGTCATTAATCTGGCAGCTTCAATAGGCTACGCTGTATGTCTGATTGCGTTTTTTTTAGCCACTTTTAACAAATAGGTACTTCCATGTCGAGTAAGTTAGTACTGGTCCTGAACTGCGGCAGCTCATCCCTTAAGTTTGCCATTCTGAATCCCACCACCGGAGACGAATTTCTGTCAGGTCTGGCTGAATGTTTTCACCTGCCCGAAGCGCGGATCAAGTGGAAGCTTGACGGCCAAAAACAGGAAGCACCTTTAGGTGCTGGCGCTGCCCACAGCGAAGCACTGAATTTCATTGTTAAAACAATTCTGGCACAAAAACCAGAGCTTTCGGCACAAATCGCTGCAATAGGTCATCGCATCGTCCACGGCGGTGAAAAATTGACGCAATCGGTCGTGATCTCTGACGCTGTCGTTCAGGGTATCAAAGATGCCGCTTCTTTTGCACCGCTGCATAATCCTGCTGGCCTGATCGGCATTGATGAAGCGATGAAAAACTTCCCCCATTTGTCTGACAAGAATGTGGCGGTTTTTGACACCGCTTTCCATCAGACAATGCCGGAAGAATCCTATCTCTATGCGCTGCCCTATGCGCTCTATAAAGATCACGGCGTGCGTCGCTACGGTGCGCACGGTACCAGCCACTACTATGTGACCCACGAAGCGGCAAAAATGCTGAATAAGCCGCTGGAAACCCTGAATATCATCACCTGTCACCTCGGTAACGGTGGATCGGTTTCTGCCATCCGTAACGGCGAATGTGTGGATACCTCCATGGGGCTGACGCCGCTGGAAGGCCTGGTGATGGGCACCCGCAGCGGTGATATTGATCCGGCCATCATCTTCTTCCTGCACGATACATTGGGCATGAACGTGGATGCTATCAACAAGATGCTGACCAAAGAGTCCGGTCTGTTAGGGCTGACCGAAGTCACCAGCGACTGCCGCTACGTTGAAGATAATTACGCCACGAAAGACGATGCCAAACGCGCAATGGACGTATTCTGCCATCGCCTCGCCAAATACATCGGCAGCTATACTGCGCTGATGGACGGCCGTCTTGATGGCGTGATCTTCACCGGTGGTATCGGTGAAAATGCGGCGATGGTCCGCGAGTTAACGCTGAAGAAACTGGCTCTGCTGGGCTTTGAACTCGATCATGACCGCAACCTGGCCGCGCGTTTTGGTAAAGCGGGCTTCATCAACAAAGAGGGCACGCGTCCGGCACTGGTTATCCCAACGAATGAAGAGTTAGTCATCGCCAGGGACGCCGCGCGTCTTACCGCCTGATATCCTTTCTCCGTCAGCTCAGGCTGACGGTGTTATTTTGACACCCAGTGAACTCTGAGAGGTGCAATCGTGTCACGTACAATTATGCTCATTCCGACCGGCACCAGCGTCGGCTTGACCAGCGTTAGCCTTGGCGTTATTCGCGCCATGGAACGTAAAGGCGTTCGACTGAGCGTTTTCAAACCCATTGCTCAACCACGCGCCGGTGGCAATGCGCCCGACCAAACCACCAGCATCGTACGCAAAAATTCCGGTATTCCTGCGGCAGAACCGCTGCCCATGTCACGCGTTGAATCCTTGCTGGGATCCAATCAGCAGGACGTGCTGATGGAAGAAATCATTGCCCGCTATCATGCAAATACGCAGGATGCAGAAGTGGTGCTGGTGGAGGGCCTGGTGCCCACGCGCAAACATCAGTTTGCCAGCGCCCTTAACTACGAAATTGCTAAAACGCTGAACGCTGAAATTGTGTTTGTGACCGCGCTGGGTAATGACTCGCCGGCCCAGCTTAAAGAACGTATCGAACTGACGCAAAGCAGCTTTGGCGGTGCGAAGAATAAAAACATCACCGGCGTCATTATTAACAAGCTGAACGCGCCGGTCGACGAACAGGGCCGGACGCGTCCCGACCTGTCTGAAATCTTCGATGATTCCACGAAGGCCAGCATTGCCAATATCAATCCCGACCAATTGTTTGCCAACAGCCCGTTGCCCATCCTGGGTTGCGTGCCGTGGAGCTTTGATCTGATCGCGACCCGCGCGATTGATATGTGCCGCCACCTGAACGCGCGCATCATTAATGAAGGTGAAATTCAGACGCGCCGCGTGAAGTCGGTAACCTTCTGTGCCCGCAGCATTCCTCATATGCTTGAGCACTTCCGTCCAGGCTCGCTGCTGGTCACCTCCGCAGATCGTCCGGATGTACTGGTTGCCGCCTGTCTGGCCGCCATGAACGGCGTAGAGATTGGGGCTATTCTGTTAACCGGTAACTACGAGATCGACGAGCGGATCGCCAAACTGTGCGAACGCGCGTTCCAGACCGGTCTGCCGGTCTTTATGGTCAAAACCAATACCTGGCAGACATCACTGAGTCTGCAAAGCTTCAATCTGGAAGTGCCGGTAGACGACACACAGCGCATTGAGAAAGTGCAGGAATATGTCGCAGGCTACATCAATGCAGACTGGATTGAGTCGCTGACCGCCACCTCTGAACGCAGCCGTCGTCTGTCCCCGCCGGCATTCCGTTATCAGTTGACCGAGCTGGCACGTAAAGCCGGTAAACGCATCGTCCTGCCAGAAGGTGATGAGCCTCGCACCGTGAAAGCGGCCGCGATCTGTGCCGATCGCGGCATTGCGACCTGCGTGCTGTTAGGTAACCCGGATGAAATTCAGCGCGTGGCCGCAGTACAGGGCGTTGAGCTGGGTAAAGGCATTGAGATTGTTGACCCTGAAGTGGTTCGCCAGAACTACGTTCCGCGTCTGGTTGAACTGCGTAAAAACAAAGGTATGACCGAAGTGGTGGCGCAGGAACAGCTGGAAGACAACGTGGTGCTCGGTACCATGATGCTGGAGCGTGGCGAGGTAGACGGCCTGGTTTCAGGTGCGGTGCATACCACGGCCAATACCATTCGTCCGCCGTTACAGCTGATTAAAACCGCCCCGAACAGCTCTCTGGTCTCGTCGGTATTCTTTATGCTGCTGCCGGAGCAGGTGCTGGTCTATGGCGACTGCGCGATTAACCCGGATCCTACCGCTGAACAGCTGGCTGAAATTGCTATCCAGTCTGCCGATTCCGCCAAAGCCTTCGGTATTGATCCGCGCGTGGCGATGATCTCCTACTCGACCGGTAACTCCGGGGCAGGAAGCGACGTCGAAAAAGTGCGCGAAGCTACCCGTCTGGCACAGGAAAAACGCCCGGATTTGGTCATTGACGGTCCGCTGCAGTATGACGCGGCGATTATGGAAGACGTCGCGAAATCGAAAGCGCCAAACTCGCAGGTCGCGGGTCGCGCAACGGTATTTATCTTCCCGGATCTGAATACCGGTAACACCACCTATAAAGCGGTGCAGCGCTCAGCCGATCTGATTTCTATCGGGCCGATGCTGCAAGGGATGCGTAAACCCGTTAACGACTTGTCGCGCGGTGCGCTGGTGGACGACATCGTCTATACCATTGCCCTGACAGCAATTCAGTCACTCCAGGCGGAAGGCCAGTAACAAACCGCCTGACCGGTAGTGAGAACAAAGAGCATGCAGCCCGCATGCTCTTTTTTATTGCAATGTCACATCCAGCGCACGTAAATGCTGTGGCTGCCAGGAAAGCATAACCTCGCTCCCCGGTTTCCACTCAGGCGCGACATCGGATGAGGCCAGTTTCACCATAAAATTCCCCTGCCCGGCCACGTCGGTCAGCATGCGGACATGATCACCCAGATAGATAAACTGTTGAATGGTAGCCTGCACAGACTGGTCGCCCGGTTTTGGTGCGTTCACGTTGATGCGTTCGGGCCGGATGCTGAGCTGGATACGTTTGCCAGGCGAACTGGGTCGGACTTTCAGCGCGTCCAGATGAACGCCATTATCCAGTGCCACCTGATAATACTCGCCCTTTTGACCCGATTGTGTGGCTAACAGGCAGTTATTTTCGCCGATAAACTGTGCAACAAAGGCATTATCTGGCTGCTCATAAAGCTTACTCGGGCTGTCCATCTGCTGAATCATGCCATCATTAAACACCGCGACCCGGTCTGACATGGTCATTGCTTCGCTCTGGTCATGCGTGACGTAAACGATGGTCAGCCCAAGCAGGTTGTGCAGTTGCTTGATTTCCATCTGCATATGCTCACGCAGCTGTTTATCCAGTGCCCCTAACGGTTCATCCATCAGGATCAGCCTGGGTTCAAAAACCAGTGCCCGCGCCAGCGCTACACGTTGCTGCTGACCACCCGACATCTGGGCAGGATAGCGATCGGCCAGCGACGTCAGTTTAATCATATCCAGCACGCGCTTAACCCGTACTTTGATATCCGCTTTGCTCAGGCGACGTATGGATAGGGGAAATGCCAGATTCTCCGCCACGGTCATATGGGGAAACAGCGCATAATTCTGAAACACCATCCCGATATCACGCTGATGGGGCGGCAGCGTGTGCAGGGGTTTATCACGCAGCAGAATCTCGCCATCGGTGGGCGTTTCAAAGCCCGCCAGCATCATCAGGCTGGTGGTTTTCCCCGATCCTGAGGGCCCTAACAGCGTCAAAAACTCCCCTTCTGCCACGTCCAGATTAAGGTTGCGCACCACCAGCTTGTCGCCGTCGTAACTCTTTTTGATATTCCTGAAACTGACAAAATTTCTCATGGCGTATTCTCGAAAACAGGATGGAAAGGGTTTCGGCACGATTCATGCATCATCCGTTTGACATGCGAATCCTGGCGGGCCTTTTTTTAGCACTACCATAACGCCGCTGATTCGCACAAGCAGAATTTTACAAAATAAAACGAACGGGCTTGCAAAGCCTTCTTGCAGGCCATTGTATTCTATTGTCTTTTTAAATTTAACATTACCTTAACGTGAATGAGATCACAGAATCAGGCAAGATAAGAGGTTGCACACTTGTGGTGCCTCAGGGAGAAACTGAGGCGATTTGCAGGTGATGTTCCAGACGGGCAAGGACAGGCGCGAACGCATTGGGGATATCCGCTTCGTCAACGCAGGCATAGCCCAAAAGTAACCCACGCTGCGGCGTGCCTTGCAGGTAGTAGGAAGACAGCGGGCGCGTCAGCACACCGCACTGTTCAAGCTCAGCGCTGAACGCCACATCGTCGATGCTGTCGGGCAGTCTGAGCACCAGATGCAGCCCCGCATTGCTGTGATGCACAATCCAGTCGGCCCCCAGCGACTGGCTGATCACGGCGACCAGCGCCGCGCGGCGACGACTGTAGATCTGCCGCATCCGCCGTACATGAGCCGCATAGTGCCCTTCGCGGATAAACGCGGCCAGCGTGAGCTGCACCAGCCCATAACCGCCGCGATAGAGCTCGGAGTGCGCCATTTTCATACGCGTAGCCATGGATTTAGGCACCACCATGTAACTGAGTCGAATGCCGGGATACAACGTTTTGCTGAACGTCCCCAGGTATATGACAGGCGCATCCGCCGCCAGCCCTTGCAGCGCGGGTATCGGGCTGCCGGAAAAACGGAACTCGCCATCGTAGTCATCTTCCACCACCCAACTGCCGCTGCGCTTCGCACGCTCCAGTAACTCATGCCGCCGTTGCAGGCTCATCACCGCACCCAGTGGATACTGATGGGAAGGCGTCACGCAGATTAAACGCGGCGCAGGGCTGTCAGGCTGCTCCGGGGGCAGCACCAGCCCCTGCTCGTCAACCGGCGTAGGGATCAGCGTAACGCCGTTCACCGCCAGCACGTTACGAATGCCCCAGTAGCCAGGTTCCTCTACCAGCGCCCGGTCACCCGGATCGCACAGCATCTTTGCCAGCAGATCCAGCGACTGATGCGTGCCTGCGGTCACCAGTACCTGCTCGGGGCTGCAGTTGACGGAACGAATCACCCGCAGGTAATCGGCCAGCGCCTGTTGCAGCTCGGTGCAGCCGCCGTGGCTGGCATAGCTCAGGTTCTCAACGGGCAGGCGTCGGCTCAGACGAAGCTGGATTTTGCGCCAGATGTCGTGCGGCATGTGACTGACATCCGGTACGCCGGGCATAAACGCCCCCCACTGATGACTTCCGGCACCGCTGTTTGCCAGTAATCGCGATCCCCGACGGGACAGCCTGACGGGCTTCATTGGCGCCGAAACCGGCCTGACCAGCGGCCCGCCTGGCACCTCTTCAGGCAGCACCGCACTGACAAACGTGCCGCTGCCTGTGCGGGTTTGTAAGTACCCCTCTGACTGCAACTGTTCATACACGGCCAGTACGGTATTGCGTGAGACCGCGAGTTCGCGAGCAAGGTCGCGGCTGGCGGGCAGCCGTGTTGCGGTGGCAATGGATCCATCCTGAATCGCCGCCTGCAGCGCGTCATACAGTCGCTTATTCAGCGTACCGCCGGACAGCGCGGCCAGCCGTTGTGCAAGCAGGTCACCGAGTAAGCTTCGCAAAATTGGTACCTCAAAATAAAAAAAACTGGCTCTGGATTATAAAACCCTGAAAACGCTAAAACCAAGAAGGCAAATTCCACTGTAACAATATGGAAACAAACACCACGAGGTCGCGTTATGAGTAACAGTGAAGTGCAGGTCCGTCGTCTCAATGCCACGCCACGCGGCGTGGGCGTCATGTGCGATTTCTATGCGGTGAAAGCTGAAAACGCCACGCTGTGGGATCACGAGGGCCGCGAAATCATCGATTTCAGTGCCGGCATTGCCGTACTGAACACCGGACACCGTCATCCTAAGGTCATCGCCGCCATCAAAGAACAGCTCGACTGTTTTACCCATACTGCATTTCAGATCGTGCCCTATGAAAATTACATCGCCCTTGCGGAAAAACTGAATGCGCGGGTGCCCGTCAACGGCCCTGCTAAAACCACCTTTTTCTCCACCGGCGCGGAAGCGGTTGAGAACGCGGTAAAAATTGCCCGCGCGGCGACCGGCCGTCCCGGCATCATCGCGTTTACCGGCGCGTTTCACGGGCGCACCAACATGACGATGTCGCTGACCGGCAAAGTGACCCCGTACAAAACCGGTTTCGGTCCTTTTGCTGGCTCAGTATTTCATGCCCGCTACCCGAATGCACTGCATGGCTGTAGCGTCGAGGACGCGCTGGAGAGTGTACAAACGATTTTTCGCTGCGATATCAGCCCGCAGCAGGTCGCAGCGATCATTTATGAGCCGATCCAGGGTGAAGGCGGTTTCAATGTCGCACCGGCGGCCTTCGTCACCGCGCTGCGTAAGCTGTGCGATGAACACGGCATCCTGCTGATTGCCGATGAGATTCAAAGTGGTTTTGCCCGCACCGGGAAACTGTTTGCCAGTGAGTACTATTCCGATGTGCAGCCTGACCTGATTACCATGGCGAAAAGCCTGGCCGGCGGGATGCCGTTGTCGGCCGTGTCCGGACGGGCTGAGATTATGGATGCCCCGTTACCCGGCGGGCTGGGTGGCACCTATGCGGGAAGTCCTCCTGCCATTGCAGCCGCACTGGCCGTACTGGAGGTGATTCGTGAGGAGAACCTGTGCGAGCGCGCCCTGCAACTGGGCGGGCAGCTGGCCGAAACGCTGAAAGGCGCGGGTTGTAACGCGCTGGCGGACGTGCGTGGGCGGGGTTCGATGATTGCGGCTGAGTTCTGCGACAGCACAGGAAAACCGCGCGCGGACATCGCCAAAGCCATCCAGCAGGCGGCACTGGACGAAGGCTTACTTCTGCTCACCTGCGGTGTCCACGGTAACGTGATTCGCTTCCTTTATCCGCTGACCATCCCGGATGCACAGTTCCGGACGGCATTAAATCTGCTGAATCGCATTCTCGGTCAACACTAAGTTGAGCTGGCTGGCTGCCCGTTCCGCAGTCAGCTGAGCTGATGGCATCAGGATTGCAACGCAAACACCAGGCAGTGAGTTCTGCCTGACAAGAATAATTCAGGAGTTCGGGGATGATGAAAAAAATAGCGGCAATGGTGCTGGCAGCCGTGGCGCTGCAGGCACAGGCGGAAACCCTCACGGTAGTGTCCTTCGGCGGGACGAATAAAGACGCACAGGATAAAGCGTTCTATAAGCCGTTCATGGCCGCGGGAAAAGACAGCATCGAAGCAGGCGAATATAACGGTGAGATGGCCCGCATCCGCGCCATGGTCGAAACCAAACAGATCGGCTGGGACGTCGTCGAACTGGAAACTCCGGAACTGGAGCGCGGTTGTGAAGAAGGTCTGTTTGAAACCCTGGACTGGAGCAAAATTGGCAATAAAGCGGACTTTGCCAAAGGCAGCGTCAGCGAATGTGGCGCCGGTTTCTTCGTCTGGTCAACGGTACTGACCTACGATGGCAACAAACTGAAAACCGCCCCCACGAGTTGGGCCGATTTTTGGGATGTAGAAAAATTCCCGGGCAAACGTGCGCTGCGTAAGAGCGCAAAATATACCCTGGAAATCGCGCTGATGGCGGATGGCGTGAAGCGTGAAGATGTCTATAAGGTGCTGGCCACACCTGCGGGCGTGGATCGCGCCTTTAAGAAGCTTGATGTACTCAAGCCCCATATTCAGTGGTGGGAATCCGGGGCACAGCCGCTGCAGTGGCTGGTATCAGGCGACGTGACGCTGGCCTCGGCCTATAACGGCCGTATCGGCACCGCCCAGGCAGAAGGCCATAACTTTAAAATCGTCTGGGATGGCAACCTGTATGACTTCGATAACTGGGCGATTGTGAAAGGCTCAAAACATAAAGCGCTGGCAGAGAAATTCATCGCCTTCTCGCTGCAGCCTGAGAACCAAAAGGTCTATGCCGAAAATATTCCTTATGGCCCCGCCAATATCAAAGCAGGCAAACTGCTGGCGGCGGATCGTCTGGCTCAACTGCCAACAGCGCCCGAAAACATGGCCAAAGCCGTACAGGTTAACGCCACGTTCTGGCTGGAGCATGGTGAAGAACTGGAACAGCGTTTTAACGCCTGGGCCGCGAAATAACCTGCTGCCGGACGCGATCCGGCAGCCCCTTTTCAGGAGGTCGGCATGAGTCAAAACCCCGTGATGGATTCAGCGCCCGTCAGACGTACAGAACGCGCGTTCAGCCTGCGCCACTCGTTCAACCGGGCAGGTTGGTTAAAAACACAACGCTCTCTGTTTTTAGTGGCCCCGTTACTGATTTTCGTCGTGGTGTGCTTTTTATTCCCTATCGGCTCTATCCTCAGCATGAGCGTGAGCAATCCTGAGCTTAATGACGCCTTACCCCAAACCAGCCAGGCCCTGGCGAAATGGGACGGTAAAGCGCTACCGGATGAGAGCCTGTATGCACTGCTTGCAAAAGAAGTCAGCGCGGCACGCGAACAGGGGCAGATTTCGGGGATTGCGAAGCGGTTAAGTTATGAAGATAACGCGTTTCGCCGCCTGATCCTGGCCGTACCGCGCCAGGCGCCCGAGGATGGCCTTAACGTCAAAGCCACCCTTATCGACAAACAGCCCCTGTGGGGCGAGTTATCCACCTGGCAAACCCTGAAGCGCGTAGCAAAGCCTTATACCAGCTATTACCTGCTGTCGGTGTTTGACCATAAAGTCGATGCCAGAACGGGTGAAATCACCGCGCAGTCGCCGGATCAGGCGCTGTATGTCAACGTCCTGCTGCGCACCTTATGGATGGCCACCGTCGTGACGTTATTGTGCGTGGGGCTGGGTTATCCGCTGGCCTACTGGCTGGCGAAACAGCCTTCTAACCGGGCCAATCTGTTGATGATTATGGTGCTGCTGCCCTTCTGGACCTCACTGATTGTGCGGACGGCCAGCTGGATTGTGCTGTTACAGTCCGGCGGATTAATCAACCGCACGCTGATGGGCACCGGGCTTATCGACAGCCCGCTCACCCTGGTGTTTAACCGGGTGGGGGTTTACATCTCCATGACCCATATATTGCTGCCTTTTATCGTGCTGCCGCTGTATGCCGTAATGAAAGGCATATCCCCCAGCTATGTCCGCGCGGCGGTGTCGCTGGGCGCGCATCCGTTTGTCGCCTTCTGGCGCGTCTATGTGCCGCAGACCTTTGCCGGGATCACCGCAGGTGCGTTGCTGGTGTTTATGATGGCGATTGGCTACTACGTGACGCCAGCCCTGCTGGGCGGCCCGGACGACCAGATGGTCAGCTACTTTGTCGCCTTCTTTACTAACAGCACGATGAACTGGGGCATGGCCGCCGCCCTGGGCAGCCAGTTACTGATCATTGTCACGTTACTGTATGTGGTCTATTCGCGCGTTACCCGCACTTCTTCTGAAGCCGCGGTGCGTTAAGGAGCAAATGATGAGACAACAAGGTTCCACGCTGCTGCGGGTCTGGCGTTACCTGTTTAATTTTTACGGTGCCGCCGCCCTGCTGTTTTTAATAGTGCCGGTGCTGGTGATCGTGCCGTTGTCGTTTAACGCCAGTTCGTTTTTAAGCTATCCCCTCAGTGGCTTTTCATTGCGCTGGTACGACGCGTTTTTCCATTCTAACGAATGGCTGGGCGCGCTGATGAACAGCCTGCTGGTGGCTCCGCTGGCCACCCTGCTGGCCACCGTGCTGGGCGTACTGGCCGCGATGGGCCTGGTACGGGGCGACTTTCGCGGTAAAGCGCTGGTGATGGCAGTCATCATTTCACCGATGGTGGCACCGGTGGTGATCATCGCGGTGGGCATGTTTTTCTTCTTTGCCAAACTGTCCCTGCTAAACAGCTATCTCGGGCTGGTTCTGGCTCATGCGCTGCTGGG
Source organism: Pantoea sp. PNA 03-3 (assembly GCF_003201175.1). NCBI lineage: Bacteria > Pseudomonadati > Pseudomonadota > Gammaproteobacteria > Enterobacterales > Erwiniaceae > Pantoea > Pantoea sp. PNA 03-3. Next base: position 309,568 of record NZ_QICO01000003.1, on the reverse strand, counting down.
CGTCCCGTTTGTGGTGATCACGGTTGTGGCCGTCCTGAAAAGTTACGACACCAACCTGACGCGCGCCGCCGTCAGTCTCGGCGCCTCACCACTGCTGGCGTTTTGTAAAGTCACCCTGCCGCTGATTGCACCGGGCGTGTTTTCCGGGGCGTTATTTGCCTTCGCGACCTCCTTTGATGAAGTGGTCGTCACGCTGTTTCTTGCCAGCCCTACGCAGCGGACGCTACCGATTCAGATGTTTGCCGGTATCCGCGAGAACCTCGATCCCACCATTGCAGCGGCGGCCACCATTATGATTGCGGCCTCTCTGTTGCTCCTGATCGTGATGGAAGTGCTGCGCCGCCGTGGCGAAAAAATGCGTCAGCCGCAGCCGGTCTGACGCTCGTTACTTGCTTTCCGCACGCACCACACCGCCCTTTCCACTGAGAGGGCGATTTTTTATTGCTCCCGGGCACAGGCGCGTGATGTCAGCCACGATCCTCACAATGGGTTAACGATCAAACGTCTTAATGCAATACCTGACTGAGACATCGTCAAGACAGACTGGCGCGGTGGCGGAAAAGCGAAAGCCGACGCCCGAGGAAGAATGACGCTGCCCGCCAGGAAAAGACTGCCGTCAATCATCTTGTGGAACGCGTTGCCGCAAAAGAAGGAAGGATGCTTTGCGAACGGCAAGGCGTTCGCAAAGCAGAAAACTCAGTTGCTGTTTTCGTTATTGCGGCTCAGCCACAACGACAGCGCTTTGAGTGAATCATCGGTAAACTCGTCGCAACGGGCGGTGATTTCATCCGGCGTCATCCAGAAGATTTCATCGACCTCTTCTTCCTGCATCGCAAACGGGCCGTGAGAAACGCAACTGAACAATCCGCCCCAGACGCGGCAGTGCTCATCTTCGAAATAGAACTTGCCATGCTCCGCAAAGGGCACGTCGGCAATACCCAGCTCTTCTTCCGCTTCACGTCGGGCAGATTCCAGCATATCCTCACCGCTCTGCACCACGCCGCCTGCCGTCGCATCCAGTTTACCCGGCATAAAATCTTTGATTTCAGTACGGCGCTGAACTAGTATTTTCCCCATACCATCGTGAACCACGATATAGGTCGCGCGGTGACGTAAGCATTGTGCACGCATCTGCGCGCGCGTAGCCTGCGCAACGACTTCATTCTCTTCGCTTACGATATCGACCCACTCGATCTCGCCACCAGCAGTTTGATCCACCATCCGTAACCCTTTCCTGTTTAGCGTGTCTTCATGCACGCGCTGTTTGCCACATCTATATCATAGTGTGTCGTAAGGTAATCACTTATGACAACTTGAGCAAGCGCCGATCGTTAGCGATGTTTACCGCTCTCCGTCAACCACAACTGCACCGATGCACGCTGCCACTGAAACTCAGCATAATGCTGTAAACGGGTTGGCAGGGGATCACCGTGAAGCGCCAGTCGATTAAGCATGACAGCCAAATCGGTATCTGCAATCGACCACTCACCAAAAAGGTTTTGCTGCCCTTCCGGTAACAGCCGCTGTACGGCACTTATCAGCTTATCGGCCGCCTGAAGCGCAGCGGGCGAAAGCGGCGCAAAGCGCTCTGCGGCGAACAGCACTTCTGTGGGACGCTCCTGTCTGATCGGCAGCAAATCACTGCGTAGCCAGGCCTGAATCTCCCGGGCGCGCGCGCGTTTCTCGCGATCTTTAGGATAGAGCCGTTCAAATTCTGGCGCGGCAAAGCGCTCTTCAAGGTATTCACAAATGGCTGAGGACTCACTCAGCATAAACTCATCAACCTGTAACGTTGGCACACGGCAGGTCAGTGACAGGCTACGGTAGGTGTCGTCAAGCTGCTGGTTTTGGGATAAATCAATGCGCCTGACGCTAAAAGGGATCCCCTTTTCCGTCAGCGCAACGTAAACCGACATCACATAAGGACTGAAAAACGATGAATCTGACCACAGGGTAATGGAGGGGTAATTCATCTGCTACCTCGATATCGCTGACAGGGGTGCATCATGTTTACCGATTTTTATTTCTGAAAACAACCCGGTGCTGGTCCGATGTTTGCCGCCACCGCACGAAATTACGAAGCGGCTCACGCCAGCCGGTAACGACTCTTCTATGATGAAGTAAGCAAAAAATAAAAAATCAGACGGAGCCGCACTATGCATATCTTAATGACCGGTGGAACCGGGCTTATTGGCCGCCATCTTATTCCGCAGTTACAGGCGCGTGGTCACACGATCAGCGTGGTGACCCGCGATGTCGTAGCCGCACGGGAAACGCTGGGCGAAAATATCGCCTTCTGGTCTGGCCTCGCACAGCAGCATTCGCTGGATGGGGTGGATGCCGTGATCAACCTGGCCGGTGAACCGATTGCCGATAAACGCTGGACCGAGCCGCATAAGCAGCAACTGTGCGAGAGCCGCTGGCAAATCACAGAACGTATTGCCTCACTCATCAATGCCAGCACCACGCCGCCGCGCGTGTTGATTTCGGGGTCGGCGACCGGCTTTTACGGCAACAGTGGTGAAGTGGTCCTGACCGAAGAGGATCCCGGCCAGAATGAATTTACGCATACGCTCTGTGCCCGTTGGGAACAGCTGGCACTGACGGCACAAAGTGACCGGACGCGCGTCTGCCTGCTGCGCACCGGCGTGGTGCTGGCGCGTGAGGGCGGCGCCCTGAGCAAAATGAAACTGCCGTTCAGGCTCGGCGTCGGTGGCCCGCTCGGCAGCGGTAAACAGTATATGCCGTGGATCCACATCGATGACATGGTCAACGGCATCCTGTGGCTTCTGGATCATGACGACTGCCAGGGCCCGTATAACATGGTCGCGCCCTATGCGGTGCGCAACGAGCAGTTTGCCGCCACGCTGGGCGAGGTCATGCACCGCCCGGCTTTCATGCGCACGCCCGCCAGCGCCATTAAGCTGATGATGGGCGAATCCTCGGTGCTGGTGCTCGGTGGACAACATGTGCTGCCTAAACGGCTGGAGGCCGCAGGGTTTCGCTTCCGCTGGTATGACCTGCATGATGCCTTAAAGGACGTGGTTAAGGGGTAATGCCGGGGGAGCCTGTGGCTCCCCTTCTTCTATTGCGATGTTACTGCGGACCCTGACTTGCGCGCTGTACGTTGCGCGCCATGATGAGGCTGCGGCACACGGATAATAAACGTCAGCACCCCGGCAAACAGATACAAGCCGGTATAAGCCCACACCACCCCGACGATATCAAAAAACGGCAACAGCATAGAGGCGATGGCCGGCGCGACAAAATTGCTCATCCCCGCTGACAGGTTATAAACCGAGACCGCCGCGCCCTGATGATGCGGCTCCAGCGTGGGAAAGACGGCCGTCATCGGCACAAACGCCGCGACGAAAATCCCCAACATGACGGCCGGAATAAGGGCGACCATGAAGTTATGACCGGCATAAACGGGCAGATAGTAGAATGCCAGACTGGAGAGCGCCATGCCCAGACAGCCAAACCAGCGCACCTGACGGATCCAGCCAATCCGCTCGCCCATGATGCCCCAGAAAATATTGGTAAAGATGGTGACAAAGAAAAACACCGCCCAGATTTGTAACCACTCCGACAAGGTGAAACCCAGCCGATCCACAAACAGCAGCGGCATGATGATGGCAAAACCAAACAGCGACAGCGTATTAATAATGCGGATCAGGCAGGCGTAAAACACATGCTGATTAGTAAACAGGATGGTCACCGCCCGGGACATTTCCGTCATTTTCTCGCGCATCGGTAAGTGCACGCGTGAGCGGTCGACCGGCACATGGCGCAGGCTAAAAAACGCCAGTACGCCACCGCAGGCCACCCAGGCAATCGCCAGCCATAATGTCCCGGTTTCACCAAGAGAGGGAATAATCAGGCTGGGCAGATAGCTTCCGACCACACCAATCCCTACCGAATACATTGCCCAGAACCAGCCCGTCGCCGCCGCGAGGCGTTCACGCGGTAACACCTGGACCAGCAGCATCATAAAAGAATAGATAAACAGCGGATAAGCCAGGCCGCGAATGCCGTAGAACAGCAGCATAAGGGGATAATTACGCAGTCCCAGCCCCAGGCTCATGAACAGGGCATGCATGACAATCCACAAGACAAAACCGATTAACATGGCGCGCTGAGGCGTAATCAGTTCCGCCACCACGCCGGAGGCCCAGGCGGCCAGCGCGACCGCTAAACCGTAACAGGTAAACACCAGCGCCGACTGGCCCGGCGTGAAGCCCATATCGGTGATATGGCGTGACAGAAATGCCATTTCGAAACCGTCTCCTGCCATAAAAATCGCAATGGCGACGAATCCCCAGATCAGCTGTTTGGGCAAGCCAAACCAGTACGCAGTTGCATGCATAACGATGGTCCTTCTCTGTTCGGTTACAGGTTAATCAGGCCAGTGAACGGGTCTGAACTTGTTGGTGATATAGCGCGCGGAATCGTGCCAGACGTTGTTGCAGCACCGCGCGAACTTCGGGGTCTGGCAGGTAGCGGGCCTGCACGGACGGTTTGCGGCATACGGTCGCTTCATCCCCGCCCGTCGCCAGCCAGGCCAGTCGCGCCGCGCCCAGCGCGCCGGACGCGCTGGCCGGATGCGTCACCACCGGAGAGTCCAGCACATCGGCAATCAGCTGCGCCCACAGGCTGCTGCGCGCGCCGCCACCGGTCAGGCTGAACTGCGTGATGTCCTGCCGTCCGTCGCCCAGAACGGCCAGACCGTCGGCCAGGCCAAACGCGACACCTTCCAGCACCGCGTATCCCAGGAGGGCGCGCTGAGTTTCGTGGCGCAGGTCATAAAACGCGCCCGTGGCATCAGGGTCGTTATGCGGCGTGCGCTCGCCAGAGAGATAGGGCAGGAAAAGTGGGGCCCGCTGTTTCTGTGTTGGGCTCAGCTCAGCCACGTCCTCAAGCAGTTGATTTTCACTGACCGACAGCAGCTGACATACCCAGCGCAGGCAGCTTGCAGCACTGAGCATGACGCTCATCTGGTGCCAGCGACCAGGCAGCGCATGGCAGAACGCATGCACACCGGACTGCGGATCGGCCCGTAGCCGATCGTTGACCACAAAAATCACGCCGGAGGTCCCAAGGGAAATAAACGCATCGCCAGGGTGGATGGCACCGACGCCGACCGCTGACGTGGCGTTATCGCCACCGCCGCCGGCAACGATCACCGCTGTCGACAGGCCCCATTCGCGGGCAAGGTCAGGTCGCAACGTGCCGCTGACCGCATTGCCCTCCACGATTTCAGGCAGCTGCTCGCGACGCAGCCCTGTCGCGGCCAGTAGCGCGTCTGACCAGTCGCGCGTCGCCACGTCCAGCCATAATGTCCCGGCGGCATCGGAGGGATCCGTCACCCATCGTCCGGTTAACCGCCAGCGCAGGTAATCTTTCGGCAACAACACTTTGCTGATGCGGCTAAAGCAGGCGGGCTCGTGCTGCGCAACCCAGCGCAGTTTGGGTGCCGTAAAACCCGGCATGATCATGTTGCCGCTGATTTGCATCATCTCGGGATGGTGCTGATGTAGCCAGTTACATTCCGCCGCGCTGCGCGTGTCGTTCCACAAAATACAGGGCCGCAAAATGTCGCCCTGTTCATCCAGCAGCACCGCACCGTGCATCTGGCCGGACAGGCCTATCGCCGTGACAGCCGACCAGGCCTGAGGCGCCTGCTGACGCAGACGCGCCATCACCTGTTGGCAGGCGTGCCACCAGTCATGCGGATGCTGCTCTGCCCAGTGCGGATGCGGCCGCTGCACCTGCAAGGTGGCATGTTCAGATGCCACAATGTCGCCCTGCGCATTCAGAATCAGCGCTTTCAGCTCGGATGTGCCAATATCGATACCCAGGTACATGTCGTTCCCCTATGCCACAGCCAGTTTCTGTTCCGGCTGGGCCAGCCATGTCGTGAGCCCGGCCACGGTAGCGGTGAGGCGTGCATGAAAATCGGCGGAAGTCGCCAGCGCCCCAAACAGGGAAGGCTGCGTCATATAGGTCCGCAACGGATCGGGCTGGGTGAACCACTGCTGAATCACGTCGGGTTGCAGAACACCATCCTGATAGTCGTAAGGCAGTTCGCCCAGCGCCCAGCGCTGCAAAAACAGATAAAACAGGGCCGGTAACACCACGCTGGCCGCAGGTGGCGTTCCGCGCTGATAGCACGCCTGCAAAGTGGGCGTGACCATCGCCGGGATTTTCGACAGGCCATCCGCCGCCACACGCTGGTTGGTGTCTTTGATCCAGGGGTTACTGAAGCGCGACAGTACGACATCGCGGTATTCAGCCAGATTTAAGGGACTGGGGGACAACGACGGGATGACATCCTGCGAAACATACTCCCGGGCCATCTGATGAATCGCTTTCTGCCGGGTACTTTCGTCGATGTAGCGCAAGCCGATCAGCGTGCCCGCCCAGGCAATCGCGCTATGGGTGGCGTTGAGGATGCGGATCTTGGCTTCTTCCCAGGGCAACACCGACTCCACCAGCTCAACGCCGACCTGCTCCAGCGCCGGACGCCCGGCAATAAAGTCATCCTCAATCACCCACTGGATAAAGGATTCCGCCATCACCGGCACCGCGTCATCTTTACCCGTGGCCGCCAGCACACGTCCGGCAATATCCGCCGTAGGACGCGGTGTGATCCTGTCCACCATGGTATTCGGCGAGGTGGTGTGAGTCCGCACCCAGTCAGCCAGCGCCTCGTTCCCTTGTGCGTTAAGAAACGCCAAAAAGCCCTGGCGGAAACGCTCACCGTTATGGCGCAGATTATCGCAGTTCAGCAAGGTAACGGGGCCGCCGCCGTTCGCGACGCGCGCCGCCAGGATCCGCGCCAGCGCACCATAAAGGGTGCGCGCCTCGCCCTGCAGATCCGCGCGAATATCGGGCTGCTGTAGATCCAGCGCATGTTCCGTCGTCAGGTAGTAACCGGCTTCCGTCACGGTAAAAGAAAGGATCCGGGTGGCAGGATCGGCGCCCTGATGCACCAGAGCGCGAAGCGCCTTATCCCAGGGCAGAATCTTGCGAATCGAGGTAATCGTTTCATAGTCGCGTTCGCCCTGCGGCGTGACCGTTTCCAGCACATACTCGCCGTGCTGCGCAGCCAACTGGGTCAACAGCGGTGACGCATCCTCACGGATGTTCCCCAGCGCAATGTGCCACCGACTGTCCCCTTGCTGCATCAGCCGGTGCAGATACCATGCCTGATGAGCGCGATGAAAAGAGCCTGCCCCAATATGCATCCACACGGATGTTGTCATAGTCACCTCAATAAGCATTTGTCATAACAGAGGGCAATTGCCCGAACACTGTATGTTAATCAGAGGTTACGAGTATTATCTGTGACAGATCTCACGATACAATCAATTGCCCAACATATGAGCTTTTGCCCTGATAGGTTTTTTCCAGCTGTACGCGATAAACTAGCGATTCGCTGAGAAGGGAATGCCGTGATGAACAAAGAAGAGAAAAAGCAGGAACTGGCTGCACGCGCCGCCTGGATGTATTACGTGGCCGGGTTAACACAGCAAGAGATTGCCCGGGCGCTGGGACTCTCCAGGCAGGTTGCCCAGCGCCTGATTTCAGGCGCACGCGAAATGGGTATGGTCAGCGTCAAGATTGACCATCCTGTCACGCACTGCCTGCGCCTGGCACACGCGGTGCAGGAAGCCTTTGGCCTGCAGCACTGTCGTGTCGTCCCTTCTGCCGGGCTGGATGACCACGCTATTCAGCAAATGCTGGCGGTCGAAGGCGCAGAGGTTATGTCGCAGTTTATCAACGATGACCAGCCGCAGGTGTTTGGTATCGGTTCGGGTAAAACTCTGCGGGCGATTATTGATGCCCTGCCCTGGGTGGAGCGGCCCCAGCACCAGTGTGTTTCCATGATTGGTGCTATTGCGCGAGACGACTCCGGCACCCGCTATGACGTGCCGCTCAAGCTGTCTGAAAAAATGCAGGGCAAGTATTTCTTTATTCCTGCGCCGCTGTATGCCGACAGCCCGGAAGATAAACAGATGTGGTGCCAGCATCAGGTCTATCAACGCGTGGTCAGTCGGGCCTTACAGGCCAGTATGACCTTTCTCGGCATCGGCGAAGTCACACCCGGCTGTCCGCTCCATGCTGAAGGGTTTATCACCGACAGCCAGGTTCAGGCACTCAACGCGCGCGGCGTCGTTGGCGAAATGCTTGGCCACTTTTTCAATCAACAGGGTGAACGTGTGATGGGCGAGACCGATGCGCTGCTCACCAGCGTCACGCTGGAAAGCCGGACAACGCGTCCGATCATCGGTTTTGCAGGCGGCGAGCGCAAATTTGCCGCCATTCGGGCGGCATTAACAGGCGGCTGGATCTCGGGTCTGGTCACGGACGAATCTACCGCCACGCGCCTGTTAAGCGATGGCTCAACAGGCGCGGATCGGCTTACTTAAGAGAACCTTTCAGGAACTGCTGAAGGCGCGGGCTTTTGGGATTGCCGAACAACTCTGTCGGCGGCCCCTGCTCTTCAATCTTACCCTGATGCAGGAAAATCACATGGCTGGAAACGTGACGGGCAAACTCCATTTCATGCGTCACCACCACCATGGTTTTGCCCTCTTCGGCCAGCTTCTGCATGATGCGCAGCACTTCCCCGACCAGTTCCGGGTCAAGGGCAGAAGTTGGCTCATCAAACAACAGCACCTCGGGCTCCATCGCCAGCGCGCGGGCAATCGACACACGTTGCTGCTGGCCGCCTGACAGGTGCACCGGATACTTTGACTGCGCACGCTCATCAATGCCGACTTTATTCAAATAGGTGACAGCGCGTTCGCGCGCCTGGGCTTTGCTCAGGCCCAGCACCTGAATCGGCGCTTCCATGACATTCTCCAGCACCGTCATGTGGCTCCATAAATTAAAGTGCTGAAACACCATCGTCAGGCGGGTGCGCAGCAGGCGCAACTGCTCTTTGTCGGCCACCTTTAGCTGACCGTCGGTATCACGGACCAGCGAAATGGCGGTGTTATTGACCGTAATGGTGCCTTCGCTCGGTTTTTCGAGGAAGTTAATACAGCGCAAAAAGGTACTTTTCCCTGAGCCGGACGATCCAATAATACTGATGACATCGCCCGCATTAGCATGTAAAGACACGCCTTTTAATACTTCATGTTCACCGTAACGTTTATGCAGTTCGGTGACGCTTAATTTGTTATCAGCCATAGTCTTACTCAATGCGATGAAGAAGGTTTCACATGGGCCAGCCAGCGACGCTCCGCCAGGCGGAACAGGCTAATCAGTGTGTAGGAAATAATCAGGTACAGGACGGCCGCAATGCCAAACGCGGTAAAGGGCTGATACGTTGCCGCGTTGATGTCCCGGGCGATTTTGAGCAAATCAGGCACGGTTGCCGTAAAGGCCAGCGCGGTCGAGTGCAGCATCAATATCACCTCATTGCTGTAAACCGGCAAGGCGGTGCGCAGCGCAGAAGGCAAAATAATACAGCGATACAGTTTAAACGTTGAGAAACCATACGCGCGCGCGGCTTCAATTTCCCCGTGAGGCACAGCACGAATCGCACCGGCGAAAATCTCCGTCGTATAGGCGCAGGTATTCAGGGTAAACGCCAGTAAGGTACAGTTCAGTCCGCTGCGGAAAAACGCATTCAGCAACTCGGTGCCTTTCACGATCTCCAACGTATACATGCCGGAATAGAATACCAGCAGTTGAACATACAGCGGCGTACCGCGAAAAACATAGGTAAAGAGCCAGACCGGCAGGCTGATAAAGCGATTCGGCGACACGCGTGCAATCGCCAGCAGTACCGCCATACAGCCGCCCAGCACCACCGAAACAATCAGCAGCCATAGCGTAATCGCCACGCCGGTGAAGCGGTAACCGTCAGTCCAGAGCAGTGATTTCCAGTACTCGTGGATAATCTCAATCATAGCTCTGCCCTCTTCACGCCAACCGTGTAGCGGCGATTGAGCCACCACAGCACGCCGTTAGACAGCGTGGTAAACACCAGATAGATCACACCCGCGACGATGGCGAAATAAAACGGCTGCCAGGTGCTCTTGCCCGCCAGCTGCGTGGCTTTAACCACATCTTCCAGCCCCAGCAGCGAGACCAGCGCGGTCGCTTTCAGGATCACCTGCCAGTTATTACCAATCCCGGGCAGCGCATAACGCATCATCGCCGGAAAGAGGATGCGACGGAAAACCTGGGAACCGGTAAAACCAAACGCGGTCGCGGCTTCGATTTGCCCTTTGGGCACGGCCATAAAGGCCCCGCGAAACGTCTCGGTAAAATAGGCCCCGTAGATGAAGCCCAGGGTGATAATGCCCGCGACCATAGGATCGATATCGAACTGCGCCAGACCCAGCGCATCGGTGATGTGGTTCAGCACTATCTGCAGACCGTAGAAGATCAGGAGCATCAGGACGAGATCGGGCACGCCACGAATCAGCGTCGTGTAGCCCTCAAAAATAAGCGACAGCAGGCGATGACGTGACAGCTTCGCGCCTGCGCCAATCAGCCCGAGAATCACCGCCAGCAGCACGGAACTCAGTGCCAGCTCCAGCGTGACCAACGTGCCTTTTAAAATGACATCAGAATAGCCATACAACATGGAAAAGATCCTGTCGTGGGGTGGAAACGGCGCTGAACCCGCCACGTGGGCGGGCAGCGTTGCTTCTGGTAAGGCATCAACCACAACGCAGAGGTTGCCGGGGCCAGTGCGGCCAGGGCAACCAGGCGTTATCCGGTCAGGCGATTACCAGAGGCAAAGTCGACAGGTTAGTCACCGTACACGTTGAAATTAAAGTATTTATTCGCAATTTTGTCGTACGTACCGTCTTTGCGCATGGATTCAAACGCTTTATCAATGGCCGCTTTCAGCTCGGTGTCATCTTTACGTAATCCTATACCGGTACCGACGCCAAAAATCTTGTCATCTTTCACGGCCGGACCGGCAAAAGCGTAGTCTTTACCGACAGGCTGCTTCAGGAAGCCTTCAGCCGCCTGCACTTCATCCTGGAATGCGGCATCAATACGGCCCGCAGTCAGATCCTGGTACACCAGATCCTGGTTCGCATAAGGCGTGACGGTCACACCTTTTGGACGCCAGTACTGGTTAGCATAGGTTTCCTGCGTGGTGCCTTGCAGCACACCGACGTTTTTGCCTTTCAGCGATTCAACCGTCGGCAGAATTTTCGAACCTTTAGGCGCGACTAAACGGGCATTGGCCGCATAGAGTTTGTCAGAGAAAGCAATCTCTTCCTGACGTTTCGCGGTGATAGAGAGCGAGGAGATAATAGCGTCGATTTTTTTAGCTTTCAGCGACGGAATCAGCGCGTCAAAGTCGCTTTCCACATAGGTACATTTGGTCTGAATACGTTTACAGATTTCGTTAGCCAGATCGATATCAAAACCGACTAACTGTCCTTGCGCGTTTTTTGACTCAAACGGCGGGTATGTTGGGTCAGTGCCGACACGAATCGAGGCCGGTACGGCTGCAAATACGCTGGCCACACTGGACAGGCCCAACATTAAAGAAAGAGCCAGAACACGCTTCTTCATAGATTACCCTCAGCAAATTATTGTTATGTGATGCATGATGTGTGTTTGCAACGAACACTGCCAGTAACCTGTGCACGTTTCGTGCCAGTTATGCAGGTCTGCCGCGCACCCAGCCCGCCGTTTTTGCCACATAAAGGCTGGGTTTGTGAAAGGAATATATCAGTGAAGTCACAGAGAAAAAGCGATGTTGTGAACTTTTAGTTCACCAAATGCAGGAACAGTGATCGCTCCCGCGCTTTTGCACTAAATAAGTGCACAAGCTGAACCTTATGCACCTTGCCAGCGCACAAACAAATCCTGAGGCAGTTCAATGTCGAACTGATCGATAACCCGGTTAATTGTTTGATCGACCAGTTCGTCAATGGTTGTCGGACGATGATAAAACGCCGGTACCGGCGGCATGATAATCGCCCCTAATTCAGCGGCAGTCGTCATCATCCGCAGGTGGCCAATATGCAGCGGCGTTTCACGCACGCAGAGTACCAGCTTGCGCTGCTCTTTAAGCACCACGTCCGCCGCGCGCGTCAGCAGGGAATCGCTGTAGCTGTGCACAATGCCCGACAGGGTTTTCATTGAACACGGTAAAATCACCATGCCCAGGGTTTTAAACGACCCGGAGGAAATGCTGGCGGCAATGTCGCGCACATCATGAACCACATCGGCCAGCGCCTGAACATCGCGCAGACTGTAGTCACTTTCCAGGCTCAGCGTCTGACGCGCCGCGTGACTGATGACCAGATGGGTTTCCACGTCGCTGACCTGCTGCAAGACCTGCAGTAACCGCACGCCGTAAATCACACCGCTTGCGCCGGAAATACCAATAATGAGTCGTTTCATCGTTCAACCTTGCAGTGGCAAAGTGCACCATAATAGCGCAGCGCGACAAAAAACACAGAGGGCGGGATAAGTCCCGCCCTCTTTTTTTGCATCAGGCCTGATCAGCCTTCGTTATGCAGTTCAAGATTTTCGACTTCGTTCTGCCGCGCAATGGCTTTCGCGTCGTCGTTACGCAGGGATTCCAGATATTCAAGGTAGCCCTGATCCACATCTTTAGTAACGTAAACCCCGTTAAAAACGGAGCACTCGAACTGAACGATATCGGGATTCTCTTCGCGTACGGCTTCGATGAGGTCATTGAGATCCTGGAAAATCAGCGCATCTGCTTTGATAATCTGACGAATCTCTTCGACTTCGCGGCCATGGGCAATCAGCTCAGTGGCGCTCGGCATATCAATGCCGTAGACGTTAGGGAAGCGCACTTCCGGAGCCGCAGAGGCGAGATAAACCTTTTTAGCCCCTGCTTCGCGTGCCATTTCAATAATCTGTTCAGACGTGGTGCCACGCACGATAGAGTCATCGATCAGCAAGACGTTTTTATCGCGGAATTCGGCGCGGTTAGCATTGAGTTTGCGGCGCACGGCGCTGCGGCGCAGCTGCTGACCCGGCATGATAAAGGTACGACCGACATAGCGGTTTTTCACAAATCCCTGGCGGTAAGGCTTATCAAGGATGCGGGCGATTTCCAGTGCCGTATCCATGGAGGTTTCCGGAATCGGAATCACCACATCGATATCCAGATCTTCCCATTCACGGGCAATTTTCTGGCCCAGCTTGGTGCCCATGCGGACGCGCGCGCTGTAGACCGAAATTTTGTCCAGGAAGGAGTCTGGTCGGGCAAAATAGACGTATTCGAACAGGCACGGATTGTTCTTGGGGTTCTCGGCACACTGACGGGTCGAAAGCTGGCCCTGCTCCGTGATGTACACCGCTTCACCCGGCGCGACGTCACGGATGAATTCAAAACCCAGTGTATCCAGCGCGACGCTCTCTGAGGCCACCATATACTCGGTACGGCCATCCGCAATGACGCGTTTGCCCAGCACCAGCGGACGAATCCCGTTAGGATCGCGGAAGGCGACCATGCCGTGGCCGATAATCATCGAGACCACCGCATACGCGCCGCGAACCTGCTGATGCACGGCGGCGATAGCGGCAAAAATGTTGTCGGCTTCCAGCGGATAGTGCTGAAAACGATCCAGTTCCTGCGCAAAGATATTCAGCAGGATCTCTGAGTCTGACGTGGTGTTCACATGACGGCGGCCTTTTTCGAACAGCTGCTTACGCAGCTCATGTGCGTTGGTCAGGTTACCGTTGTGTGCAAGAGAAATCCCGTACGGCGAGTTGACGTAGAACGGTTGCGCTTCAGAAGCGCTGGAGCTGCCCGCTGTAGGATAGCGTGCATGACCAATCCCCATGTTGCCTTGTAAACGCTGCATATGACGGGCTTCGAAAACATCGCTGACCAGGCCGTTGGCCTTACGCAGGCGAAAGCAGTTGAGCGCATCAATCGTACAAATGCCTGCGGCATCCTGCCCACGATGCTGGAGCACCGTTAACGCGTCATAGATCGACTGGTTTACCGGCATGAAACCGGTGATACCGACAATACCGCACATGTTGTCATTTCCTCATTAAGCCGTACGCCCGATGGTCTCACCGGGGCAAAAAACTCGACGTGCTTTTCAGGTAGTCAAAAAACCACCTGATTATAGAACTGAACTCGGGAATAAGTTGAGACTGCTGCCAGTCCGGGCTTTTTGAAAAACCCGTGAATGTATCCAGGAAGAACAGCAAAGCGGCTACAATAAGCACACCACGCAAGGCCCCGAAACAAACGCCTAATACCCGATCGGTTCCCGACAGGCCGGTTTTTTCTACCAGCGAGCCGATAACGTAGTTCACTATCGCCCCCACAATCAGGGTCGCAATGAACAGCACCGCAATGGCGATTCCGTTCCGAACCAGTTCGTCGTCAAAACCTGTAAACCAGACAGCAAGGTAGGCATAGTAATGACTGGCGACAAAAAACGCGCATCCCCAGGTAACAAGAGATAAGGCTTCGCGGACAAACCCTCGAACCAGGCTGACCAAAGCCGAAAAACCAACTACCGCAATAATGACGTAATCAATCCAGATCATGAACTCTTCCAGCGCCAGTGCCATTGCACCCCTGCATCCAGTTCGGGGCGCATTCTAACAGAAAAAGAAAACGTTTGCGTAGGGGTTTTCAGGTTCTGCATCCATAAAAAAGGCGAAGAAAAAAACGAACTTCGCCTGTGAGATTGTTATCCGGTTAACCCGTTGAAAAGCCAGGCTAACCGTTGCCCGCCCCGCTTAGCCAGAGCTGATTGCCGCTGCCTGTTATTCTTATCGGCAGCGCCAATCACGGATTTAACGCGCGCTGTAGGGCTTAACCACGCCGCTTAGACCCGAGACGTTTTTCAGCTCGCCCACTGCCGCCTGCATTTTCGCTTTAGACGCATCCGGTCCCACATAAATGCGGGTGATTTGTCCCTGCACCGGCGTTGACGGCACCGTATAGGCCCGGTAACCCGACAGGCGCAGCTTCGCGACAATCTCGTTGACCTTGCTGGCGTTCTTCAATGCGCCCAACTGGACAACATACGCCTGTCCCGAGGGTTGCGTCTCTTTCGGTTGCTCTGCCGGGGCCACTTCCTCGGTGCGCGCTGCCTGCTCGGCCGGCCTGGTTTTTTCAACGGGCTTCGCTTGCTCAACCGGTTTGGTTTTCTCGACCGGTTTGCTCTGCGTCTGTTCTACCGGCTTCGGTTTAGCCTGCTCGGTATGTTTCGGTTTTGTCGTCTCAGCTGGTTTTTCTTTCGCTGTCGTCGAATGTACAGGCGGCGGTGATACGACACTCGGCGCACTGTTTTGCTCGGGCTGCGTGCTGCCCTCTTGCGCCTGTGAGTTGCCCCCGTCAGGATGACTTACCGCACTGCCCGCGCCGGCAGGCGGATGGGCTGGCAGCGACTGGGTGACCGGCGGCACCATTTCGCTGTCCTGCTGGTCGTCCGGTTTCGGGACCAGTGGAATCGCCGCAAACTCTTCTTTATAGTGTTTTTTCTTACCATCCAGCAGCCCCGGCAACACAATCACGCCGATGGCCACCAGAATAACGGTACCGACTAAACGGTTTTGAAACTTACTCGCCACGTCCTCTCTCCGTTTCAATCGATTCCATCACCTGCGCGACGGTCAGGAAAGAGCCGCATACCAGGATGATGTCCTGCGGTTCAGCCTGCTGCCGCGCCTGTTGCCAGGCCTGTTCGACATCTGCGAATGCCCGGGCAGACGTTACGTGTGCCATGAGTTGTTCTGCACTGGCACCGCGCGGGCCGGACAGCGGCGCGCAGTACCAGAAGTCGACCTGCGGGGCCAGCGCGGACAGCGTCCCGGCGATATCCTTATCATGCAGCATCCCGACCACGGCGTGAACGTGCCCCCGCGTCGGCAAGGCAGCCAGGCGCGATGCCAGGTAGCCTGCTGCATGCGGGTTATGCGCCACATCCAGAATCACGCGAGGCGACTCACTGACGGTCTGAAAGCGCCCGGGTAGCACCGCCAGCGGCAGGCTGGCGCGGATATGTGCGTCGCTGACGTTGAGCCCCGAGGCACGCAGCGCCACCAGCGCCGTTGCCGCATTCGGCAGGGGCACCTGCGGCAGCGGTAGATCGCTCAGTTCACCGTGCGCATCGCGCAGAGACCAGCTTTCTGCCTGCGCATGATAGTGCCAGTCACGGCCAAGCTGAATGAGCTGAGCGCCCTTTTCCCTGGCGACATCGGCAATCGTCACCGGCATAGCAGGCTCACCCACCACCGCAGGTTTACCCTGACGGAATACGCCCGCTTTTTCCCGACCAATGCTGTCGCGATCCGGGCCAAGCCAGTCGGTATGGTCCAGCGCAATACTGGTCACCACCGCGACATCGGCATCCACAATATTCGTTGCGTCCAGCCGCCCACCCAGCCCGACTTCCAGAATGACCACGTCAAGTTTCGCCTGCTGGAACAGGTTAAGCGCCGACAGCGTGCCGAATTCAAAATAGGTCAGGGAGATAGTACCGCGTCCCGCTTCAATGTCAGCGAAACTGGCGCTGTGTTGCGCTTCACTCAACTCCTGTCCCTGCACCCGGACACGCTCTGTGTAACGTACCAGATGCGGCGAGCTGTAAACGCCCACGCGATAGCCCGCGGCCATCAACAGGGTTTCAAGCGTCCGACAGGTAGTGCCTTTACCATTGGTACCGGCAACGGTGAAAACAAAAGGGGCAGGCTTCAGCAGGTTCAGACGTTGCGCCACCTGGCGAATACGGTCCAGGCCCAGTTCAATTGCCTGAGTGTGGAGATGCTCAAGATAATAAAGCCACGTGGCCAAAGGCGACGTGGCTTGAGGGAGGTGAAGATTGTCCATATGTCCCGTTTTGCAAATTTATACCTGGTGAAAGCAACAAGGTATAGGGTGCATGGGTGGAAGGCGCGACCGGCGCGCCTTCTGTCTCCTGTCAGGCCTCGTTACTCTCCGGGTGGGACGTCGCAGGTGCGAACTCTTCACCATCGTGCAACGGTGCCGGCAGGTTCATCATTTTTGCCAGCAGACTTGCCAGTTTAAAGCGCATTTCCGGACGACGAATGATCATGTCAATCGCGCCTTTTTCAATCAGAAATTCACTTCGCTGGAAGCCCGGTGGCAGTTTTTCACGCACGGTCTGCTCAATAACGCGTGGACCCGCAAAGCCAATCAGCGCTTTCGGTTCGGCCACGTTCAGATCGCCCAGCATCGCGAAGCTGGCGGAAACACCGCCCATGGTTGGGTCAGTCAGCACCGAAATATACGGCAGACCGCGTTCCTGCATTTTCGCCAGCGCCGCAGAAGTTTTCGCCATCTGCATCAGTGACATTAACGCTTCCTGCATACGGGCACCGCCGCTGGCGGAGAAGCAGATAAGCGGACAGTTGTCTTCCAGCGCCTGCTCGACCGCGCGAACAAAACGCGCCCCGACAACAGAGCCCATTGAACCGCCCATAAACGCGAACTCAAAGGCTGCCGCGACAACCGGCATACCGTGCAGTTGGCCTTTCATGACGATCAGCGCATCTTTTTCATCTGTCGCTTTTTGTGCCGCAACCAGACGATCTTTGTACTTTTTGGAATCCCTGAACTTCAGCAGATCTTTGGGTTCCAGCTCACTGCCCAGTTCAACCAGCGTGCCCTGATCGAGCAGGCTCGCCAGACGCTCACGGGCGTGCATGCGCATGTGGTGGTCGCACTTCGGGCAGACCTCAAGATTACGCTCCAGCTCGGCACGGTAAAGTACCTGGCCACAGCTGTCGCATTTCGTCCACACTCCTTCCGGAATGTTGGCACGACGTGCAGGCGTAATATTGCTTTTATTAAGAATGCGTTCAATCCAGCTCATTGATGACCTTTCTGTTAAAAACTGACCTGGTCCAGTCGTCTTGATGCTGCTGAAAACCGCTTCAGCAGACGGTAAATGTCGCTCATTAAACCACAACCAGTTAAGACTGTGGATAAAAATCTGGTCTTACCCCTGAGCGGTAAGCCTGCTCAGGGTTAATTTTGCTGCTTAGCCTGGCGGCGATGACGCCAGATTTCGATAATGCCCGGCAGAACCGATACCACGATAATGCCCAGGATGAGCAGCTTAAGATTTTCCTGCACCACTGGCAAATCGCCAAACAGATAGCCTGCATAGGAAAACAGCAGCACCCATGCCAGCGCACCGGTAACGTTAAACAGGGCAAAATGCCGATAGGACATGTGGCCCATGCCAGCGACAAAAGGGGCAAAGGTACGCACAATCGGCACGAAACGGGCAAGAATAATGGTTTTTCCACCATGACGGGCATAAAACGCATGGGTTTTATCCAGATAGCTGCGGCGGAAAATTTTCGAATTCGGGTTGCTGAACAGGCGTTCACCGAACAGTTTACCGATGGTGTAGTTCACCGCATCACCCAGGATCGCCGCGATAACCAGCAGCGCGACCATCAGGTGGACGTTCAGATCGTTACCGGGCAATGCCGCCAGTGCCCCCGCGACAAACAGCAGCGAGTCGCCTGGCAAAAACGGCGTGACCACTAAGCCGGTTTCGCAGAATAAAATCAGGAACAAAATGGCGTAAATCCAGATGCCATACTGCGCGACTAATTCGGCCAGATGCACATCAATGTGCAAAATAAAATCGACCACAAAATGGATGAACTCCATAACGATCCCTTTAGCTAAGGTTGATTAATCCGCGAGGAACAACGGCCCCATCGGCGGCTGAGGTAAAGCAAAGTGCGCGGGATAATCCACCGCCACCAGGTAAAGCCCTTCGGCTTTTGCCGTGGCCGCCGCCAGCGTGCGATCTTTGGCGGCCAGCAGTTCTGCCATCC
This sequence comes from Pantoea sp. PNA 03-3, assembly GCF_003201175.1. NCBI lineage: Bacteria > Pseudomonadati > Pseudomonadota > Gammaproteobacteria > Enterobacterales > Erwiniaceae > Pantoea > Pantoea sp. PNA 03-3. The sequence continues at coordinate 290,755 of NZ_QICO01000003.1, read as the reverse complement.
AGGATTCTGGCTGATTACCACAGCCAATTTCCATCAGACTACCGACAATGTTGCGCACCATATGGTGCACAAAAGCGTTGGCTTTAATGTCCACAATGACATAGGGCCCGTGACGACTGACGTTCAGGTGCATCACGTTGCGCCATGGCGTACGCGACTGGCACTGTACGGCGCGAAACGAGGTGAAATCGTTCTCGCCCAGCAGGCTCTGCCCGGCGCGCTGCATCTTTTCCACATCCAGAGGATAGTAAAAGTGCGTCACGCCCTTGCCCAGGATAGCCGGACGTAAGCGCTGGTTGTAAATCAGGTAACGGTAACGCCGGGCTGTGGCGCTGAACCGTGCATGAAACTCGTCCGGCACGGCTTTCACCCAACGTACAGCGATATCGTCCGGCAGATTGGCATTGACACCCAATGTCCAGGCGGCATCCGCTCGCTGCGCCACGGTCTCAAAATGCACCACCTGTCCGGTGCCGTGCACGCCAGCATCGGTACGCCCGGCGCAAAATACGCTCACCGGATGGTCCGCGACCTTCGACAGCGCCCGCTCCAGCTTTTCCTGCACGCTGCGCACTTCCTGCTGCCGTTGCCAGCCGTAGTATCGGCTGCCGTCGTACTCAATGCCCAGTGCCAGCTTTCTTGTCTGACCTTCCGACATCAGTACATATACTCCTGCACCAGCTTCTCTGCGGTTTTCACCGCCATCAGCGCGCCACCGAAACGAACGTTGTCCGCCACGGACCAGAACTGCAACAGCTCCGGAATACCGTAGTCATTACGTACACTGCCGATACTCAGCGCATCGCTACCTGAGGCATCCGTTACCGGCGTGGGAACGTCCTCTTCGTCGCTCAGGCGAATATCGGCGGCCAGGGCCAGCTCTGCTCTGGCTTCGTCTGCCGACAGCGGGCGCAGATTTTCAATGTGGACGATCTGGGCATTGCCATAAAACACCGGTGCCTGAACGCTGCTGACCGCCACGGGCAAACCGTCGTCCTGCAACACTTTGCGCACCTGATCAACCAGGCGACGCTCGCTCTCCACGCTGCCCTCTGCATCGGCCTGTTGTGGCAGCAGGTTAAAAGCCAGCTGACGACCAAAATGGTGGTCATCCGCCGGTACGCCGTTCAGCAGGCGGGCGCTCTCCCCGGCCAGCGCATCCACAGCCACTTTGCCGTGCGTGGAGACGGAGATCAGATTGGTGACCTGCAAACGGCCTAAACCGGCGGCATCGACCAGCGGTTTGATAGCCGTCAGCAGTTGGCTCACCAGATTATCGGCCACGCTGATGATATTGCGATTACGGTAATCGGCCAGCACCTGCGGATTCACATCCGGCACCACCAGCGGCACATCCGGCGACAGGGCAAACAGCTCACTGCTGTCGATAACCAGGCAACCCGCACTCGCCGCCTCTTCCGCATAACGGGCCGAGGCGTCACGACCGGCAACAAAGAAGGCCAGCTGCGCCTGTGACCAGTCAAACTCCGCGGCGTTTTCAACCCGCAAAGAGCGGCCTTCAAAACGTTTACTTTCACCGGCGCTGTTATCGCTTGCCAGCAAATACAATTCACCAACCGGGAACTGGCGTTGAGCCAGCAGTTCCAGTACAGCGTTCCCTACTGCGCCTGTTGCGCCAAGAAGCGCAATATTCCAGCCGTCAGACATGTTGGTTTACCTCAGACAATGACATAAAAACAGAAGGCGGTGATGTCACCGCCCAGGGATTCAGATTTATCCCTGCACCTGTGCCCGCGTTTTACGCAGGCTGACAATCAGGTGGAGGATAATACGGCGTTAAAGCCCAACTGAGTGAGCATTTCTGCGGTCGCGGCCTCATCGCAGTTCACCTGCAATGATGACCACTCGCGACGCTCTTCATACTGCTTGCGCAGGCGGTCAAATTCACCCGGTTTTGCCGCCACTTTTCGCAGGGGCGCATCATCGCGGCGCACATCATACACCAGATGCACAAGACGTTTCAGCGTTGACTGATCGAGCGGCCCATTCAGGCTGATCTGGCTGAACTCTGGCGTAGGCAACAGGCTGCTCAGGGGCACCTGCTGCGGCTGACCAATAAAGTCGCACCAGGCTTCGAACACTTGGGTGGTGCCGCGCGCCTTGCCCTCAAGGGTGTAACCGGCAATGTGCGCCGTGGCGATATCAACCCGATCCAGCAACGCGAGGGAGAGATCCGGCTCCGGTTCCCAGACGTCCAGCACCACGCTCAGATCGTGACGCAGGTTCAGCACCTCAAGCAGTGCGGCATTGTCGACCACCGGGCCACGGCAGGCGTTAATCAAAATCGTCTTCGGTTTCAGAGCCATCAGCAGCGCGGCATCGGCCAGATGCCAGCTTTTATAAGGGCCCGATTTAAACAGCGGCGTGTGAAAGGTCAGAATATCGGCCTGCTGCACCAGCGCATCAAGCGAGAGAAACTCGCCGTCGTCACCCCGATCGGCACGCGGGGGATCGCATAACAGGGTTTTCACGCCCCAGGCTTCCAGCCGCTTCTGCAGGCGTCCGCCCACATTTCCCACGCCCACGATGCCAACAGTACGATCGCGCAACTGGAAACCGTCCCGCTCTGCCAGCAGCAGCAAGGCAGAAAACACGTATTCAACCACCGCAATCGCGTTACAGCCGGGGGCCGCAGAGAAGGCGATGCCCACCTGCTGCAGCCACGCTTCGTCAATATGATCCGTGCCCGCCGTGGCAGTGCCGACAAACTTAACGGGTTTGTCCTGCAACAACGCGGCGTTGACCTGGGTGACGGAACGCACCATCAGACCATCGGCATCCGCCAGCTCGGCTTCAGGAAGCGGTCGGCCAGGTACGGCGACCACATCGCCCGTACGACTAAAGAGTTCACGGGCATACGGCATATTTTCATCGACGAGAATTTTCACCACGGCTTTCCTGTCTGTGTATTGAAGGCCGCTATTCTGGCACAAAAGCCTGACATTCGCCTAACCACGCAGTGCAGGGGCGGGTAAGGCTGGCAGAAAGGGGCATCACAGGCGTACACTGCCGCGGGTCTGAGACGGGAGCCTTGTTATGGTCTTTTTATTTCCGCTGTTTGCGGTGTTGATTTGGTCGGTTAACGCTATCGTGAATAAATTATCGGCAGGTGCCATTGAGCCTGCCGCAATTTCGTTCTATCGCTGGCTGCTGGCGTTGCTGGTGCTGACGCCTTTTGTCCTGCCGGGCGTGCTGCGGCAATGGCAGACGATCCGGCCGCATCTGGGACGACTGATGATTCTGGGCCTGCTGGGCATGGCGCTGTATCAGAGTCTGGCCTATTACGCCGCCCATAGCGTGAGTGCCCTGTTTATGGGCATTATCGCCGCGCTCATCCCGCTACTCACCGTGCTGCTCAGTGTCCTTATTCTGCGGATTGCCCCGACCGTGGGGATTCTGGCCGGCAGTCTGATCTCCTTCTGTGGCTTAATCTGGCTGGTCAGTGAAGGCAATCCTGACCAGCTGCTGCATCACGGCATCGGTACGGGCGAAGCCCTGATGCTGGCGGCCTCAGCCTGCTATGCGCTTTACGGCGTGATGACAAAACGCTGGTCGATTCCCCTGCCCGTCTGGCAGAGTCTGTATGTGCAAATTGCCGCTGGCGTGATGCTGTTGCTGCCCGGTTTTCTGATGACACCGGATGTCTCGCTCACGCCACGGAATCTTCCCCTGGTGGCCTTTGCCGGCCTGTTCGCCTCCATTCTGGCCCCCTGGCTGTGGATTCATGGCGTACAAAAGTTGGGGGCCAGCATCACCAGTATTTTTATGAATCTGACACCGCTCTTTACCGCCCTGATTGCGGTGCTGTTTTTGCATGAACATCTGCACAGCTATCACTGGATTGGCGGCGGTCTGACGCTGGCAGGCGTTCTGCTGGCACAGCGTCTGCGCAGGCCGTTAACGCGACGGGAATCGCTTAAGGCCGATCCGCATTAAACCGGATAGTGACACGCAGCCCACCGAGTGACGGGCTGCTATCCAGCGTGACGGTTGCGCCATGCCAGGCGCAAATATCGTGCACCAGCGCCAGCCCGATACCTGCTCCCGTCTGCATCGCGGCGTTATCCAGCCGGATAAATGGCCGTAAAGCGCTTTGCTGCTCTTCCGGGCGAATGCCCGGCCCTGAATCCTCAATGTATAATCTGCCGCTCTCCAGGCGCGCCGTCACCGTACCCTGCACCGGCGTATAGGTAATAGCGTTATCCAGTAGGTTGGCGCACAGCTCGCCCAGCAGCAGCGCATCGCCTTTGACGTCGCCGTGCGCATCACCTTCGTAACCCAGGTCAATCTGTTTCGCACGCGCAGCCGCATAGCGGCTCAGGCACGCCTCGCGAACCACCGTCGCCAGATCCACTTTCACCATGGGTTTATCTTCGCCGTGTCGGGCTTTGATACGCGCCAGTTGCAGCAGCCGGTCGGTAAGCAGGATGGTGTCATCCAGCGTGTAGCGCATGCTCTGCAGGCTTTCCCGCCACTGTTCGGGCTGATGGCTGTCCAGCGCCGTGCCGATCTGGGTTTTCAGAATGGTGAGCGGCGTGCGAAGCTGATGAGCGGCGTCGGCGCTGAACCGATCCTGACGCGCCAGCAATCCCCGCAGCCGTTCCAGATAGCGATTAAATGCCACGATAAGCGGCTGTAGCTCCGACCACGGCAGGGACGGCAGCGGCGTCAGTTCAGCACCATCGCGACGCAGCACAATGCGGGACAGACGGCGTAAAGGCCGCAACACCCGGCGTAGCATCAGGCTTGCCAGCAACACGGCAATTAACACCAGCGCGCTCTGGCTGAGCAAAGCCGTGCGCATCAGCCCTTTCGCGAAAGCCTCACGGGAATGGATGGTTTCCGCGACCAGCACCAGCGCCATACCTTCCGCGCCCGTCTCGCTGACGGGCTGCCACAAGGCCGCCACCCGGATGCGCTGCTTTTGATAATAGCCGTCATAGAAATGGACCAGCGCGGGATAGGTCTCTGACATCGCGCTGGTGACGGGGATCGGGGGAAGCCCGTCATAGCCGGACAGCGTTTTCCCCTGCGGCGAAATCACCTGATAAAACAGGCGATCATTCATGTTGCGCTCAAAGCTGTCGAGCACCACCCAGGGCACGTCGACCTCCAGGTGTTGGTTACGCACCACCAGCCGTTCAGCGACTGTGCGCGCAGAGGCCAGCAGAGAGCGATCATAGGCCTGATTCGCCGCCGCCAGTCCGCTCTGATAGTGCGTGTAAACAGAAAGCACCCACAGCAGGGAAAGCGGCAGCCCCAGCCAGGCCAGTAACTCGCCCCGTAGCGAGGTGATCAGTCGCATGCCAGGGTTTCCAGGCTGTAGCCCAGTCCGCGCAGCGTCACAATGCCCACGTTACTGCCCGCCAGCTTTTTGCGTACCCGGTGTACATACAGCTCGATGCTTTCCGGGCTGGCGTCATCCGCCAGGGTGAAGGTTTGTTCATACAAATGCTGCCGCGAGACCGGGCGGCCCCGACGCTGCATCAGCGTGGTCAGTACGCTGGATTCACGCGGTGTCAGCGCCAGCGGTTTCTCTGCCAGCAAAAAGTAGCCTTCACCGTTCAGCACCAACTGGCCCAGGGTCTGGTGCCGGGCCGAGTGTCCCTGCGCACGACGCAGCAACGCACGCAGGCGCGCATCCAGTTCATCCAGTTCGAAGGGTTTGGTCAGATAGTCATCCGCGCCGGTATTCAGGCCGCGCACGCGGTCGTCCAGCGTTGTGCGTGCGGTCAGCAGCAACACCGGGACATTTTGTCCACGCCGACGTAACCGGGTTAACACCTCAATGCCGTCCAGACGCGGCAGGGAAACATCCAGTACGACCAGCGCATAATCTTCACTTTGCAGGCTGTGATCCGCCGAAACGCCGTCCGCGACCCAGTCCACAGCAAACCCTTTTTGCGTTAACGCCTTCTGTAACCATCGCGCCAGCTCGGCCGTGTCTTCCACCAGTAAGAGACGCATATCACATCCTTTCACTAAACCTGATGGCTGAAAGGTAAATGAAAGGTTACCGATTTAACAATTCAATAACGCCGAATTGTCGGTAGTAATCACACTCTGAAAGAAAGATGGAGCGCACGATGAAAAAAATAATCCACACCGCCCTCGCCTCTGCCCTGTTGGCTCTCATATTGCCGTCGCCAGGTAATGCCGCTGCCCCCGACAGGACCGAATGCATTGCCCCCGCCAAACCGGGTGGCGGTTTCGATCTGACCTGTAAGCTGATTCAGGTTTCACTCATGGAAACCAAACAGATCGAAAAACCGATGCGCATTACCTACATGCCTGGCGGCGTGGGTGCTGTGGCCTATAACGCTATTGTGGCTCAGCGCCCGGCTGAAGCAGGCACTGTGGTCGCCTTTTCGGGCGGCTCACTGCTGAATCTGTCGCAGGGAAAATTTGGTCGTTACTCGGTCGATGATGTGAAGTGGTTAGCGGCCATCGGCACAGATTACGGCATGATCGCCGTGCGGGAAGACGCGCCGTGGAAAAATCTGGGCGAATTAATGGCGGCCATGAAAGCAGATCCGACCAAGGTGGTGGTCGGTGCGGGTGCCTCCATCGGCAGTCAGGACTGGATGAAAACCGCGCTGGTGGCGAAAGAAGCCGGTATCGATCCGCGTAAAATGCGCTATGTCGCCTTTGAAGGCGGGGGCGAAGTCGTCACCGCGTTGTTGGGCAATCATATTCAGGTGATGTCGGGCGATCTCAGCGAAATGGTGCCGCACCTGCAAGGCGGTAAACTGCGCGTCCTGGCGGTGATGGCCGACAAGCGTCTGCCCGATCAGCTGGCCACGATTCCGACGGCGAAAGAGCAAGGGTTTAACGTGGAATGGCCCATTATTCGTGGCTTCTATCTGGGGCCGAAGGTCAGCGACGCGGATTACCAGTGGTGGCAGAACGCGTTCGAAAAAATGGTGCAAACGCCCGAATTCAGGCAACAGCGCGAACTGCGTGGCCTGTTTGAGTTCAATCTCTTTGGCGCAGAACTGGATAAATACGTGAAGAATCAGGTGGCCGCTTACCGTGAGCAGGCGAAATCCTTTGGTCTGGCTAAGTAACCGGAGCGCATCATGAGCGATCGTATTTTTGCCACGCTGTGGCTGGTGTTATGTCTGGCAGGGTTAGTTGTCGCCTGGCAAATCCAGAGTGAATACAGTTATGAACCCGTCGGCCCGCGGCCTTTTCCGCTGGCGCTGCTCACCCTGATGGCGCTGTGTGCCGTCATGCTGCTACTGAGAAAGCCCGATGCCATCCAGTGGCCCGCACCGCAGACGATGAAACGTCTGGTGGCGCTGGCCGTCATGCTGTTCGTGTATGGCTGGCTGTTTGAACGTCTGGGGTTCCCGTTATCCACCGCGCTCCTGACCTTCGGCATCGGCATGCTGTTTGGCGCGCGCTGGTGGGCCGCCGTCCTGTCCGGCGCGGTTATGGGGTGGGCGCTGTTTTACGCCTTTGACCATCTGCTGGATGTCACCCTGCCGGCTGGCAGCCTGATGAGCTAAGGAGAGAAAAATGGATATCTGGTCTTTTCTCATGCAGGGTTTTGCCGTTGCCATGACACCGCAAAACCTGCTGATTGCCTTAACTGGCTGCTTTATCGGAACGATTGTTGGCCTGCTGCCCGGTCTGGGTCCGATCAACGGCGTGGCCATTCTGATGCCGCTGGCCTTTGCGCTGCACCTGCCTGCGGAGTCTGCCCTGATTTTACTGGCAACGGTGTATCTGGGCTGTGAATACGGCGGACGCATCTCGTCGATACTGCTCAATGTGCCGGGCGACGCTGGCGCGATTATGACCGCGCTGGATGGCTACCCCATGGCACAGCAGGGAAAAGCGGGCGTAGCGCTGTCTGTCTCTGCCGTAAGTTCGTTTGTCGGCTCCACCATTGCGATTATCGGCATCATCCTGTTCGCCCCGCTGCTGGCGCGCTGGTCGCTGGCGTTTGGCCCGGCGGAGTATTTTGCGCTGATGGTGTTTGCCATTGCCTGCCTGGGCAGCATGATGAGCCAGAATCCGCTCAAGTCATTTCTGTCCGCCCTGATTGGCTTAAGCATGGCGACCGTTGGCGTGGATGCCAACACCGGCGTTTATCGCTTTACCTTTGACAGCGTTCACCTCTCCGACGGCATTCAGTTTGTCGTGGTGGTCATTGGCCTGTTCTCGGTGAGCGAAATTTTGCTGATGCTGGAATCCACCCATACGGGACAAAAGGTGGTGCGCGCCAGTGGCCGCATGATGTTCAACATGAAAGAAGCCGCCCAGTCGACCGGGGCGACGCTGCGATCATCATTTATTGGTTTCTTTGTCGGTGTCTTGCCCGGAGCCGGTGCCACCATCGCCAGCGCAATCGCCTACATGACAGAGAAAAAAATCAGCGGCAGCGACCAGTTTGGTAAGGGCGATATTCGTGGTGTTGCTGCGCCGGAAGCCGCCAACAACGCTTCGGCGTGCGGATCGTTTATTCCGATGCTGACGCTGGGCATTCCGGGCTCTGGCACCACCGCGGTGATGGTCGGCGCGTTGACGCTATATAACATCACGCCCGGTCCGGCGATGTTTACCGAACAGCCGGATATCGTCTGGGGGCTCATTGCGGCGCTGTTAATTGGCAACGTGATGCTGCTGATTATGAACATCCCGATGATCAACGTGTTCGCGCGTATGCTGACCATTCCGCTGTGGTTTCTGGTACCGGCCATTGCCGCCATTTCTGCGGTTGGCGTTTACGCCGTACACAGCACCACCTTTGACCTGCTGTTGATGGTCGGGCTTGGTGTTTTTGGCTATATCCTGCGAAAAATGGACTTTCCGATGTCACCGCTGATCTTAGGTTTCGTGTTGGGCGAAATGCTGGAGCAGAACCTGCGCCGTGCGCTGTCTATCAGCAATGGTGAAATGGCGATTTTGTGGGAGAGCCCGATTGCCAAAGTGCTGCTGATCCTGGCCGTGGCGGTATTGATTGTTCCGTTTGTATGGAAACGTCTGCGCCGTAAAGCCACGCCTGCGCATCAGTAAGTAAATCTTTGGTTGAAACACATCAGCCCCGTGGATTTCCAGGGGGCTTTTGTTATCATAGCGTATTCTGTTTCCGGCGCACCCCACGCTAGTCTGTTTTCCAAGGAATCCGCCATGCAACCTGTCAGCGGCCCCGGTGTGCCGGTCGGCGATCGTTCATCTGTTAATCCCCAAACTGACACTTCACGTCCGGGCAGCGTTGCCGGTGAACAACCGCTGTCGCCTGCCCAGCGTACGACGCTTGAGCGTTTGATTGTGCGCATCATGTCCCTCAGCACGTTAAAAGCGCCGGAGCTCTGGGCTGGGCTGCGCCATGAAGTGGGTGTGAAGAGTGAAGCGGAACTGCAGTCGCGCCACTTCCCGGCTGCCGAGCAGTTTCTCAACGCCCGCCTGGCGCAGGTGCAAAATGGCCATGCCACACGTCAGCTAATGACGCAACTGACCGAATTGCTGCCGAAAGGAAACAATCGTCAGGCTGTCAGTGATTTTATCCGTCAGCAGTTTGGTCAGACGGTGCTGAGTGCCCTGACGCAGGACCAGCTGCGTCAGGTGTTAACCATGCTGCAAAATGGTCAGATGGCAATCCCCCAGCCGCAACAGAGTCGCACCAGCGATCGCTCTCTGCTGCCCGCCGAACACCAGGCGCTGAATCAGCAGATCGTCCGCCTGGCGGCCGCCACCGGCGAATCCAGCGGCAAAATCTGGACGGCGGCGCTGAAGCTGGTGAACCTGACCAGTGGCGATCCGATTCCTTCACGCCATTACCCGTTACTGACTCAGTATCTCCAGGTGCGTCAGACGCTGAGCCAGCACAGCGCGCCAACGCTGCAGCTGATTGAAAGCTCACTGAAACATCCTCTGGACAAGCGTGAGCAGCAGATGCTGGAGGATTACAGCCAGCAACGGTTCCAGGCTACCCCGCAAACGGTGTTGACGCCGACCCAGACGCAGGATCTGCTTAACTTCCTGTTTTCACGGCGCGCAGAGCGAGCCCATGAGCAGGCGCTGGCCGACAGTGAGTTGAATCCGCACCCCATCTGGGCACCGATTTCCGCCTCGCTGCCGCCCGCGCTGAAACCGCTGGCTGAGCGCCCCTTACTGGCCGCGGTCGTCGGGCTGATCGTACTGGCCTTTCTGCTCTGGCTGGTGCTGTAAATCAGCAACCACAGGATGCCGCAGCCGTTGTCTGCGGCCATTCGCCCGCCTCATCGCCCCATGCCATGGGGTGACCATCCCGCTTCCAGAAATCCAGCCCGCCAGTCAGCTCTTTCACCTGAAAGCCCAACAAGGCTAACTGATGCGCCGCTTTGGTTGAGCCATTGCAGCCAATCCCATCGCAGTAGGTGACGTACACTTTATTACGATCCAGGCGGGCCGTGCTGGCTTCGTTCATTTCCCGGTGCGGGAAAGAGATCGCGCCACAGATATGACCGCCGCGATATGCCTCTGCCTTTCGCGCATCCACGACCACAATCCCCTGAACCTGACGGGAAAGATCCTCAGCCAGATCCCAGGCATCGGTGTAATACGCCAGTTTAGCCTGCAGATACGCCACGCTTTGCGACGGTGAGGCGGGAGGGAAACGTAAAACGGATGACATCGGCATTTCTCCTGTTGTGTGATGACGGCAGTGTACGGCAAAGTGGATGCCTGACTAAGACCCATCTGAACCTGTTGATAAGACCATTATGTCGTCACCGCTTCTGCAACTGTTTCATCATCAGACCACGGGCGGTCTGCGTGACCGCCTGTGCGCCACGCTGCGTCAGTGGATAGAAACCGCGCACCTTCAGGCCGGACAGAAACTGCCCTCTACACGTCAGCTGGCCACGGATTTAACGCTGTCACGCGTGACGGTGGAAGCGGCTTACGCCCAGCTCGAAAGCGAGGGTTATCTGCGGCGGGAAACAGGCCGGGGCAGTTTTGTTGCCATCACTCTCCCTGACAAAGCTCCCCGCATTCGCGCCAGCCGCATGGCCCGGTTGTCACGACGCGGCCAGCAGGTCCTGGCGACAGGCGGCTGCCAGGACGCGCCGTTTCCCTGTGCGTTTGCAGCGGGTTCTCCGGAGTTGCGGGCGTTTCCTCATGCGGTCTGGCGGCGGTTAACCGCACGTATCCAGCACAGCGAAGGCCAGAGCGTGATGGGCTATGGCGATCCGTCAGGCTATATGCCACTGCGCCACGCGCTGGCTGATTACCTTGCGTTGTCGCGCGGCATTCACTGCCAGCCTGAGCAGGTCGTGATTCTGACCAGCTCGCAGCAGGCCCTTCAGCTACTGGCGCTGATGCTGGTCGACCCTGGCGATAACGTGTGGATGGAGGAGCCGGGTTATGCGGGCGCACGCAACGCCTTTCTGGCTGCGGGTGCCCGCGTGAGCGGAATAAGTGTGGATGGCCAGGGCGCCGTCCCTCAGCCTGGCGCGGCAAAGCTGATGTACCTGACGCCCTCCCATCAGTATCCGACAGGTGTTGCCTTGAGTCTGCCACGTCGTCTCGCCTGGCTCGACTGGGCTCGCCGCAACGGTAGCTGGCTCATCGAAGACGATTATGACAGTGAGTTTCACTATGATGAGCGCCCCGCTCCCGCGCTGCACGCACTCGACAGGGATCAGCGGGTGATAACCTTAGGCACGTTTTCAAAATCCCTGTTCCCGTCCCTGCGCCTGGCATGGATGGTCGTGCCCGAGGCACTGGTGGAACCCTCGGGTCGCGTACGCAGCATTCTGGATGGTCACAGCGCCCTGCTTCCCCAGGCGGTGACCGCCGCGTTTATGCAGCAGGGGCACTTCGCCAGTCATCTGCGCCTGATGCGTCAGCTTTACCAGAGCCGTCGCGATCGCTTACTGGAACAGATTGAACAGCGTCTGACGCCGTGGCTCACCCCCTTTCCCTGTCCGGGCGGACTGCAGCTGGCTGTTAACCTGTTACAGGGGGATGAAGGCGCTTTGACCGTACAGGCGGCAAACGCGGGCTTACTGTTACCCCGGCTCAGCCCGCTGTATAGCGAAAAAACAAACCGGCAAGGCTGGCTATTAGGTTTTGCGGCGCTCACGCCGGATGAAATCGTGGCGGGATGTGACAGGCTGGTCAGGCTGCTGTCACGTAGCGCATCCCGTCAACGTGACTAATGGACCGAAACAAAAAAGGCCGGCAATCGCCGACCTTTTGGATGTGTGTGCGTCATGCTGCGCGCAACATGACGCTTCGCCACACTTATGCCTGGTATTTACGCAGGGTCAGGGTGGCGTTGGTGCCGCCGAAACCAAAGCTGTTAGACATCACGGTGGTAAGGGCTTTTTCCGTCGGCTCTGTCACGATGTTCATGCCTTCTGCCGCGGCGTCCAGCGAGCTGATGTTAATGCTTGGGGCGATAAAGCCGTGCTCCAGCATCAGCAGTGAGTAAATCGCTTCCTGCACACCCGCCGCTCCTAAGGAGTGGCCGGTCATGGCTTTGGTCGCAGAGATGTACGGTGTGTTTTCGCCAAACACTTCACGAATAGCACCCAGCTCTTTGACATCGCCCACTGGCGTAGAGGTACCATGGCTGTTCAGATAGTCGATTGGCGTGTCCACGCCCTGCATCGCCATCTTCATGCAGCGTACAGCGCCTTCACCTGACGGTGCGACCATATCAGCACCATCAGAGGTGGCACCGTAGCCCACGATTTCAGCATAGATGTGCGCGCCACGAGCCAGCGCATGTTCCAGCTCTTCCACCACGACCATACCGCCGCCGCCTGCGATAACGAAGCCGTCGCGCTCGTTGTCATAGGTACGTGACGCTTTTTCTGGCGTGTCGTTGTAACGGGTCGACAGGGCGCCCATCGCATCGAACTCACAGGCCATTTCCCAGCACAGCTCTTCGCCGCCGCCGGCAAAAACGATATCCTGCTTGCCCAGTTGAATCTGCTCAACCGCGTTACCAATACAGTGTGCAGAGGTCGCACAGGCTGAACTGATAGAGTAGTTTACGCCGTGGATTTTAAACGGTGTGGCCAGGCAGGCAGAAACACCGGATGCCATCGCCTTGGTCACCACATAAGGGCCAACGGCTTTCAGGCCGCGTGGGCTGCGCATCGCATCCGCGCCAAAAACCTGAAAACGTGGAGAACCGCCGCCGGAACCTGCAATCAAACCTACGCGAGGGTTGTTCTGGTAGGCTTCGTTGCTCAGGCCAGAATCTTTGATAGCTTCTTCCATTGACAGGTAAGCATAGATGGACGCATCACTCATGAACCGCACAATTTTGCGATCAATGAGGCCGGTGGTATCGAGTTTAACGTTACCCCAGACGTGACTACGCATGCCGGAATCTTTCATCTCCTGGGAAAAAGTGATGCCTGAGCGGCCTTCACGCAGAGATGCCAGCACCTCTTGCTGGTTATTACCAATACTGGAAACGATCCCTAAGCCAGTAATCACAGCACGTTTCATTCAATCTTCCTCAACACTTCTGTTATTTGACGAGCACTCTAGCTTACACTTGTACGCCGAACAAGTCCGATCAGCCAATTCCTTTGTAAATTTGCGTCATCTTCCCCCGGCCGATAAACTCCTGCCATTCCCTGAAAAATGAGCCTTTACTGTGAAACTGTCTCCGGTTGAACATGCCCAACTGAGCTGGAATGAACAGGGTACACCTGTTTCCCGAGCCTTCGGCGACGTCTACTTTTCCAACGACAATGGTCTGGAAGAGACGCGCTACGTGTTTCTGGGTGGCAATGATTTCCCCCAACGATTTCACCACCACCCACGCGACCTGCTGATTGTGGCCGAGAGCGGCTTCGGCACCGGCCTTAACTTTCTTACGCTCTGGCAGGCGTTTGACCAGTTCCAGCGTCATCATCCCGATGCGGCGCTGAAGCGACTGCATTTCATCAGCTTTGAAAAATTTCCGTTGACCCAGGCCGATCTGATGGCGGCCCATCAGCACTGGCCTGAACTTGCGCCCTGGGCCGACCAACTCCAGCGTCAGTGGCCATTGGCCCTGCCCGGCTGCCAGCGGCTGTTATTCGATGCCGGCCGCATCACGCTGGATCTGTGGTTAGGCGATATTAATGCGCTAATTAATAATTTTGATGACAGTCTGCATCGTCAGGTCGACGCGTGGTTTTTAGATGGCTTTGCGCCGTCGAAAAATCCCGATATGTGGACGCCGGAACTGTTTCAGTCGATGGCGGCGCTGGCCCGGCCAGGGGGCACATTTGCCACCTTTACGGCCGCCGGTTTCGTACGTCGTGGCTTGCAGGAAGCGGGCTTTGCGGTCACGCGCCGTAAAGGATTTGGTCCAAAACGGGAAATGCTGTGCGGCTCGCTTGAACAGGCACCAGCACAGTACCCGCGCCAACCCTGGTATGCCCGGCCTGCGCCGTCTGAAAAAGAGGTTGCTCTGGTGGGCGGCGGTATCGCCAGTGCGACGCTGGCCCTGGCTTTACTGCGCCGCGGCTGGCGCGTTACGCTGTATTGCGCCGACGAAGCCCCCGCGCTGGGCGCATCCAGCAATCGTCAGGGCGCACTGTACCCTTTGCTTAATCAGCACGATCCGGCGCTTGCCACCTTTTTCCCCGCCGCCTTCACGTTTGCCCGTCGCCTGTATGACGCGCTGGATCTGCCGTTCGAACACGACTGGAGCGGCGTCCTGCAGCTCGGCTGGGACGATAAAAGTGCCAGCAAGATTGAACAGATGCTGGCGATGGGATTACCTGAAGAGATTGCCCATGGCGTGACGCAACAGGAAGCCGAGGCGCTGGCGAAGGTTGCGCTGCACTGCGGCGGCATCTATTACCCGATGGGCGGCTGGTTAGCCCCGGCCGAACTGACCTCTTCCCTGCTGTCCAGGGGCGAGCAACTGGGATTGCGTGTACACTGGCTGCATCGCGTCACCGCGCTCAGTCAGAATGCGCAGGGCTGGACGTTAACCTTTAGCGAACAGCCCGATGTGCATCACGCTGCCGTGGTGCTGGCGAACGGGCATCACCTCACCGACCTGCCCCAGACCGACGCGCTGCCCGTGTATCCGGTGGCCGGTCAGGTCAGCCATGTTCCCGTATCGCCTGCGCTGTCGGCGCTCAGGACGGTGCTCTGCTACGATGGCTATCTCACGCCCGCCAGTCCCCAGTTTGCGACGCACTGTATCGGGGCCAGCTATCACCGGGGCGAGACCTCCACCGCCTTTCGTGAAGCGGATCAGCAGGAGAATCACCGCCGCCTGCAGCATTGCCTGCCGCACAGCGACTGGGTTAATGCGGTGGATGTCAGTCAGAACGCAGCGCGCAGCGGCGTACGTTGTGCCACGCGGGATCACTTACCGATGGTGGGCTGTGCGCCGGATTACGCAGCGACGCTTGCGCTTTATGCCGATCTGGCGCAGCAGAATGCCCGCGGAGCGGCGATCCCAGCGGCGCCGTACTTTCCCGGCCTTTATCTGTTCGGCGCACTGGGCTCGCGCGGGCTGTGCAGCGCACCGCTGGCGGCAGAAGTCCTGGCGGCACAGCTGAGCGGCGAACCCCAGCCGCTGGATGCCAGCACGCTGGCGGCGCTGAATCCTAATCGTTACTGGGTCAGAAAGCTGCTGAAGGGCAAAAAAGCGGGGAAATAGCACCAGGGCGGCATGCCGCCCTGCTCACTCAGGCAGTCTGCTGACGCGCCTGTAAAAACAGATTATCCCACATGCCAATGACCAGCGCCTGATCCCGTGGCGATAACTCCCCGGCGGCAATGGCATTTTGCAGGCTGCGGGTGACCTGAATCTGCAGCGCCTGCGGCGTGTGGTCATCCAGTTGCTCCACTTCCGCGACTGCCAGGGTTAAATGGCCACGCAGATAACCGCTGGCAAACAGCTCATCGTCACTGGCGTGCTCAACCATATCGTCAATCAGGGCCAGAATACGCGCTTCAAATTCTGCGATCATCTCAATTCCTCTGTTAAATAATCCCTTCTGCATTACACATCTTCCGGCCATGGAAACTGTGATGCGGTCAGAGAAGGCCTGCCATAAAATTCAGCCAGGGCTGAAATAAAGCGTGCGGGACGGGCAGGAATGCCCGACGCCAGGTAGCTCATGACCTGGGCATGAACTTTACGCTGAAAAGCAATGCGATCGGGCTCACAATCGCCATCGAGATTGTCACAACTGACATTGAAGGGAAAGCCTGCGGCAACGCAAAACATCCACTCCAGGGCCTGCGGCTTCACCTCAACCGATTCAAACTGGCTTTGCGTTTGCGCATCCCGCCCGTCCGGGCAATACCAGTAGCCAAAATCGACTAACTTGCGCCGGGCTTCACCGGCAATGCACCAGTGCGAAATTTCATGCAGCGCACTCGCGTAAAAACCATGGGCGAACACCACCCGGTTCCATGGTGATTCGCTGTCTGCAGGAAGATAAATCGGTTCATCATCGCCTTTAATTAGACGGGTCTGAAAGTCTTCGCTAAAGCAGCGGTCAAACAGCGTAATGAGCTGCGGGTAGTCATGTTTTGTCATTCAATGTTCACGTAAAGTATTACAGATTCAGCGCCGCCAGCCAGGCCAGAACCTCACTGCCGTGGCTGTCCCAGAGCAATTTCATGCTCATGACCGCCGAAACGATCACCACCATCGGACGAATCAGCTTTTGCCCACGCGCCAGAACCAGCCTTGCGCCCAGTCGTGCGCCACAGACCGCGCCCAGCATCATGATCAGGCCGGTGCCCCACACCACTTTCCCGCCAAAGATAAAGAACAGCAGGCTGCCGAAATTTGAGGTGAAGTTAAGCAGTTTGGCATGCGCAGTCGCTTTCGCCAGGTTAAAGCCACACAGCGTCACAAAGCCCAGCGCATAAAACGAGCCAGCTCCCGGGCCAAAAAAACCATCATAAAAACCGATACAGCCGCCGCCGATAAGGGCAAAAGGCAGCCCCCTGAGACGATGCACCCGGTCTTCCTCGCCAATGCGCGGCATTAACAAAAACCACATACCGATGGCGATCAGCAGCAGCGGCAGGATTTGCCGCAGGAAATCGGCCTGAAGATGCTGAATCAGCACCGCGCCGCCCACCGCGCCCAGAAAGGTCATGGCGATATTCAGCCGTTGCTCACGCAACGTAATGGCTCCCCGCCGTACAAAATACAGGCTGGCAGAGAAAGAGCCGCCGACCGACTGGAGTTTGTTGGTCGCCAGCGCCTGCGCCGGCGACAGCCCGGCCGCCAGAAGAGAAGGAAGCGTGAGCAGGCCACCGCCGCCCGCAATCGAATCAATAAATCCAGCCAGTAGCGCAATAAAAAACAGCAGGACAACCGCCAGCGGGCTGGCAATGAACCACTCCATGGGAACCCTTACAGTAAATGTTTATCCAGCAGCGCCTGACAGGCAGGCGGCAGCGGCGGGGGTTCACGCTTCACAGGCGCAGAACCCGGCTGCTTTGGCAGGAACCAGCTCTGCAACTCTGCCCCGCAGCCATCCCCGGGAGGCGGGGGAGCCTGCTCCTCACAATCCGGGCTGCCCTGTGGACAGCGCAAACGGACGTGCATATGGGCGCGGTGCGCGAACCAGGGCCGTACTTTATGTAACCAGCTTCGATCTGTACCCGCATCCGCGCAAAGCTGCTTTTTAATCGCCGGATTGACGAAGATGCGCGTGACATCTTCATCTTTCGCCGCCAGTTTAATCAGACTGGCGATTTCAGGCTGCCAGTGACGCGCAACGACGTTCCTGCCATCGGCGGCCACCAGATCCAGCGGCTGAGGTTTCAGTAACTGCTGTGCACTCCAGCGGGTTTTCGGCAGTTGTAGCCAGATATCCACGTCGAGTCCGGTCTGGTGGCTGGCATGGCCGCTGCTGAAGCGTCCGCCGGCAGCCATGCCCATATCGCCAATCAGCACATTGCCCAGTTGCAGATTGTGCGCCTGCATGGCCAGGCGCTGGATAAACAGAATCAGGTCGGGATGACCGAAATAGCGGCGCTGATCCTGACGCATGACCTGATAATCCGGTGAGTTAAGCGGCAGAGCCTGCGCGCCGACAATACAGCCGTTGGCAAAGCCGCCAATCGCATTCGGTGCACCCGCGACAGGGTGCTGAATACGCTGCCACGGCGTCGCCGCCAGGCTTGCCGCGCTGAGTAACAGCGCGCTGAGCATCAGCATCACTTTCATCAGGTTACCAACGTGGGACGGTGGAATTGACATCGCCACACTGCGCACGCTGGCGCAGCAGATGGTCCATCAGCACAATTGCCATCATGGCTTCGGCAATCGGCACCGCACGAATGCCCACGCAGGGATCGTGACGGCCTTTCGTGATCATCTCCACTTCTTCCCCGTCGCGGGTGATGGTTTTGCCTGGCACGGTAATGCTGGAGGTCGGCTTCATCGCCAGATTGGCGCTGATAGTCTGACCGCTGCTGATACCGCCGAGAATGCCGCCTGCGTGGTTACTCTGAAAACCGTTAGCCCGAATTTCATCGCGATGCTGACTGCCGCGCTGATTCACCACGGCAAAGCCGTCGCCAATTTCAACGCCCTTCACGGCGTTAATGCTCATCAGCGCATGCGCGAGATCCGCATCCAGGCGATCAAAGACCGGTTCGCCCAGGCCCGGCGGGACATTTTCCGCCATGACCGTGACTTTGGCACCGACAGAATCGCCCTCTTTTTTCAGCGCGCGCATCAGTTCATCCAGCGCCTCAAGCTTATCGGCGTCCGGGCAGAAGAACGGATTCTCTTCAACGATGGTCCAGTCTTTAAGTTCACAGGCCACGTCGCCGATCTGCGCCAGATAGCCCCGCACCACGATCCCGTGCTGCATGTGCAGGTATTTTTTGGCGATGGCGCCCGCCGCCACGCGCATCGCCGTCTCACGTGCCGATGAACGGCCACCGCCGCGATAGTCGCGCGTACCGTATTTTTGTTCGTAGGTGTAATCCGCATGGCCGGGTCGGAACAGATCTTTAATGGCGCCGTAATCCTGCGAACGTTGATCGGTGTTCTCAATTAGCAAGCCAATCGAGGTCCCTGTGGTGACACCTTCAAACACACCTGACAGAATTTTGACCTGATCCGGTTCACGGCGCTGCGTCGTATAACGCGAAGTGCCCGGACGGCGGCGGTCCAGATCGTGCTGGATATCGGCTTCGGTCAACGGAATGCCGGGCGGCACGCCATCAACAATACATCCCAGAGCAATGCCGTGAGATTCGCCAAAGGTGGTGACGCGAAAGAACTGTCCGATGCTGTTTCCGGCCATTGAGATTCCTTGTTACGGTTTGACGGGCGAACGCTCGCCCCTCTTTTTAGTCTTTATAGAATGAGAAATGGTGCTGTGCATCAACGATTTGCTGACGGGTGAGCATAAAGACACCGTCACCACCGTTGTTAAACTCCAGCCAGGTGAAAGGCACATCGGGATACTGCTCCATCATGTGCACCATACTGTTGCCGACTTCGCAAATCAGCACGCCG
Source organism: Pantoea sp. PNA 03-3 (assembly GCF_003201175.1). Classification (NCBI taxonomy): domain Bacteria; kingdom Pseudomonadati; phylum Pseudomonadota; class Gammaproteobacteria; order Enterobacterales; family Erwiniaceae; genus Pantoea; species Pantoea sp. PNA 03-3. The sequence continues at coordinate 271,269 of NZ_QICO01000003.1, read as the reverse complement.
TTTTCGCTCAGGTAACCCGGCGCACAGGCCAGAATACGGCGGACCAGCTTCAGGCCATCGCTTCCGGCCGCCAGACCCAGCTCAGGCTCATGGTGATATTCGCCCGGCAGATCGTCCATATCTTCGGCATCCACATAGGGCGGATTGGTCACGATCAGATCGTATTGCACAGGCGGCAATTCGCGGAACAGATCGGCGCGAATCGGCGTGACATGGTGGATCAAACCATGCTCTTCGATATTTTGTTCCGCCACCGCCAGCGCATCGTGGGAGATATCCACCGCGTCAACTTCGGCGTCCGGGAAGGCGTAAGCACAGGCGATGGCAATACAGCCGCTTCCGGTGCACATGTCCAGAATATGACGCGGCTTTTCAGGGATTAAGCCGGCAAAACGGTTTTCAATCAGCTCCCCAATCGGCGAGCGGGGAACCAGAACGCGTTCATCGACATAGAATTCATGGCCGCAGAACCAGGCTTTATTAGTCAGATAGGCAACCGGGATGCGTTCGTTAACGCGACGAATGACGCGTTCGACAATGCGATGACGTTCACTGGCGGTCAGGCGGGCATTGCGCATGTCTTCCGGAATATCAAGCGGTAACCAAAGCGTGGGCAGAACCAGCTGGACGGCTTCGTCCCAGGGATTATCTGTGCCGTGTCCGTACCAGATGCCAGCCGCGGTAAAGCGGCTGACCGACCAGCGCAGCATATCCTGAATGGTGTGCAGTTCGTTCACTGCCTCATCGACGAAAATTTTGTCCACATAGCCCTCCGCAGGCCTTTAACTAAATCGGCCGATAGTTTGCCACGAAGCCGAGCAGAATTCAGCGCAGCAAGGTGAAAAAGCTGACAATTAATGACAGTAAACGGTAAGGTAATGGCTTCTGCTGTTAATCAGCCACCTCAGACATGATTCACGACCCATGCGTAAAAAACCGACCCTGAGCCAGGATGATCAAGCGCTGTTCCGTCAGTTAATGACCGGCACGCGAGAACTGAAACAAGATACTATCGTGCATAAGCCGGTGGTCAAAACCCGCGACGTGCCGGTTAAACGCCTGCTGTCTGAGCAAGCGGACAACAGCCATTATTTTTCCGATGAGTTCCAGCCGCTGCTGTCCACAGAAGGGGCGACGCGCTATGTCCGTGCGGACGTGAGCCATTTCGAGCTGAAAAAGCTGCGTCGGGGCGATTACACGCCAGAAATTTTTCTCGATCTGCATGGGCTCACACAGATGCAGGCCAAACAGGAACTGGGCGCGTTGATTGCCGCCTGCCGTCGCGAACACCTTTTTTGTGCCAGCGTGATGACCGGACATGGTAAACATATTTTAAAGCAACAAACGCCGTTGTGGCTGGCTCAGCATCCCTGGGTAATGGCGTTTCATCAGGCACCCAAAATGTTTGGTGGCGACGCCGCGCTGCTGGTCCTGATTGAAGTCGAAGAGTGGCAACCGCCAGAGCTGCCTTGATATTCCTGCCCTGAGACGTCTTTTTCACCCCGCCGTTCCGCCCCGTTTCTTCCCCCCTTTGCCGGGGGAAACCGGTTTAACCGACGCCCGCTTTCTTTCACTTTTGCGCCTGTTTTTGGTCCTCTGTTCTGCCCGTTTTTGTTCAGACTGACGCAGACTATTTGCTTATGTAATTATTTATACTGAATACAATTTACTCGCTGCCGATAACGTCTAAGCATTTAGGCACATTACGTTTGATTATTTCGGCACATTGACCAAGGGAACTTTTTGAATGAGCGGGTTAAGTCATTTTTTTGAGAATTTGAAAGTGGGCAAAAAGCTGATGCTCGGTTTTGGACTGATTTTACTTTTGAGTCTGGCCGTAGCGATATGCGGGATTAAAAATCTGAACGACATCAGCGTCCGGGCCGAAAAGCTCAGGGAGCTGAAAAGCGTTAATGACCGGTTTTCACAGGCCAAAGATGCCCGACTGCAGTTCGTGAAAACGCATGATGAAAAATTCATCGACGTTAACGAAAATCTGCTGAAAGAGGTGGATCAGAATCTGAAAAACCTGGGCGTTTTTCACTGGGATGACAGTCAGCAGGCGATGATTACGGCGATGCCGTCCGCTATTGCCACTTACCGGCAGAAACGCGCCGATACGGTACAGGCTGTCCGTAACGGGGCACAGGCGCTTCAGAACCTGTCCGTGGCGGATGAGATGCGGGCTATCAGCCAACTGGCCGCAAGCAACAGCAGTGACCCGCAGACGAGCGCGGCGTTACAGGAAATCAATAAACACCTGGGCGGCGTGGCGGTACGTGTCAAACTCTTTGGCCTTGAGCACAAAGAAGAAGATCGCAACGCCCTGAGCAACTTCCTGTCGGAAACCGTGCAGCTGATGGCTCAGGTCAAACCGCGCCTTAACGCCGCAGACAGTGCTGCGCTTGAAAAAGTCAGCGCACAGCTTGAGACCAAACAGGGCGATATCAATGCGCTGATGGCGTCGGTGGCGGCTGGTGACGCAGCCACTGTGCAACTGGCGGCTGCGGGCAAAATCCTGACCGACATGAGCAACGCCTTGTTTACCCAACAGTTAGATGCGACCAATCACGACGCGAATCAGGCCGTCTGGCTGATGACGGTGATTATCATCGCCGCTATCGTAGCAGGCATTCTTATCGCCCTGTTTATTACCCGCCAGTTGACGCGTCCTCTCGCTGAACTGCTGCACGTCGCTAATCAGATGGCGCGTGGCAACCTCAGCACCGTGCTGAAATCGTCCCGTCGGGATGAGCTGGGCGAACTGATGCATGCAGTCGGTGAAATGAGCGATGAGCTGCGTCGCATTATCAGCGGTATCCGCAGTGGCGTGACCAGCGTCAGTCAGGCTTCAGCGGAGATTGCCTCCGGCAATAATGATCTGTCAGCCCGCACAGAAAGCCAGGCCGCCGCCCTTGCGCAGACCGCAGCCAGCATGGAGCAACTGACCGCAACGGTTAAGCAGAACGCAGACAACATTCATCATTCCAGTCGACTGGCGCAGCAAACCTTCGACACCGCCAGCCGCGGTGGGCAGCTGGTTACGGATGTGGTCAGCACCATGAATGAGATCACCACCAGCTCTGGCAAAATCTCAGAAATCACCTCCGTGATAAACAGTATCGCGTTTCAGACTAATATCCTGGCACTCAATGCCGCCGTAGAAGCGGCACGGGCCGGAGAACAAGGTCGGGGCTTTGCCGTGGTAGCCAGCGAAGTGCGTAATCTGGCACAACGCAGTGCGCAGGCGGCGAAGGAGATTGAAGCGCTGATTCATGATTCTGTGGCGCGTATTAATGCCGGTTCGCAACTCGTGAGTCAGACGGGGAACACCATGGGGGAGATCGTCAACTCGGTCAGTAACGTGACGGATCTGTTGAACGAAATTTCTCATGCGTCGGAAGAGCAGAATCGCGGCATTGCGCAGGTAGGCGTCGCGATTGTTGAGATGGATAACGTGACGCAGCAGAACGCCGCGCTGGTGGAGCAGTCGTCCGCTGCCGCCAGTGCGCTGCACGATCAGGCGCAAACGCTGGCAGGATCGGTGTCGCGTTTTGTGATTGCGTAACGTGTGGAAAGAAAACGGGTGAAGTGAGTCAAACGTTTTCAGTGTCGGGCCAGAGGATGGCCCGACAGCGTTTACATCGCTTTTGCCAGTTTTTTAGGACTGACCTGCCAGAGCAGCTTGCCCTGGCTTTCCGCCGGGTCAAAATCCACGCAGGCAATGGCCGAAGTAGCGAACATCGGTGGCGTTTCCTGAGGGCACAGCTCCGACACCAGATAACCGACCAGCGGCAGGTGAGAGATCACCAGCACCGATTTCACCCCTTCGTTTGCCAGCGTCTGCAAATAGCAGCCCACCAGCCCCGGATCGCCGCCAGGCGTTAACTCCGGCAGGATATCCGCCCCGTCTGGTAAGGGCAGCGCCTCACGAACTGTCGCGAGCGTTTGTTGCGCACGCAGATAAGGGCTGACCAGGACACGTTCAATGTCAACACCCTGATCTTTTAACCAGTTCGCCATCTGGCGTGATTCATCACATCCACAAAGCGTTAAGGGCCGGACTGAATCACTGGCAGCGTCGAGCGCCGCATCGCCGTGACGCATGATAAAAACTTGCATAAAGCACCGCTGTTGTTTGTCGACATCGCCTGATACCTTCGCGTCAGGCGCTTCATTCTGCGAATGAACGTCGTGTTTTACCCTAATGGCTTCAGTATAGTCAACCGGTTGTTTATTAAATAAGCACCTGCCCGATTACGGCGTCGCATCATGATGGTGCGACACACGACTAACCCCCTGAATCAGGATGGATATTCATATTTATGAAGAAGTGTAAAACTTTGTCTGCTGTTGCGCTGCCCGCTGCAGTCTTTCACAAGGTGCAAAGCGGTCACCATATTGCTGCTCAAGCCGCGTTAATCTGTTGACGATTTCCCCAGCACCAAGGCGATCAATATAGTGAAATGGCCCACCCAGAAACGGGGGAAAGCCAATACCAAACACCGCACCAATATCACCGTCACGGGGCGAGCGGATAACCTGCTCATCCAGACAGCGCACCGCCTCATTTAACATCATCATCACGCAGCGCTCTGCGATGTGTGCCCCACTCTGCACGCTTGCGGGTTTAATCTGCAATACGTCGTACACGGTGGGATCCGGCTTTTTACGTTGCAAACGTGACGATCCATACAGATAGAACCCCTTATGATTTTTTCGCCCTTTGCGTCCGTCGTTGATCACGGCCGCCAGAGCAGGCGGTGCCGCAAACCGTTCACCGTAAGCCTGCTGCAACCCGGGCGAGATTTTACTGCCGACATCGATGCCCACCTCATCCAGCAGTTGAACCGGCCCAACCGGAAAGCCAAACGTCACCAGTGCGCGGTCAATATGTTCAACAGGTTCGCCCTCCAGCAGACAGCGCATCGCTTCGTTGATGTAGGGCGTCAGAATACGGTTGACGTAAAAGCCCGGTCTGTCAGCGACCACAATCGGCGTTTTGCCCTGTTTACGTGCCAGCGTGACGGTGCTGGCGAGCGTTTCAGGCGAGGTCGCCGCATGCGGGATAACTTCAACCAGCGGCATTTTCTCCACCGGACTGAAGTAGTGCAGGCCAATAATATTCTCAGGACGCGCGGCCTTCGCCGCAATGTCGGCAATCGGGAGGGAAGAGGTATTGGACGCAAAAATCGTCTGGGGCTGACAGTGCGTTTCCACCTCTGCCACCATTTGCTGTTTCAGCGCCAGATCTTCAAACACCGCCTCGATGACGATGTCACGTTGGGTAAACCCCTGATAGTCGGTACCGCCGCTGATGCGCGCCATCTGCTGCTGGCGCTGCGCCGGGGTGAGCTGACGACGCTGCACTTTTTTACTCAGCAGCGCCCAACTGGTCTGCAGCGCATGATTAATGCCGTTCAGGCTGATGTCTTTGATGCGCACGGGCAGACCGGCATGAATGGCGCTGACGCAGGCAATGCCGCCGCCCATCAACCCGCCGCCCAGCACACCAACACGTTCGACTGGCCGGGGCTGCGCCTCAGTTCCGTTCTCTTTTTTCAGCGCGGTGGAGGCAAAAAACAGGCTGCGTAGCGCCGCCGATTCCGGCGTCATGGCCAGCTCGCCAAAGGCGCGCGCCTCGGCGGCATAACCTGCCTGACTGCTTTGCTCAAGCCCAATGCGCACCACATCGATGATACGTTGCGCGGCCGGATAGTTCCCCTGGGTTTTGCGTTCCGTTTCCCGCCTGACCAGCGCAAACAAGGCCTGGCGGGCGATCGGCCCCTGCAGCAGACGGTCGCGCAGCGGAAGCGGTGCGCGGCGGCGTTTGCCTTTTTTAACGCTTTCGATAGCGGTATCCAGCAGGATCGCCTGCGGCACCGCGTCATCGACAATCCCCAGTTTTTTCGCCTGCTTCGCGCGCAGGCTTTTCCCCGTCAGGATGAGAGGTAAAGCCTTTTGCACACCAATCAGATGCGGCAGACGCTGCGTGCCACCCGAACCGGGCAGTAATCCCAGTTGCACTTCCGGCAGTCCCAGACGGGTTTTATCATCCAGCGTACAGATGCGTGAATGACAGGCCAGCGCCAGCTCAAGACCGCCGCCTAAGCAGGCCCCGTGAATGGCGGCCACCACGGGAAACGGCAAGGCGGCAATCGCGGCCATTACCTCCTGCCCTTGCCTTGCCAGAGCTTCGGCTTCATCCGCACGCTGACAGCGATCAATCATGGTGATATCGGCACCTGCTACAAAGTTGTCAGGCTTGCCGGAAATCAGTACCAGCCCGAGCAGCTGCGGATGCTGGCGTGCCTCGCTAATCAGGCTGGCAATCTGGACCGCAAATTCCGCCTTCAGCGTATTCATTTTTTCATTGGGCACATCAATGGTGATCACGCCAACATGATCGTCCCGCATCTGCAAAGTAAACGCGCGCTGTTCCATTATTCGGCCTCCAGAACCATGGCTGCACCTAATCCTCCGGCGGCACAGGCCGTGACCAGTCCCAGCCCGCCTCCGCGCCGACGCAATTCATTTAAGGTCTGCGTGATCATGCGCGCGCCGGTCGCCGCAAAAGGATGACCATAGGCGATGGAGCCGCCCAGGACGTTAAAACGTGCATCGTCGATTTCACCCAGCGCGTGCGAGCGGTTTAATACCTCGCGGGCAAAACGTTCGTCACGAAACAGCTTGATATTACTCAAGGTCTGCGCCGCGAACGCTTCATGCATATCAATAAGCGTCAGATCAGCCAGCGTGATGCCAGCACGATCAAGCGCCAGCGGCGAGGCGTAAGCGGGCCCGAGCAGCATGTCCTGCCAGACATCAATGGCGGTAAAGGCGTAGCTGCGCAGATAGCCCAGCGGCTGTAATCCCAGCGCTTTGGCCTGGCCTTCACGCATCAATATCACCGCCGCCGCCCCGTCCGTTAACGGCGTGCTGTTGGCTGCCGTTACCGTGCCGTGCTGGCGATCAAACGCCGGACGTAAACGGGCATAGTCAGCCGCTTTCGCATCCATTCGCACGTTATTATCCTGGTCTATGGGGGCCTTAAAGGGCGGGACGAAGGCGGCCATGACTTCCTGATTCAGCACGCCCGACTGCCAGGCCTGCGCTGCGCGCAGATGCGAACGCAGAGCCAGCGCATCCTGTTCTTCCCGGCTGATGCCGTGCGTTTTCGCCATCTGTTCTGCGGTATCGCCCATGCGTAATCCTGTGGAGTATTCGGCCACGGCAGGCGGCACCGGTAACAGATCGCCGGGACGCAGGCGGCGCAGAATCTGAAACTTTTGGGAAAGGCTTTTTGCTTTGTTCATATCCACCAGCGCACGAGCCAGCGTTTTACTGACGCCAATCGGCAGGACGGAAGAGGAATCCGCGCCGCCCGCAATACCGACCGAAATCGTGCCTGCCAGCAGGCTTTCCGTGACGTTAGCCACCGCCTGGAAGCTGGTCGCACAGGCTCGGCTGACGCTGTACGCATCGGTACTGACGCTGAGACCACTGCTCAGCACAATTTCCCGCGCGATGTTGGGCGCCTCTGGCATCTGCACCACCTGACCAAACACCAGTTGCTCAATCATCCCGACCGGTAACTCACTCCGGGCCACCATTTCACTGACCACCATCCGGCCCAACTCTACGGCGGGAATGCCATGAAATCCTGTCGCCTGACGGAGAAAAGGCGTACGTAATCCATGAGTGATAGCGATGCGCTCGCCCGTACGCGTCAACAGTGACTGCGCTTTGCTCATTGTATCCACCTGTGCATCGTGACCGGGGCATCATTGCCAAAAGAGGTCTGACCTGATCCACAGTGTTAACCACAAGCGGCTACGCCGCCAACATCAGGAAGAGAAAAGTGAGATGAGAAACACGAAAATGACAAACGCCGCCGGGCAGCGGCGTTAAGCGGTTCAGCGTAAACCTAACTGAAAAATCAGGGTTTCTGCCTGACAGCTAAAAGTAAAAGCAACATCAAGCCGCACGCCGCCCGTCTCTTCTGTGAATCGCGCATCTATGACACAGGGATCGGACTCGACCTGACGCGCCCTTTCGCTCAGTTCAGCCAGTTTGCTGTCGGCTTCCGCGCGCTGGCCAAACCACGCTGACCAACTGGCGGTACAATCGGTGTTGTCCATTACGGTACCGACATCCACACAACAGCATGCCGCCGTTTCGGTCGCGCGACATTTTTTCAGAGCATCCGTCATGGTAATCTCCTGGTTTCACAACTAAAGGGAAAAGCCTTCGCTGCGAAAAATTCTACGCTGTGGATTTCTCCCCCGCTATGCACGCGACGCTAAGTGACGAATATCACAATATAATTTGATCTGAATCAGTTTTGCGCCTGCTGCCTGCCTCGTTTCCCGCAGAGAAGTGTTAAGCAGATCGAATTTTCATCTATCAAATTGGAAATAATTTAAAAACAATATTGCAACATGTGTACAGGTCGGACCTATACTCTCCGCACTGGTCTGATATGTCCGACCGTCATCAGTCCATACAATCCGCCGTTCCTTGTTACACGACGTCACAACGTTAAATAATAATTCACATGAGGTTGTGGTCATGAACCATAAAAACCTGTTCGCAAAGTCAGCCGTGGCAGCTGCGGTAGCGCTTATTTCCTCTAACGTTTACGCAGCCGGATTTCAGTTAAATGAATTTTCTTCCATTGGTTTAGGTCGTGCTTATTCAGGCGAAGGCGCAATGGGTGATACGGCGGCCTCAGCCAGCCGTAACCCGGCGACCATGGCGCTGATGGATCGCCCTGAATTTTCACTCGGTGCGGTTTATATCGATCCTCAAGTGGATATCAGCGGCCAGAGTCCAACAGGACGGAGCCTGGATGCGAAAAACATCGCGCCTAATCAGTGGATCCCTGATCTGCACTATGTCCAGCCGATTAATGACCAATGGTGGGTAGGTGCCTCTGCCACCTCAAACTACGGTCTGGCGACAGAATTTAATAACGGTTATACCGCAGGCGGATTCGGCGGTAAAACAGACCTGACGACCGTTAATCTTAACCTCAGCACCGCCTACCGCCTGAATGAACACTTCAGCTTTGGTGTGGGTTTTGATGCCGTTTATGCTAAAGCGAAAATTGAGCGTTATGCCGGAGAGTCGTTCTCCGCGCTGGGCATTCCTGCGGATACCCAAATTACCCGACTAAAGGGGAACGAATGGGGTTATGGCTGGAACGCCGGTGTACTTTATGAGGTTGATGATAATAACCGTTTTGGTTTCACCTACCGCTCTGAGGTGAAAGTTGACTTTGATGGGGATTACAAAAGTAATCTTCCTGCGGCCATCAACGCATTTAACATCCCCGGCGCACCTTTTGGCACAAGCGGAAACACGATTCCGGGTTCATTAACCCTGAATCTGCCAGAAATGTGGGAAGTTTCAGGCTGGCATAAAGTCGCGCCACAATGGGCCGTTCACTATAGCCTGGCCTATACCAGCTGGAGCCAGTTCCAGGAGCTGAAAGCGACCGGTTCGAATGGTCAGACGCTGTTCTATAAAGATGAAGGCTTCCATGATGCCTACCGTATCGCCCTGGGTACCACTTACCAGTACGATAAAAACTGGACCTTCCGCAGCGGTATCGCCTTTGATGACAGCCCGGTTCCGGCTGACAAGCGTTCCATCTCCATCCCGGATCAGGATCGCTTGTGGCTGAGTGCGGGTGCCTCCTATGCATTCAATGACGATGCTTCCGTCGATGTCGGCGTCTCTTATATGCATGGTCAGAAAGTTACCATTCAGGAAGGCCCTTATACCTTTAATTCCAGTGGTAAAGCCTGGCTGTACGGTGCGAGCTTCAACTACAAATTCTGATATGTTGACCGCATAAAAAAAGCGACACACTGTGTCGCTTTTTTTTTGCTCCGCCTGGCGAGCCCTGACAGAACATTCGTATAAATCACTTCAGCCTGAAGCCGCCCTTTTCCGGGCGGCCTCACATTACTGAGAATCGATATCTTTGAGATCGTCCTGAATTGCCGCTGCGTTCGGATTATCTTCGGGCTTCAGCTTGCCACCACGCGCCAGGAAGTCATAGCGCTCAAAATAGGCGTTACGCATAAAGGCGTAAGGATCGCGCTGCTGTTTCAGGATAGCATCGGAGTCCAGCAGTTGCGCACGCGTTTCCACCCCTTCAAGTGCCCATTTACCCACGGACATCGGCCAGGTCAACCAGCCCAGCACCGGATAAAGCGTATCCACATAATCGCCGCCGTCCTGACGCACCGTAAAGCTGCCATAGCCAGGCAACTGCACGTAAGGACCGTAGCCCACGCCATAGTGCCCCAGCGTGGTACCGAAGCGTTGCGGCCCCTGGCGCGCCAGCTCAGGGTTCGCTTTGCCTGCAACGTCGATAAAGCCGCCCAGGCCCAGCACGGTATTCAGGAAGAAACGCGTGAAGTGAATACCGGCATTGCGCGGCTCACCAACCAGAATAGCGTTCACCATACTGGCGGGTTCGCTCAGGTTGCCCAGGAAGTTGCTCAGGCCAGCACGTGCCGGGACGGGCACATAGTCGCGCCAGGCCACAGCCACCGGACGCACCACATACGGGTCCAGCACATTGTAGTTAAAGTTAAACATTGTGCGGTTAAAGCCTTCAAACGGATCGCTACGCCCGGCTGGCGCATCGGTCTCCGGCTTTGAACTGGCACAACCCACCAGAAGCACACTGGCCAAGGCCAGGCTGGTCAGGCGGTGATCCATTTTTTTCTCCCTGTGCATATAAGTGATGTATACCCTGCCGCCTTTCTCGGGTAGATCAGCGCGTTAAGCAAGCATAGCTGATATCCACGGTGCGGTTTACAGATTCAGACAGAGCCAGAGAATATCGGTCTAAGGCTGCTGCGCATTAATCTCAACGGTCACATGCTGATGACCGTCCCAGGGCACGACGGCGCTGACACCGAACCAGTCACCCGGCTCAGGGTTCGCGCGGCCATTACGTGAAATCCTGACGCGAACCTGGATCTGTTTCTGCGCCGAAAGACGGCGCCCCTGCATCATGGCATTACTGTCATCCAGCGTCAGCGACACGGGAAAATGCCCGGCAGCAAGACGCTTCACGGCCACCGGCACGGGCGACATACCGTCAGTAACCGAAATATACATGACTCCGCCCGGCGGTAACATGTTTTCTGCCTGGGGAGAAAGCGTCACATCTACCGTCAACTGGCTCGCTTGTTGTCCGGCGTCCGTTCTGGCTTGCTCAATACTGCGCGCAATGTTGTCGCGCCGGGGATCGTCCGCCGGCAGCGCGTTCAGTAAGGTTTGCCAGGCCGCAATCGCCTGAGCATAGTGTTGCTGTTCAAAGGCAGCGTAAGCCAGCAGGCTCAGCGTCCGGGCATTGTGCGGATCCTGTTTACGCAGATCCTGCAACACAAGTTCTGCCTGACGGTTTTCCTGTGGATCGCCCGACCGGGCCAGAACCTCGGCGTAATCCTGTTTTAATACCTGATTATTCGGTGCCAACTGCAGCGCGTGCTCGAACGCCTGACGGGCGGTCGTCGCGTTATTCAGCACCATACCAAGACGGCCAAGCATTGCCCAGTCGCTAAGGTTATCAGGCTCGGTTTGCAGATGGCTGCGCAAACCGAGCTGTAAGCGTGAAAGCTGTTCCGGCGTCAGCGGCTTCGCGTGAGGATCCAGCACCTGCGCACGCAGCGCAGGATATGCTTTCTGCACCTGCAGCCAGCCGCTGAACGGCACAAAACCGCCGGTGTTGAGATAGCACACCAGCGGCACGACCAGTAAGACAATAATGCCCGGTAACAATACCCAACGGCGACTGCTGCGCGACTGTGCATCCGGTGCAGGCGGAATATCACTCAACAGTGACTGCTGTAGCTCGCGCGCCATCACGTCCCGCTCGGCGATCACGCCCTGATCCTCATCCTGCGTCAGTTCGGCCAGCCGTTGGTGATAAAAATCTTTATTAAGGCTGTCACGCGTGACTATGTGGGACGCGCGCGGACGCCAGCCTGCGGCCAGGAACAGCACACAGGCCGCGAACAGCAGTACCAATATCGCGATTAAAAAGGCTGCCATTATGCTTCCCTGTCCGATTTCAAAATGGCTTCAAGCCGCTGTTGCTCTTCATCACTCAGTTCGCTACAGGTCTTACGCTGGCGACTGCGCCAGACGATTACGCCCGCGCCGCCTGCGACAAACAGCGCAGGTCCCAGCCACAGAATCACGGTGGACGGCGTGACGGGCGGTTGGTAGCTGACGAAATAGCCGTAGCGCGCCACCATATAGTCGAGGATCTGCTGACGCGTTTGTCCCTGTTTCATCAGCTGATAAACTTTCAACCGCATATCCGCCGCAATCATGGCGTTGGAATCCGCAATGCTGTTGTTCTGACATTTGGGGCAGCGCAGGGAGGCGGTGATATCACGGTACTGTTCTTCCTGCGCGACGGAGTCAAATGCATAGGTATCAATGGCCGCCCACAGGCTGGCGCTAAACAGCAAGCCGCAAAGCATCATCACCAGCGCTTTCATGAGCCGCTCTCCGTATTGTATTTATCCCATAAAGGCTTTACTTCCTGCTGCCAGACGCGCGGATTCAGATCTCCGGCATGGCGATAGCGAATAATGCCGTTGCCATCGATCAGAAAGGTTTCCGGTGCGCCATATACGCCAAGATCCAGGCCCAGCATACCGTCGCCATCATACAGGCTGAGCGCATAAGGATTACCCAGCGTGTTTAACCAGGTCACCGCCTTTTGCCGATCGTCTTTATAATTGAGCCCGACTACCCGCACGCCCTGCTCTGCCAGCGTATTCAGATAGTGATGTTCTGCCCGACAGGTCGGGCACCATGTTGCCCAGACGTTGAGTAAAAGCGGTTTGCCGGTGATAAGCGTTTGCTGGTTGTAGGTTTTACCGGGCGTTTCCAGGGCTTCGAGCCGGAACACCGGCAACGGTTTACCAATTAACGCCGACTCCAGCCGCGTAGGATCGTCGCCCGCCGCATTGCGTGACAGTTGCCAAAGCAGCGCGGCGGCCAGCAGTAAAAACAGGATCAGGGGAATAAACAGAATCTTTTTCATGCCCGCACCTCGCGCTCGCCTTTTTTACGCGCACGATAACGCGGATCCAGTAAACAGAGCAGACCGCCGGCAGCCATAAACAGTCCACCGAACCAAATCCAGCGCACAAAGGGTTTATAGTAAATGCGCACCGCCCAACTGCCGTCATCGAGTTCCTCACCCAGCGCCGCATAGAGATCGCGGGTAAAGCCACCATCAATTGCCGCCTCGGTCATCATGGTGCGCGCCGCTGAATAAAAGCGTTTTTCCGCATACAACATCGCTTCAGGCTGCCCGTCCCGCGTCACATCAATCACCGCCACGCCGCCGCTGTAGTTGGGCCCTTGCAGATCCTGAACATCGCGGAAGACAAAGTGGTAGTGATGGATATCAACACTGTCGCCCGCTTTCATGCGCACATCCCGTTCAACGCTGTATTGCGTGCTAAACGCTATCCCAATCACGGTGACGCCGACACCTAAATGGCCGAGCACCATGCCCCAGTGGCTGCGTGACAAGTGGCGCAGTCCGGTGAAAAAAGAATGACGATGCGTCGCACGTTCATGCAGTTCCATCAGGGTTAACACGATGATCCATACCGCCATCAGCAGGCCCACTACCGTCATTGCCTCTACCCGATCCTGTAGCCACCAGGGCAACAGCACGGAGGCCAGCAGCGTGACGACCAGTGCTAACAGCAAACGCCGTACCAGCTTCTGGGGTTCATCACGGCGCCAGCGCACTAACGGCCCAATCCCCAACATTAAGGCCAGCGGTGCCATCAGCCAGCTGAACAGCGTATTAAAAAAGGGCTGGCCCACGGAGATGCTGCCCAGACCGAGTTGTTTATGGACCAGCGGTAACAGCGTACCGAGCAGCACCACCAGCATGGCCGCAATCAACAGGACGTTATTGCCCAGCAGAAAGGATTCGCGCGACCACAAGGCGTTTTGTACCCTGCTGCGGACCTGCCCTCCTTTGAGGGCATAGAGCAGCAGCGAGCTGCCAATAACAATCACCAAAAAGGCCAGAATAAACATGCCCCGCGCCGGATCGGAGGCAAACGCGTGCACCGAGACCAGCACGCCGGATCGCACCAGGAAGGTCCCGAGCAGACTCAGGGAGAACGCGGTAATCGCCAGCAATACGGTCCAGGCTTTAAAGGTGCCGCGCTTTTCGGTCACCGCCAGTGAGTGCATTAACGCCGTGCCAGCCAGCCAGGGCATAAAGGACGCATTTTCAACCGGATCCCAGAACCACCAGCCGCCCCAGCCCAGCTCGTAATAGGCCCATGCAGAGCCCAGCACAATACCTATGGTCAGGAACAGCCAGGCTGCGGCGGTCCAGGGACGCGACCAGCGCGCCCAGGCGGTATCCAGTCTTCCGGCCATCAGGGAGGCAATGGCAAAAGCAAAGGCCACCGAGAAACCGACATAGCCCATGTATAACAAAGGCGGATGGAAGATCAGGCCAATATCCTGCAGCATGGGATTGAGGTCGCGGCCATCAACGGGAAAGTCCGGCAGGGTACGGCTGAACGGATTAGAGGTGAGGATGATAAATAACAGGAAGCCCAGCGTAATCATGCCCATCACCGCCAGCACGCGCGCCAGTGCGTCCTGCGGCATGCCGCGGCTGAAGATCGCCACGGCCAGCGTCCAGCCACTCAGCAGCAGCACCCACAGCAGCAGGGAGCCTTCGTGCGCCCCCCAGGTGGCCGCAATGCGGTAATAGACCGGCAGCAGGGAATTCGAGTTGTTAACGACATAGCTAACGGTAAAGTCGTTAACGATAAACGCCCAGACCAGCAACCCGAAAGCTCCCGCCACACAGCCGAACAGGCCAACGGCCAGGGGACGCGCCATGCCCATCAGGCGCGCATCCTGACGCCAGGCGCCCCACAGCGGATATACGCTGAGCAGCAGCGCCAACGCGACGCCGAGACAGAGTAAAAAACTGCCCAGTTCTGGCATCATGGTGTCTGTCCTGCCGGGTGAGTCGCGGCCTGTTGCACGGGTGGTGCGGGCTTCATCGCGGCGGTGATTTCAGGTGGCGTGTAGTTTTCATCATGTTTCGCCAGCACTTCTTTGGCGTTGATCAGGTTGCCGGGTTCAAGGACGCCTTGTGCAACGACGCCCTGCCCCTCGCGAAACAGATCGGGCAAAATGCCCACAAAGTTTACACTGACCACACCACGGCCATCGTAAAGCTGAAAAGAGACGGCCAGCGTTCGGGGATCTCGCGTGACGCTGCCGGGCATCACCACGCCGCCCACGCGCAGACGCTGTCCGGGTTCCGGCCTGATGTGTGCATCACCTTTCCCCTCCAGGATTTCACCTGGCGTATAAAACAGATCGATATTGGACCGCAGCGCATACATTACCAGCGCGGTAGCCAGTCCAAGTCCGGTAAGTATCGCCACGACGACATACAGGCGATTACGACGGCGGATATTCACTTCGCTTCTCCTGCCGTTTTAGTCCCGGCACGTTTAACACTGGCCGCGCGCAGACGGCGCTCCCGGGCATCACGCTGGCGAATGTCCGCCAGCAAACGTCTGTGTGACCACCAGCTGTGTACAATCAGGCCACAAAGAGGCACCAGCGCCCCTGCCACAGCCAGCCAGACGTAAAAGGCGTAACCGCCCATGGCAATGAAGTCATGCCATGAGGCAAAAGCGGGCGTCATTCTTTGCTCCTTGTCTTTGCCAGGGCAATCGCCCAGGGACGTTTACGTTCCGTCAGCAGAATCAGGTTGCGTAAGCGCATCAGCGTTAACGTGATAAACAACAGCAGGTCACCCAGGATGGCCCAGCGCAGCGGCGTGCGCATCGGCGGCGCGATAGCCTGTTGCAGTAAGCCGGACGATCCCTGATGCAAGGTATTCCACCACTGCACAGAGAAATGAATGATGGGCAGATTGATCACGCCGACCAGAATGAGCACCCCTGCGGCGCGCCCGGCCATGCGACGGTCGTCGAACGCCTGATACAGCGCAATGACGCCCAGATATAAAAACAGCAGCACCAGTTCTGATGTGAGCCTGGCGTCCCATATCCACCAGGTTCCCCACATCGGCTTGCCCCAGGCAGAACCGGTAACCAGCGCAATAAAGGTAAACACCGCACCGATCGGTGCCATCGCCGCTGAGACTAAATCGGCCATTTTCATCTGCCAGACCAGACCAGTAAACGCCGCAACGGCCATCGCGCTGTATATCCCCATCGACCACATGGCCGCCGGAACATGAATATACATAATGCGAAAACTGTCACCCTGCTGGTAGTCTGCCGGTGCATAGCCAAATCCCCATATCCAGGCCAGCAGCAGTACCGCCGCACTGGTCAGGGCGAACCCCGGCACCAGCCGACCGCACAACTGATATAGCCGTTCGGGCTTCGCCAGCTGATGTAATCCTTTCCACATGTTTACTTGCTCACTTTTAAATAAACGCGAATAACACGTCTGATGCGTGCTGATTTAGTGCAGCGTAATCCGCAACGCCGCGGCGGTGGCAAACGGGGCCAGCGTCGCACTCGCGACCAGCATCGCCCCCAGCAACGCCAGGTAACCGCCAATGGCTAACCCCTGACCTGCGGCGTCGATGGCCGCGCTGGCAAAAATCAGTACCGGAATAGCCAGTGGCAGAACCAACAGGCTGAGCAGCACGCCGCCGCGACGCAACCCAACGGTCAGCCCCACGCCAATCGCGCCGAGAAAACTCAGCGTCGGTGTTCCTAACAGCAGCGTCAGTGCCACCGCCCGCCAGCCCGGCATACCCAGGGACAGCAACAGGGCCGCCAGGGGCGAAAGCAGAATTAACGGCAAGCCCGTGACCAGCCAGTGGGCGATGACTTTCCCCAGCACCGTGACCGGCAGCGGTACAGGCGACAATAAAAGTTGCTCCAGCGTGCCGTCGTTAAGGTCATCACGAAACAGCCTTTCCAGCGCGAGCAGCGAAGAGAGCAATGCCGCAACCCAGACAATACCGGGTGCGATCCGTGCCAGCTGATGAGGATCGGGACCGATACCCAACGGGAAGAGCGTGATGACAATCAGGAAAAACCACAGTGGATTCATCACTTCGGCGCCGCGACGACAGGCGATGCGTAATTCGCGCTGAATAAGACGACACAACATTACTGCCACTCCACGGCATGCAGGCGGATAGTATTGATCTGCCCCGTCAGCCCCGGTAGCGCCTGATGGCTGGTCACGATGACAGCCCCCCCCTGCTGCGTGTGCGCCACAAAGCGGCTCATTAACGTCTCCACCCCCGTGTGATCGAGGGCGGTTAAAGGTTCGTCCAGGATCCATAAGGTTGCCCGGGTCAGCCACAGCCGGGCCAGGGCGATGCGCCGCTGTTGTCCGGCAGAGAGCTGCGCGGCCGCGACCTCTTCATAACCTGCCAGGCCGACGCTGGCCAGTGCAGTAAAAAGGTGTTCATCGCGGCAGTCTGGATGATAAAAGCGCAGATTTTCCAGCGCCGATAACGCCGATGAGATCCCCGGCAGATGCCCCAGGTAAAGCATGGCCTGATGCCAGGTGTCGCGTTGCCGGTGAACCGGCTGCGACTGCCAGCGCACCTCACCATGTTCAGGCGTGCTCAGTCCGGCCAGGATACGCAGCAGCGACGTTTTCCCGGCCCCGTTTGGCCCTTCAATTTGTACGATGTCACCTGCCGACACGCGAAACGTAAGCGCCTCAAAGAGCGCGCGCTCATCACGCACACAAAGCAGATTAATGATTTCCAACATGGAGGGGTAAATCGCGCCAGCCAAATAAGGCGCAAATGATAGCACAATGTTACAGCGTGCCGAAGGCTGTGCGCGCTCCCCTTTTGCGCAGGGCTTAGATATTCGTGCTTTTCAGCGCGTCTGGTGGATAAAAAGCGCACCACGGCAGAAGGTTGTCACGTTTGTTCGCTGTCGCAGAAACAGTTTCGTTAGCCAAAAAACGACTACGCTTATAACGCATTTGTACTGTTACCAGGAGAAAACATGAAGCCTTCATCAAGCATAAGTCAGGGACCTAACGATGTAGACAGCGAAGAAAAAGAACAGGGAAAGGAGGATATTGAAGTAGATGAAGACGCCCTGCCCTCGCGTGCCGCCGCTATCCACGAAGAGATTCGACAGGACGGGGAAAAAGAGCTGGAGCGGGATGGCATGGCGCTGCTGTGGTCAGCGATTGCGGCCGGGCTGTCAATGGGGGCTTCTCTGATGGCCAAGGGCATTTTTCAGGTTCATCTGGACGGCGTCCCCGGCGCCTATTTACTGGAAAACCTTGGCTACACCTTTGGCTTTGTGATTGTGATTATGGCACGGCAGCAGCTTTTCACTGAAAACACCGTGACGGCCGTTCTGCCCGTTATGCACAAACCCACCACAAGCAATCTTGGTTTATTGCTTCGCCTGTGGGGCATTGTGCTACTGGGCAACCTTATTGGTACCGCGTTCGCCGCCTTAGCGTTTAACGAAATGCCCATTTTTGATGAAGCCACTCGCCAGGCCTTTACGGATATCAGCATGAAGGTGATGGAACATACGCCGGGCGAGATGTTTGCTAACGCGGTGATCTCCGGCTGGATCATTGCCACAATGGTCTGGATGTTCCCTTATGCGGGAGCGGCCAAACTGTTTGTCATTGTGATGATGACCTGGCTGGTCGCACTGGGCGATCTGGCACATATCGTGGTGGGTTCCGTTGAGGTGCTTTACCTGGTGTTTAACGGCAGCGTGCCCTGGACCGCGTTTCTCTGGCCTTTTGCTGTTCCAACCCTGTTGGGTAACCTGACGGGCGGTACGCTGATTTTCGCCCTGATAAGTCACGCCCAGATTCGCAATGATATGGGCGAAGCTGCTCAGGCAAAGGCGAAGGCAGAACGGCGCAAAGCGGAGAAAAAACGTCAGCAGCAGCAAGAAGAACGCTAAATTGCTGACAGAATGAGCAAACGCGCGGCAGTGTAGTGAATCCTGCCGCTTAACTGCGGTATACTGCGCTGGCGTCTCCTTAGTTAAATGGATATAACGAGCCCCTCCTAAGGGCTAGTTGCAGGTTCGATTCCTGCAGGGGACACCATATGTTAGTCTCTCAACGTATCTCTGAGTCTACTTCACCCATCTCATTCAGTCACTTAACTCATCTTAATAGTCCACCTGCGTCTCTAGCAGACTCACAAAGTCCATAGTGTCATGTTGGTACAATTGTTGGTATGTCTGGTTCGATAATGCAGATACCATCAGCCGAAGATTTTTACTATGCCGCTCACTGAGTTAAAGGTAAGGAATGCGAAAGCTGCTGCGAAACCCGTCAAAATGACAGAAGGTAATGGTATGCATCTTTTGATCGCCCCATATGGTTCCAAATACTGGCGTTTTCAGTATCGCTTTGGTAGCAAATAAAAGATTCTTGCACTTGGTGTTTATCCTGAGATCACGTTATCAGAAGCCAGACGCAGAAGAGACGAAGCAAGGCAACTCGTTGCAAAGGGCGTTGATCCAAGCGAGAAACGCAAAGCTGATAAGGTCGAGATCAAAGGGCTGCTGACATTTGAAAAGGTTGCACGAGACTGGCATTCCAGTAACAAGACCTGTTCGGAAAGCCACAGAACGAATGTGTTAAGCAGTCTTGAGAGTCATTTATTCCCCATTACTGGCAATCGTAATATCACAGAACTCAAAACCCGTGACTTACTGGTTCCAATAAAAAAGCTGAAGCAAAAGGGCACCTCTGACCTCCTCACCCGATATAGCTAACAATGAAGTATTGGCACTTTTGACTCCCATACAGCTTCGTCATGTAACCCAACACTTTTTGCCTTAGCCATTAGGCGTATTTACAATATCCAACACGATTGATTAAAGTATCTATGGAAGAAAACAGGCTTGGCTTTTACCTAAGCAACTGTTTCATTGGAGGAAATCAAATGCCGCGCAATCTGGCCCCCGCATACTGTGTAGTTCAACAACCTGGTAACCTCGGATACCAAGCAAGAATGCTTTTTAATGACAGTAATTCCGAAGCTGCTCGTCTCTTTATGCAGACCAATGCAGACACGCCGTGGCTGAATCCGGGTCAGATAGTTATCGTGGCAGACCCGGATTCTTCACAAACCATGCAAATGTTGGGTGCTTTAAGGCAGGCTAAACAGAAAACCAATACAGCGTTTGTTGGCGTGACTTCTGACGAAGCGAGTTTCATGCAGCAGCATTACAGTTTGATCGCTGCACTGACCACTGCGGGAGATAAAGTATTTGGGGCTATTGGTGACGTTGGTGAAAGATACTTTTCAGAGATCGAGAATACCCTTAAAAAGATAGAGGTAAGTTACCAAAACCAGTTTCGTAGTCAGGGAACACTGATTAGTCAGCAATTCTTCGCAGAGCGTAACCAACTCTTTAATCAGCTAAAAGAACTTGTGAACAAACCGCTACTGAAATCATTGATACGAAATGCGGTTAAGTTCAGGCCTTACGAGGACATGCGTAGAGCACTAAATCTATCCAGCCGCTCCATAGTACATGAATGGTCTACAGTGGGACTGGCAGGGATACCAGGTTATTCAAGTTATGTAGGCAATGCTGCGAAAGCTGCAAAATTCTTAAAATCAGGTGGTTACATAGGAATGGGTTTTGCATTTGCCGGAACCACGAATGACGTAGTCAATGCCTGCGTTAAAGGTCGTGAGAGCGAATGTAAAAGAACTGCGTTCAAAGAGTACGGTAAGTTTGGAGCGTCGACTTTAGCAGGTATGGGAGGAGGTGCAGCAGGTTCTTTAGCAGGATTAGGTGTATGCGCAGCAATAGGGATCGCTACAGCAGGAACCGGCGCGATAGTATGCGCAGCAGTTGGCTCAATCGCTGGGGGTTATGTAGGTGGCAAAGCGAGCGACTCTGTAATGGATACTATCTATGAATACATGGGAATTTAAAAAATGAAATCGGCCCTAATGGTTTTGATTATGCTTCCTTTGGTTAGCTTAGTCGTAAGTGTTCTTTTGTACCTAATGAACAGGTCTCGCTACCAGAAATTGATCTCGGACTTCCAACAAAAGCATACACTCCCCACCCCTTACTTGTTGCACTGCAATATGGGATATATAGGTTCACCTCTAATGACCTATTTTTTTATGCGATTAAAACAAAACAAAAAGATCTTCTTTTTAAACAGGAACAACAATGCTTACAGCTTTGCACATGAAGGTCAAAATCTAAAAAAGATAAATACTCTCAAACCACTCTATTATACTTTTGCATTTGGTTTATCATGCTGTTTGCTCCTTGGATTTATCGCAATTTTGATCCGACTTCATATTATTTGACTTTTCCAGGCAACAACAATAGATATAGAGCGCGTCCTGGCTGAGTGAAGACTAACCTACTGGTTTTATTTTTCTGCCTGCTGTTTCAGTTCGGCATAGCGGGCTGTCAGTTGTTTCAGGTGCATTTCCAGCTGAGATTGGGCAGCAGCAGGTAACGGTTTGCCCGCTGGATGTTGCGACAGTAAGCGCAGCTGTTCTTCAGCCGGTATGGACTGATTAAAGAACTGCATCGTGGCAAAAACCACTGATTTCAGCTCACTGACCGTTATGTATTTACCCTTCTGTTCATCAAGGCCATTTAATCTGTCGCTCAGTTTTTGTAGTGTCATCATTCCCTGAGACCAGCCATTAAGCTGCTCTGCCGGTAATGCGACAGCACTGCGTTGTTGTTGCCATTGCTGTGCCAGAGACTTTGCCTGCTCCGGCCAGAGCGCCTGAGCCTGCTCTACAAGTTGTCGACTGTAGTCAATGCTCCAGCCCGGCGGAAGCTTATCCAGACGGTTCAGCTGTTGCTGTGTCTGGGCGATCACGTTCTGCGGCAAAGCAGTCTGCTGACGCAATAGATCCACCTGTTCTGGCGTGAGCGTTGCAGGTAAAGGTGCCAGAGATGCCGCCAACTGAGCCTGCAGCGGATTTGGCCGGTTTACATATTGCCAGCTTCCCACTGCGGCCACGCTTATCACCAGCATGGCACCCATACCGGCAACGAAAGATTTCCACTTTTTTACCGGCGCGGGAAGAGTCGCCAGTACTTCCACATTCGCCTGATATTCAGGGCGGGCAACATACACCCATTTCATCGCGCTGGCGGTTTCTTCTGCACCGTCGGCTGCGAAGGCGGCTGCATCGTTGATCACACTAGCTGGCAGCACAGCTGCCCCTGCCTGGGTTGTGTCGTCACTGTTTTCCAGCCGGACAGCGCTGTTATGCATCAGGATACGTAACGTATCGAGCTGGCTCAGATGTTTAAGTTCCAGGCGCTGCAGCACTTCACCCATAGTAGTAAGACGTTGCTCTGCCTTGTACAGCTGACCAAGGTCGCTGTAATTCAGCGGGAGCGCGCGCATCCGTTGCTGCAGACGCTGGCTCAGACTGCTGAGGATTTCCATGCGGGCATGTACCGGCTGCGGCCAGAGCGTGCCCCACTGATGGCTTATCAGCGCATCCAGTATCGCCAGACCTTCATTGAGGCCGAACAAGCCGGCCAGCTGCGTTCGGGCAAGCGTATACCAGGCCGCCGTCTGCAGTTCCACACCATTCTGCTCAAACAGTGAGAGACAGCGTTTTTCGACATACGGCCAGTTCACATCCGGGCGCGCAGGATGCTTCAGCTTACTTAGCTCATCGCGCAGAGCGGCATAATCCGGTAGCGTGCGCGGGTCGCCGCCGGTTTTGATTTTACGCGGGGTGATGTCATTCATGACCAGTTGTCCATTTGACGAATAAGGAGCTATTGAAAGTTATTGCTTATGCGGCTTCGTTTTCTGCATATTCGAGACTCTGCAGATACTGTAGCGCCACCGGGTCAGCAATATATTCGACCTTCCCGTGGTGACGTTCCACTTCATCGATAATCCGGCTGAGCTCGACCCGGAAGAATTCCTTACGCAGGTTAACCCGGTTAATCCGGTAGTTTTCCAGATGGTCATGCAGTGTCTTTTCAAGCGCAGGGGCGTCATCGCAGGAAATCATGGCGTGGACGTCAAAATCAAACGGCACGGCTGCCCCGCTCAGTTCTTTCACACGCTCCATAGGCTCCAGGCGTCGGGTCATACCGATTTTAAATACGTTTTCACCGAAGGAGCCAATATTCGAAATCACATATACATGTCCCTGTTTCGTGAGCTGTGCCATAGATTTGGCGCGTTCATACTGCTGATGCACGTCCTGGATTTTCTGCTCCAGCGCCAGACGCTGTCTTTCCAGCTCTTCCCTGTGAGCACCTTCAGCGGCGAGCAGGGCTTCCTCCAGTAAACGCTGCTGCTCAGCAAGGCGTTGCTCCTCCTCTTCCGCTTCGCGCTGCTGCTGCTCGAGCTCATCCTGACGCTGTTTTTCTTCCCTCATCTGACGCTTGAGCTCTGCCTGATACTCTTTTTCTTCCTGCGCTTTTTCCAGCAGGGCGACCTTATCCAGAAACTGCTGTTTTACGCCTTCCCAGTCGGCATTATCTTCAAGTTCCAGAAAGGTGATTTTCTCGCTAATGGCCGCGTAAGCGTCTCTCTCCTTCCTGAGCTGGTCATACTTGCTTTGCCAGTTATTCACCGTGGTGCCGGAAAGCAGGGTTTTGACTTTGAATTTATACGCGGAGTCCACAATACGTTGCATTGCCCGGGAGGCTTTATTTCTGGCATTGTGAAAGTGATCCCACTGGCCGGAAAGCTGTTTCTTCTCCTGATACAAGCCGCGAGCCACTTCAGTACTGACAGTTTCTTCAAAGGCTTTCTCTTTCTGTGCAAGGTCCGACATGGCCTGTTCAAGCTCCGCCGTTTTCTTCCGGAACCCCCGGTAAACGAAAACACGTATTATCAATGCAACGGCTGTCAGTAAACCAAAAAACAGACCGATGATTCCGGCCGGATTCGACACCGATTCAATAAATCGCTCATTAAGATTGATTAATGCCCTTACCGCGACATAAATACCCCAGGCAATGAAACCAATAACAACCAGAATAATACCCGCAGCATTGTCATCTTTTTTTCTTCGTGCCATGTTTTATTTCTTTCCTTTCTTATTTTCATCCTGAAGATTTAATCTGAATAATGGGAATAGAATTTTTCCATATCAAATTAATACTGTTTCCCTGAGCAAATTGGTAAATGAGTGTATCCGGGCTTGCTGGCCATATAGAGGGGAGCGCATGTGGGCTGTCGGGGCTGGGTACTGACCGGTTCGTCGTTTTCTGCAACACTTTGCGGCTCCAGCTTTTTCGCCGTTGTCACTTTTTTCGACTTAGCTTTGCGAGTGGAAGTAGACTGTTTTACCGAATTGCTGGTTGCTGAGGAACCATACCCGGAACAAAATCGTTTCGACTGGCTCAGACTCCCGTCATTACAGGCAAAGCGGCCATCCGATGTGCAGTGCGCTATACCGCCTTTTGAACCTGAGCAGGGCTGCCTTCCACGCGCAGCATCGGCTTGTGCCGTAAACAATATTCCTGAGACCAGAAGAAAGATTAATTTTCTCATTTCCATATCCGTGATTTATTTCGTTATGTTGTGGCTCTGTTCTCCGTCAGCTATTAACTGTTTCGCCAGGTAATTATGCAATGACAGACAGGTAAACAAACTATTACTCATTCCGGCTCCGCTATGGAAGGAGTGCCAGAATCAAACCAAAAAATGTGCTCTCATCAAAAGCCTGCCCGGAGGGGGATAAAGCGCCAGGCGGAACAAAGGTCCAGTTTTTCACCGTGACTGACCGCATAAATAATCGCCCCAGAGGCGTCACGAGTCCTCCATTATGGAAGGTCGCCTCCACGCACCCGGTTACACCCTGGCCGTACAAATATACCGGTATAAATTTTACTGACCGTTCGTCGTAACGCAGCACCGCAGCGGATATATCAAACGCCCCGCCCACCAGCAGGTCTGTCACGGATACTGGTAACGTTTCCACATTCAGTCCGGTATCGGCCAGCCACGTGTCCATCTGCTCCTGCAGCTGTGTCATTCGCAGGCGAAATTCTGCTATATCGGCCTGTGTCTTGCTGGTAAACGTAACCGGGGCGGGTTGCCTGGCCTGAAGTTTTTTCAGGAACTGTGTTTTTACTGACATGATGTTAACAGGCCTTACAGACGGGTTGTTGTATCGAGATACTGTTGTTGCTTCAAATGCCTCAGCAGGACCCGACCTTCGGGCATAAACGCGGTGCCGTAGCGCACGAGGCCAATGCCCCTGAGTTCGGCGTCAATCGCATAACGCAGCTCACCCGGAACATTCTGCTCCTGCAGGACAACCGCTATCTTTTTCAGCCGGGGTTCATATTTGAGCAGAACGGCAGATAAGGTGCCCATCAGCTCATGAGCCGTTCCCGGCATTCCCTGAAGGATTCGGGTCATATCCGGCAGACCGTAATCCGGCAGGTGCGCCAGTGTGCCGGCGCGACAATTGAGGATACGCTGCATATTGTCCAGTACTGACAGAATGGCCTGGTTCTGCTCGCTGACCTGATGAAGGTCGAGGCCGCCGGTGAAGTTGCCATAAAGAGCTTCATACAGTGAAGGTCGGGATGACTCACTCATCTTTTATTGCCTTCAGGGTGAGGCGGTTGTTACCGGCCTCAATCACCCGGGCTTTATCCGGATCGAGATCATCACGGCTCAGCACCACCCGCCAGGTGTTGTTCACCTGGTCCGGCGACATGAACATCCCGGCCACCGCCACATACTGCGCACTCTCTTCCATCGGCACATCAACCGTCACTGCCCCGCCCGGCTGCAGGCGGATATCTTTCTCAGCTACCAGATCTGCTTTAATGGCCTGGCTGTCTGCCCTAAACAGTGACGGATAGTCCGTGCTGTCGAAGGTGTTACGATCTTTAAGCTGGTAAATACGCACCACCGTAGACAATGCCACTCCGCCTGCATTACTGTTGATGGCTTCACGGGCGCGGATATCCAGATGCAGAGTCTTTATCTGCTTATAAAAGATCGATTTGGTCACAGCAACGGTGCCGTCTGTCACTTTTTGCGTCAGCCCGCAGCCCGCCAGCATCAAGGTGATACCAGCGGCCAGCGCAGCCAGGGGAAATTTACCAGCGGTAATCGCCATGTTCATCGGTCTCCCTGTGGTGAATATTTTCCTGTACCCGCTCATAGCGGCCCAGATTAATGGTGATTGTTTTTGGGTGTGATGCGGTCTTAGCCGCATTCAGCGATCGCATCACGGCAGTGCGGCCCAGTTGCACCGCCCCGGCATTGGGTTTACTGCTCATTGTCGCGCCCGGCAGCAGGCTACGGTCGACGCACAACTGCAGGCGGACATCGAGGCGGGAGCCAAGGTAGACATGCAGCAGCGCCATTAAATCCGTGTGAAGCTCTCCGCCCGGTAACCAGCCCTGCACTTCTGCCGGGTCAGTGGTGGTCAGACGCATCAGCACCTGGCTGTTCACGTCGGTGGCATAGTTGCCCATTACCGGACGGCTGGTCAGGGTGACGGGTTGCCTGACACTCATGATCAGCGGCTTCTTTAGCGGTACACGGCGTTTATCGTGGTGCCAGATTTTTGCCTGTGTGTTGGGTGCCAGCAAGCGCACCAGCGAAGCCATGCCTTCTGCGGTACGCCCCGGCAGCAACATGACCGGCAGTAGTGCCAGAAAGCGCGAAGCCGGGGTCGCGATGCTGTTCGTGCAGCCGTCAATCCCAAGTCCGGCTAGCCCCAGCAGATACTGCGAGGTTTTGTCCTTACCGCCTTCTTCAAAAGTCGCCGGATAGGAATATTTACGCCAGATACGGTAGTACTGGGCAATCAGCCGGTGGTTGAAGATATCGAGAAAACCGGCGGTGGCTTCAAACCCTTCACGCCGCTGGGTAATGTCATCAATGTAGTGCGTCGGCAGCGGCGATTCCACGCCGTAGAGCCCCATAAAGGTGATGCGCACAGTCGGCGGCAGATGCGGATGCTCTGGCGGCTCAATCCCTTTGATTTCAGATGCAGGAAAGCCCATTCCCGGATCGGGCCGGAAGCGCACCGGCTCATGTCGTACCTGCCAGGTGCTGCCCGTGACCGGTTTATCCGGCTGGCTCTGTTCCAGTATCTGGCAGAAGCGATAAAAGTTCATGTACGGCAAGTTCTGCCGCAAATGCTCCATCAGCCGGGCAGGCGTGGACTGTGATTCTCTTTCCACCGGATGCATTTTCCTTCTGGCTGTACGATGAGGGTGAGCTGGTTGAACTGGTTCATATCGGCATACAACGCAAAAAACCGGTTAAGCATTTCACCGAACAGATGAATATCACCCTCACCGGTGAAGCCGTTGCTGTCGATGGTCACTTCGATATCCAGCCCCCGAAGCAGGTAGCCCTGCTCAAAACGTTGCAGGCGGTGGTGTCCGACATGCTGAATTGCTTCCAGACGACGGGTGTTCAACTCGTCCTCCTGCCAGTTATAGAGCGCCAGCGTCCCACGCAACACTTCGGCGGTGCTCATCATGTTCAGGAATCCGGAGCCCAGGTGGCTCAAAACCCGCCAGTGGAAGCGGTCTTCAGAAGGCGGATAGACTGGCAGCGTTGGTTTGCAGAGGTTGCGTACTGAAAGTTGTGTACTGACCACCTGCTCACAGCGGTCAAGCAGCGTACTCTGTAGCGCACGGCGCGGCAGCTGGCCGTTGGTGCCGGTGATTTGCAGCGACACGGCTTCACGTTCAAACAGGCGGTCCTCTTCCCACTGTTGCCCCCCAAGGATAAGCCAGGTGTCATATAACCCGGTCACGCTGCGCTTCACGCGGGTGTGGTAGTAACGGGGTGGTGCATAACGGCGCATCATCCCGCCCTTGTGCCTGAAGCTGCTGAACGGCACATACTCTGCATCACTGGTCCGGTTTGAGCCAGTGACCGAATCCACCGAATAAATCTCGGTATGTCCGTCCTGCAGACGTTTAGGACGCAGCAGGTACTCGCTTTCAAGCCAGGTAATGGTGAGCGGGTCGGCTTCCAGCGTGAACAGGTTGATCACCGGCACACAGTGCAGGCGAACCGCGTCTTCGGTGACCGGCAGGTCTGATGGCCACGGCGTGCTGAACACGACTTCAATGTCGAAATACTCTGCCCCGGCAGGCGGCGTAATGCCGTTCAGGCCGTTGAGATGGACAAACATAAACTTGTCGCGGAAGGTGAAGTACTCCAGCAGCAGCTGGTAGCCGCTGAATGCCGTATCCCCTTTCGGCCACAGCCCGTCTTCTTCCGCAAAGCCCCCCGGCGAGAAGTAGCCGTCAAGACGAATACGGTCAGTCAGGCCCGGCAGGCGCATATAGAGGGCTGCCTGGCGTTTGGTCAGCATCAGGTGCAGCTGGCTGCTGACCGGCGCATCCGCTCCGAGATACAGGCTGAGGCGACTGAGGTCGGCACCGGACCAGTCGGCCTGCCTGCTGCAGGCAAAACGCATCCGCAACAGCGAACGCCCGTCAGGCTCAGTGGTCATGGTCACTCCTGAGATATTCAGCGGATTCAGCATAACATCGCGGGTGGTACGATAGCGGCAGACCGTGTTTTTCGGTCCCACCGGGCGGGAGTACACTTCCAGGCCCGCGGGCATCACTTCCGCCATCTTTACGGCCTGAAGCGCAGGCGTGAATGCCACTACCGAGAGTGACGGTATGGTACGCAGGTAATGTGGCCAGAGCATACTGACCAGCCCTTCGGTCAGTTCCGGCAGATCATCGTCAATCTTCTCCCGCAGCCGCCCCATCGAAAAGGCAAATCCTTCGAACAGGCGCTCTACATACGGATCAGGCGTACCGGCCTTATCGAGGTCGAGCATCGCCGCCCGGTCCGGGTAGGTCTGTGCAAACTCTTTGGCGGCTTCACGCAGGTAGCGTATTTCCGCGTCGTAATAACGCAGGGTCAAATCTTCCATTTATTTCTGTTCCTGTGGATTTAACCGCAAAGCACGGCGGCACGAGCAGGATCGACTGCAATCAGCCCGGCAAGTAACTGGTCCATTACTGGTGTAAGACGGACCTTATCAGCCTCGCTGCGGCCAGCTTTCAGGCGCAGGAGTTTCAGATGGCGGGCCTGGACTTCAAACAACAGCTCAGGCTCCCAGTCACTGAGGGTCACTATACGGGCACGCTCACCCAGTTCTGCAAACAGGTGCACCGCCAGGTCATTTTTACCGTACTGCTCAGCAATACGGCCCATCAGCAGGCGCAACAGCCACTTCTGACGATGGGTGGTCATGCCCGGCCGGGTCTGCAACCAGCCCAGCGCGGCATCCGGGCCTTCGCTGTCGGCCAGTGCCGCGGCTTCCGGTTCCAGCGCCAGGATGTCATCGTTACCGGCGGTGATCGGAGCGGCAGGGGTCTCATTGCCCCACCCGCCGACGGTGTCCAGCACACTCTGCCGGATCCAGTTCAGGGTCACTTCGTCCGCAAACGGGGTACCGTCACTGAACGCCAGCGTCTCCAGCCCGGACAGGCGCGACAACAACCCTCTCAGGTCGGCAGCAATAATGTCAGCCAGGGTGTCCTGACCTGATTTCATCAGCGCCTGGTGGATATACCACTGCAAATCCAGCCACAGGTGATTGGCACCGCGGGAAAATGTGCTGTCGGCCGTTTCCAGCATTTCTGCCCAGTTCTGCTGCAGGTAGAGGCGTTTGAGTAACGCACGCTGATCCGCCCGTGGCGGTTCGATGCGGGTACGCCCCTGTGCATCCGGGGCCGGGATGGCTTGCAGGGTGTCGTGACGCAGGCTCTTCATCAGATGGTGTGCTGACAGCCAGCCGTCCGGCTGCTCGCGCAGATATTCAGTGAGGGTGCGGGCCTGGGCCAGCAAATCCTGACCGGAGGTGATCCGCCCGATAGCCGGGGCATCGCTGCGGCAGGCAGCCGAAGGGGTTTCACTGGTGCTGGCGTTCTGCGGCACCACCGCATTAACGCCGCCCGCTTTCTGCAGACGACTTTCCAGCGCGCCGTATAGCGCATTGAGTTCAGGACGGGTTTCATCCGGATCGTTTTCGGTAAGTTGTGCTATCAGCAGCAGCGCACCGGTGGTCCGCATCGCATCGATCCTGACCACTTCCGGATACAGGGAAAGCGAGTCGGTCATAC
This sequence comes from Pantoea sp. PNA 03-3, assembly GCF_003201175.1. Lineage (NCBI taxonomy): Bacteria > Pseudomonadati > Pseudomonadota > Gammaproteobacteria > Enterobacterales > Erwiniaceae > Pantoea > Pantoea sp. PNA 03-3. The sequence goes on along the minus strand of NZ_QICO01000003.1, from coordinate 241,114 downwards.
GCGGCCCGGCCAGCCATTCCATCGCTGCCTTACGGCTGCGGTCACGCTGCGGGTGCAACTGCGGTCCAAAGCGCTCCAGCAGACCAGCCAGCAACTCGAGTCCTTCGGCCAGCCCCTGCTCACCTTCGCGGTGCAGTTTCGCCCAGCAGTAGTAGGTCGCCACACGGATATCTTTGGCGGTCGTGGTCAGCAGCTTCTCTGCCAGCCGGCAGATGAGTTCGGTATCCGCTCCGGAGAGTTTGTTGACCTCTTCGCGCATCTGCTGGAAGTCATCGTCATAGCCCGGATCTTCGCCAGCGGGCGATTGCCCGGACAGCGGCTGCAGCCATCTGTCCCACTGCGCCACACGCTCACGGGTTGCTACAAGTAATGCTTCCTGTTCTGTCTGGCAGGCACTGAGTAAGGCATTGAGCGTGCTCATCAGTAGACCTCCTCTGCATCACTGTTCGTACTGGCGACCTGGTCTGACGTTGCAACTTCGGTGGTGCTGAAGATGGTTTCCGGCAGACGGAAATTACGCAGCTTCAGCAGCGCCAGCGGACCTTCTCCCGCTTCGGTACGCAGGGTGTAATTGAGCGTACGACCGTCCTGTGCCTTCCAGCTCAGGCTGTAGCTGCTGCCCACGCCCGGATAAGCCTTGACCGCAGCCTTATCGAGCAGGCGTATCCAGCCCCAGGCACCCGGAATATCGGCGTACTGGCGGGTGCCCGCCTGCGTACTAATCCAGCTAAGATTGGCCCCCGGGGCTTCAGTATCAGCAGGCCAGGTGAAGCGCTTCCATGCCGGCATCTGGTTCACGTAGGTCAGTTTCTGGCTGTCGATAATCATGTCGGTCTGCATCACGCCATCCGCCGTGCCCGGACGCAGCTCAAAGTTCATCCTGGCATTGCCTTCCGTGAAGGCCACATCCGAGATATGACTCAGGGTGTTGATGGCCTTGAGGAATACCGGGTTAAAGGAGAGGCCTTGCGAGTTAATGCTGTCCGGTACCCAATGGTTGCCCTCTTTGTGCAGGACGCCTTTGAGGCGGATCTGCAGGAACCGGGCGATACGTCCGGAATCCGCATTGAGGTATTTGGCCAGCAATGGCAGGGACACATCGCTGCTGGAGTTATTGAACGGATAGCGTCCGCCAAAGACACTGTTCCATTCACTTACCACTGTCTGCTGCCACTGGGCGTTGAGGCTGCCGGCGGCCGGGATCAGAACTTGCTGCCAGGCCTGCTCCATCGGAGTTACAAACACCGTTCGGCCAAAGCCGCTCCACTCCTGCCCCAGACCGGCGGCAATCAGGCTGCCGTAGTCGCGGGTTTCGGTCAGGTCAACGGCTTTACCTTGGAATACGGTCTGGGCGATGGTCTGGGTCATGGCCTGCGGGTCAGCGGCATTGGTCACCTGCTGCAGGCGCAGACGCACCTGGGTGACGCGGGTCAGGTACGACTGCAAACTCTGGGCCTGCGTGCCGGTACGGCTTTTGTCCATCAGTGCCAGCACCGGGCCAAAGGTCGCATCCAGCGGACCGTAAACGCCGGCGTTCTGGTCAATGACATCTTTGTTGTCACCACCGAGCAGATTTTTGGCTGATTTCACCAGCGAATCCGAAATGGCTTCACCGGTCTGACCGGTACGCCCCTGCACATTGAGAGTGTTCATCAGCGCCACCAGCGGTGACTGGCGCACGTCGGCCATCAAGGTTAACTGGTCAATGGAATCGGATAATGTCGTGGCACGGTTCCACCGCAGGCTGTTGAGAAACGACAGCCAGGCCCTGCCAAAGTCAGCAAAGTAACGCGCGGTCAGTTGTTTCTTCAGCGCCTCCGGCGAAGTCTCATCCTGCGCCTTCACCGACTGCTTACTGTCCGTGAGTACCCAGTCAAGCTCATCCCGGCGGGCCTTTACAACTTTATCAATGGCGGGCTGTACGGCCTGCTCCCAGGCCTGACGGGTGAACATCCCCGGGACTATTTCGCTGGTAGCGAACAGGCGGGCCACATCGGTATCGCCGGTCATGTCTTCGAGGCGCATATCCACATACAAATTCGCCACCTGCGAGAGCATCTTCTGGTACAGGGTCGATTCACTGTTACGCACGCCCATCAGGCGAACCAGCAGGGAACGCGCCTGGCTGACCATGTTTTCATCAGCTCGCAGTTTCCACTCAGGATGTGTGACCAGTTGTGCACCATAAAACGACAGCAGTGACGGAGCCACGCCTAGCCAGTTACCGTCTTTCACGCCGTCACGCTTCGGCCAGTCCTGAAGCAGCACCGTGCTAAACCAGTCACCATCCATATGCTCAGGACGCGCCAGCATCAGGTAAAGTTTCAGCTGGTCATAGGTTGCTTTTGCCCTCTGCTCGCGCAGCGGGCTATCCGAAGGCAACGCGTTAAAGGCACTGACCTGCTTCTGCAGATGGTCTGCAGCCGCATCGCGTAACAGCGGCAACGCGCTGTCCTGATAGCGTGGCCAGAGTGCGGCCAGCAGGGCGTTACTCTGGCTCAGCCCGGCCTTTTCGTACCAAGGCACACCATGCTCAGAACGGTACTGCAGACGGGCCAGCGTTTTCTGGAGTTCAGACAGCGCGTGCAGGCGCAGCTCCAGCGGCTGATTCTGTCTGGCGGCAAGTGCGGCCTGGGCATTCGCACCAACAATCTGGCTGCGGTTGGTGACATACGCGATGCTCATCCACATAGCCCAGCTCACCATCGTAAGCGCAGCAGCAGATGCCATTACCTTGCGCCATGGAATACCGGGCTTGCGAGGACGCAGCCCGGCAGGAAGCGTCCGGACTGATTCAGGCAGAACATCCCAGCGCTTATCCATGCCCCAGTGGTGCGGCACAGCGCGTTCTGCACCGGCTGAAGGCTGACTGAACACCACACCGGCCAGCGGCAGCGGGCGATACGGATTGAGCATCACCGACAGCGGTGCGGTCACGCTTTCCGGCTCACGAATAAGCTGCTCGGCAAGGGACAGTAGGAAGTTGTGTTCCACATAATTACAGGTCTGCTGCACTCCTTGCGAGATCAACTCCGGCGTCAGGGCTGCAAGCTGTTCTGTTAACCCCTCAGTACGGCACCCGGCGGGCAGCATGCAGCCTGTCGCCTGCACAATGCGACCTTCCGGTTTACCGGCGCGCGGATGCAGGGACCAGACGTAAATGGGAAGTTTCCAGCCAAGCTCATTCATGCGGCTACTGATAGCATGAGACAGGGAATCCATGCTGCTTTCAGAGGGAACCGGTAGCGGTTGCTCCAGCCCCGGCGCTGAAAGCCTATCAAAGGCTGAGGTGACCCATACCAGACCATCCACCGGACGACGGCGCAGCTTACGCAGTGCGCTCAGCCAAGCGCTGTCGGCTGAGGTATTGAGGTCTCCGCCCCACAGCAGTAATGTTCCGCGATCTTCCTGCCAGAGCTGGGTGGTGAGGCGAGGGGTCAGCAGTTCCACCTCTGGGGCGGTGCCGGTTATCACCAGGATCCGAATTCTACGAAACCACAAAAAACCGTAAGTGGATCTAAGCTGCTGTCGCAAATCCCTGAGTGACAAAACGCTGGAGGAGACAGCTTCTTTCTTGATAGAATAATTATCTTTACGATAATTAATATTCTCAGGGCTATAAATGAGCTGAGCCTTTCTCTGCTTTCTCTGCAACCAGAATGGTGAAGCAATGGCACACAGCAATAACGCTGAAAATACGCATCCCCAAATAAACCATGCTTTGCGTACTGTGATTCCATTAGCAATAACGCGATCCTGATTCAGAAATAACAATAATGCACATATCCCAGCAAGGCCAATAATCAATATGACATACCCAGTAATGCTGTAATGTACTTCAACTTCAGGCGTGGGTTTTCCTTCCATCATTAAAATAGCTCCCGGGTGATCAGACAAAGTGAATATACACCTTCCTTTTGCTGAAAAATAAGCAGTTGCATTTCACCTGTATGGACTGCTGCATCTACCATCAATGCGATATAGACGGGAAACGACAATGGCCCGTTAGGACCGAATGTATGGTCGAGTGAATAACAGGGCTGTTTTGGTGGCAATTTCCACTGTTGCGCATCAGCATACTGGGCAATTTTTGTCCGGTTTTTACCATCTATGCCCGCCAGCCATACATGAAACAAATCATTATAATCTACCGAGTTATATTCAAACAAAATGTCCAGTTCTTTCATTACATCATTCGAAGACAAGACCCTCCCTAGCCCGGCTAGTACCGTCAACTTACATTGCTCAACCAAGGAAGGAGGGGCAATCAGTTGCCCGGAAATGAACTCACTAAATTTTTCCGCTTCCCCTTCTTGCCAATCTTGCAGACAAAGCAAAAGAACTATACCATTCTGTTGAACGGCAGATTGTATTTCCTCAAATGAGTCTACATATTCGGGATAAAGATCCCATTGTTCATTGACAGCCAGACTTATCTGTTCCTCACGGCGTCGGTCTGTAATCAATACTTTCACTGAATACAGACTATTCCTGTAACCAGAACATTGTTTCTCTAGCTGTTCATCGACATACTTTAATCGGTTGGGTAAATCAGAAATTGCATAAGAAAGCGGACGTGCTTTTTTTGGAAATGCAGGTATATCAGCATAGTTTCCCAGAAGAACCTTTACCCCTTGCTCTTCGGGTGCCATCACAATATTACCCACAATGAGCCATTGTTTCATGCACCAACGTTTCCAGTGTGATTTTGTTCGTTCAGTTTCATTATTCCATAGTAGAGCATTGTTAATGGATTGTTCATAACGATGCCAAGCGCTCCCAAAAAGACATAACCACAGAAAAAATGCAGGTAGCGCACCATAAAGAAAGACATGCTCGTAACGGGTTTCTCTACCAATAAACAGATTCAAGGCTATCCCTGCCACCAGCATCATTAAAAATCCCCTCCCCCATTTTTTAAAATCAGGACGAGGTAGAGATTGTTTTTTCTTAATATCAGGGACAGGCCATGACATAATTATGACTCAATACTGTTTTCAATGTGAGAACTGATAACCCGACAACCGCATTCACAAAGACAGCCATCTACAACAATGGATATTCCTTCTTCGGTTGCCGTGGGTTCGCCTTCTATAATACGATTTGTGCCATGCCCTGGTATTGGACAGGATATGAGATCATCGACAAGCGCCACCTGAATCCCATTAATAAACATCGAAGAAGAAGCCGAAATGACTTTACCGCCATGAGTGGTGGCATCGCCAAGGCAAATTAATGCTGGCATAATATACCTCTGTCATTTACTTTAAATCTCAGCCATTCGATAGCAAAATGGCATCTCCGTTTACTGAATCAGATAGTCTTCTGTTTCTTCACTATCTTCAGTCAGTCAAATATACCCTATCAATAAACAGACTATAGAAATCACGAAAATTAGAAGCACGGCAAAAAGGAAGCAGAAACGAGCGGGTTTATAAAGCACCAAATAATAGATTGAACACAAAGATAAAAAGGAAATAAAAAAAGCAACCCAGCCAATTTTTCGTAACAACTCAGCCACACCCTCATGCAATAAAAAAACACCAGCCACACGCCCCATATATAAAAATCAACACAAACTACTATAAATCACTTTTGAAACGCTCCCGGGCGCAACCTCAGCGTACTAGTAATTTTCTCCCAAGCGCTTACCGCTTCATTTTCCGATAATTGGTTATTACCTGACAGGCCTCGTTGTAAAAAACTGATGTACATCCATGGAGAATTATCCTGAATGACATTCTCATTTGCATGAAAAACAAAACGCAGTCCTTTTTCATCATTATCCATACTTCCGAAAACCAGCCATTCCTCCGTATAAAGACTATTTATTTCCCGCTTTCCCTTTTGAATGGTTCGGCCTTCTGCTGCTTTTATGTCTTTATTCACCTCAGCACTTCTGTCCAGCATAGTGTCATCTGTTTTATTAAAATTATCCGTCGAAAAGTCAAAATCAGCACGAGGATATTTATCTGATGTGTATGTTACATCAATCTCTTCTTTATTCTTTACAGCACCGTCAGCAATAAATATTTCCGGAAGACAAAACCCTGCTTGCTGTGGTATTTCCGTATCTTTTTTACCTGATATCCTTTTCAGCAACCGAGTCAACTCAGCCAGTCTATTTGGAACAGAGTTCCTATAAACATCTGGAGTTTGCTTTCGAAATTTATCATATCTTGGCGACAAACCGTTTTCAGCTTCCATAGCCACCTCTACAGCAATACCATTTGTGTATAAATGGGCTTCGAGTATGCGAGCAGCATCAGGCACTGAGCCACTTTCGTTTCTTTCAAAAATAACCCCGACCATCCCTGCCGGTAATGGATAGACCTGTTTAAGATAAGGCATATCCTGCGGATCAACTGTTTTCTCCTGCATTAAGGCCTCTTCCCTGAGCCGGATTTTCTGCTCGAATGCCGGGCGATAAACCCTTTTTGTTTTTACAGATGCATTATTGATAAAAGCCAGAACATTATCACTCGTGACCGAATATGATTTAGGCATATCAATCAGATAGCGGCCGACACAGCGGGTCGTCATCTCATCCAGAAACGCATTCACCATATCATTCTCCTGCGCTGTTAGGTTTATTTTTGGTGGATAACCACCGAATGAGTAATAGCCAGATAAACCTGCGGCCACCACAAATATCATCACGAAGTATTTTTTTAGTTTCATGAATAAGCCAGCGTCGTTTGTTTCACATTCTGGATAATTTTCACCAACGCCCGAAGTGTGAATTGCTGTGCCAGCGTGTTTTGATAAGCGGGTTCGTGCGGTACAGAAACAGGATAACGTGCCTGCAGATAATGTTCTGCAATTCTACCTGAACGCTCCGGCACAGTACCATCGCCCGCTTCTTTGGGGGGGAGCAGTTTCCAGGTCTGATATATTCCCTGTGCCCATCCTTTTCCGTCCAGTGGGGTTGAGGCACTACGACTGGTTGAGTTTTCGGTTTTATCCAGCCCCCGTCCCTCCTCCGGTCTCCTGCTGCGCCCATGGTTCATCCACTGTTCTATCACGGGTGTTTTTGACTGCCAGACGATCTCACCGTACGAGAGAAATGATGGCTCAGCACTGTAAAAGGCATAGGTATTTGAATGGTATTTTCCTGAAAGCCCTTCGATGAATGGCCTTACATCCCCTTGAATAATTTTCGTATAACTGAACCATTCCTTATCATAACCCATATTCGCTGATTTATTTCCCGGATTAATAAATTGCTCTTCACATAACCCCCACCATTTATCCCTCTGCAGATAAATTTCGCCATAAGGCTCTTCCTTGGGATAGAAATGCACATCCTTCCCATCAATTATCTTTAGCCATCGCATACCGTAATCCAGCCCTGGTAGAAGCTGCATCGGACCAGGGGCCTGTGATAGCACGGCAGTCATGGCTTCCGCATCTCCTCCCAGAACCTGCGAAGTTGCCCATCCCTCAAGGCTTCCTTCCGGGTATTCCGTCCCTGCTTTCATCCTGCGGTAGGTGGCTGCGGCTCCCAGCGCGGGCATCACTCCGTGTATTACGCCCAGCACTTTCGTTTCACCTCCCAAGTTCTGAGTGTAATGGCGGGCAACAAGTCCTCCCATTGAATGCGTAATCAGAACCACTTTTTCACATTTTCGCCCTTTCCCTTGGTAAAACTGAATTATCTCTTTGTCTATTTCAGTTGCCAGAGCTTTGGCTGAATCCGCATTCGACTGAAGCCAGTTATATCCCACCGCAAAGACTGGATAAACATATCGGTAAGTTAAATCAATCTCTTCCTGTTGCAGAGAAATATCTCCCGCATCCATAGCTTGTATGCTGGTCAGAAGTTTACTGCGTTCTCCCTTTGCTGAGGCCTCAAAATCATTCAGTTCATCCTGCAACCAGGAAAGAAAAGGGGCATAGCTGGTGTATGCCACGCTCCCCCAGCCCCGCTCCCGGCGGGTTTTCAGCAGAAAGGTTTCGTCTTTTTCATCAACCTTACCGCTATTATCTACTTTGGTTACTAACGGATCGAGTTTCTTTTTTCGAGTATTAGCATTTACGCCAAACCATGTGCGAGCAATGCCGGCCATGCTGTCAAGGCTCCAGATTTTCTTGCCATTTTTGCGATTGCTTTTAAGGTTACTCCCCATTACCCCAGGAATAAAAATAACCGGTATTATCCGATCCGGATACACAACACACTGCTGAACAAGATCGCTCCCTTTCGGCTGGCTATGCAGATCATAATGCGCATTTCCCGCCTTATCATATGTTGGGTAAATTTTTATTACATTGTCAGCATTCATCATGATTAACTCTCCTTATTCACGGTGAGACGAACATTACTGACTGCATTGAAATTCTGTTTGGATGTATTGCCTGCAGAGGTTGTATTTTCAGCAGTTGTCCCCATGTCGCTGTTCAATACCGCCCGGCGATTAGCTACCGCCGCCCCTGTTCCGCTCCATACCAGAGCTGGCTGCAACTCATAATTACCTTGTTGATATTGATTCAACATTTGGTTGGTGCTTTGCCCCGTAAATTTTTGCCACACGGCCGCTCGTTCAATAATCTTATCTGGTGCCCCGCTTTCGACTACCCCATCGCCAATTCTGATATAGGCTCCACCGCTACCACTCAGAATTATTTCCTGTTTCGCACTAATGACAATTTTTCCTTCGCTGCTGCTGATACGGATATCTTTCAGCGCATCCAGCGTCATTTCATCACTCTGTGCCTGAATTTCCACTTTTCCTTTACCAGCAAAAAATTTGATCCCCAATTTTTGGGCATACAGACTAATTCTTTCACCCGCAGCTACTGTCAGTTTCTTCAAGACACTCAAATCGGTATTACCACCACTGGTCGCAGTGATATTTTCTCCTGCAGATAATTGCAAGGTTTTCGGAGTCACCTGCGCAATACCTTCTGGGGCAGATAGTAGTAAAGCTGATTTTTTGAGTTCCCTCAGCGCTTCATTTAACAAGGCTTTCTGCGTTTGTAAATCTGCAAGTTCTGCCCTAGCCGTCTCAGCTGCGCTGTTTAACGACTCAGCCAGACTCTGAGCCCGTTCCAACTGGCTCAGAGCTGCGGCCATATCCAGCATCATTCCATTCGCTGAAGATTGCGTATCCGCCGTGATAAACACCCCGGCCCCTCCCCGGACGGAAACATGCCGGTCGGTACGCAGTTCCGCACCTTCGCCGCGAAGTTTCCTGCAAGCGTCAACATTGTGACCTAAATTAAGCTGCGTCTTGCCCCCGTACTCCGTGCTGAGCTTAACGTGCTCCTCACCCCGCTTGTCCTCCATCCGCAACTTGTTCAGGCCGGCTGTACGGATGACATTGCGCGTGCTGTTGGCCTCAGTGACGTGGTCGACGTGGCGGGAATCGTGGAGGGCATGGGCTATATACGGGCGATCCGGATCGCCTTCGTGGAATGCGATGGCCACTTCCGTGCCCTGTATCAGCGGGAAGTGGAAGCCGTATTTATCGCCGCCGTAAGGTTTGGCAAAGCGCACTGGCATGCTTTCCATGCCCTGCTTTTTATCATCACGGTCGGCATCAAACTTCACCCGGTACATGCCGGATGCATCCTGCCAGGCGTAGATGTCGTTATCTTTGGCACTGGTCACACGCGCCATCAGGGTGCCGCTGACCACCGGACGCTTTTTCGCGGCTGGACGCCAGCATCGGTTCTCGTAGTACGGCATCGCTACCCATGTCACTTTCAAGGCATTCTTACGGCTGCCGTAGTAGCCAGTGCGGATAATAACAACACCATTCTCCGTTTCACGGGGTAGTGTCGGCGAGATAGCGGTTTCGGTAATGGTAAGAACCTGCGCCGGGCCCAGGGTATGGTCCGTACTGCTGCCGGTCACTGTAGTCTGGGCGGACAAAAAACGTTCATGCTCCAGACGAGCCCAGAAGTTACCGGTTTCGGTTGCAGGGGTAATTTTGTCACCCCGCTCGAGGTGACGCGGACGATAGTGATACACATCACCATAAGTGATACCGTCACCGTCGCCCTGGGTCATGTCTGCCGGGACGGACGTCAGAATATTCTGCGCTTCGCGATGGTTATAGTCGCTGGCGGTGACCGAACGTTCCACCACGTTGTGCCAGACGTGGATATCCCACACCGAGTCAACGGCATTGTCATTGGTGCCCGAAGGGCTATTAAGTGGCAGTTTTTTACCGAATGTCCAGGCGCTCTGCTTATCCGCAAAGTGCACCACTTCAGTCTGGGTATCCGGGTGCAGGGTGAAGAAGTAAAAAATCCCCACCTCAGCCAGCAGACGCTCAATAAACCCGAGGTCACTTTCCTGGTATTGATTTATCTGCTCCCGTTTTGGGTAGGTTTGTTTAAGCTTGAATTCATATTCCCACCCCTTCAAACCATGCTCGCCAAGAATTTGCTCTACCACTTCCGGCACTGATTTGTTGACGAAGAAACGGTGAGTACGAAACTGCTTATCCAGTAAGGATATAAAAGGTTCCAGAATAATTTCATACGTAACCTGATCGCGTGAACCGGCCAGGCGTCGGAAATTTGTCACCACACCATGAACAATTTTACCGACAACAGAGTCTAATAGTTTCCCCACCCCCATGCTCAGCGTAGCGGTTTTACTTAACATCATTTCAGCCGTAAGATCTGGATGTGAACTGGTAAAACGAATGGTGTAATGATAGAGAGCACTCATTTGTTCTAAACCATCAAAACGTTCCACATCCAATGGATAAGGGCAGGAAGGAATATCCAGTTTATAGCGATTAAGGATACCCTCTGTCATTTTAAATGTATTTTCCATTTCTATAATTCCTGTTCTGGGTTAGAATGATATTAAATAGAACCAAACTCAACTAACATGATAAATATTACCTATAATGTTCCCATTCATCATAAATATATTTCAAGGCGAATTTATAAAGTCCATAACCTATGAGAAAGGCTACTATACTTGCCCCACCCAGAATAAAGCGGCAAGGATTGGCTGAAAAAAAGAAACAGTAGAAAGAGTAAATCATACTGATTGTTCCTAGCGTCATCCCGATACTGGCTACGATCCGTGAAAAAATGATAAGTATAAAATCTTTTATATTCATAAACCTCCAAAGAAGTATTCGCAGACATTATTAAACTCTTCAGGATTTATCTTTTCAATTTCACAAGCCGTCTCATAAGGCCTAACAATGTCCTCAACAAGATAATAAAAAAGATCAAAATCACCCATACTGTTTAATTTCTCATACATTATGGGGTTTCTTTCACGCAAGTACCGTGATGTATAAATAGATCTTGATGCTTCAGCACCAACTCCCAATACACCACCAGCAGCAGAACCAGAAAAAAAGGCACCAACTCCTTGAGATATAATCGCCCTTCCGAGGTTAACCCCCGTAAACTGCGAGAACATCATTTTACCTATAACACTTCCAGATATATTTCTTGAAAAATGTGAAATTTTATGCGTGTCTACATGAGAAACAAAATCATCTATAAATGGTTTAATAACCTTATAAATAACCTCATCGTTAAAAGTTACTTTTTTAACCAGTGCTGCTAACCGAAATTTATCATCCTGATTCTCTCTGCGGTGTTCCGTATCTATAAAATCATAGCCAAGATAGGCAAGGCTGACGGGTAAGGAAATAACACCTTTCGCCACAGCACCGATAAACCCAGCCCCATCGATATGAATGGCCTCAAGCATATCTCTGGCAATTTCTTTTGCGCTGTCCATAATTGCTACCCTTTAGATAAACCAGTTAATCAAACGCCAGCACAATCCCTTCTTCGTCATCCAAGCCTAGTGTCAGGCTGTGTGGCTTCTGCTTCGCGGCCATGTGCGTGAGCAGCTGCTGGCTCAGCACCGGCAGAATTTGCTGATTGAGCAGGCTATCGACGTTACGCGCACCGGTATCTGGCAGCAGGCAGGCTGAAGTCAGCGCGTCATAAAGACTTTCATCAATGTGCGTGCTCAGGCCGTAGTGTCGATGCAGACGCTTGCTGACCTGTGAGAGTTTCATTTCCACGATGGTACGCATGGCTGCTTCCGAGAGGGGGCGGTAAATCACGGTCTGGAAGCGGGCCAGCAGCGCCGGCTGGAAGTGATCGCGCAGCATCGGACGCAGCAGCTCGTGAAGATCTCCTTCGCTGGCCTCCGGCTGTTCGTCGAGCAGTTGCATCAGGTGGTCGCTGCCAAGATTCGAGGTCATCAGAATGACGGTGTTGCGGAAGTCGATTTCACGCCCTTCACCGTCGCGCATAAAGCCGCGGTCAAACACCTGATAGAACAGATTCAAGACGTCGCGGTGAGCTTTCTCCACTTCATCCAGGAGCACCACGCTGTACGGACGCTTGCGTACCGCTTCGGTGAGAATACCGCCCTGACCGTAACCCACGTAACCCGGAGGGGAGCCCTTCAACTGGGAAACCGTATGCGGCTCCTGGTATTCTGAGAGGTTAATCGTAATGAGTGACTTCTCACCGCCGTACATGACATCGGCCAGCGCAAGCGCGGTTTCGGTTTTCCCCACCCCGCTCGGTCCCACCAGCAGGAATACGCCCTGCGGGCCATTCTCGGAGGTGAGACCCGTTTTTGCCGCACGCAAACGCTGGGCGATGGCCTCGAGCGCCACATCCTGCCCGACGACACGTTTACCCATTTCATTTTCCAGGATCAGCAGTTCGGTCTGCTCATCTTTCATCAGCGATGACAGCGGCACGCCGGTCCAGTCAGCAATCACGTTGGCAACGGTGCGTACATCCACATCCAGAGAGAGCAACGGATTGCTGTGCTGCATGCCGTTCAGTTCCTGCTGCAGCGCGTGCGTCTCGCTTTGACGGGAGATGTCCTGGCGGCTTTCCAGCAGTTGTTCGGTGAGTTTCAGTTCCTGCCCGTACTGCGTTTCAAGCTCGTCGAGAGCAACGATAAGAGCGTTCTCTTCCTGCTCAATGACGGTCAGGCGTTCACCATGGCTCTGATTGCCGACAGCAATATCTTCCAGCAGCGCCTGCTTCTCTATTTCAAGAGAGGTAATCTGCGAGCGTATGCAGGTCAGCTGTTCCGGCACCGTGTCGAGGCTCATGCGGACGCGCGCTGCGGCGGTGTCGAGCAGATCAACCGCCTTATCCGGCAACTGGCGGCCCGTGAGGTAGCGGCGGGAAAGCGTAACAGCAGCGCGCACTGCATCGTCGGTAATGTGCACGTTATGGTGCTCGGCGTAACGGGATTTCAAACCACGGAGCATCAGGCAGGCGGTGTCATCGTCAGGCTCATCGACTTTTACCATCTGGAAACGACGCTCCAGGGCCGCGTCGCGTTCGAAGTACTGCTTGTACTCGCTCCAGGTAGTGGCCGCAATGGTACGCAGTTCGCCACGCGCCAGCGCCGGTTTCAGCAGGTTCGCTGCATCGGCACCTCCCGCCTGGTTGCCCGCGCCGATGATGGTATGCGCTTCATCAATAAATAGCAGGACCGGGGACGGAGATTGCTGCACCGCATCGATGACGTTTTTCAGCCGCTGTTCGAACTCGCCTTTCACGCCAGCACCGGCCTGCAGCAGGCCCAGGTCAAGGGTACGCAGAGTGACCGTTTTCAGTGATTCAGGCACATTCCCCTCAGCAATACGCAATGCCAGACCTTCAACCAGTGCGGTTTTCCCCACGCCCGGCTCGCCGACCAGAATCGGGTTGTTTTTGCGGCGACGAGAGAGGATATCCACCATCTGACGGATTTCTGTGTCACGGCCAAACACCGGATCGATCTTCCCTTCCTTCGCTTTGGCGGTGACATCGAGGGTGAATTTATCCAGCGTGTTCTGCAGCGCAGGGCTCAGTTCCCCCTCTTTCATTTCCACACCAGCCGGACGCCCGACAAACTCCACCTCACCACCGTGGTTCTGTGCCAGCTCGGCTTCGCGCTGCATTTCCGGACGTTCATCCGATTGCGCATCCAGCAACGGTCGCAGGCGCTCCAGCTGGCTTTGAGCAAGCGTTAACAATGGCCAAAGGCCGTCACAACGTGCCAGTTTTGGTTTTTCCACCAGGGCCATCAGCAGATGGATGCTGCGAATGTGCTCTTCGCCATTGAGTGAGGCAAGTAGCCAGGCTTGCTGCATCAGAGTCTGGATGTCATCAGAGAGCTGGGGCCGATGGCGCACGGAGCGCGGTTGTCTGTCGAGCCAGCCAAGTAAATCCTGCCAGATGCCATCCATATCCCATTCATAGCGACGCGCCAACACCATCAGGTCACCTTCCCCCTGCTCCAGCAGCTTCAGCAGCCAGTGCTCCGGCAGAATTTCGGCATGGGCACGGGTCTGACAGAGCGAAGCTGCGCCTTCCATCGCTCGGGCACAGTAAGGGTTCAGACGACGTAACAGGATGGCTGGATTTTCCATGAGATTCTCTCTTTGTCGGTTCCTGGACACGCTACCGCCCCTCGCTGTTCACCAAAGCGCATAAGGTCAGGCAGGCAGATTGTTTTTTTCTTTGCTGAGTGCCCGCATCTCAGGCACTCAGCAAAAAACTGCGGACAGGAAAACCTGCCCGCATCAGGATTACGCCGTGGCGCGTTCGTTCCAGGAATCGGAATGAATGATGTTGCCGTCTTTGTAGGTCCAGGTGATTTTTTCGTAACGCAGTTCAACGCGTTCAAGGTGGTTGTGCTTCTCTTTAGAAGGATCCTTGATGTCATACATTTCAGGATTCACTTTCACTACCTTCACGTTTTCCAGTTTGGTGTTGAAGTACTCCACTTCCTGGCCCGCGTCGTTGATTTTGTACCACTTGAATTCAGCGGATTTCAGGGTCTGACCGGTTGTCACCGCCTTGTACAGGTACGGGCTGGACGAGTCGATTTCCTTGGTGAACAGGAACGGGGTGTGGATACGGGTACCGGTCAGCTTGCCGGTGTTGTTATCGGTCGGGATGTACAGGTTATGCTCCTGCGCCACCACTTCGATGCTGCCGTCACGGTCCTGCACGTCCACAGACCCTTTAATGTCCGCGCCGCCGTCGTCTTTCAGCCAAAGATAAACAGGAATTGCCATGGAATTACTCTCCATTGTGTAGTGAAGCGCCATCATCCTGAGATGACGCCTGGGTGTGGTCCGGTACCTGACAAGCGTTTGCCTGCGGTACCAGACTGATTTCGACACGACGGTTAAGCGCCCGGCCCTCCGGCGTGTCATTGGTTGCGATCGGACGGCTTGCGCCATAGCCCTGCACCGCAAAACAGCTTTCCGGCACGTCGCCCGTATCACGCATCCAGCCGCGTACCGCTTCGGCACGTTTCAGGGACAGCGTCTGGTTCAGTTGGGGATTACCGGTGTTGTCTGTATGGCCGGCGATGACAATCAGCCAGCCCGGTTTCGCTTTGATGCCAACCAGTGAATTCACCAGCATCCTGGTGGAACCCACTTTCAGCACGAACTTACCGGAATCGAACAGCGACATGCTGTCGAGGCGAATGGTTTCCGGTCCCTGGATGATTTTCTTAATGACCGGTGGAGGCGGTGGCGGAGGTGCCCAGTCGCTGAGAGCGGCCTCAACGAGCGGAACCAGGCGCAGCCCCTGATATAGTCCCAGGCGATAACGTAGTGGCTCCCCGCGACGCGCCCAGTCGTCCAGTAATGCGCCATCGGCTCTGAGGCGCTGTTGTGCGCGCAGTTTCGGTGCCACAGGCTTCCCCGTCAGTTGGTGATACAACGCAAGGTGATCGCCCACATTACGGATGAGACGCTGGTTGTTCGTCCAGGACGCCAGCATGGCAAGCGCCAGGAAAATCCCGCCCAGCAACCCGGCGTAACGCCAGAACACCATTCTGCGGCTAACGCCCCGTCGGCGCGGCAGCGCCGGCAGCAGCAGTTCAGGCAGCGGTAGTGGTTCGGTGGTCACAACGGTATCTGGTGGCAGCGCCGTCACGCTAGTGATGTGCTGTTGCCAGAGATTGCCCTCGATACCGCTCACCGGCACCATGCACATACCCTGTACACAGGGCTTCATCACCGGTAGTTCGCCCTGCTGCACCGCCAGCAGGTCATAGACTGTGCTGTGCTGCCAGGCAAGCAGGCTGTCCAGCCACAGCCCCTGACTCAGACGCGAAAGACGCCCGTCCGATCCACTCTCCCGGGTCCACTCTCTCAGTGACACATTGCCCTGACCGGGCTGATACACCTGAATGCCGCTTCGCGGGCTGACTGTGGTAAACCAGACAGGTTCAGCTTCCGCGCAGGCCACAGGAGGCGATACCCAGGTCACGGTCCACAGCGGTGGGATCGTGCCAAATGCCGCACGGCACTGCACGACAGCCCGCTGCCAGCCCCGCATGGACTGGATAAAATCATCGCCGGAAGTGTGCTGTTCAGGCACCGCCGCCAGCATGACGGAGATTTGCGACACCAGGCCCGGGCGCACCAGGCTCAGGTGCTGTGCCAGGAGCGACAGCTGTTCTGCATCCTTTACCCACAGATACCAGCCCTGCCGGGTTTCCCGGTGACGGGAATCGGACACAAACAGCGGGGCGTTGTCGCCACAGACGAGGAGCACCGCTCCCTGAAAATCTTCCGGCGGCAGGTTTTCATCCACAATCTCCCTGAGAGCGGTCGCCCGCGTCCGGGAGGCCCGACACTGACGCCAGAGCATCACCCTGGAGACCAGAACGACCAGCAGACTGAGTGCCACACGGCTGCCCGTGGACAGTGGCCAGAATCCCAGAATGAGCCACAGCGCCAGCACGGCACCCAGGGCAGTTAACAGACTTCGGTACGCATCCCGCATCGTTTACCCCGGCCTGACAGTCTGGCTAACCAGCTCGGTAAGCGAAGACGAAAGGAAGAACCAGAGCGCCACCAGGGCAACAGCGGCCACAATCCAGGTCAGCCAGTACCCGCGACGACCGCTGCGCAGGCATGATGCCCGGGCAACAATGGGGGCGTCCTGTGCCAGCGTGAAGGCCGGTACCCGTTCCGCAAGCGCACGTACGATATCTTCCCGACGCTCATCATCCTGGGCGCGATATCGCCCCACGAACCCCAGTTGCAGGGTCCGGTACATGCAGGTCAGGACAGCGGCGTCAGGGGCGGTTTCTTTCAGCAGGTTGCGGATCCGTTCCCACAGCTCCTCACCGGCATTAAGGGTGCCAAAGAAGTGGGCCTGCAGCGGGTCACGGCGCCAGGTCAGGTAACCATCATCGGTGGTTCCCCGGTTCATCACGCTCTCATCAATCAGTGCGCACAGGGCATACACCATATGATCCCGGCTGATGTCGCTGTAACCAGCCTCCGTGAGCGCCACTTTCGCCTCCTGCACCAGGCGGCAGGCCCGGCGATAGAGCCCTTCCCCGTCCCGGACTTCCTGACCGCTCCGCAGCTGGCTGGCCATAAGCCAGCCCGGGTAGAAAATACGCTCAATTTGACTCATTTCTGATGTATTCATGAGCGCAGCACCGCAAAGAGTTCAAGATTCACCTCTCCCAGAGAACGCGGGGTATAGAATGTGCAACTGCCCATCTCAAGCATCGCGCGTGCTGCCTCAGTGCTCAGATCCAGCGAGAAATACTGGTTCTCAAGGCGTAACGGGATAGCGGCCGGCACATGGGGCAGCGGCTTGATAGCCATCCCGCTCAGGGCCACATTCACCACGTCGAACACATCTTCAAAGCTGCCCGCTTTACACAACTGCGGGAATTTCGTCTGAAGTTCATTGTTCGGCATGGAGGAGCGTACGGAAAGGTAGAAATCGGCTCCTTCACGCAGGCGCGCATCGTGCAGGGCACCTTTCCAGATTTGATCCTGGTGCTCCAGATGGATACTGACCACCCGTGACGGCAGGCTCGCTTCCAGCAGCTTATCGAGCAGTCCCAGCAACGGCGGGAATACCCGTTCCGGTGCATCGTGGTGGTAAGCCGGAATATCGCCGGCGTCATGCTCCAGTGAGAAGGTCAGCAGGCTGCCGGCCAGGCGGGTTAGTTCGCGGTACAGCAGTTCCGGGTGACGCTCAGGCGTCTGCAGCAGTTCCGTCAGCACCGGCTCGGCGCTGTTCAGGGCATTGAGCAGCCAGAACAGAGAGACATCCGCGACAGCAAAGTCAGCCATCCGCTCATTGCTTTCACGGCGCATGGCCATCAGGCGACGACGGCGTGCCTGCAGACGAACCAGCAGGTCACCCAGTTCGGTGGCAAGCCACGGACTGGCCGCAACAGACAGCATCGGCGGGATAAAGGCCGAATCACGGCTCCACTGCCCCTGCGCATTACGCACCAGGCGGGCCACCGGACAGGTCAGGTATGCCGTGTTTTCCTGGCTGGACAGCCGCAGGGTCAGCGCATGACGCAGGATCGCAAGTTCCCCGCTTTCATGGCCAGCCAGTTCCTGCACGACGACACGCTCCGCTTTCCAGCGCTTAGGGCGTTCACTGTCCTGACCGTTATCGAGGTTGCCGCCACTGGCGCTCAGCAGCGGCAGTGCGACAACCACGTCAACAGCTTCGCTGCCGGCGGCAACAGACAAATCACAGACCGGAGGAAGCGTGTCAGCCAGATCGGTATCAACGAGGGTACCGTCCTGAAAGCATACCACCAGACGGGTGGCGTTCAGGCGCGCGAGCGCCAGTGCAGCATCATCAAATTCTGCCGCAACCACGCCCCAGGGATGAGAAAAACCCATCCGGGCAACCATGCAGGCAACGTGTTCATTCCAGCGCGCCTGCTGCTGGAACTGTTGCGGGGCCAGAGCGGCCCCATCCTCCCAAAGCGGGCGGTAAATTTTCATCCCTGATATCCTCTCGCCTTAAGACTTGGCCTTCGGCATCTGGGAAACCAGTGACAGGTTGACGTCCATCCCTTCGACCTGGAAGTGCGGCACGGCATACAGCTTCACGCGGAAGAAGCCCGGATTGTCCTCAATATCTTCCACCACCACTTTCGCGTCGCGCAGCGGGTGAGAAGCCTGCAGCTCGTCGCCGGGATCGGTCATCTCCGTGACCAGACTGCGCACCCAGGTGTTCAGCTCAAGTTCCAGCAGACGACGATCTTTGGTGGTCCCGATATTTTCACGCTGGATCAGCTTCAGGTAGTGAGCGATCCGCGACAGCAGGAAGATGTACGGCAGACGGGCATTGATACGGCTGTTGGCGGTTGCATCCGCGGTGTCGTACAGTGCCGGTTTCTGGGTGGAGTTCGCGCTGAAGAAACAGGAGTAATCTCTGTTTTTATAGTAACTCAGAGGAATAAAGCCCAGGTTCGCAAACTCAAATTCGCGGGTTTCCGGGATCATCACCTCTGACGGGATCTTCACCTGGTTGCCGGTGCCCAGATCGTACAGATGGATAGGCAGGTCCTGAACAGCACCACCGGCCTGCGGGCCACGAATCTGCACGCACCAACCGTTGTTGATAAAGCTGCGTACCATATTGGCGGCAAACGCAAATGAGGCGTTGGTCCACAGGTATTTGTTGTGATCCGGGCCTTTCACCTCTTCCACATAGTTGAAGCTGCGTACCGGCGTGGTATCCGGACCATACGGCAGGCGGCCCAGTACACGCGGCATCACCAGACCGATATAGCGCGAATCATCCGTTTCGCGGAAAGATTTCCACTTGATGTACTCCGCACGATCAAAGTAGTTGCCGATATCCCTGATAGCCGCCACGTCCTCCATTGACTCTTTGAGGAAGAATTTTGGGCCAGCAGAGCCGATAAACGGCATGTGCGCCGCTGCAGAAACTTTCGAAATATTGCGCAACAGGGCAACATCCTGCGCAGAAGCATCAAATTCATAGGCGGAAATCAGCGCGGCAATCGGTTCGCCACCCGGCGTGTCATATTCATCAATGTAGGTGTGTTTATACAGGCCGCTCTGGATAATTTCCGGGCTGTCTTCGAAGTCCTGACGCAGATCTTCTTTAGCCATATCCAGCAGTTCGACTTTCACGTTCTGACGGAAGTCGGTTTTGTCGACAAGGGATTTCACGCCGCGCCACAGGCTTTCTACCGCCTGAAAGTCCTCATGGTGCATAACGGCATCAAGCTGGCGACTAATCTGGTGGTCCAGCTCCGCGATATGATGATCAATCAGGTTTCTGTCGAGTTTCTCCACTTTTGAGCCCGATTTTGTCAGGCATTCCAGAAACACCTGCATCCCGGCCGTCAGACGCTCATCGGCTGTCGCATCCGACATCGCCTGTGCATCCTGCCAGATGTCCAGTGCACTCAACTCGGACACCGGGTTCAGATTGATTTTTTCAAACAGTGACGCATAAACCCCGGCAGCAGGACGCTCCAGCACCACACTCTCGCCACCTGCGGCATTTTCATTTTTTACAGACATCAGCATCTTCCTTATTAATCCGTTATTAATCCGTTAAAGCACCGTGAGCCTATGGCTGTTTCGGGGCCAGCGCAGACAACTCAGACCGGAGTTCGGCGCTTAATGCCGGATCGAGCAGGATTTTTTCCAGCTCTTTTCGGAATGCCTGGTTGTCCAGCAGGTTGGCCTTTAAATCACGAAGTAAATTGCGCATGGAAAGCATGGCTTTGAGCTGAGGTATTTGTCGGGAGACCTGCTCCGGCGAGAAATCCTTCATGCTCTGAAAGGTCAGACGGATATTTTCTTCGCTACCGTCACCAGCAAGCGTGTTTTTAACGGTAAGACTGACTTTCGGGGAATATTCGGAAAGCACAGCGTCGAAATTATTTTTGTTCAGATTAACTTTTTTTCGCTCAGATAACGGTGCTGTCTCCTGCCCATGGCTGAAATCGCCCGCAACCAGCAATTTCAGAGGGAGCTCGGTTTTCTTGCTCGCGCCGCCGGTATGCAGATCAAGTTTCAGATTAATACGTGCTTTGGGTATTTCGGACTGAAAGGAAGAATTAGACATAGCTGTCCCTGTTCTATGAAGTTATAGAAGCGGTCACTGCCAGCGAGAAATTAAAAGAAAAGCAAACCCTTTATTAGCACTATCCCGGTTCCCGTCATCTGACAGGAATCAAAACCCCGGGATGTAAAGCGGGCGCATTCCATTCACCAGCACGTCGACACGGTATTTTTCAGGTACTTTTCAGAAATAAAAAAACGTCCAGCAAGCACCTGGAGACGGAGTTTATGAACGTTTCATGCATGACAGGAAATAAAAATATGTAACTAAAGGTTACAGAGACATGCTTTAACAATTTTTTATCATCTTTATGATTTATATGATTTTTATTTAAAAACCCCTTCAGAGCTTATGGAATAAGGATGTTCAGTAAGTGATCAATGTATTTCAGAGCATGACATGTGCAAAATCCCACCAGTCACATGAGAACGTTAATTTTTCATTGTTAAAAAAATAACTTTCAGGAAGCGAGTGTGAAAAGGGGGAATAGGACGAGACCGTCATGTCAGCATAATTTCTTTTATTGACGTAAATCAATTCTGGTTATTTTCGCTTAAAAAAAACTGAAATCAATGTATGTCACCTGTCTGTATAAACGTATTTCAGACATCGGAGAGAGGAAGGATTATCGTTATCTGCGTGCTTGTCACCTGTCACCGCATCTGACCGCGAGTTATGCGATGCCATCACTTACGTCAGCCAGAATAAATCCGGCCGGTGCACTCGCCTGCAGCGATCGCAGACGATAAAGTCAGCTAGTGTCACGATGTTGTTTGCGTTGGGAACGAGAGGTTTACAATTAAACGGAAGGGAACGGTGCAGGGCATATTTACGCGATCAAAACGCGTCGATATAACATCATTGTCAGGCGCCCTCCAGGGCCGGGGCCTGCCAGATAATGTCGAAGGGCAGTACCGCAGCTGCCCTTCTCTGTTTACCCGTCATACCCGTAAACACGGGTAGCGACGCAGAACCTTATCGTTCAGTCGTTCTGTAAACCTATCGCCGTGTGTGGCTAAAGAGATCCGGGCGATTGAGGTTAATATAATCGACGCCCGCCGCCGCAATTTCCTGATGAATCGCTATATCGTCATCACCGTAATAAACCATAATCTCAAGCCCGGTCTTACGGCTTGCTTCAAGAATACCGGGATGACGCATCTGCTCTACGTTTACCTCAATGATCGATGCATGATGCACGGTGGCAACGAGAGAGGGAGACATCGCGATATTGAGGGTCATCATTTTGCGAAAGTCCGGCGCAACGGCCTGAAGGCCAGCGCGCATCGTTTCGGAAAACGAAAAGAAAAACGTATCACGGACCATACCGAGATCGCGTACCAGTGCAGCCACTTTTACCGGATCGCAGTATTTCAGCTCAATATAAACGCCCGCGCGGCCGCGCAGATGTTCGAGATAGGCATCAAGTCGCGGCACCCTGGCGTCTTTAAAACGCTCATCGAACCAGCTTCCCGCATCCAGTGCATCAATATCGCGCGACAGAGCATGCCCAACAGGGCCCGTCCCGTTCGTGGTGCGATCCAGCGTCTCGTCATGGATAACGTAGAGCACACCATCGGCGCTCTCCCGTACATCCAGCTCAATGTAATCAGCCCCCTGTTCAAGCGCCAGATCGGCGGCAAAGAAGGTGTTCTCTGGCGCAAAATGGTTGGCGCCACGGTGTGATACGATTCGGGTCATGGAAATCTTGTCCTGTAAGCTAGCCAGCGTGAACCTGTCTGCTGGGGTGGCCGGTTACGGCGAGGTTGGCATGAAGATCGACGATGCGTTTACCGACAGCATTGAAGATCAGAGTCAGTTCGGGTTGGCACGCTACTCCTACCCGGGAACCAGGCGCATGACGCACCGCTTCACCATATTCCAGCGCGCGAAGCGTGCCGGCCGGCGTGTCAATCGTGTAGAAAACTTCACGTCCCATCGGCTCAACGGTCATAATCTCCCCACACAAGGCAGCCTCGTCAGCGGCAATAAGGTTGATATCTTCCGGACGCAGACCAAAACAAACGGGGCCGTCGTATTCGTGGTTCAGTTCGAGTGTCGTTTGCTCCAGGTGCAGAAACCCGCCGACGGCCTGTCCTTCCACAAGATTCATCGGCGGCGAGCCGATAAACCCTGCAACAAAGCGATCGGCCGGACGTCTGTACAGGTCATCAGGTGTCCCAATCTGCACTATCTCGCCATGATTCATACAGATGATCCGATCGGCCATGGTAATGGCTTCCAGCTGGTCATGGGTGACGATCAAGGTGGTGAAGCCGAGACGTTTCTGGAGATTCTTGAGTTCCGTCCGCATGGTGATACGGAGCGTCGCGTCGAGGTTAGAAAGCGGTTCGTCGAGTAACAGAATATTCGGTTCCTTGACCAGTGCCCGCGCCAGCGCCACGCGCTGCTGCTGTCCCCCTGAAAGCTGCGACGGGCGTCGATCAAGCAGTGCGCTTATTTGCACCAGATTAGCCGCCTCCTCCACGCGCCTGGCAATGTGCTCCTTACCTGTTTTTTTAAAACGTAACGGAAAAGCGATGTTTTCGCGTACCGTCAGGTTCGGGTAAAGCGCATAAGACTGGAAGACGATACCGACGTTGCGATCGCGGGCATCGATGCGATTAACGTTGTGCCCGTCAAACGCGATCTCACCGCTGGTCGGCGCATAAAGCCCTGCCAGCAGAAACAGCGTTGTCGATTTACCGCATCCTGAGGGGCCGAGAATGGCGACGAATTCGCCGTTCTCAATGGTAAGATTCATCGGTTTCAGGACCTGAGTCTCGCCCCAGTTTTTGCTGACATTGTTAAGAGTGATCGAGGCCATGACAATTATCCCTTGATACCGCCAAAACTCATTTGAGTGATGTATTTCTGCGTAAAGGTGTAGAGAACGAGCACAGGGAGTAAATAAATGATGCCCACAGCGGCGATCATGCCGTAATCCGCACCCGTATTATCCTGTGCGACAAAGAACAGGTAGAGGCTCATCGTCATCTGGCTTTTGTCGATAAGTAGCGTCTGGACAAAAACGTACTCCTCCCAACCACGTAAAAAGGTGAAGGTGGCAATCGCAATCAGTCCGCTACGCACCTGGGGCAATACCACCATACGAAAAGCCTGAAAACGGGTCGCACCGTCGGTCACCGCGCTCATTTCAATATCCCAGGGCACTGCGTCGAAAAAGCCCTTCAGGACGAAGATCGCATAAGGCAGCTCCAGCGCACTCATCACCATCACCACACCGAAAAGATGGTTGAGCAGGCCCATAAAGTGAAGCTGGATAAAGATGGCAATGGTGAGCGCCAGCGCGGGGAAAGCATGTAACAGCAGCAAGCCACGCAGAAAATTTTGCCGCCCGGCAAAGGCAAAGCGCGATAACGCGTAGGCGGCTGGGGTAGCGACGATCGTGACAATCAGCGTTTGTGAAACGCCAAAGATCAGCGAGCTTCCAAGTGCCGTCCAGGCCGATGGCATCAGGTCCACGCGCGTGGTGCCCGTATTCGCGATGTCGCGCATCCAGAGAAAACGGTAGTTGTGCAACGTCATGTGTGGCATCAGAAAAATCATCACAAGCAGCAGCACAACGATCCCCAGCGCAGCCCAGGACAATACCGGTCTGCGTAAACGCTCTGCCAGGAAAGCAAGCGCGATCGCTCCGATATACGCGACGCCCGCAATTGCGCTGGTGCGCCACAGAACCAGTCGGCTGACGGACGCATCAGACGTGGTCAGCGATTTGGCCAGAAGCCAGAGGTAAGGCAGCAGAATCGGCACTGACATCACCGTCAGGAAGAGAATGAGCGCAGAAAGGAAGCCGACACGGTTGATTGTGCCTCTGCGTTCAAGACGCGCCCATTTCGATTTGGCCACTGCCGGGTTTGGAACGAGTGACATCACAATACCTCGATTTTCGGCGCGGCAAACGTCGCGCGCATATTACTGACCCGCCATTGCATTAAGGTCACGCCTACGCCGATCACCATCAGGCCAAGCGCCAGCGCCGCGCCATAGGCGTAAGCCCCATTTTCAAAGGCGCGACGGTAGATATAGAGCGCATAAGGCGTCGAATCGTAGACGGGACCGCCACCGGTGATGAGCAGAATGTACTCGTAGGTCGTCAGCAAGGAGAGCCCCTGATAGATGGTGATAAACCGAATGGGCTGAGACAGTGCGGGGGCCACTACATAGCGCAGCACGCCCCATTCGCTCGCCCCATCCACTCGCGCCGCATTGGCAAGATGTGCAGGGATGGAACGAATGGATGAAGTCAGAATGACCATGGCAAACGATGCCCCGACCAGGCCATTTGCCACAATGATGAGAAACAAGGGGAAATCATTACGCAGATTCATGAGCGGCAGACCGAAGGATCCGGTTACCTGATTGAGCAAACCAGACGGCGTGGGATCGGCAACCCATATCCACAGAATACTGTAGAGGACGGCCGGTGACATGCGTGGCAAAAGCCAGAGACCGCGAAAAAGATTACCCAGCCTGTCGGGAATGGCCGTCGTTGTTATCGCCAACAGGACACCCAGCCCGACGTTAAAAATAAACAGCGTCGCCGTGACATAAATCAGCGTCGTCAGCAGCACCGCAGGCATGCGCGCATCGCGTAAGACAATCCGCTCGACGTTTTGCAGCGTGAAGTGACCGACCCGCAGATCAGCGCCCATATCGGTAAAGGCGATGACGGTATTGACGATAATGGGCGCCAGGAAAAAGACGGCCAACAGCGCGATAGCAGGCGCGAGATAGAACACAGGTCGGGCCGGCCGGTGCGCCCGAGGCTGAAACTGAGACATGACCACATCTCCCTGGAGAGTAAGCGACGCTTTACAGGCTAAGCACTATTTTTTGGCGACAGACGACCGGATTTCTATATCGTCGCCAAACTGCAGTTCGAGCTCTTCGGCGATAAAATCAACGGCCTGTTTTGCCGTCATTTTTCCTGTTTCAACCGCCTGGAGACCGCTGAACAACACCTTGTTATAGCTGCCAAACTGGATATGATTGGGCACGAACTTCGCATGTACCATCATGGGCGAAGCGGCTGACAGCACCCAGTTATCGCGGTATTTCGGCATCGCCGTTTGCGCGTTGCTGATGGCCGTGTGATAGGACGTCACAGCATGTTCGTTGTTGAAATAAGGCAACGTCGCCAGTGCCACCAGTTCGGCAGCAATGTCAGCATTTTTGCTTTTGGCGTTCACCGTATAGAGAAGCGGATGCGACAGGTTTGAGGGCTGACCGCCCTTTTTGGCCGCAGGCGCCGGGATCCAGCCTATCTTATGAAAATACCCTTCTTTGTCTGTCGGCCAGACCGCGCCATTTTTGTCGCCCAGTTGCCAGGCAACCGCCCAGACGCCCTGGTGAAAGATAAAGGCTTTCTCCTGCTTGAACGCGTTCTGAATGGCATCCCAGCTCATCGCCGTGTTATCGACCGGCGTCACTCCCTGCTTCGCATTGCGCTCATACCAGCCAAGCGCATCCGCCATTTCTGCTTTAGGGAAGATGAGCTTGCCGGTCTTGTCATCCATAAATTTCACGCCGTAAGACTGAAAAACCATCAGATAATCAATACCGACATTCGGCCGGTGCAACATGCCGTACTGAGCCGCTTTACCGTCCACGACCTCTTTGGCAAGGGCTGTCAGATCGTCCAGTGTAAAATCACCGGACTCCACCCTGGCCGGTATGGCGTTGATAAAGGCTTCATCCTTGCCAATTTTTCTCAACATATCTTTGTTGTAAAAAAACATTCTTATTTCAGCATCCTGCGGTATGCCATAGATCTTTCCATCGTTTGCCTTTGCCGACGCCCACAGGACGGGCAGGATGTCGCCATAGACCCACGGTGCCGCCGCGATCTTATCGTTCATTTGCAAGGCATAGCCGTCCTTCGCAAACTGACCAATCCATTCATGGGGCAGCACATAGATATCCGGCCCTTGTCCGACAGACATCGCCTTCAGCATATCCATGGCGAAGTCGTCCCAGCCTTTGACAGCACTGCTATTGGCCTGAATCACAATATGTTTGTCGACGCCCGCAGCCTTAAATTGCTTGTTCATGATGTCGGCTGCATCTTCAATGTTGGTAATGCGGTTAGGTGCGCTACGCTCGGCGAGCGTGGCGAGTTTGATCGTTATCTCTTCTGCGTGAGTCATGCCAACACACAACGCGGACATCACGAGGGTGGCGAGGACTGTGAGTTTTTTTGACATGGTGTTTATTCCCGTTGTGCCTATTATTTAAGTAAGTTAATTTATTTAAATGACAGGTTCATGACCATGTGAAAACGACAGGGAGAAGGTGCGTTGACTTCATCAAAACATTGGGAAGGAATCGGTACGACGCAGTCGGCCGTACTACGTTATCTGCGTCGCAACGACGCCGCATCACGTGCTGAGATCGCCGATTGTTGCGGGGTGACAGCGGCGGCCGTCAGCATGATGACCCGCGATCTCATCAAGCGAGGTATCATCATCGAAGGAGCCCGTCGTTCATCTGGCCGGGGCGCGCCCCACATTGATCTGATGCTTAATTCCTCCATCGGCTATGCCGTTGGGATTCATGCCAGCCGCTTCTCTGTTACGCTGATGCTGCTTGATTTCAAAGGGAAACGGGTCGACGAAATTGAACTGACCGGCCACTATGATACCTTTGCCCGCGCCCGCTCAGAGATACAGAAGGGCCACAAAACGTTGCTTGAGAGAAACCACATACCGGATCATTTACTGATTGGCGCAGGCATTGCCATGCCGACGCGCTTCCAGCGCGGTCAGGCTCCGCTCCATCTGGCTCCCGAAGTGCTTTCCTGGGATGAACCCGGGCTGTTCGAAGCCATTCAGCAGGCGCTGGGCTGTCCGGTGTTAATCGAAAATGATGCCAATGCTGCCGCCATGGGCGAAATGACGCTGGGTAATGCGGCTAATCATGACGATTTTATCTATCTCTACCTGTCAGAGGGCGTCGGCAGTGGCCTTATCCTGGGCAAACAACGTTATCGCGGTCATCTGGGCAATGCGGGCGAAATTGGGCTGCTGCTGCCACTCGACAGGCCCCGCCCCTCTTTTACTGACCTTGCGGCGTGGTGTAAGCATCGCCTTGGCCAGATACCTGAAGGCCGCGCTGAGGCTGTCTGGCACCATTTTCTTAGCGAAAACACAGCGGTTCTCGACGAATGGATCGCACGTACTGGCCCGGAGATCGCCCGGCTGGGCTTTATGCTGAATGCGGTCCTCGCGCCAGCGGCGATCTATCTGGGTGGGACACTTCCGCAGATGGTGCGTGAACGGCTTGCGGCCTGGCTCGACTTTTCCACTCTGGATACGTTAAACGGCACACCTGTCGTGCAGCCTGAAATCTGTCTGCCGGACGTCGCGGCCACGGATACGGTCGCATTCGGAGCCGCCGCCATGGTCCTGCATAATGTTGCTCAGCAGGATAACGGGCATCGCGACGGGGTTAACTGACCGCTCAGCGGCGGTGACGGAATGAAGGAAACCGACGCGGCAAACATCGGCGACGGTTCTCTGAGTTGGCCTGCGGATAAACAGGTCTCTGTGAAATGAGAGCCAGTCCGCAGCGAGCGTCGGTTTATTTGCGACCGCAGCGTGGGACAGGTTTGGCTTAATTTGCCCACACTATAATCCCCATTTGGAGCCAGCCGGTGAAAGCGTAATCGGGATGGGCTTGCCGCATACCGCCACGCGTGGTGCAGAAGGCGTGTTCCACTGAAAAAGACAGATATGCCAGCCGCCGGGAATAAGACGCGAACGGTCAATAATCCCATCCGCGCCTGTTACTCTGCCTTTATCTGCGTTGTGCCATGAATCCGGGATTCGCCCCTGCTGCAGCGCCGTTCGCCAACTGCCGTCAGCGGCTTCTGGCAGGATTCCCAGTTGCTCACATTTTGCCTTATCGCGCTGATCTACCAGCCAGGCCCCTGACAGGCGTAGTGGAATCAGGACGCGTGAAAGGCCATCCTCACGCATATAGCCCGATACCGCCATGATGGACCATTCCGGCAGCGGACTCATATACAAGGCCGGTTGCCCGTGGCGATGATAACGCCCCGCGCTTTGCGGGCCGGGTGCGGCAAGCACCGCCTGCGCCTTCGCGGTTAACACAGCGCGATAAAAAAGGCCGCCCACGGGCAATAGTGCGTGATGCATGTTTGTCTTTTCTCCCGCAACAACCCCATCCCTGCGATTGCTGAACGCGCCAGTTAATCGCTTAGTGCGTAGCCACGAACCAGCCCGACCTGTCGGCGCATGTCTGCCTTGCCTGCGCACAAGCCGGTGATACACAGGCGCGGGGCCAGCCGATCATCAGATTCGTTCCATCTGCCCGGACGACACGGTGTGATGCCGTTTAGGATGCGACTTTGGATGCGCCGGATTACATTGCTCATGTGTGCCGGGCAGATAAAATCTGCCGTCCTGAGAGGGCGCAGTACCGCCGGGACAACCATTCATGCCGCGCTGACCATTGTGGCCAGGCAACCCAGCACCGCCAGGTTGATTGTCCATACTTCCGCCGTTACCGCCCGCTCCGCCATTTCCACCTTCCCCACCGTTCCCCCCTGGCGCGGCATAGCAGACTGATGCGGTTAACAACAAAATAAGCAAAGCAGCGCCTCTGCGCATGGTGTGACCTCCGTAATTCGCGATTATTTTTCGACAGTAATGACATCCGGCGTTTGCGCCACAATCTTCAACGGCGTGCCTTTTATAGCCTGTCCGAGCGCTTCACGAAGCGTCATGGTGCCCTCTACAGGATTCACCTGAACAGCCCCAGTGCGCGACAAATCCGTCTGGATAAAACACCCGGTACCGTGCGCCAACTGTTGCGCCGTTTCGTCAAAGCGCGACAAATGAAGATTGTAGGTCGCTTCCGCATCACATTTACCCGCAGGGATGTGACCAGAAGATGACTGGCTGCACGACGTACACGTCAGCGCCAGCAGCAAGCAGGCTGAGTTGAAGGATGTGAAATGCATAACGCCTCCGGGCACAGGAAAACTTGTGTCTTTGTCCCATAGTCAACTGTTTCTGTCAGCGTGCAGAGTATGTCTGAGTGTGATCGCAGGCGAGGAGGTGGGAAATGTGCGGCTCGCTATCGTGCCGCTTCGCACTGGCGGTAATGACCTCTCTTAGCAGAGAAAGCGAGAGCAGCGAGGCACAGAGAAAGTCACGTTTTACGGTGTCGTGCTCACCGGGCGCGACGGAACGCGTCTTCGCCGTCCCTGGCGCTACCATGATTTTACGGTGATGTGTCCTGTGTAAACAAAACGGAACCGTAGCGGGCATGGCGCCCTTTCCTGTCTGGGCGTCATGCCCGTTTTTGCTGCGCATTGACAAGATGCTGGGGTTGATTGATCGCTTTGCGCGCAATCCAGTAGAGCAGAACCCGCTCGTCGTCACTGTCGCGGTCCGCCATTGACAATAATTTCAGTGCCAGGGTAGATTTCGTGACAGGCTGCTGTTCTGCGCTCAGTTCGATCACTGCCTGACCGATAATGCAGCAAACTTCATCCTCACTGGTGATGGATTCATATGTCCGGTCTTTCATATTTCCTCCTGTTGAATGGACTTTAAGCCTGGCAAAAAAATGCTAAGCCTGCCGGGAAAAGAGGTTGGCCGTAATATTCCCTTACTGCTGTTTACCTGCCTTCATTAACTTGACTCACCTCGTTACACTTACCCCACGCGGCCATTCATTCCGCCCTGACAGCATTTCATTCCGCGTTGCATTCCGTTCATGCGCTTTCCGCCCTCGCGCGTAGGGGTTTTGGTTATTCTGACGCCAGTATTCAGTTTCCCCCTGGGAGTAACATAATGAACGCGACTCAACAGACTGCCCACCAGCGTACACGCTGGCTCACACTTATCGGTACGGTGATAACTCAGTTAGCGCTGGGGTCCGTTTATACCTGGAGCTTATTCAATGGTCAGCTCGCGCAAAAACTGGATGCGCCCGTAAGCCAGATCGCATTTTCATTTGGTTTACTGAGCCTGGGGCTGGCCATCTCTTCTTCACTGGCTGGCAAGCTGCAGGAGCGTTTTGGCGTCCGTAAGGTCACTATCGGCGCAGGTATATTGATGGCGCTGGGATTAGGGCTGACCGCCCATGCAGATAATCTGATCATGCTGTACCTGAGCGCGGGCGTGTTGTTAGGTCTGGCCGATGGCGCAGGGTATCTGATGACGCTATCCAACTGTGTGAAATGGTTTCCTGAACGTAAAGGCATGATATCGGCCTGCGCCATTGGCGCTTACGGTCTGGGAAGTCTGGGATTTAAATTCATTTGCGGGGCACTGTTGGCACGATTTGGGCTTGAACAGACCTTTGTGCTCTGGGGCCTGCTGGCAATGGCGATGATTATTGCTGGCGGACTGATGATGCGCGATGCGCCGCTGCAATCTGCGTCAGCTACCCAGGCAGAAGCGACGCGTCAGTATACGTTGGCCGAATCGGTGCGTCTGCCACAGTACTGGATGCTGGCGTTGATGTTTCTGACTGCCTGTATGAGCGGGCTGTATGTGATTGGCGTTGCAAAAGACATCGGGGAAGGTTTGGTTCACCTCAGCACCCAGACCGCCGCTAACGCCGTCACGGTCATCGCGGTAGCAAACCTGAGTGGTCGGTTAGTACTGGGCGTGCTGTCCGATAAAATGGTGCGTATTCGCGTGATCTCACTGGCCCAACTGGTTTCACTGATCGGTATGAGCCTGATGCTGTTTACACAGATGAATCAAACCACGTTTTTCCTGTCCCTGGCCTGCATTGCGTTTAGCTTCGGCGGCACCATTACCGTCTTCCCTTCGCTGGTCAGTGACTTTTTCGGCTTGAATAATCTGACCAAAAATTATGGCCTGATTTATCTCGGCTTTGGCATTGGCAGCGTAATGGGTTCGCTGGTGGCTTCACTGTTTGGCGGCTTTACGGTCACTTTCAGCCTCATTATGACCCTGCTGGTTATATCACTGGTGCTGTCACTGACTATCCGCCTGCCGCAGAGCCAGCCAGCCCATGAACCGCTGTTGCAGCGTCAGTAACGTTACAGGGCCAGATAAGCCTGGCCCTCATCATCAGCCGCGAAAACGCGGCTCTTCCATACCGGCCACGTCGACATCCACCGCAAAAATATCGCCCGACTGCGGATAGCGGGCGAGATCCTCTTCGCTGAGGTTTTCGCGTGAGCTGGTGATGAACAGCGTCTTGAGATCGCTGCCGCCAAACGTCACCATGGTGGGCCATTTCACCGGCAGTGTAATCTCATCGACGATTTCACCGTCGTGCGGATCAATACGCACGACGCGTCCGCCGTCAAACAGGGCTGACCAGTAATAGCCCTCACTGTCGACAGCCGCCCCATCGGGCAAGCCACCACGGGCATCAAACCGCCGGAAGATTTCACGCTGCCCCGGCTCGCCCTGAGCATCAAGCGGATAGCGATAGAGCACTTCATTCGGCGTATCGCTGTGATACATCCACTGACGGTCAGGAGAAAAGGCAACGCCATTGGAAATTTTGATGTCGCGTGCCTTCACCTCAAGCGTCAAATCAGGCGTTACGCGACAAAGCAAGCCGCCGTTTTTATCCTGTGGCTCCCATAAACTGCCGCACCAGAAATTACCCCAGGGATCCACGCGGCCATCATTGAAGCGGCTTTTCCCGGCGATACCGGGATTATCCGCCACTTTTTTTTGCGGTTTCCCCTGCTCGTCCAGCAGCCAGACGCCGCTACGCAGTGCGGCAATGATACCGCCCTGTTCCCGCAGGCCGATGCATCCGACTTCTTCTGCCTGGGGAAATGTGGAGAGCTCACCACTCGCCGGATCGAAACGATGGATGGCCGGTGCCAGAATATCCACACACCACAGCACCTGTTCCTGCACAGCCCAGAGCGGACATTCTGCCAGCTCTGCCTGAAGCGGCAGAACGTTTTTTACCCTATGCGTCATGTTTGTCTCCCTTTAATTGTCCTGATATTACTGTAGCGCTAATTTCCATCTTCACACATGCACGTCAGCCTTGTTTTTAAGACAGGTCTCACGCATATTAATACCTATTCGGTCTATTCCGATTGGAATATGCGCTCACCCTCTTTTTCGCGTTCTTTTTTGAAATATCGCGACATATTTATCGAAATAACTCTACACAGGCTGCATTTTTGCTGCACTTTTTCGGCGTATTATCCTGAGTATTGAAAAAGAGGAGGTGCCGTATGCCAGACATCGTTACCGCCGCGCTGTTCCCTCAGTCGGTAGCCTTTATTTCTCCTGGACAGGAGGCGTTATCCGCAGACGTTCCAGCGCAGCAGAAAGGAGGCATGAAACAAAATGATATTCACTGAAGGGCAAAGATTTCACACAGCATA
Organism: Pantoea sp. PNA 03-3; assembly: GCF_003201175.1. Lineage (NCBI taxonomy): Bacteria > Pseudomonadati > Pseudomonadota > Gammaproteobacteria > Enterobacterales > Erwiniaceae > Pantoea > Pantoea sp. PNA 03-3. The sequence continues at coordinate 207,861 of NZ_QICO01000003.1, read as the reverse complement.
ATATAAAAAGAAGGTGGGATATAATCCCACCTCATTTATTCATTAACTTTTCACTGCGTAATTACACTGATACCAGGTTTTCTTTAAACCTGGTATTGTGCTGTCCTGAACAGGGAGTGACTCTACTTTATCAAAACCTTTATTGCTGCAGTAATTCGCGATATCAATTTCCATTGCATCACGATTCACTTTCAGCGGGTCGAAACGATATTGTACGGTATTTGAACTGGGATCTTCATCAACACGTTCAAACGCCCCGGGTTTACTGGCGGTACAACCGCTCAGAAAAATAAGTGCAAATGCACCCATGATTGCCATTTTCATTTTATTTCCTCACATTTTGACGCAGTGTAAGGCGCTGCAAAATGCGCATCTATAGGATTAGTACGCGAACAACTGCGTATTTACGAAGTTTTACCAATTGATTCAATACGGTTAAACAACTGGCAGGTTATGCCAATAAACTGCGACACTGATTCCAGTGAAAAGCCTCACGAACAACACCAGGAATTACTCTAAAAAAAGCCTCTCTCAGCATTTAGCCCGCCACTGGCGGGCTTTTTTCTTTTTAACCTTCGCCTGAAAGCGCAATCATTCTACGAAGCAGATTGGCGGCTTGCTTGTCCGGGAGTGCGAGGATGGCACTATAAAGATCGACAGACATGGCACACATGGAAGACCGATCAACGGCGGCATCGGCAGGCATATTCAGCTGTTGCAGCTTATTGCCCCACTTCAGGTAGAGATGGTCGACGATGGTTTTGAGATCGTGCTGCGCCTGCTTGCGGTCCAGCGGTTGTTCGTCCCCCAGACTGTTAAGCAGCAAATACTCGGTGGCATCGGCATCTTTTTGGTTCAGGCTGGCGGGCAGAGTTTCAACCAGATTGATACCGCCCTTCACCTGCGGATAAAGGAACTGAAAACAGAGGCCCGGGTCAATTTTATTGAGCGTCTGCATTTCTTCCACCGAGACGCCAATATATTTCAATACGGCCGCGTCAGTACCCCGCATAAGGCGCTGATTGATCACATCCGTCAATAACCCGCGCAGTTCGCCCGTTGCCTGCAACATGGGTTCGCCTTCACGCAGTTTGCGCGCCAGATCGCGCGTCAGTATTTGCCACAGCGCGGGTTCCTGAGTGCGCAGCACCCGATATACCGTAGCCTGTGCCATATAATCTGCCGCGCGCTCGTAGCGTTTCTCCTGCTGCTGCTGAGGCTGGATCCAGCTGAACCATAAAACATTCGACAACAACAGCGGCAGGATAAAAAGAACCACGCCCTGCCACGCTTTAAGCCGGGTGGTTCTGACTAACATAACGATGATAATCGCCAGCAGCACAAAGGCGGCCAGCGTAAGAAAAAGCAGGAGAGTCATACTACGTTGTTAATCCTTACGCACATCGATCAGTACCGGGCAATGCGCGCGTTCAACCACAGCGGCACTCACAGATCCTTTTAATAACCGGTTAAAGGGCGATAAATGACGTCGCCCCATAATAATCATGCTGGCATTGAGCTGCTGGGACTGGGCCACGATTGTCTCCGCCGCTTCGCCGGCCAGAATCATACCTCGCGCCTTAATGCCGGCCTGGAGCAAGGGTGCCAGGGCATGACGTACCACCATTTCAGCGGTATTTTGCTCATCCTGCGCGGCCACAAAATCTGCCGGATCTTCACCGGCATCAATATCGATGGGCTGGCTACAGGATGAATAGGCGGGATCGATACAACACAGCACAATCACTTGTGCATCATGCGCCTGTGCTTCTTCGATCGTTAACGACACCACTTTCTTCGCGACCGGTGAATTATCGATAGCCATTAATACTGTTTTCATTGAGCACTCATCCTTCAACAGCGGCAATTTTGCCAATTTCACGAATCAGAGCCTGTTTGCACAGCAACATTTCTTCACGATAGCGTGATTCATGCTTCTTAAACCGCGCCGTGGGCACCAGTAAGGAGACCGCAAAGCGGCCAAACAGTGTATCGAGCGCAAAGGCCATGGTTGAAACGCCTTCAAGGGTTTCACCACGGTCGTAGGAAATGCTGGTTTCACGCACTTCCCGAAGCATCTCTAACAGTGCTGCCTGCGTCTTAACCGTCTTGTCCGTGAGTTCGCGCCAGGCATCTCCCACCAGCGTCCGGACGTCTTCATCGCTTTCCAGCGCCAGCAAGGCGCGGCCACCCGAGGTGCTGTAGAGCGGCAGCTCCAGTCCGATACGGGGAACCACCCGCAGCTCGCGCGACGCCACAACATAATGAATGACGGCAAGCTGCGCACCACTGGCGCGGGACAGGGAGACCGTTTCATTGGTATCCGCCGACAGTTTTTCCAGCAGCGGCTTGACCAAATCGACCACATCCGTGTTCACGCTGGCGAGCAGCTTCAGTAAAGCTGGCCCAAGACGCAATCCGCCCGCCCCACTGCTTCGAACCAGTTCGGCGCTGTCCAGCGCGGCCACAATGCGCTGTACGGTAGAACGCGGCAGATCAACCGCATGCGCGATTTCGCCCAGACTCATGCCACCGGGATGCTCGCCCAGAGCATTAAGAATTTTAGCCGCGCGCGCAATAACCTGAATACCGCCCGTTTTTTCATCTTCGCGGCTGGATGATTGTTGAGTCATAGCGTCGTCCTTTTTGAGCTGGCTTACTGTAACCCGAAAAGCGCACGTTTTACAGCGTGTACCACATTGCAATACAGCATATTGCCATGTAATATCGCCCCGCCTGTATCGCATCGCAATACATCGAACCAAAAAAACAATGAGACACCTGCTATGACGACCCAGCCTGGCACTGCGCCGCCGCTGCATCCCTTTACCTTACGTCTCGCCCTGGGCCTGCTTGGCGTCTGGATCGCGGCGCTGACCTCCGGGCTCAACGATCGCGTCAGTGATATTGCGCTGGCCGATATTCGTGCTGCTCTCGGTATGGGCTACGACGACGGAAGCTGGATTGTTTCGGCTTATCAGGCTGCCGAAGTGGCCGCCATGATGATTGCGCCGTGGTTCGCGGTGACGTTTTCCCTGCGCCGCTTTACGTTATTTGTTTCGGTCGGCTTTATGCTGTCCGGAATACTGTTACCGCTGATGACCGATCCTGTGCTGTTTATGGCATTACGCGTGATCCAGGGGCTCTTTGGCGGCGCGCTGCCGCCGATGCTGATGACCGTCGCCCTGCGTTTTCTGCCACCGCCGTTCAAGCTCTATGGATTAGGCGCCTATGCCCTTACTGCCACCTTCGGGCCGAATATGGCCGCGTCGCTGGCCGCCTTCTGGACCGATCAGGTCAGCTGGATGTTTGTCTTCTGGCAGGTTGTGCCCGGTATGCTGATAGCCCTCGTATTAACCGGCTGGGGATTGCCTCAGGATCCGTTGCGCACAGAACGTTTTCAGCAGATCGATCTGTTCGGGATGCTCACAGGCTGTAGCGGGATGGCGTTAATCATTCTGGTACTCAGCCAGGGCGAACGGCTTGACTGGCTGGATTCTCCGCTGATTGCCGCTATGCTGCTGGCCGCCGTGCCGTTACTCATCGTCTTTTTAATCAATGAGTGGTTCCATCCCCTGCCGCTGTTTAAGTTGCAGATGCTGCGGCGACCTAACCTGCTGCACGGCCTGCTGGTACTGGCCGGCGTCCTGATCGTGTCGCTGTCCGGCTCTGCCCTGCCTTCCAGCTATTTTGCCCAGGTCGATGGCTTTCGCATCGCCCAGTTCGCGCCGCTGGCGTTGACCATTGGGTTGCCCCAGCTCATTGTGGCGCCGTTGCTTGCCGCCCTGCTGAATATCCGCTGGATTGACTGTCGCTGGATGCTTGCAGTGGGCTTGTGCTTCCTGATTGCCTCCTGCCTGCTCGGTATGCAGATCACAACGGACTGGGCGCGGGATAACTTCTGGCTGATTCAGGCGTTGCAGGCCGTAGGCCAGCCGATGGTGATTCTGCCCGTGCTGATGAGCGCGACCAGCGTGGTAGCACCGCCTGAAGGACCTTTTGCCTCGGCGATGTTCAACACGGTACGCGGGTTTTCCAGCATTGCGGCCTCTACCCTGGTGTCATGGTTTGTCAGCCATCGTGAACAGTTTCACTCCAGTATCCTCGTCAACCAGGCGGGCAGCAGGCCGTGGCTGATGACCGCCCCCAACAGCAGTCAGGCCAGCAGTCAGTTTCCGCTGTTGCCCGATGGCAGCGTGAGTTCCGTCGAGAATCTGCGCGGCTTTGCTACCCAGATAAAGCACCAGGCGCTGGTGCTCGGCCTGAGTGATACCTGGCTGCTGCTGATCGGTTTTGCGCTGCTGCTGCTGGTCGTCACCGCCTGGCTGCCGAAACGCGTCTGGCCGCCCCAAACCTTGATTCAACCTGCAACCTCCACGTCGAGATAACTGTATATGCGTGCTTTAGTAATGAGAAAAACCGTGCTGCTTTCCCTGCTGCTGCTGGTTTTGCTGGCGATGGCGCTGATTGTCTGGTCCGTGATGACCCGTAACGATCACCGTACCAATGATGCCTGGGTCAATGCCGATTACACCCTTGTTGCGCCCAAAGTGTCGGGGTACATCGCCAGCGTCAGGGTGAAAGATAACCAGCAGGTTGCCGCCGGTGAACTCCTGGCGACGCAGGACGATCGCGATTACAAAGTGGCACTGGAAAGCGCGGAGGCCGCATTGCAGGTCAGTGAAGCCAAACTGTTGAGCAGCAAAGCACAGCTGGAGCAGCAGCAGTCGGTCATTGATGAACAGAAGGCCAGCGTTTCCGCCAGTCAGGCTTCGGCGCAGTATGCCGGACAGAGTGCCGAACGCTATAACCGTCTCTATCAGCGCGGCACCGTTGCCGCTGACGAGCAGCAAAAAGCCAGCTCGGCGCAGCGCTCTGCCAGCGCCGCGGTGCGTCAGAGTGAAGCCGCGCTCGCTTCTGCGATTAAGCAGGTTGGCGTGCTGCAGGCAGCCGTCCGATCCGCCGAAGCGGATGTTGCTGCCGCCCGAGCCAGCGTCGACCAGGCACGTCTTAATCTGTCTTACACCCGCATTGTGGCCCCGGTGGCCGGCATGGTGGGACAGCGCGCAGTGCGCCTGGGCGCCTATGTTTCCGCCGGTACCCGTTTGCTGGCGGTGGTGCCGTTACAACAAACCTATATCACCGCGAATTATCTGGAAACGCAGTTGCAGGATGTGCGTCCGGGTCAACCCGTCCGCATCAGGGTAGATGCTTTGCCTGACCAGATTTTTACCGGTCACGTCGACAGTCTTGCCCCCGCGACAGGCGCGACATTTGCGGCGATTGCTCCCGATAATGCGACCGGCAACTACACGAAAGTGGTTCAGCGATTACCGGTTAAAATTGTCCTGGACCAGGACCAGAAAAACCTGGCGCAACTCCGCGTAGGCATGTCGGCAGTGCCGGACATTGACGTTCGATAAAAATGTGAACAAACTCTCAGAACCAAACTATTTATTTTCGGTCTGAATACGCGTAGATTAGCCCCGATCCTGTTCTGAGTTATTCAGTTCGTACGGGAGATCGTTGACCGTAAATCTGAACGGCGACCTTATCCTTTCTGTCCGCGTTGCGCTGGATGGGATCGCCAATATCGTAACCGCTCAGAGGAGTTCGCTTGTGAAATATGCGCTGATGGGAATTTCTTTCTTTGTACTACTTTGGGTCGGCACCTTTGTGCTGATGCTGTAGTCTCTGCAGGCATTCCACAGGGGCGACAGGTGGTCGCCCCAATGGGATGTTAAATCTGTTCTTCCATACTTTTCACGCTGCCCGGCAAAATGCCGTCGGCGCGAAACATCGCCTTAATGCCTCTTACCGCCTGTCGGATACGATCGCTGTTTTCAATCAGTGCAAATCGGACGTGCGTATCGCCATAATCACCGAAGCCCACGCCGGGTGAAACGCATACTTTCGCTTCCTGCAGCATGTGCTTGGCAAATTCCAGCGAGCCCAGATGCGCATAATGATCCGGAATCTTTGCCCAGACGTACATCGACGCTTTGGGAATATCCACCATCCAGCCCGCTTCATGCAGCCCTTTCACCAGCACGTCGCGGCGACGTTTATACTGTTCGGCAATATCGCGCACGCACTGCTGATCCCCTTCCAGGGCCGCAATCGCCGCGACCTGTAAGGGCGTAAAGGTGCCGTAATCGTGGTAGCTCTTGATTCGGGCTAAGGCGGCGACCAGCTCTTTGTTGCCCACCATAAAACCTATGCGCCAGCCGGCCATGTTATAGCTTTTTGACAGGGTGAAAAATTCGACGGCCACATCCCGTGCGCCAGGCACCTGCATAATGGACGGCGCTTTCCAGCCATCATAGACGATATCGGCATAGGCCAGATCGTGAATGACCAGCACGTTGTACTGTTTGGCCAGCGCGATGACGCGCTCAAAAAAGTCCAGCTCTACGCACTGAGAAGTGGGATTCGACGGGAAACCCAGCACCATCATTTTAGGTTTAGGATAGCTCTCGCGAATAGCACGCTCCAGCTCATTGAAGAAATCAATGCCCTCCACCAGCGGGACGGAGCGCACCTGAGCGCCTGCGATAACGGCCCCATAGATATGAATGGGATAGCTGGGATTCGGCACCAGCACCGTGTCGCCATGGTCAAGCGTGGCCAGCATCAGGTGAGCCAGACCTTCTTTGGAACCAATGGTGACTATCGCTTCCGATTCGGGATCAATATCTACCTGATAACGCTCCTGATACCAGCGTGAAATAGCACGCCGCAGGCGAGGAATACCGCGCGATGTGGAATAGCCGTGCGTATCTTCACGTTGAGCCACCTGGCACAGTTTTTCGACAATGTGCGGCGGCGTCGCGCCATCGGGATTACCCATTGAAAGGTCGATGATATCTTCGCCGCGCCGACGCGCAGCCATCTTCAGTTCAGCGGTAATGTTAAAGACGTAAGGGGGCAGGCGTTCAATACGCGAGAAACGACGAGTGGTGCTGTTATCAGCCATGGTATCCTCTGGAAACGTTAGCGCCCGGACCGTCCGAGCGACGCTGGTCACTGCGGTGACCTCAACAAGAACATAACGCGCTAATAACAACTTTGTCGAGAGGAGCAGAAAATTTTTTATTTTCCCGGATTGAGCCGCTCGAGCAGCCAGTCATTCACCCAGCGGTCATTCAGCAGATAATTATTTTGCAGCGTCCGTTTCAGCAGAAAGCCGTTTTTTTCCAGAATTCGCCGGGAAGCCCAGTTTCCTTCCACCACCAGCGCCCGGAGTTTGAGAAAATCGGCGTCGAACAAACACGCACACAGCGCTTCCAGCGCTTCACTGCCAAACCCCTGACCACAGTGGCGATGCAGCAGCATATATCCCACCTCCGCCTGACGGGCGGGCTGCCATTCCGGCGTACAACCCAATAACCCGATGGCTTCCCCGCTGTCGCGCCGCCTGATGACCAGGCATAACATGTGAAAACTGCCGGGTTGCCAGGGTGCCAGACGCTGACGAAACCGCTCACGGATATCATCTTCATCGGGAATGTCACTTACCCAGCGCATAGTATCGCGATCTTCATGTACCGCACGAAACAGCTGCCAGTCTTCAGGCTGCAAAGAGGTTAACGTCAAACGCGAGGTAGTCAGATGCATACATCACTCCGGGCGATAACACGTAATAAAGTCACCGGGCCTGACCACAGTGGACCGGGCCGCACTGGCAGCGGAAAAACGTTCCTCTTAAATGAGCTCAACATTTCCTCTTTTTCAGCTTTTGAATAAATTGATCTAAAACATGAACTGCCCGGCTGGCTGTCAGGCACGCTGGCACAACATCATCACATTTTTTATCATAACCTTCTTTGACCTCGCTGAAGAGTCGCCTGTGACTTCACACTTTACTATGCTTCTGGCCGTCTTTGACCGTGCGGCGCTGATGCTGATTTGCCTGTTTTTTCTGACGCGAACCCCACCTTTTCGTCAGATCCTGCAGAAAGATGAGCATACGGCGCTGGAAAAAGCGGCCGTGATTGCCATTTTTTCACTGTTTGCACTTTTCAGTACCTGGTCAGGGGTCAATGTCGACGGTTCATTGCTCAACGTACGGGTGATCGCCGTGATGGCTGGCGGTATTTTGTTTGGTCCCTGGGTTGGCATTACCACCGGTGTGATTGCCGGTCTGCACCGCTTCCTGATAGATATTCATGGTGTGACGTCAGTGCCCTGCCTGATGACCAGCATCATCGCCGGCATTGTCGCCGGTGCCATTCATCGCCGGGTGCAGCGCGAACGGCGCTGGCTGGTAGGGATTCTGGGCGGCATGTTTTGCGAAAGTCTGACCATGCTGCTTATCGTGTTGTGGGCCACGCCCACCGCGCTCGGGCTGACCATTGTTTCTGAAATTGCCCTGCCGATGATTCTGGGCGCCGCCAGCATTGGCTTAATCGTGTTGCTGGTGCAGAGCGTGGAAGGTGAAAAAGAGGCTATTGCGGCACGTCAGGCAAAACTGGCGCTGGATATCGCTAACCAGACCCTGCCGCTGTTCCGTCAGGTCAACAGCGATTCCCTGCGCCGTGTCTGTGACATCATTCGACGGGAAATCAAGGCCGATGCCGTCGCGATGACCAACAAGCAGAAGATTTTGGCCTATGTTGGCTACGGTGAACACAATTACCAGCATGGTGACGACGGGATCAGCCCGACGACGGCGCAGGCGATGCACAGTGGGAAGATCATCATCAAAAACAATGACGAAGCCCACCGGACGAAAGATATTCACTCCATGATCGTCATCCCCTTGTGGGAAAAAGGCAAGGTGACCGGCACGCTGAAGATTTATTACCGTCGTGCGCACCGCATCACCGGCTCGCTGAAAGAGATGGCGGTAGGCCTGTCCCAGATTATTTCGACGCAGCTGGAAGTCTCGCGTACGGAGCAACTGCGCGAAATGGCCAATAAAGCGGAACTGCGTGCCCTGCAGAGCAAAATTAATCCGCATTTCCTGTTCAATGCGCTGAATGCCATTTCGTCATCTATCCGGCTCAATCCCGATACGGCGCGCCAGTTGGTCATCAACTTATCGCGCTATCTGCGCTACAACCTCGAACTGAATGACGATGAGCTTATCGATATCAAGAAAGAACTCTGGCAGGTAAAAGATTATATAGCGATTGAGCAGGCGCGCTTTGGCGATAAGTTAACCATGATTTATGACATTGACGAGGATTTGCATTTTTCCCTGCCCAGCCTGCTGATTCAGCCGTTGGTGGAGAATGCTATTGTTCATGGCATTCAGCCCTGTAAAGGTAAAGGTGTGGTGACGTTAAGTGTGCGAGACCTGGGCGACCGCGTGCGCATCGCCGTGCGTGATACCGGTAAAGGGATCAGTGACGAGGTGATTGATCGTGTGGCTCGCAACGAAATGCCCGGCAATAAAATTGGCCTGTTAAATGTCCATCACCGGGTGAAGTTACTCTCGGGCGAAGGGCTGCACATTGCGCGTCATCAGCCCGGCACCGAAATCGCGTTTACACTGAGCAAAACCGGGCAGTTACTGGTGGGGAACCTTGCATGAAAGCCATCATCGTCGAGGACGAATTTCTGGCCCAGCAAGAGCTGAGCTGGATGATTCAGCAACACAGTAAGATTGAGATAGCGGCCTGCTTTGATGACGGTCTGGATGTCCTCAAATATCTGCAGCAGCATCGGGTTGATGTGATCTTTCTCGACATCAATATTCCCTCTCTGGATGGCATGTTACTGGCAAAGAGTATTCATCAGTTTGTTCATAAGCCCCTGATTGTGTTTATCACGGCCTGGAAAGAGCATGCCGTGGAAGCCTTTGAACTGGAAGCGTTTGACTATATTCTGAAACCGTATCATGAATCCCGTATCGTCACGATGCTGAACAAGCTGGAAACCACCTGGCAGCAACAGCACGCGCCCGCTCAGACGCCAATGGCGCAGAGCGTACTGACCGTGAATCTGACCAAAGATGAACGCATTATCGTGACCGACGTGAATGACATTTACTACGTTGAGGCGCACGAGAAGTTAACCTTCGTCTATACCCGCCGTGAAGCCTATGTGATGTCGATGACAATGACGGAATTCTGCTCACGCCTGCCCGAACACCTGTTCTTCCGCTGCCACCGGTCCTACTGCGTCAACCTCAACAAAATCCGGGAAATCGAACCCTGGTTTAACAATACCTATCTGCTGAAGTTGCGGGATATGGAAGTACAGGTACCGGTCAGCCGCAGCAAAGTAAAAGCGTTTCGGCTACTGATGCGGTTGTGAGAGGGAAAGGCGGCTCTGCCCTTGCGTCGGGCAGGACAGAGCCTGCAAACTAGAGAATACGGCCCAGCGTCTGGCGCAGGTGCGCACCGGCACCCAACAGCCCGGGTTGGTCATGCGTGATCATATAAACCGGGATATCGGCAACATAGTCACGGAAGCGCCCTTTGTCTTCAAAAGCGGCACGAAAACCCGAGGCTTTGAAGAACTCCAGGAAACGCGGCACGATCCCGCCCGCGATGTAAACGCCACCGAAGGTCCCGAGGTTCAGCGCCAGATTACCGCCAAAACGTCCCATGATGACGCAGAACAGCGATAAGGCACGACGGCAGTCGGTGCAGCTGTCCGCCAGGGCGCGCTCACTGACTTCGCGTGGCTTAAGATTCTCCGGCTCACGGTTATCGACTTTTACAATCGCACGGTAGAGATTGACCAGACCAGCGCCTGACAACACACGTTCTGCTGAAACATGACCTAATTCTTCCCGTAAGACTTCCAGAATTTGATCTTCTTCTTCGCTGTTAGCGGCAAAATCAACATGTCCCCCTTCACCGGGTAAACTGACCCAGCGCTGGTCGACGTGTACCAGATGGCTGACGCCGAGGCCGGTTCCCGCACCGTAAATCGCGATCGGTTTATCCTTCACCGCCGATTTACCGCCAAACTGGATGACATGCTCTTCGCCGAGCATAGGAATCGCCATGGAGACAGCGGTGAAATCGTTAATAATTTCCAGGTGTTCAAAACCGATGTTCGCCTTCAACTTTTTAGTCGAGAAGGCCCAGTCGTGGTTGGTCATTTCAACCCAGTCATCGGTAATCGGGCAGGCAATGGCGATACAGCCGTCTTTAATATCCTGCTTTTGTTCATCAAGATAATGGCGGATGACGGCTTCGAGGCTGTCGTAGTCTGATGTTGCGAATGTTTTGGTCTGGGAGATGCTGCCGCTTTCCACCTCACACAAAGCGAGGCGGGCATTGGTGCCGCCGACATCGCCGACCAAGGCATAAGTTGTCATTCTTCTGGTGCTCCGCTTGGGGGTCTTAAAGAGTTGGAGGACACTATAAAATCCTGCCGATAAAACAACAACGCCCACCGAAGCTTGAGGTGAGCGTCTGACTCGTGTGTGCAACAGCCTAACCGCGTTAGTCTGGCCTGCACAGAGGCAACTTTCCGAATCTCATCCGCCGTTGCGCTGGCTCAGACAGGCTGAGACTTTACGTAACAGGGGCGGCAGGTCATCTTTTTGCATCACGACTTCAATAAACGACAGTCTGTGTTGTTGTGTCAGTTGCGCCATCAGTGCGGTCAGTTGCACGGTTTCACTGATGCGCCAGCTTTGTGCCTGACAGTGTAAACTGAATGCCTGCGGCAGCGCTGTCCAGTTCCACTGGGCAATATCATTATAACGCTGGTCTGCGCCATGAATGGCCCGCTCCACAGTATAGCCTTCATTATTGAGCAGAAAAATGATTGGATGCTGATCATCCCGCAGCATCGAGCCGAGTTCCTGAATGGTCAACTGTGCCGAACCATCGCCAATGATCAGGATGACGCGCTGTGACGGGCGTGCCGTCTGGGCACCAAACGCGGCTGGCAGAGTATAACCGATGGATCCCCATAACGGCTGTACCAGCAGCTGCGCCCCGGCAGGCAGGCGCAGCGCCGCCGCGCCAAACGCCGCGGTGCCTTGATCCGCCAGAATAATATCGCCGGGCTGGATAAAAGACTGCATGGCCTGCCAAAAGGCAGACTGGCTGATGATGGCCGCGTCAGGGACAGGCGCCGCCGGTTTCACTGGCCCGGCGGACTGCCAGCCTGCGCCATAGCGTTCGAACAACGGCAGTAATGTCTGCAACGCATCGGCCATCGACAACGGGGCAAACGTCTGTCCCGCGACGCTGGCGCTGTGTGGCTGCACGTCGATCAGCCGATCGGGGCGAAATTGCTGAGTGAATCCAGCGGTAATCGTATCCGTAAAGCGCACGCCGACGCAGAGCGTGACGTCTGCCTCTTCAATTTGCTGGCGTACCCAGCCTTCACTGCCCTCACCTGCGTAAGTGCCCACAAGCCCCGGCTGCTGCTCATCCAGCACGCCTTTGCCCATCAGCAGTGTGGCGCACGGAAAAGCACGCCCGGCACGTAACGCAGCCAGCGCCGGTTGCTGTTGCCAGCGCTGCGCCAGAAAATCGGCCAGGAGTGAGACGCGTTGCGCCGGTGCCAGTAACCGCTCGGCGGCCTGGCGAAACGCGCTGCGCAGGGATTCGGGTGACGAAGCCGACGATACCAGGGGATGAACGGGCGCAGCGGTTTCGGCCTGGGCAACATCGACAGGCAACAGCAGATAGCCCGGACGATGTTGCTGGATCACGCTGCACAAAACCCGGTCAATTTCGGCGGTGGCATTCTCAGCGGTCAGTTGCGCGGTGGCGACGTTAACCTCTTTTGCCATGCGGATGAAATGGCCAAAATCGCCATCCCCTAAGGTGTGGTGCACGCAGTCTCCCTGCTGCATCGCCTGGCTCGACGGCGCGCCCACGATATGAATCACGGGCACGTACTCTGCGAAGCTGCCTGCCAGACCGTTGATTGCGCTGAGCTCCCCTACGCCAAAGGTAGTCAGCAACGCCGCCATACCCGAACAGCGTCCATAGCCATCCGCAGCGTAAGCGGCATTCAGCTCATTGGCACATCCCACCCAACTTATTGTCGGATGCGCAATCACCCGATCCAGAAACTGCAGGTTAAAGTCACCCGGTACGCCGAACAGATGTCGAATACCGCACGCCTGCAAACGCGCCAACAGATAATCACCAACCGTATAAGAGGACATAGCGAATTCCTTTAGGGAAGTGTTTTGATAAGTATCTGACATGGCGTTAATTTAGCGAACAGTGCCTGTCATTTCGCCAACGGATTACATGGCAAGCAAGCGTTACGACCGTGGATTATTCGGCAGATATGCGATCTGACACGGATTAATGCTGAGTGTAACCGTATACACTCCCACTGTTTTGGCACATTTAATCGTTTTCACTCAGGACTTTTCTATGACAGCTTTTCCTCGCCCCGACAGGTATCAGCATATGCAATGGCGTCGAAGTGGACGCAGTGGACTGAAGCTTCCTGCGATTTCACTGGGCCTGTGGCATAACTTTGGTGACAGCACCCCATTAGCGACCAGCCGGCAGTTGCTGCGCCATGCGTTTGACTGCGGCATCACCCATTTTGACCTGGCGAATAACTACGGTCCGCCGCCCGGTTCCGCAGAAAGCAATTTTGGTCGCATTATGCGCGACGATTTTCAGGCGCATCGCGACGAGCTGATTATTTCGACCAAGGCCGGTTATACCATGTGGGAAGGCCCTTACGGCGACTGGGGTTCGCGCAAGTATCTGGTCGCGAGTCTGGACCAGAGCCTGCGTCGAATGGGCCTGGATTACGTTGACATCTTTTACCATCACCGTCCCGATCCGGAAACGCCGCTGGAAGAAACCATGCGGGCGCTGGATCACGTTGTCCGTCAGGGCAAGGCGCTGTATGCCGCCATTTCCAACTATCCGGCAGAGCGGGCTGCTGAAGCGATGACGATTCTGCGCGATCTGGGGACACCCTGCCTGATTCATCAGCCCCGCTACTCCCTGTTTGAACGCACACCGGAACAGGGCTTATTGCAGACGCTGGATGAGCATGGCACAGGCTGTATCGCATTTTCGCCCCTCGCGGGTGGTGTGCTGACCGATCGCTATCTGCAGGGTATTCCCTCCGATTCCCGCGTCGCCAGCGGCAGTAAGTTCCTGAATGAAAATCAGCTGACGGAAGAGAAAATGGCCAGGGTGCGTAAGCTGAACGATCTGGCAGAACAGCGTGGGCAGAAACTGGCGCAAATGGCGTTAACGTGGGTGCTGCGCGATCCGCGCATTACCTCCGTGCTGATCGGGGCCAGTAAAACGGCACAAATTGACGACGCGGTGCAGATGCTGACCCAGTCACCGCTCTCGACAGACGAACTCGCCGCCATTGAGGCGATACTGGCCTGATACGGGTTGCCCGCGCACGCGGGCGGCTGTGCCAGAAAACTCTCAAAGCCCTGTTTTTCGCGTATTTTCAGACAACATGTGCAGGCTTCTTTGTGCAATACCGTCAGAATGACGTGACAGCAGTAATCATAAGCTGCTGCAGGAGAAGATAATGATACGTGGAGTATGCTTTGCTGCTTTCATAGCAGTGTTAACGCCGCTGGCGATGCACACAGCACAAGCCTCGGGAAATGAGATACGCCTGGCTCCAGGCGTCACGCTGCATCTGGGCGACCGGGACCGCCGGGGTTATTACTGGGATGGCGACCGCTGGCGTGAACCGCGCTGGTTTAACGATCGCTACGCTTATAAGGAAAGACGCTGGTGGCGGCATGATGCCTGGCGACGTCATCAGGAAGCGGAACGGGAACGTCGCTGGCACGCGCGTGAACGGCAACGCCAGTGGGAACATGAACGACGCCACTGGCGTCATGCGCACCCTGAGCCGCATCGCTACCGCTAACCGTCCTCTGCCGGCCTGCGTGCCGGCAGACAACCTGCGGTTACTCCTCGCGGCTTTTCACCCGGGCGAGCGCAAAGCCATCCCAGCCTTTTTCGCCCACGGTCTGAATCGCGGTCGCCTCCAGTCGGGGATCGCTGGCCAGCAGCCGCAGACACTCACGTACGCCCTGCACGTTGCCGTCGGTAGAACCGGCATCAATCACGGCACCGCCGCGAACAATGTTATCGACGATAATGAGACTGCCGGGCCGGGAGAGCCGAATGGCCCAGCGAAGATAGCCGGGATTATTTTTTTTGTCCGCATCAATAAAAATGAGATCAAAGGGAGCCTGCAGATGCGGCAGGACATCCAGCGCCGCCCCCACATGCAGCGTAACCCGTTCGGACAGGCCAGCCTGATGAATATTTTCGCGGGCAACATCCGCATGGCGGGGATCGGCTTCTATCGTGGTGATGGTTCCCCCCTCGCCCAGCGCCTGCGCCATCCAGATCGTGCTGTAGCCGCCGAGTGTGCCGATTTCGAGCACACGTGAGGCATTCTGAATGCTGATTAACAGCGCCAGCATTTTACCTTGCACCGCCGAAACATCATGAGCTGGCAGCCCGGCCTGACTGTTTGCCTGGAGGGCCGCGCTGAGGTGGTTATCGGGCGGCGCTAACAACTGTGAAAAATAATCGTCAACGGCGGCCCATTTCACATGGTCGTCTGAAGGGTAATCTGGCGTGCGCATGATGTCACTCCTGACTCGGGAAGAGAGTGACATTATAAACTGTGGCATTCAGCGCTTAAAGCCGTGCCCGATCGCTGCCGGGTAAGGCTACATGCCCATGGCCTGTCCGACGAGCAGGTAAATATTCAGGCTGACCACCAGCACCACAATGATTCGACCGGTGTTCTGCATCAGACGACTGTTTACCAGGGCTTCGCCCATCAGCTCACGGTTCCCCGTAAAGACCAGCAAAGGGATCAGCGCCAGTGCAATACCAAAGCTCAGCAAGACCTGGCTCATCACCAGCACACGCGTGGGATCCCAGCCCGCCCAGATCACGATAAATGACGGCACCATGGTGACGGCACGACGCACCCAGAGAGGGATATGGAAATTGATAAAGCCCTGCATTACCACCTGGCCCGCCAGCGTACCCACCACGGTGGAGGATAACCCCGCCGCGACCAGACTCAGGCCGAATACCGTCGCGGCAGCATGACCGAGCAAGGGCTGCAAGGTGGTGTAAGCCTGATCGAGTTCCGCAATACCGCTGTGGCCGCTAAAGTGAAAAGCCGCAGCGGCCGTGGCCATCATCGCCAGATTAACAAAACCGGCAATGGTCATCGCGATCGCCACATCCAGCTTAGTGGAAGAGTAACGTTGCGCCTGGCTGTCGCGGCTTTTTCCCTGCGTTAAGGCAGAATGCAGGTAGATGACGTGCGGCATAATGGTTGCACCCAGCACACCGGCCGCCAGGAAAACCGCATCGGCATTGGGCAGTGAAGGCAGCGCCATGCCTGTCACCAGTTCGCTGACTTTTGGCTGGGAAAAAAACAGTTCAACAATATAAGCGGCCGCAACAAACAGGAGTAATCCGCCGATCACCAGCTCCAGCGGCTTTTGCCCGCGGTTTTGCAGCATCAAAATCAGAACGGTGGCCACACCGGTAAGGACCGCGCCCTGCATCAGTGAGACGCCCAGCAGCAGTTTGAATCCCAGAGCCGCGCCAATAAACTCCGCCAGATCGGTCGCCATCGCGATGATCTCTGCCTGCACCCAGTAAAACCACACGGCCGGACGCGGGAACCGATCGCGAATGTGTTCCGCCAGATTCTTGCCCGTGGCAATACCGAGCTTTGCTGACATCAGTTGGATAAGCATGGCCATAATGTTGGCCCACACCACCACCCACAGCAACTGGTAGCCATACGCGGCACCGGCCTGAATATTGGTCGCGAAGTTGCCCGGATCGATATAGCCGATCGCGGCGATAAAGGCAGGCCCCAGTAAAGCGAGTTTGATTTTTCTGGCGCCACGCGCTGCGCGTTCTGCGGCACGGCTTTCTAGCATATCGGGTACCCTGTCTGAGTTAACCTGTGTAGCTTAAGGCGACACAGGTACGAGTGAAATTCGGTTTCGCTAATCGCTATGATAGATAATGCTATAAAGTATAGCCATTGCTATAAATCAGGGCTAAGAAAACCCTACTTATACAACGTATTTTAGTCACTCTACGTGTTGTGCAAATTACAGACAATAGATTTAAGTGAAATCCATGTGAATATTTTGGTTACAGGACGTGATCGCTGAGAGTTTTCTGAGAAATTTGGCGATAGTGAATACTTATATTGTGGATGAGATCTCGTTTTTCGGTAAGCCGTTACATAGAATACGCAGCAAAATACAATCCTCCTCAAATTTGGAGCAAACATGTCCCATATTTTGCAGTTTCTTTTAGCACTAGTGGTAGTCAGTGTGCTGGCCTTGCTGGTCAGCCACGACAGAAAAAGTATTCGGGTTCGCTACATTATTCAGCTTCTGGTTATCGAAATCATTCTGGCCTGGTTCTTCCTGAACTCAGAAGCCGGTCTGGGATTCGTCAAAGGCTTCGCCGGTTTCTTCGATCATCTTCTGAAATATGCGGCTCAGGGCACCAACTTTGTCTTTGGCAACATGAACGATAAAGGTCTGGCCTTCTTCTTCCTGAACGTCCTGTGTCCGATTGTGTTCATTTCGGCGCTGATCGGGATTCTTCAGCACTTCCGCATCCTGCCGTGGGTGATTCGCGGCATCGGTACGGTGCTGTCTAAGATCAACGGCATGGGTAAACTGGAATCGTTTAACGCCGTAAGCTCTCTGATTTTGGGACAGTCTGAGAACTTTATCGCGTATAAAGACATTCTGGGCAAAATGTCACAGCGTCGTATGTACACGATGGCGGCGACCGCGATGTCCACCGTGTCCATGTCGATTGTGGGTGCCTACATGACCATGCTGCAGCCTAAGTATGTGGTTGCTGCGCTGGTGCTGAACATGTTCAGTACCTTTATCGTACTGTCGCTGATCAACCCTTACCGCGTCGATAACGAAGAAGACCTGCAGTTGCAGGATCTGCACCAGGGTCAGAGCTTCTTTGAAATGCTGGGCGAATATATCCTGGCTGGTTTCCGTGTAGCCATCATCGTCGCAGCAATGCTGATTGGTTTTATCGCCCTGATTTCTGGCCTGAATGCGCTGTTTGACTTCATTTTCGGTATCACGTTCCAGGGCGTGCTGGGTTACGTCTTCTATCCTTTTGCCTGGGTGATGGGCGTGCCATCAGGCGAAGCGCTGCAGGTTGGCAGCATCATGGCCACGAAACTGGTTTCCAATGAGTTTGTGGCGATGATGGATCTGCAGAAAATCGCCAGCCAGCTGTCGCCAAATGCCGAAGGTATTCTGTCGGTTTTCCTGGTGTCTTTTGCTAACTTCTCGTCTATCGGCATCGTCGCGGGCGCGATTAAAGGCCTGAATGAAGAGCAAGGCAACATCGTTTCGCGCTTCGGCCTGAAACTGCTGTATGGCTCAACGCTGGTCAGCGTGCTGTCCGCAGCCATTGCAGGCCTGGTGCTGGCATTCTGATTCCGGGCTTACGCAACAGACAAGGCGAGCCAACTGGCTCGCCTTGTTGCTTTTAACCAGAGACGGTTTAACGCTTACGCTTTACCCTTCCTGAGTCACCCTGCTACTTTGCATTGACAGCAGTTTGCAGTCTGCCCCTTGCCACACAGTCCTCTCTCTTCTTAAAGGAGCGTTTATGGCGTTGGATGCCGAGGGTTACATCGCCGTTCCACCTGTGACCGCCTTTCAACCGGCGTTTCAGGCAATCGTTGACGATTCTATTCATCAACTCCGTCTGACCGTCGGCGATGATCTTCACAGCCTGTGGGTCTATGGCAGCGTTGCGTTTGGCACAGCCGTCGAAGGGCAGTCTGATCTGGATGTCTGCCTTGTCTTTCGTCATCCGCTCGCGCCCGCTACGCGCGACAGCCTGGCGGCCGTAAAAGAGAGGCTTACGGCAAGGCATCCTGTCGTCAGTAACATTGACGTTGATAAAGGCACGCTAAGTGAGGTGATGGATCCGAACAACCTTAATACATGGGGATACTGGCTAAAGCATCACTGCCGCTGCCTTTACGGTGAAGATTTATCGGTGCGTTTTAACCGGTTCAGACCCTCGAAAGCGCTGGCGAGGGCACTAAATGGCGATTTCACAAAGGTTTTAGACGAGTATGTCGCGAAACTGTCCTGCGCCTTGCCCGGCCGCCAGCAGTGGCAACGCGCCGCCGCCAGAAAAGTTATTCGCTCAACGAATATGCTGCGCCAGGATAGCGACGCGGACTGGCCTGCAACGCTTGCCGAGCATGTATCGCGCTTTGTTCTGCGTTATCCCGACCAGGAAGTTGCCATCGCCTTCTTTCTCGCCGAAAGTTATCAGCCCAGTACATCGGGCAGGGAATTTATCTCGCAGCTTGACGCGTTCAGGGGATGGCTGGTTCAGCAGTTGGAACAATCGTAACGAGAACGTACGGGGGAAATATGAAAAGCGCCCGATAAAACAAGAAGGCGACCCAGGCTCAACTCACCCGTCCGTATGAGCCAGGCGGTGTTTTAAAATGAATAGTTAATTTACAGGTGAAACTGACAGGTTAACCCCCACTAACAGGATCGTTTTATCGCTTATTAGCAACGTTCCTCCCTGACTGGCACCCTTTGAATTCTTATTTCATTAAAAGGATAAATCATCTCCCCATTAGCCAACGCCCTGCCTTTACTGATTCAGCAAACATTTTTACCGTCAGAGAATTTTTGTCTTGCTTAACTGGTTAAGTCGTAAACCATTTTCTGAAAAACCATGACATTTTCCAGGGATAGTCATTATCAATATTCAGTGTTGAACACCGATTTGGAACTGGTCAGAATACTGATCTAGCGCTTCAACTAAATCATCAAATTCTGCGCATTCCTGTAACCTGTCATTGATCTGAAGTGGAACGATGATGCCTGTTCGGGAGATGTGACTACAGACCAAAGCGGATTATTTTCACAAACCGCCACTAACATTCTGTGGAAAAGTATGAATAAAGTCACTCACTCGGTATTTTCGGGCTGCTTTGACCCTGACCCAAAATCCTGCTCCATTCATAAACAGAATTCCGGCATGATTAATACTCCCCCGAGCGGACATAGAGCAGGGGGAGTAAATGTAGTTGCCCGGAACGGGAAGGAGGTAATTGTGATTATTTTTTATGTGGTATGTCATTGAGGGCATATGAGGTACACCCGCCCACAGTAGGATGAAGATTAAATAATTGTAAGCCACTAATATTTTAGAATAAACCAACCATAATAAGGTATAATCTCTTACACATTACCCTGTGAGGAAGATTGATTTTCAATCAAATTTAAATAGCCTTCAATAGGATTAAAACACATATAATTAACTCATAAAAAATATCAATATTTTTTCAAAGCGCTGCTAATTAATATGATCCTCTTATCATACTATTGAATAAATCAATTAACGTTTGCTTTGGGTAATCTCTACTTTGAGGGTTTTTTGGTGACTTCCCTTTTTGAGTTGGGATAAAAACTTAGTTGCTCTTATCTCGTGAAAGCCTTTCCCTATGAAAAAATTATAATAGATAATAAACCCCTCAACTATAAAATACCAAGTTATTCCTTTATGAGTTTCACTCATTTTCTGTACAAAGTTTGATAATATATCTTTGATAATTTCATCTGAGATATGAAATGTACTATCAACAATTCTAAAAACTGAAACCTTGATAAAATGGTCTAACCTTAAGCCGCTAAGCTTGTTAATCCTTAGTTTCTTCTCCGCAATGCAATGTCTAAATAAATCATCTAAGCTCTCTGTGCCCTGCACAGTATCATAATAAGCGTCCTTTGCAATTGAAGCCCTCCAAAGGATACTGAATAGATAGAGGTAAAATTTTTCATACTGAAAAGATCCTATGATGATGTGGTCTGCATTTTTCCTGAAATTTTTGTGATCTCTTAATACTCTAATTCCGTACTGCTCGTAATTAATAGACAAAAATTGCTCACAATTCCTGCATAGCATAGGCTCTTTAGGATCAAAATTGCCTACTAAGGATTTTATCCCATCTTCAAAAAGAACAATTTTACCATTTTCTTTTTTAAGCCGCTTAAAATAGCTTCTGGGGATAACGTGCGATTGTTGTAAATCACTTTCCGCTAAACATAATTTGCACATCCCTCTCATTATTTGTTCCTGTCAAATATTATAAAGCAACTATTCATAGATCCAACGACCTGCCTTTGCTGATTCAGCGAACATCCTTACTGTCAGAGGCTTCTTATTTTGTTTTACTGGCTCTTTTTTAAACCACTCACGGAAGAACCAAGGGGTTTTCCAGGGGTAATAATTGTCAATATTCAACTTTGAAACATCGATATTAAATTGCTCAGAATACTTATCAATAGCTTCAACTAAATCATCAAATTCTGCGTATTCCTGTAACGTATCATTGATTTCAAGTGGAACGATTTTGAAGCTGAACGTTCTGACCTGCGGTAAATTTTGGCGAAAGAAATCCAAGACTTGCTCGTCAGTTACCATAACTTATCATTACCTCGTGCTATGCGGTTGTAGTTAGTGGTGGCATTGAAAGCAATCTTGGATACATCTGCGGCGACCATAACCCAGCCTAATATCGGCACAGTCCGTCCGACAAAAGCGCCAAGATTAGTAACGAATGAGAACCTCAATCTTTTTATGCTGGAATTTGTGAGTGTGGGAAGTCTGAAAGGAAGTTCTACATTGAGATAACGCCTTGCTGCCTCTGAGATCAGGGAAGTACCTTTAGTCGTCATTGTACCGCCAATTTTGCCACGTGTTGGGCGGTTTGGTTGTCCAACTATGATGAAAGCAGCAGCAGCGATATCTGATACCCCAAGTTGCTCATCTACAGCATCAAGAAATACCCAGAAAAACAACTCGCCTGCTGAAAGGTTAGATACACCTTTATAGAAGTACGTCCCGTTTAACTCTTCTGTTGTATCCATGCTAGCAGTCTCACAGATAAGATTGTTTTATCATATGAGCCAGTTTTGAAGGTGTCTATATAAAAAGACAATAGAAGCCAATAAGCCCCGTTGGTAGTACTACCAACAAGCGGAGCGTCAGCGACTTCATCAATTGTTCAGAGTGATCACACCTTATCAGGATAACCGTGTACCCTTGCGGGAGCGTGGCTGAGACGCTGGCAGAGTCGGATCTGTAGCTACCGGAGCATTACCACCATAAACCTGTTTAGTGGCCGTGTATGGCCGCACATCCGGCTTAAATGCGTGTGATCAGGCTGTTTTGTAAGAAGTGTTTTGAGACGGAGGCGCGTCATTAGCTTTCGAGTTTTGAACTGCTACCTGTTCGAGCTATTAACTACAGGCCACAGGGATGTTATTCTCACAAATCGCCACTAACAACACTGTGGCAGTATATGAGTAAAGTCACTCACTCGAAATCTTTTAACTTATTGATTTTGAAGAGAAAAAGATGATTGGTGGAGATAAGCGGGATCGAACCGCTGACCTCTTGCATGCCATGCAAGCGCTCTCCCAGCTGAGCTATACCCCCACATCTGGAAATCGTTTTTTCAGTGCCAAACTTTTGGGAGAAGTTTGGTGGAGCTAAGCGGGATCGAACCGCTGACCTCTTGCATGCCATGCAAGCGCTCTCCCAGCTGAGCTATAGCCCCGAACCGAAAAAACCGTCGTGTTACGCGACGGACGGCATAATATGAAACCCCCCAGGGAGTGTCAACGGCAAAATCACATTCTGTGTTTGATCGCTGAAAAAGACGGCAAACTTAACGCGATGACGTCCGTTTGCGCAGAAAAAGAGCTTGTTAATATGATGTAAGGTGTCTGGTCGGGGTTAAACCTTTTTGATCGGCGTTAAGTTAATGCATCGTTAAATATGTTATAGGAATTATCTTGTCTTCCCTGTAATGTCGTGTAAAACTTAGCCCGCTATTTAATACGGCTGCATGGTTTTCTCCAGCGCACCGTTCTTCAACCAGGCGTTTTCGCTCCACCACTAAAATCAATAGAGAATATATGTCGCTGCATACACCTAAAGAGATCGCCCAACTGGCGATTCAGGCAGGGGTGGCCAAAAGCCATGCCTCCATTAGCTCCCTTATCATTCTTGGTTTCATGGCCGGTGCCTTTATTGCTACAGGGTTCCTGCTGGATGTTCACGTCATTAACTCTTTACCCGCAGACTGGGGGTCATTTGGTGGCTTTTTAGGGGCTGCCGTGTTCCCGGTGGGATTGATCCTGACCATTCTGGCCGGGGGCGAGCTGCTAACGGGTAACATGATGACGCTGCCCATTGCCTGGTTTGCCCGCCGTGTTAGCGGTTACAGCGTATTACGTAACTGGTTCTGGGTAACGATTGCGAACTTCCTCGGCAGCATCGCGATTGCCTGGTTCTTTGGTCACATGCTGGCCATGACCGAAGGTGATTACCTGAAAAAAACGCTGGCGATTGCGAATGCGAAGGTGCATGCCGATTTCCTGCATGCCTTTATCTCCGGCATTGGCTGTAACTGGCTGGTGTGCCTGGCCGTCTGGCTGGCATTCGCCAGTAAAGATGTCGTCGGTAAAATTTTTGGTATGTGGTTCCCGGTGATGGCGTTCGTGGCGATTGGTTTCCAGCACGTTGTCGCCAACATGTTCATTATTCCTGCGGCGATTTTCGCCGGTCAGATGACCTGGGCTGAATACTTCCCGAATTTTGTGGCGGTATTTTTAGGTAATGCTGTAGGCGGTGCCGTCTTCGTGGGTCTGGCTTACTTCCTGGCGTTCCGCCCCGCTGCCGAACAGGCACACACTGCGCAATAATTCCTCATTGCCTTTTGTTGAGAGACAAAAGGCAATTTCGTTTTCCGTTACTTTCACCCGTTACGATTTCCTGTAATATGTATAGCTAATGTATTGAACAGGGACAGCATCGTGAAAAAGGAATGGCTTACTCCGGAAGAACTGGCAATCGAAACGGGCTACAGTCGGCAGACGGTGAACAAATGGATCAAACGCGAGAACTGGACGACGACGCCAAAACCCGGCGTTCAGGGCGGAAAAGCGAGACTGATCCACATTGATGAGCGCGTAAAAAGCTTCATTCAGTCGACACGTAATCTCAATGAACCTACAGGCAATTATACTCCTCCACCTAATTCATTACCTGCGTTATTAATAAGTTCTGTCCAGCAAATGAGTCAGAATGAACAGGATCAACTTATGGCCCTGATTTTGCGGGAAGGGATAAAAGGTGTGCTTGAGCGTCTGGGCATTCGTGAAGAATAAGAAAACCGGAAGCGCGAGGCTTCCGGTTTTTTTGCGCCGCTGACAATCACGTCCCGCGGCTCAGACTTTAGTCGGGTGTTGTCAGTAAGTGTCCTGATAACATCACCGCCAGCCGTCAAAGAGAAAGATTATTCGCTCTGCGCTTCGCGCTCAGCAATAAAGGCCAGCGCTTTCTCAATACGCTCAACGCTACGGCTGCGGCCAATCGCTTCGACCGTCACATCCAGTCCCGGTGACTGCCCTGCTCCGGTAACGGCTACACGCAATGGCATACCGACTTTACCCATACCGACGCCTAACTCATCGGCAGCCTGCTGGATAGCGGCATGCACCGTTTCGGCATTCCAGTCAGTTAATGCAGCCAGTTTATCGCGAACCACTTCCAGTGGCTGGCGGGCGACCGGACGTAAATGCTTTTTCGCGGCATCCGCATCGAACTCTGTGAAGTCCTGGTAGAAATAGTGACAGGATGCCGCCATCTCTTTCAGCGTTTTGCAACGTTCCCCCAACAGCGTAACCAGTTTCGCCAGCTCCGGGCCGGTACGCGTATCAATGTTTTGCTGCTCGATGTGCCATTGCAGATGCGTGGCAACGTACTCCGGTGGCAGCGCATTAATATAATGATGATTTAACCACTGCAGTTTTTCCGTATTAAAGGCGCTGGCGGATTTGCTTACCGCGTCCAGGCTAAACAGCTCTGTCATTTCTTTAACGGAGAACACTTCCTGATCGCCATGGGACCAGCCCAGACGCACCAGATAGTTGAGCAGCGCTTCCGGCAGGTAACCATCATCACGGTACTGCATAACACCGACTGCACCATGGCGCTTAGACAGTTTTTTACCGTCATCGCCCAGGATCATGGAAACATGCGCATAAACCGGTACCTGAGCCCCGATGGCTTTCAGAATGTTGATCTGACGTGGTGTGTTATTGATATGGTCTTCACCGCGCACAACATGCGTAATGCCCATATCCCAGTCATCAACCACGACACAGAAGTTGTAGGTTGGCGAGCCGTCGGTACGGCGAATAATCAGATCGTCCAGTTCCTGATTACTGAATTCAATCGGGCCACGAATCTGGTCATCAAAAATGACCGAGCCTTCCTGCGGGTTACGGAAGCGCACCACATGAGGTTCGTCTGCGGCATGGTGCTCGTGGCTGTCGCGGCAACGGCCGTCGTAACGCGGTTTTTCACCGTTCGCCATTTGGGTTTCACGCAGCGTTTCGAGACGCTCTTTAGAGCAGTAGCATTTATAAGCCGTGCCTGCTTCCAGCATTTCATCAATGACGGCGTTGTAGCGATCAAAGCGTTTGGTCTGATAATACGGGCCTTCATCCCAGTCCAGACTCAGCCAGTTCATACCGTCCATAATGGCTTCAATGGCTTCCGGTGTTGAACGCTCCAGATCGGTATCTTCGATGCGCAGCACAAACTCGCCCTGATGATGACGAGCAAAGAGCCATGAATAGAGTGCGGTACGAGCACCGCCTACATGTAAAAAGCCAGTAGGGCTTGGCGCGAAGCGAGTTTTGATTTTCATTCAGTATTGCCTTAAATGCGCGGGTTCTTGTCTGGATGACAAAAAACAGGTTAGACGCGAAAACAGTGCGCACATTCTAGCACCTGATGATGAATCCTCAATGCATGCAACGTAGCAGAGCGGCAGCAAAGCCCGCATTTCTGCTAAGAAAACCAGCATATTGGATAAAATCCCTGCGAGATGTTTAAAATTAAACCGAACGCACAATTAAGTTTTAAAAAGCGTTGACTCAAAATCAACTATCCCTATAATGCGACTCCACACAGCGGGGGTGATTAGCTCAGTTGGTAGAGCATCTCCCTTACAAGGAGGGGGTCGGCGGTTCGAACCCGTCATCACCCACCACTCTTAAGAAGGTTTAAGATGGCCCGCAGTGACAAGAGATAAGATATGGGTGATTAGCTCAGTTGGTAGAGCATCTCCCTTACAAGGAGGGGGTCGGCGGTTCGAACCCGTCATCACCCACCATATCTTAGTCAGATGACACTCTTGTGAAGCAGTACCGAAGTGGGTGATTAGCTCAGTTGGTAGAGCATCTCCCTTACAAGGAGGGGGTCGGCGGTTCGAACCCGTCATCACCCACCACTTCGGGTCGTTAGCTCAGTTGGTAGAGCAGTTGACTTTTAATCAATTGGTCGCAGGTTCGAATCCTGCACGACCCACCAATGTAGAAAGGCGCCCTAAAGGCGCCTTTTTGCTATGCGCAAAAAGTGCAGGATGAGAACCTGCAGCAGGTTCGACTGAATCGCGCAGCGATTCAGGCTGATGCGCCAGCATCACCCGAAGGGCGAGGCCCGCCGGGCCGAAGGCAATCCTGCACGACCCACCAAACCCACCAAATTCAGGAAAAAGCGCCTTCAGGCGCTTTTTTCGTTTCTGCGCTCCGCTGCCTGACGTGCGGAATGAGAATCTGCCGCAGGTTCAGTTACCCGCCCTGCTTTTTCCCACTGCCGAAATAATGAAACCAACAGCCGTATCCGCCACCGTTACCCGTCTACTCAACTGAATGGTAAGGACTAACGTTAATCTGTAAAAATCTTTTCGTAAATTTAACATTTTGAGGCATTAAGCTTTTGCCGCGCGCATCCGATAACCTAAAACGTCTAATTGCAAGGAGATCATCATGACAACTATTTCAACCAGCACACCGAGCATCGGCAGTGGCTCAACGTCAGATACGACAAGCGCCTCATCAGACACGGCAGCACAAATTGCCAGTCTGAATAAGCAGATTTCGCGCCTGAACGACCAGTTAAAAAGTCTGGGCGATGATAAGACACTGACCACCGAAGAAAAGAAGAAGCAGCAGGATACAATCAAAGCGCAGATTCAGGTTTTAGAAGCGCAAATCCAGCAGCTGCAACGCAAAGAGCAACAAAAAGCCGAAGCGAAACAGGCGGAAAAAGAAGGTAAAACCGTGTCAGCCGACGGCGTCAATCGCCCTACCCAAAATAATCAGCTCGACGTCTATATTTAAAACGCAGGACTGGAAGCACGTTGTTGCGTCAGCAGAGCTCCCTGCTGACGCACCTCCTGCCATATGGCCTCGCCCGCAGGCGTTAACGAGCGATTCTTGCGCTTAATTAATGTCAGGCTGCGATTGATCTCAGGATAGAGACGTCTTACCGTTAACGCGCGCCCCGCAGGAAGCGGTAACGCCAGCGCGGGTAAAATGCTGATCCCGATACCTGCATCAACCATAGGAAACAGCGTGGCCGGATGACCGATTTCCTGAACCACATTGATACTGATGTTCTGCTGACGTAACGCCGCGTCAATTAATATCCGGCTGCCCGACGCATAATCCTGAAGCACCATCGTACGTCCCTCCAACATCGGCCACCTTGCCTGCCCGACCTCAGCAAGCGGATCATCCTCCCGGCACAGCAGTAAAAAGGGTTCATCCAGTATGGCGCAGCAATCGAATTCACTGTCATTCAGCGGGCCAATCACAATGCCAAAATCGACTTCGGCGTGACGTACGCTCTGAAGCACGGCCTGCTGCACCCGATCGTGCAGGATGATCTTTATTTCCGGGTAGCTCTGCTGACTGGCGGCAAGGCATTGCGGCATCAGGTGGGCTGAGATCGTCTGACTCGCCGCGATGCGTACCGTCCCACTGCGTTGTTCGCCGTAGCTACGGATATCCAGCAGCGTGGTGTTTATCTCTTCCAGCAACCTTTCCATACGCGAAGCCAGTTGCTGCCCGGCTTCGGTCAGCACCACCTCGCGCGTCGTGCGATCCAGCAAGCGGACGCCCGTTTCCGCTTCCAGCTCTTTAATGCTGTGGCTGACCGCAGACTGACTCAGCCCAATCGCCTGCCCTGCCTGGCTAAAGCCACCATAATGCGCAACGGCCACAAAGGTGCGTAACTGACGTAGGGAGTAATTCATTAATTTCTCACATAGATTCATTTAATAAATCAATTTTATTTCTAAACCCTCATCACGCACAATCACTCCAGACTTAATTTAACCGGATTTTAACGATGGGATTTCTCCGTATTGACCCGATGATGATCAAGCTGATCATCACTGTACTTCTGGCCTCTTTCATTCCGGCGAGAGGCGGCTTCGTCGACTTTTTCACGTACCTGACCACCGCCGCCATCGCCCTGCTGTTCTTCATGCACGGTGCCAAACTGTCACGCGAAAAAATCATCGCAGGCAGCAGCCACTGGCGGCTTCACCTTTGGATCATGTGCAGTACGTTTGTTATGTTCCCGGCGCTGGGGCTGCTGATTGTCTGGTGGCATCCGGTTAACGTCGGCGCAGAAATTTATACCGGCTTCCTTTACCTCTGCATTTTGCCTGCCACCGTCCAGTCGGCCATCGCCTTCACCTCAATGGCTGGCGGCAATGTGGCTGCGGCGGTGTGCAGCGCATCGGCATCCAGCCTGTTAGGTGTTTTCGTCTCCCCGCTGCTGGTTAATCTGGTGATGGACGTCAACAGTAACGGACCAGGCGATGGCCTTGAGCAGGTGGGTAAAATCATGCTGCAACTGTTAGTGCCGTTTGTTTTAGGTCATCTGTCACGCCGCTGGATTAGCGGTTGGGTGGAAAGGAACCGTAGCCTGATTGGCATCACCGATCAGACGTCCATTCTGTTGGTGGTTTATTCCGCGTTCAGCGAAGCGGTGGTGAACGGCATCTGGAAACGCGTCGGGATTGATACGCTGCTGTGGATTCTGGCGGGCTGCATCCTGCTCCTGACGCTGGTGCTGATTATTAACTATCTAGCTGCGCGCCTGT
The DNA here is from genome assembly GCF_003201175.1 of Pantoea sp. PNA 03-3. Classification (NCBI taxonomy): domain Bacteria; kingdom Pseudomonadati; phylum Pseudomonadota; class Gammaproteobacteria; order Enterobacterales; family Erwiniaceae; genus Pantoea; species Pantoea sp. PNA 03-3. Next base: position 178,872 of record NZ_QICO01000003.1, on the reverse strand, counting down.
TTGGCTTCAGTCGTCCCGATGAAATCGTGGTGTTGTTCTGTGGCTCGAAAAAGAGCCTGGCGAACGGCGTGCCGATGGCCAATATCCTGTTCCCCGCCAGCGCGGTGGGTATCATCGTCTTGCCACTGATGATTTTTCACCAGGTTCAGTTGATGGTGTGCTCGTTTATTGCCGGACGTTACAAGCGAACCAATGCGTTGCAGGCGGAGAAAAGCAAAGCGGCTGTCGTGGAATCGCAGAAATAACGGAAACACGTTCAGACAAGCGGCCTCATGCGAGGCCGCGAACTCAGTCACCACGCTTTAAAGGTTTAACTAACCCTTCCAGCCCTTCAATTTTTATCGCCAGGGTAAGCTGCATCAGCTCCCCCAAACGACCAGCCGGAAACTCGCCGCTGCGGGCGAACCACAGCAGATAGGGCTCTGGCAAATCAATCAGCATCCGGCCTTTATATTTGCCAAACGGCATGGCCGTATTCGCAATCTCGATCAGCGCCTGCTTATCCATCTCAGGTACCGAGTCGCCGGATCATTTCGGCTTCATCAATGATCTCGATGCCCAGCTCCTGCGCTTTTGCCAGCTTCGAACCCGCAGCTTCTCCTGCGATCAGCAAATCGGTTTTCTTCGATACGCTGCCGCTGACTTTGGCACCGAGTTCGATGAGTCGCGCTTTGGCATCGTCCCGGTTCATCTGCGAGAGTGAGCCCGTTAACACTACGGTCTTGCCTGCAAACGGACTGTCGATCTCGCCGGGGTTCACCGCCACCACCTGGGGCCAGTGGATACCAATATCTTCAACCAGCTGCCGGATCACCTCGCGGTTGCTCTCTTCTTCCATGAAGTGACGTACGTGCTTCGCGACGACCGTGCCCACATCCTGAACCGCAATCAGCGCGTCCAGATCGGCATCCATGACCTTTTGCAGATCGCCAAAATGACTGGCCAGGTTTGCCGCCGTGGCTTCGCCGACTTCGCGAATACCCAGCGCATAGAGGAAACGCGCCAGCGTAGTGGATTTGGCTTTTTCCAGCGCGTCGACCACATTCTGCGCCGACTTCGCGCCCATACGATCTAACCCGGTCAGGGTTTCACGGCTGAGCCGGAACAGATCGGCCGGGGTTTTGACGTACTCTTTCTCGACCAGTTGATCGATAATCTTGTCACCCATGCCGTCAACGTCCATGGCGCGCCGCGACACAAAATGCTTCAGCGCTTCTTTGCGCTGTGCGCCACAGATTAAGCCACCGGTACACCGCGTGACCGCCTCGCCCTCAACGCGTTCAACATCGGAACCGCATACCGGGCACTGAGAGGGAAACACGATCTCACGGGCATTGTCAGGCCGTTCGGTGGTTACAACGTTGACCACCTGAGGAATCACATCGCCGGCACGACGAATCACGACTTTGTCGCCAATGCGCAGGCCAAGGCGTTCAATTTCATCGGCATTATGCAATGTGGCATTGCTGACCATCACGCCTGCCACCTGAACGGGTTCCAGCCGGGCAACAGGTGTAATAGCGCCCGTCCGCCCCACTTGGAACTCGACGTCACGCACAATCGTCATCTGCTCCTGCGCAGGAAACTTGAACGCCACGGCCCAGCGCGGCGCGCGCGCGACAAAGCCCAGCTTTTCCTGCAATTCCTGCGAATCGACTTTAATCACCACGCCGTCGATATCAAAACCCAGCGTGGCCCGCTCTGATTCAACCTCGTGATAAAACGCCAGCGCTTCATCGGCGTTCTGCACCAGACGAATACGGTCGCTGACCGGTAGGCCCCAGGCTTTGAACTGTTGCAGTCGCGCCATGTGGCTGCGGGGCATCTCGCCCCCTTCCAGCAGGCCCAGTCCATAGCAGAAGAACGTTAGCGGTCGTTTCGCGGTGATACGGGGATCCAGCTGGCGCAACGAGCCCGCTGCCGCATTGCGTGGATTGGCAAAGACTTTGCCCTCTGTACGGCGCGCCTCGGCATTGAGTTTTTCAAAGCCGCTTTGCGTCATAAACACTTCTCCACGCACTTCTACTCTGGCGGGAATATTGTCCCCTTTGAGGCGCAGCGGAATGGCACGAATCGTCCGCACATTCGTCGTGATATTTTCGCCTGTTGTGCCATCGCCGCGCGTCGCCGCGCGCGTTAATAAGCCATCTTCATACAACAGGCTGACCGCCAGGCCATCCAGTTTGAGTTCACAGCAATAGGTGAGATCGTCGGTGCTTTTCAGACGATCCTGGACGCGCTTATTGAAGGCCCTGAAACTGGCTTCATCGAACGCGTTATCCAGTGACAGCATCGGCACTTCATGGCGTACCTGCTCAAATACCATCAACGGGGCGGCCCCTACGCGCTGCGTGGGGGAATCAGGCGTGATCAGATCAGGATGCTGTGCTTCCAGATCCCGCAGTTCCCGCATGAGGCGATCGTATTCCGCATCCGGCACTTCCGGCGCGTCCATAACGTGATACAGATATTCGTGATGGCGCAACGTGGTGCGCAGTTCAGTGATGTGTTCCTGGACGGATTTCATATAACCCCATCAGATAAAAAACCCCCGACAGGCGGGGGTTCATCATAATAATTTGAAAAAGTGTGGATTACTCGCGGGATTCGACCACATCGCGGATACGCGCTTTGTAAGTTTCCAGCTTTTGCGGCGTCATCATCCGGCGTTCGTCATCCAGTACCACACCGCCCACATCGTCCGCGATACGCTGCGCGGACTGTAGCATCAGCTTAAAGTTCTGATTCGCATCGCCATACGACGGCACCATCATGAAAATGGAGACGCCAGGCGTGGTGAAGTCGGTCATTTCGTCTGGATTGAAGGAACCGGGTTTCACCATGTTAGCCAGACTAAACAGCACAGGACCGCTGCCTGCCGGACTGAGATGACGATGGAAAATGTTCATTTCACCAAACTGAAAACCGGCCTGCAAAATGCCCTGTAGCAAGGCTTCACCATTCAGCTGACCGCCTGAGTGCGCCGCGACATGCAGCACAAGCACCGCTTCTTTGGGCTTACTGCTGGTCTGCGGACGAGGTTCAGGTTGTTTCGGCTGCGGCGGCGGACTGACCACCTCAGGTTCAGGCTCATAGTCAGGCTCAGGTTCGGCCTGATAAACAGGATTAGGCTGAACGCTGTCCAGCGGATCGCTATCCAGCAACGGATCGGCCTGAACCGGCGGTGCGGTGAAGGCTGGTGGCTGGCGAGTCGGTGCAGGCCGTTGTGGCGCACGTTCCGGTTGCGGTGCCGGGTCAAAAAGAGGATCGCTTTCAGGCTGCGGCGCAGAAGGCTGACGCGGGCGCACCTTAACAGGCTCACGCCGCACTTCAGGCTGTGGCTCGCGGATGTCGTCAAAATGAGGCTCCTGGTGCCCGCGCGTATTACGCACACGCACTTCACCGACGCCGTCATCAACGTCGTCGGTCAGCGTCTCATCATCATGTTCATCACGTTGTTTCAAACGTTTGTGCGGGCGATCGCGGAAGACTGAAGAGCGTTCTTTACGGCTGGTCCACAGTCCGTGAATAAGAAGCGCTATAATGGCGATCGCGCCAACAACGATTAATATCAGACGCAAATCCTGCATCATTGTATTCTCTGTTGTTCCAATACCTTGCCACCGCGGCAAACTTTATTCTCTAACTGTATTTGCCCTGCCAGATAAGTGCAAGTCTGTGCAGTATTTTCTCACAAATAAGATAGCTCACCGCCACTTTTTCGCTGTTTTTTTACCCAAACGGCACCTGGTCAGCAGAAAAAGCCAGGTTATAGTAGGCGCGCCTTAACATCTTCAGGAGAACTGGCTCGATGGCTGTGAATAATTCCGTTTCCTCTTTTAATGGCGTGCACTATTTTAGCCAGGGCTGGAAGCTAATCAGGTTACCGGGCATACGGCGCTTCGTCATCGTTCCCTTGCTGGTCAACATCCTGCTGCTAGGCGGCGCCTTTGTCTGGTTATTTTTCCGTCTTGACGAGTGGATCCCCAAACTGATGTCGCATGTGCCGGACTGGCTGCAATGGCTCAGCTATGTGCTGTGGCCGCTGTCGGTGATTTCGGTGGTGCTGGTGTTTAGCTATTTCTTTTCAACGATAGCCAACCTGATTGCCGCGCCGTTTTGCGGCCTGCTGGCGGAACAACTTGAGGGGCGGCTGACGGGTAAACCACTGCCTGACAGCGGCTGGCTGGGCATGGTTAAAGACGTGCCGCGCATCATGAAACGCGAATTACAAAAGCTGGGCTACTACCTGCCCCGCGCACTGGGCCTGTTATTACTTTATTTAGTTCCGGGTTTTGGGCAGACGGTGGCACCCGTGCTGTGGTTTATGTTCAGCGCCTGGATGTTGTCTGTTCAGTATTGCGACTATCCTTTCGATAACCATAAAGTCAGTTTTCAGCAGATGCGTCATGCCTTACGCCAGCACAAGACAGCCAATATGCAGTTTGGCGCGCTGGTGAGCCTCTTTACAATGATTCCCGTGGTGAACCTGGCCATTATGCCGGTCGCCGTGTGCGGGGCCACCGCGATGTGGGTTGATCGCTACCGGGCGAACCTGGCTCGTGAAAGCCTGCGCTGAACATATCAACTATCCTTATGCAATTTTCGGCAGGTCTTATCGCCATGAGACATATAGATATATGATTTCTTTCCTTCCGCCACGGGGCAGAACAGGTATGCTCAGAGGGTTCCCAATAATTCATACAGTTAAGGACAGGCTATGAGTAAGATCTATGAAGACAACTCTTTGACAATTGGTCATACGCCGCTGGTTCGACTGAACCGCATCGGTAACGGCCGCATCCTTGCGAAGGTTGAGTCCCGTAACCCGAGCTTCAGTGTGAAATGCCGTATCGGTGCCAACATGATTTGGGACGCAGAAAAACGCGGTATTCTTAAGCAAGGTATTGAACTGGTTGAACCGACCAGCGGTAACACCGGTATTGCATTAGCCTACGTGGCCGCCGCGCGCGGTTACAAACTGACGCTGACCATGCCGGACACCATGTCTGTTGAGCGCCGTAAGTTGCTTAAAGCCCTGGGCGCAAATCTGGTCCTGACCGAAGGCGCAAAAGGCATGAAAGGCGCGATCGCCAAAGCCGAAGAGATCGTGGCCAGCGATCCCGACAAGTATTTGCTGCTGCAGCAGTTCAGTAACCCGGCCAACCCGGAAATTCACGAGAAAACCACCGGTCCCGAAATTTGGGAAGACACGGATGGTGAAGTGGATGTGTTCATTGCCGGTGTGGGGACCGGCGGCACGCTGACAGGCGTAAGCCGTTACATCAAAAACACCCAGGGTAAGAAATCCTTGATCACCGTGGCCGTAGAACCCACTGACTCACCGGTGATTGCGCAGGCGATGGCGGGCGAAGAGCTGAAACCCGGCCCGCATAAGATTCAGGGGATTGGCGCGGGCTTTATTCCGGGTAACCTGGATTTGGCGCTGATCGATTTAGCTGTCGGCATCACTAATGATGAAGCGATCGCCACGGCCCGTCGCCTGATGGAAGAAGAAGGCATTCTGGCCGGTATCTCTTCGGGTGCCGCCGTTGCCGCCGCGCTGAAGTTGCAGGAAGATGAAGCCTACGCCAACAAAAACATCGTTGTCATTCTTCCTTCTTCCGGTGAGCGCTATCTCAGCACCGCGCTGTTCGCCGATCTTTTCACGGAAAAAGAGCTGCAATAGCCCGTAGTTCGCCCTGGACAAACGCTTAAAAAGCACCCTGACGGGTGCTTTTTTGTGGCGCAGATCTCACTTTTACCATGCAGCCAATTGATTTCAGTCGTGTGGCTCTGGTATTTAGACTGCCAATTATTTCGATGCCTGAAATTAATCCTCCTTTGAAGTGGATCAAGCTGAATCAAGTTTCAGATTTAGTGAAAGGGCGAATCACGGCATAATTACCCGGTGACGTGCTCAACTCGTGTTTTGACACGCAGCGGGAATGAAACACTCATTCAAGCGCATTTGTTCGATTGTAAGTTGTATACCCGCGCACCTACACAGGCTAAAGTTACGGCTCCAGGCTAGACTTTAGATCCATAACACTCATCCTGAAAACGTTGGGGAAATAGAATGTTCCAGCAAGAAGTTACCATTACCGCACCAAACGGACTGCATACTCGCCCTGCTGCGCAATTTGTCAAAGAAGCTAAAGCCTTCCAGTCAGAAATCACCGTGACCTCCAACGGCAAATCGGCCAGCGCCAAAAGCCTGTTTAAGCTGCAGACTCTGGGTCTGACTCAGGGCACCGTTGTCACACTTTCTGCGGAAGGTGAAGATGAGCAAAAAGCCGTAGAGCATCTGGTTAAGCTGATGGCGGAACTGGAGTAATCTCCTTTCTGCTCCGCTTAAAACGACTCTTCTGCGCCATTGTGTGCAACATCTTGATCGCGGACAACCTGTCCGCGTTATTGCTTTCGTAGAGTACGTGTCACACGACTATGGCAACGCAACGAGTCCAGTCAGCCATCGTGATAAAAAGGTAGGGTTATGATTTCAGGCATTTTAGCATCACCAGGTATCGCTTTCGGCAAAGCTCTGCTGCTGAAAGAAGACGAGATCGTCATCAACCGTAAAAAAATTTCAGATGACCAGGTTGAGCAGGAGGTTCAGCGCTTTCTGCAAGGGCGTAGCAAAGCGGCTGAGCAACTTGAAGCCATTCGTATCAAAGCCAGCGAATCCCTGGGTGAAGAAAAAGCAGCCATCTTCGAAGGCCACATTATGTTGCTGGAAGACGAAGAGCTGGAGCAGGAAATCATCGACCTGATCAAAAAAGATCACGCCACTGCTGATGCTGCTGTGAACTCCGTCATCGACGCCCAGGCAAAAGCCCTGGAGGAGCTGGACGACGAATACCTGAAAGAGCGTGCGGCAGACGTGCGTGACATCGGTAAGCGTCTGCTGCAAAACATTTTAGGTCTGCACATTGTCGACCTGAGCGCAATCCAGGAAGAATCTATTCTGGTGGCGAAAGATTTAACGCCATCCGAAACCGCACAGCTGAATCTGAAAAAGGTGCTGGGCTTTATTACCGATTTGGGTGGCCGTACCTCGCACACCTCAATCATGGCACGCTCGTTAGAAATCCCGGCGATTGTCGGCACCGGTAACGTGACCACCACCATCAAAAACGGCGATTTCATCATTCTGGACGGGGTGAACAATGCGATTCACGTTAATCCGTCTGAGGCGGTTCAGGAAGAGCTGAAAGCGGTTCAGAATCAGTATCTGTCTGAAAAACACGAGCTGGCGAAGCTGAAAGATCTGCCGGCTGTTACGCTGGATGGCCATCAGGTTGAAGTCTGCGCCAACATCGGTACGGTACGCGATATCGCCGGTGCCGAGCGCAACGGCGCAGAAGGTGTTGGCCTGTACCGCACTGAGTTCCTGTTTATGGATCGCGACTCACTGCCGACCGAAGAAGAGCAGTTCCAGGCGTATAAAGCGGTCGCAGAAGCCATGGGATCGCAGGCCGTGATCGTCCGTACCATGGATATTGGCGGTGATAAAGACCTGCCTTACATGAACCTGCCTAAAGAAGAAAACCCGTTCCTGGGCTGGCGCGCCATCCGTATTGCGATGGATCGTAAGGAAATTCTGCATGCACAGCTGCGTGCTATCTTACGTGCCTCTTCTTTCGGTAAGCTGCGCATCATGTTCCCGATGATCATTTCGGTTGAAGAAGTGCGTACGCTGAAAGCGGAACTGGAGCTGCTGAAAGCGCAGTTACGCGAAGAAGGTAAAGCGTTTGACGAGTCAATCGAAGTGGGCATTATGGTGGAAACGCCTGCCTCTGCCGTGATTGCACGTCACCTGGCGAAAGAAGTCGACTTCTTTAGCATTGGGACAAACGATTTGACGCAGTATACTCTTGCAGTAGATCGTGGTAATGATTTGATTTCGCACCTGTATAACCCGATGACGCCTTCGGTACTGAACCTCATCAAGCAAGTCATTGATGCGTCTCATGCTGAAGGTAAATGGACTGGCATGTGTGGTGAGCTGGCAGGTGACGAACGTGCTACACTACTGTTACTGGGAATGGGGCTGGACGAATTCAGCATGAGTGCCATTTCTATCCCTGGCATCAAGAAAATTATTCGTAATACACATTTCGAAGATGCGAAGGCGTTGGCAGAGCAGGCACTGGCTCAACCTACGGCGGAAGACTTGATGAACCTGGTGAACAAGTTCATTAAAGAAAAAACGCTCTGCTGATCCACGAGATGCTGGCCCCAAATTACTGCTTAGGAGAAGATCATGGGTTTGTTTTCTAAACTTTTTGGCGAAAAAACAGATAGCGCTGGGACAATTGATATCGTAGCGCCTCTGTCTGGCGAAATCGTGAATATTGAAGACGTACCAGATGTGGTGTTTGCAGAAAAAATCGTGGGTGACGGTATTGCGATCAAACCAAGCGGCAACAAAATGGTTGCGCCGGTTGATGGGACTATCGGCAAGATTTTCGAAACCAACCATGCCTTTTCAATCGAATCCGATAATGGCATTGAGCTGTTCGTGCATTTCGGCATCGATACCGTCGAACTGAAAGGCGAAGGCTTCAAACGCATCGCCGAAGAAGGTCAGAAGGTTAAAAAAGGCGACGTGGTGATCGAATTCGATCTGCCGCTGCTGGAAGAGAAAGCAAAATCCACACTGACCCCTGTTGTCATTTCCAATATGGATGAAATCAAGGATTTGACAAAACTGTCTGGTCAGGTCGTCGTGGGTGAAACCCCGGTGATTCGCATCAAAAAGTAATACACAAACGGCACCTCAGGGTGCCGTTCTCTTATGCTTCACGTCTCTGCTTAATGCGGCTGCCAGCGGGGCAAACGCAGTGTCAGCTCCAGTCCGCCTTCAGGCCGGTTAACCGCCCTGACCTCGCCATGATGCGCCAGTACCACTTTACGCACAATTGCCAGCCCCAGCCCGTAGCCTTTACCCAGTAACGGCGAATTGACCCGGACAAAGGGATCAAAGATGCTGGACAGCTTATTCTCATCGACGCCTGGCCCCTGATCCCGCACCTGAATCGCCAGCCACTGTTGCTCAACCTGCAGGCTGACCTCAATGCGCTGACCCGGCAGCGAAAAGCGTAAAGCATTACGCAGCACGTTCTCAATGCCTCGCCGGCATAACTCAGCATTCCCGCGTACGGTATGATCGGCCTGCTCATCAACGTTAAACACGACCTCGACGCCGGGGATCTGCGCTTCATAACGGAGATCGGTAACCACCGCCTCTAATAAGCCGGCCAAATCAAAATAGTGTTCGCCCGGCACACTTTCATGCTCGGCACGCGCCAGGGTTAACAGTTCACCAATCATCTTATCCAGCCGCTGTGCCTCTTCATCGATGCGATCCAGCGAGTCATTCACGTTTTCTGGCCGCTGTCGCGCCAGGCCCGTTGCCAGCTGCAGACGGGCAAGCGGCGAGCGCAGTTCATGAGAGATGTCATGAAGCAGGGCTTCACGGGCACGCACCAACGTGTCCAGGCGTTCAACCATGGCATCGAACGCCTGCGCCACGCTGGAGAGCTCGTCATGACGCTTACGCAGCGCAGGATAGAGCCTGATGCTTAAATCGCCATTGGCTACCCGCGAAAAACCTTCACGCAGTTGTCGCATAGGGCGCGTCAGGTTCCATGCCAGCAGCAGGCTAAACAGCAACCCCACAGACCCGGCGAAAATGAACATGGGCTCAGGAATATTCAGGAAATTATGTGGCCGCCCCTCCCGGCTCATTGTGCGTATGCCTTTCAGATCGTACAGCAGCTCATAGCTCTTGCCGTCCGGGCTCTGTGCCTGGCGCACAAGATGGTCGGGAAAAAAGGATTTTTCGGGCGTTTCGGGCGCAAGCGGCGGTGCCTCTGCGTTGCGGAGATTATCCAGTGCGCGTACATGCAAAAACGCCCGATCTTCCGGGGCCCACTCCGCCATCATCGCATCCAGCGCTGACGGGCCGCCCCGCTCCAGCACCGACACGGCTGACGCCATCAGCGCGTCAGCCAGCCGCTGGGTGACCAAATATTCAGGGGGATGATGCCGCGTACCGGAAAGTGAGAAACCCAGCCAGATCAGCTGACTGATAATCAGGAAAACCAGCCAGAACCCCAGCAGGATCTTCCAGAACATGCGCCCACGGTAAGTTTGATTCATCGAATGCGATAACCAATGCTGCGAACGGTTTCGATGGTGATGCTGTCGGCGGTGAGCGCGCTGAGCTTCTGACGGATATTACTGATATGCACATCCACGCTGCGATCGTACGCTTCACGCGGTCGTCCCAGGCCTTTCTCAGACAGCTCGTCTTTCGTCACCACCCGGTCCGGTGAACGCAGCAGCAAATCCAGCAGATTAAATTCAGAGGCGGTCAGATCAAAGGCTTTCCCCTGCCATTCCGTCACGCGGTTGGCCGCATTGAGTGTTAACTCTCCCCATTGCAGCGTCTCTTTTTTATCCTGCAAAGGCGCATGCTCTTCAATCCGACGCAGTACGGCACGCAAGCGCGCCACCAACTCACGGGGATAACACGGCTTGGGCATATAGTCATCGGCCCCCATTTCCAGGCCGATAACCCGATCAATATTGTCGCCCTTGGCCGTCAGCATAATTACCGGCAGACGGCTTTGCTGGCGCACCTGGCGCAGGACATCGGTGCCGCTCATATCCGGCAGCATAATATCCAGAATCATGGCGCTGTATTCACCGGACAGCGCCCCCTGCACACCGGCAGTGCCGGTTAACACCAGTTGCGTATCAAAGCCTTCCGTGATCAGATACTGGCTCAGCATCGTGCCTAATTCTACGTCGTCATCTACCAGCAGGATTTTCATTGTTATCTCTCTTACGTCACTGGCGCTATTTTGAACCGGGCCAGCGAAACGCGCAGCCAGTTTTACGCGATCCTTACAGATGCCAGTAAGCTTAGCCAAATAAACAAGACTCAGGCAGCCGACGGCGCAGCATAAGCCTTCAGCGGGCGTAATGGCTGCGTGACGTTACTGATAAACGCCGGTAGAGAGATAGCGATCGCCACGGTCACAAACAATGGCCACCACGACGCTTCCAGGATGGGCGCTGGCAATACGCAGCGCGCCCGCGACCGATCCGCCTGAGCTGACGCCGCAGAAAATACCTTCACGCCGGGCCAGCGCCCGCATGGTCTCTTCGGCTTCCTGCTGCCCCATATCAATTACCTCATCCACCAACTCGGGCCGGTAAATGCCGGGCAAATACGCCTGAGGCCAGCGGCGAATCCCAGGAATGCTACTGCCTTCTTTAGGCTGCAGCCCAATCACTTTCACGCCCGTCTTATGTTCTTTTAAAAACCGCCCTACGCCGGTAATCGTGCCGGTGGTGCCCATACTGGAGACAAAATGCGTCATGCGCTGATTCGACTGGGCCCACAGCTCCGGTCCCGTGGTCTGGTAGTGGCCCAGTGGATTGTCTGGGTTATTAAACTGGTCCAGCACCGTTCCCTCACCGCGCGCCGCCATCGCCTGGGCTAAATCACGCGCGCCCTCCATGCCCTGCTCCCGACCTATCAGGACTAACTCGGCCCCATAGGCACGCATCGCATCCTGCCGCTCCTGGCTCATATTATCCGGCATCAGTAAGCGCAACCGGTAGCCTTTCATCGCCGCGATCATCGCCAGCGCGATACCGGTGTTGCCACTGGTGGCCTCAATCAGCTGATCGCCCGGTGTTATCTCGCCTCGCCGTTCCGCCTGATGAATCATTGACCAGGCTGCGCGATCTTTGACGGAACCGGCGGGGTTGTTGCCCTCCAGTTTCAGCCAGATCTCACTGCCATTGTCAGGCGTCAGGCGCTGTAACCTGATAAGCGGTGTATTACCGATTGTGTGTTCCAGAGTGGTCACGGTGCATATCCTGGCGAAACGATACCGTTACGAATCAGGCCAGAGCCTGAGGTATGGCGGTATAAACATTAAAAAAGGGCGGGACATTGTCCCGCCCTGCGTGAAAAAGAAAATATCAGGCGCTGTGCGCAAAGGCAACTGCCCGCAATGGCGTGGTGCCCTGATAGAGCCGGGCCTGTTGCAGCCCGACAAACAGGCGCTCGCCGCGCAGTGGCGCGGTCTGATCACCGTCGAACACCAGCGAGAAAGGTTCGCTCTGCCAGCCCGCAGGCTGCACGACCAACTGCCAGAAATGGCCACGCGGACTCACCTCAAGGACCTGTACCGGTAAAGGGGTTTCCAGGCTGCTTTTACGCGAAACATCAATTTCCCAGGGACGCAGAAACAGATCAACCGCGCCCTGATGGGCGGAGGTATAGCCTAACGGCCAGTGATGCGCCCCGACATGGAACTGGGAACCATGAACCTCACCGTCAAAGCGGTTAACTTCGCCCAGGAATTCCAGCACGAAGCGCGTCGCCGGATCGCGCCAGACCTCATCCGGCGTGCCCACCTGCTCGATGCTGCCCTGACTCATCACCACGACGCGGTCGGCAACTTCCATTGCCTCTTCCTGATCGTGCGTGACAAACACGCTGGTGAATTTTAATTCTTCATGAAGCTGGCGTAACCAGCGGCGCAGCTCTTTACGCACCTGGGCATCCAGCGCACCAAAAGGCTCATCCAGCAGCAGAATTTGCGGCTCGACGGCCAGCGCTCTTGCCAGCGCAACGCGCTGCTTCTGACCACCCGAGAGCTGAGCCGGAAAGCGGTTTGCCAGATGCGACAGCTGCACCATCTCCAGCAGACGTGTTACACGATTTTTGATTTCGGCACTGGATGGCCGCTCACGACGCGGCAGCACGGTCAGGCCAAAGGCAATGTTGTCAAACACAGTCATATGGCGGAACAGCGCATAGTGTTGAAAAACAAACCCGACTTTACGATCGCGGGCATGCAGGCGACTGACGTCATGCTCATGAAAACGAATCTGGCCGCTGTTCTGATGCTCCAGCCCGGCGATAATTCGCAGCAGGGTCGTTTTACCGGAACCGGACGGCCCCAGCAATGCCACCATCTGGCCCGACGGGATATCCAGTGAAATATCGTTCAGCACCGCTGTGCGACCAAAGGATTTGTTGATTTGTTTAATCTCAATGCTCATGATTTTCCTCCAGTTGCAGGCGTTTGTGCTGCTGCTCTAAGCGCCACTGCACAATGCTTTTCAAAAACAGGGTCAGGATGGCCATGACGGTCAGCAACGCGGCGGCAGTGAAGGCACCCACCGTGTTGTAATCCTGATGCAGTAATTCGACCTGAAGCGGCAAAGTGTAGGTTTCGCCGCGAATGGAGCCGGATACCACAGATACCGCACCGAACTCGCCAATGGCGCGGGCATTGGTCAGCACCACGCCGTACAGCATTGCCCAGCGAATATTCGGTAACGTCACACGGCGAAACATCTGCCAGCCCGACGCGCCCAACAGCACCGCAGCCTCATCTTCATGACTGCCCTGGCTCAGCATGACCGGCACCAGTTCGCGAACCACGAACGGACAGGTCACGAAGACGGTGACCAGCACCATACCCGGCCAGGTGAACATCACCTGAATATTGTGGGCATCCAGCCAGCCGCCTGCCGGACCGTTAATGCCCCAGAACAGCAGGTACATCAGGCCAGCCACAACCGGCGAGACCGCGAACGGAATATCAAACAGGGTTAACAACAGCTGGCGACCAGGAAACGTAAAGCGGGTGACCAGCCAGGCCAGCAAGGTGCCGAAGACCAGATTAACCGGCACGGTAATCAGCGCCACCAGTACGGTCAGCCAAATCGCGTGCAGCATATCGCTGTCGGTCAGGTTACGCAGAGTCAGGCCAAGCCCGCTGTGCAGCGCTTCCCAGAAGATGGAGACCATCGGCACCACCAGCAGCAGCACCGAGATCAGCACACCCGTGCCGATAAGCAGCCATTTACCCCAGTTTACGGGCTGGCGATCGGCATGATTGAGTTGCGAAATATCGGCCATCAGTGACCTCCCAGACGACGGCCAAAGCGGCTCTGTAAGGTATTAATGGCAAACAGCAGCAGCAACGACGCCGCGAGAATGACCGACGCGATGGCGCTGGCGGCCGGATAATCAAACTCCTGCAGACGGACGAAAATCATCAGTGAGGTCACTTCTGTTTTCCAGGCAATATTGCCCGCGATAAAGATCACCGCGCCAAACTCGCCCAGGCTGCGGGTAAACGACAGCGCAGTGCCCGCCAGCAACGCCGGAGCCACTTCCGGCAGCACAACGCGACGGAAACTTTGCCAGGGCGTTGCGCCCAGTGTCTGCGCCGCCTCTTCGTATTCCGGACCTAACTCTTCCAGCACCGGCTGCACCGTCCGGACAACAAACGGGATACTGGTGAAGGCCATCGCCAGCGCGATACCAATCCAGGTGTAGGAAATCTTCATGTCGAAATGAGCAAACCATTGACCGTACCAGCCGTTTACCGAAAACAGACCGGCCAGGGTTAACCCTGCGACGGCGGTTGGCAATGCAAAGGGCAAATCCATTAAACCATCCAGCAGCGCGCGACCCGGGAAGCGATAACGCGTTAAAACCCAGGCCATCAGCATGCCAAACAGGGCATTGAACAATGAGGCAACGCCGGCCGACAGCAGCGTCACTTTATAGGCTGCAATCAGCTGGGGATTGGTCACCACGTCCCAGTATTGCTGCAATGTCATCTGCGACAACTGCATGATGAGGGCGCTGATGGGCAGCAGCAGAATCAGGCAGGTAAACAGCAGACTGGTGCCCAGGCTCAGGCCGAAACCGGGCAAAACACGTTTTTGGCTGGCTGCAAACATTATCCACGCCCCGCCGCTAACAGTTGGTCCAGTTCACCGCCACTTTCGAAATGGGTTTTCATAACGTTATTCCAGCTACCAAATACGTCTTCAACCCGAAACAGCTGTGTGGCTGGAAAGCGATCTTTTTGCTGCTCCATCAGCTGCGGATTGTTCACGCGATAATAAAAGTCCGTAATGATTTTCTGTGCCTCGGGCGAATACAGCCAGGTCAGATAAGCCTTCGCCGCGTCGGCTGTTTTATTGTGTTCAACGTTTTTATCGACCCAGGCGACGGGGAACTCCGCCAGGATATCGGTTTTTGGCACCACGACTTCGTAATCCTCTTTACCGTACTGATTACGAATGGTGTTGACCTCCGATTCGAAGCTGATCAGCACATCCCCTAAGCCGCGTTCAGCAAAGGTGGTGGTGGCGCCGCGTCCGCCTGTGTCGAAAACCTCGACGTTTTTCAGAAACTGTGTCATCCAGGCGCGCGTTTTTGCCTGGTCGCCGCCGTCCGCTTTCTCTGCGGCACCCCAGGCGGCAAGATAGGTATAACGCCCGTTACCCGAGGTCTTCGGATTCGGGAAAATCAGCTTCACGTCGTCACGGGTTAAATCGGACCAGTCATGAATCTGCTTAGGGTTACCCTTGCGAACCAGAAACGCCATGGTGGAATAAAACGGTGAACTGTGATTCGGCAGGCGCGTTTGCCAGTCGGCCGGGATCAGTTTGCCTTTGTCATGCAGCGCCTGTACATCCGTCACCTGATTATAGGTCACCACATCGGCACGCAGCCCTTGCAGGATGGCCAGCGCCTGTTTAGAAGAACCCGCATGCGACATTTTGATGGTGAGTTTATCGTCCGGATGTTGCGCATCCCACTGGCTGACAAAAGGCGCGTTCAGGGCGACGAACAGTTCACGTGAAACGTCATAAGAGCTGTTTAACAGCTCTGTGGCGTGCGCGGCGCCAGCAAGGCCCAGCGACAGCGCGATTCCGCTCACGATTTTTTTCATCGCTTTGAAGGTCATGGTTCACCCTGAAGAAATTTGATGCAGATCTCATCCGCAGATACAGCAGTTTATTTATAACTCAGCGTAAACCCGTAACGGTTTTATATATCGTTTGTTGATTTCAAAGTCGAAAAAGGCATAAGGCGGCGGGAAAAGAATGCGCAAAAACAGAATTGGGTTGGCAGGGCGCACTGAACGCCCTGCGGGAGGCAAAAATTACGGGGCTTAACGCTGCCAGACGAACTTGCTGAGTTTCCAGCTTTTCAGCGTGTCATCGGCGGGCAGTAATCCTTCCGGACCGTGCCAGGTCCCGCTGTAAACATAGCGTAGATGCGGGCTGCCAGGCACACGGCATTCGACGTCATGATTGTCTAACCCGGCAGCCACAATGCAGTTATTAAAGGCTTTGTCATATCTGGCGCTAAACGCATCGCCAATTTTGCTGCCGTCGGCACTGGCAATGTCGTTGTCCGTCACCTCAATGCGGTCAACCTGTGACTGACCATAAATGACCAGCTTAACCTGACCGTCCTTCATCGCCTGCCAGAAGGACACCACCTGACCGTTCTGGCCACGCATGCCCTGACGCAGATCGTAGTTGCCCTTAAGCCCGTCTTTGATGGCCGATTCGTTCATCGCCGTGGCACTGTTGATCCCACCAACACCCTGATCGCTGATCGTCAGTGAAGGACCAAACCAGTTCCATGGCAGCGCAGAAGACCAGTGGTAACTCAATGGATTCCACCAGCGTACCTGCTGGCTGCTGTTGGCGTCAGGGCCGGAGGAACTGGCACACCCACTGACCAGCATGGCCACCGTCAGTATCGTGTAACGAACAGCTTTCATGAAAACTCCTGTTAATAAATAGACCTGGGCAAAACGGATTGGAGTCGCAAAGCGGCAAAAAGTTTATTCGGGATCGTGTGGCGGCAAAAAGCAGGCGCGAAGCCGGACACTGATCAGTAACCACAGCAGTGCCAGCAGATCAAACAGCGTAAACAGCAGCGGCAACGGTGAGCTGAGCAGATCGGTCTGGACGAGTTGTACGCTCTGCCAGAGCAAATTCGCCCCTAACGATACCACCAGCACCAGGCGACAGCTGCGCCACACTCGGGGTAAACGCGACCGGTAGCCCGTGAGCAACAGCCCCGACAGCGCTGGCAGACCCAGCACCAGTCCTGACCAGAACGCCTGGCGATCCGGATAGAAAAGGGCCAGAAGATCGTTTCCCTGCTGACGTGACGCGCCGGCCATCACCAGGAGCCACCAGGTGCGCGACTGCAATAGCAGAATCAGCCAGAAAAGAAACGGCAGGCGCAGTTGCCCTTTGTCGTCGTACTCCTCAGGCGGCCAGACCGAATTAATATTCACGATCTTCGATTAAACGTTTGCCCAGCAACACCACATCGACCGTTTCATAATCCAGCTTTTCATAGAAGGCAACGACCTGGTCGTTCTCTTCCCGCACCATCAGGTGAATTTTAGGGCAACCGCGCGCAATGAGTTTTTTCTCCAGGCGATTCATCAGGGCATTGGCAAAGCCGCGGCCCTGATAATCCGGATGCACCGCCAGATAGTAAGCCGCGCCACGGTGACCATCGTAACCGCCCATTACGGTACCGACGACTTCGCCCCCGACTTCCGCCACCAGAAACAGGTCGGCGTCATGATGCATTTTGCGTTCGATGTCCAGCTCCGGATCGTTCCATGGCCGTAACAAATCGCAGCGTTCCCAGAGCGTGATCACTTCTTCAAAATCTTCCTGGCGGAAGGTGCGGATTTCCATCTTCTGTACCTGCAGTTCACCTCAATTTGCTGATTATCACGCTTTCTTCGGCGGGTGCAACCCTGGCTGCTGACGGCAACGTTAAAAAAAAAGAAATTGCCTGTTACCAGGCTGAAAAGCAAAGTAATAACCTGAAATGGTTGAAAGATCGCACCGGGCATGATGTTACGCTATAACACGGTGCATTATGACTGCTCAGGGACATGCACATGCACTTACTCAAACGTTTAATTCATCGTCGCCAGCTGCTGCTGTCCGGGCTGGCGCTCGCCATATTGTCCCCGCGCGCGGTGCAGGCGAAGGAACAGCAGGCTTCGCTCTCCACCCGACCCTCGTCGCCCAGGCCGCGGGTTAACAACGGCAAGCGCATCGTGATGCTCGATCCGGGCCACGGCGGTATCGATTCGGGTGCGGTCGGCGAAGAGGGTTCCGAAGAAAAACACATTGTTTTAGACATCG
Source organism: Pantoea sp. PNA 03-3 (assembly GCF_003201175.1). Taxonomy (NCBI): domain Bacteria; kingdom Pseudomonadati; phylum Pseudomonadota; class Gammaproteobacteria; order Enterobacterales; family Erwiniaceae; genus Pantoea; species Pantoea sp. PNA 03-3. Next base: position 160,836 of record NZ_QICO01000003.1, on the reverse strand, counting down.
CCAGTAATGTGCGCAGTCTGCTGCAGTCACATCCGCATATCGAGGTCCGCCTGACGCGTGACAGCGACCATTTCATTCCGCTCTACCAGCGGGTGGAGATTGCGCATCAGCACGGTGCGAACCTCTTTATGTCAATCCATGCGGATGGCTATACCAGCCCGGATGCCAGCGGTGCCTCTGTGTTCGCGTTATCTAATCGGGGTGCCAGCAGCAGCATGGCGCGTTACCTGTCGAAACGTGAAAATGACGCGGACAAGGTCGGCGGAGCCAACGTGGAACAGCAGGACCAGTATTTACAGCAGATTCTGTTTGATCTGGTGCAAACGGACACCATCAGAAACAGCCTGACCCTGGGCAAACACGTTCTGGACCAGATTCGCCCGGTGCATCACCTTCACAGCCAGCATACCGAACAGGCCGCCTTTGCCGTGCTGAAGTCGCCGTCCATTCCCTCGGTGCTGGTGGAAACGTCTTTTATTACCAATCCGCGCGAAGAGCAGTTGCTGGGCACGACCGCCTTTCGGCAGAAGATTGCCTCGGCTATCGCCACAGGTATCATTAACTACTTTGATGAGTATGATCGTCGAATGTCATAGTAGATCAGCTATAATCACGGCCAATTTTTACTAAGAGAAGCCTATCCCATGCCTGATATCTCCCGCGTAAAAACGTTCCTGCTGGATTTGCAGGATGAGATTTGTCGCAAGCTGACTGCCGAAGACGGTGGCGCGCAGTTCACTGAAGACCGCTGGGAACGCCCCGGCGGTGGCGGTGGACGAAGCCGTGTGCTGCGTAATGGTGCCGTGTTTGAACAGGCTGGCGTGAATTTCTCCCATGTTCATGGCGACCAGATGCCAGCCTCCGCGACGGCACATCGTCCTGAGCTGGCCGGATGCAGTTTCGAAGCCATGGGCGTTTCGCTGGTTATCCATCCCAACAACCCGTATGTACCGACCAGTCATGCGAATGTGCGCTTTTTCATTGCCGAAAAACCCGGTGCCGAGCCGATCTGGTGGTTTGGCGGCGGCTTTGATATGACGCCGTTTTACGGGTTTGAAGAAGATGCGCTGCACTGGCATCAGACCGCCTTCGATATCTGCCAGCCTTTTGGCGAGGATGTCTATCCCCGGTTTAAAAAGTGGTGCGACGACTATTTCTATCTGAAACACCGCGACGAGCAACGCGGTATTGGTGGGCTGTTTTTTGACGATATCCACGAGCCGGGCTTTGAACAAAGTTTTGCCCTTATTCAGGCCGTCGGCCGGGGCTTTCTGGACGCTTACCAGCCGATTGTGGCGCGCCGCAAGCACATGCCTTATGGCGACCGCGAGCGGCAGTTCCAGCTTTACCGCCGGGGTCGCTATGTAGAGTTCAATCTGGTGTGGGATCGGGGCACGCTGTTTGGCCTGCAAACCGGAGGCAGAACGGAATCCATTTTGATGTCCCTGCCGCCCATGGTGCGCTGGGAATATAACTATCATCCTGAACCTGACTCACCCGAGGCCGCGCTCTACCGTGACTTCCTGCCGGTGAAAAACTGGCTCAACCTGCCTGAGTAATCCACGTTGCCGGCTCAGGAACGTGCCGGGGCGGCAACCCGGGCCGCCGCCCCGGTTGATTACAGCGGCTGCGTCTGCGCTTCCACCACCGCCAGCGCCACCATATTGACGATCCGGCGCACGGACGCGATGCGCGTCAGCACGTGCACCGGCCGGGTCATGCCCATCAGCACCGGCCCGACCGTTACGCCTTCCGAACAGGACACGCGCAGCAGATTGTAGCTGATGCGCGCCGCTTCCACGTTGGGCATGATCAGCAGGTTTGCGCTGCCTTTCAGCGGGCTGTCGGGCATGATTTCCCGCCGGATGCTTTCCACCAGCGCCGCATCGCCGTGCATCTCCCCGTCGATTTCCAGCTCAGGCGCGCGCTGTTGCACCAGCGCCAGTACATCGCGCATTTTCTGCGCACCAGGCGCACTGGAGGTGCCAAAGCTGGAGTGCGACAGCAACGCCACGCGCGGCTCAATCCCAAAGCGACGGACGGTTTCCGCCGCCATCAACGTAATATCCGCCAGCTGTTCCGGTGTAGGATCGGCGTTGACGTAAGTATCCGCAATAAACGTGTTGCCATTCGGCAGTAACAGCGCATTCATGGCACCGGCCACCTTCACATCACTCCGCAGGCCCAGCACGCGCTCCACAATCTCGTAGTGCTCGTTATAATCGCCGATGGTGCCGCAGATCAGCGCATCGGCCTCACCACGGTAGACCATGATGGCACCGATGAGGGTCGGATTGCCAATAACGGCGCGCTGCGCCTGCTCGGGGGTGACACCGCGCCGCTTCATCATCTGGTAATACTCATTCCAGTACGCTTTAAAGCGGGGATCGGATTCGTTATTCACGATTTCAAAATCCTTTCCGGCCTCAATTTTGAGCCCCTGTTTTTCTAACCGCATGGCGATCACGTTGGGGCGACCTATCAGGATGGGTTTCGCCAGCCCCAGCGAGACCAGCTCCTGCGTAGCATGCAGCACCCGCACCTCTTCGCCCTCCGCCATCACCACCCGTTTCGGGGCTTTACGCGCCTGGGAAAAGATCGGCTTCATAAACAGGTTGGTCTTATACACAAACTCCGTAAGTTGCTCCCGGTAGGCATCAAAGTCAGCCACAGGCCGGGTTGCCACGCCGGACGCCATCGCCGCTTTCGCCACGGCAGGGGCTATCTGCACGATTAAACGTGGATCAAAGGGTTTGGGAATCAGATAGTCCGGTCCGAAGCGCAGGTCCTGATCGCTATAGGCCGAAGCCACTACGTCGCTTTGTTCCGCCTGTGCCAGTTCGGCAATGGCGTGTACGGCCGCCAGCTTCATCTCTTCATTGATGGCGGTGGCCCCCACATCCAGCGCGCCACGAAAGATAAACGGGAAGCAGAGCACGTTGTTCACCTGATTAGGAAAATCAGAACGTCCGGTGCAGATAATCGCATCCGGCCGTACGGCTTTCGCCAACGGCGGCAGAATTTCGGGATGGGGATTTGCCAGCGCCAGAATCAGCGGATCTTTCGCCATGCTTTTCACCATATCCTGCGTCAGGACATCCGGTCCGGAACAGCCCAGGAAAATATCTGCGCCCTCGATCACGTCGGCCAGCGTGCGCTTGCCGTGATCCTCCACGGCATAATCGGCTTTGGTGGCCGCCATATTGGGTTCGCGGTCACGGTAAATCAGCCCTTTCGAATCGCACACCTGAATATGGTCTTTCTGCAAGCCCAGCGCGACCAGCAGGTTCATACAGGCAATGGCCGATGCGCCCGCGCCTGACACCACCAGCCGTACATCAGCGATAGCCTTGTTGACGATGCGTAGTCCGTTCAGCACCGCCGCCGTACAGATGATGGCCGTGCCATGCTGGTCATCATGAAACACCGGAATTTTCATGCGCTGCCGCAGTTGCTGTTCGATATAAAAACACTCGGGCGCTTTGATATCTTCAAGATTGATTCCGCCAAACGTGGGTTCCAGCGCGGCAATCACCTCGATCAGCTTATCGGGATCCTGTTCGTCGACCTCAATATCAAAAACGTCAATGCCCGCAAATTTCTTAAACAGAACGCCCTTGCCTTCCATCACCGGTTTCCCGGCCAGTGCGCCGATGTTCCCCAGCCCCAGTACCGCCGTACCGTTTGAAATCACCGCCACCAGATTGCCGCGCGCGGTGTACTTGTGCGCCGCCAGCGGATCGGCGGCGATTTCTAAACAGGGCGCCGCCACGCCAGGAGAATAGGCCAGCGCCAAATCCCGCTGGGTGGCAAGAGGTTTGGTGGGGGAAACCTGAATTTTTCCGGGAGTGGGATACTGATGAAAATCAAGCGCACTTTGCTTCAGTTGGTCATCCATTAGACATCCTTCTTCGCCAGGTAAGTGGATGTTCAGTATAGAAAGCACACCATCACAAAGCGGTGAGGCGGTTCAAAGAACCTTCTTTCTTAACGCACAGATTGCCACAGTCTACCCTGCGTCATTTTTCATGGCTGCTATCCTTAATGGCTGGACAGTCGTTATCCGCAGAAATGTCATCTCGGGTGGTTGCGCGCAACCCTCATCGCACAACATTCAGAGAAAACGCATTTTCACTGCACCCGGTCTGTTGCAATGTGGTGAGTCGGCGTTACTACGACGGGTAATGTCTGCACTGATTAGGGCACGAGGCCAGAGGTGTTCCCTTTTGTTACAACGTATTTTTCAAGGAGTGTAGAAATGAACCAGCTTGAAGCCCTTAAACAGTTCACGACCGTGGTGGCTGACAGTGGCGATATTGAGTCCATCCGTAATTATCACCCACAAGATGCGACGACTAACCCTTCGCTTATTCTGAAAGCATCTGCTCTCCAGCCTTACAAACATCTGATTGATGACGCCATCGACTACGCGAAAAAACAGGGTGGCAGCAAAGAAACGCAGATTATTAACGCCAGCGATAAAGTGGCCATTAACCTCGGTATGGAAATTCTGAAAAGCATACCAGGCCGTGTTTCGACCGAAGTGGATGCGCGCCTCTCCTTCGATCGTGGCATGTGCGTCACGAAAGCGGAAAAGCTGGTCCGCATGTATGAAGAGCACGGCATTGATCGCTCTCGCATCCTGATCAAACTGGCCTCCACATGGGAAGGCATTAAAGCCGCAGAAGAGCTGGAAAAGAATGGTATCCAGTGCAACCTGACGCTGCTGTTCTCCTTTGCCCAGGCGCGCGCCTGCGCCGAAGCCGGGGTTTATCTGATTTCGCCGTTTGTCGGCCGTATCTATGACTGGTACAACAGCCGCAAGCCCATGGACCCGTATAACGTCGACGAAGATCCGGGCGTGAAATCGGTGCGCCGTATTTACGATTATTATAAGAAGCATCGCTATGACACCATCATCATGGGTGCCAGCTTCCGTAAGGTCGAACAGGTACTGGCGCTGGCCGGGTGTGATCGGCTGACGCTGTCACCTAACCTGCTGGAAGAGTTACAGAACAGCGAGGCGCCCGTAGAGCGTAAGCTTGAGCCTTCCACTGAATGTTTCCATCAGCCGTCGCCGCTGTCCGAAGCGGAGTTCCGCTGGGAACATAATCAGGACCCTATGGCGGTCGAAAAACTGGCAGACGGTATTCGCCAGTTCGCCGTTGACCAGCAAAAACTGGAAGATGTGCTGGCGGCGCGCCTGTAGTTTTTCCCCTCTTTTACCGGGCGGGCTCACTCCCGCCCTGATGCTTAACAAGGGAGACCCTTTATGTCCTCACGCAGAGAGTTGGCGAATGCGATTCGCGCATTAAGTATGGATGCGGTACAAAAAGCAAAATCCGGTCATCCTGGTGCGCCAATGGGCATGGCAGATATCGCCGAAGTGCTGTGGCGCGATTTCCTCAAGCATAATCCGACCAACCCCGCCTGGCTGGATCGCGACCGCTTTATCCTGTCTAACGGTCACGGCTCAATGCTGCTTTACAGTTTGCTGCACCTGACCGGGTACGATTTACCGATTGAAGAGCTGAAAAACTTCCGCCAGCTGCACTCCAAAACACCGGGCCACCCGGAAATTGGCTACACGCCGGGCGTGGAAACCACGACCGGTCCGCTGGGTCAGGGTCTGGCAAACGCCGTGGGTCTGGCCATTGCGGAACGGACGCTGGCTGCGCAGTTTAACCGTCCACAACACGATATCGTTGACCACTTCACCTATGTGTTTATGGGCGACGGCTGTCTGATGGAGGGGATTTCCCACGAAGTCTGCTCACTGGCCGGAACGCTTGGTCTGGGCAAACTGATCGGCTTCTATGACCACAACGGCATTTCCATCGACGGAGAGACCGAAGGCTGGTTTACGGATGACACGCACAAACGTTTCGAAGCCTATAACTGGCACGTGGTCGGTGAAATTGATGGTCACGATGCCGAGGCCGTTAAAGCCGCAATTAAAGAAGCGCAAAGCGTCACCGATAAGCCGTCACTGATTATCTGCCGCACGGTTATTGGCTTTGGTTCACCGAATAAAGCCGGTAAAGAAGAGGCACACGGGGCCGCGCTGGGTGAAGAAGAAGTCGCCCTGACGCGCAAGCAACTGGGCTGGAATTATCCGGCGTTTGAGATCCCGCAAGAGATTTACCAGCAGTGGGATGCTAAAGAAGCTGGCGCGGCACGCGAAAAAGCCTGGAACGATAAGTTTGCCGCGTATCAGCAGGCTTATCCTGAACTGGCCGCAGAATATACGCGGCGTATGAACGGCGAAATGCCCGCAAACTGGGAAGCGGAAACTGCCCGATTCATTGCCGATCTGCAGGCGAATCCGCAAAAAATCGCCAGCCGCAAGGCCTCGCAAAATTCACTGGAAGCCTACGGCAAAATGCTGCCTGAATTCCTGGGCGGCTCTGCCGACCTCGCCCCCAGTAACCTCACCATCTGGTCAGGTTCGAAATCCATCAAAGAGGATCCGGCCGGGAACTATATCCACTACGGTGTGCGTGAATTTGGTATGACAGCCATTGGTAACGGTATTGCCCACCACGGTGGTTTTGTGCCCTATACCGCGACCTTCCTGATGTTCGTCGAGTACGCCCGTAATGCCGCGCGCATGGCGGCCCTGATGAAGGCCCGCCAGATTCTGGTTTATACCCATGACTCAATCGGTCTGGGTGAAGATGGTCCAACCCACCAGCCGGTAGAGCAGATTGCCAGCCTGCGCGTTACGCCGAATATGAGCGTCTGGCGTCCGTGCGATCAGGTGGAAACCGCTGTGGCCTGGCAGGCTGCGATTGAGCGTCATCATGGGCCTACCGCCCTGATCCTGTCGCGTCAGAATCTGGCACAGCCGGAGCGTACGGCGGAACAGGTGGCGAATATCAAACGCGGCGGTTACGTCCTGAAAGACTGTGAGGGCACGCCAGACGTCATTCTGATTGCCACCGGCTCTGAAGTGGAGATTACGCTGGGTGCAGCAACGAAGCTGACGACCGGCGGCCATAAGGTGCGGGTCGTTTCACTGCCTTCAACGGATCTGTTCGACGCGCAGGATGCGGCTTATCGCGAATCTGTGCTGCCTTCCGCTGTGAAAGCACGCGTGGCCGTGGAAGCAGGCATTGCAGATTACTGGTATAAGTATGTCGGGCTGGACGGTGCCATTGTCGGGATGACTACGTTCGGTGAATCTGCGCCAGCAGAAAAGCTGTTCGCGGAGTTTGGCTTCACGATAGAAAACATCGTCAGCCATGCCGAAGCCCTGCTGAAACCGGCATAATCCTCGCACTCACGCGATCCGGCTTCCTCAGCCGGATCGCGGTTTTGCTCTCAGCACGCCAGCCTGACGCTGGCGTGCTGCTTTCTGAAAACCCACCTTCTTCGGTAACCACGTTTTTCGCCGTGCCCGTTGCAATCAAATCCTTTTCCTCGCCCGGACGCTCAATGGCTGGCAGCACAGAAACAATAAGTGTGATTAACGTTGCATCGCCCGTTCCGTTTCAGCGACAGTGAGGTGAACTCAGTTTTTCTGGTGATCCGCTGACGAGGTAAAGGATGAGAACGCAAAAGCGATGCATGGGCTATATTGCCGTGGTGGTTGATGATTACGACCGCGCCATTGAGTACTACCGGGATCAACTGGGTTTCACCCTAATTGAAGACACGCCCCAACCGGGCAAGCGCTGGGTTGTCGTCTCACCGAACCCCGACAGCGACTGCCATCTTCTGCTGGCGCGCGCATCAAACGAACGTCAGGCCGGTTTTATCGGAGACCAGTGCGGTGGCCGTGTCTTTTTGTTTCTTCAGACGGATGATTTTTGGCGGGATTATCACGCTATGAAGGCAAAAGGGGTGCACTTTTGTGAGGAACCCAGACAGGAAGCCTACGGCACGGTGGTAGTGTTTGAAGACATCTATGGCAACCGCTGGGATCTTTATCAGAATGCCTGAGACGGGATTCAACTGACGCTAAAGACCCTTAAAAGTGCAAAGCCCTCTCGTCATTAAACATATGAAGTGAAGTGCTCGCGCCCTGGTAACATACGTACGATTGAAGCAGACGAAACGCGTCAGCAAGGCACCTTACAGGTCGCCTTGCTGACCTTAACAACCGTTACTTTAAAAAGTGGCTCAGCAGCAGCAAAGAGAGCGAAACGTTGATGGCTCCACCGATACGCGTCGCGATCTGAGCAAACGGCATCAGGCCCATGCGGTTACCGGCGGTAAGAATGGCTACATCGCCCGTCCCGCCCTGCCCACTCTGGCAGCAGGAAACAATGGCGACATCAATGGGATTCATGCCAATCTTTTTCCCGACAAAAAAGCCCGTTGCGACCAGCGCACTGACCGTGCTGATAATGACCAGCAGATTGGTGAGCGTAAACGCGGTGACCAGCACATGCCACGGCGTAATGGCCACACCGACAGCGAACAGGACGGGATAGGTCACTGCGGTGCGGAAAAAGCGATAGACCACCTGAGAACCGGCCAGAATACGGGGCGAAACGCCATTGACCAGTTTCACCAGCACGGCCAGGAACAGCATCCCTACCGGCGCAGGCAGCCCTGTCAGCTTCTGCCCCAGCATCCCTACCATATAGAGCAGCACCGCAAGCAGCGCCCCGGAGGCAATGGCCGTTACGTCAACTTTACCGGAAAAAACGGACTGCAGCGGCTCGGGCTCAACGTTCGTGACATTCGGCATTAGCTGGCCTTCCCCGGTGAGGTGCGGATAACGTTTACCCAGTTGGTTCAGGCAGCCGGAAATAATAATGGCGGTCACGCCACCCAGCATCACCATCGGCAGGATACGGCCCAGCGCTACGCCCTGATCCATATGGAGCAACGCCGCATAGCCGATGGAGAGCGGAATGGCCCCTTCGCCGACGCCACCCGCCATAATGGGCAGAATGATAAAAAAGAAAATCTGGAACGGCTCCAGCCCCAACGCTAATCCGACGCCCATGCCGACAATCATGCCCACGATTTCACCGCACAGCATGGGGAAAAAGATGCGCAGAAAGCCCTGAATCAGCACCGTACGGTTCATGCTCATGATGCTGCCGACGATGATGCAGCAAATATAGAGATAGAGAATATTGGTCGATTTATAGAATTGCGTTGTTGAGGTCACCACGATATCGGGAAGTAACCCGTAATAGACCAGCGCAGAGGGAATAAAGGTTGCGCAGATAGCTGCGGCGCCCAGACGGCCCACCACCGGCAGACGTTTACCAAATTCACCGCAGGCAAAACCAAAAAAGGCCAGCGTGGCGACCATGACGACGATATCGCTGGCCAGTTTCCCGCTCAGGCAGTCCAGTGCAATGAGCACACCGGCCAGCACAAACAGAGGAAGAGGGATAATCCCGACTTTCCAGTTATCCATAATATGCCACCACTGCTCCTTCAGGGTTTTCCTGCGCGGTGAACGGGCCAGCGTATCAGACAGAAAAGAATTATCAGGTGAGCGCATTATTAACCTCTTTGCATCATCGTTTTTTTTCAGAATGCCGTGAAAAAAAGCGGAATTACGTGAAGGAGAAGGTATCTGGCATAAAGTTTTAATGGTGTTATTTCCAGAGCGTGATCCGCATCCTGGTAATCGTCGTGGTGTTTATGGTTTTTATTCCCCGCAGCCGTTGTTTGTCCTTTGCTGACGCTTCCCTGCCCTCTGAAAACGATTTAATCCCATTAATATCAAACAGATAAACGCATGTAGTGTCTGTTGTTAAAAAGATGATACATTGAAGTTATTATTCCAAAATGCGCGTGACAGTCATGAAATTGTCATTTCAAACGAAGCTGTTTCTTTCGCTCGTTGTTTTTTCGTCTGTCCTGTTCGTGTTACTGGGAAGCTATTACTACGTCAGCATCACCCGGCAGCTTTATCAGGCGATGAGCATGCGCGCGAAGGTGCAGGCAGACGAAATCGCGCTGATTCCGGAACTGAGAAAAGCGGTGGCGGATCGGGATATCCCGGCCATTAATATGCTGATGAGGGCTATTGCCCGGAAAAGCGATGCCAGTTTTATGGTGATTGGCGATAACCGTGGCCTGCACCTTTTTCACTCGGTGACGGCGGACCGGGTTGGCAAACCCCTGGTCGGCGGAGACAACGCGGCAGTGCTGGCAGGGAAAAGTATCACCACCATCCGGACAGGCGGACTGGGAATCTCCCTGCGCAGCAAATCGCCTATCCTGAACGATCGCGGGCAGGTGGTCGGTATCGTGTCCGTTGGTTATCTCGCCCGCTATCTGGATGCCATCACGTTCAGCAACATGATCAACCTGCTGATCGTGGCGGCCCTGGTGCTTATCGCCCTGTTTATTTTCTCCTGGTTTTTCACCTGCAATATTAAAAAACAGATTTTCTCGCTGGAACCGCGCGAGATCGGCCTGATGGTCCGTCAGCAAAACGCCATGATGGAATCAATCTATGAAGGCGTGATTGTCATCAATGAACACCTGCAGATCGAAGTGATCAACCAGGCCGCCCGAAAGCTGTTAGGCCTTTCACAGTCCGCCGAGGCGCTGCGAGGGCAGTCTGTCAGCCAGATCATTTCGCCCGTCCCCTTTTTATCGCAGCCCGTGATGCTGGAGAAAGATACCCACGATGAGATTAGCCAGTTTAACGCGCTCACCGTCATCGCCAGCCGGGTACGTATCATGCTGGAGGACGCGCTGATGGGCTGGGTAATCTCCTTCCGCGATTTTAACGACATCGACTCCCTTAGCGCCCAGCTCAGCCAGGTGAAACGTTATGTCGATAATCTGCGCATTATGCGGCATGAGCAGCTTAACCGAATGAACACGCTTTCCGGGCTGTTGCACATGGGGCGTTTTGAAGACGCGATTGACTACATTGAGGCGCAGTCAGAACACGAGCAGGAGTGGCTGGACTTTGTCTCCGCACGCTTCAGCTCGCCACTGCTGTGCGGCTTGTTACTGGGCAAAGCGGCACGCGCCAGAGAAAAAGGCGTTATCCTCCACTTTGATCCCGCATGCCTGATGGACAAGCCCTTTCCCCCACTGTCAGAGGCTGAACTGATCTCGGTCATTGGCAATTTGCTGGACAACGCGATTGAAGCCACGCAACGCGCCCCGATGCCTCATGAACCTGTTGAAGTGCTGATTAAGCTCAGCGCCCGTGAGCTGATCATCGAAGTGGCGGATCACGGCGTGGGCATTGCACCTGCCATCCGCGAACACATGTTTGAACGTGGCGTCACCACGAAAACCCGGGGCGATCACGGCATCGGGCTGTATTTAACAGAAAGCTATATTACCCGCGCAGGGGGCACCATTGAGGTCAGCGACAATGTGCCACGTGGCGCCATTTTCTCGCTGTTTATCCCCTGCGCGCAAACCCACCGCTGTCCCGTAACGGAAACGGAGAAGGTCCGCGATGCAACATGAGCCTGTGACTGTCCTGATTGTGGAAGATGAGCCTGAACTGGCTCAGCTTCATGCCGAACTGATTGGTAAACACCCTGAACTCAGGCTGATCGGTATCGCCGGGTCACTGGCAGAAGCCAGACAGCAGCTTGCCATCAGTGCGCCACAGCTGCTATTGCTGGATAATTATCTGCCCGATGGCAAAGGCATCACCCTGATTGGCGATCCGTTGCTGGCCCACGCAAACTGTTCCATTATTTTTATTACGGCGGCCAGTGATATGGATACCTGTAGCCAGGCCATCCGCAACGGAGCCTTCGATTACGTCCTTAAACCTGTGTCCTGGAAACGGCTTAACCGCTCGCTTGCCAACTTTATCGCTTTCGCAGACCAGCAGCGCACATGGAAGATTGTCGATCAGAAAAATGTCGATGTCCTTTATCAGCTACAGGCGAAGAACTACCCGCACGATAACGGCAGCAAAGGTATTGAGGAAACGACTCTCGCGCGGGTCCAGACACTTTTTACGCCAGCCACCACACGGCTTTTTTCGGTTGATGAGGTGATGGCCGAAACCGGGCTCAGTAAAACAACCGCCCGTCGCTATCTGGAGCACTGCGTGGAAACCGGCTTTCTGACGGTAGAAATGCTGTATGGCAAAGTGGGCCATCCCAGGCGCATGTACAAACGGCCATGAACTGCGGCGCGCCACGCCGCCAGTGCAGCGGCTCGGTCCGGCGGCCTCTGCGGGGCAAAACATATCCCCCGCCCGCTGATGTCCATGGCCGCCATCGCCAGCTGACTGTAATCTGAAATAAAAAAAACTGTGCTTTGCTCTTCCCGTCATCCTTAAACTGATTACTATAGGTTTTCACCCGACTCCTATAGCGAAGCCCTCTCCGTTGAAAATGCGCACTCCTTATTTACTGGCTTTACTGGTTTCTTTGCTTCCCCTTAAAAGCACGGCGCAGGTTGCGCCCGATCCCTTACTGGCCTCCCAGATTGTCGATCGCTATGCAGAGCATATCTTTTATGCCAGTGGTGCCACCGGCATGGCCCTGGTGGCAATAGACGGTAATCAGCGTGTCTTTACCAGCTTTGGTGATACCCGGCCCGGCAACAATATTCGTCCGCAAAAGGATTCGTTAATTCGTATTGCCTCGCTCAGTAAATTAATGACCAGTGAGGTGATGGTAAAAATGGCCGAGCGCGGCGAGATTCGTCTGGACGATCCGCTGAGTAAGTATGCGCCTCCGGGAAAACGGGTCCCTGGTTTCGACGGTCAACCGATTCGGTTGATTAACCTCGCCACTCACACCAGTGGCCTGCCGCGCGAACAGCCCGGCGGTAAACCGCATCGTCCGGTTTTTGTCTGGCCTACGCAAAGTGAGCGCTGGAACTGGCTGAACACCGCCAGCCTGAAAGCGGCCCCCGGCACCAATGCGGCCTATTCCAACCTGGGTTACGATCTGTTGGGTGATGCGCTGTCACGTGCGGCGGGTAAACCCTATCCGGCCCTGTTTCAGCAGCTGATCACCCGCCCGCTGGGCATGAAGGACACCACGTTTACCCCGTCACCCGAACAGTGCGCCCGTTTAATGGTGGCGGAAAAAGGAGCCAGTCCGTGTAATAACACGCTGGCGGCTATCGGCAGCGGTGGCGTCTATTCAACGCCGGATGATATGGGACGCTGGATGCAGCAGTTTCTGAACTCCTCCGTGAATCGCCGCACGCCACAGATCGATCGCCTGCAGACATTAATCTACCGTCGCGATCAGCTTCACAAGGTGGATGGAATGGACGTGCCAGGTAAAGCCGACGCTCTCGGCATGGGTTGGGTTTATATGGGACCGTCAAAGGGGCGTCCGGGGATCATTCAGAAAACCGGCGGTGGCGGGGGGTTCATCACCTATATAGCGATGGTGCCGCAGAATAATGTGGGCGTTTTTGTGGTGGTGACCCGATCTCCCCTGACCCGCTTCACGCCAATGAGTGACGGTGTAAATAACCTGCTGGCGGAGTTGGTGGGCAATCAGACCGGTTCCCCCATGATGGTGCAGGCGATTCCTTAACGGCTGCCATCCGCAGAGGCTGACTGGCTTACCCAGAGCGTGGGCCAGTCATCGCTGCTGTGCCAGGCATCGCAGGTTGATTCTTCGGCATATTCCGCTAACACAAAATGCTCACCGTTAAACTGCCAGCGGGACGCTGTACCGCAGTCGCCCAGTCCCCGCCCTTTACCAAAGGTGTAAAGCTGGCCGGTTGCCGCATCGTAATCCGCATTAATCAGCTCCAGCTGGCGCTCTCCTCCCTCGGGCGGCGTAAAGGGTAAAGTCAGGCTGACACCGCGTGCCACATAGGGCGGCGCACGCGTCACTTCAAACGCCCGATCGATCACGTTATACGCCCCCATCTCACAGCTCACCAGCAGCAAGGCTTTTTTGTCCGTCAGCGGCGAGACGCTGACTTCGCGTCGCAGTGGATCGAGCGAACAGGTGTCTGAATTAACCCGCCAGGTGCCGTAATCGATCAGGCCACTGGTTTCTCCCCGCGTCAGCGGTGCAGGCGCGGCCATGGGAGGTGGCAGTTGCGGAATCGCCGGAGCAGCAGGCACGCCGTTGCGTTCGCCCCGTCGAACCCAGGCGCTCATGCTATTCACCCGCCCCTGCACGTCGTCCATGTACAACAGAGCCGCTTTCATGCCACGCAATGAAACCTGTGGGCTGGCGCTGAACGTCAGCTGCAGATTTTTTGCATCCATGGTGAGTTCAAGAAATTCGTTAATGGCAATCGGGTTGCGGGTCGCAAGATGATGCGGCTCTACGTCCCAGTGCTTGAAATCAGGACGAAGACGACGCTGATCCACCAGCAGATTATCTTTGAGCGCCGGCCCCGGCAGCGCACCACTATAGGCACTGCCGTAATCAATACGTAACAGGGGCTGGTCATCCGCCCCGGCATGTCGCGACAGGGTCATCACCAAACCACGGTCACCCTGCGTGCTGCGCGCAACGCAAAAGGCCGCGTTATTGCAGGTTAACTGCCAGTCAGAAAACAGTTTCTGCACCGGATCAGCCTGGACGGTGGCGACCATGAATAAAGGCAACGCAAACAGCGATTTCATCCTGTACCACATTAAGAAAATCGAGCCCCAACTTCTCTGAGTGGAAGATGATAGCGCAATCGCGCACGTCACGACGTTCGCATTCTGTGAAGTGCCCAGCAAGCGCAGCTAACTGCCTAAAAAACATCCATTTTGCAACAGCCGTAGCGCCCTGTCGTGCGCAATGCGGTCATCATGCGTATTCGTCAGCGTTCTCTCAATCGGATTCGTCGGACTATCCGGACAGGCAAAGCGGTCAAATACACATAAACGGGCAAAAGCGGGCATGATAGAGTCGCTGCAGAATGCAGGATAAAATGTTCACAGCGGATCCTGAGACCGCTAAATAACCCTTATTTAGTGAGACAAATCACTAAACAATATTATTGCTTTCATTTCGTTTCATTAAAACCCAACACTGATCTTTTTATGCGCGTTGCAAAAACAGGTCCTGCGTACCCACGCTCAGGCCACATTTTTGCCGCGTGCCTTCCAGTACTTTATAGCCATCGGAGGCCATTATGTTGCCGATTGAACGCCAGCAGAGAATTATCGATGAATTAATGTGTAACGGACGGGTTATTGTCGCTGAACTCACCGCGTTATGTCGGGTTTCTCAGGAAACGATTCGCCGCGATTTAGCACAACTTGAAAAGAAAGGTATTTTACAGCGAAGCCATGGTGGTGCGGTTCCGGCTAAACGACACAGTGCAACGCTACAGGTTAATAATCGCGAGATTAATGAATCTGAATCGTCTTTTCGTCAACGCGTAAACGAACATGTTGACGCCAAAATGGCAATCGCGAAACGCGCGCTGGATTTTATTAGTGTGGGCGACTGCTTATTACTCGACAGTAGTACCACGTGTTTTTATCTGGCACGGCAATTACCGGATATTGAATTAACGGTATTAACCAATTCGTTACGCATTGTCCAGACGCTGGCAGCGCGCGGCAGTATTCGCACCATTTGTCTGGGCGGAGAATATTCAGATCGTTATGAAGATTTTCACGGCATTGTTACCGAGCAGCCGTTAAAAGAGTTTCAAATAAATAAGATCTTTTTTTCATGCAGCAGTCTGGGCAATGACGGTTATTTACGCGAAGGAAATGAACGTCATGCACATTTAAAGCAACAGCTGATTCTGGCAGCAGAACGAAAACATTTATTACTGGATAGCTCTAAGTTTCTTCGGCCCTCATTCGCGCGTATTTGCCATTACCGTGATGTGGATTTTCTCATTACTGACCAGTTGAAAGATAAAGAGCTGGAACAGGAACTGGCCTGGAACGGCGTCAATATTATTGACTGCTCGCAGCGCCCCCAGTCTGTGCAGCTTATAAATAATTAAATGGAGCCTTTATGAAAAAACAGCTTATCGCCTGTTCGTTGTTCGCATTACTGGCTTTTCAGTCCCATGCGGCGGAAAAAATACGCATGGGCATCGTGGTGAAAATCGGTGGTATTCCGTGGTTCAACGCTATGGAAGCCGGAATTAAAAGCGAAGCGGCCAAACGCGGCATTGACGCCTGGATGGTGGGGCCGACCGCAGCCGATCCTGCCCTGCAGGTGCGTGCCATTGAAGATTTGATTGCCCAGAAAGTGGACATTATCGGCGTCGTCCCCAACGACCCCAAAGTGCTTGAGCCCGTCTTGCAGCGCGCCCGTGAAGCCGGCATCAAAGTCATTACCCACGAATCGCCAGGCCAGAAGTTTGCAAACTGGGACTTTGAATTAGTGGATGCCGCAACGCACGGCATCAATCATATGAAAGCGCTGGCGCAATGTATGCATGACGAAGGGAAATACGCCATATACGTGGGGAGCCTGACGGTGCCGCTTCATCAGCAGTGGACCGATGCCGCGCTGGATTATCAAAAGCAGCACTATCCCAACATGCAGTTGGTTACGGACAAATTTGGCGTAGGCGAATCCCTGGACGAGTCCATCCGTACCACCAATGAACTGATGTCTAAGTATCCCGATCTGAAAGGCATTTTAGCCTTCGGTTCGCAGGGCCCTATTGGTGCCGGTCGCGCCGTTATGAACCGCAATAAAACCAATCAGGTCTGTGTCATTGGGGCGTTCAGTCCGGGTCAGGGCGCGCAACTGGTTAACCGCGGGGCGATCAAGGGCGGCTATATCTGGAATCCACATACCGCCGGTGAAGTGTTTATCCGTATTGCCGAGAAGGTGGAGAAGAACGAACCGATTACGGACGGTATGACGATTGACGGCCTGGGCAAGGTGAAAGTGGATCAGACAACGCACACCATTCTGGGCAACAACACGGAAAGTCTGGATAAAGCTAACCTGCCTAACCTGATCAAGCTGGGGCTGTAATGATGCAATCGGTCGCGCCGCAAAGGCTTATCACCCTGGAAAAACTGTCGAAAACCTTTGGGGGGAATCGTGCTCTGAGCGATATCTCGCTGACCTTGCTGGCGGGCGAAGTGCACTGCCTTGCCGGTACCAATGGTTGTGGCAAAAGTACGCTCATTAAAGTGATATCCGGCGTACATGCGCCGGATCGTGGCAGCGAAATTCGTTTAGGTGACGGAGACCGCTTGCCCCGTCTTTCGACTCAGCAGGCCAGAGACTTTGGTATTCAGGTCATCTATCAGGATCTGTCCCTGTTCCCGAACCTGAGCGTGGCCGAAAACATCGCATTTGAACACAATCTGCGCGGGTTATTTGGCTGGCATCAGCGCAAAACCCTGGTTGACAGTGCCCGGCGTATTGTTGAGGAACTGCAGTTTGACCTCAATCTTGACGACAGTGTCGCGCACCTTTCCATCGCTCAGCGACAACAGGTCGCCATTTGCCGCGCACTGGTGGCGGATGCGCGGCTGGTGATCATGGATGAGCCTACCGCTTCCCTCACCCGTACCGAAGTCAATCAACTGCTGCGCACGGTACGCTATCTCAAACAGAAAAAGATTTGTGTGGTCTTTGTCAGCCATCGCCTGGACGAGGTGCTGGAAATATCAGATCGCGTAACCGTCATTCGCGATGGCCGCAAGGTTGGCTGCTGGCCGGCGCAGGCTATGACACCGCACCATCTCACCGAGCTGATGACCGGGCAAAAACTTGATTATCAGTTAAAAACCCCTACGCGCAACGGTGATCGGGTCATTCTGGAAGTGGAAAACCTGCACCGTGCAGGTCAGTACCACGATGTTAATTTTCGGCTGTACGAAGGTGAGGTGCTGGGGCTGTGTGGTCTGCTGGGATCGGGACGTACTGAGCTGGCTCTTTCCCTGTTCGGCATGACCCGGCCAGACCGCGGCAGGATCTGGCTGGACAGTAAACCCGTGCGCTTTCGCAGTCATGAAGATGCCATCAAAGCCGGGATTGGTTATGTATCTGAGGATCGCCTGACGCTGGGGCTGATTCAGCAACAATCGGTGGCCGACAATATGGTGCTGCCCATTCTTAACCAGCTGCAAAACCGCTTCCACCTGATTGATGAATACCGCAAGAACAAGCTGATTCTTCAGTGGATTCAGCAACTGGGCGTGCGCGTTGCCGATCCACAGCTAGCCATCTCAACGCTGTCCGGCGGCAATCAGCAAAAGATTGTGCTGGCGAAATGGGTCCTGACGCAGCCGCGCCTGCTCATCCTCGATTCGCCCACCGTCGGCGTGGATGTGGGGGCAAAAGCGAGTATCTATCAACTTATTCACGAACTGGCACGAGAAGGCCTGTCGATCATTTTGATTTCCGATGAAGTCCCCGAGGTCTGGTACAACTGCGACCGCATTTTGCATTTCCGCGAGGGCACCATCCAGGCCGAATATCAACCAGACCGCATAGCGCAACAGCAACTGGCGGAGGTGATCAATGCCTGATTTTTCCCGTTTACGTCCTCATTCCAGTCAGGGCTGGCTGACGTGGGTATTGTTGCTGTTCATTGTGATTTTCTCCTTCGCCAGCGACCAGTTTCTGACCGTGCAAAACCTGCTGGATCTGGCCGAAAGTTACGCGGTTACCGGCATTTTCGCCCTCGGACTGTTTGTCGTGCTGGTGACCGGCGGCATTGATATTTCCTTTGCGGCCGTCGCCTCTGTGGTGCAGTACCTGATCGCCTCGCTGTTTGTGCATTACCAGTTTGCTAACGCGCCGCTGAGTATTGCACTGGCGATAGCCTGCGGCACGCTGTTTGGTGTCATTAACGCCTGGCTGATCACCTGGCTCCGGGTCGTCTCCATCATCATCACCATTAGTATGCAGTCGCTGCTGTTTGGCCTGCTGATGTGGGTGACCGGTGGACGCAGCCTGTATCAGCTTCCGGACTGGTGGATCACGCTGCGTAACGTGCTGCCGTTCGAATGGCAGGGACAAGCCTTTCAGCTCGGCCTGCCGCTGCTCATCCTGTTGCTCATTGCGGCGCTGACAGCGGTGCTCCTCAACAAAACACATTTAGGTCGTCAACTCTATGCCGTGGGCGGCGATGCGGAATCCGCACGGCGTATCGGGATTCGCGTTGGCCTGATCTCCCTCTTTGCCTATGGCTGGCTGGGGGCCATGGCCGCGATTGGCGGACTGGTTCAGGTCTACCGCATGGGTGAAGTCGTCCCCAACGCCCTGGTGGGCGGTGAGCTGGATGTGCTGGCGGCAACCGTACTGGGCGGAGCCAGTCTGATGGGCGGCAAGGGCACCGTCAGTGGCACCTTGATGGGGGTTTTCCTGATCGCGGTTCTGAAGAACGGACTCAACCTGATCGGCGTATCCAACTACTTCATGAACATCGTGGTCGGTACCGTCATTATGGCCGCCATTGCTGTCACCCACTTTAAGAAGCGCAAAGAAACTGACGTCAGCTTTGTCTGAGGAGAGAAACAGATATGAAAAGATTCGCTGCGTTAAAACCGGATGGCACCAATGTTGGCCTGCTGCTTCTGATTGCCTTCTCGCTGGCGCTGTTCGGCATTCTGTTACCCGGCCGCTTTTTTACCGACGCCACTTTCCTCAGCATGGCGTTCCAACTGCCGGAACTGGGCTTACTCACCCTGGCAATGTTTATTGCCATCCTGAGTGGCGGACTCAATCTGGCGATTATCACCACCGCCAATCTGACCAGCCTGTTTATCGCCTGGGTCTTACTAAACAGGGTGCCGGACGGGGCCGGAACCGCTCAGCAACTCATGTGGTTACTGCTGGCAGTACTGGGTGCGATGCTGATTGCTGCACTCATTGGCCTGATTACCGGCGTCATGGTAACGCGCATTGGCGCACATCCCATCCTGGTGACGCTGGCAACCATGATCACGATTAACGGCATCGGTATCTGGCTGACCAAAGGCGCGGCGGTAAGCGGTATGCCTCCCGTTGTAAGGGCTCTGGGTGCCGATACCTTACTGGGTGTGCCGTTGCCGCTGTGGCTCTTTCTGCTGGCGGCCGCCCTGCTGGCCCTGTTTCTGGGCAAAACCCGCGCCGGTAAGTGCATCTATATGGGCGGCAGCAACATCAACGCGACCTGGTTTAGCGGCATCAACACGCACCGCATGGTGATGCTGGTATATATCCTTTCCAGCCTGTTGTGCGTACTGGCGGGGCTGGTGATGATGGCGCGCTTTAACTCCGCCCGCATGGGTTATGGCGATGCCTATCTCTTACTCACCGTGCTGGCCATCATCCTTGGCGGCACCGATCCCAATGGCGGCTTTGGCCGGGTCACCGGCGTCGTGCTGGCGCTGATCGCGCTACAAATTCTTTCCACCGGGTTCAGTCTGATAAACATCAGTCCGCACGTCAGCCTGGCAATGTGGGGCGCGGTATTGATTGTGGTGCTGGCCGTTAAACAGGGCAAAGCCCGACTAAATGAAAGCCGGGCCGTAACGCGCAGCAAACGTTTAAGCGCGGCCCTGAATCCCTTGACTGAGAAAAAGGAAGTATAATGCGTATTCAAATCTCGCCGTCATTAATGTGCATGAATCTGATGGAGATTAAACAGCAGCTGGCGGTCCTGAACACCCGCGCTGATTTCCTGCACGTTGATATCATGGACGGGCATTACGTCAAAAACATCACGCTGTCGCCGTTCTTTATTGAGCAAATTCGTCCGCATACGCCCGTAGCGATAGACGTTCACCTGATGGTGGAACAGCCGACCGATTTTATCGAGGCCGTCGCGAAAGCGGGAGCAGACTATATCTGTCCGCATGCGGAGACCATCAACCGCGATGCCTTCCGGGTGATCAACCTGATCCGCAGTCTGGGGAAAAAGCCGGGCGTGGTTTTAAATCCCGCTACGCCCGTGTCGTTTATTCATCACTATATTCATCTGCTGGAGAAGATCACCGTAATGACGGTCGATCCGGGTTATGCCGGGCAGCCATTTATTCCCGAGATGGTGCAGAAGATCCAGCAGCTTAAGGCCCTGAAACAGGCACAGGGCTATGACTTCCTCATCGAAATTGACGGCTCCTGTAATCAAAGAACCTACCGCACGCTACTGGAGGCCGGCGCAGACGTGCTGATTGTCGGCACCTCAGGCCTGTTCAACGTGCATGACGATCTCAGCACCGCCTGGGACATGATGCGCAGCAGCATTGATGCCGCACAGGGACTGGCACAGGAGTCTGCATGAAACAACGCTGGCTTGGAATGGATATCGGTGGCACCAGCACCCGACTGCAACTGATGGAAGACGGCCAGCACTGGTGCGGATTCCGTAAAATAGCGACCGCCAGTTGGGCACAGCAAACGGATGCGCTTCACGCCCTGGGCGATGTGATTATTGACACGCTGGCGTCACAAGCGATTAGCGGCGTAATGCTCGGGCTCCCCGGTATACTCAGCCGCGATCGTCAGCAGGTTATCTCGTTACCCTTTATTCAGGCACTGGATGGGCAACTTGTGGCAGCCCAGTTGAGCAAGCGACTGGGCGTGCCGGTCGCCATGGATAAAGACGTCAACCACCTGATGTTATGGGATCTGCTACAGCTTGATGCCCTGCCCGACAACGCGGTGGGATTGTATCCCGGCACCGGTTTAGGCAACAGCCTGTGGCTGGAAGGCCGCTTTTATCATGGTCATCATGGCGGCGCGGGTGAACTGGGGCATATTCCCCTGCCCGGCAATGACCTGCCCTGCCCGTGCGGCAATCGCGGCTGTGCGGAAACGCTGATCTCCGGTCACTGGCTGAGCCAGTGGGCGGCGACGCATCAGCCGGACACCGCCCTGTCACAACTGTTTACGCGACACGGGGATCATCCCGATCTGCAGGCCTTCGTCCAGCGGCTGGCGCACCTGATCGCCAGTGAAATGAACATCCTCGATCCGGAATACCTGATTCTGGGCGGTGGCGTGCTGGCGATGGCCGGTTTTCCGCTGGCGCAGTTACAACACCACATTCAGCGCAGTTTGCGGCCGCCCGTCACGCGCCACGGTTTACGTATCGTGTTCAGTCATGCCACCGATTACACGGGCTGCCGTGGTGCCTGCCTGGCTGCCGAACGCCACTTTGGGGAGCGAAAATGAAAGGCAAAGTCTGTGTGTTTGGTTCATTCAATCTGGATATTGTCGCCGGTATGCGCCGCTTTCCCCTGCCGGGCGAATCGCTGATTGCTCAGCACAGCATGATGGGTCCGGGCGGTAAAGGTGCGAATCAGGCCACCGCCGCACTGCGCGCGGGTGCCCGGGTGCACTATATTGGCAAAGTGGGCAAGGACGACTTTGGTGTGTTTGCCCGCCGCCATCTGGAAAAAACCGGGTTTGATGCGATTACACTGTTCACCTGTAAGGAGAAACCCACCGGCAATGCGTTGATCTACGTTGCCGGAAACGACGCCGAAAACATGATTTCCGTCTATCCAGGCGCCAACCTTACCGTGACGGCGGCGGAAGTCACGCGCTGCAAACCCACCGTCGCGGCGGCGGACATTCTGCTGGTCCAGCTCGAGAACAACCTGAGCGCGATACAGCGCATGATTGATAATGCGCGGGCCGCCAATACCTTTGTGATTCTTAATCCCGCGCCGTTTCAAAAAATCAGCGATACGTTTCTGGCAAAAGTCGATCTGCTGACCCCGAACAGTACGGAAGCGAGGCTGCTGACCGGCATCAACGTCAACGATATCCGCAGTGCCCGGCAGGCGGCAGAAATTCTGCATCGCAAAGGGGCGCGCCAGATCATTATTACACTGGGGACGGCGGGTGCGTTACTGTCTGACGGCCAGCAGCAACGGCATATTCCCGTGTTTCCTGCCACCCCGCTGGATACGACCGGCGCGGGCGATGCGTTTAACGGCGCGCTGGCGGCCAGGCTCGCGGCGGGCGTTGCGCTGGATCAGGCGGCGCTGTATGCGGCCGCGTTTGCCTCATTATGTGTGGAGCGACCGGGTGCGGCCCATTCGATGCCTTCGTATGCCGAGGCACTGGCGCGTCTGCAGGCGCACCCGGAGTGCGTCGCCGACCGCGTGATGACGTGCGTATAAAGCGGAAAGCCGATGCGATGGTTTGCGCATCGGCTTCGTGCAGGATTACAGCGTTAGCCAGCCTGCGATCAGGGCGTGCTGCAATAACATGATGGTTTTACCATCACGAATGCGTCCGTCTTTCACCCACGCCATGGCCTGAGGAAAAGGCATTTCCAGCACATCAATGGCCTCATCTTCGACACCGCCACCAGCGTTCTCGCGCAGGGATTCGTGATATTCCGCCGCAAAGAAGTGAATCAGTTCAGTGACGCCGCCCGGTGACATGTAGACCGAATACAGTTTTTCGACCTCGCCTACCGCATAGCCGGTCTCTTCAATGGCCTCTTTACGGATGCAATCCTCTGGCGAGTCGTCATCCAGTAAACCCGCGCAGGCCTCAATTAACATTCCGTCTTCATTACCGTTCACGTAGGTCGCCACGCGGAACTGGCGCGTCAGCACCACACTGTTTTTTTCACGGTTATAGAGCAGAATTGTCGCACCGTTGCCGCGATCGTACACCTCGCGTTTGTGACGCACGACGTCGCCATGGCTGTCGGTTAGCTCATAGGTGATGTTACGCAACACAAACCAGTTCTCAGACAGCAGCTTATCTTTGATGATAGTGATTCTGGACGACATAGGCGCTCCGCAAGTAAGAAGGGAGCCAATGATGATAGGTCGTGGGATGCAAGAAAACTATCTGAATTACGTGTCTGCGCACGCAATCATCAAGACCGCCCGAAACACCGAAAAAAAATGCCAGCACGCAGGCTGGCATTGATATTTCAGGCAAGATCACCGTCAGGATGATTTGCCATCGTGCTCGTGATGCTCGTGCTCCGTGGCGGCAATTTCGTTAACGCGCTTACGCACACCAAACCAGCCCAGAACCAGAATCACCGCAATCAGCGGAATAGAGGCAATAGTGTACGTGCCGTTTGGATAGTCAAACGCCATTAAGACCAGCACGCTGAACAGGAACAGCAGCGTCAGCCAGGAAGTGAAAGGCGCGCCCGGCAGCTTAAAGCTGACGTCGTCGGCCTTGCCTTCTTTAATGGCTTTGCGCAGACGCAGCTGGCACAGCACGATAAAGCCCCAGGACGAAATGATCCCCAGTGACGCGACGTTCAGGACAATCTCGAACACCTGTGACGGCACATAGTAGTTGAGTATTACGCCGACAACATAGACGCAAACGGTAACCAGAATCCCGGCATAAGGCACCTGCTGGCTGCTCATCTTAGACATGAATTTCGGTGCTGAGCCGCCCATCGACATGGAGCGCAGAATACGGCCTGTCGAGTACAGACCGGAGTTCAGACTGGACAGCGCGGCGCTGAGGACCACGATATTCATGATGCTGCCGATATACGGCACGCCCAGTTTAGAGAAGAAGGTCACAAACGGACTTTGCCCGGCCTGATAGGCATTCCACGGCAGTAACAGCACCAGCAGCACCACGGAACCGACATAGAACAAACCGATACGCCAGATTACGCTGTTGATCGCTTTCGGCAGCATGGTTTCCGGATCTTTACACTCACCTGCGGCCGTACCCACCAGTTCGATCGAAGCGAAGGCAAAGACCACCCCCTGCACCAGCACCAGCGCCGGTAACAGGCCGTGCGGGAACAGGCCGCCGTTATCCGTGACCAGGTGGAAACCTGTTGCATTGCCGTCCAGCGGTTTACCGCTGCCCAGGAACACCACGCCGACCACCAGAAATATCACTATCGCCAGCACCTTGACTAACGCGAACCAGAACTCCATTTCGGCAAACCACTTTACGCCGATCATGTTCATGGTGCCGACAATCGCCAGCGCGCCCAGGGCAAACACCCATTGTGGGACATCGCCAAACGCGCCCCAGTAGTGCATATACAGTGCCACGGCGGTGATATCGACAATCCCGGTCATGGCCCAGTTAACAAAATACATCCAGCCTGCCACATAGGAGGCTTTTTCACCCATAAACTCGCGTGCATAGGAAACAAAGCTTCCACTGCTGGGACGGTGTAAAACCAGTTCGCCCAGCGCGCGCAGAATGAAGAAGGAGAAAATGCCACAGACCAGATAGATTACCGCCAGAGCGGGACCCGCAGCCTGTAAGCGGGCACCTGCGCCCAGGAACAGACCTGTACCAATTGCGCCACCGATAGCGATCATCTGTACGTGACGATTACCCATGGCTTTCTTATAGCCGGAGTCGTGGGAATTGAGCCAGCGTCGTTTCGCAGCGCGCATGTCTGCTGCGGTTTTCTTCGTAGATTTCATAGCCTTCCTGTTTGTCCTGACCATAAGTCATCGCGCATCCAAACGATTGCGTTTAGCAGTGCGAAATGGGTTTTCTTCCTCTGTGCGTTTGCCTGTGAGTTAACGAAAAGCAGCGCGGGAATTTACGGCGATGAATCCTAACCGTTATGCAACATCGAAGCAAAATATACCGAGGAGATAAGCCGGACGATTTGTAAAAAACTTTTCTGAGATCACAAAAAAACCGGCCGACAGGCGACCGGTAAGGGCTACAGGGAAGGTAACAGAGGGGTTTAGCGGTAAATTTCGGCAGTGCCGGTCCACAGGCTGGAGTCGCCGGGGTTATCAACCCCGATGACACGGAAATGGCGGGCACCTTCTGATTTGGCCTCCTGCGAAAGCTGGCGGGTGACATCATCCAGAGAGCCGTTCACATTTGTCACCGAGACGCTGCCGATACGTTGCAGCCCCTGGGCTTCCTGCCGGTCCACTGCCGTGGCAGCAAGAGTAGAGAATGAAGCAGTGGCCAACAGAGCAGCGCTAAGGTACACAGGTAATCGTTTCATACTTCCTCCTGAACTTGCGTGGGTCACTGAGTAAAACATGGTGTTGAGTATTAGCGAGGCAATGAAAGCCAACATGGGCAAGGTGTAAAGCTATGGCAGTAATGTTCATCCGTAGGTGGACATTCCTGGGAAACGTCAACGGGGGTGAGTTTGCGTACACAGCGCCGCTGTTTTCGGGCATTTTGTAATAAGTCGTCGGGTGTCTCTGGCACCGCTCTTATGATTCCCTGTCAGTAAAGGTGTTATTGTCGTGATTGTTAAACGCTCTGTTACCAGAAGTATCGCGCTGTCGTTAACGTGGATTGTCTTGCTGGCGTTACTGACGACCGGCCTGGCGCTGCTGACGCTTTCCAGTAGCCTGCGCGATGCGGAAGCCATTAATCTGGCCGGATCGCTGCGAATGCAAAGTTACCGCCTGGCCTGGGATGCCAGAGCAGATCCGCAGCTGCTGACGGCGCACCTGGCGCAGTATCAACAAACGCTTGATGCCGCCGTGTTACAGGAACTCGATCGCCCCTGGGTGCCGCGCAAGGTTAATAATCACTATCAGCGTTTACGCGAAGGCTGGCCCGGTCTGGCACAGCATCTGCAGGCGAACGCGTCAGATGCCTGGCGGCAACAAATGCCCAACTACGTTGACGAAATTAACCGCTTCGTACTGGCGCTACAGCGCTACGCCGAACTGAAAATGCGCGTCGTGGCCATCAGCAGCCTGACGGGCGTGATCGCCATTGTTGCGCTCGCTCTGATGACGATCCGCTTTACCCGCCAGCAGGTCGTTAAACCCCTCAATGCACTGGTCAGAGCCAGCCGCTATGTGGAAAGCGGCAATTTTGCCTTTCCGCCCCTGCATGTGCAGCAGCAGAACGAGCTGAAAGTCCTGTCACAGACTTTCAGCAGCATGGCTGCACAATTACAGTGCCATTATCAGCAACTGGAACAACGGGTCCGCGACAAAACCCGGGACTTAACCCAGGCGAATCATACGCTCTCCTTACTCTATGAAAGCTCACAAATCCTGACCAGCCGTTCGCTGCAACCGGCGCTTTTCGATGATGTGCTGAACCGCATCGTCGGCAAAGAGAATATTGCCTTCATTCAGCTTCAGGGCGAGCAGTTTACCTGTGAGGCGGGCCAGCACGATCCCGCGCTGGCCTGGCAGCATTTACCGTTGAAACAGGACGATCAACGTGTTGGCACGCTGCGCTGGCAAACCGGCGGCGCGGCCCCTTCCGCCGCGTTAATGGGCAGCCTGGCCGCGATGCTGGGACGGTCGATCTGGATCTGGCAAACCCAGAAGCAGTACCAGCAAATGCTGCTGATTGAGGAGCGCGCCACGATTGCACGTGAACTGCACGACTCGCTGGCGCAGTCACTGACTTACCTGCGGATACAGCTGATGCAGCTTCGGCGCAGCCTGTCCGCCTCCGATCAGTCGGCACAGGCGATCATTGCAGATTTTGATCGCGAACTGGCAGAGGCTTACCGCCAGCTACGCGAACTGCTGGCGACCTTTCGTCTGACGATCGAAAAGGCCGATCTGGAGGCTGCTCTGCACGTGATGATTGCGCCGCTTCAGTCTCAGACTGTCGCTGATATCCGGTTGGCCTGCCAGCCAGGCCTGCAGCAACTGGATGCCCGGCAACAGGTCCACGTCCTGCAAATTGCCCGGGAAGCCGTCCTGAATGCCATTCGCCATGCGAATGCCCGTTTGATTACCGTCGACTACCAGATCACGGATACAGGTGAGCATTCACTGACAATCACTGATGACGGCACGGGCATGATCAGCACAGAAGAACCTCCGGGGCATTATGGTTTCATCACCATGACCGAGCGCGCAGCGTGCTTGTCTGGCCAGTTAGACATTCGTTCGCAGCCGTGTGGAACACAGATTGTGTTGCGCTTTCCACCGCGTCCGGCATCAGAGATTGACTAGCCGCACGTAACACGGCTTTACTTTTATTGCATCTCGCATCACAGGCCATGTGGCAGATCAACGGCAGGCCATCGGGTTAATCATTACAATGACAGCACCACAGAGGGTCGCTGCAGCCGCCGCTTGACGAACCGCATTGCCCATGCGACAACCTGCAGCGTCAGGTGACAGGGAGAAAACATGAAACAACCGACTTTAACAATCATGATTGTGGACGACCATCCGCTTATGCGTCGCGGTATTCGGCAGTTACTGGCGCTCGACCCGACGCTTCAGGTCGTCGCGGAAGCCAGCAACGGCACCGAAGCACTGGCTGAGGCCCGTCGCCTGGCACCGGACGTCATCCTGCTCGACCTGAATATGAAAGGGATGTCGGGCCTGGACACGCTGAAAGCGCTTCGTCATGAAGGCATCCACTCGCGGATTCTGGTGCTGACGGTGTCGGATGCGCGCAGTGATATCTTCGCCATGGTGGATGCGGGAGCCGATGGGTATTTGCTGAAAGACAGTGAACCGGAAATCCTGCTAAACCAGATCGTACAGGCCACACAGGGCGAAAATGTCTTTAGCGAGGCGGTCCGGCATTCGCTCGCGACGCGTCACAACAGCGACGATCCGTTCCGTTTGCTGACCGAACGCGAACGCGACGTGCTTCAGGAGGTGGCGCGAGGCCTGTCCAACAAAGCCGTTGCTGATACCTTGCAAATTTCAGAAGAGACGGTGAAGGTACATCTTCGTAATATCCTGCGCAAACTTGAGGTTCGCTCACGCGTTGCGGCGACCATCCTGTGGCTTGAACGTCGACATCGTTGAGAAAAAGCGCGCCAATTTACACATTCTTTATAATTTCTCCACTTTTCAAACCCTGCCCGCACGTAAAGTAGTCGCCTGGTCGTGCGTGATGTCATGGAATACTTTCGTACGTTACGCGCTGCATCGGTCATATTAATAATAAAAGCAGTGAGGAGTACCGATTCCATGTCGAATTTCTTTATCGACCGCCCTATTTTTGCCTGGGTTTTGGCAATTTTATTGTGTCTTTGCGGCACGCTCGCCATTATTTCGCTTCCCGTTGAGCAATATCCCGACTTAGCGCCGCCCAACGTGCGTATAACCGCGACCTATCCTGGTGCCTCGGCGCAAACGCTGGAAAATACCGTTACCCAGGTTATCGAACAGAATATGACCGGTATCGATAATCTGATGTATATGTCCTCGAACAGCAGTAATACCGGCCAGGCGCAAATCACCCTCACCTTTACTGCCGGCACGAATCCCGACGAAGCCCGTCAGCAGGTCCAGAATCAGTTACAGGCAGCCCTGCGTCAGTTACCTCAACCGGTGCAGTCACAAGGTGTGACCGTCAATAAAACCGGTGACAGCAATATTTTGATGGTGGCATTTGTCTCCACTGACGGCAGCATGAACAAACAAGATATTGCTGATTATGTCGCCAGTAATATTCAGGATCCCATAAGCCGAATTGATGGTGTCGGTGAAGTGGATGCCTACGGCACCCAATATGCCATGCGCATCTGGCTCGATCCCTACAAGCTGACCGCCTATGCCCTGACCACCGATGATGTGGTGAATGCCATCAAATCCCAGAACACTCAGGTGGCCGTCGGCCAGGTGGGCGGTTTGCCGG
Organism: Pantoea sp. PNA 03-3; assembly: GCF_003201175.1. NCBI lineage: Bacteria > Pseudomonadati > Pseudomonadota > Gammaproteobacteria > Enterobacterales > Erwiniaceae > Pantoea > Pantoea sp. PNA 03-3. The sequence continues at coordinate 131,509 of NZ_QICO01000003.1, read as the reverse complement.
CAGTCAATAATCAGGCGCTGAACGCCACGGTGAACGCGCAGTCGATGCTGCAAACGCCCGACCAGTTTAAAGCGATTACCCTGAAGAATAATCCCGATGGCTCCGTGGTCACGCTGGGCGATGTCGCAACGGTGGCACTCGGCGCTGAAAAATACGATTCCCTCAGCCGCTACAATGGCCAGGCCGCCTCCGGACTGGGCATCAAACTGGCCTCCGGTGCCAACGAGATGAACACGGATAAGCTGGTGCGGGCACGTCTGGATGAGTTATCACACTATTTTCCGCATGGGCTGGAAGCGAAGATCGCTTATGAAACCACGCCTTTTGTCAAAGCCTCAATCACCGATGTGGTCAAAACCCTGCTGGAAGCCATTCTGCTGGTATTTGGCGTGATGTATCTGTTTATGCAGAACTTCCGGGCCACGTTAATCCCTACCATCGCCGTGCCGGTGGTGCTGCTTGGCACTTTCTGTGTGATCTTTGCCTTCGGCTACAGTATCAACACCCTGACCATGTTCGCCATGGTGCTGGCGATAGGCCTGCTGGTGGACGATGCCATTGTGGTCGTCGAAAACGTCGAACGTATCATGAGCGAGGAAGGGATCTCGCCGCGCGCAGCCACCCGAAAATCAATGGGGCAAATTCAGGGCGCGCTGGTGGGGATTGCGCTGGTGCTGTCCGCCGTCTTTATTCCCATGGCCTTTTTTGGCGGCACCGTCGGCGCCATCTACCGCCAGTTTTCGGTGACGATTGTCTCCGCCATGATCCTGTCCGTGCTGGTCGCAATGATCCTGACGCCAGCCCTGTGTGCCACGCTGCTCAAACCCATCGCCAAAGGTGAACACCACGGCGAGCGCGGCTTCTTCCGCTGGTTTAACTATCATTTCAACCGCAATGCCGATCGCTATGAGCGTGGCGTTGCCCGCATTCTGCACACTGGCGGCCGCTGGCTGCTGCTTTATGTGGGGATAATTGGCGTCATGGCGTTTCTGTTTCTTCACCTGCCTTCGTCGTTTTTGCCACAGGAAGATCGCGGCATGATTTTGACGCAGGTCCAGTTGCCCGCCGGTTCCAGCATGGATCAGACCTCGGCGGTGGTGGCCAAAGTGGAAAAATACTACCTGACGAAAGAGAAAGATAACGTGCTGTCGGTCTTCTCAACGATCGGTTCAGGCCCCGGCGGGAATGGACAAAACGTCGCGCGTCTGTTTATCCGTTTGAAAGACTGGGGTGACAGACCGGGTGCCGATCGTACCTCGTTCGCCATCATTAAGCGCGCGGGTAAAGCCTTTAAACACATCAATGAGGCCATGGTCATTGCGAGCAGCCCGCCGGCCATTACCGGGTTGGGTAGCTCATCGGGCTTCGACCTGGAGATACAGGATCATGGCGGCATCGGGCATGACAAGCTCATGGCCATGCGCGACATGCTACTGGACAAAGCCAGCAAAGATACGCTTCTGTCCCGTGTCCGTCATAACGGCCTTGATGACAGCCCACAGTTGCAAATTGATATTGATGAGCGTAAAGCGCAGGCGCTGGGCGTGTCGCTGGATACCATTAACGACACGCTCGCCACCGCCTGGGGCTCAAGCTACGTGAACGACTTTCTGGATCGGGGGCGGGTAAAAAAAGTGTATGTGCAGGCTGATGCGCCCTATCGCATGCTGCCCGATGATATCGACAAATGGTACGTGCGTAACAGCAGTGGCACCATGGTGCCCTTCTCCGCCTTTGCCACCAGCCGCTGGGAAACGGGCTCGCCGCGTCTGGAACGCTATAACGGCTACTCCTCACTGGAGATCGTGGGAGAAGCCGCAGAGGGCGTGAGTAGCGGTACCGCGATGAACGAAATGGAGAAGCTGGTTGAATCCCTGCCGCTCGGTGTGGGCTTCCAGTGGACGGGTGCGTCGTATCAGGAGCGGTTGTCCGGCTCTCAGGCTCCGGCGCTGTACGCCGTTTCGCTGCTGGTCGTGTTCCTCTGTCTGGCGGCCCTGTATGAGAGCTGGTCGATTCCGTTCTCTGTGATGCTGGTTGTGCCGCTCGGTGTGGTCGGCGCCCTGATCGCCACCTGGACGCGCGGGCTGGAAAACGACGTCTATTTCCAGGTCGGCCTGCTGACCGTTGTCGGGCTTTCGGCGAAGAACGCCATCCTGATTGTCGAGTTCGCCAACGAGCTTAACAGCAAGGGCGGCGAGCTGATTGAATCCACGCTTGCGGCTTCACGCCAGCGTCTGCGCCCGATCCTGATGACTTCACTGGCCTTTATCTTCGGCGTCCTGCCAATGGCGATCAGTAGCGGCGCAGGGTCAGGCAGTCAGCACTCCGTGGGCACCGGCGTGATGGGGGGAATGATTTCCGCCACGCTGTTAGCCATCCTGTTTGTACCGCTGTTCTTTGTGCTGGTGCGTCGTCGTTTCCCGCTGAAAGAGAAACATCCCGACTAACCTGCCCGCCTGTCTGGCGAACCAGACAGGCAAAAAAAACGGCCTCTGGAAACAGCGGCCGTTTTATTTCTGTGTGTGGTAAGAACTACAGCAGAGGGGAAAGTGCCCTGCTTTTCTCGTCACGTGTTACTTGTTACGTAACATCGCTTCGATAAATTCTTTCCAGTTCCCCATTTCGGTGTCAATCATAGAACCCTCTCTTATTGTAGTGGCAATATTACGCCTTTTTTTTCGCCTGGTGAATACGTTTACACCTGTTAGTACTATCGGCAAAGACGCAAAAAAGCTGAGTCTTTTCTGATTTGCTGGCTGACGCACATTTCAGCAAAGCCTTAGCCTGACAGGTTTCGCGGGGTGCTTAACCAGGACGTAGCCTAAAAATGGCATTTAAGGAAATTCTTAAAGGAGAAGTGATAAATCAGGAAATCATTAGCGCTCAAACTGAAACCGTTTACGTACACCTCAGGGCTGTCTGTTTACGTATTTTATTCGATGCGGAGCGCCGCTGGCGGATGCTGCATAAGATCACACTATGGTAAACTGCTCAGCGCATTTTTACGGGACAGGAGTAGGCGATGAGCGGGCAATGGGTCATGTTTGGCATTAAAAATTGCGACACAATCAAAAAAGCACGGCGTTTTTTAGAGGCGGCCGGCGTGGATTATCGCTTTCATGATTACCGGGCTGACGGCCTGACCGACGAACAGCTCCAGCAGTTTATCGATGCCCTCGGTTATCAGGACCTGCTGAATACGCGCGGTACCACCTGGCGCAAGCTGCCCGAATCCGAGCGTGACAGCATTACGGATGCCGCCAGCGCCAAAGCGTTGATGCTGGCGCAGCCCGCGATCATTAAGCGCCCTGTGCTGCGCACCGCCGATGGCACCTTGCTGCTGGGTTTCAGTGAAACCCTTTACCAGAATCTTCTTCAGGAGAAGTCATAATATGTTTTGTCCGGTCATTGAGCTGACGCAGCAGCTTATTCGTCGTCCCTCTCTCAGCCCCGATGACGCCGGATGCCAGGCGCTGCTGATTGCCCGCCTGCAGGCAATCGGCTTCCACATCGAAACCATGAACATCGACGACACGCTGAACTTCTGGGCTACGCGCGGTGAAGGGGAAACCCTGGCCTTTGCTGGTCATACCGATGTGGTGCCACCGGGTGACGCCAGCCGCTGGATCAATCCGCCATTTGAGCCGACCATTCGCGACGGCATGTTGTTTGGTCGTGGTGCTGCCGACATGAAAGGCTCGCTGGCCGCCATGGTGGTTGCCGCAGAACGTTTTGTCGCAGTCAATCCTCACCACAAAGGGCGACTGGCGTTTCTGATTACTTCTGACGAAGAAGCCAGCGGCACCAACGGCACGGTCAAAGTGGTCGAGCGGCTGATGGCGCGTAACGAACGTCTGGATTATTGCCTGGTCGGCGAACCCTCCAGCAGCGAAATCGTGGGCGACGTCGTGAAAAACGGCCGCCGTGGCTCGATTACGGCTAACCTGACGGTACATGGGGTACAGGGCCATGTGGCCTACCCACAGCTGGCCGATAATCCGGTACACCGCGCGATGCCCGCGCTGAATGAACTGGTGGCAACCGAATGGGATCAGGGCAACGCGTTCTTCCCGGCCACCAGTATGCAGATCGCCAATATTCAGGCAGGCACCGGCAGCAATAACGTGATCCCCGGTGAACTGTTCGTGCAGTTCAATTTCCGCTTCAGTACCGAACTCACCGACAGCCTGATCCAGCAACGTGTGGCAGAACTGCTGGATCGCCATCAGTTGCGCTACACCATTGAATGGAAGCTGTCCGGTCAGCCCTTCCTGACGTCACGCGGTAAACTGGTGGATGCCGTAGTCAACGCCGTTACGCACTATAATGAAATTAAGCCGCAGTTGCAGACGTCTGGTGGCACCTCTGATGGGCGTTTTATTGCCCGCATGGGGTCGCAGGTGGTCGAACTGGGGCCTGTGAATGCCACGATTCACAAAATCAACGAGTGCGTGAAAGCATCCGATTTGCAGATGCTGAGCCGGATGTATCAACGCATCATGGAACAATTGATCGCCTGACAGCGAGGAAAGGAGCAGGCCTGTGGAGTTTATTAAAGATTACTGGTGGATCCTGGTGGTCCTGCTGATGGTCGGTGTGCTGATGAATGTGTATAAGGATTTGAAACGCATCGATCACAAAAAGTTTATGGATAACAAGCCCGATCTCCCGCCTCATCGTGATTTCAACGACAAATGGGATGACGACGAAGACTGGCCGAAGAAGAAATAACGCGTTTGCGCCCTCGCGGTCGCGAGGGCGTGCCCGGTTACATTGTCATAATCACATCATCATCGCCGGGTTTAGCCCCGCCCAACGCCTCGTCAAAGTAGCGTTTCGGCACCGTGTACTGCAGATGATGCAGGGCAAAATTCATGCTGCGGTGGTCGATGGCGTGGGCCAGATCGTCCACAACATTCAGCGTGACGTCACCGCCGAGTGCGGTTAAACGCTGTTCGGCCTGATGAGCATGTGCCAGTGGCACGCGGTCATCATAATCGCCATGAATCAGATGCACCGTCGTGCGGGTGCTGGCGCTCTCCGGCAGGGTAATAAAACGTCCGCTGAACACCACTGCGCGTCCCGCCAGATCGTTGTGCGCTTTGATGCCCTCCAGCACCATGCTTCCGCCCTGTGAAAACCCGACCAGCGCCGTGGCTTCCGGACTTATGCCGCTCTGCTGCTGCCAGTGACGAACGGACTCAACAAACTGCGGCATACTGGCGTTAACGCACTGCTGCTCGCTTTTATCATGAAGTCCGGCCTCACTAAACCATTGACCGCCAGGCCCTGGCGATCCCACCGACACGACCAGCGCCGCAGGGAAGGTTTTCGCAAACCAGCTGCCAATTTCCCCCATGGCGTCAGGGTTATCACCCACGGCATGGTAAAGCAAAAACAGCTGGGCAACTTTTGGGGGTTGCTGAACAATTACATATCTCAGTGTCATATCGACCTCCTGCTACTACTCTACGCGCCCTGGCGCAGGATCATATTGGGAATATTTGAACGAGTTGGTGGATTTATTGCAATTGCTGACGAAACCCTTCGCCATCAATGCTTTGCAACGCCAGAAGTGCTTCTGCGGCTTCCGCGCGCAGTGCGGTGATTAACGCCTTGCGTCCGTTTAGCTGCGCGGTCTGCGCCAGCCGGGACAGATTGGTGTCGGCCCTGACGGCCTGCCTGAGAAGGCGTAACGGAGCCTGGCTGACAATGACCAGACGCTGGAGCACCGCCAGGCTTGCTTCAAACGGGCGTTGTGCCCAGGCGAACCCGGCTGCGAGCCGGGCATCAAACGGGGTAAACGCGCAGTCATCGGCTGCGGACAAGGGCAATGCCAGTGGTATATGTGCGCTGAGAAATGACCAGTCCCGCGCCAACTGCTGCGCCGCTTTCTGCTGCAACTGCCTGCCGGACGACGTCAGTCCCAGCAGCGCCATCGCGGCATAGCAACCACTGCTGGCTTCGCGCTGGCTGCCAATGCGCGCTAACATAAAGCCACAGGCGCGCCAAAACGCCCATAACGCTTCAGTGTAGCCGAAACTCACCGAAATATAGTCGTATCCGGTCGCCGCCGCGCAGGCCGCCGTGACCAGTTGCCTGCCGGTTCCCTGACGGCGTCCGCGGGGTGCCACGGCAATCCGGCTGATACGTAAAGCCCGCAGCGTGGCGGCGTCGGTGAAACCGGCATGGGCCGCCAGTGACTGTGCCACCAGATTGCCGCGCGGCCGTCTGTGGCCCGCCCATACTGCCTGAGCTAACGCCTCGCTCAGTCCGCCCTCTTCCACCAGCCAGAGCGCGCCCTGCAATGCCGGGACAGTGCCCGCCAGCCACAGGTGCATACCTGGCGCATCCAGCAGGCGGCGTAAATCCAGCGGCGAGGTGCGATAATGAGCGCTGGTAAGCAGCTGATAAGCCGCCCGTAAGGCAGGCATATTCGTGCGTTCCGCCCGACGCGGACCGCCCACTTTCGCAGGGGGCATATCGGGCGTTTCTTCAAACAGTAGCGCCTGATTCAGCCAGTTTTCCAGCGGATCGTTGCGCGCCCAGCGCAGCGGTTCATCCAGCGTAAAATGGCGCACCTGCTCCAGCGCCGCACAAAACTTCAGCATAAAGCCACGTCCGCTGCCTTCATAACCCTGAATGGTCGTTACCAGCAACACGCGACGAAAACGCGCTACCAGCGCATGCAGCAGCGGTGCGGGAATCGCCGCCGCCTCATCGACAATAAGCCAGTCAACGTCTGGCACGGTTTCCAGAGCCAGAATGGCATCGGGCGCCATAAAGCGGTAGTGCTCACCCGCGAAGGCAGACAGGACGCCCGTAGCCACTTTTGCCGGGGCGGTAATAAGGCAACGTGTGTTCTGGCGGGCGAGCATCCCGGCCAGAGCCGATTTCCCTCTGCCGCGTGCAGCGGTCAGGACCGCCACGCCTGCAGAAAGGCCGTTCAGCTGACATAAGATTGTCTGCTGCTGGACGGTTGCCTGGCTGTGCCATTCCGGTAAGGCTGGCCAGTCGGGCACGTTAAGTGGCGACGGCTGCCGCAGTAAGAGTCCCTGCGCATCCTGTTCGATCAGGCGTTGCAGATGGCGGATAAAGTGAGGTGTGGCAATGGGTTCGCTGACGTCGGCCCAACGCAGGCTGTCCGCGTCGGGTTGCTGTGGCCACTGTCGCCACGGCGGCACTAACAGCAGCAGCCAGCTGCCAGCCGTCAGCGTGCCCGCCAGCGCGGCGAATGCCTCGGCATGAAAGCCCGATCGGGCATCGAAAACGGCATGATGAAACTCACGCCCCAGTAAGGTACGGAACGCCGCTGGCACACAATGCGGGCCGGGGCCGAGAGGGACGTCACTCAGACACAGCCAGTCGCCCGCCAGTGCGTCGAACCAGCGCGCAGCCATCGTCAGGCTGTAGTCAGCATCACCACTGATAACGGCTACGCGCCGTATGCCCGCCGACGCCATCGCGCGGCTGGCGGCCGCCAGCGTCATCCTTTACCGGCGAAGGTATCGCACTGGCCAGGATTGCCGGTGTCAAAGCCACGCTTAAACCAGGTATAGCGCTGTTGCGATGTACCATGGGTAAAGCTGTCGGGCACCACGCGCCCCTGACTTTTCTGCTGCAGGCGATCGTCGCCAATAGCTTCGGCGGCATTCAGGGCTTCCTGCAAATCGCCCACCTCAAGGATCTTCTCCTGTTCCATATAGTGGCCCCAGACGCCGGCAAAGCAGTCGGCCTGAAGTTCCATTTTAACGGACAGCTGATTGATCTGGCTTTGACTGGCGCCCTGCTGCATCTGGCGTACACGGGGCTCAATGCCCAGCAGCTTCTGCACATGGTGGCCGACTTCGTGTGCAATTACATAACCCTGCGCAAAATCACCGCCTGCGCCCAGTTTGTGTTTCATTTCGTCATAGAACGAAAGATCGATGTAGACGGTCTGGTCTGCCGGGCAATAAAACGGTCCCATAACCGACTGCCCGGTCCCGCAGCCGGTGCGCGTGGCACCGCGATACATTACCAGTTTGGGTGGCGTGTACTGCTTATGCATTTGTCTGAACAGCTTGTCCCAGGTATCTTCGGTCGTCGCCAGAATGACCGAGGTAAATTTGGCCGCTTCATCCTGATGGGGATCGGCGCTGCTCTGTTGCTGCTGCTGTTGGTTGCCCGGCGTCGCCTCGCCGCCCGTCAGCAAAGGCGTCAGGTCATAACCGTAATACCCCGCGACGGCGACCAGAATCAGCATGATAATGCCCGCTTTACCGCGTGGCAGAGGAATGCGTCCTCCTCCCATGCCCGATGACTGATTACGGCGGTCTTCAACATTGTCGCTTTCGCGACGTCCTTGCCAGCGCATGTTTTGCTCCCTGTGGCCTGTTATGCAGATGGCATGATTTTAGTTGTGTGAGGCCGCAATCACCAGCTTTCCACCAAAATGAAAAAGGAGAGCCCGCGCTCTCCTTTTGTCGACAGACGAAGGGCAGACTCAGTCCAGCTTCACGCCCAGGCGACGGGCCACCGCTTCGTAAGCTTCAATCAGGCCACCCAGGCTCTGACGGAAGCGGTCTTTGTCCATTTTATCCAGCGTTTCTTTGTCCCACAGGCGCGCACCGTCCGGGGAGAATTCATCACCCAGCACGACCTCGCCTTTAAACAGGCCAAACTCCAGCTTGAAGTCCACCAGGATCAGCCCGGCATCATCAAACAGTTTGCTCAGTACGTCGTTCGCCTTGTACGTCAGCTCTCGCATCCGCGCCAGGTTTTCTTTACTGACCCAGCCAAAGGTTTCGCAGTAGGATTCGTTGACCATCGGGTCATGCTTCTCGTCATCCTTCAGGAACAGGTCGAACAGCGGGGGATTCAGTACCATGCCCTCTTCAACGCCCAGGCGCTTAACCAGCGAACCCGCTGCGCGGTTACGAACGACGCATTCTACCGGTACCATCTCAAGCTTTTTCACCAGCGCTTCGTTATCCGACAGCAGGGCTTCCATCTGCGTCGGAATGCCCGCTTCCTGCAGCTTCGTCATGATGAAATGGTTGAACTTATTGTTGACCATGCCTTTGCGATCAAACTGCTCGATGCGGGCACCATCGCCTGCTGATGTATCGTTGCGGAACTCAAGTATCAGCAGATCCGGGTTATCGGTGCTGTATACGGTTTTCGCTTTACCGCGATACAACTCAGCTCGCTTTTGCATCTTATTAACTCCAAACATGAAAGATCCGGTTCTGAGGCAACATATTCAGGTCGATTGCCGTGACGCAATCGATTACCTCGACGTGCGCTATTATGCCAAAAAACAAAATAAAAAGGCCGGAGAATCTCCGGCCTGGGGTAATTTTATTTGTTCATTGCGGCCTGGAACACCGACACCAGCGCATCATTTTGCGCCTGCGTCAGCACATGGCCTTTAGGATCAATGAATTGCAGACTGGTTCGGTTATCGAGATCGCCAACCTGAACCTTGTAATCGCCGTTTGGCAGTTCAGGATCTTTGGCGCCAAGGCTGTCCCAGGTGCTGCTGCCCGGCGCTTTGTAGGTCACCTTCATGCTGCCGGTTGAACGGGTCGTGTCCGTGACGTCCATTCCGACGCGTTTCATTGCCGCAGGCAGGCGCTGCCAGGCGACGTTGAACGGCGTACGTAACACCAGCATAGGCAGGCCGGTATCATCCGCTGCACTCTGCACATCAATCGCACCGTTCACGCGGCCCGCTGCGGCGTTTTCATTCGCCGTGGCAACCTTGTCCATGCCCGCCGCAATCTCATTCAGCATCTGCGCGGTATAGCGTTGGATCTGCTCTGGCGAGGTGATGTTAGTGCCTTCCTGCTGCAGTTCCAGCAGACGCACGGTCAGCACCTGCTGATAGCTCTGTGATTTCACACTGATCTGGTAACGCCCGCGATATTGCTTGTCTTCATCTGCGCGGTTCCACTGCACCCAGTCGGTGGTCAGCTGCTGTCCGGCGTCATTGCGCGACGCAATCGGGAAGTTTTTCGCCTGCACAACGCCCACAACCTGCGACCAAATTGATCCACGGTTGTTGTCGAAAATCAGTGCGCCGGTGTTATTGCTGAACTGCGCGCGTGAGCCGTTCATCAAGGCCAGCGGCTGCGCCGGTGGACGGATATCCAGCTGCTTGCCAACCGGTGCCTGACTGGTTGACGGTGGGATATCGTATTCGCCGTTCTGAACAGGCAGAATCATGCCCGGCGGCGCTTTTAGCTCACGCAGCCCGCTGGCCTGCAGGTAAGATTCATCACCGCTGACCTGGCGCTTATAACGCTGATCGTTCGAACAGGCCGACAACAGCATCAGGGTGGAAAGCCCCACCACCGTTGCAATCGTTGACCGCTTTACTGAGTAATTCATTCACACTCCCTAAATTATCGCAAACCCGCTTTCACCAGCGCCTGCTCCACTTTTGGCTGTGAAACCGCCGTCAGTGGCGTCATTGGCAGACGCAGCGTGTCATTAGCGATTAATCCTAGCTGTTTTGCCGCCCATTTAACCGGGATTGGATTAGGTTCACAGAAAAGCGTCTGGTGCAGGTGCATCAGACGCTGATTCAGACGGCGAGCTTCAACGAAATTGCCCTGCTGTGCCAGTTTGCACAGTTCGGCCATTTCGCGTGCTGCTACGTTTGCCGTCACCGAAATGACGCCGTTACCGCCCAGTTGCATAAAGTCCAGTGCGCTGGCGTCGTCGCCACTCACCAGGATGAACGCATCATCAACCAGCTCTTGGATCTGGCTGACACGCGATAAGTTCCCGGTTGCCTCTTTGATTCCGATAATATTTTTGATTTCAGCGAGGCGGGCAACGGTTTCCGGCAACATATCACAACCGGTACGGGAAGGGACGTTATACAGCATCTGCGGCAGGCTGGTGCTCTCGGCAATCGCTTTAAAGTGCTGGTATAAGCCTTCCTGGGTAGGACGATTATAGTAAGGTGTGACCGTCAGGCAGCCAACAACGCCTGAATTTTCAAATCGTTTGGTCAGCGAGATGCCTTCCGCTGTGGCATTGGCGCCGGTGCCGGCAATCACGGGAATACGCCCATCCGCCAGATCCAGGGTTTGCAGCACCACATCACCATGTTCTTCATGGCTCAGGGTGGCTGATTCGCCGGTGGTGCCGACGGAAACGATCGCCGCAGTACCGCTGGCGACATGGTAATCAATCAGTTTTTTCAAACTCGCACGGCAGACATTACCTTTGTCATCCATCGGCGTAACGAGTGCAACAATACTTCCCGTAAACATTGGCGATCCCCTCGACAAACAAGTGCTTCATGGTACGGTTTACACTTAGGGAAAAGCAAGCAAGCTCCGCTATTCCCGCGCTTGTCAGCAGTTTTTTTTATGTTTACCTTATGGTTATTAGCAAATGCACAGGGAATCCTATTTTGTCGCAATCTCAACCCCATCACTTGGTGATCACCGCTCTGGGTGTTGACCGTCCGGGTATCGTTAATACGATTACTCGCCACGTCAGCAGTTGCGGTTGCAACATCGAAGACAGTCGCCTTGCCATGCTTGGGGATGAATTCACGTTCATTATGCTGCTGTCCGGCAGCTGGAACGCGATCACGCTGATTGAGTCCACGCTCCCGCTCAAAGGCGCAGAGCTGGAACTGCTGATCGTGATGAAGCGTACGCACGCTACCGCACGCCCACCGATGCCCGACACGGCCTTTATCCAGGTCGAGGTGGCTGACTCACCGCATATCATTGAGCGCTTTACGGATCTCACCGATAAGCACCAGATGAACATTGCGGAACTGGTTTCACGTATTCAGCCTGCTCAACACGGCAAGCCCGCCACACTCTATATTCAGATGACGGCACACAGCCCGACGCGCAGCGACGGCCCGGCATTTGAACTGGCGTTTAATGCGTTATGTCAGGAACTGAATGCACAGGGTTCGTTACGGCTTTACAGTCTGAGCGATGCGGACACCCACGAACTGGTTGTACCCGGCAGGTAAAGACGAGCGCCTCGCAGACTGTTCTGCTACGTTAAAAGTACGGTCAGGTGAGGAAACCGTCTGAAATTGATAATTTTCCATTTGGCTGTTTCTCGCCTCATGGTGTATTAACCACAGCATGAACCGAAAAAATGGAGAGATGTGATGAATCCACTGAAAGCCGGTGATACCGCACCGAAATTTAGCTTGCCCGATCAGGATGGCGAACAAGTGAATTTAGCCGACTTCCAGGGTCAGCGCGTTCTGGTCTACTTTTACCCTAAAGCCATGACGCCAGGCTGTACCGTTCAGGCATGTGGTCTGCGTGACAACATGGATGAGCTAAAAAAGGCGGGCGTTGAAGTCCTGGGAATCAGTACGGATAAACCGGAAAAGCTGTCACGTTTTGCAGAAAAAGAGCTGCTTAACTTCACGCTGCTGTCGGACGAAGATCACCAGGTATGCCAGCAGTTTGGCGTCTGGGGTGAAAAAACCTTTATGGGTAAAACCTACGACGGCATCCACCGCATCAGTTTCCTGGTCGATGCCAACGGCAAGATTGAAAAAGTGTTCGACGATTTCAAAACGTCCAATCACCACGACATCGTGATGGACTATCTTAAGTCTGCATGAGCCTCTCAGGGCGCGGTGAAAACCGCGCCCTGATTGTTTACCGACTCAGCGTTTCGTCAAGCGTGGCATCCGGCCAGGCATGCACCACCGCCTTCACCAGCGTGGCGAGCGGAATCGCAAAAAATACGCCCCAGAAGCCCCATAACCCACCAAAGATCACCACGGATAATATAATCACCAGCGGATGCAAATTAACCGCTTCGGAGAACAACACCGGAACTAACACATTGCCGTCCAGCGCCTGGATGACCAGGTAGACGGTCAGCAATGTCCAGAATTCCGTGCCCAGCCCCCACTGAAACAGGGCGACGCCAATGACCGGTATCGTTACCAGCATGGCCCCAATATAGGGAATCAGGACCGATATGCCTACCAGCACCGCCAGCAGCAGAGAGTAGTTGAGACCGAGATACAGAAACGCCAGCCAGCTGGCGATGCCGACGACGATCATTTCCAGCACCTTGCCACGAATATAGTTGGTGATTTGCTGATTCATTTCCTGCCACACCTCGGCGGCCAGACCACGGTTTCGCGGCAGAACACGTCGCACGGCGTTCAGCATCTGGTCTTTGTCTTTCAGCAGAATGAACACCATCAGGGGCACCAGCACCAGATAAATCATCAGCGTCATCAACCCGACCAGCGAGGCCAGTGAGTATTTCACCAGTGAGTCACCCACGCCGCTCAGACGACCACGCAGGTTCTCGACAATCACATCAATAATGCCGGCATCGACCAGCGCCGGGAAACGTCGGGGCAAACCGGCCGCGTAGAGATAGAGCTTGTTGAGCATGTTAGGCAGATCCCGCGTCAGGTTAATGCCCTGCTGCCACGCCACAGGCGCGACGATCAGCACTAACACCAGCAGGATGCCGGCAAACAGCACCAACACAATGCTGGTGGCCCAGCTGCGCGTGCAGCCAATACGTTGCAGGCGCACGGTTGGCCACTCAAGCAGATAAGCAAGAACCACGGCCACCAGCAACGGTGCCAGCAGGCCACTCAGGAAGAACAGAATGCAAAATCCCGCCAGCAGAATCACCAGCAGGCCAATCGCCTGTGGGTCGCTAAAACGGCGTTTGTACCATTGAATCAATAAAGCCAGCATGCCGTTGGGTCCATGACGTCATAAGGGGCCACGATTGTACCGGATATTTGGGGGCTGAAAAGGCGCGAAAACCGCGCTGACGAAAAATCCTCGCCGCTGGCGGCAGACCGTTGTACACCGCAGACGCTACGAATCAGATCGCGCCTGCGGCAATTCAGACCGGGCACCGGGCCCGGCTGCTGGCAGAGATGACGCCGTTAGGCCTCATTCACCCAGATACGCATCTCCCCTTCTCCGCGATTGGCCCAACAGAACCAGGGAATAAAGGTTAAGGTCTGGGGTTGCGCCAGCGCAGGTGCCTGATCGTAATGCCACAGCAGCTGTTGCTCGGGTTCACCCGCCGCTTTTCTGATCCCTTCCGCCTGAATCAGCACCTTGTGCGCAAAGACCCCCTTCCCTGCAAAGGTACGGAATGTCGCCGACGCAGGCAGCCACAGATTATGTAACTGCTCGCCGTTATCCGCCTGTTCCATGCAATAGATCAAGGGCCCGCGCTGAACGGCCACCTTGCCCGCCACATGGCGCACCAGCGGATTGCCGTAAACCCGGCGCACCGGCATGGGCAGGGTTAACGTTACCGTATCGCCTTCCTGCCAGTGACGGGTCAGATACAGGTAACCTTTGCGCGCCGCCTCGTTCACGTCCGTCCCGTTACAGGTTATCTGCGGCGACGTACACCAGTCGGGCAGGCGCAAGGCCAGCGTATGGTTCACAGGCTGGGTGGAATCGATGGTGATCGTGACGGTTTCCTGCCAGGGAAGATTACCGCTGATCCTCAGGCCCAACGTTTGATTGCCAACCGGGATCTCGACCCGGTTACCAATATAGAGATTGATAAACAGCGCATCCTCGCGCGGCGTATAAATATAGTGGCCGAGAGAGGTCAGCAAACGGGCGATATTGGGTGGGCAGCAGGCACAGCCGAACCAGCGCTGACGAACCGGTTTCACATGATCGTAAATATGATTAAAAGGCAGGCTTTTCGGATGGACTTCCAGCGGATTGACGTAAAAGAAATGTTTTCCGTCCAGCGCCATACCACCCAGTACTGTGTTATACAGGGCGCGCTCCATGACATCGGCGTACTGGCTGTCCGCCTCCATTTCCAGCATGCGACGGGCAAACATCATCAGCCCAATCGAGGCACAGCTTTCGGCATAAACCGTATCGTTCGGTAAGTCGTAATCGCTACTGAACGCTTCACCGCTGCTCTGCGAACCGATGCCGCCGGTAATATAGAGCTGTCGCTGCGCCATGTTGTGCCACAGACGCAGACAGTCCTGTCGTTTCGATTCATCCTGGCTCAGCCGTGCGAGGTGCGCGACACCGGTCATCAGATAGACAAAGCGCACGGCGTGCCCCACCGCCTGCTGCTGTTCCGCAAGAGGTTGGTGCGCCTGGCTGTAAGCCTTGTCCTTGATCATCCACGCGGGCCCATAGGTGTGCCAGTACGACGTCTGACCACGCTTCTGGTACTCATCATCATAGAAGTGCGGCTGCGTTCCCCGCTGCGTGACAAAATAGTCGGCCAGCGCCATGTAGCGCGGCTCCTGGGTCACGTCATACAGCCGCATCAGCGCCAGTTCGATCTCCGGGTGACCAGGATAACCGTGCAGCTGCTGCTCGCCGGGGCCAAACACGCTGTCGATGTGATCGGCGAGTTTGCACACCACCGCCAGCAGTCGTCGTTTGCCGGTGGCCTGAAAAAACGCTACGCCCGCCTCAATCATATGTCCGGCGCAGTAGAGCTCATGACACTCGGCCAGATTCGTCCAGCGATCCTGCGGGGCTTTTACCGTAAAGTAGGTGTTGAGATAGCCATCCTCACATTGCGCCGCCGCGACCAGCTCTATGACCTCATCGGCGGTCTTCTCCAGCTCAGCATCCGGCTTCTGGCACAGTGACCAGGCCACGGCTTCCAGCCACTTTGCCACGTCGCTGTCCTGGAACACCATCCCATAGAATTCGCCCGTCTGCTGGCCCGCCGCAATGCGGAAATTGGCTATGGCATGGCTCGGTTC
This sequence comes from Pantoea sp. PNA 03-3, assembly GCF_003201175.1. Taxonomy (NCBI): domain Bacteria; kingdom Pseudomonadati; phylum Pseudomonadota; class Gammaproteobacteria; order Enterobacterales; family Erwiniaceae; genus Pantoea; species Pantoea sp. PNA 03-3. The sequence continues at coordinate 115,776 of NZ_QICO01000003.1, read as the reverse complement.
GGCGTCGTCAACACGATCGTTAAGCGCGGCCCATTGATAAGGGATCACCACGTCCCGCACCAGATGCTGATACTGACCAAGAAACGGATCGTGAATCTGGAGCTTATGCAGATCGACTTCATTTACAGACATCATGCTCTCCTTAAGACTGGACATGGCGAATACGCAGGTCATGCGAAATCTGCGCCATCATCGGGTTAGTCAGCTTGCAGGCACGGACGGTAAAGGCCAGCAGCAGGTGAAAGAGGGCCGGTAACAGCGTTTCCATGGCGGTAATCGCATGCAGCGAAGCCGGGGTTTGATTGCCTGTGCCCGGTTTATAGGCCACCGCAATAAACAGCAGGCTGATGATGACGGCACTGGATGCCCATGCCAGCTTGATAAAGAACAGGTTAAAGGCGAAATTCATGCCCGATGAACGGACGCCGTTTTTCCACTCGCCATAGTCATCGGCAAAGGCCATCAGGGCGAAGTGCAGCGGCAGGGTAAACCCAAGAATGACACCATTACTCAGAATGACCACCAGCCAGAGACTCTGCCACGCCGACCCAACCGGCAGAAACCACATGCACAGCGCCACCGCCGCCAGCACGATATTGGTCCAGAAGTAAAGCCGGACGGTATCAATGCGTCTGGAAAGCGGATTCACGATGAACGAGCCCAAAATGGAGGCTAAGGTCACCATGGTAAAAAACAGGGAGGTATAGGCCGTGCTTCCCTGAAGGACATAGGTAATGAAGTACATGTAGCCGCCGCCGCGGATGTTGAAGACGTTAATCAGCAAAAAGGACATCAGCAGCATCAGTAACAACTGATCGTTTTTGCGTAACCCGGCCAGATGTTCCCGCAGGGTGAACTTGCCCAACGTATCCAGCGGTACGCGCTCCCGCACCCAAAAGAAACAGCACAGAAACATCACCACCGCCAGTCCGCACAGGATCCCGACCCCTGCGCGATAGCCGAGCACCGCGTTTCCTTTTCCCAGTTCAGCGACCAGCCACGGCAGCCCTACTGAGACCAGAAAGCCAGCCACACCACACAATACAAAGCGCCAGGACTGACAGGACAACACTTCCGAGTGGCGCGTCGTCATGGTGTTAATCAGCGCGCAATAGGGCACATTGATGGCGGTATAGCTGAGTGAGAGCAGCAGATAGGTCGCAAAGGCCCAGACCATTTTCATGTCCATGCTAAGCGCAGGCGCGGTGAAAGTCAGCGTGCCAATAATTCCGACAGGCAGGGCTATCCACAGTTGCCAGGGACGAAAGCGGCCCCACCGGCTGTGCGTGCGGTCCGCTATCACGCCCATCACCGGATCCGATATCGCATCAAAAATGCGCAGCACCATAAACAGCGTACCGACCAGCGCTGGCGTTAAGCCGAACACATCGGTGTAGAAAAAGGTTAGAAAATTCGTTATCAGGCAGGTAATGACGGTGCCACCGGCGTCACCCAGTCCGTAGCCGATTTTTTCACGCAGGGACAGTATCTGCTGTGTGTTCGACTGCGCCAGTGTGTTCTGTTCAAGTGTCGTAGACGTCATAAAGTCTTCCTCATGCAGGACAGAGAGGGTTGCCCGCTTTATAACGGGCTTATCGGTGTTTTGGCGCCTTACCCGATGTATTCTGTCAGGAATCGGCTAACCCACAAGAGAACGAAAAAGTATAAAAAAGGGAGGATTCCGACCTGAGCGTTAAACTGTGAGCTTGATCAGACACGGCGGCTATTTTTAGTTAATAATCAGGGAGAAGAGTCTAAAAAACGCTATCAGCAGCGGGAAAAGGCATCATGATGTTCGACTTATCCATCGCGTTTCCGGTTCGGGTGCAAAACGGCGGTCTGTTTATTTCGCGCGGGACAGGGTCACATCCGGCGCGCAGACTGACCTCCTGGGAAATTATTTTCGTTGAGCGTGGGCAACTCACTATCCGTGAGGACGACGTGCTGTTTCGCGTGACGGCGGGAGAAAGTTTACTGCTCAGGCCCGGGCACTGGCATGTGGGAGAAGGCGTATTTCCGCCTGATCTGAAATTTTACTGGCTGCATTTCGACTGGTTGAAACATCCTGTACCGCAGACAACGTTACACCAGAGCCTGCTGCACCTTCCTCAACATACGCGCGTAGGCGATCCGGCTTATGTCATTGCCCTGTTCCGGCAGTTTCTCAGTGAACAGCAGAATATTCACCGTAGCGTGGCGCTGGAGTGTATTTTACTGCTTATCCTGCAGCAGCTTACCGTCCCGGCCATGCAAGAGAACACCGTTGACAGCCCCGGTGCCGATCTGGCCTGGAAGGCGAATCAGCTGATTCGCACGCAGTATCATTTGCCCCTGTCCACTTCGGGTCTGGCGAAAACGCTGCACTGTAATGCAGATTACCTTGGGCGGGTTTACCGGCGCGTTTTCCGCTTAACGCTGACGGAAGCCATTCACCGCCAGCGTATCGTCATGGCAGAAAAATTGCTGACCGGGGATTCCCTCTCGTTAACCGATGTGGCGCGTCAGTGTGGCTTTAATGATGTCGGATACTTTCGCCAGATTTTTCGCAAGCTAACGGGCTTAACGCCCGTCAGCTGGAAGCGACGCTACTGCCGGGAACATATCAATTCCTGAGCGCAGCCCTGCTGCATCGGGCATCGTTTCTGCCTTCAGACGATGAAAGGGGTGCGCCGCTTTCGCGCTATTTCGCGACGACAGTGCAGTTACGTCCTGCGTTTTTGGCCTGATAGAGCGCATCGTCGGCACGCTTCAGACTGGTTTCCAGCGGCACGCGGCGTGCACTCCATTCGGCCACGCCAATTGAGAGCGTGATATTGCCGACATTTTCCACCGCCTCGCCTGCGATGCTCAGACGTATGCGCTCAGCGATGGCCTCGGCGTCGGCCAGACTGGTATCCGGTAACAGCATCAGGAACTCTTCCCCGCCGTTACGGCTGACAATATCCTGCTTTCTGGCGCTTTGCTGGAGCGTTCTGGCCACCTGCTGGATCACCCGGTCGCCGACGTCATGGCCCCAGTTATCGTTAACGTTTTTGAAATGATCGATATCCAGTGCCAGCACGGCAAAAGGCTGTTGCAGCGTCTGAAAATAATCGAGCACGGCATTCAGGCCACGTCGGTTGAGGAGCTGGGTCAGCGGATCGGTTTGTGCCTCAGAACTCAGACGGCCAATCTTATCCTGCACCAGCCCGATACCGGTCAGCAGGGCACGTTTCACCTGCGCCGCCTCAAAATACCAGGCATGAATGCCGCCGATATCGTTGGTGGCGCTCTGACCATCAATCTTGCTGGCTTTGCGGGCCAGTTGCCAGAGCGGCATAGCGATCATCCGGGCCAGAATCACCGCTACCAGCAAGGTCAGAAGCGCGAAGGGAACCGAGTGTTTCAGGACTTTAAGTATCAGACCCGACAGCGGTTGCAACGTCGCGTCTACCGGTTTTAGCGCCACGACCATCCAGCCCGTGGTCGGAACGATGGCATAGCCCGCCAGCCGGGTGGGTTTGTCGGTTTCCGTTAACACCAGTGAACCGTTGTCTTTTTCCTGCCGTTCGCGGTCGCTCAACAGCGGCGGTATGGTTTTGCCAACCAGTTGCCGGTTCTGGTGATAGAGCACCTGATTATTGCTGTCGAGCACAAAGACGCTGGTGCCGTCCCGGTAAAACTGTTCACCCAGCAGGGCATTCAGAATGCTTTTCTTTTTCAGGTAAATGGTGCCGCCGACATAACCGAGATAGTGTCCCTGACTGTTCCAGATGGGCCATGAGACAAAGATAAGCAGGTTATTGGCGGCGGAAACCGTGGGCTTGCTGATCATGGGCTGCCGGGTTTGCAGCGCTTCACGTGACGCATCACTGGTCAGATGCATGCCGGTCAGGGTCAGCGACTCCGGCGAGATGGCCCGCACCGTACCGTTTTCATCCACGACGGCCACCGAGTTAAAACTGTCCGTCTGCTCGCGCAGGCGATTCACTTCCGTTTTTAACAGTTCTTCGTTATCGAAATCCTTTCCCAGTACATTGGCACTAAAGTGCAACTGTGACTGCGCCAGACGAAAAAAAACCTCACTGGTCGAGGCCAGCTTAGCCGCGTAGGCGCGATTGGCTTCCAGCGTACTGTCGATCAGCACCATGCGCTGCACGCGCCATGTGGCATATAAATTATTGGCCAGGGTGATAACGATGCTGATGATGACCAGCAGCGCAATAAGCGTGCGTAAGTCAGCTCTTGGACGGAAATTCATTAACATGGCGTTGACGCCACAGTGCGAAAATTCATTGTGCTGTGCCTGGCTCTGTTGTTTTTATCATATCGCGGTTCTACAGCCTGTAAGTCTACACGCTGTAGGACATTTTGAGCAGGCTTAAGCACAGTACAGTTCAAAAAATCGCCCTGACGCGCATTTAATCGATTAAACCGTTTTCGTCATAGAAGGGCCAGGGGCCGTCGTAGTCGCCGATTACGCACTGGTGGGTGGTCATGCCCTGCTCCCGTTGCCAGCGATGCAGCAAAAACCCCGCCGGTTCCAGCACAAAATTGGCCGGGCCATCCGGTTGTAGATCCAGCGCAACCTGGTGAGAAACGCCGGGCGCAATACAGGCCAGCGTGCCGGCAAACCGCGTCTGAACAGCCCGATGTACATGCCCACACAGCACCCGTTCAACCTGGGGATGGCGGGCAATAATCGCCGCCAGTGCTTCGGGCTGACGTAATCGCTGACGGTCCATATGATCAATACCGCAGACAAACGGCGGATGGTGCAGCATCACCAATGTGGGCATGTCTGGTGACGCAGTGAGTGCGTCATCCAGCCAGCGAAGCTGCCGATCATCAAGTTCACCCCATGGCTGGTGCGGCACGCTGGAATCCAGCGCCAGTAGCTGGACGTCCCTGACGATAAGCCGCCAGTTGAGCGTCGGGCCCTGTTGCAGATAAGTGTGATCGGGAAACGCGGCCCGCAGGGCCTGGCGGTCGTCATGATTACCTGCCATCAGGTAAAAGGGCCGTTCCAGCCCCTCCAGCGCCTGGCGCAGCGTCTGGTACTCTGCGGCGGTGCCGAAATCCACCAGGTCACCGGTAATCACGACCACGTCAGGACGCGGTTGCAGTGCATTCAGCGTGGCGATGGCCCGCAGTAACGCCGTGTGCGTATCGACTTTCTTATACGACAAACGCCCCTGCGCTTTAATATGTAAGTCACTGATCTGTGCGATCAGCGTAGGATTAGCGGACACTCTTTCACTCCTTAAGCGGTAAATTCCAGCGCGGCCTGCCCGGCCAGTGACCAGCTGATACGGTGCCCGGCATGCCAGTTTTCGCGCGCGTGACGCTCGACCTGGATGGGCTTATCCAGGCCAATATCGATCTGCAGGCGTTGAGAGGCACCGAGAAAGGTGCTGGCGACGATACAGCCGTGTCGGGCATAGCGCCCCGCTTCTGCCAGCAGGACATCCTCTGGACGACAGAATCTCACCGGCTGCCCCTGCTCATCGGTTTCAATGCAGTTAATCGCGCCCACGAAGTCCGCCACAAAGCGCGAAGCCGGACGCTGATAAATGGTCTGCGGCGTCGCAATCTGGACCAGGCGGCCCTGCTCCATGACCGCAATACGGTCGCCCAGTGCCATGGCTTCCTGCTGATCGTGCGTCACATAGACGGCGGTAATCGCCAGCTTTTTCAGCAGATCGCCGATGTCTGCGCGCAGGCGTTCGCGCAGTTTGGCGTCCAGCGCCGCCAGCGGCTCATCAAAGAGCAACACTTTAGGCCGGGCCGCCAGGGCTCTTGCCAGCGCAACGCGCTGCTTCTGACCACCAGAGAGTTTATCGATATGGCGCTGGGCCAGTGCAGTCAGATCGACCAGTTCCAGCATCTCCTGGACTCGTGCCTCGCGTTCGGCACGCGGGATGCCCTGCACTTTCAGGCCGTAGGCCACGTTTTGCGCCACGTTGAGATTGGGAAACAGCGCATAGTTTTGGAACACCATCCCGACGTTACGTTTTTCAATCGGCAAATCGGTCACGTTGCGATCGTCAAACCAGACTTCACCCGGCGTATCGGTACGCTCCAGGCCACTGATAATGCGCAACGTCGTGGTTTTGCCACAGCCCGATGGCCCCAGCAGCACCAGGGTTTCGCCAGCGTGCACGCTGAGATCCAGAGGATGCAGCGCCTGGTGATGCGCAAAACGGCGCGCGCAGCCGCGCAACGTAACGTTAACAGCATCGTTATTCATGCCTTTTCCTCGCTGAGTGGCTGACGTGACTGACGTTCAAGCCAGTGATTACAGGCGTTAAGCATCAGCAGCAGGGGTAAAATCATTAAAATGAAGATCAAGGTGTACGCCGAGCCGACTTCCAGCCGCATGGAGGCATAGCTGTCGGCCAGGCCCACAGGCAGCGTTTTGGTCAGCGGTGTATGTAACATCCAGGTAATATTGAATTCGCCGACCGACAGCGTCGTCACCATAAAAGCCCCGGCAAGAATGCCGTTACGGCAGTTGGGAACCACCACGGTGAAAAAACGCTGCCAGAAGCCTGCCCCCAGGCTGGCGGCTGCCTCTTCCAGTCGGGGCAACTGGATAGCCTGCATCACGGCCAGAACCGGGCGAATCATAAACGGCAGCGTAAACAGCACATGGCCAATCAGGATAAAGACCCAACTGTCGCGCAGGCCGGAAAACTGGCCGTACAGCAGGATAATCCCCAGCGCCGTCGCCAGGCCCGGTAGCGCCACGGGCAGCATCAGGCACTCTTCAATACGTGACGACCAGCGCGACGGCGACTTGAGTAATCCCCAGGCGGCGGGCACGCCGACAACCATCGTGACAAGCAAACAGCTCACCGCGATCATCAGCGACAGCCAAAACGTGTCGCTGTACATGTCCCACACCTGTTCAACCCACTTCAACGTCAGCCCGCTACGCAGGCCGACAAAGTAGTTTTGCGTGACGCCCGCCAGCATGGATAACACCACCGGCACAATCATGAACAGGGCGGTCAGCGTCGTGATCGCGATTTGCAGCCAGAACAGTCCACGCCGTTTCATGAGGTCTTCTCCTCCCGGGATTGGGTCAGTACACGTGCCAGCATCAATCCCAGCCAGGCCACCGCGCCCATGACCACCGACAGCGCCGCCGCCGTGGCGAAGTTGGCATAGTTAGTAAACTCGCCGTAAATCGTGAGTGGCAGTACGCTCAGGTCGGTGCCCAGCGTAAAGGCGGTGCCGAATGCGCCCATACTGGTGGCAAAACACAGCGCACCGCTGGAGAGCAGTGCCGGTTTCAGACCCGGCACAATCACGTCACAAATAATGCGCCACTGGCTGGCGCCCAATGAGCGGGCGGCCTCCTCCAGCGAACGATCCAGTTTTTCACTGGCGGCGACCAGCGTGACAATGGCACGGGGCAGTGAAAAGTAGAGATAGCCAATAAACAGCCCCGTAAGCGAGTAGGCCAGCGTCCAGCGTTCATGAACCAGTTGCATACTGATCTGCGCCAGCACGCCCTGCCGTCCCGCCAGCATCACCACTAAAAACCCGACCACCACGCCGGGGAACGCCAGGGGGAACGTGAGCAACGCCAGTAAGGTGCCGCGCCCGGCGAAGCGCTGGCGAGCCAAAAAACAGCCCACCACGCTGGCAATCGCGAGCGTGACCAGTGTGACCGCCAGCGACAACAGGACGGTGTTAAACAGGCTTTGCAGATACTGGGGCTGGGTAATCACTGTCCAGTAACCACTGTGCCGGGTGCTGCGATCCGGCGTCATGCCCATCTGTAATAAACGGGCAAAAGGCAACAGCCAGAAGGCGGCAAAAAACAGTAAGGCCGGCAGCAGCATCCATGGCCAGTTGGCCCCCTGCTCACGTCGGCGAGACCGGTGGCGCGAGGCCACCGGTAAACCGCTGCGGGCATTCGACAAGGCCATTACCGAATCTCACTCAAATAACGGGCAGAGAAGGCTTTCTGTGCATCAGCCATCTGCTGGTAGTCAACAGTATGGGCGCGCGCGTAATCGCTGTCGGGCAGGAAGCGCTTTTTAGCCTCTGCGGACATCGCAGAAGGCCGCACCGGGCGCAGATAGGCGTTAGCCCAAATCGCCTGCCCTTTATCCGACAGCACATAGTCCATCACTTTCTTGCCATTGGCAGCATGCGGGGCGTTTTTTACCAGACTGATGACGTAAGGCACCGTCACCGTGCCTTCCTGAGGAATGACAAAGACGACGTTGGCGTGATCTTTATACTTCGCGCGATAGGCATTGAAGTCGTAATCCAGCAAAATCGGGATTTCGCCAGAGATAAGGCGGGCATAGGCGGTTTGTTTAGGCACAATCGGCTTGTTGGCCTGCAGCTTTTTGAACCACGTCAGCGCGGGGGTAAAATCCTGCATCGTGCCCCCTTTCGCCTGGTTCACCGCCACGGCGGCGACATAACCGACAAACGCACTGGCGGGATCCAGATAACCCACCATGCCTTTGTATTCTGGCTTCAGCAGGTCGTCCCAGGACGTCGGCACCGGCGCGCCGCCCAGGGCATCGACGTTAACCATAAACCCCATGGTGCCAGAGTGCAGCGCGACCCACTTACCCTGTGGGTCTTTCATCCCTGCCGGAACCTGATCCCAGTTGGCGGGTTTGTAGTCGGTCACCACGCCCGCCTGTGCCGCCTGAATCCCAAAACTGACACCGTAATACACCACATCGGCGACGGGGTTATTTTTTTCGGCGACGAGCTGCGCCAGAGCCTGGCCGGAGTTTTTATTATCCTGCGGCACGACAATACCGGTGTCTTTTTTGATCGCCTGGAGCTGTGTCGCCCAGTCCGCCCATTCCGGTGGGCAGTTGTAGCAAATCGCATTCTCCTCGGCCTGCGCCAGCGGGCTGGATAATGCACAGGCGGTAAGCAACGCCGCGCTGGCAAACAGCGCAATTTTATTGTGTGTAGACATGATGTTTTCCTGATGTTGAAGAATGAAAAATTGCTGCGATGCTCTCGCCTGAACGCAGGTGGTGGTCCAGTAAGCGCGAAGCCTCAGCAGACGAATCGAGAAGCATATCGATGGCACAGGCACCCAACCGCTCGCTGGGCTGCACCACGCTGGCCAGTGAAGGCGAAAGCTGTTCACCGATGGCAATACCATCGAAGCCCATAACAGACAGCTGTTGCGGTACGTTAATGCCTGCACGCGCGGCCGCCCCCATCAGGCTGATGGCCAGGAGGTCGTTACTGCAAATTACGGCGGTCAGCGGATCGCTGCCCGTCATCAACGGTAAAAAGGGATCGAACAGGGCGTGAATGTGGCTGGGCATATCAACCAGCGCGCTGGGCGTAAAGCCTGCCTGCTGCATCGCATCGCAATAGCCGAGGTAGCGCTGACGTGCACGGTCAGACTGCAACATCGGCCCTGCCGCCATGACAATATGCCGATGGCCCAGCGCGATCAGGTGCGCAGTGGCTTCTGCCATTGCCCGGCGGTTATCCACACAGACGCTGCGCCAGGCGGTGTTCTGCGGCATGTTATGCGCCAGAACGAAAGGCATGCGGGCTTCAGCCAGGGTGGGTAATACGGCGCTGCTGTCAGCATCTGACACGGTCAGGACCATCCCTGCTACGCGCTGACGCAGCATGTGTTCAACGATCGACGCCTCACGTTCTGGCTGATAATCCGTTGTCGCGACCAGCAGGCCATAACCCGCCAGCCGGGCCTGGTGCTCCATTGCCTGAAGCTGTAACGCAAACACCGGGTTACTGAGTGATGGCAGCAGTACGCCCAGAGTGGTCGAACTCTGCGTACGGAGCTGGCGCGCAATATGGTTGGGGCGAAAACCCAGTGCTTCCGAGGCATCCAGCACCTTTTTCAGCGTGCCAGGTTTAAGCAGATGGGGATCGGAAAAGGCACGTGCGGCGGTGGCGCGCGAAACCCCAGCCCGTTCTGCCACACGAATTAAGTCACTCATTTCACCCTCGTCAGTCGCCAATGAGATCGATCTCATTGGCGCTTACACTAAAGGCGTTTTATGACATGCACATCGCGGAAAGATGACGTTAAGGTGACAGCGGCGCGCACCGCCATCGCGAGACTTACAGCATCAAAAAGGCATAACCCTGGTTTTGCAGCGTGGCAACGGTGGTGCCGCTGGAGATCGTGTGGGTGACGCGCGTATCAATCCAGTCACGCTCGAAATGGTGAAACGCCACTGACTGATCGCAAATGGACACTTTCACGCCCGCCTTTTCCAGTGCGCTAATTAACTGGAGGTTAGGATTATCCACCCCGTATGCTTTATGAAACTGTTCATTATTCAGTGCGGCGGGAACGGCATCACTGTTAATTGACACGACGAAATTCAGTTTATCTAACGGTACACCTGCGGCGTAATAGAGATTCGTGACGCGTGCCACGCGCTCCAGCCCCAGATTAGGCCGACGAATATCGCCTTCACTGCGATTAATTTGAAAAACAATTTTATTACTGAGATCCGCTACCGTGCCGGGTTTATACGCGGGTGTATCCACATAATGTATTTTTCCATAGCCCTGAATGGCCGGAGTGCTCCAGTAATCACTGGGTTCTGTTTTACTGGCAAATTTACCGCTGACCTTGTCGACTAATACTGGCAACTGCATAACATTCCCGCCAATAAATCCCGCTACCGCCGCTACCACAATAAAGGCTGCTGGTCGCATCACTCACTCTCCTGCTGTTTAAATCTGATGTATACCGTGCTACCGCAACGTCGGCGGCTCCTAAAGATGACGGCGGCTTATCTATATCACAGTGATACAACGCGGAGAGCAGCTGAAATTCTTAATAGCATTTTGTCGGGACGGCCATAAAATAAAAACGGAGCGTGACAAAAAGTATTTTTTATCGACCGTGTTTTTTCTTTCTTATTTAAGATGGTTCATAAAGCGTGTCACGGTTCCTGATTGGATAACGCGATTTCCTGGCGCTTCCTTGCCAGCCATAAATAGCCTGTCGGCAATAAAGGCATTTTCACCATCAATATTTTTAATTTACCTTTCTGATAATCGTTACGGTACAGGGCCTTTTTTTCAGAGAATACCTGGGAAAATGGCCAGTATGTTCAGTTTTTTTGTTGCTTTTCAGCGCGTCCGCCTTGTGGCTACCCGGCCCGCATGTCAGTCCGCGTGTATCTTTGTATTCGGCCCTTGCGTTTGTGCCAACGTTGTCGGCCATTTTCATCCGGACAGGCTGTTATTCAGGCGCTTTGCAGATCATTGCACCGTCAAATTTTTTCGTCAGGTTTGAAGCATTATCACAATCCTGCCGCGCAGTGCGCGCGACAACGTCATTTCATTCTTCATGCCCTGTGGTTAAGATACAAAGGACGCCTCGCTATTCGTGGGTAAAACAGAACATATTAGCGGCTTACCTGTCCCATTCAGGGATTCATTACAGGATTCAGGCATGTTGAACCGGTTAAAAAAAACGCTGATTGCTGCGCTACTCCCTGCACTCACGTTATCCTGTCCGCTGACCTCGCAGGCGGATATCAGCGACTCCCTGCCGGATATGGGCACGACCGCAGGCTCTACGCTGTCGATTAATCAGGAGTTGCAGATGGGGGATTTCTATGTGCGGCAACTACGTGCCAGCGCCCCGCTGATTAACGATCCCCTGCTAAATCAGTACATCAATCAGCTCGGTCAACGGCTGGTTTCTCACGCGGACGCGGTTAAAACGCCTTTCCACTTTTTCCTGATTCAAAATGATGAACTTAACGCCTTTGCGTTTTTTGGTGGCAATGTGGTGTTGCACGCCGCGCTATTCCGCTTCACCGATACTGAAAGCCAGCTGGCCTCGGTGATGGCGCATGAGATTTCCCACGTGACGCAGCGCCATCTGGCGCGGGCGATGGAAGATCAAAAGCGCAATGCCCCGCTGACCTGGGTAGGGGCTTTGGGCTCGATCCTGCTGGCGATGGCCAGCCCACAGGCGGGCATGGCCGCCTTAACCGGTACACTGGCGGGTACCCAGCAGGGCATCATCAGTTTTACGCAGAATAACGAACAGGAAGCCGACCGCATTGGTATTCAGGTTTTGCAGCGCGCGGGCTTTAACCCGCAGGCCATGCCGGACTTTCTGCAAAAACTGGCCGATCAGAGCCGGTTTTCTTCCAAACCGCCTGAAATTCTGCTGACTCACCCCTTACCAGACAGCCGTCTCGCCGATGCGCGCAACCGGGCAAACCAGATGCGCGCGGTGGTAGTCCAGTCTTCTCAGGACTTTTATCTGGCAAAGGTGCGCACGTTGGGCATGTATCCGACCGGCCGTAATCAACTGACCGATGAGTTACTGAACCAGTATGCCAACGGTAATGCACGCGAGCAGTTGGCTTCCCGGTACGGCAAGGCGGTGCAGTTTTTGCAGGCCAAAAACTATGGCGAAGCCAAAAGGATTGTGACGCCACTTTTGGCTAAGCAGCCTGAAAACGTCTGGCTGCTTGACCTGATGACGGATATTGATATCGGCCTGAATCAGCCACAGCAGGCCATTGCACTGTTGACCGCGACGCAGGCGGCTAAAACCAGCCCGGTCGTTCAGCTCAACCTGGCGAACGCTTATGTTGAAGCGAAGCAACCCGCCAATGCCAGCCGCATTCTGAACCGCTATACATGGACACACAAAGATGACACCAACGGATGGGATTTGCTGGCTCAGGCTTCAGCACAGCAGGGCCATACCGACGAAGAGCTGTTTGCCCGTGCCGAAAGTCTGGCCTTAAATGGTCAGATCGCTCAGGCCATCAGTGCCCTGAGCCAGGCCAGTGCCCAGGTGCCGCTGGGGAGCCTGAAACAGGCGCGTTATGATGCGCGCATCGATCAGTTGCGCCAGTTGCAGCAACGCTTTAAGCAATATCAGAAAGGATAAGCAGTATGGTGACGCTTTATCATAATCCCCGTTGCAGTAAGAGTCGGGAAACCCTGGCACTGCTGGAGCAGCGAGGCATCCAGCCGGTGATTGTGCGCTATCTGGAGACGCCGCCCGACAAAGCGACGTTGCAGATTCTGCTGCAGAAACTCGGCATGGAGAGCGCGCGTCAGTTGATGCGCCGCAACGAACCGACCTATACCGCCCTGGCGCTGGATCAGGCAGCGTTAAGCGAAAGCGCTTTGCTGGACGCGATGGTGGAAAATCCCATTCTGATTGAGCGGCCCATTGTGATCAATGGCGATCGGGCCCGCTTAGGCCGTCCGCCCGAGGCGGTACTGGCGATTCTTTAAAGTCCAAGCGTTTCTTTAACAAACGGGATCGTCAGTTTGCGTTGCGCACTGATAGAGGCGCTATCCAGACGATCCAGCGTATCAAACAGCGTGCGCATCTCCCGATCCAGCCGCTTCAGTAAAAACCGGCCGACGTCTTCAGGCAGTTCGAACCCACGCAGTCCGGCGCGAAGCTGTAAAGCCTGTAACTTATCTTCATCGGAGAGCGGCTGCAGACGGTAGATTTGCCCCCAGTCGAGCCGTGATGCCAGATCGGGTAAATGCAGGTTCAGCTGACGCGGGGGACGATCGCCGGTAATAAAGAGCCGGGTATTGCCGGTTTCCAGGATGCGGTTATAGAGATTAAAAATCGCCATTTCCCAGGCTTCTTCTCCCGCGATGCATTCGATATTGTCGATGCAAACCAGCGGCAGTTGTTCCATGCCGTCCAGCACCTCTGGAACAAACCAGGTGCGCTTATCCAGCGGTACATAGCCCACGGCTTCACCACGCGCGGACATTTCAGCGCAGGCAGCGTGCAGCAGATGGCTGCGCCCTCCTCCTTCGCGCGACCAGAAGTAGAGATAGCTGCCATGTTGTTGGCTTAGCGCCCCCTTGATCGCAGCGATCAGCGAGGGGTTTTCCCCCGGCCAGAAGCTGGCAAAGGTTTCGTTGTCAGGTAGATAGAGTGGCAATGACAATTGTGCCGGCGTGTTCAGAAGCACCTCAGCAAGCGAACAGGCAAAAATCGGGGGCAGTCTATCATAGTTTTTGCGAAGAGATGAATCGGGCGTCCCTGCCCGCGTCTTCAGGCCTTCATCATGACGATGTGTCGCGTGTCTCTTCTGCATCAAGCACCACTTCTTCCGGGCGCAGCAGGGAAATAACGCGGAAAATCAACGCCAGCGCAACGCCAACCAGCGTCGCCAGCGCCATCCCTTTCAGCTCGGCGGCACCGATGTGCACTTTCGCGCCGCTGACGCCAATGATCAGGATCACGGAGGTCAGAATCAGGTTTTGCGCTTTGTTGTAGTCCACTTTGGATTCGATCAGGACACGAATACCGGAGGCACCGATGACGCCGTAGAGCAGCAAGGACACGCCGCCCATGACCGGCACCGGGATCGCCTGTATAGCCGCTGCCAGTTTGCCCACGCAGGAGAGCAAAATCGCGAAAATGGCCGCGCCGCCAATCACCCAGGTGCTGTAAACGCGGGTAATGGCCATTACGCCAATGTTTTCACCATAGGTGGTGTTTGGCGTGGATCCAAAGAAACCCGAGATGACGGTCGATAAACCGTTGGCGAACATGGAACGATGCAGGCCGGGATCACGGACCAGATCACGCTTAACAATATTGGCCGTGACCACCAGGTGGCCCACGTGTTCGGCGATCACCACCAGCGCGGCGGGCAGGATCGTTAACATCGCCACCCATTCAAAACGCGGCGTATAAAACGTCGGTAATGCAAACCACGGCGCATTTTCCACGCCGCGCCAGTCCACAATGCCCATAAAAGCGGAAAGCGCGTAGCCCACCAGCACGCCGATCAAAATCGGGATAATGGCCATAAAGCCACGAAATAACACCGAGCCAAAAACGGTGACGGCCAGGGTGACCAGCGAAATCAGCACGGTTGTCCCGTCAGGCGCATGACCTTCAGCAGGGAGCAGGCCCGCCATGTTTGCTGCGACACCCGCCAGCTCCAGACCAATGACCGCCACGATAGCGCCCATTGCTGCAGGCGGAAACATCACATCCAGCCAGCCGGTACCGGCTTTTTTGACGATCAACGCGACCAGACAGAACAGCACGCCGCAGAGAATAAATCCCCCCAGCGCCACTTCGTAACCCAGCGGCAGCAGGAGTAAAACAGGTGAAATAAAGGCAAAACTGGATCCCAGATAAGCGGGGATCTTGCCTTTACAGATAAACAGATACAGCAGCGTCCCGACACCGTTAAACAGCAGTACCGTAGCCGGGTTGATATGAAAGAGGATGGGTACCAGCACCGTTGCGCCGAACATGGCGAACAGATGTTGCAGGCTGAGCGGAATCGTTTGCAGTAATGGCGGCCGTTCGCTAACGCCGATAGCGCGACGAGTCATTAAAAGTCCCCTTGAGTTGATAGTCTGTTTTTGGTCAAAAAAAAGCCGACTCTCTGGTCGGCTGATGAAGGTTATTGGCTGTTGCGAAAAAAAGCGGCTCGGCCTGCGCCTGCAGGCTGACAGCAAGGTGCTGCATGAAGCCGCCTGAACAGGTCACTATTTGGTGCCGAAAATCTTATCGCCCGCGTCACCCAGGCCCGGAATGATGTAGCCCTTGTCGTTCAGGCCCTGGTCCACGGAGGCGGTGTACAGCTCCACGTCCGGGTGCGCTTTCTCCAGTGCGGCAATGCCTTCTGGCGCAGCGACCAGCACCAGCACTTTAATGCTGCTGCAGCCGGCTTTTTTCAGGAGATCGATAGTGGCGATCATGGAGCCGCCCGTCGCCAGCATCGGATCGACCACCAGCGCCAGGCGCTCTTCAATGTTGGACACCAGCTTCTGGAAATAAGGTACAGGCTCCAGCGTTTCTTCGTCACGGTACACGCCTACCACGCTGATGCGCGCGCTGGGCACGTGCTCCAGTACGCCTTCCATCATGCCCAGGCCGGCACGCAGGATGGGCACAACGGTGATTTTTTTGCCTTTAATTTGATCAACCTGAACCGGGCCATTCCAGCCCTCAATGGTGACCTTTTCGGTTTCCAGATCGGCCGTGGCTTCATAGGTCAGCAGACTGCCCACTTCAGAGGCCAGCTCACGGAAACGCTTCGTACTGATATCATGCTCACGCATCAGTCCCAGTTTATGTTTGACCAGCGGGTGTTTAACTTCCACGATCTTCATTGTTGTTCTCCCGGAGTGAGTTGAGCTAAAAAAAAATCGCGGGATTATACCGCCTTTTTAACATCGCGCCACATGTGCTTGCGCAATCCACCGCATAAAATAAGGATTGATGAAAATTGTCGGGGACGCAATCTGAGACTCGCAAACGTTTGCCTGCGCTGATAGAATTGCCGCGCTTTATATTAAACCACCAACCGCAACTCGCGTGGGGACCTCGCAGTGACCGATAAGACCTCTCTCAGCTACAAAGACGCCGGTGTTGATATTGATGCTGGTAACGCTCTGGTTGACCGTATTAAAGGCGTAGTGAAAAAGACGCGTCGCCCGGAAGTCATGGGTGGACTAGGCGGCTTCGGTGCGCTTTGTGCGCTGCCGCAAAAATACCGTGAGCCTGTGCTGGTCTCCGGCACCGATGGCGTGGGCACCAAGCTGCGTCTGGCGATGGATCTCAAACGTCACGATGCCATTGGTATCGATCTGGTTGCTATGTGTGTTAACGACCTGGTGGTACAGGGCGCGGAGCCTCTCTTCTTCCTGGATTACTACGCGACCGGCAAGCTGGATGTGGAAACCGCATCGGCGGTCATCACCGGTATCGCCGAAGGTTGTCTGCAGTCAGGCTGTGCGCTGGTGGGCGGCGAAACCGCTGAAATGCCGGGCATGTATCATGGCGAAGATTACGATGTCGCGGGCTTTTGCGTCGGTGTGGTTGAAAAGTCAGAAATCATTGACGGTAGCAAGGTTCAGGACGGTGATGTGCTGATCGCCCTGGGCTCAAGCGGCCCGCACTCGAATGGCTATTCCCTGGTGCGTAAGATTCTGGAAGTCAGCGGCACCGATCCGTTGGTTGAGCAACTGGAAGGCAAACCGCTGGCCGATCACTTACTGGCGCCGACGCGTATTTACGTCAAAAACATCCTCAGCCTGATTGAGCAGGTGGATGTGCACGCGATTGCTCACCTCACCGGTGGCGGTTTCTGGGAAAACATTCCGCGTGTCCTGCCCGACAATACTCAGGCGGTGATTGACGAGAAAAGCTGGCAGTGGCCTGCCGTGTTCGGCTGGATGCAGCAGGCGGGCAATGTCAGTCGTCATGAGATGTATCGCACCTTCAACTGCGGCGTGGGCATGATCATCGCGCTGAGCCCGGCTGACGCGGATAAGGCCGTTGACCTGATGCGTGCTGCCGGGGAAAACGCCTGGAAAATTGGTGTGATTAACGCCTCAGACTCGGAAGAGCGTGTGGTTATTCATTCATGAAAAAGCTGGTTGTACTGATTTCGGGTAACGGAAGTAACCTTCAGTCCATCCTCGACGCCTGTGCAAACGGGCGTATTCACGGCAGCGTCGCTGCCGTGTTCAGTAACAAAGCCTCCGCCTATGGTTTAGTTCGCGCGCAGGAGGCCGGGATCCCGGCAAAAGCGCTGGATGCACGTGACTTTAACGATCGCGACAGTTTTGATCGGCAGCTGATGCGTGAGATCGATGCGTATGCACCGGATCTGGTGGTGCTGGCGGGTTATATGCGCATTCTGAGTCCGGGCTTCGTGGCGCATTACTCTGACCGTCTGCTGAACATTCATCCGTCGCTGCTGCCGAAATATCCCGGTCTGCATACGCACCGCCAGGCACTGGAAAACGGCGATAAGGAGCACGGTACGTCCGTGCACTTCGTGACCGATGAACTGGATGGTGGCCCGGTCATTTTGCAGGCCAGGGTGCCGGTGTTTGCTGAAGACAGCGAGGCCGAGATTACCGAACGCGTGCAGCATCAGGAACATGCCATCTACCCACTGGTAATTAACTGGTTTACCGAAGGCCGACTGACCATGCGTGAGGGAAAAGCCTGGCTGGATGGTCATCCCTTACCCGCTCAGGGCTACGCCCACGATTAATGCTCAGGGAGCCAGGCTCCCTGCCCTTTCAACCGTAACGCCCGGTGATGTAATCTTCTGTCCGGCGCACCTGTGGTGTGGTGAAAATCCTGTCTGTGGTATCAAACTCCACCAGCGATCCCTGATGCATAAAGGCTGTGTAATCCGACACGCGTGAAGCCTGCTGCATGTTGTGGGTGACCAGCACCAGGGTGAAATGCTGCCTGAGCGTACTCATCAGTTCTTCGATCACCAGGGTAGAAATCGGGTCCAGCGCGGATGTTGGCTCATCAAGTAACAGGACGTCCGGCTCAATCGCAATAGCGCGGGCGATAACCAGCCTTTGTTGCTGCCCCGTGGAAAGCGTCAGCGCATTCTGTGCCAGCTGATCTTTCACCTCGCCCCACAGCGCCGCCGCCCGGAGTGCCCGTTCACAGGCTTCATTCAGTACGCGCTTATCGCGCACCCCTTGCAGCCGCAGTCCGTACACCACATTTTCGTAAACCGATTTGGGAAACGGATTGGGCCGCTGAAACACCATCCCGACCCGGCGACGCAGCGCAGAGACATCCTGAGCAGGTCGCATAATCGACTGCTGATCCAGCAGAATGTCCCCTTCAATGCGGCAGCGATCAATCACGTCGTTCATACGATTAAAGCAGCGCAGCAGCGTTGATTTGCCGCAGCCGGACGGGCCAATCAATGCGGTGATGCGATTTTTGGGCAGTTGCAGCGAGACATCCTGAAGCACCTGGCGCTCACCGTACCAGAGCGACAGATGATCAACGGTTAGCGCAATATCAGTTTCGGGCATCATAGTCATCGTCAGTTATTGAGTCATCAGGCGATAGCGTTCACGCAGGCGGTGACGCAGGCCCATAGCTAACAGGTTCAGTAACAGAATAATGAGCACCAGAAGCAGCGCCGTGGCGAAAACCAGCGGCCGGTCGGCTTCGGTATTAGGGCTCTGAAAGGCGAGATCATAGATCTGAAAGCCCAGATGCATAAATTTTCTGTCGAGGTGCAGGTAAGGGAACACCGCATCTACCGGCAGTTCCGGCACCATTTTAACCACGCCCACCAGCATCAGAGGCGCGGTCTCGCCTGCGGCACGTGCCACGGCCAGAATCAGTCCGGTTAACATGGCCGGAACGGCCATAGGCAATACCACGTTCCAGAGCGTTTCTGCCTGGGTCGCCCCCAGCGCCAGGGAGCCCTGCCGAAGACTGTCGGGAATGCGGGAAAGCCCTTCTTCCGTCGCGACAATCACCACCGGCAAGGTCAGCAGGGCCAGTGTCAGCGACGCCCACAGCAAACCGGGCGTACCAAATGTCGGGGCGGGCAAGGTGCTGCTGTAAAACAGCTGGTCCACCGTGCCGCCCACCAGCCAGACAAAAAAGCCCAGTCCAAATACGCCATAAACAATCGAGGGCACGCCCGCCAGGTTGACCACGGCGATGCGTACCAGACGGGTCAACGCGTTGCGTTCCGCATATTCATGTAGCCACAGCGCCGCGATAACGCCCAGCGGCATCACAACTACAGACATCAGCAGCACCATGAGCACCGTGCCAAATATCGCCGGAAACACGCCAAACTCGCTTTCTCCTTCGGCAGGCGAATCGCTAATAAAGCGCCACACCTGCTGGCAGAAATGCCCCATTTTTTGCGTCAGGCTCATCGCGTTGGGTTGCCAGGCTTCCACAATCTGCGACAGGGGAATGCGGTGATCAGTGCCGTTCACATCGCGCAGAATCAGCGCATCACGCTGGCTTTCCGCTTGCAGGCTGTTCAGCCTGTCATTCAGCTGAAGAAGGCGGCGTTGCAGCGCCGCCTGGTTGGCCTCGTATTCTGACTGCGCCTGCAAATCGAACTGCTTTGCCGCGCGCTGATGCTCAGCCTGATCGTCCAACTGGTCCAGTTGTTCATTCAACCGGGCAATATCGACCCGACGCATCTCGCTGGCCTGCTGCTCGATAAGCTTTACCTGTTCAAGGCGCTGTTGCAGAAGCGCCATAATGTCTTTTGCCGTAAGAACATCATTCTCTTCCCGCAGGCCGACAAACCAGCCATAGGCATTCCCCTGACTGCGGCGCTGCAGCACCATCACGTCGTCCGGCTGGCTGACAATCGGTGCCTGCTGACTCAGCACCGCCCGAAAGTCAGGCGCGGCCCAGTCCCGGTTGCCGGTCTTAATCAGATAGCGATGTACGTCGCCCGGTTTGCCGTCTGACGCGGCGGCAGGCGCCGGATAATGCGATTGCCGCTCAAGCGTTTCGCCCAGTACACGGGTTTTGCTGCCATCAGGCAGTGTGAACTGATAGAGATCGACGGGATGGGGCCAGAACGCGCGCAGCCCCTGCCATCCCAGCAGCGCGATCAACAGGGTAAAGGCCAGTAAACAGACCGTCACGGCACCCGCCGTAAGCCAACGCCAGCGATCGTTTTGTCGTATCGCCTTCATGCCTGCTCCTTATACTGGCTAAAACGCAGGCGCAGACGCTGGCGGATAAGCTCGGCAACCGTATTGATCATCAACGTGAAGACCAGCAGCACCAGCGCACTTAAAAACAGAATCCGGTAATGTGCGCTGCCAACGGCCGCCTCAGGCATTTCAATCGCGATATTGGCTGACAGCGTGCGCAGGCCACTGAACAGGCCGCCTTCAGTTTGCGGCGTGTTCCCGGTGGCCATTAAGAGAATCATGGTTTCGCCTACGGCCCGTCCGAAACCAATCATCAGCGCGGCAAAAATGCCGGCTGACGCTCCCGGCAGCACGACCCGCGTCAGGGTTTGCCACGGCGTGGCGCCCAGCGCCAGTGAGCCCTGCCCCAGCGACGCCGGAACGCTGAACAGCGCATCTTCCGCCAGCGTAAAAATCATCGGCACCAGCGCAAACCCCATCGCCAGCGCCGCTATCAGCAGATTACGCTGCGCGTAATGCGGCAGCCAGTCACCGGCATCCGGCACGATAAGCGTCGGTAGCCAGAGCGTTAACGCCGCGACAATAAGCAGCACGGGCAGCAGCAGGATAACCTCATGGCCCGGCTGCCGCCAGCGGGCCGGTAAGCGGCGGGCCAGAATACCGCAGCCAAGCAGACTGCCCGCCAGCGTGACCGGCAGCAACAGAATTCCTGTTAATGCCTGACCGACATGGGGCGCTAACCATAATCCGGCAATCAACCCAATCACCACACTGGGCAACGCCCCCATCATCTCTATCGCAGGCTTCACCCAACGACGTAAACCGGGTGCCATAAACCAGGCGGTGTACATCGCGGCCGCCAGGGCAAGCGGCGTGGCAAAAAGCAGCGCCATACTGGCCGCTTTCAGCGTGCCCACCACCATCGGAATTAAACTGAACTTCGCCTGATAGCTGTCTCCGGCATTGGTGGACTGCCAGACCCAGTCGGCTTTGGGATAGTTTTCATACCAGATTTTTTGCCAGAAGTTACGCCAGGTCACATCCGGCCAGGGATTGGTCAGTTTAAGGGTTTCCCAACCTGACGATCGCTCCAGCAACAGGCTGTCACCCTGCGGCGAAAACTGCGCCTGCAGGATGCCGGGTGCTAACTGGTGTTGCAGAATGGGCCCATCCTGTTTGCTGGCAAAGACCTTAAGCAGGCCGGTTTGATCAAAGGTAGCGAAAACCCGGCGCTGCGCCTCACTGACGATCAGACCCTGTCCGGCGCTGTGTGCGAACGTGCGGATGGCGTGCAGGCGCAGGCCGTTATCGCCAGCAATGGAAAACCATTGCGTAATACCGTGACTGTCCTGAATTAGCAGCGTTTGGCCTCCGGCCAGTAACTGCATATGTTGGGGCGCTTCCGGCAGCATCTGCGTTTCCCGCAGCCAGGCCCGCCCGTCATCGATTTGCCAGACCCGTAGCAGGCGGCCTTCGGTGGTGTACAGCAGGTCGCCTTTAGGCGAAAGCACCAGATGCGCAGGCTGCAGACCCGGCAGCTGGATGAGCGCAGCCTGGCGGTTAGTTTCCAGCGTTAACAGACTGACGCCCGCGTCAGTGAGCGCTGCAAGCCGCCATTGATCGGGACGAAGTGTGGCAACAGCCATTTCTTTTACGTCGCCCTGGGGCAGACGAAAGCCGCTATCGCCCAACGGAAAATGCCATTCGCCTTCGCCTTTGCTTATCACCGGCTGCAACAGGGTTAAACTGCCATGTGCGTTGAGCAGCACCGTATTGCCATCGGCGCTCGTTACCACCTGTTGCGGCGCGGGCGTCAGCATCAGCGCGGGCTCAGGCGGTTGGCCATTCAGCGGTATAAATCGTGCCTTGCCATCACGACTGATACGCCAGCCAACGCTGCCTTTATTACCAATGGCCAGTGCGGGCGATGCATCCCAGAGCCGCTGATGACTGAGACTGTGCACACCCGGTGCGCTAAACAACGGCAGGACCACCCAGAGCAACCAAAAGAACAGCAGCATCATCAGTAACAGAATAGCGACCCCGCAGCACGTGACGAGGCGCCGCGTATAACGGTCAATAGCACGACGTCGGCGATCGCTAAACTGGACGGGAATATGGTTTACGCTCATGCGGCCCTGATTATGCGGCGAAAATGAGTCGCTATGTTGCCCGTAGCGGCTTGATAAGACAACTTTTGCTGTTGGACAAGCCTGCCATACTCTCGCCATAATGCTGATGGATACTGTAGCGTCGTCAGTCCTGCAACCGTCATACGGAGTGAGAATGGGTCAGGTAAAGCTTTATATTGAAAAAGAAATGAGCTGGTTGTGCTTTAACGAACGTGTTTTGCAGGAAGCGGCAGACAAAAGTAATCCGCTGATTGAACGTATGCGTTTCTTAGGTATTTACTCAAATAACCTCGACGAATTTTACAAGGTCCGGTTTGCCGACCTGAAACGACGCATCCTGATTGGCGAAGAGCAAGGCTCCGCCAGCACACCGCGCCACCTGTTGAAGAAGATTCAGCAGCGCGTACTGAAATCGGATCAGGAATTTGATGCGCTCTACAACGACCTGTTGCTGGAAATGGCGCGCAATCAAATCTTTCTGATTAACGAACGTCAGCTTTCACCTAATCAGCAAAGCTGGCTGCGTCACTACTTTAAGCATGAACTGCGTCAGCACATCACGCCGATCCTGATTACCCATGAAACCGACCTGACGGAGTTTCTGAAAGACGATTACACCTATCTGGCGGTCGAGATCATTCGCGGCAGCGATATTCAGTACGCGTTGCTGGAAATCCCGTCAGACAAGGTCCCGCGTTTTATTAATCTGCCTGCGGAGCCGCCGCGCCGCCGCAAGCCGATGATCCTGTTAGACAACATCCTGCGCTACTGCCTGGATGATATTTTCAAAGGTTTCTACGATTACGACACGCTGAACGCCTATTCAATGAAAATGACGCGCGATGCGGAGTACGATCTGGTCACCGAAATGGAGTCCAGCCTGCTGGAACTGATGTCCTCCAGCCTGAAACAGCGTCTGACGGCAGAACCTGTGCGTTTTGTCTATCAGCGTGATATGCCGGATTCTATGGTGGCGCTGCTGTGCGACAAGCTGTCGATTTCCAACTACGACTCCGTGCTGGCAGGCGGACGCTATCACAACTTCAAAGACTTTATCGGGTTTCCTAACGTCGGGAAAAACAACCTGATTAACCGTCCGATGCCGCAGATTCGCCACATTGGTTTTGACGGCTTCCGCAACGGTTTTGACGCCATTCGTAATCGCGACGTCCTGCTTTATTATCCGTATCACACGTTCGAGCATGTGCTTGAACTGCTACGCCAGGCATCATTCGACCCCAGCGTGCTGGCGATTAAAATTAATATTTACCGCGTCGCCAAGCATTCCCGCATCATGGATGCGATGATTCACGCCGCCTATAACGGTAAGAAAGTGACGGTGGTCGTCGAACTTCAGGCGCGTTTCGATGAAGAAGCCAATATTTACTGGGCTAAGCGCCTGACAGAAGCCGGTGTTCACGTTATTTTCTCGGCGCCTGGCCTGAAAATTCACGCCAAACTGTTCCTGATTTCCCGTCGTGAAGGCGAAGAAATCGTGCGCTATGCCCACATCGGCACCGGTAACTTTAATGAGAAAACCGCGCGTCTGTACACGGACTACTCGCTGCTGACCGCCGATGCGCGGATCACCAATGAAGTGCGCCGGGTCTTTAACTTTATCGAAAACCCGTACCGCCCGGTGACGTTTGATCACCTGATGGTTTCTCCGCAAAACTCACGTCGGATGCTGTATGATTTGATCGATAACGAGATTGCGAATGCCCAACAAAAGCGCCCCAGTGGCATAACTCTTAAAATTAACAACCTGGTGGACAAAGGGCTGGTAGACAGGCTTTATACGGCCTCCAGCGTTGGCGTAAATGTTAATTTACTGGTTCGTGGGATGTGCTCATTGATTCCGGACTTGCCTGGGATCAGTGAAAATATTCGTGTGATCAGTATCGTTGATCGCTTCCTGGAACATGACCGCGTTTATATCTTTGAAAACGGTGGGGACAAGAAAGTGTTTCTCTCCTCGGCTGACTGGATGACGCGTAACATTGATTACCGTATCGAAGTGGCTGTGGCTATCCTGGATCCACAAATAAAGCAGCGCATTCTGGATATCATTGCCATTCAGCTCAGCGACACGGTTAAAGCGCGCGTCGTGGATAAAGAGCTGAGCAACCAATACGTTCAGCGCGGCAATCGTCGTAAGGTG
This sequence comes from Pantoea sp. PNA 03-3, assembly GCF_003201175.1. NCBI lineage: Bacteria > Pseudomonadati > Pseudomonadota > Gammaproteobacteria > Enterobacterales > Erwiniaceae > Pantoea > Pantoea sp. PNA 03-3. The sequence goes on along the minus strand of NZ_QICO01000003.1, from coordinate 91,071 downwards.
CGGTCGCAAATGGCGATTTACGAATACATTAAGAAGCTGGAACAACCTGAATAACGCCTATGCCAATATCCCAAAAAAGTACGCCGAAACCTCAAGAGTTTGCGGCCATCGATCTCGGTTCAAACAGTTTCCACATGGTCATTGCCCGTGTGGTGGATGGGGCTTTGCAGGTATTGGGGCGACTGAAGCAGCGCGTGCATCTTGCTGATGGCCTGGATGCCAAAAATTACCTGAGCGAAGACGCCATGGAGCGCGGTCTGAACTGCCTGGCACTGTTTGCCGAACGCCTGCAGGGCTTTAATGCCAGCAACGTGACGATTGTCGGCACACATACGCTGCGTCAGGCGGTTAACGCTGAGACGTTTTTACAGCGCGCGGCAGAGGTCATTCCTTATCCAATAGAGGTGATTTCCGGTCACGAAGAAGCGCGCCTGATCTTTATGGGCGTCGAACATACGCAACCGGAAAAAGGACGCAAGCTGGTGATTGATATCGGTGGCGGCTCGACAGAGCTCGTCATCGGTGAAGATTTTGAGCCTCAACTGGTCGAAAGCCGCCGCATGGGCTGCGTCAGCTTTGCCCAGCTTTACTTCCCTGGCGGCGAAATCAGCGTTGAAAACTTCCGTCGCGCCCGGCTGGCCGCCACGCAGAAGCTGGAAACCCTGGCGTGGCAATATCGTCTGCACGGCTGGCAATATGCCCTTGGTGCTTCCGGCACCATCAAAGCGGCCTGCGAAGTGCTGCTGGCGATGGGCGAGAAAGAGAAGCTGATTACGCCAGAGCGACTGACAAAGCTTTATGATGAAGTGATCAAGCATAAATCGTTCGCTGCGCTGAGTCTGCCAGGCCTGTCTGAAGAGCGCAAAAGCGTATTTGTTCCGGGGCTGGCGATTCTTTGCGGCGTGTTTGATGCGCTGGCGATTCGTGAACTGACCCTGAGCGATGGCGCGCTGCGTGAAGGCGTACTTTATGAGATGGAAGGCCGTTTCCGCCATCGGGATATTCGCAGCCGCACCGCTCAGAGCCTGGCGAATCACTATGCCATCGACAGCGACCAGGCGCGTCGAGTGCTGGAAACCACCGAGCAGCTCTATCTGCAATGGCGCGACCAGAATCCCAAACTCGCGAATCCTCAGCTGGCGGCGCTGTTGAAATGGGCGGCGATGCTGCACGAAGTCGGCTTGACGATCAACCACAGCGGTATGCAACGCCACTCAGCCTATATTTTGCAGAACACCAACCTGCCGGGTTTCAACCAGGATCAGCAGATGCTGCTGGCAACACTTGTCAGATTCCACCGCAAAGCCGTCAAAGTGGATGAACTGCCTCGCGTCACGCTGTTTAAGAAAAAGCAGTTTCTGCCGCTGATATTCCTGCTGCGCCTTGGCACCTTACTGAACAACCAGCGCCAGGCGACGACACGTCCTGACGCGTTAACGCTGACCTGTGATGAGGGCCACTGGACGCTTACCTTCCCGACGGGCTATTTCAGTCAAAATAACCTGGTCCAGCTCGATCTGGAGCGTGAGCAAAACTACTGGAATGAGGTCACCGGCTGGAAGCTGATTCTGGCAGAAGCCTGATTGTGCGGGCATTTGCTGCCCGCATTACCGAACGGATAATCATGACATTGCGAACCGATAACTATTTTGCAGAAACCTATGGCTTAACCCCTGTGCACTCGGAGGTGGCCGAGGCGCTGCCTAAACTGACACCTGGAAAAGCGCTTGATCTGGGGTGCGGAAGTGGACGTAATACGCTGTTCCTTAACCAACATGGTTTTGACGTGACGGCCTGGGATCACAATCCCGCCAGTCTGGAAAGGCTCAATCAGATCATCGCCGCCGAAGGGCTGACCGGCATTCATACGGCGCTGCAGGATTTAAATCAGGTGCGTTTTAACGGGGCCTGGCAGGTGGTCATCTCGACGGTGGTCATGATGTTTTTGCAACCGGCCACCATTCCCCAGCTCATCGCGGATATGCAAGCCTGTACCGTGAAAAATGGCTTTAACCTGATTGTGGCCGCGATGAATACCGAGGATGCGCCCTGTCCGTCTGACTTCCCTTTCGCGTTTAAGTCCGGTGAGTTAAGCCATTACTACCGCAACTGGCACATTGTGAAATACAACGAAAACTGGGGACAGCTACATCGCAAAGATGAAAACGGCAACCGGATTAACTGCCGTTTTGCGACCCTGCTGGCCCAGAAAGCCAGCTATTGAGCCGTTGTATTTTTTTTAAACAGCGGTTGATTTACCCGGGCGACTGTGACTAAATATTGCTGTCGCCCGGTCCGGGTTATTACAGGAATTTCTTTGCGTGAACAGCGCCCTTTCTCCCCGAAGACGTAAAAAAAGCGTCAGTATGACGCGGGTTGTTTTACTCATCAGTTTTATCATTCTGTTTAGCCGTCTCGTTTTTATCCTGCCTGCGGCCTTCGAGCATCATCAGCAAAAGCAAACTGAATCCGCGCCTGCTATCCCGACGCTTTCCAGCAGTCGTTAATCCCTTACAGGCTTTTCGCTGACACATCCGCGCGCATTCCCGCCTGCGGGACGATTTTTTGCCTCCCTTTTTCACTCAAAACGCTACACTTCGTGCAGGTGCTTTCAGACTAAAGGGATGCAATGTGTCTGCCTCACACACTCAACGTTTAAATGAAATTCGTCATCGTATTCTGACGCTGCTGCTCAATGAGCAGGGTCTCAGCGAGACACTACGGAATAAAGCCGGTCATCTCTCGCCTGAGCAGCAACGTGAAAATGTGATACATCGGGAAATTCTGCAACAAGACATCGACCAGCTCCATGCGGCTGACCTGGCCGACATCCTTGAAGCGTTGCCTGAAGAAGCCCGCCTGGCGCTCTGGAGCCTGGTGCCGCCGGAAAAACGCGGCCATGTGCTGGTTGAAGCGTCAGAAACCGTCTGGGACAGCCTGACCGACGAGATGAGCGACCGCGATATTCTCCAGGCTATTGCGCCGCTGGATATTGACGACCAGGCCTGGCTGGTGCGCTATCTGCCGCGCGGCCTCACCGGGCGCTTACTGACCTCTCTGGAGCCCAAACTACGGGCGCGTATTCTGAGCGTGATGAAGTTTGACCGCGATCGCGTGGGTCGGGTGATGGACTTCAATATCCTCACTGTACGCGAGGACGTCACGCTGGCGACCGTGCAACGGTTTTTGCGCAAAGGCAAAAGCATGCCCGACGGCACGGACAAAATCTTCATTACCAATGAACAGAATCAGCTGCTCGGCGAACTGCTGTTGACGGATATCCTGCTGAATAAACCCAAAACCCTCGTGAGCGAGGTGATGAATCCCCATCCCACCACCTTTCAGCTGGACGATAAAGCCGAAGACGCCGCCAGTGCCTTTGAACGCTATAACCTGATTTCCGCAGCGGTGACGGACGCCCAGGGCAAGCTCATTGGCCGTATCACGATTGAAGATGTGGTCGACCTGGTAAACAAAGAAAATGAAAGCAACATCCGCAAAATGGGCGGGATCAGCCAGGAAGAGGATGTCTTTGCTCCGGTCCGTAAGTCGGTGCGAAATCGCTGGGCCTGGCTGGCCATCAACATCTGCACAGCCTTTATCGCTTCCCGCGTGATTGGGCTGTTTGAGGGCACTATCTCACAGATTGTCGCGCTTGCGACTTTAATGCCGATTATCGCCGGCATCGGCGGCAATACCGGTAACCAGACCATTACCATGATTGTCCGCGCCCTGGCGCTGCATCAGGTTGAACCGGGCAACTTCTCGTTTCTGTTTAAGCGAGAAATTGGCGTCGCCCTGATTAACGGCCTGTTCTGGGGCGGGATTATGGGTGCCATCACCTGGCTCATGTACAGCAATATGGCACTGGGCGGCGTGATGATGCTGGCGATGGTGCTGAATCTTTTGCTGGCGGCTATCATGGGCGTGATGGTGCCGCTGGTAATGACCAAAATGAAACGCGATCCCGCCGTGGGCTCCAGCGTTCTGATTACGGCCATTACCGATACCGGTGGCTTTTTTATTTTCCTGGGCCTGGCGACGCTTTTCCTGTTGCCGCACTAGGGCTTAGTTTTTTGGTAACCGTAGCGCTGCACGGAACCCAACACGTTAAGCCGACGGGTTACCTGCGCCAGTTCGCAGGTGACCGCGGGTAGCTGGTAGTGATTGCGCTGCCCCAGCCACTCCAGCACGTCGGCTAAATGCCAGATAGCAGTTTTGCCATCATGCACCGGCAGTGGAAACTGTTTGCTGTGCGTCAGCATCAGTTTGCGCATATTTTGACGCGACACGCCAATAAGGTCAGCCACATCGGTTAAGCCGACAAAGTCCGGTGCCGCTTCGATCATGACCGCGCCAGGAATGGCAACCTGAACATCCCGGATCGCACTGTCGACCGCATCGCTGGCCGACATCGCCGGGCGGGTAAACTCCAGCGCCAGCTTGCCAGCGGTTCCCGCGCCCACCAGCGCATCATCGCATCCTGCCTCGGCCAGTTTTTCCAGTAGTGTATCAATGGGTGCTGGCGTTTCAGGCAGTGCAAACCGCAAGGTGAAACAGTATTCCGTCATGTTAATGTCCTCGCTTGCGTTTTTTTATCTCACTACAGTTATCTACGACGCGCCGCAATGCTTTTGCAGGGTTCGTCGCGCTTTTTGGTGTGTGCCAGATACAGGTCAGACAAAATTCCCCACACCGGCATGTCTCAAGATTTGAGGGGCAATACAGCTTTCCCCATGCATGATGACCGGAGGCAATAACCCGCCATCCGTAAGATTCTGCGTAACGTAATGCTGCCTCAATCTCTTTATTCGGGTGCCGCTTTCTGTCCACCATGGCGCGTAGCATTCCTTATATTTTCACGGTTGTCAACTGACAACCTTGCGGTATTTTTGTGATGTGTGGACAGGATGCGAGCAGTCGGACGGCAGGTAAAACGGGTTGTGTCTAAAATGGAAAAGGCCGCGCAAAAAATGCGAGGCTGCGATGCCAGACATAACCATCAGAAAACAACGGAGGAAATATGTTTAACCCTGATGACCTGGTTCAGTCGAAAACGGGCGGTCCTAAAATGGTCGTGCTGCGTGCAGAAGGCGACACGCTTTGGTGCGCGCGCGTAGATGATGCCAGCAAAAAGGAAATTGAAATTAAAGCAGACAGCGTGAATCTTTATCACGAAGATGGCGATTTCGGCGTCTGCTGACCGTTTCTGCCGGGACGCGCTAACCTGTGGGCCGTTAGCGCGTCAGGGTAGACGAGGGCAGGACGTCAATGCGCCCGACGCCTCACCCTGGCCAGCAATCAGGGATGATCATGTTGCAGGTTGTTATGCCCTACACCGCCGATAAAAGGCAGGCGCAGCTGAAACGGCGCAAATCCGACGCCAGCACTCAGTCCTAACAGATTAAACTCAACGCCCTCTTGCACGCCGATCGTTACGCCCGCCACGCCAAGCAGGGACAGTTGAACCCCGCGCCCTGAAGGCGGTAAGCCAACCGGACGCCATAATGGCCGATAGTCTTTCCCCAGAGCGTTAGCAGGCAGATTCAGTTTCAGCGCGGGCACGTTGCGCCCAATGTGCGCCATAAAAGTATTACTGTTCGGTCCGGGCCAGGCATGATAGGTCGTGGGCCAGGGATAGGTTTTGATGGCGGCTTCAATCTGCGGAATCAGGTTCTGCGCTTCAGGGCCACGGTGCTCCACCAGCAAACGCGGTTTTGCACCGTACCAGTAACCATCAGGCAAAGAGGCATTGCGCCTTACCTTATCGCCACTGCCCCAACTGATGACTTCATAACGCGTATAGCGGGTTTCACCTGCGCGTTTAAAAATAATCCACGGATGCACCGCAACGGCACCCTTCCAGCCATAGGTCGGTGCGGCATAAACCTGAATGATGGCCTGACTGGCGTTAACATGCGGATCGGGAGCGAGCCCTGCCGAATCCCGCCGGGCAGTCGCCCAGCCGCCCTGATTCAGGGCATCAGCGCCGCGCGTCGCCTGCGCCAGACTGGCCGCGAGCGACAGCACAATGACGGTAAGAAAGCAGAGACAAAAAATTTTCAGGGTCAGCATGAGGGTTCCCGGGGATCAGAGACAGGCTGTTATAGTGCAATAAAGCACCGGCTTTGACTTCACTTCGCCTGCGGCGGCATGACACGTTAGCTGCCCCTGGCACGGTCATGTGAATACAGTTGCCCAAAGAAGGCTGCGGTGCGTAGCATCATGAGCATCGCCCCCAGCGGCAGGCTATACAGACTGAACCAGCCTGAAACGCCCATCCTGTAAAGGAGCTGGCCGGTATCGTATCCCAGAATAAAGCAGGGATACGCGCGGCTCTCATTCAGCGGACAACCGGCCACACTGGCAACCTGCCCTGCCGTAAGCGCGATGATCAGCGGCGAGCATCCCATTAACGCATAAATCAGCATTTCTGCGCTGAAACGCATGGCAAGGTGACGCAAAGGTTTTTGCACGGTTTTCCTCCCCCGGTTACGCCAGTGCGCTAAGGGGACTGACCGCTGGCCTGATCCGCAATGCGCTGCAACCAGTCCCGGTAGCGCGGTTGTGCTTCTGGCAAAAGCAGTTTACCGAGCGCGTCAGCCTCCCCCTCGACACCGAACATTTTCCATATCAGCAGCGCAAGCGCGGCTGTTGCACTGCCCTGATTTAACTCGGCTCGATCAAGACGTACCAATAATGGATAGCCTGTTCGCGAACGTAGCGGCTTCAACATGAGTGTAGCGCGCAAAAAAAGCAGGTGTTAAATTATCACCCACCGTTTTAAGCCACTAATAAACAGAGTTATTTTTTATTCCGCCCCCGCTATTTGGCGCTGTTTTGGCGCGTTCATCCCACCGTGAGACAGTAAAAATTTAGATCGCTCACTATTTAGTTGTTTACAAGATGATAATTCACTGGCATTGTAGCCAAACTAAATAGCACACTACTTAATAGCAAACACAAGGAAACCCCAATGAAAGTGAAACTCACCGCAGGTGCTTTACTGTTAGCCAGCCAGATGACATCAGCATGGGCCAGTCCGGTCGAAAACGCACCGGAGCCCACCGTTGGCGTGGCGGCATTTCTTCACGCGCTTAACAGTAGCGGCGGAAAACCGATTGAAACCTTATCCCTTAAAGAAGCCCGTGCGGTACTTACAGGGGCGCAGAAAGGTGCCACGCTGCCGCCTGCACAGATTTCTGAAAAGACCATTACGGCACTGGGTAAACCGCTGACGCTGACAATAGTCAAACCAGCCCATGCCGCTGGCGTACTGCCTGTGTTTATGTTTTTCCACGGCGGTGGCTGGGTGCTGGGTGATTTTCCGACACATGAACGTCTGGTACGCGATCTCGTGAATGAATCCGGTGCTGCGGCCGTGTTTGTAAACTACACGCCTTCGCCGGAAGCGCACTATCCGGTCGCCATTACCCAGGCTTACGAGGCAACAAAATGGGTAGCCGAACACGGCGCTGAAATTGGGGTGGACGGTAAGCGCCTGGCTCTGGTGGGGAACAGCGTAGGCGGAAATATGGTTGCCGCCGTTGCGCTGCAGGCTAAGCAGAATAAAACCCCGGCTATTCGCTACGATGTAATGCTGTGGCCTGTCACCGATGCAAACTTTGACGATGCTTCTTATAAGCAGTTTGCCAATGGCTACTTCCTGACCCGTAACATGATGAAGTGGTTCTGGGACAACTACACCACCTCAGAAAAAGATCGGAACAGCATTCTGGCCTCGCCGCTGCGCGCAACCAAAGAAGAACTGGCGGGTTTACCGCCGACGCTGATTCAGACCGCCGAACTGGATGTCCTGCGCGACGAAGGGGAAGCGTTTGGCCGTAAACTGGACGCGGCCGGCGTGCCGGTAACCGTTACCCGCTACAACGGCATGATCCACGACTTTGGTTTGCTGAATGCCCTGAGTAAAGAGCCAACGGTACGCACAGCGATAAGCCAGGCGTCCGTGGAGCTGAAGGAACATCTTAAGTAAGCATTGCCCGACCGGGGAGGTGCGTCTCCTTCTCTCCGGCAGAAATACTGTTAATAAAATCAGCCGGATAACGCCGGCTGATTTTTTTGCCTTATATGTCGACCTGGTGCCCCGCGTTACCCTTTTCCGCATCAGCAGAGGCCGTGCCTTATGGGTTTCGACAGGGTCTCGCAAGACAGCCGAAGGACGGAGAATAAAAAAGCCCGCAATCATGCGGGCTTCGTGCTTGATATAACCGACTGTCAGGCTATGCCGGAAGCGGGATTACTCCCACTCAATCGTCGCCGGTGGCTTACCGGAAATGTCATAGACCACGCGGGAAATGCCGTTCACTTCGTTAATGATACGATTGGACACGCGGCCCAGGAAATCATACGGCAGGTGCGCCCAGTGGGCAGTCATGAAGTCGATGGTTTCGACCGCACGCAGTGAAACGACCCAGTCGTATTTACGGCCATCGCCCATTACGCCCACGGAACGGACGGGCAGGAACACCGTAAAGGCCTGGCTGACTTTATTGTAGAGATCGGCTTTATGCAGCTCTTCAATAAAGATGGCATCCGCACGGCGTAGCAGGTCACAGTACTCTTTTTTCACCTCACCCAGTACGCGTACGCCCAGACCCGGGCCCGGGAACGGATGGCGATAGAGCATATCGTACGGCAGGCCCAGTTCCAGACCGATCTTACGCACTTCGTCTTTAAACAGCTCACGTAATGGCTCGACCAGGCCCATCTTCATCTCTTTTGGCAGGCCGCCGACGTTGTGGTGCGATTTGATGACGTGGGCTTTACCGGTGGCAGAGGCAGCGGATTCAATCACATCCGGATAGATGGTGCCCTGTGCCAGCCACTTCACGTCTTCCAGGCGCAGCGCCTGCTCGTCAAAGACTTCGACGAAAACGCGGCCAATGATTTTACGCTTCGCTTCAGGGTCACTTTCTCCGGCCAGCGCATCCAGGAAGCGCGCTTCACCATCGACGTGAACAATGTTCAGACCAAAGTGATCGCCAAACATATCCAGCACCTGCTGCGCTTCGTTCAGACGCAACAGACCGTTATCCACGAAAACGCAGGTCAGATTTTTACCAATCGCACGGTGCAGCAGCATCGCGGTCACAGAGGAATCGACACCACCGGACAAGCCCAGAATGACTTTGTCGTCGCCCACCTGTGCACGCAGGCGCTCAACGGCATCCTCAATGATTTTGGCCGGTGTCCAGAGCGCTTCACACTGGCAGATATCGATAACGAAACGCTCCAGCATGCGCAGGCCCTGGCGCGTATGGGTGACTTCCGGGTGGAACTGCACGCCATAGAAGCGCTTCTCTTCGTTCGCCATAATCGCAAACGGACAGGTTTCCGTGCTGGCAACGGTGACGAAGTCAGCCGGAATCGCGGTCACCTTGTCACCGTGACTCATCCAGACATCTAGCAACGGTTTGCCTGATGCGCTGATAGCATCCTCGATATCGCGAATCAGTGCGCTGGCGGTGTTCACCTCTACCTGCGCATAGCCAAATTCACGCTCGTTAGAGCCTTCGACCTTACCACCCAGCTGCATAGCCATGGTTTGCATGCCATAACAGACGCCCAGCACGGGCACGCCAGCCGTGAAAACGTAGTCAGGTGCGCGCGGACTGTCGTGTTCGGTGGTGCTTTCCGGGCCACCCGACAGGATGATACCGCTGGGATTGAACTCGCGAATCTGCGCTTCGGTAACGTCCCAGGCCCAGAGTTCACAGTACACGCCAAGCTCACGGACGCGACGCGCCACCAGTTGCGTGTATTGAGAACCAAAATCGAGAATCAGAATGCGGTGCTTATGGATATTTTCCGTCGTCATTGAGGGTTTTCCAAAACGGTGACTTGATAAAGTAAAGCGCCCGGCTGTCGCCGGGCGGGAAATCTTGCGGGGTTATGAACCCATGCGGTAGTTCGGCGACTCTTTGGTGATGGTCACATCGTGCACGTGGCTCTCATTGATGCCCGCACCGCTGATACGGACGAATTCTGCTTTAGTGCGCAGATCGTCAATGGTCGGGCAACCGGTCAGACCCATACATGAACGCAGACCGCCCATTTGCTGATGCACGATCTCTTTCAGGCGGCCTTTATAGGCTACACGGCCTTCGATGCCTTCCGGCACCAGCTTGTCAGCGGCGTTGTCGGTCTGGAAATAACGGTCTGATGAACCTTTAGACATCGCACCCAGTGACCCCATCCCACGATAGGATTTAAAGGCACGGCCCTGGTAAAGTTCGATTTCACCCGGCGATTCTTCTGTACCTGCCAGCATAGAACCTACCATGACACAGGAAGCACCTGCCGCGATGGCTTTGGCGATATCACCTGAGAAACGGATACCGCCGTCAGCGATAACAGGGATGCCCGTGCCTTCCAGCGCCGCAACAGCGTCAGAAACGGCGGTGATCTGCGGAACACCGACACCGGTAACGATACGGGTCGTACAGATGGATCCCGGACCGATGCCCACTTTAACGGCGCTTACGCCCGCTTCAACCAGCGCCAGCGCACCCGCGCCAGTCGCCACGTTGCCGCCGACGATTTCGAGATCAGGGTATTTCGCGCGGGTTTCCCGGATGCGCTGCAGTACACCTTCAGAGTGGCCATGAGAAGAGTCGATCAGTAAGACGTCAACACCGGCAGCCACCAGTGCATCCACGCGCTCTTCGTTGCCCGCACCGGCACCGACAGCAGCACCCACACGCAGACGGCCCTGCGCATCTTTACAGGCATTAGGCTTACGTTCGGCTTTCTGGAAATCTTTTACGGTGATCATGCCCAGCAGATGGAAGCTGTCGTCCACGACCAGGGCTTTCTCGACGCGTTTTTCGTGCATTCTTTGCAGAACGACGTCGCGGGCTTCGCCTTCTTTCACCGTCACCAGACGCTCTTTCGGCGTCATCACGGCAGTGACAGGCTGGTTCAGATCGGTCACAAAGCGCACATCGCGACCGGTGATGATGCCCACCAGTTCGTTTTTCGCGTTCACCACAGGGTAACCGGCAAAACCGTTGCGCTCGGTCAGCGCTTTAACTTCGGCCAGTGTGGTGGTGGGCAGTACGGTCTGTGGTTCGGTAACCACGCCGCTTTCATGTTTTTTGACTTTACGGACTTCGTCTGCCTGGCGTTCAATTGACATGTTTTTATGAATGAAGCCCAGACCGCCTTCCTGTGCCAGCGCAATCGCCAGGCCCGCTTCGGTCACGGTATCCATCGCAGCAGAAAGCATGGGAATGTTCAGGCGAATATTTTTGGTCAGTTGCGTGCTGAGGTCGGCCGTATTAGGCAGGACGGTGGAGTGAGCAGGAACGAGCAGGACGTCGTCGAAAGTGAGTGCTTCTTTAGCGATTCTTAACATGGCAATACTCCACCTCGGGTGCGTGAGAATAGATAAAATATTGCCGCGGCATTATACAGGGCGTAATCGATTGCCTCCACTAGTTTTTTAGAAAAAGTCTTGATCCGCGCAACAGGGCCTGTAGTATTGACTAATTAACCTACTGATTTGGAATTTGATCTTCGTCACATGTCGCTGCCACCGAACGCCAATATTTTTACCGTAAGTCGTCTCAATACCACAGTGCGTCAGCTGCTGGAAAATGAGATGGGCCTGGTGTGGCTGAGTGCCGAAATCTCTAATTTTACCCAGCCGGCTTCTGGCCACTGGTACTTCACGCTGAAAGATGATGGTGCACAGGTGCGCTGCGCGATGTTTCGCAACAGCAACCGTCGTGTGACCTTTCGCCCGCAGCATGGTCAGCAGATTTTAGTTCGCGCCAATATCACGCTGTATGAGCCGCGCGGCGATTATCAGCTGATTATTGAAAGCATGCATCCCGCCGGTGAAGGCCTGCTCCAGCAGCAGTTCGAACAGTTGAAAGCAAAGCTGGCGCAGGAAGGCCTGTTCGCACCAGAACATAAGAAGCCCTTGCCGCAACCGGCAAAGCAGGTCGGCGTCATAACGTCTGCTACCGGCGCGGCGCTGCACGATGTACTGCGCGTGCTTCACCGTCGCGATCCTTCACTACCGGTCGTGATTTATCCCACCGCCGTACAGGGCGTAGATGCGCCTGCCGCGATCGTACGTGCGATTGAAATCGCTAACCTGCGGGCAGAGTGCGACGTGTTAATCGTGGGACGCGGCGGCGGTTCGCTGGAAGATCTGTGGAGCTTTAATGACGAGCGCGTGGCGCGCGCTATCTTTGCCAGCCACATTCCCGTGGTCAGTGCTGTCGGGCATGAAACTGACGTCACTATTGCTGATTTTGTCGCTGACCTGCGCGCCCCAACGCCATCGGCTGCGGCCGAAATTGTCAGCCGTAATCAGCTTGAGCTGTTGCGTCAACTTCAGTCACAACAGCAGCGGCTGGAAATGGCAATGGATTACTATCTGGCGCGTCAGCAGCGCCTGTTCAGCCGTTTAGATCATCGCCTGCAGCAGCAACATCCGCAGTTGCGCCTTGCGCGCCAGCAGACCCTGCTGTTCCGACTACAGCAGCGCCTGGGCGATGCGATGGAAACACGGCTTCGCCACGCCAGCCGTCAGCAGGATCGCCTGGCACAGCGACTGGCCCAACAGCAGCCACAAGAACGCCTGTATCAGGCACAAAAAAGTCTGCAGAACTGGCACTATCGTCTGCAGCAGGCCATGGAAAAAATGCTTAACCGCGATAAACAACGTTTTGGTCAGCTTGCCGCGCAACTGGAAGGCGTCAGCCCGCTCGCCACGCTGGCGCGGGGTTTCAGCGTTACGACGGATACCCATGGACAGGTCGTGAAAAAAACTGGCCAGTTGAATAAGGGCGATCGGTTACGCACCCGCCTTGATGATGGCTGGGTTGAAAGCCAGGTCACGCAACTTATTCCTGAAAAACCGAGACGAAAGAAAAGCATTTCTTAACTATACTTCCTGGTACATCCCTCATGCCAAGGAGTCTCAAATGGCTTTCAGCGTTATTCCTCCCTATATTCTTCGCAAGATTATCGATCACGGCACCGGCCACCAGCAGGAGCAGGCACGTCGTACACTGACCCATGTTCAGCACCTGATGGCTGAACACTGGAAAAAGACGGCAGCGCCAAAAACCACGCAGGCCGGGAAGATTGAGCGTGAAATCTATGATGCCAAAAACCAGGAAACGTTACCTGGCACGCTGGTGCGTAAAGAAGGCCAGTCTTCAAATGGTGACGTTGCTGCCGACGAAGCCTGGAACTATCTTGGTGTCACACACGACTTTTTCTGGCAAATCTATAAACGAAATTCTCTGGATAATCACGGCCTGAAACTAGCTGGGACGGTTCACTACGGTGAGAAGTACCAAAACGCGTTCTGGAACGGTCAGCAAATGGTGTTTGGCGACGGTGATGGCGAAATCTTTAACCGCTTCACGATTGCGATTGATGTGGTGGCGCATGAGTTGTCGCACGGCGTCACAGAAACCGAAGCCGGTTTGATCTATTTTGAACAGGCCGGTGCGTTGAACGAGTCCATGTCTGATGTGTTTGGTTCGCTGGTGAAACAGTTTAGTCTGAAACAGACAGCCGATAAGGCCGACTGGATCATCGGTGAAGGGCTGCTGGCAAAAGGCATCAATGGTAAAGGTCTGCGGTCAATGTCACATCCCGGCACCGCTTACGATGACCCGATGCTGGGGAAAGATCCTCAGCCAGGCCACATGAAGGACTATATTAAAACACGTGAGGATAACGGCGGTGTGCACCTGAACTCCGGGATCCCTAATCGTGCCTTTTATCTGGCCGCAAAAGCCCTGGGCGGATATGCCTGGGAGCGAGCGGGTCAGGCGTGGTACGACACGCTGTGCGATAAAGATTTACATCAGGATGCTGACTTCAAAGCCTTTGCACAGCTCACCGTGCAGCATGGTAAAAAGCGCTTCGACACCACGGTGGCGAGCGCAATTGAACAAGCGTGGAAAGAGGTAGGCGTGTTATGAGTCAACTCCCCGAGCTCACCGATGACGCAACGATTGTGGTAACGCAAGAAGGCGGCTTTGCTTTTATTCCTGGCTTACGGAATGAGCGTCGATTTCCGTTGGGCGAACTTCCGCCTCCCGAAAAAGCGCACGTCTGTCAGGTACTGGAACGGGCGATGCCTTTGGGCGAACCCGAGGAAAAAGCAGCAGAGGTGGGACGCGGGGATCAACGTTACTTCCGCATCCAGATTCAATATGCCACGCGCCAGCAGTCCGGCACGGTCGTCATACTGGTTCCCGAGCAACAGGCGCCGCCAGAACTCAAGTCGCTGTTGCGCGACGGTAAGTAACAAAGCCGCCTTCTCAGAAGGCGGCTTCGGGTTTGCCCTGCGGCACGTCTTATGAACCCGCAGCTTATCCTGTCGGGAAAACGGGTTTTCCGTTACGCAAAAAAAAGGGCCACGATGGCCCTTTTGTTTTATCGTCGCTTATTTGCTGTCTGGCAGCGCATAAGCAATCACATAGTCACCACGATCCGGCGACTGGCGTGCGCCGCCGGCGGAAATCACGATGTACTGTTTACCGGTTTTCGGTGAGACATAACTCATCGGTCCACCCTGACTGCCGACAGGTAAACGGGCTTTCCAGACTTCTTTACCGGTGGCGCTATCGAACGCGCGCAGGTAGTAGTCCTGAGTACCGGCAATAAACACCAGTCCACCCTGCGTCGCCAGCGTACCGCCCAGCGTCGGCATGCCAATAGGCATTTTCGCGCGCATTTTGATGCCGAACGGACCGGTATCTTCTACCGTACCTACCGGCACCTGCCAGACGATTTTCTGGGTTTTCATGTCAATCGCAGACAGGGTACCAAACGGTGGCGCCTGACAAGGAATACCCAACGGTGACATAAAGCGGTTTTTGTTCACGGCATAAGGCGTGCCTTTCAACGGAACCGCGCCCATACCGGTATTGATGGCTTCCCCCCCGTTGCTGCCGCGTGAAATTTTGCTGGTATCAACCGGGATCATCTGTACCCACAATCCTAAACGCATGTCGTTAACAAACAACAGGTTGTTATTCGGATCGGTGGACATACTGCCCCAGTTCATCCCGCCCAGTGAACCCGGGAAACTCAGCGACTTATCAGTGCCAGGTACGGTAAACAGGCCGTTGTAGCGCATTGACTTAAACGCGATACGGCAGGCCAGCTGATCGAACGGGGTTGCGCCCCACATATCCGACTCTTTCAGCGTCTGATTACCAATCATCGGCATACCGGTCGAATGCGGCTGGGTTTTTGTATATTGCTCGTTCGGGATGTCACCCTGCGGCATCGGCAGCTCTTCAACCTTGGTGAGCGGCTTACCGGTCAGACGATCCAGCACAAAAATCATGCCGGTTTTACCGCCGATGACGACCGCAGGTTTGGTGCTGCCATCCTTCATCGGGAAGTCGATCAGGCTGGGCTGCATCGGCAGGTCAAAGTCCCACAGATCGTTATGAACGGTCTGATAAACCCACTTCTCTTTACCGGTTGTCGCGTCCAGCGCGAGTACCGAGGCTCCATATTTATGGTCCAGCGCGGTACGATTGGCTCCCCACAGGTCAACGGAGGAGCTGCCCATAGGAATGAACACGGTGTTCATGGCCGCATCGTACGACATCGGCGCCCAGGAGTTCGGCGTACTGCGCGTATAGTCCTTGCCAGGCATCAGGATGGCATTAGGATCGACATTGCCCGGGTCAAACGCCCAGCGCATTTTACCGGTGATCACATCAAAACCACGCAACACGCCGCCAGGCATGTCGGTTTTCACGTTATCCGCCACGCGGCCGCCCACGACCACCGTGGTTCCGGCAAGCGTTGGGGCTGAAGTCAGCTGATAAAGCGGATCCGGCGCATCACCTAAGCCCGCTTTCAGATCGACGATGCCATGGTTACCGAAGTCTTCACAGAATTCACCGTTGTCGGCGTTGATCGCAATCAGGCGCGCATCGATAGTATTCATCAGAATACGGCGCTGACAGCTGTCTCCTGCCGCCAGCGTTACGGCCGGTACTGGCGTTGAGCCGGGCTGCGTTGGCTGGTTCAGCGGTTTCGTCGCGTCGAAATAGGCCAGACCACGGCAGCGCGGCCAGACTTCAGCCTGTGCGTTGATTTCACGCTTCCAGATTTGCTTTCCACTGTCAGCTTCGACGGCGATGACATTATTGTGCGGCGTGCACAGGTAAAGTGTATTACCGACCTGCAACGGCGTTTCCTGATCTTCCGCACCGTTACCGGTTGGGCTTTCGGGAATGTCGCCCGTACGGTAAGTCCAGGCAACCTGCAGATCCTTCACGTTGTCACGGGTAATCTGATCGAGCGCGACAAAACGGCTGCCGCCAGCGGTATTACCGTAGTTATCCCAGTTTTGCTGTTGCTTCGATTTCTCTACCGGAATCAGCGGCAGTTCAGGACCCGTTGCCGCCACGGTTGGATGCGGCTGGAACATCTGGACTAATGTAGCCACCATACCCACGGCGATGACGGCAGACAGCGCATAAGAGAGTTTTGCCAGCGAAGGTTTATTCTCGCGCTTGCGTAAGGCGGGCCAGGTAAGGAAGGCCAGAATCATTAAACCGGCGGGCACCATCAGGCGAGAAACCAGTGGCCAGAAGACCAGGCCAGCGTCCACCACCGCCCAGACCAGAGTCCCTAAAAATACCAGCAGGAAAAGCACAACCGCTGAGGATTTTGCCCGGAAAAACTGAATGGCTGACAGCACGATAACGATGCCCGCAACCAGGAAATACCAACTGCCGCCAAGCGTTGCGAGTTGTCCCCCGCCAACAGCAAAGAACAGGCCGGTTGCCAGTAGCACCAGCCCGAGCAGCACAGACCATATTCTCAATCCTTTACCGGATCGAGAGGATGTTTCAGCCATAACACTTACTCTCCTGATAAACAAAGTCCGCTCTTTCGCCCGCCGCTTTTCGCGCGTATCGCGGTTAACGTTGCAGGTTAATGAGACAGCGTTGTTTTAATTCCAATTAAATCAGACCTGCGTCCATGAAATGAATGATATGTTTCCGGAGGAAGCCAGAGCAGGCGATACTCCGTCATGACGCGGCGAAATTGTACCACCTGGTACGTTATGCAGTGAAGTTTTAAACCTGTTTGTTACTAAGCAATAGCATTTTCGCTACAAATTTTTACGCTGGATAAGGCCACGCCGATCCAGAGAGTAGCCCAGCGGACAACTAAAGTGATGTTTTGAGCTTTTAAGGGGACAAGGATGTACGTCAGTCGGTATCGGGAAAGTAAACCCGCATGCTGGAAGACGTCATCAGTCACCTCGCCTCAGTCACGTAAGGATTGATGACAATCGGGACAGACAGGCGCCCTGTGACAGCGGATATCCCATCCTGTGCAGTGGACCTTGCCGCTGTCGGGTACGAAATGTCCGCAGTTCTGGCGCAGCGTTTTTCACCATTGTGTAAATAAGCACAATGCCAGGGCAAAAAAAGAGGGCCATCTGGCCCTCGATTAGTTAACGCTTATTTTTCTTCATGTGCGCCATCAGACGCTTACGCTTACGCTGTTGCGTTGGCGTTAACAGGTTACGCTTGCCTTCATACGGGTTTTCACCCTCTTTAAACTGAATGCGGATTGGCGTGCCCATTACGTTCAGAGAACGACGGAAATAGTTCATCAGGTAACGCTTGTAGGAGTCCGGTAAATCTTTCACCTGGTTGCCGTGAATCACCACAATCGGTGGGTTATAGCCACCCGCGTGGGCGTACTTCAGCTTAACGCGGCGACCACGCACCAGCGGTGGCTGATGGTCTTCTGCCGCCATGTTCATGATGCGCGTCAGCAGCGAGGTGTTTACACGCTTCGTTGAGCAGTCGTACGCTTCCGTTACCGATTCAAACAGGTTGCCTACACCGCTGCCATGCAGCGCAGAAATAAAGTGCACGCGCGCAAAGTCGATGAAGCCCAGACGGAAGTCCAGCGTCTCTTTGACTTCATCACGCACTTCCTGCGACAGGCCATCCCACTTATTCACCACGATCACCAGTGAGCGGCCGCTGTTCAGGATAAAGCCGAGCAGTGACAAATCCTGATCGGAAATACCGGCGCGCGCATCGATCACCAGCATCACCACGTTAGCGTCTTCAATCGCCTGCAGGGTTTTGATGACCGAGAATTTCTCAACCGTATCGGTGATTTTGCCGCGCTTACGCACCCCGGCGGTATCGATCAGCACATATTCACGATCGTCACGTTCCATCGGGATGTAGATACTGTCGCGCGTGGTGCCTGGCATGTCATAAACGACCACGCGATCTTCACCCAGAATGCGGTTAGTCAGCGTAGACTTACCGACGTTTGGACGTCCGACAATCGCCAGCTTGATCGGCAGTGTGGTCGGGTCGAAATCGTCCTCTTCTTCCTCTTCCTCACCGTTCTCTTCTGCGGCTAACGCGGCCCAGTAGGCTTCGTTTTCATCTTCTTCGGTGACTTCTACGGGATCAACCTTTTCCATCCACGGCAGCAGCGCCGTCTCCAGCAGGCTGGTCACACCACGGCCGTGGGACGCGGCGATAGCGTAGATCTCCCCCAGACCCAGTGAATAGAAATCCACAATGGCCTGATCCGGATCGAGCCCGTCCGTTTTATTCGCGACCAGGAATGTCGCTTTTTGACGCGCGCGCAGATGTTTTGCAATTTGCTGATCGGCGGGCATCATGCCTGCACGGGCATCCACCATAAACAGCACCACGTCGGCTTCTTCAATCGCCAGCAGCGACTGTTCCGCCATACGCGTTTCAACACCGTCTTCGGTGCCATCAATACCGCCGGTATCGATAACAATGAATTCGCGCCCTTCCACTTCGGCGCGACCATATTTGCGATCGCGAGTCAGTCCAGGAAAATCCGCTACCAGCGCATCTCGTGTGCGAGTTAAACGGTTAAACAGCGTAGATTTTCCCACATTGGGACGCCCAACCAGCGCGACCACAGGTACCATAACAATGCCTCAATAATGTATTAATTCGCCCGAATGGCGTGATTATAACGGCTTTAGCCGTTCAGTTCAGGCTTACGGCGCAAAGGATACCATGCCTGACTAAAAACGAAACGGCCCCTGATGAAATCAGGAGCCGCTGTGCCGGAAGGATAACCCTGCCTGACAACTTACCCGTTAGCGGGTAATGGCATAAACTTCACCATCTTTCGACTGAATCAGCAGCTTGTCGCTGGCGACAACAGGCTCAGTCTGGAAGCCCGAGCTGTCCAGTTTTTGCTGGGCAACAAAGCGGCCATCCGTGGTGTTCAGCCAGTGCAGGTAGCCTTCGCCGTCACCGACGACGATGTAGCCATTATACAGCACCGGTGAGGTCAGATTACGATGCAGCAGCTCGCTTTGACGCCAGATAGCGACACCGCCATCCGCATTCAGGGCAATCACACGATCGTCCTGATCTACCAGATAGATACGCCCGGCATCGACAATCAGATCTTTCACGCCGCCAATTTCACGTTTCCACAAAATCTGCCCTGAACGCAGATCCAGTGCGGAAAGGTTGCCATTGTACGCCAGCGCGTAAACCACACCATTTACAATGATCGGCGTGGTATCCACGTCGCTCAGGCGGTCGATTTCCGTCGCCCCGCTCGGCTGTGAAATACGCTGCTGCCAAATCAACTGGCCCTGATTCATGATCACGGCGCTGACGCGTCCGTTGTCGCCGCCCACAATCGCGCCACCAAAGGCAACTGACGGGGCTGATTCACCGCGCAGCGACAGCGCAGGCATGTCCAGGTTCACGGTCCACTTCACCGCCCCGGTCGCCTGATCCAGACCCTGCAACATACCGTTACTGGTATGAATCAGCACCAGGCCATCGCTGACCACAGGACGCGACAGCGCTTCGCCAGCCGCTTTAGCTTGCCATACAATCGAACCATCACTGGTGTTCAGGGCATAAACCTGACCGCGCTCACTGCCGATATACAGGCGATCGCCGCTGACGGTAATACCACCGGACAGCATGGCAGACAGGTTTTTAGAGAAGAAGCCGGTTTTCTCAGAGAGGTCGACTTTCCATTTTTCTTTGCCATCCGCTGCATCGAGCGCTTTTACGATACCAAAGCGGTCAGCCGCATAAACGGTGCCGTCTTGCCAGGTCGGATGCAGGTTGGAATAGAAATCGCCAATCCCGTCGCCCACGCCTGTACTCCATACTGTCTTCGGCGTGAACTGGTTTTCCACTTTCGGCAATGGGGCCATTTTCACTACATCTTCTTCGCCGCTGAACAGCGAGCAACCGCTGAGCAGGGTGACTGAAATCAGCCCCGGCAGCAGGTATTTACGTAATTCCATGCGCTCTCTCTTGACTGGCTTAGCTTAAGTTATTCATCTTCATCTGCATCATTTGCTTCAGCGCCGGAGACGCGTCAGATTCGACGCCTTTACTCCATGCATCGCGCGCGCCCTGCTTATCGCCTTTGCTCAGCAGCGCTTCGCCGCGGATGTCAGCCACAATGGCTGTCCAGCCATCACCCTTCACACCGTCAAGGGTTTTAAGTGCCGCATCAGCCTGATTCTGTTGCAGTTGAATGCGTGCCAGGCGCAGGTTAATTACCGCCTGCAGATTGGCATCTTTGGTGTCTTTTAATCCGTTTTGCAGCAGGCTCTCGGCCTTGTCCAGCTGATTGCTGTCGACATACTGCTTCGCCAGATCCAGCGCCGCCAGGGCACCATAAGTGTTGCTGTTTTCGCGGGCAAACGTGTTAACGGCTTCCAGCGTTTCAGGCTTGCTGACCTGCATGGCGCTGGTGAGTTTCTGGTACTCAGCCGACACGGTTTTAGCAGAGTCCTGCTCATGGCTCGACCAGTAACGCCAGCCACCTAATGCAGCAATACCGATAACCACACCAATGGCTAATGCTTTACCGTTGTTGGCGAAAAAGCGACGCAGCGCATCAACCTGTTCGTTCTCATTGCTATACACTTCCACGCAATCCCTCTCCTTTCAATGGTTGTGCCATAACGCGCTTACTGTAACAGCGTGCGCAGTGCAGCCGCAGCATCCGCCTGCGCCAGCGTTTGCTGTTCGCCATTGCGCAGATCTTTGATCACGACCTGGCCGGCTTTCTGTTCATCTTCACCCAGCACCAGCGCCACGCGAGCGCCCCACTTATCTGCGCGTGCAAATTGCTTCTTGAAGTTCCCGCCGCCGAAGTTAGTCATCAGCTTCATGTCGGGCAGTTGATCACGCAATTTTTCGGCCAGCTGCATTGCCGCTGACTGAACGCCCTGACCTGAGGCGATAACATAGACATCGACATTACGCGCGGGTTCAAATTCTGGGTTCACCGCCTGCACTAACAACACCAGACGCTCCATGCCCATGGCAAAACCGACACCTGGCGTCGCACGTCCGCCCAGTTGTTCGACCAGGCCATCGTAACGTCCGCCGCCGCATACGGTGCCCTGCGAGCCAAGGCTGTCGGTGACCCATTCAATCACCGTGCGGTTGTAATAATCGAGCCCACGTACCAGGCGCTGATTCACCGTGTAAGCGATACCGGCATCATCTAACAGCGCGCGCAGGCCATCGAAGTGGGCACGTGATTCTTCATCGAGGAAGTCACCAAGCTGAGGCGCATCGTTCAGCAGCGTCTGAATATCCGGGTTTTTACTGTCAAGCACGCGCATTGGGTTGCTGTACATGCGGCGTTTGCAGTCCTCGTCCAGCGCCTCTTTATGCTGTTCCAGAAAGGCAACCAGCGCCTCGCGGTAACTGGCGCGCGCGTCAAGTGAACCGATAGAGTTCAGTTCAAGGCGCACATGGTCGGCGATACCTAACGCTTTCCACCAGCGGGCGTTCAGCATAATCAGCTCGGCATCAATATCCGGCCCCTGCAGGCCAAAGACTTCCACACCAATCTGGTGGAACTGGCGATAGCGCCCTTTTTGCGGACGCTCGTAGCGAAACATAGGGCCCATGTACCACAGGCGCTGTTCCTGATTGTAAAGCAAGCCGTGTTCGATACCGGCACGCACGCAGCCTGCCGTCCCTTCCGGACGAAGCGTCAGGCTTTCGCCATTACGATCGTCAAAGGTGTACATCTCTTTTTCAACCACATCGGTGACTTCACCGATTGCACGTTTGAACAGGGGAGTTTGCTCTACAATAGGTAAGCGAATTTCGCTGTAACCATAACTCGCCAGCACGGACTTAAGGACATCTTCAACTCGTTGCCAGATGGCCGTATCCGCAGGCAGAAAATCGTTCATCCCGCGAATCGCTTGAATATTCTTCGCCACGTTAAAATCTCTTAATGCAAAAAAACCTGTCCGGCATCATACCTCATGAGGATGAAACCGCACAGGCTCAGCTAAAAAAGTCGTGCATGCCGTACGCGCAAAGGATTATTTTTCCAGTTGCTGTACGTCGATACGACGGGTTTCATCCAGCATCGCCGCTTTGGCGCGAATGCGTGCTTCCAGTTGATCGATCATATTGTCATTGTCGAGACGATCGCGCTGACGGACACCGTCTTCGTAGAAACCGCTTTTCTTGTTGCTGCCGGTCACGCCCAGCGTAGACACTGTCGCTTCGCCCGGGCCATTCACCACACAGCCAATGATAGAGACATCCATCGGCGTGATAATGTCTTCCAGTCGCTGCTCCAGCGCGTTTACCGTGCCAATCACGTCAAACTCCTGACGAGAACAGGTCGGGCAGGCAATGAAGTTAATGCCGCGTGAACGGATACGCAGCGACTTCAGGATATCAAAGCCCACTTTGACTTCTTCTACCGGGTCAGCGGCCAGCGAGATACGCAGTGTGTCGCCGATGCCTTCTGAAAGCAGTAATCCCAGACCAATGGCGGATTTTACTGCCCCCGCGCGTGCGCCGCCCGCTTCGGTGATCCCCAGGTGCAGCGGCTGCTCAATTTGTTTGGCCAGCAGACGATAGGACTCAACGGCCAGGAACACATCCGAGGCTTTTACGCTGACTTTAAACTGATCGAAGTTGAGGCGATCCAGATGATCGACGTGACGCATGGCCGATTCCAGCAGAGCCTGCGGCGTAGGTTCGCCGTATTTTTCCTGCAGATCTTTTTCCAGCGATCCGGCGTTAACCCCGATGCGGATGGGAATATTTTTATCGCGGGCACAGTCGACAACAGAGCGGATACGCTCGTTGTTACCAATGTTGCCGGGGTTGATGCGCAGGCAATCCACACCGTACTCCGCCACTTTCAGCGCGATACGGTAGTCAAAATGGATATCGGCGACCAGCGGGACATTGACCTGCTGCTTAATCAGTTTAAACGCTTCGGCGGCATCCATCGTGGGCACCGACACGCGAACGATATCCACCCCCACGCGCTCAAGGGCTTTGATCTGACTGACCGTCGCGGCCACATCGGTGGTGCGGGTGTTCGTCATTGACTGAACGGCGATGGGCGCACCATCGCCAATCGGCACCTGGCCGACGTAAATACGTTTGGACTTACGGCGGATAATGGGTGCTTGGTTATGCATATTTCTTCTCCACAATTGCCCGGAACACGCGTTACGCTGTTATTGCGCACCCAACGTCAGGCGAGCAACCTGGTTATTACGGATAAAGCGACTTAAATCAACGGGTTTATTCTGATATTCGACATGAACAGCTGCCGGCGCACCAATTTTCAGACGATACGGGGCCGTTCCTGACAGACTCAGTTTACCGCCACTGCGCTGAATACCGCTAAACAGTTTTTTGCCCGTCGCATCGCTGACTTCCAGCCAGCAATCAGCCGTGAAAGTCATCACCACCGCATTCGGATCGGCGGCAGGTTCGCTGACGGCCGCTGCGCCCACAGGCATGGGCTGCGTAGCGTTCGACGACGTCGGTGCGGTAGTGTTCTCTACGGGTGCCTGACTGGGTGAAACCACGGCATTGTTCTCTGCCGAAGAGGAGGTGGCTGCATTTGCGTTGTCGTTTTCAGCGGGCGTGCTGGCCGCTGTGCCGCTGTTAGCAGGAGCAGGGTTCGCCGCGCTGTTTCCACTGGTTAACGGCACGCTGGTACTGTTATCCGCTGGCGCGGAGGACGAACCACTGTTTTGCCCTAAGGGAATCGACTGGCTGTTGTCACCGCTGCTGCCGTTTTGGTCGGCCATCGACACCAGTTCATCCTGAGAGGCTTTATGGTTTTGCCACCACCAGGCCCCCGTCAGACCAACGACAACAAAGACCACCAGCCAGGTGAAGATCATTAACCAGCCGTCCCGCTTCTTGCGGCGTTTACCCAATGAGAAGCTTTGCATCGGTTCGATTTTGGCTGCCCGCACTGGCGTCTGTTTTGCCATCATCGGCAGCAGTTCCTCTTCAGGAATATGCACCAGACGCGCATAGGAACGAATATAACCGCGCAGGAAGGTAGAGGCTAAATCCGCAGGTGACTTGTCTTCTTCAATATCACGCACGGTAGAAAGTTTAAGGCACAGGCGTTCAGCGACATTTTGCTGCGTAAGTCCCATTTGCTCACGGGCGATACGCAGGCGGGCACCTGTGGAATGAACTGCAGAATTTTCTTGAGTGGCTTCAGTATTCATTAGCTAAATAACGCTGGTACTGTATCGATTGCGGAAAACGTCGCGCTAACTGGTCGCCATAACGTGAAACGTCTGCGTGATTTCCCTGTTGCGCGGCGAAACGTATGTGTAACGCCAGGCTGCGTGCCGTCTCCGGCAGCGGCTGGTAAAGCTCTAACAATAGCGCCAGGTTAGCCCATTGGTCATGTTCGACCGCTCTTTCAGCTTCAGCCAGCAGCGATTCTCCCTTACTTCTGTCCGCATCACGCGCATAAGACAATGCTGCTCGCGCTGACTGTCTGTCCCCTGCCCGCAGATAACAATATCCCGACAGTTCGTACGCATCGATGCGGGCGTCTCCTTCCTGCGCATCTTTTGCCCGGATAAACTGTTGATGCGCTTCATCATACTGCCCTAAAGTGCAAAGAAACGCACCGTAATTGTTAGCGATGTAACCATTATATGGGGCAATTTGCTGCGCCTGTAAAAAATGAAGATGCGCAGCAGAAGTTTGCCCTTGACGCTGAGCGAGCCTGGCAAAGGCCAGCTGCACCCGATAATCCTTTGGCGCTGCCGCCTGCGCGCGAAGGAAATTACGGCGCGCCGCACTGTAATCGTTTACGGCAAGGTAATGCATACCCAGCTGTAAACGCAATTCTGCGGCCCCGGGTTGCGACGGTGAACTGACACAACCGCTTACAACAAAAACGGCCAGTAGCCGCGCGCCTGCTCCTTTGCGCATAAGGTTTCCTCCCTGTCATCCGTGTGGTGGGCAGCAGCCTGCCACGCCGGTAACCGATCAGAAACCCTGTTCGTCCGCCTTTCAGATCGCCTTCACAGATATGGCTTCACCGGCCATCTTCTTACGCAGGGTACGTTTGGTGCGGTCGATGACTTCACCCGCCAGCTGACCACAGGCGGCATCAATATCGTCCCCGCGGGTTTTACGCACAATGGTGGTAAAGCCATAGTCCATTAGCACCTTAGCGAAGCGGTCAATGCGGCTGTTTGAGCTGCGACCATAAGGTGCGCCCGGGAAGGGATTCCAGGGGATCAGGTTAATTTTGCACGGTGTTTCTTTGAGCAGTGCCGCCAGCTCATGCGCATCATCGGTGCTGTCGTTCACGTGGTCCAGCAGCACATACTCAATCGTGACACGTCCCTGGTTGGCGTTGGATTTACCAATATAGCGTTTGACTGCCGCCAGGAAGGTTTCGATGTTGTACTTCTTGTTAATCGGCACGATGTCATCGCGCAGTTTATCATTGGGCGCATGCAGCGAGATAGCCAGCGCCACGTCAATCATGTCACCCAGCTTGTCGAGAGCCGGAACCACGCCCGAGGTCGACAGCGTCACACGGCGTTTTGATAAACCGAAACCGAAATCATCCAGCATGATTTCCATTGCCGGGACGACG
This sequence comes from Pantoea sp. PNA 03-3, assembly GCF_003201175.1. Classification (NCBI taxonomy): domain Bacteria; kingdom Pseudomonadati; phylum Pseudomonadota; class Gammaproteobacteria; order Enterobacterales; family Erwiniaceae; genus Pantoea; species Pantoea sp. PNA 03-3. The sequence continues at coordinate 65,109 of NZ_QICO01000003.1, read as the reverse complement.
TTATTCAGGTTGAGCAGAGGTTCGCCCATGCCCATCATCACGACGTTAGTGATAGGACGCTGGCCGGTCAGTTTGGCTGCACCGACAATTTTTGCCGCACGCCAGACCTGGCCGATAATTTCGGAGACGCGCAGATTGCGGTTAAAGCCCTGTTGCGCCGTTGAGCAGAATTTACATTCCAGTGCACAGCCCACCTGGGAGGACACGCACAACGTGGCACGGTCGCCTTCCGGGATATATACCGTTTCCACCAGTTGATCGCCCACGCGAATAGCCCACTTAATGGTGCCGTCCGTTGAACGCATCTCTTCGGCCACTTCCGGCGCGCGAATTTCGGTGAGTTCCATTAAGCGGTTACGCAGCTTTTTATTGATGTCGGTCATCTGCTCGAAATCGTCGCAGCAGTAGTGGTAAATCCACTTCATCACCTGATCGGCACGGAACGGTTTTTCACCCAGGGACACAAAGAATTCGCGCATCTGCTGACGGTTAAGATCCAGCAGGTTAATTTTTTGGCTTTTGGGCGAAACGGAAAGCGGTGAGGTGGACGCGGGCGTCACAATCTGTTCGGACATAGTGTTCTCTGGCCTCGTTGTTACACGTTATGGCGCGGTTGGGAAAAGAAAAAATTACGCCTTCACTAAGCTGGCTCAATGAAGGCGCAATATTGTACAACATCTGCTGCCCGATAACAGGTGCGAGTGACCGCGGGTCAGCAGATTTTTGTAAAGCCGTGTACGCGTCAGTAATTAACGGGTACGTGGGCAGATTTCGTTTTCGCCGAAGAAGTACGCGATTTCACGGGCTGCAGACTCTGCAGAGTCAGAACCGTGAGTAGCGTTTTCGGTGAAGCTGTCAGCATAGTCAGCACGCAGTGTACCGGCCAGTGCGTTGGCTGGGTTAGTTGCACCCATCAGGTCACGGTGACGCTGAACGGCATTTTCGCCTTCCAGTACAGAAACCACAACCGGGCCAGAGGTCATGAATTCAACCAGACCGTCGAAGAACGGCTTGCCCTGGTGCTCTGCGTAGAAACCTTCAGCCTGCTCTTTGCTCAGCTGCAGCATTTTTGCGCCAACGATTTTGAAGCCTGCGCTTTCAAAACGGTTGTAGATAGCACCGATCACGTTTTTCGCGACGGCGTTTGGCTTGATGATAGAAAAAGTACGTTCGATTGCCATGATGACCTCTGTCTTGACGTTCTGAAGAAACCGAGGGCGCACGCCCCGGCTAAGAAACGGCGCCGATTATAGGGGTTGAGTGTGACGTTGCCTATCACAGAACCCATAATTTCTTGAAAAATCTTGATCTGTGTCGATGCGGAAGGCTTTCAAATCTGATTTAGCGCAAAAAACCATCATCCCCGTGTGAAGTTAACGGTCGCAAGCTGCCCGGCTTCATCCATCACCACCAGTTGATAGTCACCTGAGCGATCAAGACGCAGCGACAGCGTGCCGTTCTGGTTTTCCGCCGTCACGGGTTCACCGTTCAAAAACCACCAGCGCTGATTACCCTGCCCGCCCTGTGCCGCAACCGGCATGACCAGGGTGGAATTACCCGGCAACGGCTGCACCCGTTGCCCGTCAATGACGCCTGTGACAATCAGCGGCGCGCTGCTGCCCTGCGTGAGTGGCGGGCACTGACTGTCGATAGCCGGTAACCGCTGACGCCGTCGCTCCTGCAACGGTAGCCAGGCTTCCAGCGGTAAGGGCCACAGTAAACGATCGTGGCTGACAGCGTGCGGACAGTCAGCCGCCACGCGGCGGCCCTGGTCATTTAGCCAGTAGCGCAACCGTAAACCGCTGAGGCTTTCCTGGCCCGATGCCAGCAAGGTGGGCGGCAACGTGTCATTCAACACCCAGCTCTGGCGGCGCTGGCGGCAGTTTTCATCGCCCACAGGCAGCGGCTGTCCGCCCGGCCAGCAGATGCTGGCCACCGTAACCGATGCGGGACGAGGATCAACGGGCACCTCCTGTCCGGCTAAACGGTTCATTAGTACGCTGTTTACCTGATTCATCACGGGAACGGCAGACGCAAAACCAAACTGCCCTGCGACGGGCGTTGCATCGGGACGGCCAACCCAGACGCCGATCAGATAGCGGGGATTCATGCCCACCGCCCAGGCATCGCGATAGCCATAGCTGGTGCCGGTTTTCCACGCCAGCGGTACAACCGCAGGCAGGTTCCCTTTGCCCGCAGGCTGCGCTTCACCCGCCAGGACACGGCGGATAATCCACGCCGCGCCGGGCGAAAGCAGAGGCCGCTGCTGCAACGGTTGATCGGGCATCCAGCGCAGTTGCGCGGCGTTGCCCCGACGCACGAAAGCGCTGTACGCCGCAACGATCTCGTCCATGCGCGCGCCGGTGCCCCCCAGGATCAATGACAAATTCGGCTCGGCGCCGGGCGGAAAGCGCAGGTTAAGCCCGACATTGCGCAGGCGGGCCGCGACATTTTTGGGACCCAGCGCTTCCAGCACCTGCACCGCAGGCAGATTAAGGGAACGCACCAGCGCTTCGCTGGCGCTGACCGGCCCATGAAAACCGGTATCGAAGTTACCCGGACGGTAGTCGCCAAAACGGCGCGGCACATCCTGCAGCAGCGACTCGGCATGAATCAGCCCGTCATCCAGCGCCATGCCATAAACAAAGGGTTTTAAGATCGATCCCGGTGAGCGTACGCTGGCAATCATATCGACATGCCCGAAGCGGTTGTCGTCAGCAAAGTCAACGGAACCAACATACCCACGTACGGCCATGGTGATGTGATCGACCACCAGAATGGCCAGCGAGGTGCGCGGCGGCAGCTGATTTTTGATGTTCAGCGTCATACTTTCCAGCTCACGCTGCAGCGACGGGTCCAGCGTTGAGACGATTTTTTCGTGAGTGCTGATCGACAACAGCCGCCGGGCCAGCAAGGGTGCCATCTGCGGCATTTGCCGTGGTGGCAGCCAGACCGGTTCCTGGCGGATCTCGGCCACCTGACGCGCAGACCAGACGTGATATTGCGCCAGACGGTCCAGCACTTTATTACGTGCCGCCTCAGCCCGTTCCGGCCAGCGGTCGGGCCGCAGGCGGCTGGGTGACTGCGGCAGCACGGCCAGCAAGGCGGCTTCCCCGCGGGTTAACTGCGACGGGGCTTTGCCCAGCCAGCTCCAGCTGGCTGCGCCAATGCCTTCCAGCGTGCCGCCAAAGGGCGCGCGATTAAGATAAAGCGTCAGGATGTCGCGTTTTGACAGGTGCCACTCCAGTTGGAGGGCACGCCATGTCTGAATCAGCTTGCCGCGCAGCGTCCGCGGCTGCGGGTCGATAAGCCGTGCCACCTGCATCGTTAAGGTGCTGCCACCGGAAATCACACTACGATAGCGAAGATTCTGCCAGGCGGCCCGCAGCACAGACAGCGGATTAATACCAGGGTGATACCAGAACCAGCGATCTTCATAGGTCAGCAACGCCTGGATATAGGCGGGCGAAACCTCTTCGGGCGTGACCGGATAGCGCCAGATCCCCTGACTGTCGGCAAATCGCCACAGCGGCGTACCGTCCTCCGCAACCACCACTCGCGCAGGCTGGACCGCTTTAAGCGGCAGTGGCGACAGCCGGTCCAGTATCAGCAGCGCAAGCAGCAGCCCCAGAACACAAAGCGGCAGCGCCAGCAGCCACCGCTTTCTGATGTGCCTGATCACGCACGCACCCGATTACTGTACATGCAGCTGCTGCGGTGTGCTGCCAATGGCGCGCCATTCGGGCACGTACATGGATTCCACCTGCGGCGGGGGCAATTGATAGCGCCCCGGTGTGACTGCCCGCGCCAGATAAATCAGCGTGGTGGGACGATACGTATCGACGGCCAGAGCGGCAACAAAGCGGTCATCACGGAACTCAATATGCCTGATGCTGGCCTGTTGCATATCCATCATGCTCTCTTTTAAGGCATCGGCGCTGTCCCCCAGACTGGCACTGCTGTCCGCCAGGTTCTGATTTTCCAGCTCCAGACCGGCGGGCAATAAATCCACCAACAGCGCATCGCTAATGCTGCGTTTGGCTGAGACCGTCAGGCGCACCACCAGCAGTTCCCCGCTGCGCAGATTATTCAAATCGGCAGCCTGCCCATCCAGCGTAAAGTACTCGCGTTTAATCGCCATCATATGGCTGACTGGCGCAGGTGGACTCAGCGGATAGCCGACCACGTTCAGACTGGCGTACAGCGGCGTGCTGCCGACATTACGTACGTCAACGCCCTGAGTCAGTTGCTGATGATCCAGTCCTTTATTTAGCGGCGCATCTCCGCTCACAGGCTGATCGCTACCCGAAAGTTGCGCCTGCCAGCGTTGCCCGTTGGCGGTTTGCAGCGTCCGGGCCGCCTGGTAAAGGGCATTATTCTCCTGAGTGGAGAACCAGCGCTTGCCCGTCACCTCTTTAGACAGTGACAGCAGCAGGCTGTTTTGCAGGTCCGGCTGCATCTGATTTTCAGCCAGCAGCGCAATCATCATGCCCTGATCGCGCACGGTACTGCCGTAGTCGCCAAACCAGCGGTTCTCAGCGCGTGGCAGCGTTGCCCCCTGCATCACCGCCAGTTGCGCACGCTGTTCATCACCCATTAACTTCAGCGCAATGCCCAACTGCATCAGCGCCAGGCCCGACTGGGCCTTGTCACGCTTTTCATACAGCGCACGTAAGGCACCCAGCGGTGCCCGCTGCTGGCGCGCCAGCACCAGTCCGGCATAAGCCTGCACGCTGAAACGTAACGCTTCGACGTGCTGGCTGCCGCCTCCGGTAATCTGCGCCGGGTCCTGAAGATAACGCAGCAGGCGCGCGTTCGCCCGGCTGACGACCTCATCAGGCAACGCATAGCCCGCCTCACTGGCGCGCAGTAAGAAATCCGTTACGTAAGGCGTTAACCAGAATTCTTCTTCGCTCTGTTTGCCCCATAAACCAAAGCTGCCGTCCGCGCGCTGCATGCCCGCCAACCGGGCAATACCGGTTTCCACCGCTGCCCGGCGAACCTCATCAGAGCTGGTTTTGATACCCATGGCGGTAAGTTGCGCCTGGCTGGTGTACAACGATGGCCACAGCCCGCTCGCCGTTTGCTCCAGACAACCGTAGGGATAGGCATAAAGCGCACTGATATAGCGCGCAATATTCAACGGTGGGCGATTACTCAGCGTCAGTTGTCCACTGAGCGTAGCCGCGTCCAGACCGGCAAAAGCTGCCGCTGTCACCTGCCACGGCTGCTCGCCGTTGATCACCGCGTCAAAACTGAGCGTCTGGGCCGGATAAGGGGGCCTGACGCCAATCTTCCACTGCTGCTGGCTGGGCCGCACCTGCTCACCCGGCAGATTCAGGCCTGAAATCGTGACCTGAACGTCACCGTCACCAAAACCATTTTGCGCGGTGACCGGCACCTGTAGCGTTTTCCGCTCACCTTTGGCCAGCGTCACGTTTTCAGTGGCCGCGCCGGACAGCGCAATAAGCCCCCGGGCTGCGAGATCCACCTTCAGCGTTTGCGGTAAATCAGTCAGGTTGGTGATATCCAGCGCCAGCGATGCGCTGTCGCCGCTGGCCAGGAAGCGCGGCGTGGCCAGTTCACTGACCAGCGGCGCCGCCACAACCAGCTTGCGCTCTGCCGCGCCAAAGCTGTCATCGCTCCAGACCTGCGTCATCAGGCGCAGTTCACCGTTAAATGCCGGGACAGGGAGCGTGATCGAGCCCTTGCCGTTTTTATCCAGCGTAACAGCCTGTAGCTGCTGCGCCACAATGTTGACGTGGGTAACGGGTTTCTTGCCGCCGCGCGTCAGCGTGTCGTCTTCGCCGTCGCCGCCAAAGCGCAGCGCTGCCAGGCGTCCGCCGCCTTCAATCAACTGCCCAAACACATCGTACTGGTCGACGTTATAACGTTTACGGCCGAAAAAGGCCTGCCAGGGATCCGGGGTTTTGTAATCCGTCACGCTCAAAACCCCGCTGTCCACCGCCGACAGCAGCACATGCACCTTCTCCGGCAGCGGGCCGCCTTCACGACTGGCCTGCACATTGACCGTCAGGTTCTGCTCAGGGCGAACCTTTTCAGGCGCATCCAGCGTCAGGGTCAGGCGGCGCGCGTCGGTCGCCATCGGCAGATGTAGCAGTCCGACGGCACGTTTTGGCGTAGCGCCGCTGGTTTTGTCCCCTTCCCGTACGACGATGGCACTAAAATAGAGATCGTGACGCTGCCAGCTGTTGGCAATCGGCACATCCACCGTCGTCCCGCCCTGCGGAACGGTCAGCGGCTGCCACCACAGCGTGCCGCTGCTGGACTCAACCATCAGATAGCCCTTACCGGCCGTGGGCGATTCCACCTGCAGATGCACGGTTTCTCCGGGCTGATAAGCGGCTTTGTCTAAGCGGAGTTTGACCTGATCCGGGCGCAGAGCGCCCGTACCATTGGTATTATCCTGCCAGTCATAGCCCGCCTGAAAACGCACGCTGCTGACAATTTTTTCACCCGCCTGCACTTCCAGTCGGTAGCTGCCCCACTCGACCGGGAAGCTGACTTTGGTACTGCCCTCAGCGGGCACCGTAATCGATCGCTCATCTTCCTGCAGATCTTTCGCGTCGTAGCGTGACTGCCAGCCTTCACTGTCAGAGAAGCTCCAGTAGTAATCACGACGTTCGCGAATCAAGCGCACATTCAGCTTTTCTGCCGCCAGCTTTTCGCCCTGACTGTTGGCGTAAACAATGTCAAAATCGGCCAGGCTGTTTTCCGGCACGGTCGGCTCATCGCGATAACTGTCACTGCGGTAATCGTAGATCGACTTGTTGCCGAACAGGGGACGAATGCCCGGCAGCGCCTCCGCGGGCCAGATCGCCTGAGTGGCACGTCGGGTCACAGGCCGTCCACCCGTTTCCAGCAGGCTGGCCTGTAAAATCAGGTTTAGCGGCGAGTGAAGCTGGTCCCACTGATTCTCGACGGTTAGCTGGGCTTTGCCGTTCGCATCCAGTTTGATATCCACATCACCCAGGCTGCGTTTGACGCCCTCCTCAGTGATATCCCCAAACTGATAGCCAGGCAGCGCTGCCACCGCGTCCCGGGCAGGACGTAGATAGAGCTGCCCCTGCAGCGCATTCCCCGCCGCAGGCGCACCATAGAGATAACGCCCCTCAACGTTAAAGGTGATATCCGCATCGGCAGGCTGAGGTTGCTCATCGTTTTTCAGCGTCAGCGCCATGCGCTCTGGCAGGAAATCTTCGACGCGGAAATGCCACTGACGCGGCAGGTTATCACCGGTGTTAAGTCGCAGCATCCAGCCGCCGGTCATGGCGGTCGTGGGCAGGCTGAATCGCTGCTGATACAACCCGTCCTGCGGTTGCCAGACAAAGGTGCGCACCACTTCACCGTCGGGCTGTACCACTTCGGCTTTAACCGGCTGGGCCGGTAACGGTTTGCCATCAGCATCACGCAGCAGCGCATTGACGATCACCGTTTCGCCGGGACGGTAGATATCGCGCGGGCCAAACACGAACAGCTGCTTGTCATAGCCCTCCGGTCCCACCACGGGAAATTCGGCTAAATCTAATGCCGGGCGAGCCAGATCGATGAGGGAGGTTTGATCGCCCTGTATTGCCAACAGGAACTTGCCCTTGTCTTCGGCTTTCAGACGCACATGCCCGCTGCTGTCGCTGGTGCCGTTTTGCAGGACCTGCCCTTTATCGTTCAGGACTCTGACATTGACGCCTGAGAGCGGATCGCCGTTTTCCAGACTCTGGGCAAACAGCTCAAACTGGCCCGGAAAACGGTGCAGTGACAGGCCGATATCGCTCAGGGTGAAGAGCGTGGCTGGCATACTGTAATGATACGTGCCGGCCTGTTTCATCACGGCCAGATAAACGCCCGGTTGCTGAAGCGGCTTGATGTCTTTTAGCGGCAGCTGCAGTTTTTCCCGCGTATTGCGTGCCGGGTTAAGCTCAAAGCGGCCGCTGTAAACCAGCTCGCTGGTTTTAAGCAGCTCCTGAGATTGCCAGGTTGAGAGATTACTCCCGTTATTCCACTGGGACAGGAATTGCGCCAGGCCCGCGTTTTTAATCCTGAAAAAATCGACATCCACCTGATCGACATTCAAGGCCAGCACCGGCAGGCCCTGCGCAATACGCAATGGCAGCAAAGAACCGCGACTGGCGAAGCCCACCATCGGCGCAATGTCGCGCGTGGTGATTTTTTGGCTGTAAGCCGCGGTCAGCGTTTCACCACTGGCGGCGCGCAAGCCCGGATCGACGGTCACAGTAAAGTGCCGTGAGGGTTCAGGATGGCGAAAACGCAGCGCCTTGCGATTCCCGGACAGCTCCCAAGCGCCATCCACCTTGCCGCGCTGATCGTCCGTCAGCCGGACTTTTTTGGCCACGTCCTGCTTATCATCAAGCGGCTGATTGAACGTTAACACCAGTGCGGCGGCACCCTCAAGCTGGAGCTCGGAGAGGTCGATAATGCTCAGCGGCTTACTGACCTGCGCACTGGCGGCAGGCGTTTCAGCGCTGACGGAAAAAGCAGGTAACGTGGCGGCAGACAGCAGCGCGCCGCCGATCAGCATGCTGAACAGCAGCCGGTTAATGCGTTGTTTCATGGTAAATCCTTCACCGTGCCCCAGGGGAATTGTTTTATAATGCTGCACGATTTCACATCAACCTTCGCATTTAATCAACGCTTCTCTTGAGATGGTGGGCACATTGCCCGACACTGGCATCACAGATTGCAGAGAAGAGGTTGTTATGACGACGCCACTGTTTGTGTCCGCCGACTGGTTACAAGAACATTTTAATGACGGCACGCTCCAGGTTCTGGATGCGCGTATGCTGCCGCCGGGCATGGAAGCCACGCGCGATATTCAAAAAGAATATCTGGCGGAGCATTTGCCTGGTGCGCCTTTTTTCAATATTGAAACGCTTTCCGATCACACCAGCCCTTATCCCCACATGTTACCCCGGGCCGAAAGCTTCGCGGTGGCGATGCGCGAACTGGGCATCAACAGTGATAAGCATTTGATTGTTTATGATGAAGGCAATCTGTTTTCTGCGCCCCGCGCGTGGTGGATGCTGCGCGCTTTTGGCGTGGCACAGGTCTCCATTCTGGCTGGCGGTCTGCAGGGCTGGAAAACGGCGGGTTATGCGCTGGCTGAGGGCGAGGTCAGTCTGCCGGAAGGTGAGTTTGATGCGCAGTTCGATGAAGGTCTGGTGAAACGCCTGACGGATGTCTTGCTGATTAGCCATGAAGGCGGCGCGCAAATTGTCGATGCGCGCGCGGCGAACCGTTTTAATGCTGAGGTCGATGAACCGCGTCCGGGATTGCACCGTGGGCACATTCCCAACAGCCTTAATCTGCCCTGGAATACCCTGGTCGAGCAGGGCGCACTCAAGCCGGAAGCCGAACTTCGTTCACGCTTTGCGGAAGCCGGTGTGGATATCAGCAAACCCATCGTAGCCAGCTGTGGCTCTGGCGTGACTGCGGTGGTGTTGATTCTGGCGCTGACGGCCCTGGGTGCAAGGGAAGTGACGCTGTATGACGGATCCTGGTCCGAATGGGGCAGCCGGGATGATTTGCCGATTGAGAAGTAACGGTAAACGCGCGGCCGAACAGGCCGCGCAGTGTGTCAGATGATCCGCTGACCACCTTTGAACTCACGCAGGAAACTGCCCCAGCGGCGTTCATAAAAGGGCGTAATGTGCGCGGTAAAGAAGTGACTGATTCCGCGGTCCTCTGCCGTAATCTCACACACATCAATGGGTGCATCATCCAGTAATGTATCGGTGGCTACGCTGCCGGCCGCCTGAATAATTGCCTCAATATCGCTGTCCGCTTCAATACCAATCAACAGATTAGGCACATCATCCGCCTGTTCACGAATGCTGGCAATGAAAGCGCGTTTAACCTGCTTGTATTTGCTGAACAACTGCGTCAGCGAGTCGATCATCTGCGCGGGCGGTTCCGCGATTTCTGACAGCAGCAGTGACTGACCGCCTTCCAGCACCGTTTGCTGCATCAGGGCACTGCCCTCTTCCCCCAGCAGATGACTGATTTCCGCCGCAGAAAACTCTTTGCCCGTGGGCAATTTTGGATTAAGAAACAGCGTTTCGCCACGGGTCATTTCAAACAGCGTACGTACCGGCAGCCGCACATAAGGCTGCTCATCGTTGATCGCCTCGCTCATCGCCTGTTCGGAGGTAAAAAACGGGATCACACTGCTGCCATCTTCTTTTTCCCAGTGCTGCAGGTCGACAGGCGTGCTGGCATCCAACTGCTGCTGGGTGCTTTCCCCCGGCACCCATGCATCCGCCTCCAGCAGTAGCTGAAAAAACTCAGGACGATGGGCAGGCTCCGTGGCGGCCAGCTTCAGCACCTCTTCAAGACGGTTCATCATTCACTTCTACCTTCAAAAAGCGGTGACCAGGTCACCGCGGAGATTGCATTTATTTCAGTAACAGGTTGGCGATAGTGCGCACGCCCAGGCCGGTTGCGCCTGCCGACCATTGATCGACCGCGCTCTTACGGTACGTCGCCGAGCAGTCGATATGTAACCAGCCCTGCTGATAGTGGCTGACGAAATAGGACAGGAACGCCGCCGCGCTGCTGGCACCGGCAGAATGTGCCGGGCTGGCGATGTTATTCAGATCGGCAAAGTTTGACGGCAGATGACTGCGATGGAACTCTGCCAGCGGCAAACGCCAGAACGGTTCGTTTTCACTGACCGCACTGCCCATCACCGACTGCGCCAGCACATCGTCGAAGGTAAACAAGGCGTGATAATCGTTGCCCACCGCCGTTTTCGCGGCGCCGGTCAGCGTTGCCGCATCGATCAGCAGCGTCGGATTCTGCTCGCTGGCATCGATCAGACCATCTGCCAGGACCAGACGACCTTCCGCATCGGTGTTCATCACTTCTACCGACTTGCCATTGCGGTAACGAATGATGTCACCCAGCTTAAAGGCGTTGCTGCTGACCATGTTATCCGCGCAGCACAGGTAGAGTTTGACGCGCTTTTTCAGTCCGCGCGCGATGGCCATGGCCAGTGCACCGGTCACCGTCGCGGCACCGCCCATATCTGACTTCATGGAGTCCATGGTGGCACTGGTTTTGAGGCTGTAGCCACCGGTATCGAAGGTAATCCCTTTACCGACCAGGCAGGCGTAAACCGGCGCTTCGCTATCGCCGGTGGGGTTAAAATCCAGTGCCAGGAAAACCGGCGGACGGTTTGAGCCCCGTCCTACCGTGTGCAGGCCCATATAGCCTTGCTCACGTAAATCATCGCCTTTGGTTATGCGATAGCTGACCGCTTCGCCACCTAACTCGCTCAGTAAATCTACGGCACTGTGCGCCAGCGTCTCTGGCCCTAAATCGTCTGCAGGCAGGTTAATCGTATCGCGCACCCAGCCTACGATCTTACGGCGGCGATCAAATTCCGCCTGTTCATGTTCACCCAACTGCGGCCAGTCAACGCTGTTTTTGGCTTTCGGGCTGCGATAGCCCTGCCAGAAGGCCCAGCACTGCTCCAGATGCCAGCCTTCGCCCGTCAGGGCAACATGACGAATGCCCTGCCCATCCAGCTTACGCGCGGCACGCTGGATGCTCATCAACGCATCGGCTTCACGCAGGTGCACGGTCATACCGTTTTCATTGCTGCTTAACAGTGCTTTTTCACCCCAGCGCGCATCGGCGGGCTGGTTGCTGAGCGTGATATTCATCGGTTGTGTACTCATTGTAGGGCTCCGTATTCGTTATTCGTTTCATCCAGCCTGTTTTGCGATGGCTTTTCATACAGATGTTACGCCGCACACCGCAGGCGTTGCCGGTGCGCAGTGGTCAGCCTCTTCAGGCCTGATTATGACTTCATGAGTTCACGCAGGCGCGTCACGGACTTCTGCACCAGCGCAATGGCATAATCGATCTCTTCTTCAGTGGTGAACCGCCCCAGTGAGAAGCGAAGTGAACTGTGGGCCAGTTCTTCGTTCAGACCGAGTGCGCGCAGAACATAGGAAGGTTCCAGACTGGCGGAAGTACAGGCCGATCCGGACGACAGCGCAAGATCTTTCAGCGCCATGATCAACGACTCACCTTCAACATCAGCAAAACTGACGTTAAGTATGTTGGCGCAGCTGTGTTGCAAATCACCATTCACCGTTACGCCGCCTGTCTCACGGATGCCGTGCCACAGTTTGTCACGCAACAGCGACAAGCGAGCCATCTCTTCTTCACGCACCGCTTTGGCAATGCGGTAAGCCTCACCCATGCCGACAATCTGGTGCACCGGTAAGGTCCCCGATCGCATATTGCGCTCGTGACCGCCGCCGTGGATCTGCGCATCAATCTGGATACGCGGCTTACGACGGACATAGAGCGCGCCAATGCCTTTAGGACCATAAACTTTATGACCGGAAAACGACATCAGATCAACAGGCAGTTCAGCGAGATCGATAGCCAGTTTCCCGACGCTTTGCGTCGCATCGACGTGGAACAGGATGCCCCGTTCCCGGCACAGGGCGCCCAGCGCAGCGATATCCTGAATCACACCGATTTCGTTATTCACATGCATGATGGAAACCAGCACCGTGTCGTCACGTAGCGCGGCGCGCAGGTCGTCAGGCGCGATCAGGCCATTCGCTGCTGGCGTCAGCCAGGTGATCTCAAAGCCTTCACGTTCAAGTTGCAGGCAGGTATCAATGACCGCTTTATGTTCGGTTACGCTGGTGACGATGTGTTTACCACGCGACTGGTGGAAATGGGCTGCGCCTTTAATGGCGAGATTGTCGGATTCGGTGGCCCCGGAGGTGAAGACGATTTCACGTGGGTCAGCATTGACCAGCTCCGCGACCTGATTGCGCGCAACGTCCACCGCCTCTTCTGCCTGCCAGCCGAAACGGTGCGAACGGGAGGCCGGGTTACCAAACGTGCCATCCAGCGTCAGGAATTGCATCATTTTGCTGGCCACACGCGGATCGGCCGGCGTCGTGGCGGCATAATCCAGGTAAATCGGTAATTTCATTGCGCTACAGCTCCGTATAAAAAATCATACGTATTTATAGCAGATTCAGCCCCTGCCGCGTTAGCAGTAAGGGCCGGAGAAGCAGAGGATTAGGAGGCGCGGAGGTTAACGTTGATTTCCTGTGCGCGGGCGTGCTGGAAACGACGATTGTCGTTAGCATTCTGGCGGTCGGCCACATCCAGGATTTCCTGATTATTCACCAGCTCAGCCAGCGTAATGTTGTTCAGGAATTCGCTAATACGGACGCTCAGGTCACGCCACAACACATGGGTCAGACAGCGCTCGCCACCCTGACAGCCTTCTTTGCCCTGGCATTTGGTGGCGTCCACAGATTCATCAACCGCAGTGATCACTTCACCCACCGCAATCGCGCTGGCTTCTTTGCCCAGCAGATAACCGCCACCCGGACCACGAACGCTGGATACCAGATTGTGCTTACGTAACCGCGAGAACAGCTGCTCCAGATAAGAGAGCGATATACCCTGGCGTTCAGAGATGTCAGCCAGTGGAACAGGGCCCTGGTGAGAATGCAGGGCAACGTCCAGCATAGCGGTAACAGCGTAACGTCCTTTGGATGTCAGTCTCATAGCATACAACCTCAATAGCGTCCGGTTATCGGAGGATTAGCGAAGATGACGGCAAGTCTGACATTCCCGAGTAATTTGGTCAACTATTTAACCAAGTAATTTACTCAACTATTTAACCTGGCGTTTTACTCAACTATTCAGGGCCGTTTTGTTTCGGTCCTTTACGCTTCTCAAACGAGGCGAGCATCCCGCGCAGAATATTGAGTTCGTCGCGCTCAGGACGGGCACGCGTATACAGACGACGCAGCTTGCTCATTACCTGGCCGGGATTGGCTTCACGGATAAATCCGCTTTCCAGCATCATCTGTTCCATGTGCTGGTAGAAACGCTCCAGGTCGTCAACCAGCGGATAAGGTGATTCCTCGTACTGCGGTTTGGGACTGGCGTTGTCCTGCGCCTGCAGCCAGGCCATGCGGACTTCATAGGCAATGATCTGCACCGCCATCGCCAGGTTAAGCGAGCTGTATTCCGGGTTCGCCTGGATGGCCACATGATAATGGCACTTTTGCAATTCATCGTTAGTCAGCCCGACACGCTCACGACCAAACACCAGGGCGACGGGGGCCTGCCGGGCCTCTTCAATACTTTTCAGGCCACATTCACGTGAATCCAGCATCGGCCACGGCAGCGAGCGGGAACGTGCACTGGTGCCGACCACCAGACTGCATCCGGCAATCGCGTCATCCAGTGAGTCGACAATTTTCGCCTCGCCAATCACGTCACTGGCCCCGGCAGCCAGCGAGATAGCCTGTGAATCCGGCTTCACTAACGGATTGACCAAATAGAGGTTAGTTAAGCCCATAGTTTTCATCGCGCGCGCGACGGAGCCCATGTTGCCGGTGTGAGAAGTTTCTACCAGTACGATACGAATATTTTGCAGCATAATTGGGATCGGTCAGAAAATGATGACGCGTACTCTAACATAAAGCAGGACATTTACCGAACACCCTGCTATACTCCGCGCCGTTTTCCCCGTTCTTTAACATCCAGCGAGAGATACCGATGCATCCAATGCTCAACATTGCCGTGCGCGCAGCGCGCAAGGCCGGAAATTTAATTGCCAAGAATTATGAAACCCCGGACGCCGTCGAAGCCAGCCAGAAAGGCAGTAACGACTTCGTAACCAATGTTGACCGCGACGCAGAACGCCTGATTATCGAAGTGATTCGTAAATCCTACCCGAAGCACACCATTATTACTGAAGAGAGTGGTGAACTTGAAGGTGAAGATCAGGACATTCAATGGGTAATCGATCCGCTGGATGGCACGACCAACTTTATCAAACGCCTGCCCCACTTCTCTGTTTCTATCGCCGTACGCATTAAAGGCCGTACTGAAGTGGCGGTGGTATATGATCCTATGCGTAATGAACTGTTCAGTGCCGTACGTGGCCAGGGCGCGCAGCTTAACGGCTACCGTCTGCGCGGCAGCATCGCTCGCGATCTGGATGGCACCATTCTGGCGACCGGTTTCCCGTTCAAGCTAAAACAGCACGCGCCGGCTTACATGAACATCATGACCAAACTGTTCACACAGTGTGCGGACTTCCGTCGTACCGGCTCTGCCGCACTGGACCTGGCCTATGTTGCCGCAGGTCGTGTGGATGGCTATTTTGAAATCGGTCTGAAACCGTGGGATTTTGCCGCGGGTGAACTGCTGGTGCGTGAAGCGGGCGGACTGGTTACTGACTTCACCGGCAATCATGGTTACCTGCATTCAGGTAACATTGTGGCCGGTAATCCTCGTGTGGTTAAAGCGCTGCTGTCGTCCATGCGCGATGAACTGAGCGAAGCGCTGAAGCGCTAAAGAAAAAGGCGGCACATTCTGTGCCGCCTTTTTTAACGCCTTTCGGTTAGCGACGTTCGTTCGCCAACACCTGACGTGGCTGAGTACGACGTCCCACCATGCCCATCACGCCTGCCAGGACTGCTTCAATAATCAGGATAAAGAAGGCGTACCAGCTGGCTTTCGCTGTCGCTTTAGCCGCCTGCTCACCGGCTTCACGGGCTTTCTGCTCAGCCTGCTGTTTCAGCTCCTGATATTTCTGCATAGCCTGCTGATAGCTCTGCTCTGCCTGATTAACGATCTGCTCTGCTTCCTGATCGCTTTTGCCGGTGCGCGCTTTAATAATATTTTTCAACGCCTCACGATCGGCTGCCTGTAATGTATCAGCATGACGATCAATAACGCCTTTAAACCAGTTAGCTAAATCCGTGTCTGCGGTTTGCGGATGATTAGCGGTGTTATTTGCCTGGTTCTCTGCATTCTGCGCTTCATTATTCGCATCCTGCTTCAGTTTTTCAGGTTGTAATTCAGGCTTGCCTGTTTGACGCAGCGTCGTTTCCAGCTCACGCTGCATGTCATTTAAATTAATATTGTTTTCCTGCAGCTTGTCTTTTGCCATTTGGGTAACAGATGGCGCAGCGGCTGAAATACCCTGACCGACAGCCTGGAAGCCCGTGCCCAGAATGTTCATCGCACCGCCTAATACGCTACTGGCAAGACTGATGGCTAAATAAATCGTTATCACCGTGCTTATGCCAAACATCAGTAACCCATGCAGCGCGCCTTCGCGCTGTGCCAGACGTCCGGCAACATAGGCGCCCGCGACGATGGCGAGAAGCATTTCAATCGCCGTCCACACCAGCGCACCGGTGCCCAGATGTTTAAACGGATTGCCTTCCTGCAGGGGATCAATAGTCGTCGCGCCGATAGCTGTTCCCAGCAGAGTTAATAATATGTGAATTATCAGTGCGCAAATAACACCGGCAAAAACGGCACTCCATGAAATACGTTTTAGGGGCAAACCCGCTGTTCCAGTTACCAGCGGATCGGTGTAGCCATTATTAATACGGGTATCAGCCATGAGATATTTTCCTCGCAAAGCACGGAATCGTTCCGTTTTTATTCATCCCATTATTGGGAGGTGATTTAACTATTAACAGCGTAGACAGTGAAAACAAATTTCACCACTAAACAGTCAGCAGAAAAATAAAAAATAGTGAGGAATATATTGCAGAATGAGCAGCGAAAAACGCTTTTCGCTGCTATAGAAATCAGAAAGGCCGGATGCCGCCCGCCAACCCCGGCTGAGCAGATTGCCATAACGCACAGCCCGCAACGATTAACATGACGCTTCCCAGCAAAGCCAACAGAGGCAACAGACTGCGTGCGCGATCGCTTATGTGGCTGTTTGCACTCAGCCGTTGCGCCAGCGAACGCGATCGCTGCACCAGCAGACCAATCGCCGAAATGGTCAGGGCCGTTCCCATCGCCATCACCGCCGCCGAGAGGACGCCCCAGAGGTAAACGCCAATCACCTTAGCAAACAGCAGCATCATAATGGCTCCTGAACAGGGCCGCAGCCCCATCGACAGAACCACCAGTAACTGGGTTTTCACGTTAACGGCACCGGCTACCTGCTGTGCACTGGGCAGATGAGCATGACCGCAGCCGCACTGATCATCATGATGATGGTGTGGATGCAGAGCACGAATGTTCATCGCCGGTTTCGGTCGGAACAGTCGCCACAGAGAGTTGACCGCCCGATAACCTGTCCAGATTCCCAGGGCAATCACCAGAAGATAACTGCCCTTCTCCAGCCAGAAACTGCTCAGATGCAACTGGCGTGATGAGGTGTGCAATACCACCAGCATCAGGGTTACCAGAACAATCGCGACTGAACCCTGTAACAGCGATGCCAGCAGCGTCAGCTTCATGCTGGTTTTCAGTTTTGCCGGATGAGTGGCCAGGAAAGTGGTGATAACAACCTTACCGTGCCCAGGTCCTAACGCATGCAGGATGCCGTACACCAGACTAAACGCCAGTAATGACAGGCCAGCCCGGTGCGGATGTTCGGCGACCTGTTGCAGGAGCTGCGTCATCTCGCGGTTGAGAATTTTTTGCCAAAGCACACTTTGCAGCAGAATTTGCGGCCAGTACAGCCAGATCGCGCTGACCGCCGTCACCAGCCCGACCATGAATACTGCCAGTGGCCACAGCCGTTTTTTGGGCCGCGCTATGGTCGTCAGTGACATGTCAGAATCACCGTTTGCGCGAACTGCCTGCCCAGATCCATCTCTTCGGGTGGCGCATCGGCCTTGTCGAGCGATAAGGCATACTGCTTCAACGAGTCATTCGGCTTTGGCGTATGCAAGATGAAGGCGCAGCGTGACTGCAACGCTGGCGGCACGGTTAAGGCGTCAGGCTTGTCATAGAACATGTCGACGAAATACGTGGGATCGAAGGTGAGAATCTCAAAGCGCTGACCGGTTAATGTGGGTGGCTCGGCCAGCGGCAACACAAACTCCAGCACCGCTTTGTTGCCACTGCGTGACAGATTGTATTCTTTTGGTAGATTCAAGAACTTCACCCGCTGCTTGTTATGCCAGATTTCAGAAAAATAATGTTGTCCCAGCACATTCGCCATCACGCCGGCTGCCAGTTTTTTCCAGACCACGGTGCCCGGTTTCGCATCGCTCGCGTCGTAAAGAAGATCGGCGGAGGTAATTTCATCCATGGTCCAGATCATTTTCAGGCCCGTAAACCGATCGCCGTCAGCAACCAGTTCCGTTTTCATATCAATAAAGCTGTGAGGATGTGCCAGTGCTGACGAACTTATCAGGGTTAGCAGTGCGAAAAACATGCGTTTCATAATGTTATAAAGTAACGTTCCTGATAAAAAGGTTTCATAAGTAACAAAATTTTGTGACCCGCCTTAAACCTCTGAACAAAAAACCGGGTAAACCATTCACCGGTCAGGGCAGTTGACTATTCTTAGCTAAAAATAGCCAGCGGGAATATTGATTGATGAGTTCTGCTACATCTTCAGCACCACTCTTCACCGTTTCTCAGCGCCGCTGCCACCTGTTGTTATTGCTGTTTCTGCCCACTCCCGTGCTGACGCTCACCCGGTTAAGCCTGCTTAACGGCGTGGATGCTGCCACCGCCAGGCAAGATATTGCCGCCGTGGGTGATGAGATACAGCGCTATCATCAACTGGAACTTCACCAAATGGTGGATGGCAGCTTGCGCATTCATGGTACAGAGCTGGACAGACGAATTTGTCTTATACATAACCTGCGGCGCAGTTTGCGTCTGTCGCAGACGTTTGTCTGTGAGCATTTTGCGACACCGCTTCGCCAGCGCCTTAAGCAAATGAAAATTGAGAAGGCGCTCTACGATGAAACCAATCTACAGGCACTCATCCAGCACTGCAGCCTGTGCCTTGATCGCCCTTTCAGTACACGCGATCAACTCTTTTTACAAATATTTATGAAATACGGCCTGTGCCAGCGCCAGCCTGCCCTCTTTACTGCACAACAGCAGGCCTGGCTGGCGATGAAGGCGGAGCGCCGCGCGGCCACTGATGTCATTCGTCACTGGAAAAAACGGTGCCATCTCGCACCGGATGCGAGTGAAACCGACTTCTGGACATTACTGTTCAGCCTCATCCACGCGCCGCATCCGGACGGCATCCGTCACGCC
Organism: Pantoea sp. PNA 03-3; assembly: GCF_003201175.1. Lineage (NCBI taxonomy): Bacteria > Pseudomonadati > Pseudomonadota > Gammaproteobacteria > Enterobacterales > Erwiniaceae > Pantoea > Pantoea sp. PNA 03-3. The sequence goes on along the minus strand of NZ_QICO01000003.1, from coordinate 46,035 downwards.
AGTGAACAGCGGCTCATGCGCGCCACGCATCAGCTGATCGATGACTTCGAGGCTTCGTCAGGCACCCCTTTTCCTGAACGTGCCGAACTCCAGCAGCAACTGTATACGCACCTGGCGCAGGCGCTGGATCGCACTTACTTTACTATTGGCATTGATGACAGTGTGGCACAAGACGTAACCAGGCTTTATCCGCGCCTGCTGCGAACCACTCAGCAGGCGCTGGTGGCGTTTGAGCAGGAATACGCGATTTGTTTTAAACCGGAAGAAGTCAGTCTGATAACCATTATTTTTGGTGCATGGCTGATGCAGAGCAGCGCCCTTCAGGAAAAACAGGTGCTGCTCCTGACCGGTGACGATCCGGCGCTGGAACAGGACGTTGAGCAGCAGATCCGGGAAATCACCTTATTACCCGTTAATATCACCTATCAGCATGTGGATGACTTTCAGCGCGACGGCGCGCCGCGCGAAGTTGATTTGATCATCTCGCCTTACGTCACCTCCCTGCCGCTGTTTTCGCCCCCGCTGATCCATGCAGAATTGCCGTTGACCGAATATCATCAGCAACGCATTCGCTATTTGCTGGAGTCCTGACGCGGGCGCAGAAACAGCGCAGGCAGCGCCACCAGCGCCATCACCCAAAACAGCTGTCCATGAAGATGGGTAAACAGCACGCCACAAATCATCGTCATCACGGCGATACCGCCGCCCATCGCCAGCGCCGAATAGAGCGACTGCAACCGAATCACCTCCGCACCCTGCCGTGAAGCAATGAAACGCATGGCTGCAAGGTGGCAGACCGTAAACGTACCGCAGTGGAGAATTTGCGCCACAATCAACACCGGCAGTGCCGTGCTGGCCCCCAGCAGGCTCCAGCGAATTAACGCGCAAACGCCGGACAGCAGCAGTAAATCGCGCGCCTGCCAGCGGTGAAACAGACGGTGACTCAGCGCAAAGATCACAATTTCTGCCACCACGCCAAGCGACCACAGATAACCAATGCACGAGGCGGAATAGCCACTTTCCTGCCACCAGATCGCGCTGAAGCCGTAATAGGCCGCATGCGCTCCCTGCAGCAGGGTGACGCACACCATGAAACGCCAGACCGCGTTTTCCCGTATCAGATCGCGCCAGGCCTGCCAGCCACCGCTGACGTTGCTCTTGCGTTCGCTGCCCTGAGGGTGTGTTTGCGGCGTCAGCAACATGCCCGCCAGCATACTTATGACGCCCGCTGACAGCAGCATTAAAATCGCCTGGGATGAAAAAGCCGTCACCAGCATACCGGTCAACGACGAACTGATGACGAAGGCCAGAGAACCCCAGAGGCGCACCGGCCCGTAGGCCAGACCAATTTGTTGCGTCCAGGTCGCCGCCAGCGCATCACTTAAAGGCACCAGCGGGGAGAAAAACAGATTAAAGCCGGTCATCACTAACAGCAGCCACAACCACTGTTGTCCAGTCCAGTATCCCACGGCAAAAAGACAGGTCAGCAGCGCCAGCAGCCGCAACGCCGTAATCAGTTGAGAAGGATGTTTAACCTGCGAGGCGATGAACAAACTGCCTACAAAACGCGCCACCATGCCGCAGCCAAGCAGCAGACCAATTTGTTCGGGGTTCAGTCCCACGCCTTTTAGCCAGACGCCCCAGAAAGGCAGGTAAATACCGTAACAAAAAAAGTAGGTGAAATAGCTTAATCCAAGCCATCTGGCGGAGCCGATTGCCATGTTCCCTCCAGCAATAGTGTGACCGGTCGTGTTAAGAGGTCGATACTTTGTCAGAGCCACGTGAGACGGGCAATAAAAAAGGATGGCCGGGGCCATCCTTTTTCAACCGTTGACTCACCTGACGGGATCAGGCGTAAACCGGTAAGCGCGCACAGATATCCAGCACTTTTTGCTTCGTGCGTTCAATCGTGGCTTCGTCGTTCACATCGTCCAGCACGTCAGCAATCCAGCCGGCCAGTTCACGCACGTCCGCTTCTTTAAAGCCACGACGCGTGACCGCTGGGGTACCGATACGTACACCGGAGGTGACAAACGGGCTTTTCGGATCGTTCGGCACGCTGTTTTTGTTCACGGTGATATTGGCACGGCCCAGTGCCGCATCCGCTTCTTTACCGGTCAGGTTTTTGCTCACCAGATCAATCAGGAACAGGTGGTTGTAAGTGCCGCCTGACACGATGTTATAACCGCGTTCCAGTAAGACCTCGACCATCGCTTTCGCGTTTTTTGCCACCTGCTGCTGGTAGGTTTTGAACTCGGGTTCCATCGCTTCTTTGAACGCCACGGCTTTACCCGCAATGACGTGCATCAGCGGGCCGCCCTGGCCGCCAGGGAAAACCGCAGAGTTAAGCTTTTTGTACAGTTCTTCGTCGCCACCTTTCGCCAGAATGATGCCGCCACGCGGACCGGCCAGCGTTTTGTGGGTTGTAGAAGTCACAACGTGCGCGTGCGGTAAAGGGTTCGGGTAAACGTCAGCCGCAATCAGACCCGCAACGTGCGCCATATCCACAAACAACCAGGCACCAACGCTGTCTGCGATTTCGCGCATTTTGGCCCAGTCGCAAATACCCGAATACGCAGAGAAACCGCCAATGATCATCTTAGGCTGGTGCGTTTTTGCCAGCTCAGCCAGTTCGTTGTAGTCAATTTTACCGGTTTCATCGATACCGTAAGGCACGACATTGTAGAGTTTGCCCGACAGGTTAACAGGCGAACCGTGCGTCAGATGACCACCGTGCGCGAGGTTCATACCCAGAATGGTATCGCCTGGCTGCAGCAGGGCGGTAAACACAGCAAAGTTAGCCTGTGAACCTGAGTGCGGCTGTACGTTGGCATAATCTGCACCAAACAGCGCTTTCGCACGATCGATAGCCAGCTGCTCAACAATATCTACATACTCGCAGCCGCCGTAATAACGTTTGCCAGGATAGCCTTCAGCATATTTGTTGGTGAGCTGTGAACCTTGCGCCTGCATTACACGCGGGCTGGTGTAGTTTTCAGAAGCAATCAGTTCAATGTGCTCTTCCTGACGCACTTTCTCTTGCTCCATCGCCTGCCACAACTCGGCATCATAATCGGCAATGTTCATTTCACGCTTTAACATCCGCATCTCCTGACTGGCTATCTTTAAATCGGCAAATTACGCCCCCAAAGGGCGAAGGCAGACAGTGTAAACCCTTTTACCAGGGGACGGTAGGGCCAATCCCCTCTTTTTACGCAAACGTTTGGCTTCGCATTGGCGATGTGTTTTTGGCTCGCTTTGCAAGCGGTTTCCCGCTGTTTTTCCCCGCACCCTGTAACGGAAATTTTCCATTTCTCCGTCTGAAAATTTGCTGCTCAGTCTTCCTGTAAACCACAACGCTATTTACAGAACAAAACGCCCGGCCATAAGATGCATTTAAAATACAACTTTAAGTGAGGTATTCCCATGCTTGATGCCAAGACGATTCACATTGTGAAATCCACCCTTCCCGCGATTGCCGCATGCGGCCCCGATCTGACGGCCCATTTTTACAGTCAGATGCTCTCTCATCATCCAGAGTTAAAGCATGTCTTTAACAGGGCCAACCAGCGCAATGGCGCACAGCGTGAAGCGCTGTTTAATGCGATTTGCGCCTACGGGGCCAATCTGGACAATCTGACGGCGCTACGGCCAGCCGTCGAAAAAATTGCCCAAAAGCACGCCAGCCTGACTATCCAGCCTGAGCAATATAAAATTGTGGGTGAGTATTTACTCGCCTCTATCGACGCCATGCTGAATCCTGGCGAAGCGGTGCTCGCCGCCTGGAGACGCGCCTACACAGTGCTGGCCGATATCTTTATCCAGCGTGAAGAAGCCCTTTATCAGGCATCGGCACACCAGCAAGGCGGCTGGCGCGGCACGAGAGCCTTCTTCATCAGCGCGATTGAGCAACAAAGTGACGTGATCAAAAGCGTTACCCTCGCTCCTGTTGATGGTAAACCCATTGCGTCCTTCAGGCCGGGGCAGTATGTGTCACTGCATCTGCAGCCAGCGGGCTTCCGTTATCAGCAAATTCGTCAGTACTCACTCACCACCGTCAGCAATGCGCAGACTTACCGAATTGCGGTAAAACAGGAAGCCGGGGGAAGAGTCTCAGGCTGGCTGCATCAACAGGCCAAAGCAGGCGATGAGATTCAGCTGACGCCTCCACACGGGGATTTTTTTCTCCAGGCAAGTCCGACGACGCCGGTCACGTTGATTTCAGCGGGCGTAGGGCAAACGCCTATGCTGGCCATGCTGCATGCGCTGGCTGCCCGGCAGCACCCGGCAGCGGTCAACTGGTTACATGCCGCTGAAAACGGCCAGCAGCATGCCTTTGCAGATGAAGTGCGCGCGGCCGGTGACCTGTTGCCTGATTTTGCCCAACATATCTGGTATCGCGAGCCAAATCAGGGCGATGCAGGTCGTTATGATGCGCAAGGCCTTATGGATCTGGCGAGCGTTTCACCACGTCTGCAGGAGGTGAATACCCACTTCTATCTTTGTGGGCCGCTGGGCTTTATGCAGTTCGTCGTTCAGCAGCTGCTGGCGGTCGGCGTGACGGCGGACAGGATTCACTATGAGGTGTTTGGTCCGCATAAGGTAATGTAATTTGCGGCTATGAACGGCCCTTCTGGCATCTGTTATACGCTGAAAGTAAGGAGCCGTTTCGTGCGTATTACTGTGTTCATGCGTGAAGAGCGACGCGTCGGAGTCGGAGTCGGACATATTTTCATAGCGGAACAGATTACCGCCTATCCAGGCGCTTTCGCACGCATGGCAGCGTTTTACTTACCACTATTGAGCCGGGTAATTGTTAACGCATGGGAAGAAATAGCAGGGTTTAACTTTCTTTTATTGATGGCAATGTATCAGCGAGGGCCTTTCTTAGTTTCAGCAAACAGGATTGTTTCCAGTATCCTTCTGGCAAAGCTTTATGTAATGTCGGGAATGTTTCGTCAAAATAGTCACGCAGTTCATCACGGCCCGGTTCGATAAAAGGCGCTGCACATATGTGATCAATATTTTCCTCATCAACAAATTTTAACACCTCGTTGGGATTCTCAGGTAAAGCATAGGCCATGACAATATTTAAACTTTCCTGAAAAGAGGTCATCCCTAAGAATGGCGATTTGCTTAACACGGGATAAAGTCTTATCCAGCGGGTTTCACCCTGGGCTATAAGCTCCCCTATTTTGTCGTAATCGCTGTCTGATAAGCCCTTACTATCATCATTTTTAGAGGCTGTTAATACTTTAGTGAAAAGCGCATTTTTGCTCGAAGCATTGTGCTCTAATGAACATGAAGCGAGAAGAAAAATAAGCGTAGTAATAATGATCCATTTCATTTCACAATCAACTCTTTATCACCACTATCTGCTATTGTCCTCCTGATATCTAAGGAGGCAACAATACATCCATTTGATGCTGTCCCCCGCCCGTTGTCCCCATGTATAAGAAAACCTGCACGTCCACACATTTTATTACTAAGGTAAGGTGTCAAGCGAAGAACGAATCGACCTGCAGTAGGATGTTTTGTTATAGGATTTCCTATCTTGTACTTACCTCTAGGTAAAGGACCTTTATTTATCTCACATTCTAAATCAGGATCATCTTTATAGCCTTCAGCACCCGCATAAAGAGCACTAAACTTATATTCACCGTTTTGTGTAAACGATCTTTTCCTTACATCATAAACCCAGGTCATCTCGATCCCTTCCGCTAACTACTTTTGTGCTGAAGCTAAGTGCGCTCCTTCCATGAGTCTGAGTGTTGAATATTACCATCGCAATACTTCCAGGTAATTCTCTCATATCTCAAAGTTACAGATTCGAGGTGATTCAAATTTTCAATAGATTTTATGTTATGCATAAGAGGGTTAACAGATACAACCTTAACCCCTTCCATTAACATATTGAAGTATTCTTCCTCCTGACCAGCGTGATTAATGCGATACCACTTAATCTCCGCTGATTTAAGTGTCTGACCGGAGGAAACGGCTTTATAGAGATAAGGACTAGACGAATCAAACTCTTTTTCGAATTCTAATTCGCTATGAATACGGGTGCCGATAAGTTTGCCGGTGTGGGGATCTGTTGGTATGCTCAATCCGTGCATGAAACTGAGTACTTCAATACTCCCCTCTCTATTCTGGATATCAACTGAACCTTTAATATCCGCACCACCATCATCTTTCAACCAAAGATAAGCAGGAATCGCCATATAAAGTCACCATTCACATAGCCTAAAAAATCCATGCTAAATGAAAAAAGGAATACTTTCTTGATTCAGACCAATATATGAATGAAAAAACAAAAATTAGAAAGCCATAAAATAGAATTAATATCTGGTTGTTATTAAAAAAATAAATATACTTGAAAAATGAATAAGTGAGTTATGCAATTTGAAGTTAATGTTGCCCAGATGATAACGTGCTGGAAATGACTGATTATTGCCCCTTCCTGAAATCAGGCAGGGGCACACTGACCAGCGATAAACGTTGTCCCGCATCGCAGGCGCAGTTCAGAAGCAAGCTTCGCTTCTGAAAAGGATTAAATCGCTTCCTCGTCTTCTTCACCGGTACGGATACGCACCACGCGAGCGACATCGAAAACAAAGATTTTGCCGTCGCCAATTTTGCCGGTTTGCGCGGTGCGCATGATGGTTTCGACGCAGGTGTCCACGATATCATCGCCAACCACCATTTCAATTTTCACCTTCGGCAGAAAGTCCACCATATACTCTGCCCCACGGTAGAGTTCCGTGTGCCCTTTCTGGCGGCCAAAGCCTTTCACTTCGCTTACGGTCATCCCGGTGATGCCGACTTCAGCAAGCGCTTCGCGCACATCATCAAGTTTGAATGGTTTAATTATTGCATCGATCTTTTTCATGTCAGACCCTTTCCTCGCGCCCTCCGTGGTCAGAGGGATTTTTTAAGTATAAATGTCGCTGGCCATGCTGCAGGCTGGTGCGGCAGAAAATTACTCTTTAAAGTCACTGGCGTCCAGTTCGTGACGTGACAGCAGCTTATAGAATTCAGTACGGTTACGTCCAGCCAGACGCGCCGCGTTGGTCACATTTCCTTTGGTCATCTGCAACAGCTTGCGCAGGTAATTGAGTTCAAACTGATTACGCGCCTCGACAAAGGTTGGTAATGCGCTGTTTTCGCCGCTCAGTGCCTGCTCTACCAGCGCATCGCTGATCACCGGCGAGGAACTGAGCGCCACGCACTGTTCGATCACATTCACTAACTGACGCACGTTACCGGGCCAGCTGGCGGAGATCAGGCGCTTCATCGCATCCACCGAAAAACTGCGCACCTGCGGTTTGTGACGGTCTGCGGCCTGGCGCAGCAGATGATTAGCCAGCAGCGGAATATCCTCGGTACGTTGATGCAGCGCCGGTATTTTCAGGTTAACAACGTTCAGGCGATAAAAGAGATCTTCACGGAATTCGTTTTTCTCCATCGCTTTCGGTAAATCCCGGTGCGTGGCGGAGATAATCCGCACATTGATATCAATATCGTTGTTGCTGCCAAGCGGCCGGACTTTACGCTCCTGTATGACCCGCAGCAGTTTAACCTGCAGCGCGGGCGGCATATCGCCAATTTCGTCCAGAAACAGCGTCCCGCCTTCGGCCGCTTTAAACAGGCCGTCGCGCGCGCTGACCGCACCGGTAAAGGCACCTTTCGCGTGACCAAATAACTCCGATTCCAGCAACTGCTCGGGCAAGGCACCACAGTTGATCGCGATGAACGGCTTGTCGGCGCGCGGACTGGCCGCATGGATAGCCTGCGCCAGCACCTCTTTACCCGTCCCGCTTTGCCCGTTGATCAGCACGCTGACATCCGACTGAGCAACCATGTGCGCCTGTTCAAGTAAGCGCAGCATCTGAGGATTGCGTGTTACGATGGCTTCCCGCCAGCGGTCGTCGCTGACCGGGACGCGCTGCGCGAGCGCTTCATCGATTGCCTTATAAAGCGCATCGCGATCGACCGGTTTGGTTAAAAAGCTAAATACGCCCTGCTGGGTTGCCGCGACGGCCTCTGGAATCGAACCGTGTGCGGTTAAAATGATGACCGGCAAGCCCATATGCCGTTTCTGGATTTCGCCAAAAAGCGCCAGGCCGTCCATCTCATCCATGCGCAAATCGCTTATCACCAGATCGATTTTCTCTTTCTGCAACAGCCGAAGCGCGTCAGGCCCACTGGCTGCGGTGGTCACCTGATAGCCTTCGCTGCTCAGCCGCATCCCTAACAGTTTCAGCAGGCTGGGATCATCATCCACCAGCAGCAGATGTGCCGCATGTTTTATCATTACTGCTCTTCCTCTTGTGGCAACGCCGTTCCATGACTGCCTTCTGGCATCTCTGAGGTTTTGCGCGACGAAAGCTGGCGTTCGATATCGGTTAACCGCTCCAGCTTGCTTTGCGTATCGCTTAACTGCTGCCGTAATTTTATCTGCTGCTGACGCAGCGCATCCGTCTGCGCATCGCTGCTCTGCTGCAGATGGACGTACCGCGAACGTAGCGCACTTAAATCCAGCTGTGCCGCCTGGTTACTGCGCCAGAGCTGGATGAGTGCCCGCAGGTTTTGCGGGAACTGCTCACTGTAGCTGTCCAGCTCGGTGATATAGTCGCGCCGTTCCAGTGGCGTTACGTTGCCATTTGCCATGAGTACGCCCTGTTTAAAGGCTCGCGACCAGCTGTCTACTGGCCAGCGGTGCGCCTCGGCGCGGGCTTCCGCGGGCGAAAGTCGTTCGGCGCAGTCAATACTGCGCATCCAGTAAAGGGGATTGGCAAGCGCGGCAGTATTTTCAATATGCCAGATATCGCTACAGCGGGTTGTCAGATAATCCACCAGGCGCGTTTCAGGCACCGCGACAGAGTTTGGTGCGGGCTGGGATGCCGAGGTCGCCGGTGAGGAGGCACAGCCGCTGAGCATCAGGGTGCTCAGTGCGCTTATAAGAATCGCGGCAAAAAATTTCATACTTCAGACTTTCCCGGCGGTGGTATTCAGTTCAATGCGAAAACAAACATCCGCGTCATCGCGGCTGACCAGTTGCAGGTTGCCGTGCATACGGCGCAGACAATCCTTTGCGATACTTAACCCCAGTCCACTGCCTTTAACCGGCCCTTTGCGCTGATGGCTGCCCTGAAAAAAGGGCTCAAAGATCATTGCCTGCTCATGATCGGGAATGGGCGTACCGCTGTTAGCGACCTCAATGATGACTGTATCGCCCTGCTGCTGGCTACGAAGCCAGATGTTACCGGATTCATTGCCATAGTTCACGGCGTTAGAGTAGAGGTTATCAATCACGCTCATTAATAGCATAGGCTCAGCCAGGCAATCTGTGGCCTTCAGATCGATCTCAACGTGCATCTGTTTGTTACGCGCCGAAAGGGCGTGGGCATTCACAACGTCATGCACGATATCGTCCAGTTTGATCGCCTCAAGCGTGATCGGGCCATCAGCGAGCCTGCGGTTGTAGTCGAGCAATTGTTCAATCAGGTGCTGCAAATGACGGCTGCTGGTATCGAGTATGGAGACGATTTCTTTCTGCTCCGGATTTAGCACGCCCGCGACTTCATCCGCCAGAAGCGCCGTGCCTTCACGCAAACTGGCCAGCGGGGTTTTCAGTTCGTGTGAAAGGTGGCGTAAAAATTCGTGTCGCTGAGATTCAAGCCAGTGCAGCCGCTCGCTCAGCCAGACAATACGTTGCCCCAGCGAACGCAATTCCCGTGGCCCCCGAAACACCATGCTGCTGCCCAGTTCCCGCCCTTCGCCAAGGCGGTTAATCATCCGTTCGACACTTTTGACCGGACCGATGATCATGCGGGTAAACAGCAGCGTGAGTGTCAGGCTGATAATGAACAGAATCAGCGCCTGCCAGCCAAAGAACTGACCGCGATCGGCGATTTCGCGCTGAAGCTGTAAGCCGCGGGCGAATACCACCTCCCGCGTGTCGTGCACCAGTTGTGCGTTGGTTGCGGAAAAACGGTCAAGCGCCTGCGCAGCACTGCCCATCGGATTACCGTTCTGGCACTGCAGGGTTTCCAACAGCGGCAGCGTGTCCCGTAGCGTCTTAAAAGCCGGTAAATCGGGCAGATTATCAGCATGGGAACTGAGCATCTGGCTGTAACGAATCCGCTGCGTCTGATACAGCTTCGCCAGCGAGGCATCACCCAGTACGCAATACTGACGATAGCTGCGCTCCAGCTCAATGGCGGTTCGTGCCATGGCTTCGCTGCGCCGGACATCGGTAAAGGTGTTGCGGTTAGTGTCCGCCGCCTGATTGCTGAGTGCGGAGAGGCTTTCCCATGCCTGCCAGGCCAGTACCAGTAAGGGCAGGAGCACCAGCAAAAAGGCCATCAGCACCAGCTGACGCAGAGATTGGGGGAAAAAACGCCATTTTTTCACGCGACGGCTTCCATAAAGATACGCTTACCGGATGCTAGCGGAGTCGGCCCGGAGAAGGAAGAGGCAGAAAAGAAAACGGCAGACCATCTGGCCTGCCGCAGACGCGCCGCCTTAGCCACGCGTGAGAATGGGTGGAGCCTAACTCAACGTTACGTCCGATGCTTGATAACGATGCAATGCATACGATTATCGGTGTGGTGGACGGCAGGCTCCGTTTGGTGCGTCATTCGGGCTTTATGAGCTCTGACCGCAGCGCGGTGGCATTCATAAACAAGTGAATGAGCAGCGCGATAATTATAGCAAAGATCATGCCAACAATAAAAGCCCCTTTCTGTTCAGGCTCTTGCAGGTAAGCGAGCAGTGAAAGCGGCCCGTTCAGACCATCCGGTCTGGCAAATGTGTCGCCAAATGCCAACACATTTTCATCGTACCTCTGCCGTATAATAAAATCATAGAGATAGATGTCACCAATCAGCGACATCAAAAGGTGACGGCTGTCTCCTTTTGCCAACATCTCGTGCCCATAAAAAAAGGGAGGCACCTGGCCTCCCCATTTTTTTACGGCAATTAACCCAGTTGTTTGCGCGCGTTACGGAAAATGCGCATCCATGGGCTGTCTTCCCCCCACTCCGCCGGATGCCAGGAGTTGCTGACCGTACGGAAAACACGCTCAGGATGCGGCATCATAATGGTGACGCGCCCGCTTTCGTTGGTCACGGCAGTGATGCCATTTGGCGAACCGTTCGGGTTGGCCGGATAGGTTTCCGTCACCTTACCGCTATTGTCCACAAAGCGCAGCGCCACCAGCCCTTTGGATTCCAGCGCCGCCAGGTGAGTACCATCGCGCACTTCTACAAAACCTTCTCCGTGTGATACCGCAACAGGCATCCGCGAACCCGCCATGCCATCCAGCAGTAATGACGGGCTGGCGGCCACTTCAACCAGGCTGAAGCGCGCTTCAAAGCGCTCAGACTGATTACGCACGAAGCGCGGCCACAGTTCGCTGCCAGGAATCAGCTCGCGCAGGTTGGACATCATCTGGCAACCGTTGCAAACACCCAGCGCCAGCGTTTGCGGACGATGGAAGAAGGCTTCGAACTGATCGCGCACACGCGGGTTGAACAGGATAGATTTCGCCCAGCCCTCACCGGCTCCCAGTACGTCACCGTAAGAGAAGCCACCACAGGCCACTAACGCCTGGAAACGTTCCAGATCGATGCGTCCTGCCAGCAGATCGCTCATATGAACGTCCACGGCGGTAAAGCCTGCGCGGTCAAAGGCTGCGGCCATTTCCACATGAGAGTTAACACCCTGCTCACGCAGCACGGCCACGCGCGGACGGGCACCTGTCGCAATCATCGGCGCGGCAACGTCCTCTTCCGGCCTGAAGGTCAGGCTGACGTTAAGACCCGGATCGTTGTCGTCCTGTTTTGCCTGATGTTCCTGATCAGCACAGGCCGGGTTATCACGCAGACGCTGCATCTGCCAGGTGGTTTCCGCCCACCAGGTACGCAGCGTGGTGCGACTTTCGCTGTACACAGCACTGTCGCCTGAACGAATCACGAAGCGATCGCCCGGCTGTGCGCTGCCCAGCACATGGCTGCACTGCGCCAGTCCATGTTGAGCCAGAATCTGCTCGACACCTTCACGATCGGCGGCCTTGATCTGAATGACTGCGCCCAGTTCCTCAGTAAACAGCGCCGCCAGCGCATCACTGCCCAGCGCCGCGATATCAACATCTACACCGCAGTGGCCGGTAAAGGCCATTTCTGCCAGCGTGACCAGCAGGCCCCCATCGGAACGGTCATGGTAGGCCAATAGTTTCTGTTGGCTGACCAGCGCCTGCATCGCATTAAAGAAGCCTGCCAGCTGCTGTGCATCACGTACATCGGCAGGCTTGTCGCCCAGTTGACGATACACCTGCGCCAGCGCGGTTGCGCCCAGGGTATTGGCACCGTTACCCAGATCGATCAGCAGAAGCAGGTTGTCCTGATCCGCCATCAGTTGAGGCGTCACGTTGCGACGAACATCTTCGACACGAGCAAAGGCGGTAATCACCAGCGACAGCGGCGACGTCATTTCGCGTTGTTCAGTGCCTTCCTGCCAGCGGGTTTTCATCGACATGGAGTCTTTACCCACCGGGATAGTAATGCCCAGTGCCGGACACAGCTCCTCACCGACAGCTTTCACGGCGTCATACAGGCCCGCATCTTCGCCCGGATGACCCGCGGCTGACATCCAGTTTGCCGAGAGCTTCACACGCTTCAATGACCCCACGGGCGTGGCGGCCAGGTTTGTCAGCGCTTCACCAACAGCCAGTCGTGCTGAGGCGGCAAAGTCGAGCAGCGCCACCGGCGCGCGTTCACCCAGAGCGAACGCTTCACCATGATAGCTGTCGAGGCTGGCGGTCGTGACCGCACAGTTGGCTACCGGGATCTGCCAGGGTCCTACCATCTGATCCCGTGCCACCATGCCGGTCACACTGCGATCGCCGATGGTGATCAGAAAGGTTTTTTCCGCCACGGTCGGTAAGTGCAGAACGCGATTCACCGCCTCCGTTAAGACGATGCCATCACGGTGTAACGGTGTGCCCTGCGCCTGCTGTTTGACGACATCGCGCGTCATTTTCGGGGTTTTCCCCAACAGCACATCCAGCGGCATATCAATTGGGCTGTTATCAAAGTGGCTGTCGTTGAGCGTCAGATGCTGCTCTTCTGTGGCTTCACCGATAACCGCAAAAGGCGCGCGCTCACGCTCGCAAATCGCCGCAAATTCAGCCAGCTTTTCGGGTGCCACCGCCATGACGTAACGCTCTTGCGATTCATTACACCAGACTTCCAGCGGGCTCATCCCTGGCTCATCGCTGAGGATATCGCGCAGGTTGAAACGTCCACCGCGCCCGCCATCGCTGACCAGCTCAGGCATGGCGTTCGACAGCCCGCCCGCACCGACATCGTGGATAAACAGAATCGGGTTGTCGTCGCCTAACTGCCAGCAGCGGTCAATCACTTCCTGGCAACGCCGTTCCATTTCCGGGTTATCACGCTGTACGGAGGCAAAGTCGAGATCAGCGTCAGACTGGCCCGATGCCATAGATGAGGCCGCCCCGCCGCCCAGACCGATATTCATTGCCGGGCCGCCCAGTACGATCAGCTTTGCCCCGACAGTAATCTCGCCTTTCTGGACGTGATCGGCACGGATGTTCCCGATGCCACCCGCCAGCATAATCGGCTTGTGGTAACCGCGCAGTTCGGTGCCGTTGTGGCTGTTGACCTGTTCTTCATAGGTACGGAAATAGCCATTCAATGCGGGACGGCCAAACTCGTTGTTAAACGCCGCGCCGCCCAGAGGGCCTTCAGTCATAATGTCCAGCGCGCTGACGATGCGCGCGGGCTTGCCAAAATCCTCTTCCCACGGCTGCTCAAAGCCCGGAATACGCAGGTTCGACACCGAGAAGCCGACCAGACCGGCTTTCGGCTTCGCGCCCCGTCCGGTCGCCCCTTCGTCACGAATTTCGCCGCCGGAGCCGGTTGCCGCGCCAGGCCACGGCGAAATCGCCGTAGGATGGTTATGCGTTTCGACCTTCATCAGAATATGCGCCGCTTCCTGGTGGTAGCCATATTCCCCGTTTTCGGCATCCGCAAAGAAGCGTCCTACTTCAGAGCCTTCCATCACCGCCGCATTGTCTTTATAAGCCGACAGGACATAATCCGGCGTTTGCTCAAAGGTGTTCTTAATCATTTTAAACAGCGATTTCGGCTGTTTTTCGCCGTCAATAATCCAGTCGGCGTTAAAAATCTTGTGACGACAGTGCTCGGAGTTCGCCTGAGCAAACATATAGAGTTCGATGTCGTTAGGGTTACGGCCCAGCTTCGTAAAGGCTGCCAGCAGGTAGTCAATTTCGTCGTCTGCCAGCGCCAGGCCCAGCGATGTATTGGCATGAACCAGTGCCTGACGGCCTTCACCCAACACATCAACGCTTTTGACCGGCTGAGGTTCGTGGTGGGCAAACAGTTGTTCGGCCTGATGGAGGTCGCTGTACACCGTTTCCATCATGCGGTCATGCAGCAGCGCTGACAGCGTTTGCCACTGGGTTTCCGTCAACTGGGGTGCCTGAACATAAAACGCCAGACCGCGCTCCAGTCGACGGACCTGTGACAGATCGCAGTTATGCGCAATATCGGTCGCTTTTGAAGACCATGGCGAAATGGTGCCTGGACGTGGCGTGACCAGCAGCAAACGCCCTTGTGGCGCATGTTCAGCGAGAGAAGGACCGTACTTGAGCAGGCGCTGCAGACGGGATTTTTCATCCTCACTCAACGGCGCGCTGACATCGGCAAAATGGACGTACTCAGCGTAAATATCACTCACCGGCAGATGAGCGTCCTGAAAGCGGGCCAGCAGTTTGTTTACACGAAATGCCGACAGGGCGGGCGAACCACGCAGAATTTCCATCATAAGATCTCTCGTCTTTGAAACGCCGGGTGCGACGCTTCATTGGGCGCAACAGGGGGAAAACGGGGCGTATTATAGAGAAAGCCACTCCGCGACGAAACCGTTTGCGCAAAATTTATGGCCAACAAGATTTGGCTGATAATTGCGCAAAAATTGCTTTATAAGTTGCTCTGCCTCAGTTTGTTGCGCAAAATGCCCCTCGCTCTGGGAGTTAAAACAAAATCAATACTGCCTTAAAAGACAGAGGCCTTGGAGCCATCGAGAGATAACTATTTGAAACGCCTGAAATTAAATTATCTGTTTATCGGTCTGCTCACCGTGCTGTTAGCACTGGCACTGTGGCCGTCCATTCCCTGGCATGGGAGCGGGCAGGATACGATTTCACAGATTAAATCACGGGGAGTGCTACGGGTCAGTACCGTAAACTCGCCGTTGACTTACTACACCGTGAATAAAGCACCGGCCGGGATGGATTACGAGCTGGCGAAGCGTTTCGCCCGTTATCTGGGCGTCAGGCTGGAAATCACGGTGCGCGCGAATATCAGCGACCTGTTTGATGCGCTTGACGACGGCAAAGCCGATTTGCTGGCCGCAGGCCTTATCTATAATAATGAGCGACTGAACCGCTATCAGACGGGCCCCAGCTATTACAGCGTTTCCCAGCAGTTGGTTTATCGTGTGGATAAAACTCGCCCGAAAAACCTGGGCGATTTAAAGGGACGGCTCGTCGTTGCCTCCGGATCGGCTTATCTGTCTACACTCAAGAGCGCCAGAGCGGATCACTATCCCGACCTTGACTGGGCTATCTCGACTGATCAAAGCCCGAAAGCGCTACTTGAGGCCGTCGCCGAGGGCAAGCTGGATTATACGATTGGCGATTCCGTCACCATCGCACTGCTTCAGCGCATCCATCCACAACTGGCGGTCGCCTTTGACGTCACGGATGAAGAGCCGGTGACGTGGTATATGCCCCGCGAAAGCGACGACAGCCTGAACGCGGCCATGCTGGATTTCTTTAATGGCATGGGCGAAGAAGGCGCAATGGCGCGGCTGGAAGAGAAATACCTCGGGCACGTTGGCACCTTTGATTATGTGGATACGCGCACCTTCCTGCGTGCGATTGATACGGTTCTGCCTGATATCAAACCGTTATTTGAGAAATACGCCAGTAATATCGACTGGCGTTTGCTGGCCGCTATCTCTTATCAGGAATCACACTGGAATCCGCAGGCGACATCACCGACCGGCGTGCGCGGCATGATGATGCTGACGCGCAATACTGCCGACAGCGTGGAAGTGGGCGATCGAACCGATCCTGAGCAAAGTATTCGCGGCGGCAGCCAGTATCTGCAAAATATGATGGATAAAGTCCCGCAGTCCATTCCGGAAGACGAACGTATCTGGTTTGCGCTGGCCGCCTACAACATGGGTTATGCTCATATGCTGGATGCCCGTAAGCTCACGGCAAAACAGGGTGGCAACCCGGACAGTTGGGCTGATGTGAAACTGCGCCTGCCGATGCTGAGCCAGAAGCGTTATTACGCGCAAACGACCTACGGCTACGCGCGGGGCCAGGAAGCGTATAACTACGTGGAAAATATTCGTAAATATGAGATTAGCCTGGTGGGCTATTTGCAGGAGCAGGAAAAGCGCCTTGCCCAGCAGGCCGCGCTGGAAGCGGAGATGGGCAAAGGCTATCCTGCCGTTTCGCCACAAGTGGCAATGAATTAGCTTTCGCGCTGCGCCTGTCGCAGCGCTTTTTGTTGCTGACGACGCATGCGGAAAAAGTCGCTCAGCAGCGCCGCGCACGCGTCTTCCAGCACGCCGTGATCTAACCTTACCTGATGGTTCATCCCCGGATGGCCCAGCACGTCAATCAGCGAACCGGCTGCGCCGGTTTTCACATCGTGCGCGCCATAAACCAGACGACCTATCCGGCTATGCACCATCGCGCCGGCGCACATGACGCACGGCTCCAGCGTCACATAAAGCGTGGTATCCAGCAGACGGTAATTTTCCAGTACTTTCCCGCCCTGACGAAGCGCCATAATCTCTGCGTGCGCGGTGGGATCATGCTGACCGATAGGCCGGTTCCAGCCTTCGCCAATGACGCGGTCGCCGTGAACCAGGACGGCGCCTACCGGCACCTCGCCCTCATCCCATGCGCGTTGCGCCAGCGTCAGCGCCCGGCGCATCCAGTATTCATCTTGTTCTTGTGTCACACGAACCACTCCCGGCAGCAAAAAGCGGCGCATTATACCGGGCATGCCGGCAAAACCGAAGCACAGTACAGGTTATTCTAACTGCTGCAATTCACCCGCCGGCGTGACGCGCCAGCGGTGCTGACAAAAGAACAATAACGGGTTGTCCTGCTTGCTGTCGCTGTAACCACTATAGAGTTGCAGTGGTGTGCCGATGTGCTCTTCTAACTGCACCACTTTTTCGTGGCCCAGACAGCGCAATTTCAGCACGCGCCCACCCAGGCCGCGCTGCATCTGGCTGGCAATCAACTTTACTCTGGGCAGAAACGCCGAATCGTAATAGACCTGCTCCACCAGCGACTGCGGCGAGCCCGTAATCAGCCACACATCCGCATCATCGCTGCTGAGGTACTCGCTGAGACGCTTCTGCACCACCGGAAACGCTTTCACGCGCTGGCGAAACCACTGAGCAAACTCGGCCTCCAGTCGTAACAGGGTGGTTTCAGATCGGCCAAAGGTGATTGACCAGAGCAACAGGCTCATCGGCCAGCGGGCCGCACGCCCTTTGAACAGCAGCCCCGCGCCGACGACGGGCAGCAAAGGCACGACCAGTAGCAGATTCAGGGGCTTGCGGCGCAGCAAATAGCGCATGAAAGTGCCAAACATATCCTGTTGGTGCAATGTGCCATCAAGGTCGAAAAACACCACGCGACGTTGTCTCTCGTTGGTCAAACAGCTCTCCTTTTTAACGAATATGCATCAACAGCCTCTATTGTAGTCATCTTCGCGCAGCGAGGCGATGACTGTCATTTTTTATTCCAGTGGCTACAATGCTTTTAGAATCATTTATTCCTTGCGGACGCACCGCTACATCATGAGGACTGGGCATGAGTTCATTGCTGCGCATTCGCCAGCTTTATCCTTCACTGGCGCTGAACGAACGCCGGCTGGCGGATTTTTTACTGTCACAACCGGATCGGGCACGGCATTTAAGTTCACAAAAGCTGGCAGAAGAAGCTGGCGTCAGTCAGTCCAGCGTCGTTAAGTTTGCGCAAAAGCTGGGATACAAAGGTTTTCCGGCACTCAAGCTGGCACTGAGCGAATCGCTGGCCGATAAAGATGCCATCACCGTGCATAATCAGATCCTCAGTGACGATCCCCTTAAGGCTGTGGGTGAAAAATTACTGACAGAAAAGCTGTCGGCCATTCGCGCGACCCTGGATATCAACAGCGAAGAGAAGCTGAATGCCGTCTTGCAGCTGCTTAAGCGCGCACGCCGTATTTTACTGGTCGGAATCGGCGCATCCGGTCTGGTGGCAAAGGATTTTTCCTGGAAGCTGATGAAGATTGGCATCAATGCCGTCGCGGAGCAGGACATGCACGCGCTGCTGGCCAGCGTACAGGCCATGTCATCCGGCGATGTGCTGCTGGCGATCTCTTACACGGGTGAACGTCGTGAGATTAACCTGGCCGCGCAGGAAGCAGTGCGGGTGGGCGCGGACGTGCTGGCCTTTACCGGCTTTACGCCTAACACTTTGCAGCAGTGCGCCACGCACTGCCTGTACACCGTTGCAGAAGAACAGAGTACGCGCAGCGCCGCGATCTCCTCGACTACCGCCCAGCTGGCGTTAACGGACCTGCTCTTTATGGCGCTGGTACAGAACGATCCTGAGCGCGCGTCCAGCCATATTCGCCACAGCGAGGCGCTGGTGAAGAAGCTGATTTAGGAAGAAGGGAAAACGCATCTGATATTGCGATTGTTGTAAAGTGCAATGAAGGAAGCCAGCGATATCGCTGGCTTCTAAAACTGAATTGAGTATTAGCTGTGTATTAAGGCCGACTAACTACTGCTTATATCTTGCGTAGAAATAGGCAAGTATTGCCCCATACCTGTGCTGGCTGAGTCGACTGCAGCCTGATTTTTTGCAACGAGATAAAAGGTATCAACAGATTTTTTTGTTGCATGCTCAGCGGAGTAGAGAGCGAATTTAACCACTTTCTTGCCACCGTCATACTTACATTCCATGTCCCAGCTCAATGCCGTTCCGGGCGCGGCTTTACATTTACCCTTACCATAGCTGTATTGCAGGAAGTTATTCGTTTTATTTTCTGCTGCTGTAACGAAATCAGGCCGAGATCCACCCGCGGATAAGCTTCCATAAGCGGTTGTTGCAGCCAGAACAGCCACGCCGGCTATCAAAAAAATTCTTTTTTTCACCTGACACAATCCATCGATATTATTGATGAATGCATATTATCGGAAAACTCTTAATCACGCACCTGATCTCTGTCATTTTTATGACAAAATATTTCTATCACCCCTTTTTTCTGCATAATCCTTACAATTCTCGCTGTGGTGGTTTTTTCTACACGCGGCGCTTTTCCCGCACGTGTAGCGCTGAATTTGCTAAAAGTTATACTCTTATGCTTACTCTCCATGAAGACTATATAGAGTTAAATTATCGAATAATCAGTAAGTAACGAACATTAATGGTGCGTATCACTTTTTTTAGTTATTCGCATCATGTTTGACGCTGAAAGAATATGCTACTGTCAGCCGACTCCGCATGACCTTTAACATTCCAACTTTATGTTAATGACCAGCCAGGCTTGCAATTTGAAAGTTACAAAAGTCGTCTAAGGGTTCGATATATCTCATCAGGAATATTTACTACCGCAACAGATTATGTCGCCAAAACGACAAAAAGTATTTATCGATTGGGAAACCGCGATGTCTTTACTGATTACAGAACGATGCATTAACTGCGATATGTGTGAACCCGAATGCCCGAACCAGGCTATTTCGATGGGTGAGATGATTTATGAGATTGAGGTGAGCCGCTGTACCGAATGTGTGGGACATTATGATGTGCCGACCTGCCAGCGGGTTTGCCCTATTGATAACACCATTGTGACGGATCCCCAGCACATCGAATCACGCGATGCGCTGTGGGATAAGTTTATTGCCCTGCACGGTTAGCTTTCGATAATGACCGTAGCACAGGCATAGTGGCGCTCGTCGGCCAGGGTGACATGGACATGCTGTACACCCAGCCGCTGCGCCACCTCAGCAGCATGATCGAAAAAACGCAGGAGCGGTTTACCCAGCGCATCGTTGTAAACTTCAAACTGATTGAATGCCAGTCCGCCGCGAATGCCGGTGCCAAACGCTTTGGCTGCCGCTTCTTTAACGGCGAAACGTTTAGCCAGAAAACGCACCGGCTGACGATGCTGCTGATACTGCTGCCATTCGGCCTCACTCAGCACGCGACGCGCCAGTCGATCGCCAGAGCGAGAAATCACATCGGCAATCCGCTCTATTTCGACGATATCGCTGCCCAGTCCCAGAATAGCCATTAGCGACGCGCTTCTCGCAGCAGCTGTTTCATGGCTTTGACGGCGTCAGGCAGGCCGCTCATCACCGCCCGACCAATGATCGCATGACCGATGTTCAGCTCATGCATTTCCGGCAGCGCGGCAATCGGCAGGACATTGTGGTAAGTCAGACCGTGACCGGCGTTAACTTTTAATCCGCGGCTGGCCGCAAAGGTGGCCGCCTGACGGATCCGGGCCAGCTCAGCGTCGCGTGCCGGGCCTTCAGGGGCTTCAGCATAGGCACCGGTATGAATTTCAATATAAGGCGCGCCGCTGGTGACAGCCGCTTCGATTTGCCGGTGATCGGGATCGATAAACAGGGATACCAAAATGCCCGCCTCACTGAGTTTTTTTACCGCGGCATTAAGTTTTTCCTGTTGTCCGGCGACATCCAGTCCGCCTTCGGTGGTCACTTCCTCACGCTTTTCCGGCACCAGGCAGCAGAAATGCGGTTTGATGTCACACGCGATATTCAGCATCTCATCGGTGACCGCCATTTCGAGATTCATCCGCGTTTCGATGGTATCACGCAGAATACGCACGTCGCGGTCGGTAATGTGGCGGCGATCTTCCCGCAGGTGCACCGTGATCCCATCCGCGCCCGCCTGTTCGGCGATAAAAGCCGCCTGGACCGGATCAGGGTAATGGGTGCCACGCGCGTTGCGGACGGTAGCAATGTGGTCGATGTTAACGCCTAACAGTAACTCAGCCATGACAATCCTCGGTTCATTATGATCATTGTATGGAGTGTAACGCGCCGTGATGCGATTCCGCTACGACCCGCATCAGGGCTCGCCGGCAATATCGGGCTTTTTTTTCGGTGTAAACTGACGGAAAAGCTCCTGACTTTTTAACGGTTTGCCCCCCAGGTAAGGTTTTAGCGCCATGCGGGTAAAGCGCTTCGCCGCGCGCAGGGCATCCGCATCGGGAAATTCACGCGTGGAGAGCGCCTGCAGGTGTTTACCTGTAAAGCTGCGCTGATTGAGCACCAGACTGGCGATGAAGCCCTTCTCTTCCCGGTAGCTGTAGGTCATGTCTTCACTGACCGGTTCACCACTGCCTGCGCAGTGCAGGAAATCCACGCCATAGCCAAGGTGCCCCAACAGCGCCAGCTCGAAACGACGCAGTGCAGGCTCGGGTGAACCCTCGGCGGCGGCCAGCGTCTGGATACATTGCAGATAGTCAAAAAACAGGTCGGAAAAGGGGATGTGCTGTTCCAGTACCCGAGATAACAGCTCGTTGACGTACAGGCCGCAGTAAAGCGTGATACCACTGAGGGGGAGAGCAAGCGAAACCGCTTCGGCATTGCGCAGCGTTTTCACCTCACCACGACCACTCCAGCGCACCAGCAGCGGGGTAAAAGGCTGAAGCGTGCCTTTTAACTGAGAACGCCGTGATCGTGCTCCTTTTGCCAGGACACGAACACGGCCTTCACTTTCACTAAACAGGTCAAGCAGCAGACTGGTTTCGCTGAAAGGACGACTATGCAGCACAAAGGCGCGTTGCCAGCCTTCCATTTATTCAGAGATCGTCTGTGTAACCCAGACTACGCAGCGCACGTTCGTCATCTGCCCAGCCGGATTTAACTTTAACCCACAGTTCGAGATGCACTTTGGCATCGAACATCTCTTCCATGTCCTTACGCGCTTCAATACCAATGGTTTTGATTTTGGCGCCTTTATTGCCAATCACCATTTTTTTCTGCCCTTCGCGCTCGACCAGAATCAAACCGTTGATGTCATAACCGCCGCGCGCGTTAGACACAAACTGTTCGATTTCGACTGTGACCGAGTAAGGCAGTTCCGCACCGAGGAAACGCATCAGCTTTTCACGGATAATTTCGGATGCCATAAAGCGCTGTGAGCGATCGGTAATGTAATCTTCCGGGAAGTGATGGTCAGATTCCGGCAGATGCTTGCGGGCGATGGCGGCGATGGTGTCGACATTTTTACCGCTTTCGGCCGAAACCGGCACGATATCAATAAAGTTCATCTGCTCGCTGAGGAACTGCAGGTGCGGTAACAGGACGCTTTTATCCTGAATGTTGTCGATTTTATTGATCGCCAGCAGAACCGGCACTTTGCCATCGCGCAACTTGTTTAACACCATCTCGTCGTCGGGCGTCCAGCGCGTGCCTTCAACCACAAAGATGATCAGTTCAACGTCACCGATAGAACTGCTGGCCGCACGGTTCATCAGGCGGTTGATCGCTCGCTTCTCTTCCATATGCAGGCCGGGCGTATCCACGTAAATCGCCTGATAAGCGCCTTCCGTATGGATGCCCATAATGCGGTGACGGGTGGTTTGCGGCTTACGCGACGTAATTGAAACCTTCTGCCCCAGTAACTGGTTCAGTAAGGTGGATTTACCGACGTTAGGCCGGCCAACTATCGCGACAAAGCCGCTGTATGTAACATTTTCGCTCATTCGAGTCCTGAGGTTTTCAGCGCCGGTTGCGGCGCCGGGATAATACTGTTATTCCAGACCAAGTTTAATCAGCGCCTGTTCAGCCGCTGCTTGTTCAGCTTTACGGCGGCTGGAGCCCACGCCCACCACCGGTTCTGCCATGCCACTCACCTGACAGTGAATGGTAAATTCCTGATCGTGGGCTTCGCCGCGAACCTGCACCACTAAGTAACTTGGCAGCGGCAGATGACGGCCCTGCAGGTATTCCTGCAGGCGCGTTTTCGGATCTTTTTGTTTATCACCCGGACTGATTTCGTCCAGGCGCGTCTGATACCAGTCAAGGATCAGCTTTTCGACCGTCTGAATATTACTGTCGAGGAAGACACCACCAATCAGCGCTTCCACGGTGTCCGCCAGAATAGATTCACGACGGAAGCCGCCGCTTTTTAATTCGCCGGGCCCCAGACGCAGGCATTCACCCAAATCGAATTCACGCGCCATCTCTGCCAGCGTATTACCGCGCACCAGCGTCGCGCGCATGCGGCTCATGTCGCCCTCATCCACACGCGGAAAACGGTGGTAGAGCGCATTTGCAATCACGTAGCTCAGAATCGAATCGCCTAAAAACTCCAGGCGTTCGTTATGCTTGCTACTGGCGCTGCGATGCGTCAACGCCTGCTGTAAAAGTTCAGAATGTGTAAAAGTGTAGCCCAGTTTGCGCTGAAGCTTGTTAATCAGGATGGGGTTCATGCGATTCCAGTTCTGTTTTGCGTCTGTCACTCTGCATACCAAACAGGGCTGAGAATCCAACACATTCTGTTTGGTGTGCAGTGGCCCCCATGACGGAGGCCACCCTATTTTGCCTGACTCTCAGGCTGGCTTAATGGATACCGCCGATACGACTCAGTCGTACGCCGGTTGGCCACTGCCCTTCTTGTTTTTCAAAGCTCATCCAGATGGCGACCGCTTTACCGACCAGATTGCGCTCGGGAACAAAGCCCCAGTAGCGACTGTCGGCGCTGTTGTCACGGTTATCACCCATCATGAAATACTGCCCCTGCGGCACAACCCAGCTCGCCTGCGGCTGGCCGGGCTGCTGATAGTACATGCTCGCCTGGCTTTGTGCTTCCGTCACCAACAGAATGTCATGCGTCACATTGCCCAGCGTTTCTTTGCGCGTGGCCAGACGTAATCCACCGCGCATGGTTTCATTCAGCGGCACCTGGTAGAACCCGTTACCGGCTTCGTTACCATCAAACCCGCTAAACGTCTGAACAAACTTGCTTGGCTCAATGTTGCTGTAGGTGACGGGCAACGCTTTGCTGCAAGGCTTGCCATTATCGCAGGCCGGATTAATAGTCAGCGTTTTACTGTAGGGATCATAGGTTACACGATCGCCCGGCAGGCCAATCACGCGCTTGATGTAGTCCAGGCTGGGATCTTTTGGGTATTTAAAGACCGCAATATCGCCACGCTTAGGATGACCGGTAGGAATCAGCGTGGTTTGCGTAATCGGGTCTTTAATACCGTAAGCAAACTTCTCGACCAGAATAAAGTCACCAATCAGCAGCGTGGGCATCATCGAGCCTGACGGGATCTGGAAAGGCTCATACACAAATGAGCGCACAAAGAATACCACGGCCAGCACCGGAAATACGGAGGCAGCGGTTTCAATCCAGCCCGGCTTAGGTGCCATTTTTGCCAGCGTTTTTTTATCGAGCGTGCCGCCTGACTGCGCCTGTGCCGCCGCCTGCAGCGCCCGGCGCTGTGGTGCCCACTTGATACGATCGATCACCCAGAGAATACCAGTAATCAATGTCGCTATCGCCAGGACTAGCGCGAACATATTAGCCATTTAAGATCCTTATTTGCTGTCTTTTCCGACATGCAGAATGGCGAGGAATGCTTCCTGCGGCAGTTCAACGTTACCGACCTGCTTCATTCGCTTCTTACCCTCTTTCTGCTTCTGCAACAGCTTTTTCTTACGACTGACGTCACCGCCGTAACACTTGGCAAGGACGTTCTTACGCAGCTGTTTGACGGTTGAGCGAGCGATAATGTGGTTGCCGATTGCCGCCTGAATCGCAATATCAAATTGTTGACGTGGGATGAGGTCTTTCATTTTCTCAACCAGCTCACGTCCACGATAAGGTGCGTTATCACGGTGGGTAATCAGCGCCAGCGCATCAACACGTTCTGAGTTAATCAGCACGTCGACGCGCACCATGTCAGAGGCCTGAAAACGTTTAAAATTGTAGTCCAGTGAAGCATAGCCGCGCGATGTTGATTTCAAACGGTCAAAGAAGTCGAGCACCACTTCAGCCATTGGAATCTCATAGGTCAGCGCAACCTGATTGCCGTGGTAAACCATATTTGTCTGAACGCCACGTTTCTCGATGCACAGCGTAATGACGTTGCCCAGGTATTCCTGCGGCAGCAGCATGTGACACTCCGCAATCGGTTCACGCAACTCTTCAATGTTATTGAGCGGTGGCAGCTTCGAGGGGCTGTCCACATAAATGACTTCGCCGCCCGTGGTTTCCACTTCGTACACCACCGTCGGTGCGGTCGTGATCAGATCGAGATCGTACTCACGTTCCAGACGTTCCTGAATGATCTCCATGTGCAGCAGACCCAGGAAGCCGCAACGGAAGCCAAAGCCCAGCGCGGTTGAACTCTCTGGCTCGTAGAACAGAGAAGCATCGTTCAGGCTCAGCTTGCCCAGCGCATCACGAAACGCTTCGTAGTCATCAGAACTAATTGGGAACAGACCGGCGTAAACCTGCGGCTTCACTTTTTTAAAGCCAGGCAGCGCTTTGTCCGCCGGGTTACGTGCTGTTGTCAGGGTATCGCCCACCGGCGCGCCCAGAATGTCTTTAATGGCGCAGACCAGCCAGCCGACTTCGCCACAGTTCAGTTCAGTGCGGTCAACCTGCTTCGGCGTGAAAATGCCCAGTCGATCGGCGTTATAAACCTGGCCGGTACTCAGTACCTTGATTTTATCGCCTTTACGCATGGTGCCGTTTTTCACACGAACCAGCGAGACAACACCCAGGTAGTTATCGAACCAGGAGTCGATAATCAGTGCCTGCAGCGGCCCTTCCGGATCGCCTTCTGGCGGCGGAATATCGCGCACCAGGCGCTCCAGCACTTCAGGTACGCCGACACCGGTTTTCGCCGAGCAACGCACGGCATCGGTGGCATCAATACCGACAATATCTTCGATTTCCTGTGCAGCACGTTCAGGATCGGCGGCAGGCAAATCGATTTTATTCAGCACCGGCACGACTTCCAGATCCATCTCAATCGCGGTGTAGCAGTTAGCCAGGGTTTGCGCTTCAACGCCCTGTCCGGCATCCACCACCAGCAGCGCACCCTCACAGGCGGCCAGTGAGCGGGAAACTTCGTATGAGAAGTCAACGTGTCCCGGCGTGTCGATAAAATTGAGCTGGTAAGTTTCACCGTCTTGGGCTTTGTAATCGAGCGTCACGCTCTGTGCTTTGATGGTAATACCACGTTCACGCTCAAGGTCCATTGAGTCCAGAACCTGCGCGGCCATCTCGCGGTCAGTTAATCCGCCACAGATCTGAATCAAGCGGTCAGAAAGCGTGGATTTACCGTGGTCAATGTGGGCGATGATGGAGAAATTTCTTATGTGCTTCATTTATAGAGATATCTTCACGTAGAGAATCAGTTAGAAACCTGAGCACAGACACATTCAGGAAGATCGCTCTTAACCCACAATCCTGTCAGCCTCATTAATGACGACGCATATTACACTGTTAAGGCCGCGCATAAAAGAATGGAACGTCGTGGAAACGAAACAGTTTTTTGCACGTCAGGCTTAAGACAAAAGCCGCAACAAGTGCGGCTTAAGCAGGGGTCAGGCTTCGCTTTCAACACGAAGCGCATCTGGGGGCAAGGCGATATTAAGGATAACCGGCTGGAAGGCCTCACTATCGCCAAATTTCATGGAAATGCCTTTGGCGACGATAAAGCCGCCAACTCCGCCTAACAGCGCGCCGCAGGCGGCGGCCAGGTCGCTGCCGAACAGGGCCTGGAACAGACCTGCGAACAGAAACAGGCCAAACAGCGGCGTCATGTATACCAGCAGTGCCGAACCGAGCAGGCTGCTCTCTTTGATGCCCAGTTCGACACGTTGGCCCGGAGCCAGGGGCTTGCTGCTGGCGATTTGCATCACATGCGCATTCTTTGGCCCCAGCTTATTCAGCATATGGCTGCCACAGCCTTTACGTGCCTGGCAGCTGTTGCAGGAGGTTTTGGCTTCGGTATGCAGTGTGGCGATACCATCCTGCCATGCCACCACGGTGGCCCATTCTCTCATCATTTTTTTGCCCCAGGATTAACACTGTCCGCGATACGTTTGGCCGTCGCAGGCGGTAACTCGCCAACGACCGTAATTTCGTAATTATCGCGTATTACGGTTTCCACCGTACGACGTCCCGTGCGCAATGTCTGTGCGACGCTGTTTTTATCTGCCGGCGTAACGTTTACAGCAAAGCTAAACAGACCATCGCTGTACAGCCGGGATTCAAGGGATTTATTTAACGCGGGAAGCATACGCCGGCTTTGGGAAACGAGCGTCATCCCTGCGGGAAGCCAGGCGGGCTCCCAGTCCAGCGTCGCGTTGTCTGATTTGGTTAACGAGAGCGACGGCGGCAGATTGGCCTTTTCAAGGCCCTGCATCAGGTTGCGTACGCCATCATCCACCGCGAAGCTGATCACGCGAAACTGTTCCATCGTTTCACCGTCACGATCCAGCAGATCCACGCGCAGCGGTAGCTTGGTATCCACATCCAGCCATACAACATAGCTGTAGCGCGTGCCATCGCGCGACACTACGCGCACCACATCACACATCTGATCGGCAATGCGGGAACGGCCGACGGTAATAAAGTCATAAGCCGCATCAAGTTTGGCAAAGTCGGCGTAGATAATCGATGGCAACGCATCGACGATGTGATTGCCGGGAAGCGAGAAAGGCTCAATACCCGGTTCGAAATAGCTGATGTCGTTGCCGCGCTGAATGACTTCGCGACGCGGACCGTCCATCTGCAGAATTTGTGCATAGACGCGATCGTCGATTACTGCGTGACGATAACGGAGCGATTCCATACCAAGACGGGAAACGTTGATGTAGGCGAATTCGTAGTTGAGCGTCTGACTTGCCTGCTCCATCTGCTGTAATAACGCCCCAGACGCAGAAACCTGCGCTGGGGCGGCAGTGGACCACAACAGGCTGCCCGTCAGAAGACTAACGGCATACCATAGCGGCTTCATTACTGCTGCTGCATTCCTAATGACTGATTACCCGGTACATTGGCCTGCGCTTGTTTTGGCGCATTGGTTTCGAACTGCAGCTGATCGGCGTGCAGACGACGCTGAAGTTCGTAGTCCTGCAGCATGGCGTTCACGCGGCGACGCTGGTCCTGCACCTGTTGTGAGGCATTGCCTGAACCAAACATATCCGAGGGGACACCCAGACTGACAGGTGACGCTTTGCCCATCACTGGCAAGGTGTTGAATACCGGTGAGTCAGAGCTTTCCACGCTGCCGTTGGTGGGTTGGTTATAGTGCTGAACACCCACAATTACCGCCAGGGAAACACAGGCGGCGACGCCGACCTGCGTAATCTGGGCCGCCCAGGGGCGAACTTTGTGCCAGAACGGCATTTTTTCCCAGCGAGAAGGCTCGGGCTGTGCTTCAGGAATCAGGGACGTCACATTACGCTGTGGCTCGTTTTCGATGGCAGCGGCAACGCGAGCAGAAATATCAAAATGCAGGTGTTCACCAACATCGCCGCGCATGGTATCGCGAATCAGATGGTAGCGTTCCCAGCTTTTTTGTAGATCTGCATCCTTAGACAGGGCTGAAATCAGCGCGTTATCTAAAGCCTCACCATCCATTAAAGCGGAAAGTTTTTCTTTCTGCATGCCTAATACCCTTCCAGTAGCCGTTATCACTGACGTTGGATAAGCGGTTGAACTTTATTATCAATGGCCTCACGTGCACGGAAAATACGTGACCTTACCGTGCCCACCGGGCAATCCATAATGACGGCGATCTCTTCATAGCTCAGACCGTCAAGTTCCCTGAGGGTAATTGCCATTCGCAAGTCCTCAGGAAGCGCCTCAATGGTACGAAAGACGATTTGTTTCAGTTCGTCAGACAACATTAAGTTCTCAGGGTTCGAAATTTCTTTTAACGCACCCGCACTTTCGAAATTTTCCGCATCAATTGCATCAACATCGCTGGAAGGCGGACGGCGTCCCTGAGCAACCAGATAGTTTTTGGCTGTATTCACGGCAATCCGATACAGCCAGGTGTAAAACGCGCTATCGCCACGGAAAGAATCCAGTGCCCGATACGCCTTAATAAATGATTCCTGAACGACGTCAGGCACATCGCCTGAAGGCACATACCGTGAGACCAGGCTCGCGACTTTATGCTGGTAACGGATCACCAGTAAGTTGAAAGCTTTTTGATCCCCCTTCTGAACCCGTTCAACCAGAACCTGGTCCGCTAACTGCTCGCTCATCCGAGGTAAAGTCTCCCCAAATACTTTCTTATGCGTTAAGGAACTGCCAGCACACAGCTATTGAGCAAGCATGCGCTTTGAGTCATTACGTGGCGAAAAGTTCATTTTCGGCCGCTTTGCTGCAGGATTACACAGTTTGTTGATTTTCGTTCAATGTAACACGCGCAAATCGCAGGCAGAGTAACCTATGACAGCCGCTTTTTCATCTTTAAATCCTTGTATTCGATTAAGTTTGGTATGAAAAACAGATTTTAAACGGTTAAATGACTAACCATTTGATATATCTCATAAATTAGATTTAGTCCGCTATTACGCCTGCTTGCGTGTTCAAAATACTTCACAAAAAACCATCAAAGGCTTATGCTCGGGTCATTCTTGTTTAGTAAATTAAACACTATGACAACATTCTCCCCCTCAGATTATCAGTGTGATGTGCTTATTGTGGGCAGCGGTGCGGCGGGACTGTCACTGGCGTTGCGGCTGGCCTCGCATTACCGGGTCACTGTGCTCAGTAAAGCGCAGGTTAATGAAGGCTCAACGCTGTATGCGCAGGGCGGCATTGCGGCAGTGTTTGATGAAACTGACAGCGTGGATTCTCACGTTGAAGACACGCTGATTGCCGGGGCGGGCTTGTGCGATCGTGAGGCCGTTTCATTTGTCGCCAGCAATGCGCGGCACTGCGTGCAGTGGCTGATCGATCATGGCGTGGCGTTTGATACCGATCCTCAGGCCGGCGGTGAAATGCGTTACCACCTGACGCGAGAAGGCGGCCACAGCCATCGCCGTATTCTGCACAGCGCCGACGCCACCGGCCGGGAAGTGGAAACCACGCTGGTCGGCCAGGCGTTGCGTCATCCGAATATCCGCATCCTGGAACGCACTAACGCGGTGGATCTGATCCTGTCAGACAAACTGGGCTTACCGGGCCCCCGCCGGGTAATGGGGGCCTGGATCTGGAACCGCAATCGCGAACGGGTCGAAACCTGCCAGGCGCGCGCCGTCGTGCTCGCCACGGGCGGCGCGGCCAAAGTTTATCAGTACACCACGAATCCTGATGTCGCCTCTGGTGACGGCATTGCGATGGCCTGGCGAGCAGGATGCCGGGTCGCTAACCTGGAATTTAACCAGTTTCACCCTACCTGCCTGTTTCATCCGCAGGCGCAAAACTTTCTGCTGACGGAAGCCCTGCGCGGCGAAGGCGCCTGGCTGGTGCGGCCCGATGGTTCGCGGTTTATGCCTGACTTCGACGAACGCGCGGAGCTGGCCCCGCGCGATATCGTCGCCCGCGCCATCGATCATGAAATGAAACGGCTGGGCGTAGACTGCATGTATCTGGATATCAGCCACCAGCCGCCGGCCTTCATCCGTTCCCACTTCCCGATGATTTACGAAAAACTGCTGACCTTTGGCTTTGATCTGACAAAGGACAGAATCCCTGTGGTGCCCGCCGCGCATTACACCTGTGGTGGCGTGGTCGTCGATCGGCATGGCCGCACCGACATCGATTGTTTATATGCAATCGGTGAAGTCAGTTATACCGGGCTGCACGGTGCCAACCGCCTCGCCTCAAATTCTGTCCTGGAGTGTCTGGTATATGGCTGGTCTGCCGCGGAGGATCTGATGCGGATCTTACCTGAAACGGAGACCGTAGATCGTTTACCGGCCTGGGATGAAAGCCAGGTGGATGATGCCGATGAGCGCGTGGTCATTCAGCATAACTGGCATGAACTACGGCTGTTTATGTGGGATTATGTCGGCATTGTCCGTACCACTAAGCGGCTGGAACGCGCGTTGCGCCGCATCAGCCTGCTTCAACAGGAAATCGACGAGTACTATCGCCACTTCCGGCTGTCAAACAACCTGCTGGAACTGCGCAACCTGGTACAGGTGGCAGAGCTGATGGTGCGTTGTGCGCTGCAACGCAAAGAGAGCCGCGGGCTGCATTTTATTCGCGACTATCCCGATACGCTGGCGGAAGCGCAACCGACCGTCCTGCAGCCCGGCGATCACATAAACAAATAGAAGTCACGCGTCAGGCTTTGCCAGGCGTCAGAATACTGCCGGTCGGCATCGCGGATAGCCAGGCGTTCAAACAGGGTTTCACCCGGACTGGGTGAAAACCCCAGCAATACACGATGCGGCGGACGGTGAGCATATTCCGCCACATCGAAGCGAAAGCGCAGATGCCAGCCCTCCGATTGTGCCTGCGCAATCACCTCCTGCCCTGTCGTCTCAGGCAATATCACACAAAAGAAGCCCTCTTCTTCTATGAGCAACGCTGCGCAACGTAATAAGGTCTGATGGTTTAAGGTACCGGTCGCGCGTGCGCTGTCGCGTGCCGACGTTGAGCAGGCCACGCCAGGTGCAAAGTAAGGCGGATTACTGACGATCAGTGAATAGCGCGTATTGCTGTTTTCCGCCCACTGCGCGATATCCTGTTGATGAACATTAATACGCGCAGCCCAGGGTGACTGACAGGCATTCTCGCTGGCCTGTTGCGCAGCGTCGGCATCGAGCTCCACCGCATCGATCACCACATCAGAATGCGTTCGCTGGGCCAGCATCAGCGCAATCAGGCCCGAACCGGTACCGATATCAAGGATGCGCTTTACCCCGGCGACCGGTGCCCACGCGCCCAGCAGAATGCCATCAGTACCGACCTTCATTGCACAGCGATCGTGTGCGACAAAAAACTGCTTGAAGGTAAACCCGTTCTTTTTTAACTGCGGCCGCGCCTGCGGCTTGTCCTGCATCATACTCAGCGACCATTCACCTGTTTTTCTGCCGTATAGCTGGCGCCAAGTGTAACGTGCCAGGTTGGGGAATTCACGCCGTTGACGTAATCTGACGCAGTCAATACCGATAAACAGATGAAGATTATGTCCGATCTGTCTATAATCAGCGCCCCAAACTGAGGTAGAACATGACCGTAACCACATTTTCCGAACTTGAACTCGACGAAAGCCTGCTTGAAGCGCTGCAGGAGAAAGGCTATACGCGCCCGACAGCAATTCAGGCTGCTGCCATTCCCCCCGCGCTGGAGGGCCGCGACGTTCTGGGTTCGGCACCTACCGGGACCGGGAAAACCGCCGCGTATTTATTACCGGCGTTGCAGCACCTGCTCGATTTTCCACGCAAGAAGTCTGGCCCGCCACGTATTTTAATTTTAACGCCCACCCGTGAACTGGCGATGCAGGTTGCCGACCAGGCGCGGGAACTGGCGAAACATACGCATCTGGATATCGCCACTATTACCGGCGGCGTGGCCTTTATGAACCACGCCGAAGTGTTCAGCGAAAATCAGGACGTTGTGGTTGCCACCACCGGCCGACTGCTGCAGTACATCAAAGAAGAAAACTTTGACTGCCGCGCAGTGGAAACGCTGATTCTGGATGAAGCAGACCGCATGCTGGACATGGGCTTTGCCCAGGATATCGAAACCATCGCGGGTGAAACGCGCTGGCGTAAACAGACAATGCTGTTCTCCGCTACGCTGGAAGGCGAGCATATTAAAGATTTTGCCGAGCGCCTGCTCAACGAACCGGTTGAACTGGAAGCCGATCCCAGCCGTCGCGAGCGTAAGAAAATTCAGCAGTGGTATCACCGCGCCGACGATCTTGAGCACAAAACCAAACTGCTGGTTCACCTGTTAAAGCAGCCGGAAGTGACCCGATCCATTGTGTTTGTGCGTAAACGTGAACGCCTGCATGAACTGGTCAGCTGGCTGCATGATGCCGGAATCCGCACCAGCTACCTGGAAGGGGAAATGGTCCAGGCTAAACGCAACGAGGCGATTAAACGTCTGGTGGAAGGTCGGGTAAACGTGCTGGTCGCCACCGATATCGCCGCACGCGGGATTGACGTGGAGGATGTGAGCCACGTGATTAACTTCGATATGCCACGCACGGCGGATACCTATCTGCACCGCATCGGCCGTACGGGCCGTGCCGGTCGTAAAGGCATCGCCATTTCGCTGGTCGAGGCCCATGACCATCTGCTGCTGGGTAAAGTCAGCCGCTACGTTGACGAGCCGATTAAAGCACGGGTGATTGACGAGCTGCGTCCGGTCACGCGTGCGCCTTCGCCAAAAACCACCGGAAAACCGTCGAAAAAGGCGCTTGCGAAGCGTGCAGAGCGAAAAGCCAAAGAAGAAGAGAAACCGCGGGTGAAAAAACGCCATCGCGATCTTAAAAATGTCGGTAAACGCCGCAAGCCAAGTGGCAGCTCATCCGGCAGTGAGAATGCGGAATAAAACAGCACGCTTCTAAAAAAATCGCCTCCTGAGAGGCGATTTTTCATTGTTCAGGTGGCTAAAGCCCGGTTTCGTCTCCATTCAGCATCAAACATCATAAAGCCGCCCGGCTGGATATTTCACCCGATGACAGTCATGTTCTATCTGTCTGTTAACGCGTAGGAATTTGTCCTTCTGGCGCTGCGTTTTATTTCAGCACACAGGCAGTTTATAAACTTTCCGTAAAGGTACGGGCAATGACGTCACGCTGTTGTTCAGGCGTCAGCGAATTAAAGCGCACGGCATACCCGGAAACACGAATGGTCAGCTGCGGATACTTCTCAGGATGTTTCACGGCGTCTTCCAGCGTTTCACGGCGCAGGACGTTAACGTTTAAGTGCTGCCCGCCTTCCACGCGCACCTGGGGTTTAATCTCGACCGGTACTTCACGGTAAGCCATGTCCCCTAACTCACCAATCGCGACAATCTGATCGTCCTGATAGCCTGCTACGGCACACAGACAACGTGCCTGAGCGGTTTCTTCATCTAACAGCCAGAACGAATTCACTAAGGCCGGATTGTGTGACTGGGTAATTTGAATACCTGTGATCATCTCAGTTTCTCCTGCAAGGCATTGGCTGGACCAATACCGTCAATAAATCAATGATGAGCAACTGGTATATCACTCGCTCATGACGTTAGTTTTGACCTGAATCAAGTACAATCGGGCACTTTTTGGCCACATTGCTAAGCGATTGATTTTTAAAACGTAGCGGGACTACATTTTATTGAATTTTTAAAATAATTTTAGGCTTCATGTCTGGATACTGAACAGCTAAGCTTAGCGTTCAGAACACAAGGGAGTTGATTATGGCTGCAAAGCTGACCTGGCACGATGTGCTGGCTGAAGAGAAAGAGAAGCCCTATTTCATTGAAACCCTGAAACAGGTCGCCAACCAGCGGGCTGCAGGCGTGACCGTTTATCCGCCGCAAAAAGACGTGTTTAATGCCTTTCGCTTAACGGAGTTAGGCGATGTGAAAGTGGTGATTTTGGGTCAGGATCCTTACCACGGGCCGAATCAGGCACATGGTCTGGCTTTTTCTGTATTACCGGGCGTGCCCATTCCGCCTTCCCTTCAGAACATGTATAAAGAGCTGCAGCAGGATATTCCGGGCTTTGAGAAACCCAGTCATGGCTATCTGGCCAGCTGGGCAGAGCAAGGCGTGCTGTTGCTGAATACCGTGTTAACGGTGGAAGCGGGCAAAGCGCATTCTCATGCCCGGCTGGGCTGGGAAACCTTTACCGACAGGGTGATTGACGCGATTAACGCGCAGCGTGAAGGGGTAATCTTTTTACTGTGGGGTTCGCATGCGCAGAAGAAAGGCAGCATCATTGATCGCCAGCGCCATCATGTGTTGCAGGCACCGCATCCTTCTCCCCTTTCGGCACACCGCGGCTTTTTTGGCTGCCAGCATTTCTCAAAAACTAACGCCCTGTTAAAAGAAAGCGGCAGAGATCCTATTGACTGGACACCGGTTTTACCTGAACCGGCAGCCTGAACACAACGGCCGCGTCAGTGCGCGGCCGTTGTGAGATGAGGCTACAATCAGGCTTTCGCCTTGGCCACTGCAACCATGGCCGGACGCAGTAGACGCCCATTCAGGGTATAACCGCGTTGCATCACCATCATCACGTGGTTAGGCTCGACCTCGTCAGATTCCATCATCGACATCGCCTGATGGACTTCAGGGTTGAACGGCACGCCGGTTTCACCGACCACTTCAACACCGAATTTACGCACTGCGCCCAGCAGCGATTTCAGCGTCAGCTCAATGCCTTCCACCATCGAAGCGGATTTCTCATCTTCTTTGTTCGCCAGCTCCAGCGCACGCTCCAGGCTGTCAATCACCGGAAGCAGCTCGTTGGCAAACTTCTCCAGCGCAAATTTGTGCGCTTTTTCAATGTCCATCTCGGTACGACGACGCACATTTTCAATCTCTGCCTGTGCACGCAGCTGCGCGTCACGCACGCCGTTCTGCAACTGCGCTAACTCAGCTTCGAGCTGAGCGATGCGCTCATCACGCGGATCCACCTCACCTGCTGTCTCCGCGTCCTGAGGTTGCTGTTGTTCCTGTTGAATTTCGTCTGAGACTTGCTCGTTTGGGGTGTTCTGTTCTTTACTACTCATGAATTTCTCCGCGTTTTGCACATTCACTTCGCTGGTTGGCTTATTATGGGGATTGGTTTGGCGGTTTCAAGGGAACACGTCACATCATCGTGCCGATTTGGCTTATGAGGAAGACCCACTCGATGAACAAACACTTTAACTGCATTGGAATTGTGGGCCATCCACGCCATCCCACCGCGCTCACCACGCATGAAATGCTGTGCCGCTGGCTGACCGGCAAGGGCTACCGTGTCATTGTCGAACAGCAGATTGCGCAGGAACTCTCACTGGACGATGTCCAGACTGGCACGCTGGCAGAAATCGGCCAGCAGGCGGATTTAGCCGTCGTGGTCGGCGGTGACGGTAATATGCTTGGCGCAGCCAGAGTTCTGGCGCGGTATGACATAAAAGTGATTGGCATCAACCGCGGCAATCTGGGATTTCTGACGGATCTGGATCCGGATAACGCGCACCATCAGCTTGATGACGTGCTGAACGGCAATTATTTTGTGGAAAGCCGCTTTCTGCTGGAAGCGCAGGTCTGCAAAACCGACTGTTCACCCCGCATCGGCAGCGCGATTAATGAAGTGGTACTCCATCCGGGCAAAGTCGCCCACATGATCGAGTTTGAAGTGTACATTGATGAGGTATTTGCCTTTTCACAGCGCTCAGACGGCCTGATCATTTCTACACCGACCGGATCTACGGCCTATTCCCTGTCCGCAGGGGGCCCGATCTTAACGCCGTCGCTGGACGCGATAACGATTGTGCCCATGTTTCCGCACACCTTATCGGCCCGGCCTCTGGTGATTAACAGCAGCAGCACCATTCGCCTGCGCTTTTCGGCCCGCCGCAACGACCTGGAAATCAGCTGCGACAGCCAGATTGCGCTGCCTATTCAGGAAGGGGAAGATGTGCTGGTCCGCCGCAGCGAAAACCATCTCAATCTTATCCATCCCAAAAACTACAGCTATTTCAACACGCTGAGTTCCAAACTGGGCTGGTCAAAAAAATTGTTCTGAAAGTGAGCGCGCCCTCTTTACTGGATAAAAAACCAGTTTATACTGTATGAAAAACCATATGTGTTTATTCATACAGGTGACGCTATGCTGGCACAACTGACCATCAGCAATTTCGCTATCGTTCGTGAGCTCGACATTGATTTTCAACGTGGCATGACGGCCATTACCGGTGAAACCGGTGCCGGTAAATCTATTGCTATCGATGCGCTCGGATTGTGCCTCGGCGGTCGCGCGGATGCCGATATGGTGCGTCAGGGTGCCAACCGCGCAGATTTATGCGCGCGCTTTCAAATCAAAGCCTCGCCTTCCGCTCAGCGCTGGCTCAGCGACAACCAACTGGATGATGGCAATGAGTGCCTGTTGCGCCGCGTGATCAGTGCCGATGGCCGCTCACGCGGTTTTATTAACGGCACGGCGGTTCCGCTTTCACAGCTTCGCGATTTAGGCCAGTTGCTGATTCAGATTCATGGCCAGCACGCGCACCAGTTGCTGCTCAAGCCCGACCATCAAAAACACCTGCTGGATGCCTATGCCGGGCATGACGCGCTGCTGGTTGAGATGCGTGCGGCGTATCAGACCTGGCATCAGAGCTGCCGTACTCTGGCGCAGCATCAGCAGCAGGCGCAGGAACGTGAATCCCGTCGCGAATTACTGCAGTACCAGCTCAAAGAACTGAACGAGTTTGCCCCGCAGGCAGGTGAGTTCGAGCAGATCGACGAAGAATACAAACGCCTGGCCAACAGCGGACAGCTGCTTTCAACCAGCCAGCAGGCACTTCAGCTTCTGGCGGACAGCGATGACACCAACCTCAACAGTATGCTGTACAGCGCACGCCAGATGCTGTCAGAGCTTACCGCACTGGATGACAAGGTCAGCGGGGTTTATAACCTGCTGGAAGAAGCGGCCATTCAGTTGAGCGAAGCCAGCGACGAACTGCGTCACTACTGCGACAGCCTCGATCTGGATCCCAATCGCCTTTATGAACTGGAACAGCGTATCTCGCGGCAAATCGCGCTGGCGCGTAAGCACCATGTCACGCCGGAAGGCTTACCCGCTCTTCATCAGCAATTGCTGGATGAAGCAGAGTTGTTATCCCAGCAGGAAAGCGATCAGGAAAGTCTGCAAACGTTGGTCACCGAACATTATCAGGCGGCCTTACAGTGCGCGGAACGACTGCACGAACAACGTAGCCGCTTTGCGGATGAGCTTCAGCAGTTAATTACCCAGAGCATGCATTTGCTTTCGATGCCGCACGGCCGCTTTGCCATCGACCTGGTGTTTAATCCCGATCAGTTAACGGCGGATGGCGCAAGCCGCATTGATTTCCAGGTGACGACCAACCCCGGGCAGCCTTTACAGCCGTTGGGCAAAGTTGCTTCCGGCGGTGAGCTGTCACGCATTGCGTTGGCCATTCAGGTGATTACGGCCCGCAAGATGGAAACCCCGGCGATGATCTTTGACGAAGTTGACGTGGGCATCAGCGGCCCTACCGCCGCCGTCGTCGGCAAGATGTTGCGCCAGTTGGGCGAATCAACACAGGTGATGTGCGTTACGCATCTGCCGCAGGTCGCCGGTTGCGGACATCAGCACTTCTTTGTCAGCAAAGAGACTGACGGCGAAATGACGGAAACCCATATGCAGCCGCTGGACAAGCGCGCACGTTTGCAGGAACTGGCGCGTTTACTGGGCGGCAGCGAGGTCACCCGCAACACGCTGGCTAATGCTAAAGAACTTTTAGCCGCCTGATATGCACTTTTTTAACACAGCGTGGTCATATGCATGCTCTGTAGAGGTTTCCAATAGCGAAAAGGTTTATTATCATCGACAGCTATTGTCGCCTGAATAATAAAGCCTGCCGCAGGCAGAGTTCAGAATTTGATGGCAGAAGAACAGCCTGTAAAAGGCGTTTGGCCCCAGAAAAGGAATGTATAGATGCGCTGTAAAACGCTGACTGCCGCGGCAGTGGTAATGTTGATGATGACCGCCGGATGCTCCACTTTAGAGCGCGTGGTTTATCGTCCCGATATCAATCAGGGAAACTATCTGGTTGCCAATGATGTTGCCAAGATTCATACCGGCATGACTCAGCAGCAGGTGGCCTATACACTGGGTACGCCGATGATGAAAGATCCGTTTGGTAGCAATGTCTGGTACTACGTATTCCGTCAGGAACCTGGCCATGAGAAGGTCAAACAGCAGACACTGACGTTGACCTTCGACCGCAGCGGTGTGCTGACCAACATCGACAATAAACCTGCCCTGTCCTCGCAAGAAGGCTAACGGTTGATCCTGACCGTCGCCATCGCGGCGGTGATTAACCCGCAGAAAGCAAAAAGGCGCTCATCAGCGCCTTTTTCATGTTCTTCGATCTGACCGGTTATTTCTTGCTGCTGGCCGCGCGTTCTGCGCGTTGACGACGCAGTTCTTTCGGGTCGGCAATCAGCGGGCGGTAGATCTCAACCCGATCGCCTTCCTGCACGACATCCGTCAGTTTCACCGGGTGGCTGTAAATGCCCACTTTATTGCTGGCAAGATCGATATCAGGCCGCAGTTCAAGCAAACCCGATTTTTTGATGGCCTGCTCGACCGTACTGCCCTCTTCCAGCTTTACGTACTGCTGATACTGTTTTTCAGGCAGGGCGTACACCACCTCAACCGAGATATCAGGCACTGTAAACCTCTTTGGCGCGTTGCGTGAACGCCTGCACCATGCTGTTCGCCAGTTCTTTGAAGATGCGACCGAATGCCATTTCAACCAGCATATTGGTGAACTCGAACTCCAGGCTTAGTTCGACCTTACAGGCATCATCGCCGAGATCGATAAAGCGCCATCCGCCGGTCAGCTTGCGGAACGGGCCGTCGACCAGCTGCATATGAATGCTCTGGTTGTCGGTCAGCGTATTACGGGTAGTAAAGGTTTTACTGATGCCCGCTTTAGACACGTCGACTGACGCCGTCATCTGATTTTCAGAGGCATCCAGCACGCGGCTACCGGTGCAGCCCGGCAGAAACTGCGGGTAGGCATCGACATCGTTTACGAGTTGGTACATTTGTCCGGCGCTAAAGGGGACCAGCGCCGAACGACTAATCTGAGCCATAATGGTTCCTGTTCGTCACAAAACCGCTAAATAATAGCATTTTCAGCGATTAAACAAAAATTCCTCATTGTCATGGTGTGCTAGAATACCCTGTTTCCTGCTGCCCCGCTGGACTGGGGATGCGATAACCGACCAAGTGATGTAAAATACGCGGCATTATGACAAAGAAAAAAGCACACAAACCCGGTTCTGCCACCATTGCCATGAACAAGCGCGCCCGCCACGAATACTTCATTGAAGAAGAGTTCGAAGCCGGTTTGTCGCTACAGGGATGGGAAGTTAAATCACTCCGTGCAGGTAAAGCGAACATCAGCGACAGCTACATTTTGCTGCGCGATGGCGAAGCCTATCTGTTCGGCTCAACCTTCCAGCCGCTCGCCGTGGCTTCAACGCACGTAGTCTGCGATCCTACCCGCAGCCGTAAACTGCTGTTGAAAAAGCGTGAGCTGGATTCACTGTATGGCCGCGTTAATCGCGAGGGCTATACCGTTGTTGCGCTGTCGCTCTACTGGAAAAACGCCTGGTGTAAGTTAAAAATCGGCGTGGCTCGCGGTAAGAAAGAACACGACAAGCGTAACGACATCAAAGATCGTGAATGGCAAATGGACAAAGCGCGTATTATGAAGAATGCCAATCGTTAAATACTGGAATTCGATACGCTTTTTTGCTAGTATTTGAAGTTCTGGGGCTGATTCTGGATTCGACGGGATTGTGAAGCCTTAGGAGCATGCCGAGGGGCGGTTGGCCTCGTAAAAAGCCGCAAAAAAATAGTCGCAAACGACGAAAACTACGCTTTAGCAGCTTAATAACCTGCTGAGAGCCCTCTCTCCCTAGCCTCCGCTCTTAGGACGGGGATCAAGAGAGGTCAAACCCAAAAGAGATCGCGTGGATGCCCTGCCTGGGGTTGAAGCGTTAAACTTAATCAGGCTAGTCTGTCAGTGGCGTGTCCGTCCGCAGCTGACC
Organism: Pantoea sp. PNA 03-3; assembly: GCF_003201175.1. Classification (NCBI taxonomy): domain Bacteria; kingdom Pseudomonadati; phylum Pseudomonadota; class Gammaproteobacteria; order Enterobacterales; family Erwiniaceae; genus Pantoea; species Pantoea sp. PNA 03-3. The sequence goes on along the minus strand of NZ_QICO01000003.1, from coordinate 5,141 downwards.
GGCGAATGTAAAGACTGGACTAAGCATGTAGTGCCGACGGTGTAGTAATTTCGGACGCGGGTTCAACTCCCGCCAGCTCCACCAAAATTCTTCAAAGATGGTTCCAGTGCCATCCGCAGAAGTCCTGAAAGCCCGCACGGCACAAGCCCTGCGGGCTTTTTTGTGTCTGTAACCTTCCGAGACGATTCGCCTGAATCCAGAGATAATTGGTACACGAATTGGTACACGTTATAATGTGTACCAAAAACGTGTACCAATTATGGACGGAAACCAGTCATGGCGCGGATGACACGCCCACTCACCAATAACGAAATCCTCAAAGCTAAGCCTCAAGAGAAAGACTTCACGCTGCACGATGGCGACGGGCTTTTCATGCTCGTCAAAACATCCGGTAAGAAGCTATGGCGTTTTCGCTACCAGCGGCCAGAAAGCAGCAGTCGTACAAATCTCAGCCTAGGTTCTTATCCTGCCCTTCCGCTCGCTGTCGCACGCCAAATGCGTGACCAGTATCTGACGCTGCTTGCACAAGGGGTCGACCCGCAGAAGCAGCAAGAGGAAGTATCAGAGCAACGGCAAATTGAACTGGATAGCATTTTTTCGGTTATGGCCGGGCGGTGGTTCCTGATTAAAATCAAAAGTGTCACTGAGGATTACGCGAAGGATATTTGGCGATCGCTGGAAAAGGATATCTTTCCCGCTATTGGTGAAATTCCTGTCCAGCTACTCAAAGCCAGAACGATCGTTGAAGCACTGGAGCCAATTAAAGCTCGCGGGGCGCTTGAGACAGTTCGCCGGTTAGTGCAGCGCATTAATGAGATTATGATTTATGCAGTCAACACAGGGTTGATTGATGCAAACCCCGCTTCTGGCGTTGGTATGGCTTTTGAAAAGCCAAAAAAACAAAACATGCCAACATTGCGACCGGAAGAATTGCCTAAGCTAATGCGTTCTCTACTAATGTCAAATTCCAACTCGCTGCCTAATCGAATGGCAACTTCTGACGCTCGTTCGCCCTTCAGAGGCTTCAGGCACTCGCTGGAAAGAAATTGATCTTGGTACAAAGCTCTGGACAATTCCAGCCGATCGGATGAAAGCTAAACGCGAACATATTGTTCCTTTATCGCCCCAAGCATTAGAGATTCTGGAAGTGATGATGCCAATCAGCGCTCATCGCGAACATGTTTTTCCCAGCAGGAATGATCCAAAGCAATCCATGAATAGCCAAACGGCAAATGCTGCTTTAAAAAGGATTGGCTACAGTGGTAAGTTAGTAGCTCATGGATTGCGTTCCATAGCCAGCACATGCATGAACGAAGCTGAATTTAATCCCGATGTTATTGAAGCTGCATTGGCTCATACTGAAGCCAACGAAGTGCGAAGAGCATACAATCGCTCAACTTATGTTGAGCATAGGATTCAACTAATGGAATGGTGGGGTTTGGAATGTTCAAAATCTAAATTCACAAATTAGAACTTTGATTATCTGATGATTTTTATTTTTTAATTAATTGCTATACATGGAGTTAATATGGATATGAATTTCTTCAAGAGCGCACTGAAATATAATACCCCACTTACAATTTTATCGGTGCTTATACTGTACCTTCTTAAACCAATATTTGATAACATACAGTTCATTTCGAACAACCCAACTATCTCTCTAATTTTTTTTCTAATTTCCATCAATTCTGTAGTCCTCATTATACTTTATACAAATAAGGAAAAAAGCACATCTCAACCTTCAGAACCTGTAAGCATCCAAGACAACGAAATAATTGGAAACAAAGCTAAAGACATAAACATCCTGTCCCCGGGAAATATAGCTGGCAATAAAATCAACGATAACGAAGCTGAGGGCGATCTTAACATTGGGCAAGGCTTCAAACATGGAGAAAAATAACCAACTAAATATCGATAATAATGAAATAAAAGATAATAATGCTGGTAGAGATTTCAATATAGGAACAAACATAAGTTTCAACGAAGTCAAAACTAAAAGCAACGCTCTTGCTAACCTTCTGATCAGGTCCAAACAGTTATGCGAAACTGACCAAGAATATCGTTACATGCTTGAAGAACTCGAGGAGTACCTTAACCCCCGGCCTGGCAGAAAAATCATAGGGTTAGAAGGAAAACTTAAAGAAGGAAATAGACTAGATCTTCTTGAAGATGCTATGTACCTTGAGAATAAGTTTGCACGTAGAGTTACAAAACATCAGTTCTCTATTTCAGAAGAGATAATCTATTGCCATTGTCTCAGTAAAATCAACTCCTCTTTTTCACATCATGTCAAACCACTGTTTAAAAACACAGTAAACACTGCTATAATAGACAGAGTCATATATGACAAAATAGTTGAACCGCTTTATGAGGAAGTCTCTGAAGTTAGTACAGCTATTTCAATCGAGTTAATTAGAGGAATGATTTTCTTTTTAACTGGTAAATGTCACTTACGGTGGGTTGGTTAATGATAATTTATCATCCATTTAAAGATGCAAATCATTGCTCATATAGGATCATTAGTTTGCTTTATCAAAATAAGAATAAAGTTAGCGATGAGGCTATTAAATTCATGGATTTTTACTATCTATTCCCAGAACAACTCAAAATATTTGCGGATGGCCGCGTTCCAACTCAAAAATAGCAAAAAAAATAGGCCTAATTGAAAGCCCTTATGAATTCATGGAAAACCCTCGTCGTATTTTTTTTGAATTAAACATCATTAGAAAAAACACATTAGCACATTTATTTTCTAAGGGGATAATTTCATTTTCTGAAGATGGCTTGATTCTTCATGAAAATAAAATACCACAGCCACTTATTAATACTTTAGAAGAAGACATTTTCCGTGCCAGTTTTGAGTTCTCGGTAATACGCAATGAATTACTAAAACTACCAGTAAAAGGGAAAAATGGTCTTAAAGCAAAAACTAATTTAATGGAATATCGATATGATTAGTAATCCTTCATACTTAAAAATCAATAGATTGGTAATTACAAAGGGTGGTCAGCAACTATACGATGAAACCTTTCATGATGGAGTCAATATCATTAGAGGTGAACACTCTGTAGGTAAATCAACCATTCTGGATATGATTTTCTACGTTTTAGGTGGAGAATTGAAAAAAGATGATTGGAAATACCCAGTTGATGAGTGTTCAAATGTAAACGCTGAAATTACGATTAACGGTAGGATTTTCACCTTAACCAGAGTTATTGATTCAACTGGCGGCGTCCCTCACATTAAAATATATGATGGAAAATATGATATTGCAATGAAGGACGCTGATGGATGGAGTGATTATGGCTCACGTCGTACTAGCGATAAATTAAGTTTTTCAGAAATGATGTTTGAATTATTTAATTGGGGTCAATATAAATCTGATGATTATCAAAACCTAACAATGCATCAAATCCTGAGACTTATTTACCTTAGTCAATCTTCTGATTCAAACAGGATTTTCCGAAAAGAGTTTAGTCGTTCTGATAATGAAAATACCCGAATTGCAATTGCTGAATTCCTTTTTGGTCTAGATGATTTAGAGACCCACTCTTATCGACAAAATTTATTAAAATTCGAACGAGATCATGAAAATAGCAGCGCTGAATTAAAAGCTTATTTTGAGTTGCTTGGCAATGATGCAGATCTCACCGTTGAAAAAATAAATGAAAAGATCATTGAAAAAACCGATGAACTAAAAGAAATCGAAAATAAAAAATCAGAATTATTAGAATCACCTAATAATCCAGAAGATGTTGAAGAGCATAATTTAACTATTGAAAGAAATTCAGCAATAGTTAAAATCCAGTCCCTAACAAATAAAATATCCTTAACTAACAATGAATTAGAAGAATTCAAAATTGAAATACAGGATTGCATTTTATTTGGCAGAAGTCTAACTCATAGAATGAAATCATTAAATGAATCAAAGGATACTTATAGCGCGCTTGGTAAAATCTCTTTCGAGTTCTGTCCTTGCTGCTTAACGCCAGTAACTGATAATACTGAAAACAAAACTGGATGTGCGCTATGCAAATCGACAGAAGAGACGACATCACTTGAAGAGAAATACATTGAATCACTAAATGAACTTCAATACCAGCAACGCCAAAATGAAAAAATAATAGTGTCGCTTTCTGAAAAGAAAGAATATCTTGAAGGACGTTTACTTGAACTTAATCAAGAATTACAGTTCCTTCAAAATCGATTATTTGAAATAAGCTTGGTTTCAAACTCTCGCGAACTTGCAATAACTTCAATAATTGAAGAAAGGACTATGAAACTAATCGAAATAAATTCGTTACAGGATAAATTAGAACCGGCATCTAAGGTTGACGACTTGAAGAAAAAACGTGAACACCTTAATGAACAAATAGCAAACTGCCGAACGAACATAGAAATTCTTGAAGCAAAAAATGCCAAGAGAAAAGAATTTGTTTACTCAAACCTTTCTGAGTTATCGACAAAAATTTTAGAAGGAGATTCAGGTAATGAAGAAAAATTCAAGACAGCTACGCAACTTTCTTCTGAAATAGATTTTGCAAAGGACCGCTGGCTGCTCAATGAACGAGTCAATTATTCTGACAGTTCAAACGTTGTTAAAAAGTCGGCTTTACATCTAGCTTTTTTGCTGTTCTCTATCAAAGATGGATATTGCAGATACCCACGTTTTTCCATTATGGATTTCGAATGCGGCGATATAAATGAAGGTCGCAGCCATAACTTGCAAAAATTAATAACTTCTAGCCTAGAGGGACTTAGTGGTTATCAATTGATTATGACAACATCTAAGATTGAGCCCTCTCTTAATAATGATAAATATGGAGTAGGACGTTATTATGATAAAAATGACTACATAATCAAAAATTGACAACAATACATATTATTTAGTAACGCTCTAAGTCAACTCTGTTAGGGCGTTACTCTCTCCACCTCAGAATTTTATACATATATCATTTTTTTCTTCCCTAGTTAACATCCCTCACCCCCCTAGAGTTAGATATACAACATTTGCCTTCCAACGCTTGCGCGCAATGCTATCCCCGCTGTAAGCATCCCGGTAAAACGAACCATTCACTTTTAGAGATCTTCCGACATACTGATTATGTCCTCTGAGGAGATCGCCATGCGTAAAGCCCGAT
>NZ_QICO01000002.1:138076-744990 GCF_003201175.1 Pantoea sp. PNA 03-3 | reverse complement strand
TACCGGTACTAATGACCCGTGAGGCTTAACCTTACAACGCCAGAGGCGTTTTGGGTTGAGAGACAGAAGAATTTTCAGCCTTGTTTACCGGATAACGCCGTGCGGCCCGAGAGGGCGGTGCGGCAGACAGAATCTGCCTGGCGGCTGTAGCGCGGTGGTCCCACCTGACCCCATGCCGAACTCAGAAGTGAAACGCCGTAGCGCCGATGGTAGTGTGGGGTCTCCCCATGCGAGAGTAGGGAACTGCCAGGCATCAATCAGGTGAAGAAGCCCCGTACGGAAGTACGGGGCTTTTTTACGTCCGTCGTCCGGGGAGGGCGGGGGCTGCCGGACCTCGGCGGGCTTCACAGATCTCTGTTGCTGCCTGACCGGGCGCGCGAAACCATCATGCCGGAACCCTCCGTCGACTGTCAGCCCATTCTCATCCCGTTTATAGCAACGCGATGAGACGATGGCTTATGACGTATTTCCGCCTCCTTTCCTGAATATAAATAATGTCGTGAAACAGGGTAAGCCTGCCATCATCCCGACGTTATGACATCCGATCTCTTTCAATATCAAAACCAGTAAATCAAACGAACGCGTCACCCCTGCCGTGATCCAAGAAACGGTTATGTCTGTGCTTAACGTGACTTTGGGCGCATTCGTTTTACTGGAAGAAAAGATGGGACGTACAGGGGCTAAATACTGGTGATTTAATTACGTGTTAATGCAGGGAAATATACGTCGGCACGGTAAGATATGAATAAAAAAGTTTGAAAAGCCGGTAATTAAAGCGCCGGGAGGCGTTTTAAAACCGGCTTTTTATTTCACTTACTCACATTATTTATATAATTCAGCGGTGACGTGTGCGTAGTTATTCGTGTCAGCACTAATCACTTTAAAATGCTCGCCCTGCTGTTTAGCCTGTCTGGCGATTTTAGAAACCGCGCCATCCAGCGTTAACGAGGTGGCAGAGACCGTTTCTGCGGCGAAACAACCAAAAGACATCAGTGTCAATGCTACAGCCGCAGCGGCCGATGATACTTTATTGATTTTCATAACATTACCCCTTGATTCCGGTTGATGAAGGAGTCTGTCTGGCTCCGTTAAAATCAAATTAGCAAAAGGAACGCGATCTAAAATTAACGTCGTGTGCTCTAATTAATATCAAGCTGATAAGATTAATTGCAGTGTGTAAAAGTGAATATCATCAGGTTAACTGTGTAGGGATTTAATACGGAAATAACATATTTCAACAATGGGGACGTTATTTTGAACTGACATTTTCAGGCCCTAATCATAAGTAAACAGGTTAAATGCACCAGGATAAAGCGTATTTGCTGAGTACGCACTAATCCTGCCGATTTATTCTCATCTTTTGTAGTTTGTCTCAGCTAAAAACATGCCCTCTTAAGTGGATATCAGCATGCAGAGCGATGTCAGGGCATACGCGCATTTCAGGGTCAGCAAACCGAACCAATGGGCTGGCGCTGTCTGTCAGGCGCGTCCTGCATCGAAAATGCCACGACACCGACAGTCATCCCTGCCACGCAGACCCGTGACAACGACAGGCGCATCCGCTGTTTACCTTGTCGCGGTGCATCGCTATATAATCAAATACATTACGCTACAGGGGACCTTCATTGAAAATCAGACCGAATCACCTCGTCTTTACAGGCTTACTTATCTTTACCGCATGGAACAGCTACGCCAGCCGCATCGTGACCGATCAGCTTGGTCGTAACGTTACAATCCCGGATCGGGTTGATCGCGTGGTTGTGCTTCAGCACCAGACGCTGAATCTTCTGGTGCAGTTAAATGCGACAGATAAAATTGTAGGGATACTGGCTAACTGGAAACAGCAGTTAGGGGACAATTACGCAACGCTGGTGCCTGAGCTGACGCATAAAGCAATGCTGGGTGATTTGACCCATGTTGATCTGGAAAAGCTAATTGCACTGCATCCACAGGTGGTATTCGTCACCAACTATGCGCCGAAAGAGATGATTGACCAGATCTCCGCACTGGGCATTCCTGTACTGGCGATTTCACTGCGTCACGATGACGCCGGGCAGCAGGGCGAAATTAATCCCAGTATGCAAAATGAAGATAAGGCCTACGATCTCGGGATAAAGGAAGGCATCACCCTGATAGGTGAGGTGGTGAACAGGCAGCAGCAGGCCAAAGCTCTCATCTCAGCAGCCTTTGCGGGGCGTAAAGAGGTGACTGATCGTCTCCACGATCTCCCTGAACAGCAGCGTGTACGCGCCTATATGGCCAATCCCAGTCTGACAACATACGGTGCCGGGAAATATACGGGGCTGATGATGGCCCATGCTGGCGCACTGAACGTGGCAGCATCGACTATTCAGGGTTTCAGGCAGGTCAGCATGGAACAGGTGGTGGTCTGGAATCCGCAGGTAATTTTTGTGCAGAACCGCTATCCGCAGGTTGTTCAGGCGATTCAGCACGATCCGCTCTGGCAGACCATTGATGCTGTCAAACATCACCGTGTCTGGTTGATGCCTGACTATGCCAAGGCATGGGGCTATCCGATGCCAGAAGCCATAGGGTTAGGTGAACTGTGGATGGCGAAAAAACTCTATCCTGACAAATTCCGCGATGTGGATATGCAGCAGCGGGCCGACCGCTGGTATCGCCGCTTTTACCGGACCGCCTATCATGAAACCTCTCCAGATTCTGGCGGCCGGTAGTCTGCGCGATGTGTGGCCGGTGCTGGTTGCCGCGTTCAGCGCGGAATACGGCATAACGACACAAACACACTATGGCCCGGCTGGTTTACTGCGTCAGCGCATCGAACAGGGTGAAGTCGGTGACATGTTTGTTTCGGCCAACCTGCAGCATCCCACAAGCCTGTCGCGACAAGGTCTGGCAGAGGACACCGGTCATTTCATCGATAACAGGCTGTGTCTGACTGCCAGGCGGGAGGATGTCTCTGCAGAAGACGACTGGCTGTCATTACTGCAACGTGATGATTTACGGCTGGCAACCTCAACGCCCCTGTACGATCCCTCAGGGGATTACACGTGGCAGTTATTCGAAAACATTGAGCAGCGATATCCCGGTCAGGGCAGCCGAATCCGGAACAAAGCAAACGCCCTGGTTGGTGGCCCGGACAGTCTGCCTGTTCCTGTTGGCAGACTGGCAGCCCAGTGGCTCATTGATGAAGGCTACGCTGAACTCTTTATTGGCTATGCCAGTTATGCGCCCCGCCTGAGGCATCATCAGTCCCTTCTGGTGCTTAATATTCCTCCTGCTTACAACGTACGGGCGCAATACGGCTGGGCCACTCTTTCACCCTCCGCCATGCCGCTTGCCACCTTCCTCCATACTGATGAGGCACAGCGTATTTTGCGGCGTTACGGTTTTTTGCCGCCGTATGGTTCCAGAAAGCCCGTACAAGGCTCTGACCCACCAGTGCGGGCTGTAACAGTGCCTTGAAACTTTTTCACCTGTCGATATGCAGACTCGACATTTAGCAAAAGAGTCGTTATCTTTGGCTGTCTGGATGTCTAAACGTATATATGGTTACAAGAGGTGATTAAGTCATGCCAATCAGGGTTCCCGATGAATTACCGGCAGTGAATTTTTTACGTAACGAAAATGTCTTCGTGATGACGTCTTCGCGCGCCAGTGTTCAGGAGATCCGCCCACTTAAAGTTCTGGTACTTAATCTGATGCCTAAAAAGATTGAGACCGAAAACCAGTTCCTGCGCTTGCTCTCTAACTCACCTTTGCAGATTGATGTCCAGTTGCTGCGTATCGACAGCCGTGAATCGCGTAACACACCCAGCGATCACCTTAATAATTTCTACCGTAACTTTGAGGACATCCAGCACGATAACTATGATGGCTTAATCGTTACAGGTGCGCCGCTGGGCCTGGTTGAATTTAACGATGTCGCCTACTGGCCCCAGATACAGCAGGTGCTGGCGTGGGCGAAAGATCATGTTACCTCGACCCTGTTTGTCTGTTGGGCTGTACAGGCAGCACTGAATATTTTGTATGGTATTCCTAAACAAACCCGACAGACGAAACTTGCAGGCGTATTTGAACATCAGATTCTTCATCCCCATGCCTTACTGACGCGGGGATTCGATGATAATTTTCTCGCTCCGCATTCGCGTTATGCGGATTTCCCCACTCAGCTGATCACCGATTACACCGATCTGGAATTATTTGCTGAATCGGAACAAACCGGTGCCTACCTGATGGCAAGCAAGGACAAGAGGCTGGTGTTCGTTACGGGTCACCCGGAATATGATGCGTTAACACTGGCGGGAGAGTTTCAGCGCGACTATGACGCAGGGCTGAACCCTGACGTGCCGTACAATTACTTCCCCCACGATGATCCGCAGCGTCATCCACGCGCCACATGGCGTAGCCATGGAAACCTGTTGTTTTCAAACTGGCTGAACTATTACGTCTATCAAATTACGCCGTTTGATCTGCGCCATATGAATCCGACGCTGGAATAAGCGCACTTTCATTACAACTGAACCGTGTTAGCTGGCTGGCAACACGGTTTTTTTTCGTCCTTAAAAAGCTTTGAAAGGCATTACCTAAAGGAAAGTAAAAATAAAACCATAAATTTCAATGATATAAATATAATATTCAATTAAAATGGAAATAGTTTTTGATTTTAAATTTAAAATACATATGCTCTGATCCTGTAGCTCACTAATCACCCTATTTGTGGATCGACCATGTTGATCTGCCTGTAAACAGGAGAGAGCAAGCATGACAGACTCAGTTATTACCCACGAATTACACTTCCAGAAGCCCTTTTATCATCTTGAAAAACAGCTACTTACTGAAGAGGCCGTCGCGTTTTTACAGGATCTGGTTATCCGTTTTGCCCCCCAACGCGATACGTTATTAGCGGCGCGACAGGCACGACAAGAAAAGTACGATGCCGGGTCGTTACCTGATTTCGAAATGGAAACGGCTTCCATTAGAGAGCGAGAATGGACGATTCGCGGTATTCCCTCGGATTTACGGGATCGTCGCGTGGAGATTACCGGACCGCCGGATCGCAAAATGGTAATTAATGCCCTGAATGCGAACGTAAAAGTATTTATGGCTGACTTTGAGGACTCCCTGGCACCGACCTGGGAAAAGCTGATGGAAGGGCAGCAAACCCTGCGTGAAGCCGTGGCTGGCACATTGTCTCATACCAGCGAGACAGGCAAGATCTACCAGCTTCGCGCCGATCCGGCTGTCCTGATGTGTCGGGTACGCGGACTGCATCTGTCAGAGAAACATGTCAGCTGGCAGGGCAATGCCATTCCTGGCGGACTGTTTGATTTTGCACTCTACTTTTTTCATAACGTCACGAATCTCCTGGCGAAAGGTAGCGGTCCCTATTTTTATCTGCCTAAAACGGAAAGCTGGCAGGAAGCGGCTTGGTGGCGAGAGATCTTTAGCTTCGCTGAGGATCGTTTTGATCTGGCGCGAGGCACAATTAAAGCCACAGTCTTAATTGAAACGCTGCCCGCCGTGTTTCAGATGGACGAGATTCTGTGGAATCTGCGCGATCATATCGTAGGCCTGAACTGCGGGCGCTGGGATTACATTTTCAGCTACATCAAAACATTACGGGAACATGAAGATCGGGTTCTCCCTGATCGTCAGTCCGTAACCATGGCTCAGCCTTTTCTGGATGCTTACTCGCGGTTGCTGGTTAAAACGTGTCATCGCCGCGGTGCCTTTGCTATGGGCGGTATGTCAGCGCTTATTCCCAGTAAAGACAGCGCACGTAATCAGTGGGTGTTGCAGCGCGTCAGGGAAGACAAGCAGCGCGAAGCCAGTAACGGACATGATGGCACCTGGATCGCACATCCAGGCCTGGCCGATACCGCAATGGCGGTGTTTAACCAGGCGCTGGGCGATCACCCCAATCAGCTTCATGTTCTGCGCCACGAAGACGCTCCGGTGCAGGCCGAACAGCTTCTGGCGCCCTGCGAAGGCGATCGAACGGAAGCAGGGATGCGCGCCAATATCCGTGTGGCATTGCAATACCTCGAAGCCTGGATTAGCGGCAACGGCTGCGTTCCTATTGACGGCCTGATGGAAGATGCCGCCACCGCCGAAATCGCCCGTACCTCTATCTGGCAATGGATCCATCACAAGAAAACCCTGCGCGATGGGCAGCAGGTCACGGCGTCGCTGTTTCAGCAGTTGCTCAACGATGAGTTGCACACGCTGCAGATGAATCTGGGTGATAAGACGTTCAGTTCAGGTCGTTATGAGGAAGCAGCGCGATTAATGGCGCAAATCACTACCGAAAACGAACTGGTTCCTTTTCTTACTCTGCCGGGCTATCGCCTGCTTCCCTGACATAAGGAGTGGTTGCCATGACACGTACACAACAGATTCAGCAACTCGAACAAGACTGGCAGGAAGCACGCTGGCAGGGAATTACCCGCCCTTACAGCGCACAAGATGTTATCTCGCTGCGCGGTTCAGTTCTGCCAGCCTGTACGCTGGCCGAGCGGGGTGCCGGTAAACTCTGGTCATTACTTAATGGCAGCGCGCGCAAAGGTTACGTCAATAGCCTCGGCGCTTTAACCGGCGGTCAGGCATTGCAGCAGGCCAAAGCCGGAATAGAAGCCATATACCTCTCTGGCTGGCAGGTAGCCGCCGATGCCAATCTGGCGGGGCAAATGTATCCCGATCAGTCGCTGTATCCGGTGAACTCGGTGCCTGAGGTTGTCACCCGGATTAATCAGACCTTTCAACGTGCCGATCAGATTCAATGGGCCAACGGCATTGAACCGGGCGACAGCCGCTTTATCGACTATTTTCTGCCCATCGTGGCGGATGCCGAAGCGGGTTTTGGTGGCGTGCTGAATGCCTTTGAACTGATGAAGGCGATGATCAGCGCAGGGGCAGCAGCGGTCCACTTTGAAGATCAACTTGCGGCCGTGAAGAAATGCGGCCACATGGGAGGCAAGGTACTTGTGCCTACCCAGGAGGCCGTACAGAAACTGGTTGCTGCACGCCTGGCCGCCGATGTGATGGGTGTTCCCACCATTCTGCTGGCGCGAACGGATGCCGATGCCGCTGACCTGATCACCTCTGACTGCGATGACTATGACCGTCCGTTTATCCGTGGCGATCGTACCGCGGAAGGCTTCTACCGCACTCATGCCGGCATCGAGCAGGCTATCAGCCGCGGTCTGGCTTATGCGCCTTATGCTGACGTGCTGTGGTGTGAAACGTCGACGCCCGACCTGGCGATGGCGCAGCGCTTCGCCGAAGCCATCCATGCCCGCTTTCCCGGTAAACTGCTGGCTTACAACTGTTCGCCTTCGTTTAACTGGAAAAAGAACCTCGACGACAGCACCATCGCGGCCTTTCAGCAGGCGCTCAGTGAGATGGGCTATCGCTTCCAGTTCATTACCCTGGCCGGTATTCACAGCATGTGGTTCAACATGTTCGACCTGGCACAGGCTTATGCTCAGGGCGAAGGCATGCGTCACTATGTTGAAAAAGTCCAGCAACCAGAGTTCGCTGCCCGGGAGCGGGGGTACAGTTTTTCCTCGCATCAGCAGGAAGTGGGCACCGGCTATTTCGATCAGGTCACCACGATTATTCAGGGCGGTCAGTCCTCCGTTACGGCGCTGACCGGATCGACCGAAGAGCATCAGTTTTGAGTGAAGTCTGTGTCTTTCCCGCCCGGTAACGGTGGGCGGGCTTTTTCAGGAGTGGATTATGCCGCCACGTGAATCCCTAATCGCGCACACCATTCTGCAGGGCTTCGATGCGCAGTATGGCCGCTTTCTTGATATTACGGCGGGTGCTCAGCAGCGTTTTGAACAGGCTGAGTGGCTGGCCGTACAGCGGGCTATGAAGGCACGAATTCATCTTTATGACCACCATGTGGCGCTGGTTGCCGATCAACTGCGCGCACTGAACGGGGCGGCACACTGGGACGATGCTTTTTGGCTGAAGATCAAAAACCACTATGAAACCCTGTTACCCGGTTATCCGCGTTATGAAATTGCTGAAAGCTTTTTCAATTCCGTTTACTGCCGGCTGCATGGTCACCATGCATTACAGCCGGAACGGTTATTTATCTTCAGCTCGCAACCGCCTGCGCCACAACGTCAGGTTTCGCGTCCACTAGCGCGAACCTATCGGCCCGATCGGGGCTGGCAAACACTGCTGCATGAGGTGCTACGCGATGTGCCTTTGACGCTGCCCTGGCAGGATCAGGCGCGCGATGAAGCCTGGATCGTGCGCCATTTGCATGAGGCGTTCTCTTCCGCGCAACTGGCACAGGGCTGGCTGGACGTCTGTTGTGAGCTGTTTTACCGCAACAAAACCGCCTGGATCGTGGCTCGCCTGCATCTGCCCGACGCTATCCTGCCATGCCTGTTGCCGGTTCAGCGCAGCGAGCAAGGTGAATTGTGGATCGATACCTGCCTGACGGATGTGAACGAGGCCAGCATCGTGTTCGGCTTTGCCCGCGCGTACTTCATGGTTTATGCCCCATTACCCGGCGCGCTGGTCGCATGGCTGAAGCCTGTCTTACCGGGTAAAACGCTGGCAGAACGTTATATGGCCATCGGCTGCCAGAAACATGGCAAAACGGAAAGCTACCGGGAATATCTGCAGGCGCTGGAGCAAACGGATGCCGCCTTTGAGATTGCGCCAGGCATCCCTGGCATGGTGATGCTGGTCTTTACGCTGCCGGGCTTTGATCGGGTGTTCAAAGTCATCAAAGATCGCTTTGCTCCGCAAAAAGAGGTCACGGAAGAGCAGGTAAGGGCCTGTTATCAGCAGGTTAAAGAACATGACCGTGTGGGACGCATGGCTGACACGCAGGCCTTTGAACAGTTTGCGCTGCCGCTCGCACGTATTACGCCGGCACTGCTGGTGGCATTCCAGAATACGATTGCCGGAAAAATGCGTATTGAAGGCGACCGCCTGATCATCAGTCATCTGTGGCTGGAACGTCGTATGCAGCCGCTTAACCTTTTTCTGGCTGAGGCCAGCGACAGCCAACGTGCTCAGGCCATTGAAGAATATGGCAACGCGATCAAACAACTGGCTGCCGCTAATATCTTTCCCGGTGATATGCTGTTTAAAAATTTTGGCATCACCCGTCATGGACGCGTGGTGTTTTATGACTACGATGAGATTCGCCCGATGCAGGAACTCCATTTCCGTGACGTGCCTACGGCGCGTTACGAGGAGGACGAGTTAAGCGCCGAGCCCTGGTACAGCGTTGGGCCAGATGATGTTTTTCCTGAAACCTTTCGTTATGCCCTGTGCAGTGAGCCGAAAGTCGGTGCGCTGCTCCAGCAACGGCATCCGGAACTTTTTGACGCGGGCTGGTGGCGCGCCCAGCAGCGGCGCATTGCGCAGGGGCATATTGAGGATGTTATTGCCTGGCAGCCCGCCCAGCGCTTCTGTGTGCGCTATGGCAGCAGGCTTGCATCGCGGCATAAAATCCCAGAGCACCCCGACCAGGAACGGGAACCGCTTCAGCCGTCACTCTTTGCCAGCGGCCAGGAGTCAAACAGATAACCATCAAAGTCGAGATCGTCCACGTTGGAAAATTCCAGTAAACGCTGCTTCACATTTTCCAGATGCTGCCACATAGCCAGCTTAGCGGCGCGGGCATCTTTTTTGATCAGCGCGGCAAGAATTTGCCGGTGATCGACCAGCCACGCTTTACGATATTGGGTATCGCCAAGATGGCTGTGCAGCTGAATCCACATAGGGTTGTTTTCGCGCCACTGCCATGACTGGCGAAATACGTCGACCAGCATACTGTTATGCGTGGCTTCAGCGATGGCCAGATGAAAGTGCATATCACCTTTTTCTGGGTTTCCCAGCGAACACGAGGTCAGCTCGCGTTCTTCCAGCAGCAAAGCCTGACGCATTTTGATGATGTCCGCCCGTGTCGCCTGCAGGGCGGCAAACTCCGCGATATTGCTTTCCAGCAACTGTCGCGCCTGAAGCTGCTCAAACGGGCCGGCATCGTTGTGAAAGGAGGGATTTGCCTCACTAATACGGCATGGAGAGTTGTGCGCTGTGACGTAAATACCGGCTCCCCGTCTGACTTCGATCAGCCCTTCGATTTCCAGCATAATGAGCGCCTCGCGAACGACGGTGCGGCTGACGTTAAGCATGCCAGCCATTTCACGCTCGGGTGGCAGGCGCCCGCCCGGGCGATAGGGCGTTTCCACAATGCGCTGCCGGATTTTTGCGGCGACTTGCTGATAAGGACGTTGCTGAGAGACAGATCTCATAGTGATGCTCCCGTCAGATACCGTTGCGGCAAAAATTTTACCACCTCACGATCGGGATAACAGGGTTCAGCGCACGTTAAGATAAGCAGGCTGACGCGTTGGCACGCTGTTTTATTCTTTATTTAACAATAAATTGCGAGAATAATTAAAAGCGGCATCAAGAGATGCCACTTTGGAAACATACAGACTACTTCATCTGATGATTTGTTACTTCAGCATGAAGTCATATTGCATACCGGCTTTCACATCCCAGTAATTGAGCCGGTCACCCAGTGCGCTACCGGGGCGCTTCTCCCTGGCTCTGTCGGCGGCAATATACATGTTCAGGCCTTTAAACGGGCCCTCTGCGACGTTGTACAGGATCGCGCCCATCAGGCCCACTCCGTTGATTCTGGTGTGGCGCTGTTTGTCTTCATAACCGTGGGTAAGAATCGGGCCCAGCATAACGCCGACGTTCGGGGTGAAGAAATATTGCCCGCCAAGCTGAACAGACAGCATGCCTTCTTTATTGCGATCAATACTCAGCGAGTCGGGATAGCCAATATCCGTATAGATAATGCGACCATCAATATCATGGGTAAGCTTACCCACGGCACCAAATAACCGGGCATTCGCAAACGAATAGGTTAATCGCCCGGAAATCAACGCCGTCTCGTGGTGATAACTGAGAGGCTTACTCATCCCCTCAACCTGACCATAAAAACCCATCAGCTCCCATTTGAGTGCGCGATCGTCAGCAAAGGCATAGGTTTTTTCGACGATGCTTTGCACCTGAGTCGATACATCTTGTTGATAAGAGGCACCCAGTGAATACCGCGAAGAAGCATCGTGCCAGGATCCCACCAGATAGCCGCGGCTCCGATGGGGATGGTATTTCCCTGTTGTGCTATTGATCACGCCTTCATCACGCACGCCCGTGGCAGAGTCGACATAATAGAACGCGCGCTTACGCCACATTGACCAGAATTCCAGATTCTCCGTCGCCTCAAAGTGGGCCAGTGCACCTTCAGAAATCGTCTGTATCGTGCGTGACGAATTATCGGCGATCAACGGGATGCGCCAGGGCAGGCTGCCGTAACCATAATCCGTCCCAAACCGCCCGAGCGTCAGGCGAAGATTCTCTGCCGGTTTAAGTTTGACCGCGCCAATGGCCACACCAAAGCTGTCGTGACCGTCCAGATAATAGCGGGTGCTCCAGCCGGCGTTTGCACCCAGCTTGTACACATAATACGCTCCCGCGCTCACGCCGATGACGTCATTGTAATAGCGCGTATTCACATCAATCAGCCCACCCTGTACCCAGGCGTAAATATGACGATCTGAACCCGCGCTGGGTTTGTCGGCCCGCCGAAAATCGTTTTTCAGACGAATGCGCAGGCTGTCCTCATCGTCATTAATCGCGGCAGCATAAAGCGGAGAGGACGGGAAAAACAGGCTGACAAGCAGAATGCAAAATAGGGCAATTTTCATCACGTATCCATACCGTATGTGAACAGAGCCGGATGACGTCGGGCCGGGCGGTTATCCGCATGCCTTGCGTTTTACCTTTCCTGACCCGCGTCAACCCGACCAGATTAAGGCCGGGTGCATTTATCCTGTTGCCAGACCTGCTCGTAGTCGTAGCCCGTCAGGGCTTTCACGACCTCTTTGGTTTCGGGTGTGCAGTCGGCTTTATCGCCGCCTGCCTTGAGGCGATCAATTTCATTCACCAATACCCGATGCGTTTCGCGTGTCAGTTTAAATTTGAAGGTCATATATAAACTGATCAGTAACAGACCGCCGGTGCCGAAGACCAGGAGCCCGGTAATCGCATTGAGCGCACTTTCCGGTTGAATTAACTGGCCTTTAACAAAATGATTGTGTTCCAGTACCGCACCCACCACCATAATGGCGACGGCCACGGTACTTTTTCGCATCAACGTCATGACGCCAGCAAAAACGCCTTCGCGCCGCTGACGCGTGACCATTTCATCCACATCGGGAATAAAGCTGTAAATATTCCAGGGGATAAAGTAAAGCCCCGCACGGCCAAAACCCAGCAGGACAAAAATGAGCGTGGTCAACCACCATGACGACACTGCCGAATGGCCGATAAACATTAAAATCAGATAACCCAGCACACCTAAAATACACAGGTAGGAAATACGCATGGCGTAGGCGGGCCTGACATTCAGTTTATCCAGCATAAACATGAAAAGCAGCGTGGAAGGAATGGAGACGGACGTCGCAATGGAAAGATAGGCCGACGCGTTGGCCGCATCCAGATTTAAACCGTAGACAACAAAGTAAACGAAGACAGCAATAAAAATATCCAGTGCAGTAAATGAAGAGATATAGATAATTAAATGTTGTCTGAATATTTTTATTTTGAAGGTTGTCATTAACTCGACAAACATATTTTTCAGGTGGCTCAATAATCCGAGGCTGGGACCCGTATTGCGCCGTTCAAACTCTTCCGGGTTCATATCTTTTGACTCCCAGGTACAATACCAGGTAATCAACACCACAATAAAGAACAGGCAGGAAAACATAATACCGGTGTAGGTATAGGTCAGCGCCGAATCCTGGCCAAAATACTGAATCACAATGCCCGGCACCGAAGCGGTCAGGAAGGTTCCTACCTGAGAAAATGTCAGGCGGATGGCGGCCATCCGTGTTCTTTCACCAAAATCATTGGTCATTTCTGCCGCCAGGGTTTCCCACGGTACCAGCACCATGGCAACCAGCAGTTCTACCGCCAGGTAGGTGCCAAGGTAGTACCAGTAGTTCATGTCGCTGACCCAGACCAGCGCGTAAACAAACATCATTGGCGCGCTGATGAGCAGGAAGAAGCGACGGCGACCAAAGCGCTTACCGAGCCGGGTACTGCCGAATTTATCGGTGATATATCCCATCACCGGACTCAGAATGGCATCAATAATACGGGCAATAGCAAAAATTGAGCTGGCTTCCAACATTGAAAGCCCACAGAACGTCGTATAAAAAAACAGTAACCATGTACCGATTAAAGCCATGGACCCACCGCCAAAAATATCGGTAATGCCATAGCCAATGGCGGTGCCTGTCCCCACTTTTCTGCGCACGGGCTGTGCTAACGTTGTCATAATATTCCCTTAATAAAATCGGAGTGGCGCTCAGACGCATTCAGGTGTCGTATAAGCGTGAAAAAGTAATGCGAACTTTTAAATAAAGCCCTAAAGAATAAACAACGCGGGTGTGTGTTTGCGTTGTCAGTCTTTAATGCAGGTGAGTATTTTTTGTTAAATAAATAGTGATTTTTAACGCCGTTATTTAGCATGGTAAATTTTGGTTGACCAGAATAATGCCCCGCTCTGTGTTCTCTAAAAGGCGCGCTGTTATTTGTACTGATGCGTTAATACGCGTATTTTCGGCGTAGAGCATGGTAATCATTCTGCCCTTTTAAAAAAAAGAGGTCGGTCACAAATACTAGGGATGCCGATAAGGTAGACTCAAATTCCCTATTGGTTGACCAGTTGAAAAGGGGAGAGAGTTATTATGTAGGGCGTGTGTTATTTAATGATGAGATGTTATCTAGTTTAACCATTGTGGTTTGGTTTTTATTTTTCATTATTAAATTATCTAAGTGAATACATTCTTTAAAGATTAAATATTGCCTGAGATTGGATGTTTTATCTTTCTCACTACTTCTGATTAAAAAAGGACTTCATTATGTTTTATTTTACCTCTGGACTCTCTCCTGCCCCGGCAAAGTTCGAAGCCGCAATGGATGCGGTTATTGATCATGCGATTAATAGCCAGCGTGTTGTGGGTACCACAGTGATGGTGGCTCAGGCGGGAAAACTGATTTATCAACGGGCGGCGGGGTGGGCGGACAGAGAGCAAAATAAAGCCATGTCTGTGGATGCGATATACCGTCTTGCGTCACTCACCAAACCCATTGTCAGCCTGACCGCCATGCGCCTGATCGAGCAAGGGGATATCACACTGGACGACGATATCACCCGCTGGCTTCCGGATTTCCGTCCCTGCCTTGAGAACGGTGAGCCAGCCACTATCCGGGTGCGGCATTTGCTGAGCCATATGTCAGGTTTACGCTATCGTTATTCCGCCCCGGCGGATTCGCTTTATCACTCACGCAATGTGTCAGACGGCATCGACTATCAGCCCGGACTCACCCTGGAAGAGAATCTGCAGCGCCTTGCGGGCACCCGGTTACAGTTCCGTCCCGGCACCGGCTGGCGTTATTCCCTGGGCATCGATGTTCTCGGTGAAATCATGGTACGGGCGACCGGTAAAAGCCTGCCAGAACTGGTGAATCACCATATAACGAGCCCACTGGGGATGGCAGACACGCTGTTTAGCGTCAGAGACGCGTCGCGATTAACCACGGTCTACACGGACGACAACCCGGTGCCTTCAGTCATGCGTGATAATCAGCAGATCCCTTTCGGTGAAGGCACCGCGATTTTTAGCCCCGGCCGTATTCTCAAACCCGATGCCTGGCCGTGCGGCGGCGGAGGTATGGCAGGAACGGCCCTCGATTTTATGCAAGTGCTGGAAACCGTCCGGCGTGAAGGCGCGCCGCTAATCACGCGTGAAAGTTTTGACTACATGACGCAGGAACACGTGACGGCAAACTGGGCTACGCAGGGGCCGGGATGGGGATTTGGTGTGGGCTGGGCACTGCTGGTGGATCCGGATGCTGCCCTGTCGCCTCAGTCAGCCGGTACGCTGTCGTGGAGTGGAGCGTATGGACACACCTGGTTCGTGGATCGTCAAAACGCGCTGTGCGTGGTCGCCATGACCAATACCACACCGGAGGGGGTGAATGGGCAGTTTCCTGTGATGGTGCGTGATGCCGTCTATAAAGGTTTACTAAGCGCCTGATATGACAGTCCATCAGCCACTGGCGCGCTGGATCGCGCCAGTGATCTACGCGTCGATTTCCGGACTCGCGCACGGTGCGAAGCCCGTTCCTTAACGACCGCTGTAAGCCTGGGTAACCTGGCGCGCTTCCCGAATGACCAGCGCGCCCAGTTCGGTAATGCGATCGTCAGTCATGCGGGCAATTGGACCCGAAATCGACAGCGCGGCAAAAGGCTCGCCGTGTTCGTCATAAATGGGTGCCGCCACGCAACGCAAGCCGAGCGCATGCTCTTCGTCATCGAAAGAAAATCCACGGGTACGTATTTGTGCCAGGTTAGTTTTCAGGCTCTGCGGAGACATCAGCGTATTGGGTGTGTAGTAATGCAGGCCCTTCTGGTGCAGCAGCGCGGTCACTTTGTCGTCGCTGAGATGGGCAAGAAAGGCTTTGCCCGCTCCGGAAGCATGCATGGGCAGCTTGCCGCCTATCGGTGCGGACATGCGCATGAGCTGCGTGCACTGTACCTGGTCAATAATGACCGCCTGGAAGTCGCTCAGGTCCAGCACCGCCAGATTGACCGTTTCGCCCGAACTCTCCATCAGTGAACGTAACACCGGATGCACCAGCGCCAGCAGGTTGCGGCTCTGCAAAAAACTGCTTCCAACCACAAACGCATGCGCGCCGATTGTCCAGAAACCCAGATCGCCCACCTGGCGTACAAAGCCCTGCTGCTGCATTGTGGTCAGCAGACGATGGGTGGTCGAGTTTGGTAAACCCGCCTGTTGTGCCAGTTCGGTAAGTGCCACGCTACCCTGTGAACTGGCGATCAACTCCAGCAACGTCAGCCCCCGTGTCAGTGACTGAACCTGACCGCCAGCCGGAGCGGGAGGTGCCGACGTGCTGCGAGGTTTTTTACCGCGTTTGGCGGCAACAGGCGTAGCCATAGAGTTTCTCCTTTCACATAGTGGAAACCATTTTCGTTTTAATCACCGTAAATGCAAACGCTGGTGCGCTGGTCAGACCTGCTCTCCGTCTCCGCAATCCGCCGGGCCTGGCCGGATGTGAAGGCACACGCTGGAATGAAACCTGTGGGGGTAATTTGCGATGTGGTCAGGCGCGTCAAGGTGAGGCAGATATTTTAGTCATCCTGCCAGCCGCTATGTTGCGGTGGCGCAAAGCCAGCGCGATCGGGTGGAAGATTATGCGGCTGTAAAAACACATTGGTGAGCGGCGTGGCGCGCGGGCCTTTCAGCTGAGGACGACGCAGACAAAAAAGAAGGCAGCCCGCAGGCTGCCCTCTTTATCAGTTGAACCGCGCATCGCGATCCGAGGTCATGTCATACAGCTGGTACTTGCGTCCCAGCATCTGACCGCCATCGCGGGTGAGCGGAACCCAGTTAATCTGCGCACGGCCACGCGTTGGCGTCACGGTAAACAGATCCATTGGGATGGAAATGTAGAAACCTTTCGTAAAGTCGCCTTCGCCGTACTGCTGAGAGGAGACATTGGTTTTGGTCGCATAGACGCCGACCATGACGCCGCTGTCGAAGCGTTTAGAGACATCCAGCGTGACGCCTTTATCCTTCGCCAGATACTGGCCGATACTGGCCTTAACCAACACATCTTCCGCAAACCACGGCCGCCAGTAACCTGTCAGGTTGCCGGTCGGGGCTTCGTAATGCGTAAACCGCATCATGTCGTTCCAGTCACGCTGGCGCACATAGTTGGCGTCTACGCCCACCGCCCAGTTGCTGTCCACCGGACGATAAAGCACTTCGCCCCCGACACCACCGTACATGGTTTCCAGATAGCCGCCATAGACCTGGCCGTAGAAACCATTGCCCAGATAGTCCATGTAGTTAGCCTGCAGATCGTTGACGTAAACGTTGTTCTCAACGTAGTCACGAATATGCGTACGCACGCGGGGCAGGGTGGAATCGGCGGGGGCACCGTTGTAGTTGAATTTGTTATAGTTATTTGCCACGTTAGCAAACAGGCTGCCACTGACCAGCAGATGATTGGTCAGCCAGTAATCGACGTTGCCCATGACGCCGACCTGATACAGATAAAAGCTCTCCGGGCCGCCGACAGACTGATTGAGTACCGGAGACAGACCGTAATCCAGGCGATCTTTGCGAATAAACATCCCCTGCTCGGTCTGACCCGGATCGACCGGATTTTTGCGTACCTGCTGCAGAGACTGCTCATGTCCTAACGGGTAGCCAGTCAGATCATTACGCAGGCTGGCAACGGACGTTTCTGTCGTCACCTGCGGCATATTGAAGCGCGACTCTGTGACGTTAATCGTATCGATGCCGTCCGGCAGGTTGTTCATGATGATACGATTGGCGCGGTCGACCCCTTCTCGGGTATCGCGATATTTGGTCTGCTCGCCCGATACATACAGCGTATTGCCTTTGGTCTGGATTTTCGGGCCCGTCAGGCCTGCGTCGTACTTCAGCGCAGACAGCTGATTGCCTGTCACCGTGGTCTCCAGCAATTTCGGCTGCGGATGCGGATCATAGGCCGGTTTAGGGCTGTCGATATGATCCTGATGCATATCGTTAAAGTTAGTCCGGATGGTAAAGCCGAACATAAAGGTATTGCCGCGCTCATAGCTGGCATTGATATCCGCCCAGTCAGTTACGCGGTAGATCGCACCGACGTTAACTTTACTGCGCTGCGGCAGGCGTCCGGCAAAATCATCTTTATAATCATTGCCTTCATATTCCACTTTCAGGCGCAGCGGCTGCCACGGCGTTTGGTATTCAATACCGCCGAACACGGCAGAAGGGCCGTGAAACATCTGAGAACCGTTAATCGAGCCAGCCTGTCCCACGCCCGGGCGCTGACAGAAGCTGTCGCTGTAAGAGCAGAAGGGGTTGGAAACGGTTCCGCTGTTACCCAGATAGCCCCAGCCAAAGCCCAGCGTAAAGTCAAAGGGCCCCCAGGCTTTGGTGGCGACCAGATATTCACTGTCAAATAAGCCGGTACCGCCAAGATCGCGCGTACCGAACGAGACTTCAGGTAACCAGTATCCTTCCTGCCACAACCGCAGTTTCAGATCGAAGGCTTTATCTTTATAGCTTTGATTACCACTGAAACTCTCTACCGCACTGTAACGTCGTGTCCGCACATCCGTGTAGCGCACAGTCGTTTCCAGCCAGGGGAAAAGCTGTAATGAGGCGGAATAGTAGCGATACTGGTCATTATCGCGGAAGTTAAGGCTGAATTCGCCTTCTCTTGCCATTCGCGCAGTCGGTACCTGCATCAGCCCTACGCCGCCGAAATCAGACTGCGACGGCGTGACGGGCGCCTCATACATTTCCGCCTGCGCCTGGCAGGCGCTTGCTACTGAAACAGCCAACAGGCTGAGAAGATAACGTTTTTTCATCAGTCTGGTATCCGGTGAGTCAGAACAGAAACAAGGCGGCTATTCAGATCGTCAAAGGCGTCTGGCAGGCTCCATGAGGAAAAGCCCACAAAAATAATGCTGCCAGGTTCAGGTTCGACATGGCGATGGTTCCAGTAAGCAATCGGGACGTTCTGCGTCGTTCCGTCTGGCGCAATCACAACCGCGAAATTGCGTTCTGCGCCGGCCAGCCGTGGATGGTCACGCAGGTATTCCCGCACGGACTTGCCCGGTTGCCAGGCTTCGCGTCCGGCTCCGGCAATCGCGCCCAGCAGCAGCACATGATGACTGGGCTGAGTGAGATAGAGATCATAACGCCCGTCCAGGCGGCGGTTGTCTGCTGAATGCAGCCGGATGCGATCAGGATCCAGCGTGACGAACTGACGGCCCGTCACCTTCATGTTGCTGAACTGCCGAATCACCGCGTTAATGGCGGCGGCTTGTTCACCACTGCTGTCGGCCCGCCAGGTACGCAGCGCGGCCAGGGCCTGCTGATACTGCTGCCGGGCCTGGGCTGTCGCTCCCTGCTCAGCAATCACGGCCCGTCGCCAGTCGGTTTGGGCCATTAATGCGGGCTGCGTCACCAACTGCGCCAGATTTTCGACCTGATTGAGCTGCACGCTGGCGGTGTCCTGCGGGGCATGGACGGTAACCTGACCTGCGGCACGGGCACCCAGACTGGTAAGCAGGCTCACGCCTGCCAACAATAGCGTTATTTTTTTCATGATTTCGCCGGCTTCAGAATGGTGATTTCAACAGGGAAGGTATCGGCAGCAAGCATCTGTCGGGATTGCACGACCTGACCGCTGCTGTTATCGATCCAGAACGTGTTTTGCCACTCACGGCCAAGGCTGTCGATACGTAACGCCTCATGCCAGACGCGGCAGGGGATGCGATTTCCGGCAATCGTCAGAACTTCATCATCGCCACGCTCGAAAGTGGAACTGACGGTGGCGCTCTGGAATTTGCCCTGCCCGGTCCACTGCACAATCCGCGTCCAGTGCTGGCCGTTGGTCAGCGACAGGCCTTTCGCCAGCGGATCCTGTTGCAGGTTACTGACGTTCATCAGGTTGTCGGGCAGGCCCAGCGTTTTAATCAGCCTGCCGTGGGCCGTTACCAGCATCGACTGGTCGCGCGTAATCCATTTTTGTTGGCCGTTTTCGTTGTAACCCAGCACGACAAAAATGCGTGGGCCGTCATTAATGCGTGCATACAGGCTGGCGTAGGGCAGCGCATCAATTTCCTGAGGCGTGACAGTGACATCTTTTGGCCCTTCGATGGCCATTATCACCGTCTGTTCGAGTCCTTTTTGCGTTTGTGTACAGGCCTGCAGCAGCAGGCAAACGAGCAGCAGCGGAAGTTGGCGCACAATGTGTCCCTGATAAATGATGCCAAAGTAAAAATAACCACACGAATGTGTGGTTATGATTAATGCTCCCATACCTCTGTTCTTTCAGCTGCCGACACGCTGGCGTCCTCGTCGCAACACACTCACCTGCGTAAATGCATCACGACTCACACGTTCGCGGCCTTGCTGCAGCCTAAAGAATCAGGGTACCCATCAACGTGTGGTGCCCGTTGTGGTCGTGGTAGTTGTACCCGTATTTGCCCCGTCACCACCGCCAGAAGCGGCAACGCCGAGTCCTACTAACGCGCCGAGCACGCCGATACCTACAGCGGTAGTCGTACCTGCGGAGATTGTCCCCGCCTGTGCGCCTGCTGCGGCACCAGCTTCTTCCGGTGCCGCATAAGCGCTGGAAGAGACGGCGACGAGTAATGCCAGACCGGCAATCATGCGTTTTTTCATAACAACACCTACATTGGTTGAATGAAGGATTGCTATCCAACACATTCGCGAAACAGAATAAACGGTTATCGCAAACCGAAGGACAGACCCATTATGGGCGCGTCCAGTATAGGGCAACAAAATACCAGAGTTGAGTAGTCTTAAAACCTGGTAAATGACGCGTAAAAAAACGGGGCAAATTAAGCGGATTCAGCGTTAACTTATTTTAAATTGGTGGATTTACCGTGAAAGGCCGGATATTTGTCTGTGAGTAAGAGGAAAGCAAAGCGGTTTCTACTTATTTAGTATCTTTTGGTACGGAATGAGAATAATCGGAATTACCTGAATAAGCGTGAAATCCAATCACCTTATAAAACAAGAGGTAAGAAGCATTGGCTTACCGTTTTAGATCCGGTTTTTAGTAGGGTGATGCGCTCTGCGCAGCGCGAGGTTCAGAATTGCCGCAGTGCATTTTAAGAATTATCCAGTCTGCCAGCAGGCTTTTCAGATAAAAAGCAGCGTGCCCGATCATGATGACAAAAAAAAGGCGGCCGGCAGGCCGCCTCTGTCACTATACGATTAGCGCCATTTCTTGTAGCAGTTAATTAAGGCGTTAGTCGAACTGTCATGACTAGTAATATTACTGTCATCTTCCAGCTCCGGCAGAATACGGTTAGCCAGCTGTTTGCCTAATTCCACGCCCCACTGGTCAAAAGTGAAGATATTCAGAATTGCCCCCTGGGTGAAGATCTTATGCTCGTAGAGCGCAATCAGCGCGCCCAGGCTGAATGGCGTGATTTCGCGCAACAGAATTGAGTTGGTCGGGCGGTTCCCTTCAAACACTTTAAACGGCACGATGTGCGCGACAGATTCCGCCGATTTACCCGCATCAGTAAATTCTTTCTGCACCACTTCGCGTGACTTACCAAATGCCAGCGCTTCGGTCTGAGCAAAGAAATTCGACAGCAGCTTAGGATGGTGATCGGCCAGGGCATTGTGGCTGATGGCAGGTGCAATAAAATCGCAAGGTACCAGTTTGGTGCCCTGGTGAATCAACTGATAGAACGCATGCTGGCCGTTGGTGCCGGGTTCACCCCAGATAATCGGGCCCGTCTGATAGGTCACCGGCTGGCCTGCGCGATCAACGTACTTCCCGTTCGACTCCATATTTCCCTGTTGGAAATAGGCTGCAAAACGGTGCATGTACTGATCGTAAGGCAGGATTGCTTCGGTTTCCGCGCCAAAGAAGTTGTTGTACCAGATACCAATCAGCGCCAGCAGAACGGGGATATTCTTTTCGGCTGGCGTGGTAGAGAAGTGCTTATCCATGGCATGCGCGCCACTCAGCAACTGCTCAAAGTTCTCAAAACCAATCGACAGAATAATGGACAGGCCAATGGCCGACCACAGCGAATAGCGGCCGCCGACCCAGTCCCAGAACTCGAACATATTGTCGGTATCGATACCAAATTCGCCCACGGCTTTAGCATTGGTGGAGAGCGCAGCAAAGTGCTTCGCAACGTGTTGTTGATCGCCGGCCGTTTTCAGGAACCAGTCACGTGCGCTGTGCGCATTGGTCATGGTTTCCTGGGTGGTAAAGGTTTTTGACGCCACCAGAAACAGCGTGGTTTCGGGGCTGAGGTCTTTCAGCGTTTCGGCGATGTGCGTGCCGTCAACGTTGGACACAAAATGCATGTTCAGGTGGTTTTTGTACGGGCGCAGTGCCTCAGTCACCATAAACGGCCCCAGATCGGAACCGCCGATACCAATGTTCACCACATCGGTGATCGGTTTGCCGGTGTAACCTTTCCAGTCACCGCCAATAATGCGCTCGGAGAAGCTTTTCATTTTCGCCAGCACCGCGTTGACTTCAGGCATCACATCTTTGCCATCCACCTTGATTGGCGTATTGCTGCGGTTGCGCAGGGCGACGTGCAGGACGGCGCGATCCTCCGTCCGGTTAATTTTTTCGCCCGAGAACATGGACGCAATCGCGCCGCTTAAATCGGTTTCTTTTGCCAGGGCCAGCAGTTTATCGAGCGTCTCCTGCGTGATGCGGTTTTTCGAGAAATCTACCAGCATCTGGTCGTCAAAGGTGGCTGAGAATTTAGCAAAACGATCGGCATCCTGGGCAAACAGGTCGGCGATTTTCGCCGTTTTCATCTGTTCATAATGCTCTTGCAGCGCTTTCCAGGCTGCGGTTTGGGTCGGATTGATATTTTTCATGGCAACACTCTTGTTGATATTAAGAACCGTCATTCCATCGGGGTCGCATCGTACCCGGTTAGCATTTCAGTATGACCACAGTTGCAACTGAAAGGAAAAACTTTGTCAGTGCGATGGTGTCAGCGCACGAATACAGCCCGTTTCGCAGTGGATGATGCGGCAATCATTCGGACTGTTTCCATGGGCGAAAGGCTGAAAAGTATGGCGCAACGGCAGCCCACGAACATTGTGCCGCATCAGAATGTGACGACGTTGCTGAAGCCATTTAGCACTGTAGTCGCAGAGATTAGGCAAAATTTGTTATCCGGTGCGCTCTGCATGAAAAATTGTCCCGTGACGGTCATTGACAGCAGGGCCAGAAATCGCTAAATCTATGCGCGCTACTTGCGCACCTGTGCGCAAGCCAGAAGAGGCGCGTCGACCAGGCAGTGTGTTGGAGGAACCGTATCCAGAGATAACACATCAGGGGGAGCGACGCCGAGGTGGTCAACATCACGGTGTGTTGGCTGTCGGCTACAGGGGCTGAATCCCCTGGGTTGTCACCAGAAACGTCCACAGTCGGACGTTTCGCAAGGTGGAGCGCTTCTGGGTGACTCGTCTATTCGATTTTACCCGTTTCTGCTCTTTCCTTGTGCTTAGGCTGAATTACTGTTTCTCATCTCTTAACGGGTGAGGGCAACGTATCCTGACACGAGGTCATACAATGTCTCTGAATCTGAATGTAGCGAAATTTGGCGGTACCAGCGTTGCCGATTTCGATGCCATGAACCGTAGCGCCGATGTGGTATTGCAGGACAGCAATACCCGGCTGGTGGTGCTTTCTGCCTCTGCAGGCATCACCAATCTGCTGGTCTCCCTTGCCGAAGGTCAGGAGACATCGCAACGCGCGGCGCAGCTCGATGATATCCGCCGCATTCAATATGCCATCATCGATCGCCTGAACAATCCAGACGTTATCCGCGATGAAATCGACCGCATTATCGACAATATCGGCATGCTGTCTGACGCCGCCGCTCTCGCCACCTCCAGCGCCTTAACCGACGAACTGGTCAGCCACGGCGAACTCATGTCGACTCTGCTGTTTGTCGAGATCCTGCGTGAGCGCGGGGTCAATGCGGAATGGTTTGACGTGCGTAAAGTCATGCGCACGAACGATCGCTTTGGCCGTGCGGAGCCTGATGTCGCCGTACTGGCCGAGCAGGTCAGTGTGCAGTTGCAGCCGCGCATTGCCGCCGCTCTGGTGGTCACGCAGGGCTTTATCGGCAGCGAAGAAAAAGGACGCACCACCACGCTGGGCCGCGGCGGCAGTGATTATACGGCCGCCCTGCTGGGTGAAGCATTAAACGCTGCGCGCGTGGATATCTGGACAGACGTGCCGGGCATTTACACCACCGATCCGCGTGTAGTCCCTGCGGCTAAACGTATTGATGAAATCACTTTTGAAGAAGCGGCTGAAATGGCCACTTTTGGTGCCAAAGTTCTGCATCCTGCCACGCTGCTGCCCGCTGTCCGTAGCGACATTCCGGTGTTCGTCGGCTCCAGTAAAGATCCTGCAGCAGGCGGTACGCGCGTGTGCAATGAGACGGCGAATCCGCCGCTGTTCAGAGCGCTGGCGTTGCGCCGCAAGCAAACCCTGGTCACGTTGCACAGCCTGAATATGTTGCATACGCCGGGCTTCCTGTCTGAAGTGTTCAATATCCTGGTGCGTCACAACGTGTCGGTGGATCTGATTACCACCTCGGAAGTCAGCGTCGCGTTGACGCTGGATACGACCGGCTCGACTTCAACCGGCGACCATCTGCTGAGCCAGGCGTTGTTAACCGAGCTCTCATCCCTGTGTCGGGTGGAAGTAGAGGAAAACCTGGCGCTGGTGGCCATAATCGGCAATGAACTGTCGAAAGCCTGTGGGGTAGGTAAAGAGGTGTTTGGCGTACTTGAGCCCTTTAACCTGCGCATGATTTGCTACGGAGCCAGCAGCTATAACCTCTGCTTCCTGGTGCCAGGTGACGATGCGGAAAGTGTGGTGCGTACGCTGCACCACAACTTGTTTGAATAAGCGCCGCTGACATCAAAAGAAAGCCGGACCCTGTCCGGCTTTTTACTGACCGACTGTGATGCCGCCGGACATCATTCCACGCACGTCGCTGATTTTGCTAAAAGGATGTTTGTTGATGCTTGCCAACTTAACCCGTCTGTTCCCCCTGTGGGCCGTCCTGTTGTCTGTCGCGGCTTATTACTCGCCCACCACCTTTCTGGGCATTGGCCCGTGGGTCGCGTATCTGCTGATGCTGATTATGTTCGGTATGGGCGTCACGCTGAATATCAATGATTTCAAACGCGTCTTAACCCGTCCGGCGCCGGTGCTTGCAGGTACATTCCTGCACTATCTGGTGATGCCCCTGGCGGCATGGGCGCTGGCAAAACTGTTTAACATGCCGCCCGATCTGGCTGCCGGGATGATTCTGGTGGGCAGCGTTGCCAGTGGAACCGCCTCGAACGTAATGATTTATCTGGCAAAAGGCGATGTGGCGCTCTCGGTGACCATCTCCTCGGTGTCCGCGCTGGTTGGTGTGTTTGCCACGCCGCTGCTGACCCGTTTTTATGTGGATACGCATATTCAGGTTGATGTTGCCGGTATGCTGCTGAGCATCATCAGGATCGTCGTGATCCCTATCGGGTTAGGGTTGATCATTCACCACACGTTTAACGGTCTGGTTCGTCGGGTAGAGCCTTATCTTCCCGCTTTTTCAATGGTGTGTATTCTGCTGATCATCAGTGCTGTGGTCGCCGGTAGCCAGAGCTTTATTGCCTCGGTTGGCGTGATGGTGATCGCCGCCGTCATGTTACATAACGCCATTGGTCTGCTCGGCGGTTACTGGGGCGGCAAGCTGTTTGGCTTTGATGAATCCACCTGCCGCACGCTGGCGCTGGAAGTGGGCATGCAGAATTCAGGGCTGGCGGCGACGCTGGGTAAACTGTATTTCTCGCCACTGGCTGCACTGCCGGGGGCGTTGTTTTCCGTCTGGCACAACCTTTCCGGTTCCCTGCTGGCGGGCTACTGGTCCGGTAAGCCCACAGATAAAAAGCCGTCATCCCGTCCCTGAGAGACACAGTGCGCAGGCCAAACGGCCTTCGCACTTCCTTTAGTCATAATCCCGCTCATCGTCAGGCTGCTCCAGAACCGTGTAAGCGACCGCGCAAAACAGCGAGTTCAGACGCTTCATATCGCCCAGCAAGCCCAGGTGCAGCGAACTGGTTTCAATGCTCTGAATGTTCTGCTGATGTAACCGATCAACATGCGAGTGTGAATAGCGGCGTATTTTCAGGCGGAAGCGGTGTTTGGCGCGGCGTAGCCGCTTAGCGCTGGTAACATCGTGAGATAAAAATACCGACAGGCTCAGCCGTAGATTCGCGATAAGCTGCTCATGCAAGGCTTCCAGCTCTTTCAGGCCCTCGGGCGAAAAGGTTCGCCGGGCAGCCAGAGATTTATCGGCGACGTCCCCGCTCATGCGCTCGATAATGTCACCGGCCTGCTCCAGATTCAGCGACATTTCTATGATTTGCCCCCAGCGGCGGGAATCCTCCTCTGATAAATCCTCTTTCGGCATGCGCGCCAGATAGAGTTTGATGGCGGTATACAGGACATCCACATCATCATCCAGCCGCCGTACCGTGCGTTCTGCCCGCGACTCGCCGCGCACCACCTGCAGAAACGTATCCAGCATCTGCTCCAGCACGTCGCCCATACGCAACGCTTCGCGCGCAGCATTCACCAGCGCCAGAGCGGGCGTATCCAGCGCGCTGCTGTCAAGGTGTCTGGGTTTTAGCGTGACGTCACTTTCGGCATCGTCCGCAATCAGTCGATGGCACAGGCGTGCCATCGCATCGGCAAAGGGCACCATGATAATGCAGCGAAACAGGTTGTAGAAAACGTGAAAGAAGATCACCAGCTCTTCGTCATTAACGGGCAGTTTATCCAGCCAGCCCGCTACGGTTTCAACAAAGGGCAGAATTATTACACAGCCCGTCAGCTTAAACAGAAAGCTGCCCATTGCAACGCGTTTCCCGGCCGCATTGGATCCGCTGCCGTTAATAACCGCCAGTAAGCCGCTGCCCAGGTTCGCGCCGATCACCAGGCACAGGGCCACCTTGAAGGCGATCACGCCTGTGGCGGTCAGTGTGGCGGTAATCAGCACAGCGGCGAGACTGGAGTAGCTGATAATGGCAAAGACCGCTCCGAGCAGAGCGTCCAGCATTACGTCACCGGTTAAACTGGAAAACAGAACCTGCACGCCAGCCGCCTGGGTAATCGGTCGGGCGGCTTCAACAATCAGCTGTAGCGCCAGCAGAATTAACCCCAGACCTATGCTGGTCCGGCCAAGCTGACCTGCCCGGCTTTGTTTGCGACTCAGGAAGAAAACCACGCCAAAAAAGATAAACAGCGGGGAAAGCCAGGAGAGATCGAATGTCAGGACGCGCGCCATAATGGCCGTACCGACGTCAGCGCCCAGTATCACTACCAGAGCGGGTGTCAGGCTGACAAGATTTTGAGCCACAAACGAGGTAACCAGCAGCGTGGTGGCATTACTGCTTTGCACCAGCATCGTTACGCCGATACCGGCAAGAAACGCCATCGGCTTCTTTTCCACGCTGCGACTGAGCACCCGGCGCAAATCGGCCCCGTAAACGCGCATAATGCCGGAGCGCGTAATGTGCGTGCCCCAGACCAGAAGCGCAACGGCAGACAGTAAGTTAAGCAGGGTTAACACGTAACGTTGCTCCTCAACCATCAGGCTTACGGCATGACAGATTGCCAGCCTGATGGAGAGCGCAATCTGCGAACATGGCTGCCGGACGTTGCGAACTTTTTTCCAGTGTTTTAAATGACCTGCGCAGCGTCGGCCCCTTTAAATGTAGACCACTCTGCGGATACCTCACGACAAATCCGGCTGGCCTCAGGCGGACCTTTCCCGCCGCGCGCGGCCGGTGCGCTTTTTTCTGTGGTCAGTGAAGGGCATGGCGACAAAGTCAGTACGGCAGGGGATCAGCGGAATAACGGCAACAGAAGGACGGGTTGTGCCGTTTGCCCAACCCGCCAGACCCGGGGCGGCAGTTTACTGTATTCCTGCCGCCAGAAGCGGGAAGAGGGTCAGAGCGAAACCTGTGCCAGCAGATCGTGATGCACCGGCTTGTCATGAGGAACGCCGAGCAGTGTACACAGCGTGCCGCAGAGATCGGTTTGTTGCAGTTCCAGCCCAGGCTTTAGCGAGAACCCGTCACCAAAGACAAACAGGGGAACGGTCGTTTCTTCCGGCAGCATGCCACCAT
The DNA here is from genome assembly GCF_003201175.1 of Pantoea sp. PNA 03-3. NCBI lineage: Bacteria > Pseudomonadati > Pseudomonadota > Gammaproteobacteria > Enterobacterales > Erwiniaceae > Pantoea > Pantoea sp. PNA 03-3. The sequence continues at coordinate 717,124 of NZ_QICO01000002.1, read as the reverse complement.
GTGAGCGGTCGTCGTTCATGCCATGGTCAGCGGTCACCATCACCTGATAGCCTTCTGCCAGCCAGCCAGGCATCCATTGCGACAGGTAACCATCCGCCATGCGTGCCCGGTTACGATACTGGGGCGAGGACAGGCCATGTTGATGACCGGCATAATCGATATTCATCGGATGGATGAGGAGGAAGTCCGGGTTGTGCCGCAACCTCAGGCTCTCGGCATCTTCAAACAGGTGCGAATCGGGGTAACTGTCGTCAACGTAAAAGTGCCCGAACTGGACAGGCAGGGCCGGCGCTTCGGTATGACGATCGCGCGCGGGCTCGAAAGGACTGCGGTTGTAAAGTTCACTGATCCAGTGATAAGCCGCTGCGGCAGTGGTCAGGCCCGCATTACGCGCATAGTGAAATACGCTCTGTTCGTGACTCAGGCGGTTTACCCCGTTGTGGATGATTCCACTTTGCACAGGCGCAACCCCGGTCAGAATGCATTCATACAGCGGACGCGACAGAGAAGGCAGTGCACAGGTGAGATGATAATAATGCCCTTTACCTTGCGCACATTCTGCGTGCAGATAACCCATCGCATGATGGGCAACGTGATGGCTCAGGCCGTCCAGAATCACCAGAATTGTTTTCATGTTGTCCTCTCTTGCTGCGGCGTCTTCACGCCACAGGGGGCGTTTGTCTGCGTCTCTGACGTCGGGCTGTTTTAACGCCGCCAGCGCAACGCCGTCCGGCCGCATCTTAATATTTGAGTAAGTGCACACTAACTTGGCGTAATCCCGTAACCGTTAATGCGGGACAGATTAAGCCTGGCCGGGCCTGAACGCCGCTGTTGGCTGCGCGGAGGCCAACGCAACGTGCCGCCTCAGGACGCCTATCCATTGGGTCGGGTATGAAAGCGGGCGCTAGCTGACTGCCGGGGTTAAAAAAACCGAGCCAATGTAAATGTCGGATGTGAAAAACGTATGACAGGACGGCGCGACGGAGTGGGTCTGCCAGCCGACGTGATCGGTCTGTCCGGTTGGCTTTCATCAAAAGACAGGTTCGTACGGTCCCGGCGGTATACCGAGGATGCCGGGGCTGGCATTCCATCGCGCAGCCTGACGGTTTGAAAGACGCTGTTAAGTAAGCCTGACGGCTATATTGTGATTTACGTCACACTAAAGCATGATAACGCCAGAAAACATCCCTTTATTTTCGAGGCGTGAAATGAGTGATAAAAACCCGATAGCACAAAAGATAGCGCGCCTGATGCAATGGGTGCTGAATGCAGGATTGCTGATTCTGGCGTTCATTTTAATGGTCTTCCTGGGCAAAGAGACGGTCCATTTAGCCAACGTCCTGTTCAGCACGGGCGAGCAGGCGTCCTCCTATCTTCTGATTGAAGGCATTGTGATTTACTTCCTTTACTTTGAGTTTATTGCCCTCATCGTGAAGTACTTCCAGTCGGGTTACCATTTCCCGTTACGCTACTTCGTCTATATCGGCATCACGGCTATCATCAGGCTGATTATCGTCGACCACAAAAATCCCTTTGATACGCTGTGCTACTCGGCAGCTATTCTGCTGCTGGTTATCACCCTGTGGCTGGCAAACAGTAACCGGCTTAAGCGCGAATAACCTCGCGTTTGCATGACGGACGGGTGTGCCGTGAATCGCTCTGCGCTAAACTACCTGCCTGAAAATTTTTGGGGGAAAGTGTCATGACGCAAGACCCGCTCCGTTTATTACGTTCACTCAACTGGCTGGCGCTGGACGGTGCTGCTCTGTCGCCATCACTTCGTGACTGGCTGATGGAGGAGGACTCTATGACCAGGCGCTTCGAACAGCATTGCCAGAAGGTCAGGGTGGAGCCCGTTCGTGAAGGGTTTATCCACGCTGACGAATTAGGTGACGAAGGTGCGCTGTTACCCGCTGATCAGCGCTTCTGGCTGCGTGAAGTGATCCTGTATGGCGACGAACAACCCTGGCTGGCGGGACGCACGTTGGTGCCTGAAAGCACCCTGAACGGTCCCGAAGCGATGTTGCAGCAGCTCGGAACGCGACCGCTGGGACGTTACCTGTTCTCCTCTTCAACCCTGACCCGCGATTTTATCGAGCCCGGTAACGTTGAATCGCTGTGGGGACGTCGGTCGCGCCTGCGTTTATCGGGGAAGCCCCTGCTACTAACCGAATTATTTTTACCGGCGTCGCCGGTTTACCGTTACCAGGGTTAAGGATTTGACCTGTGCAAAACAGACAACAAATGACCAAATGGCAGGCTTACAGCCGCCTCATGCGAATTGATAAACCTATTGGCACGCTGCTGCTGCTGTGGCCGACGTTGTGGGCGCTGTGGCTGGCTAACAGGGCGATGCCGCCGTTACCGGTACTGATCGTGTTTGTCGCGGGCGTATTTGTCATGCGTGCAGCCGGCTGTGTGATCAACGATTATGCTGACCGTAAAGTCGACGGCCATGTGGAACGCACAAAGCTCCGGCCACTGGCCAGCGGTGCTGTCACGGCGAAAGAGGCTAAAATGCTGTTTGTGGTACTGGGGCTGATCGCGTTTGGCCTGGTACTAAGCATGAACCTGATGACGATTATGCTTTCTGTTGTCGGGCTGGCGCTTGCCTGGGTTTATCCTTTTATGAAGCGCTATACGCATTTGCCGCAGGTGGTCCTGGGCGCCGCATTTGGCTGGGCAATTCCCATGGCCTGGGCTGCTGTTAGTGAGTCCTTACCTCTGGTTTGCTGGCTGGTATTTCTCGCCAACATTTGCTGGACGGTGGCCTACGATACGCAATATGCCATGGTGGATCGCGAGGACGACCTGAAGATTGGCGTGAAGTCCACAGCCATTCTGTTTGGCCAGTACGACAAATTGATTATCGGCCTGCTGCAACTGGCGACGCTGGGGCTGATGGCGCTGGTAGGGACACGGCTGCATCTGAATGGGGCGTTTTACTGGATGCTGTTACTGGCGGGCGGTTTATTTGTTTATCAGCAAAAACTGATCGCAAAGCGCGCGCGTCAGGCCTGTTTCCAGGCGTTTCTGAATAACAATTATGTAGGGCTGGTGCTGTTTCTCGGCGTGTTAATGAATACTCCGCCGTTCTCAAACCTGTTATAGGGCAGGCACCGAACGTAGCGCCAGTGCGATGCACAGTGTGAGGTTCAGTAAGCAATAAAAAAGGCGACCAGTCAGGTCGCCTTTTTTGTCATGCCAGCACGTTAGCTGTGTGCAACGGCGCTCTCGATGGTCATACGGACGTCGCTGGTGACCAGTTCTGCCAGAATGTGCCAGGTCGCCAGCGTCTGCGCCACATCCGCATCGCCACTGTCGCTGATATAGCCTTCATCGCGCAGGGTCAGTACCAGTGTAGAGAACACCGCTTTATCGAAAAACTCAGGCGCATTGATGCCATGCAGTACGCTCAGGCGCTGGGCCAGCGTGCGGCTCTCTTTTTCCAGCGTGCCGCGGTTGATGGTGGGCTTGGCGCTGAGAATCGAGAAGGTGATGGCGTAACGTTGCAGCGTTTCACGTACACCGGCAGCCAGCAGCTGCAGCGTACGGTAACGTGCCGTATTGAACGACAGCAGACCTGCCTCAACGGTAATCAGTCCCTGGCGCGCCAGCTCCTGGCATAAGTCAGCCAGCAGCTGCGGCAGCTGGTCGTTGCCCCAGCGCAGGAACAGCTCGCTCTTCAGCATGGGGTAAATCAGGCTGACCTGGCGCAGCAGTTCGGCTTCGCTCAGGTTACGGTGCTGCTGGATGATGGCCGCAATCAGAGAGGGCATCACCAACATATGGTGGATGTTATTCCGGTAATAGGTCATCAGTACCGCCTGCTCGCGCGGCAGAATAATGATGTCGCCAATGCTGTCCTTCTCACTCTCAAACTTGTTCATACTCAGCGCGTGATCCAGCAACGCTTCCGCAGACATGTCAGGCAAAGTGGCATCCGGCGAGTAGGGCACATTACGTAATAACTGGGTATAGCACTCCAGCTGCTCAATCAGCTGTTCACGGGTCAGCGAACGCTGGCGGGAAGCGAGCAGTGCCGTTACGCACAGGTTCATGGCGTTCGCGGCACCGGCTTCATTAATACGTACCATGATGGTGGCGGCGATATCATTGGCCGTTGGCGTTAACCAGCCCGGACGTTGCGCTTCAATGGGATCGATAGACTCACGCCATTCCGGTACGCGCTTGTTCAGATAGTTGATCAGCGGCAACGGCTCACCAAAGTTCACATAACCCTGGCCCAGGTTGCGCAGCTTACGCAGGCCGCGCACCATCTGCATAAAGCCTTCTTTCTCTTTTGCCGCACCGCGTAGCTCTTTAGCGTAAGTACCCACTTCCATTACATGTTCATAACCGATGTAAATGGGCACTAACGTAATAGGTCGCGTGCCGCCGCGCAGCATGGCCTGCAGCGTCATAGAGAGGGTGCCGGTTTTCGGATCCAGCAGTCGGCCGGTACGTGAGCGTCCACCTTCCACGAAATACTCGACGGAATAGCCGCGGGTAAAGAGCTCGCCAAGGTATTCACGGAACACGGTTGAATAGAGCTTGTTGCCTTTAAAGGTACGACGAATAAAGAAGGCACCCAGACGACGGAAAATCGGCCCGGCAGGCCAGAAGTTCAGGTTAATCCCTGCGGCAATATGCGGCGGAACCAGACCCTGGTGATACAGCACATAAGACAGTAGCAGGTAGTCCATATGGCTGCGGTGGCAAGGCACATAAACAATTTCATGGCCGTCCTGCGCCAGCTGACGTACCCGCTCACCGCCGTTAACGTTGATCCCCTGATAGAGTCGGCTCCAGAGCCAGCCCATCACGCGGTCGGTGATACGAATCGCTTCGTAGGAAAAGTTGGCCGCAATTTCTTCCATCATTTCAATGGCGTTTTGCTGCGCTTTCTCATGGGAGATTTTCTTGCTACGCGCCTCGTCTTCCACAGCTTTTTCAATCGCCTTCGACTGCAACAGGCGATTGAATAAATCCTGGCGAGCCGGCAGACGCGGTCCCACCGCGGCCAGGCGCTGACGGGCAAAATGGATGCGCGCTACGCGAGCCAGCTTCTGCGCAATCGACTTGTCGGTACCGTGTTCGGTCGCCATACGACGCAGGGAGACCGTGGGCGAAAAACGCACAAAACTGTCGCGGCCATGCCAGAGAACGGCAAAGAATTTTTGAATGCCGTTAAGGAGCCGCAAATGAGGCGGATGATCGTCGCCCTGGACTTCCCGACCTGGCGCACGGCCAAACATGACTGAAACCGGTAACATCTGAACATCAAGTTCAGGATTGCTGCGGTGCAGATCAAGATACTCGTGGAAGATTTTGACCGATTCAAGGCTGGGCACGAAATAGGGGAACACACGCGGACCGTCATTAATAAAGACATGACGCGGCAACAGGGCGCCGTCTATCTCCAGCGGAATAAGCGGATCAGGCAGATCGTGCCGGATGCACTGCGCGCGTAAAGTCAGGAGATCGGCCTTTGAATCATAAGGCAGGACATACATAATAGGCCGGGTAGGATCCAGCCCATGTTCGGAGACGGGATCAGCCGGAATGGCCTTACTCTTTACCAGAAATGAAAGGGGTAAGTTCAGCAATTTATAGAAAATTTTACGCCAACCTGACATAGACAACATGAAGCCTCTTGTTAGCAAAGCGGCGCAAGCATATCAGAACGCGCAGCAAAAATCTGTGACAGCGACAATTGTGCGCTGCCCGGTATTGACGTCAATCCTTTGAAAAGAGTTCCTTTATCATGACAAATAATGTCACCGGCATTACCCGGATTGTGAAAGCGGCTGGCTACTCATGGCAAGGTCTTCGCGCCGCCTGGCAGCATGAAGCTGCCTTCCGCCAGGAAGCCGTAATTTCACTGGCGGCAATTATCCTGGCCTGCTGGCTGGATGTCGATACTATTTCGCGCATCCTGATGATTGGCGCGGTCATGCTGGTGATGATTGTTGAAGTTCTGAACAGCGCCATCGAAGCGGTGGTGGACCGCACAGGGCAGGAACGTCATCCTCTTGCCGGCCGAGCCAAAGATATGGGATCGGCCGCTGTTTTGCTGGCAATAGTACTGGCCCTGTTCGTTTGGGGAACGCTACTTTGGTCGCATTTGCGATAAGCATTCCATCTCCCGTCAAATTACTGATTTTGGCCTGACTTTTGGTTTCCATTTCACCAATACCTGTATATACTCACAGCGACTGTATAAACAACCAGGGGGCGGGATGAAAGCATTAACCAGCAGGCAGCAACAGGTCTACGACTTGATTCGCGACCACATTAATCAAACGGGCATGCCGCCTACGCGTGCAGAAATTGCTGCGCAACTGGGCTTCCGCTCACCTAACGCGGCAGAAGAGCATCTGAAAGCGCTGTCGCGTAAAGGCGTGATTGAAATCGTCTCTGGTGCGTCCCGCGGTATCCGTTTGTTAATGGAAGAAGAACCTTCAGATGGCCTGCCACTCATTGGGCGCGTTGCGGCGGGTGAGCCGTTGCTGGCCCAGGAACATATCGAAACCCACTACAAAGTGGATCCAGACATGTTCAAGCCCTCTGCCGATTTCCTGCTGCGCGTTAGCGGCATGTCAATGAAAGACATTGGCATCATGGATGGTGATTTGCTGGCCGTGCATAAAACGCAGGAAGTGCGTAATGGTCAGGTGGTGGTAGCGCGCATTGACGACGAAGTCACTGTGAAGCGCTGGAAAAAACAGGGATCAGTGGTGCATCTGTTACCTGAAAATACGGATTTTGAGCCTATCATTGTCGATACACGTGCGCAGTCGCTGACGGTTGAAGGTCTGGCGGTTGGCATCGTACGTAACGGTGAGTGGTTGTAACTCTTCTTAAGGTTGGCTCTTTACGTCAACCTTGACGTTACCCAGTCTGCCCCTGTTTTGCCGCTGTGGGTTCATCTGTAACACCAGCGGCGCATTGCACGGACGTTACATGCGCTTCCTGACAGCTACCGATAAAAAACTGTGGCGGCTGGCGCTGCCCATGATCCTGTCAAATATCACCGTTCCTCTGCTCGGCTTAGTCGATACAGCCGTTATTGGCCATCTCGACAGCCCGGTTTATCTGGGCGGCGTTGCGGTCGGGACGACCGTTACCAGTTTCATCTTCATGCTGCTGCTTTTTCTGCGGATGAGTACGACAGGCCTGACGGCTCAGGCGTTTGGCGCGGGCGATAAAACGGCGCTGGCGCGCGCATTGGCACAGCCCCTGATCATTGCCTTACTGGCCGGCAGCCTGTTTATTGCCCTGCGTCATCCCGTGACGGCATTAGCAACCCGCTTTATCGGCGGAGAGGCCGCCGTGCTTGAGCAGGCTGCGCTGTTTATCCATATTCGCTGGCTCAGTGCGCCCGCCATGCTGGCTAACCTGGTGATTCTGGGCTGGCTGCTGGGCGTACAGTATGCCAGAGCGCCGGTCATCCTGCTGGTGGTGGGCAACGTTATCAATATTCTGCTGGACCTCTGGCTGGTGCTGGGGCTGCACTGGGGCGTCGCCGGGGCTGCAGCCGCGACGGCTATCGCGGAATATGCGACGTTGCTGGTCGGGGCACTTATGGTCTGGCGCGTGCTGGCGCTGCGTGGTATCACGCTGCACAGTCTGGTCCATAGCTGGCGTGGCGATATCCACCGCCTGCTGCGCCTGAATCGCGATATCTTGCTGCGTACCTTACTGTTACAGCTTTGCTTTGCCTCTCTGACCGTGCTGGGAACGCGTATCGGACCTGATGTGGTGGCGGTAAATGCCATCCTGCTGATGTTCATGACGTTTACCGCCTATGCGCTGGATGGCTTTGCTTACGCCGTCGAAGCCTTTGCTGGTGAGGCACACGGCGCAAAAGACGGCAGCAGGTTGCAACTGGTATGGATTGCTGCCTGCCGTCAGGCCCTGTCAGTCGCGCTGTTTTTCTCACTGGTCTATGCTGTTTGTGGCTATCAGATCGTGGCTCTCCTGACATCGATTCCCGCACTTCAACAGGCGGCTGACCGCTTTCTGCCGTGGCAGGTTGTCATGCCGCTGGTTGGCGTCTGGTGCTATCTGCTGGATGGCATGTTTATTGGTGCGACCCGCGGAAGAGAAATGCGCAACAGTATGGCGATTGCCGCACTGGGCTATTTCCTGACGCTGTTAACCGTGCCTTTTATCGGTAATCACGGTCTATGGCTGGCGATAGCCGTTTTTCTGGCGCTTCGCGGCCTGTCACTTTGGCTGGTCTGGCGCAGGCACTGGCGCAGTGGCACCTGGTTTAGCGCCTGAGCAACTTGCCTGAAATATGACGCAGGCTACATAAAATTTTCATTTTTTCCGGCAAAACTGAAATTAGCTACTACAATTATCTTTGAATGGCGCTATTAAATAGCGCTTTATATCGTAATTTTGCCTGATGGTAAAATAAAACGAAACCGAAGGATGACGTGGAGGTCTGCAATGAATAAAGACGAAGCGAGTGGTAACTGGAAACAGTTCAAAGGAAAAATGAAAGAGAAATGGGGCAAGCTGACCGATGATGACATGCAAGTCATTGAAGGTAAACGCGATCAGCTGGTCGGCAAAATTCAGGAACGTTACGGCTACGCGAAAGATCAGGCGGAGAAAGAAGTAACGGACTGGGAAGGTCACAACAAGGATTACCGCTGGTAATCACGTTATTCAGGGATGCTCCTACCCGGGCCGGTACGCTCATGCCGGCCAGACCGCACAAGGATGTGCAATTAGCTTCGTTTACTGCGTTTCTTCCCGTCAGCCTGATGGTCATGATCACAATGTTCATGCTGTTCACAGGCTTCAACTTCCGCACAGTTTTCACATAACCCGTGCGCCTCTATCACGCTATGCCGTAGGACAAAGCTTGCCTCTTGCGCCAGCGATGCGATGATTTTTTCTGCGCCCTGCGCCTGCTTTTCCGTGACCACTGCACAGCGATCGCAGACCAGCATCACCGAGGTATGGGCGGGTGCGTCGAAATGGTGACACATCACATAGCTGTTATTGGACTCGACGCGGTGGATAAAACCCTGCTCAAGAAGAAAATCCAGCGCACGGTAGACGGTAGGAGGCTTGGCCTGGGGCTCACTGACACGCAACTGATCAAGCAGGTCATAAGCACTGATCGATCCTGGCTGTCCGGCCATCAACCGCAGGACCTCTGCGCGCTGGGTCGTCAGGCGTACACCGCGCTGTAAACACAGTTTCTCAGCCTGGGTCATGATTTGCTCTGGCGTCATGGTTGACATGGAATTTCTCCGTTTGACAGGTGATGTTATCTTATCACATTAATGATACGTACGATGCACCTTGCCTGTCTGCACCTCCTCCCTTTACCCGTGCTTATCTGTTCCTTACGACTTTGCGCCCGTCTGCGATGCCAATATATGTCAGAATGTTTGTAAATATTTTTTCCTTTTGCTTTACATCTCACTGAGTTAAGAACTAATGTTTAAAAGTTCTTAATAAAGTGCTGGTCCCGACCTCCTTCTGTTAACGCTTTTTGGACGGTAACCAGACATAACGGATCGAAAAATAATCAATCAATGGAATTGCGCCACTATTTACTCTGAATTCACAGCAATAAAGCGTTAGCCATCCTCCACAATGGGGCTAACAAACTATTCGGTCGTTAATGTTTTAACGGCAATTTTTCAGGTGATGATAAGCAAATGGCAAAATTAACCGTCCCACGTTCCGTTCTGGTTTTCCCTGCAGTGTTTAATGCTCTGGTTTTTTCATCATCCGCGCTGGCCGCGGGAACCTGGTACGATGCCCGTAACGATGCAATGGGGGGAACGGGCGTGGCGTCCTCTACCTACGGGTCTGCCGTTTTAGCTAACCCGGCGTTAATGACCAAAGCGAAGCCCGATGACAACGTCAGCATCATTTTTCCCAGTGCGGGCGCGCAAATTACTGATAAAGACAAGATGGTCGATAAGATCGATAACATTACTGACACGGTAAATCGCTATCAGGATCTGTTTGATAATGCCTCGACGTTAGAGCTGCTGCGCCGTATTCCTGAAATACAGGCTGCGTCAGGGGATCTGGCTAATACGCTCAGAGATTTACGCGGTAACAAAGCCAACGCGACAGCAGGTGTCGCGATTGCAGTCACCGTTCCGAATGAAACGCTGCCTTTTGCCTTTGTCACCAAAGCCTATGGTACGGCGCATGTCCGCGCGAATGTAAAAGAAGGCGATATCGTTATTTTACAAGGCGTGGCTGACGGAACGTTTGCCGGTATTCCTGGCGGTGTATTTGGTCTGCCTAATGTACAAAACTTGCTGGGCTCCAGCGCGAACGGGCTGGCTGCGCTGAATACCGATTATGGTATCGCCGTTGCCCATGAGTTCACGATTGCCGGCCATCCGGTGTCGATTGGTGTGACGCCTAAGCTGCAAAAGACCTGGCTGTATAACTATTCCGCCAGCGTTTATAACTACGATAAAAACGATTTACGGGATGGCCGCTACCGCAGCACCGAAAGCGGGTTCAACGTTGACGCCGGCCTGGCGACGGTATTCGCAGAAAACTGGACATTAGGCGTGACCGGACAGAACCTGGTATCACGTGACCTGCAAACCAAAGAGGTGAATGGCTATCAGGATACCTATGAAATCCGTCCATTAGTGACGGCGGGTTTAGCCTGGGATAAAGGGCCAGTAACGCTGACAGGCGATGTTGACCTGACCGAAACGCACCGTTTCAAATCTCAGGAAAACAGTCAGTATGCAGGCGTGGGCGCGGAATATCGCGTACTGGACTGGTTACAGTTACGCGCCGGTTATCGCGCAGATATGCGTTCCAACGACGAAAATGTGGCGACCGCAGGCTTTGGGCTGTCACCGTTCAACAATTCTGTGCATCTGGATCTGGCAGGCTCGGTGGGGCAAAACAATACCTGGGGTGCCATGGCGCAACTCGGATTTAACTTCTGATTCCGTGCCATTAACGGGCGGGCGATACCTTGTCGCCCGCCCTTATGCTATCCTTGTGCAGAATATCATCACTGTTAACCACCGGATCGACTGCGCTTCATGACCGACACTTTTTCCTCCCAACGCTTCTCTGTTGCCCCCATGCTCGACTGGACGGATCGTCACTGTCGCTATTTCCATCGTCTGCTGACCGGCGATACGCTTCTGTATACCGAAATGGTCACCACGGGAGCCATTATTCACGGTAAAGGCGATTATCTGGCCTTTAATGAAGAGGAGCACCCGGTCGCGTTACAACTGGGCGGCAGCGATCCGGCTGCACTGGCGCAGTGTGCGGCGCTGGCTGAACAGCGCGGTTACGATGAAGTTAACCTCAATGTGGGTTGCCCGTCAGATCGTGTTCAGAATGGCCGCTTTGGTGCCTGCCTGATGGCGGAAGCCGGGCTGGTCGCTGACGGCATTAAAGCGATGCGTGATGTGGTGGATATTCCGGTCACGGTCAAAACCCGTATCGGTATCGATGAACAGGACAGCTATGCCTTCCTGACCGATTTTATCGGCACTGTGGCAGAGCGCGGTGGCTGCGACACCTTTATCATTCATGCGCGCAAGGCATGGCTTTCGGGTCTGAGTCCGAAAGAAAACCGCGAGATTCCACCGCTTGATTACCCCCGGGTTTATCAGTTAAAGCGTGATTTTCCACAACTGACGATTGCCATTAACGGCGGCGTGAAAACGCTGGAAGAGGCTAAAACACATCTTCAGCACCTGGATGGTGTCATGATGGGCCGCGAGGCCTATCAAAACCCCGGCATCCTGGCGCATGTCGATCGAGAAGTGTTTGGCCGGGAACAGCCTGCCGCTGATCCGGTGGCGGTGGTGCGCGCCATGTACCCTTATATTGAAGCCGAGCTGGCAAAAGGCACGTACCTTGGCCATGTGACGCGCCATATGCTGGGGCTGTTCCAGGGGATCCCTGGCGCGCGCCAGTGGCGTCGTCACCTTAGCGAGAATGCCCATAAGCCCGGTGCCGATGTGCGGGTACTGGAGGCTGCATTAGCACTGGTCGCCGATAAGATCCCTCAGGAAGCCTGATACAGTTAAACCAGCCAGCCGGCTGGTTTTTTTTCACCATAATCTGGTGAATCTCGCCAGGTTGATTTTGCATACTTCATACTTAACTCATCACTATCAACAGGTTACTTGTTGGCATGGTTCTTGTAATACGTAACGTATTCATCGTGAGGAGTGAACAAATGGACATTATTTTTGTATTCGGTTTCTTCCTGATGCTGTTGCTGACTGGCGTGTCCTTAATCGGCGTCATTGCTGCCCTGGTCGTGGCCACGATCGTGATGTTTGTCGGCGGTATGGTGATGCTGATTGTGAAGGTGCTGCCCTGGCTACTGCTGGCCGTGGCCGTAGTATGGCTCTATCGGCGCTTTTTCACTGACGAAGACACTCGCCAGCGCGTCCTGTACAGGCGCAGAATCCGCAGGCTGGAGCGGAATGGCAGGGGATAAATGTGTGCGTGATCACACAGTGAAAAATTGGTGCTCAGAATATTAACAACAATCATACTTTTTACTTATGTTTTCTGTCAGGATAGCTGTCGTTGATTCATAACATATTCATCGCTTCTGCCCCTACATCAGTGCGAATGAAAAATAAAAGAAGGGCTTCCTGCGGGAAGCCCTTTTTACATCAGGGAATCAGCAGGCTCGATCCCTGCGTCGCGCGGCTCTCCAGTAACTGGTGAGCGCGGCTGGCCTCTTTCAGTGCAAATTTTTGCTGCTCGGGCACATCGACCTTAATGGCGCCACTTGCCAGTAAAGAGAATAATTCTGCACTGGCCGTTTCCAGCTCCTGACGATTGGTGATGTAGCCGAACAGGGAAGGACGGGTAACAAACAGTGAGCCTTTCTTATTTAAAATGCTGAGATCAACATTGGTCACCGGCCCTGAAGCATTCCCGAAGCTCACCATCAGTCCCTGACGACGCAGGCAGTCCAGCGAGGCTTCCCAGGTCGCTTTCCCCACAGAGTCGTACACCACGCCAACCTTCTTGTCGCCGGTCAGCTCACTGACCCGTTGTGCAATGTCCTCTTGCTGATAATTAATGGTGGCCCAGGCTCCCGCGTTTTTGGCCAGTGTCGCCTTTTCGGCGGAGCCGACGGTGCCGATCAGATGGGCGCCGAGCGCTTTTGCCCACTGGCAGGCAATCAACCCCACGCCACCCGCCGCGGCATGAAACAGAAAAATTTCGTCGGCTTTGAGCTTATAGGTCTGTCGTAACAGGTACTGCGTCGTCAGGCCTTTCAAAAAACTGGCGGCAGCCTGCTCGAAACTGATGGCGTCGGGTAACAGCATCAGACGGTCTTCCGCCACGTTATGCAGCTCGCTGTAAGCCCCGAGTGCGGCCTGGCAGTACACGACGCGATGGCCGGGTTTGAAACGCGTGACCGCCGATCCCACGCGGGTGACCACACCCGCCGCCTCGGTGCCCAGACCAGAGGGAAAATGACCTGTCGGATACAGCCCGCTGCGCACGTAAGTATCAATATAGTTAATGCCAATCGCGCGGTTTTCGACCTGGATTTCATTATCGGCGGGATCGGCAGGCTCAAAATCAATCCAGGTCAGGACATCCGGGCCGCCGTGTGCGTTGAACTGAATACGCTTTGCCATGCTTACTCCTGTGATTGTTTCATCATGAAGGTGAGGCACGCCCCTTAACTGAGGTATACTTGCGCGTCCCCACAGAAGATCGGTAATGCATTCACTATGGCAGGAAATAAACCCACCAACAAATCGAACGAAACGCAGGATCGCCAGTTAGAAGGCGTGAAAATGCCCCCGCATTCGCTGGAAGCGGAGCAGTCGGTGCTGGGTGGGTTAATGCTGGATAACGAGCGCTGGGACAACGTGTCCGAACGCGTCGTGGCAAATGATTTTTTCAATCGCTCGCACCGTCTTATTTTCTCTGAGATGCAGCGCCTGCTGGAAAACAGCAAACCTATCGACCTGATTACGCTGTCAGAATCGCTGGAAACGCGCGGCGAACTGGAGATGGCCGGCGGATTTGCTTACCTGGCTGAGCTGGCGAAAAACACGCCCAGTGCGGCGAACATCGGCGCTTACGCGGATATTGTGCGTGAACGTGCGGTCGTGCGCGAAATGATCGCCGTGGCGAATCAGATAGCCGATGCCGGTTATGATCCCCAGGGGCGCAGCAGTGAAGACCTGCTGGATTTTGCCGAGTCGAACGTATTTAAAATCGCTGAGGCGCGGGCTAACAAAGACGATGGCCCCAAAAACATCGAACAAATTCTGGAAGCGACGGTTTCACGGATTGAGTCGCTGTTTCAGACGCCGCACGATGGCGTCACGGGCATCGATACCGGTTATCAGGATCTGAATAAGAAAACGGCCGGGCTGCAACGCTCAGACTTAATTATCGTGGCCGCACGTCCCTCAATGGGTAAAACCACGTTCGCCATGAACCTGTGTGAAAATGCGGCGATGCTGCAGGACAAACCGGTACTGATTTTCAGTCTGGAGATGCCCAGCGAACAGATCATGATGCGTATGCTGGCCTCCTTGTCGCGGGTTGACCAAACCCGTATTCGTACCGGTCAACTTGACGATGAAGACTGGGCGCGCATTTCCGGCACGATGGGCATTTTGCTGGAAAAGAAGAATATGTATATCGATGATTCTTCTGGCCTGACGCCGACCGAGGTCCGTTCCCGCGCGCGTCGCATCTATCGTGAAAACGGTGGCCTCAGTCTGATCATGATCGACTACCTGCAGTTGATGCGCGTGCCCGCATTGTCAGATAACCGTACGCTGGAAATCGCCGAGATTTCCCGTTCATTAAAAGCGCTGGCAAAAGAGCTTAACGTGCCCGTGGTGGCGTTATCTCAGCTGAACCGCTCACTGGAGCAACGTGCCGATAAACGTCCCGTAAACTCGGATCTGCGTGAATCGGGTTCGATCGAGCAGGATGCTGACCTGATCATGTTTATTTATCGTGACGAGGTTTATCACGAAAACAGCGACCTGAAAGGGATCGCAGAGATCATTCTGGGTAAGCAGCGTAACGGCCCGATCGGTACCGTACGCCTGACATTTAACGGTCAGTGGTCACGCTTTGATAACTATGCAGGCCCGCAGTACGACGACGAATAATCCGTCACTGGCCTGCCATGCACGATCTGTGCATGGCAGGCAGGACCGTGCAAAATAGTGTTGGACAACGTCGCAGTGAATCGGGTTATCTGTAGCAAAGCGACACTGACACGCGACGGAAACAGCATGACGCACGTAGACGATTACGATCTAAAAATCCTTACTCTGCTCCAGTCTAATGGCCGTTTGACCAATCAGGAACTCAGCGATTTGGTCGGTCTTTCTGCTTCACAATGTTCACGTCGGCGTATCAATCTTGAACAGGCCAACCTGATTCTTGGCTATCACGCACGGCTGTCGCCGGACGCGGTGGGGCTGGGCATTGTCGGACTCATTGAAGTGCGGCTCATTAACCATACCGCCGACTATGTCGACAGCTTCCATCGCATGGTTGAACAGGAAGACGCAATTATTGATGCCTATAAAACCACCGGTGATGCCGACTACCTGCTGAAAGTCGCCGTGGCCGATTTGGCCTCACTGAGCGCGGTAATCAGCCAGCTGTTAGCCGGTCACCAGAGCGTTTCCCATGTCAAAACATCGGTGGTACTGGGCAGACTCAAAGAGAACGGATTAATGATGGGCGAGCAGCAGGCTGTGCGCCAAAAAAGAGCATAATGCGCGCAGGTGGTGCATGATGTGGCGGAATGATGCGTTTTTTATGCGTATTTGAGTCTGACAATGCACAATCGACCTCCCCGCGGGGCAGTAAAATCCGGTAAGACGCTTATGCCTGAACGCCTGCACAGGCTGGCGCAGTTATTGCATTGGTGCTGCATCATCCGCACTGAGACTGCTTTATGGACAACATTGTACAACCCGCCGATATTCCTCACTCTCGCCTTGAAGATGCGCTGGCTATCCTGCTCGGCACCTTAATGGTCTCGTTTGGTGTGCTCATGCTGAAGCAGGCAGGCGCATTGACCGGCAGCACGGCTGGACTGGCATTCCTCATCAGCTATCTGTCGCCCCTGTCATTTGGCAGCGTTTTCTTTGTAATCAACCTGCCGTTCTACTGGCTGGCCGTGAAGCGAATGGGCTGGGAATTTACGCTAAAAACCTTTTGTGCCGTGGGGCTGGTGTCGCTTTTTACCCATCTTCATCCCCTGTTTATGCATTTTTCCACACTGAATCCTTTTTATGCGGCATTGTTCGGTAACGTCATCATGGGGATTGGGTTTATAGTGTTGTTTCGCCATAAAGCCAGCCTGGGCGGGATCAATATCCTGGCGCTCTGGCTGCAAGACCGTTTCGGCATTCGCGCCGGTAAACTGCAAATGGCGGTCGATACCTGCGTGGTGCTGGCCTCGCTGTTTGTCGTCAGCCTGCCGATGTTGCTTGCGTCCATTGCGGGCGCGGTGGTACTGAATATGATCATCGCAATGAACCATCGTCCCGGGCGGTACAGGGTTTAATCGCCCTTTTTTATTTCAAGAACAATCATGGAGATCTGCACCGTGTTCCAGAACGTTGATGCCTATGCTGGCGACCCGATTTTGTCGCTAATGGAAGCCTTTAAACAGGATCCGCGCGAGCATAAAGTGAACCTGAGTATTGGGCTTTATTACAACGAGCAAGGCATCATCCCTCAGCTGCAGGCGGTGGCTGATGCTGAAGAGCAGTTACGTGCCGAACCGCAGCAGGCTTCGCTCTATCTGCCTATGGAAGGATTAAATACCTACCGCAACGCGATAGCGCCACTGCTGTTCGGAGCCGATCATCCCGTATTAAAAGCGGGCCAGATCGCCTCGATTCAGACCCTGGGCGGCTCAGGTGCGTTGAAAGTCGGTGCGGATTTCCTGAAGCGTTATTTCCCGCAGTCCAACGTCTGGGTCAGCGATCCGACCTGGGAAAACCATATCGCCATCTTTAACGGTGCCGGTTTCGAGGTGAAGACCTATCCGTGGTTTGACCCGGAAACCAACGGTGTACGTTTTGATGCGTTCCTGAGCACGCTTAAAACCCTGCCAAAGCAAAGCATCGTGCTGCTGCATCCGTGCTGTCATAACCCAACCGGGGCCGACCTGACCAATGCGCAGTGGGACGAAACCGTTGCCGTGCTGAAAGCACAGGAGCTGATCCCGTTCCTGGATATCGCTTATCAGGGCTTTGGTGCTGGCATGGAAGAGGATGCGTACGCGATGCGTGCGGTTGCTGCGGCAGGTCTGCCTGCGCTGGTCAGCAACTCCTTTTCAAAAATTTTCTCGCTGTATGGCGAGCGCGTCGGCGGCCTGTCTGTGGTATGTGACAGCGCTGAAGAGGCCAGCCGCGTATTAGGTCAGCTCAAAGCGACCGTCCGCCGTAACTATTCCAGCCCGCCAAACTTCGGCGCACAGGTTGTGGCCCGCGTGTTAAACGACGCTACGCTGAAAGCTAACTGGCTGGCCGAGGTCGAAGCCATGCGGTTGCGCATTATCGACATGCGCCAGGCGCTGGTACAGGTGATGAGTACGGCGCTACCCGGTAAGAACGTCGACTACCTGTTGAAGCAGCGCGGGATGTTCAGCTACACCGGCCTGAGTGCGCAGCAGGTGGACCGCCTGCGTGAAGAGTTTGGGATCTACCTCGTCGGCAGCGGCCGTATGTGTGTGGCAGGTCTGAACAGCAAAAACGTGCATCAGGTCGCGGAAGCCTTTGCGGCAGTAATGTAATTCCGCACACAATCTTCCCCGGGCCGCCAACCTTGTTGGCGGCTTTTTTATTTTTACGGATCGGGTTTACCTTTGCGCCACATTCTGCACACTTAACTGTGTCTCACAGATTCAGGAAAAAAGTATGTGGTATCAACAAACGTTGACCTTAAGCGCAAAATCGCGAGGTTTTCACCTCGTCACGGAAGAGATTGTGCAACAGTTGCCCGCACTCCGTGATATCCACACCGGATTACTCCATTTGCTGTTGCAGCATACGTCGGCCTCACTGACGCTGAATGAAAACTGCGATCCGACAGTGCGGAGCGACATGGAACAACACTTTATGCGCCATGTCCCGGAAGCGGCTCCTTATCAACACGATTACGAAGGCCGTGACGACATGCCCGCCCACATTAAGTCGTCCACGCTGGGCGTTTCACTGATGCTACCGGTGCAGCGTGGACAGCTGGTACTGGGCACCTGGCAGGGCATTTGGCTGGGGGAACATCGTATTCATGGCGGAGCCCGACGTATTGTGGCGACTTTACAAGGGGAATGAGTATGAATAATTCGGACTTACTGACGTACTGCATGAGCAAACCCGGCGCAGAGCAGAGCGTTCACAGCGACTGGAAAGCTACGCAGATCAAGAGCAACGGCGTGCTGTTTGCCATGGTGCATGAAGTCAAAGGGCGTCCGGCGGTGTCACTCAAATCCTCGCCCGCGCTGGCTGAACTGATGCGGGATGAGCACAGCGATGTGTTTCCCAGTGAACATCTGAATAAATCACACTGGAACACGCTGTTTTTAGACGGCACGCTGAAAGATTCGCAAATTTACTATCTGGTGGATGCCTCTTTTCAGCAGGCAGATACCGGGCGGTAACGGCCCTTTCCCGGCGTGGGAAAGGGCACAGGACAGGATTACGCCGCCGCGTTTTTACGCAGCGTATCGATATCAATGACAAAGCGATATTTTACATCGCTCTTCAGCATACGTTCGTAAGCCTCGTTGATCTGATCCATGGCGATCAGCTCAATATCTGACGTGATGCCGTGTTTGCCACAGAAATCCAGCATCTCCTGGGTTTCAGCGATACCGCCAATCAGCGAGCCAGCGATGCTGCGGCGTTTAAAGATCAAATTGAAAACCTGTGGCGCGGGATGATCGTGTTCAGGCGCGCCGACCAGAGTCATATTGCCGTCACGCTTCAGCAAGGTGATAAAAGGATTAAGGTCGTGTTGCGCCGCCACTGTGTTAAGAATGAAGTCAAAACTGTTGGCATGTTGCGCCATCTGGTCGGCATCTTTCGAAATGACCACTTCGTCTGCGCCCAGACGTTTTCCGTCTTCGATTTTTGACGGTGAGGTGGTGAATAACACGACATGCGCGCCCATCGCGTGAGCAATTTTTACGCCCATGTGCCCCAGTCCACCCAGCCCCACGATCCCGACTTTTTTACCCGGGCCGACATTCCAGTGACGCAGCGGTGAATAGGTGGTGATACCGGCACACAGCAGCGGTGCCACACCGGCCAGCTCCAGGTTTTCTGGAACGCGCAGCACAAAGCTTTCATCCACTACCATAGAGGTGGAGTATCCACCGTAGGTGATAGCCCCTGTCTGGCGATCCTGACCGTTATACGTGCCGACAAAGCCATTTTCACAGTACTGCTCCAGACCTTCCTGACAACTTGGGCAGCTGCGGCAGGAATCAACCATACAGCCAACGCCGACCAGGTCGCCGACTTTGTACTTCTGCGTCTCGGGGCCGACTGCGGTCACGCGGCCAACAATCTCGTGTCCCGGAACCACAGGAAAAATGGTGTTTTTCCACTCATTGCGCGCCTGATGCAAGTCAGAATGACAAACGCCACAAAACAGCACGTCAAGCTGTACGTCATGAGCACGAAGCTCACGCGGTTTGAAATCAAACGGTGCCAGTTTGGACTTTGCATCCTGAGCAGCATACGCATGGGTAATGTTCATGGTGTCTCCAGTTAAAGTGTGTCGTGATTTTTCGATCAACGCCGCAGCATAACGCGCGCAGCAAGAAGGTGACGCCAGGGGCGTACCAAAGGGGAACGAATTAAGGATAGTCAGGGGAGGGAAAAGCGTATATGCCTATATGTGTCTGAATCTTGCCTGATCCTGCATTTTTCAGGGTAAATTGTGCAATCCCTGTAAGAAGGCCCGCGTGATGCGGGCCTGCAATTTTATTTTTTCAACAAGGGCTTAAGGAAGCGGGCCGTATGTGATTTTTCACATTCGGACACGGTTTCTGGCGTGCCTGCCACCAGAATTTCACCGCCGCCACTGCCGCCTTCCGGCCCCAGGTCGACAATCCAGTCCGCCGTTTTCACGACGTCGAGGTTGTGCTCAATGACCACGATGGTGTTGCCCTGATCGCGCAGTTGATGCAGCACTTCGAGCAGTTGCTGGATATCGGCAAAATGTAACCCGGTGGTGGGCTCATCCAGAATATACAACGTCTGTCCCGTGCCGCGCTTCGACAGCTCACGCGCCAGCTTGACGCGCTGCGCTTCACCACCGGACAGGGTGGTGGCCGACTGACCCAGGCGGATATAGGACAATCCAACGTCCATCAGCGTTTGCAGCTTACGCGCCAGAGCAGGAACGGCATCAAAGAACTCACGCGCTTCCTCAATCGTCATTTCCAGCACTTCGTGAATGCTTTTGCCTTTGTATTTAATCTCCAGCGTTTCACGGTTATAGCGTTTGCCTTTGCACTGATCGCACGGCACATAAATATCCGGCAGGAAGTGCATTTCCACTTTCAGCACGCCGTCGCCCTGACAGGCCTCACAACGTCCGCCACGCACGTTAAAGCTGAAACGGCCTGGGTTATAACCACGTGAACGTGATTCAGGCACGCCGGCAAACAGCTCACGAACCGGCGTAAAAATACCGGTGTAGGTGGCCGGGTTAGAGCGCGGCGTGCGGCCGATGGGGCTCTGGTCGATATCGATGACTTTATCGAAGTGCTCCAGACCGGCGACATCGCGATACGGTGCTGGCTCAGCAATGGTGGCCCCGTTCAGCGCGCGCTGGGCAATCGGGAACAGCGTATCGTTGATCAGCGTCGACTTCCCTGACCCGGAGACGCCGGTGATACAGGTAAACAGGCCAACAGGCAGCGTTAAGGTGACGTCCTTCAGGTTGTTACCGCGCGCGCCCGTAATTTTCAGGACCTTCGAGGGATCGCCCTTAACGCGCGTTTCAGGCACGGCGATTGCGCGTTTGCCGCTGAGGAACTGGCCGGTCAGCGAAGCTTCTTCCGCCATAATCTGCTCAACCGTACCTTCCGCGACGATAGCGCCGCCGTGCACGCCCGCGCCGGGACCGATATCGATCACGTGGTCGGCGGCGCGAATCGCGTCTTCATCGTGCTCGACCACAATCACGGTATTACCCAGATCGCGCAGGTGAATCAGCGTGCCCAGCAGGCGCTCGTTATCGCGCTGGTGCAGGCCGATTGACGGTTCATCCAGTACGTACATCACGCCGACCAGACCGGCGCCAATCTGGCTTGCCAGACGGATGCGCTGGGCTTCACCGCCCGACAATGTTTCTGCAGAACGCGACATCGACAGGTAGTTCAGGCCGACATTGACCAGAAAACTCAGGCGATCGCCGATCTCTTTCAGCACTTTTTCCGCGATCTTAGCCCGCTGACCACTGAGTTTCAGATTTTCAAAAAACGCCATGGCATGACCGATGCTCATGTCTGAAATGGTCGGCAGCGTGGTGTTTTCGACATAGACGTGGCGCGCTTCACGACGCAGACGCGTGCCTTCACAGCTGGCGCAGGCGCGATTGCTGATAAATTTCGCCAGTTCTTCGCGTACCGCTGAGGATTCCGTCTCTTTATAACGGCGCTCCATATTGTTCAGCACGCCTTCGAACGGATGGCGGCGCACAGACGTGTCGCCACGGTCATTAATATATTTAAATTCAATCGTTTCTTTGCCGGAACCGTACAGAATGACTTTCTGCACGCTGTCCTTGAGGCTGTTAAACGGCGCTTCTATATCGAAGTCGAGATGATCGGCGAGTGAGCGCAGCATCTGGAAGTAATAGAAGTTACGACGGTCCCAGCCACGGATGGCGCCGCCTGCCAGCGACAGCTCTGCATTTTGCACTACGCGATCGGGATCGAAATATTGCTGCACACCCAGACCGTCACAGGTCGGGCAGGCACCGGCGGGGTTGTTAAACGAAAAGAGGCGCGGTTCCAGCTCACTCATGCTGTATCCGCAAACCGGACAGGCAAAGTTCGCGGAGAAGAGCAACTCTTCTGCCGCGCTGTCGTCCATATCGGCCACAATCGCGGTACCGCCAGAGAGTTCCAGCGCCGTTTCAAAGGATTCCGCCAGGCGTGTCGCCAGATCATCGCGGACTTTAAAGCGATCGATAACCACTTCAATGGTGTGTTTTTTCTGCAGTTCCAGCTTAGGGGGATCGGAAAGATCGCACACTTCGCCGTCGATCCGGGCGCGGATGTAGCCCTGCGTCGCCAGGTTTTCCAGCGTTTTGGTATGTTCACCTTTGCGATCTTTCACGACCGGTGCCAGCAGCATCAGACGGCGACCTTCGGGCTGTTCAAGCACCTGATCGACCATCTGGCTCACTGTCTGAGCAGCCAGCGGGACATCATGGTCCGGGCAGCGCGGTTCACCCACGCGGGCAAACAGCAGGCGCAGATAATCGTGAATCTCCGTAATCGTGCCTACCGTCGATCGCGGGTTATGCGAGGTCGACTTTTGCTCAATGGAGATGGCCGGCGACAAACCCTCAATATGATCGACGTCCGGCTTCTCCATTAAAGACAGAAACTGGCGCGCATAGGCAGAGAGCGACTCCACATAGCGGCGTTGACCTTCCGCATACAGCGTATCAAACGCCAAAGAGGATTTACCGGACCCGGAAAGGCCAGTAACCACAATGAGTTTGTCGCGAGGGATGGTCAGGTTGATGTTTTTCAAATTATGGGTGCGGGCACCACGAACTTCGATCTTATCCATTCACCTTTCCCGGATTAGCTGCACTCACCGCGCCCTGTGACACGGCCAGAATAAACGCATCATTATGGCACAAAAAATAGACTGAATAAATATCCAGTAGTTTTTTGCTTTTTTCCGGCGAATGATTAAAAATGGAACACCGCTCGAAACTGGGAAACCAGGCGCGGGACGTGTTAGAATTGATCGTTTAGAGTTGACGTAATCATTCATCGGGAGACAGCAACATGGCCAGTCGTGGCGTTAACAAAGTGATTCTTGTCGGGAATCTGGGTCAGGATCCGGAAGTACGTTACATGCCAAATGGTGGCGCTGTCGCCAACATTACGCTGGCTACCTCTGAGAGCTGGCGCGACAAGCAGACCGGTGAAAACAAAGAGATCACCGAATGGCACCGTGTCGTGCTGTTTGGCAAACTGGCGGAAGTGGCGGGCGAATACCTGCGTAAAGGTTCTCAGGTGTATATTGAAGGCCAGCTGCGCACCCGTAAATGGCAGGATCAGGGCGGTCAGGAACGTTACACCACGGAGGTGGTTGTCAACGTGGGCGGCACCATGCAGATGCTGGGTGGACGTCAGCAGGGCGGTAACGCGCCAGCAGGCGGCGGTCAGGGCAACAACAACGGTTGGGGCCAGCCTCAGCAACCGCAGCAGGGCAATAACAACCAGTTCAGCGGCGGCGCACAGCCTCGTCCGCAGCAGCAGCCCAGCGCTCCGGCCAGCAACAATAACGAACCGCCGATGGATTTTGACGACGACATTCCGTTCTAAGCCGTCTGTCAGTCTCTGTTGCAGAAAGCCCCATTACCGGGGCTTTTTTGTTTTGTTGGGGATGTCTGGTTTAACTCTGCACCACTATCCCGCCTTTCACGCACACCCTGGCGTGGTTTATCCAGCGCCGGCACTGGAGGCGCGATGACCCGGCATGACCTGGCCGAAATAGATGGCCTGTATCCTGAAAGCCCGGGCAAGATCGGGCACGGGCGACAAAAAACATGTCATCACATCTCTGGACGACGCGCCCGCCGTTAACTTAAATCATGCAGTGCTTTATCCAGCGGCGGCGTCAGAAGCAGGTCGCGGAAGGTGACCGCCAGGCCGGCACGCTCCGGCGTGCAACACATAGCACCTATCCTGAGCGGACCGGGTGGAAAATAGCTCAGACGTAATAAAGGCCACGTTTGTCCGTCTGCCGAATACTGCAGTCTCAGGCTGTCACCTTTGCGCGTCAGCCGGAGCCAGAACGCTCGCGGATCGCCAGGAAATATCCCCGTTGCCCAGTCGGAATGGCCGAGCGTCAGCACGCTGCCAATGGCGGGCGCACCATCGTTATATTCAATTCCTGCTTTTAGCCAGTGCTGTGCGTCGCGTATCAGCATCAGTCCGGCCTGATCGTACAGCGTGGTAAAGTCTGCGCAGATTTTGAGCTGAAAAGTCATGTCGCCGTCCACCTCCGTGGCAAAGACATGGCCGGAAAAGCGCTCAAACCCGTACCAGGTTTTGTGCCAGAAATCGGTCTTATCATCGGTGGTGACCTGTAGCGTACCGTTCTGGCACTGCCACGTTGCAGGCTCATTGATCCAGGCAAACGACTCAAACATAGCGCCTCCAAAATCGGCCATAACTGGCCGGGCTGATGCGACTCAGGATGAAGAAAGAGTCAGATGGTCTGATACGGATGAAAGCGTGATCGCTTAACGCCACCCGGCCAGCACGGTATCGGTATCGATCACGCGTGGTACGTTACCCGGAAGACTTAAGCCCGCCCAGACTTCATTATGCTGGCCAATTAACTGTTCCGCACTGGCACAGGTCCGGTCGGCGGTGGTATGGGCGTCAGCGGCGACGGTGATGCGATAGCCCAGTCCTGCGCCGACCTTGATGGTGGTGTCGACGCAGTAATCAGTGGCACACCCACAAATAACAAACTCATGAATAGCCAGCTCACTCAGCAGTGAGGCCAGGGACGTCCGCCAGAAACTGTCGCAGGCTGTCTTGGTAATAAAGTGCGCATTCCGGGATTGAGCAATCTCGGGTAATAGCGCAAAGGCCTGGCTGCCTGGCACCATGTCGCCTTCGCTGTGCTGAATAAACAGCGTAAGATCAGCCTGTTCGATGAGGCGGTTAATCTGCCTGACCCGGCCAGCCCGATCGAAACGCGGCGTGGTGAATACGCCATTTTGCATATCAACTACCATTACAACACGCTGCATGATGTTTCCTCGTCAGTACACCTGTTAAGCAGTGTCATGTATTCAACCGGGGATGACAATCTTTGCATTTCATCCCCTTTTAACGGCATGCTTGCAGATTCTGCCAACCGGATAAGGAGCGATAACGTGGAAGGCGTTCCAGCTGTTTTTCCCTGTGAAAAAGATCGTGCGCTGTTTAGGCAGTTGCCTGAACTGCCGGGCGTGGAACTTTACCAGGCGCATATTTCCCGTTATGCCTTTGCTCCGCATACGCACGAAGCCTTTGGCATCGGCACCATCGAGGCCGGGGCACAGCGCTTCCGTTACCGCGGTACGCACTACACTGCCCCTGTCCATTCTCTGGTCATGATGAATCCTGATGAGCTGCACACCGGGGAGTCGGCCTGCGAAACGGGCTGGCGTTATCAAATGATCTACATCCAGCCTGACTGTATGGATGAGCTGAGTGGCGACCGTGGCTGGTGGTTTGGGGATGCGCTGCGAACGGACGTGCGACTTGCGCAGCCTGTGTCGCAGTGTCTGGCGGCGCTGTGGCAGGCCGATACGGCCCTGGCGCGTTATAGTCTGCTGTCAGACCTGCTGGTGCGCATCCGTCCACAGGCCCGTATGGCCTCAGCGCGTAAAGTCGATGCCAGACACCGTTTTGATGATGTGCGCGACTACCTGCGCGCCCATCTTGGAGAGCCGGTCAGGCTGGACACGCTGGCGGCATTAGCGTCGTTATCACCGTGGCATTTTTTACGCGCCTTCCGCGATCATTTCCATGTCACGCCCCAGCAAATGTTAATGGCTTACCGGCTTTATGAAGCCAAACAGATGCTTGCCAGGGGTGAGGCCATAGCCAGCGTCGCGGCAGCGGTAGGCTTGACCGATCAGGCGCATCTGACCCGTGCGTTTACCCAACGTTACGGCATTACACCGGGCCGCTATCAAAAGCAGATCGCGCCACACAGGTCCTGACCGCAATTTGCTACAAGGCATGCTTACCTGTTTGGTTCACACTGAAGCAAAAAGACAGACAGGAAAAAGCCATGTTGACAGGAATAATGTTTGCCCTTGCCGCAGGCATGATGTGGGGGCTGATTTTTGTTGGACCGGTCATCGTCCCGGATTATCCGGGCGCGTTGCAGTCAGCCGGGCGCTATGTCGCGTTTGGCCTGGTTGCGTTGCCGCTTGCCTGGCACGATCGTTTCCGACTGCGCCAACTGAGCGCCGCCCACTGGCGGGAAGCATTAAAGCTGTCGCTGGTTGGCAATCTCTTCTATTACGCTTTTCTCGCCAATGCGATTCAGCGAACGGGGGCTCCGGTCTCCACGATGATCATTGGTACCTTACCGATCGTCATCGCCGTCACTGCAAACCTCTGTTATGGCCATCTTGAAGGACGGCTCTCATGGCGACGGCTTATCCCGGCACTGCTGGTGACGGGCGCAGGCCTGGTTTGCGTTAATGCGGCGGAATGGCAACTCCAGGGGGCAACGCTCAACGGCCAGCGTTATCTGACCGGCATTGCCCTGGCGGTGATGGCGGTGGTGTGCTGGACCTGGTATCCGTTGCGCAATGCGCGCTGGTTACGCAACCATCCTCAGCTTAAGGCCGCGACCTGGGCCACCGCGCAGGGCATTGTGACCTTACCGCTGGCACTTATCATGTATGCGCTGGTCAGCATACAGCTGGCGTGGCAACAGCCTGATTTTGCGCTGCCTTTCGGCCCCCGGCCTTTGGTGTTTATTGCATTAATGCTGACGATTGGCCTGCTGTGCTCATGGGCCGGAACGTTATGCTGGAATGCGGCCAGCCAGCGACTGCCTACCGTATTGATGGGGCCACTCATCGTCTTTGAGATTCTCTTTGGCTTGCTATGGACGTTTATCTGGTATCAACACTGGCCACCTGTTCTGACAATGATCGGTATTGTTTGCCTGATCGTTGGCGTGATTTGGGCGATGCGCATCAAGCCACAACCCCGCGTGACCGCCCTGAACAGGAAATCATCTGAACGTCCCGGATAATGAATAATTACTGGGAGTGATATTCACGCTTTTTCGGATTATACCGAGGTGTAAAACGGCGAAATAAAGCCGCCTCGGTAATCTGCCGGGTTTAAATCTTCCTCAAAACCGCCACTCAGCCATGCCGTATTTATCCACGCAGGCGGCTTCCGCCCCCTTAACAGCAAAATAATCGCACATATTGTTCAATAAATAGCCAGAAAACGGCTGGGTAAAGCGCGTTTATTCCTCAAAAAGCGGACAGATGAAGGTAAAGCGCTAACCCGCACCCAGCTTTTATGTTTAAAAAACGGTGAAAACATACCGTTTGGCTAAGAGAAATCCTTATCAGAAACCACCTTTTACTTCAGGCAGCCTTAATTTCAGCAGAATCAGACTGCGCTTCGCTTATATTTACTGTTTAACAGCAGACATCAATAGCAGGCAGAAATAGTTATCAATTGTGTGCTACCGGATGAAAGTGTTAAGTATCAATAAACTGTTAATCTGAGATTATTCTGGGCCATTTTTATCTTTTTATGCGATTACGCATAATCCGACGATCGGCAAAACATTTCTCAGGACCAGTCGGTGCTAAGGAAATGTACGGAGAAATCAAAATATGATTACTGGGATTAAACGAAAAAGTGGAACAGCGGCAGTTTCTTTTAGACGAGCTAATGAAAAAAAAGGAAGGTCCAGTCTCACCGAAATGAGACTGGGGGGATAAAAGTGGTGTGGATTGAGAGACTTTTGCTGTTGTAAATCAATTTTACCGCAAAAAAGGAAGCGTAACCGCAAATCCATTCATTAATTACGGACTGGGCGAGGCGCGCCATCCTAATGTCCTGTTAAATGCTCTTCATCTCTTCTGGTAAGAACAAATCTCAGCGAGGTAGCTATCAAAAGCAATGCTCTCAGTATTAACGGTTTTCTGATCCCGTTGGGTAATGGTAAACACTACGGCTAATATCCAGCAAACGGCAGCTGCGGCGGGTGCCGACATCGAATGTGTCCTGCAGAAAGTTGACGGCCTGACGCTTCTCGTGCGTAGTAAAGAAGTTCTTCAGAACGCTTTGCAGCATCTCCTTGTCGGAATGAAGTGCGTGCAGTTCGCGCGTCAGTAACTGAACCTTTTCTTCCAGCTCCTTGATTTTTCTGCCTTCTTCCGAGGCTAACCCAGAAAACTTCTTCTTCCAGCTATAGAAGGTTGCCTCAGAGATGCCAAGCTCTTCACAAATCTCTTTAACCTTAACGCCCGATTCAGAAGCTTTAATGGCATTTGTGATTTGATCTTCGCTATATCGTGACTTTCTCATAAATGCTCTTACCTTTCTTATCAATTAATGGATGAGGATTACTTTATTAACCTTTGGTACTGTAAAAGTGT
This sequence comes from Pantoea sp. PNA 03-3, assembly GCF_003201175.1. Taxonomy (NCBI): domain Bacteria; kingdom Pseudomonadati; phylum Pseudomonadota; class Gammaproteobacteria; order Enterobacterales; family Erwiniaceae; genus Pantoea; species Pantoea sp. PNA 03-3. Next base: position 688,705 of record NZ_QICO01000002.1, on the reverse strand, counting down.
GTGGAATGCCGTGTTTAAATACGGACGTTAAATTACGTGGGTTAAATTAAGATATTTAGAATAAATATCATCATGGGATAAATCTTATTTTATTCTGATCGGGATGCCGCGCCTTCCTGGTATGGGTTTTTTGATATAAATTCATCGCACCCCAAAGATAAAAAATGACTGTAATTTGGCTGGTTGACGCCTCCGCATCCGTTTTATTCAGGAATGACGGTTTTTGTTAACATTAATGATTTCATTTTGAAATCGTTTCCAGTAGTCGGCATTCGTGCCAGATATAATCAGAATTCTCCTGAATTCTTTCATTAAAATATAATCGGATTCTCATTTTCGAGCCGGGTTGGCTTGATGATTATCATTTCGCTTTGAAATTTAAGCGCTTATTAATTCGCCCACGGATGGGCGTGCCGAAGCGGTAGATGTTGAGTATTACTAAGGAACAGTCGATGAAATTTAGCGTAATGTCTAATGCCGCCTGGATGATGTCTGAAAAGATTATCTCCGTCTTTGGCGTCATTTTCGTGACGTCTTACGTGGCTAAATCCTTTGGCCCAACCCTATTTGGGCAGATGGCGTTTTCAACATCGTTATTTGCCATGGTGCAAACCATAGCCCTATTTGGCACTGAAACTATTTTGTTTAAACGTGTCAGCAAAAATGCCACCAAAGGTTTGCGCTTAATGCGTATTGCACGTACTTTGCGTATGGTTTTATTACTTATTACCTCGGCACCAGTGTTAATTTGGGTCTGGTACAACATGCAGGAAAATTTCCTGGCATTTGCGCTGGCTTCATTTGTTGCATCTGTTTTTGTCACGCAGGATACGTTTAGCGTTTATAACAATGCACGTCTGGCATCAAAGCTGAATACCGTGGCGAATGCCGTCGGCATGCTGGTGAGTTTTGCGTTGAGTTTCACTATTGCCTGGCTACGCCTGAATCCGCTGTGGCTGACATTGTCAGTTATCACGGTAACGCTGGTGCCGTATGTCATTAAACGCTACTGCTTTTACCAACAGCATCAGGAGCAATTTCCCCCGCGGGAAACACGCACCCTGTATTTGCGTTATCTGCTCTATGCGGGCTTGCCATTGGCCATTTCCAGCATTTTTATTTCTGTCCAGGTCAAAACCGCGCAGATGTTTTTGGCCGGCATCGCCTCGGCGCGCGAGCTGGGTTTATTCGCTGCTGCCAATACGATTGCCGCGTCCTGGATTTTTATTCCCGTGGCGCTGATTACCTCCTGTTTCAGCGAGATTTTTCGTGCGCGTGGAGACGAAGCCGTCAGGCTGACGGCCCGGCTCAATGGCTACGTGATGGCCGTGTCGCTGTTGATGTTGTTTATCGTCGCGTTGTGGGGTGAGCACATTATTGTGGCGTTATATGGCCCGGCCTACAGGCAGTCAGGCAACCTCATCACGCTGTTATCCCTGGCGACCAGTTTTTCGGCAATGGGAACCGTCGCGTACCGTTTTATGGTGAAAGAAGGGGGCTTTGATTATTTACTGAAGAAAATCATTTGTCTGGTGCTCATCAGCATCCCGCTTTCCTGGTGGCTAATTCAGGGCTACGGCATCATGGGGGCCGCCTGGAGCGTTTTTCTGTCTGAGCTCCTGTCCCTCACCGTCATGAATTACTTCTTTAAACGCGGCGTGATTCAAAAAATTCAGGTTTCCTCACTTAACTACAAAACCTACAAATGAGGTCAAATATGCTCAGGTTGAAGCAAGAGCTCAGAAGAAGTTTGCAGTACTTTATTAAGAAGATGCCCTGGACTTATCAGGATCGTATTTATTACTTCCGCAAGTTCAGAAAGCTCCCGAATCTGCGTGAGCCCAAGGTCTTCAACGAAAAAGTGCTGTATCGCAAGTTTATCCATGGTGATTACCAGCTGTATGCTCGCCTGTCCGATAAGTATTCGGTGCGCGACTATATTGCGGAAAAGATTGGTAATGACTATTTGATTCCGTTGCTCCACGACACCACCGATCCCACCACGTTGAATGATCTTACGCGCTGGCAGGGCACGGTTATCAAACCGAATCATGCTTCAAACATGGTAGAGATCGTGCTGGAAGAACCGGATGCGCTTCGTAAGCAGCAAATCATTCATAACTGCTATTCGTGGTTAAAAACCGATTTCGCCAACGAAGCGCGTGAGATCCACTATCGCTATATCAAGCCACGTATTCTGGTTGAGCAGTATATTGGTGACGGTAAAAGCGCGCCGGTTGATTACAAGTTTCATATGTTCAATAAGCGCGATGGCAATTTTGAGTATGTTCTTCAGGTCATCTACAACCGCTGTCAGCCTCAGCTTTCGATGAATTTTTACGTTAATAACCTCTCCGAGGCTTACCATAAAATTCGCGATACCGGCCTGGATGTTTCCCCGATCATGCCCTCACTGGAGCGGGCACTTGCCCTGAGCAAAACGCTGGCCAGTGACTTTGACTACGTGCGAGTCGACTGGTATATCTACGACCAGCACATCTATTTTGGTGAACTGACGTTTACGCCTGGCGCAGGCATGGTAACCGGACTGGATCGTGGCTTAGACAAGATGATGGGTGAAATGTGGATTCAGGAACGTCGCGGAACGCAGAGACCGGACGTTGACGTACAGGATGTCGCCATTCCTGTCATGTTGAAGAAAATTTGACTTTACACAGCAATATAAAAAACCCCGCTTTGCGGGGTTTTTTATTGGTCATTCAGGGCATTGGCCAGTTCGCAGGCGCACGGCTCATCATGTCAATGAACACTTCTTTAGAGACGCTCAAAAAATGGTGCACGTTTTCCATGCTTAGCGTGATGCCCATTAAACCGGTCACAAACCAGCACGACAGACCAACGCCCACGCCGCCACAGAGAAAGGCCATGACATGATGGCTGTCCTGACGAAGGCGGGTTTTCAGTGTACTGGCGAAAAACATCATTACAGCGCTCAGCAATTCCCAGCGCATAACAAGAAAACTGGTGGTTAGGGTAGCCATCAATTTTGACCTCAAAATCGGAAAGGACGCCTGACTGTCTGCGAACATCACGTCGGCGGAAAAGTCTGTCAGGTGGGGCTCTTTCGTCGGCAACAAACGTCATAATGTGATGTGGGTCACATTATATCATCTGGTTCTCAATTTTTGTACAGAATTTGTTTGATTTGTCAGCGCAGTGTCAAGCCAGCGGAAGGGTAAAAAAGAGGGGATAAAGCCGTGCGCCCGATCGGGCGCACGCGGGCTGTTAATTAAGCGGACAACATTCACCCGTTGTACGCTGCGTAAAGCTGCTCATCGTTTCCCCACAGTCAAAGCTCAGCAGGCGTGGACGCTGAACCGCCTGGCGACGCATATAGTGACGATACGCCGTAGGCGTCTGGGAAAACTGGCGGCGAAAAACCCGTGAGAAGGTCTGCTGCGAATCGTAGCCATACTGCATCGCAATATCGAATACCGGACGCTGCGTCTGACGCAGCGCTTCTGCGGCCAGCGTCAGCCGGCGTTCGCGGATATAACCACCCAACGTCTGTTTCGTTACGCTACGGAACATACGTTGCAGGTGCCATTTCGAATAACCGGACTTCGCGGCCACCTCATCGATTGACAGGCTTTTATCCAGATTCTGGTCAATCCAGTGGGTCAGTGAATGAATGATCTCTTCTTGTATCATGGCCTCATCCTTCTGGTGAATGTCCCCGTCACCGTGCATGCCGCAGTTTGTGAGGCTGATAATCAGCCTGCAGGGGGCGTGACGTCGTCAGGGCGGGTGTTGTTCTGATGGGAAAGGAGTATAATTCCTCAAGTTAACTTGAGGTAAAGTGCCAGATGAAAAAAGATCGCAATTATCCAAAACCGGTGCTGACACCGGGGGAAGTCGCGCGGCGAAGCGGCGTGGCCGTATCAGCGCTGCATTTTTATGAAAGCAAAGGGCTGATTTCCAGCACGCGCAATCCCGGCAATCAGCGGCGCTACAGCCGTGATGTCCTGCGCCGTGTGGCGATCATTAAAATTGCCCAGCGCATCGGCATTCCGCTCGCCAGCGTCAGCGACAGTCTGGAAAACATGCCTGCGGATAAACGCATGTCTGCGCAGGACTGGGGCAATCTGACGCAGCACTGGCGGGATGAACTGGATAAGCGCATCGAAACCCTGACGCGCCTGCGTAACGACCTGGATGGCTGCATTGGCTGCGGCTGTTTATCCATGCGTGACTGTCCGCTCCGTAACCCCGGTGATCGGCTGGGACAGCAGGGATCAGGTGCGGTCCTGCTGGATCCCGAGCAGGATGGTTCTCTGCACAAGGTGAAGTGACGTCTATACTGTCTGCATATTCACTCGCAGGGAATCATGATGATTACTGTTCACCATCTGGAACAATCTCGTTCGCACCGCGTGCTGTGGATGCTGGAAGAGCTGGAAGTGCCTTATCAGGTTAAACGTTACCAGCGTGAAGCCTCCATGCTGGCACCGGAAGCACTGAAAAAAGTGCATCCCTTAGGCAAATCGCCGGTTATCACAGATGGCAATCGGGTGGTGGCGGAGTCCGGGGCCATACTGGAATACCTGGAAGAAAAGTACGACAGCGAGAAGCGATTACAGCTTACCGACGAAGAGGCGCGCCTCCAGGCGCGTTACTGGTTACATTACGCTGAAGGTTCCCTGATGCCGCTGCTGGTCATGAAGCTGGTGTTTGGCCGGCTGGGCAGCGCGCCCGTGCCCTGGTTGCTGCGTCCCGTGGGTGCCGCGCTGGGGAAAGGCGTACAAAAAGCCTGGCTGGACAAACAGCTCCACGTCCACAGGCAAATGATTGAAGATCATCTCTCGGCCAATCCCTGGTTTGCCGGTCAACGATTCAGCATCGCCGATGTGCAAATGAGCTTTCCTGTTCTGGCGCTGAGCCAGCGCGCCGGCTTGCACAATGCGCCCGCCACGCAAAAATGGTTAACCACCGTTCAGCAGCGCGCCGCATGGCAACGGGCCATTCAGCAGGGCGGTGAACTCACTCTGCCGGGCTGAGGCGATGCGCTCTGATGACGCCGTCCGGCGTCATCTCTCTTCCACCAACATCCTCTTTCATCGACCGGCCACGCTGCCTGCAAGAATGTTACTGGCAGGTTTCCAGCACGTTCCTGATGTTACTAACCTGATCTTTATACGCAGTAATTCCCTCTGAACGGTTGAAAAGCGGCGGTTAAAGACCGGATAATCTGCCCCCTTCAGTCTGGTGGTGTTTGTTACACCCGTTCTGCGTGGCGAAGTAAACGTTTGCCTTTTGTCGGTTGCCCGTGGGTAAAGACATATTCAGGGAATGCAGAACGGTGACCGCGTGAATTACACAATAAAAATTTTTGAGGCTTAACTATGTCAATTGAATCACGCCCGACCAGTGGAAGACTGGATGCCTGGTTCGCCATTTCGGCCCGTGGCAGCAGCGTGCGACAGGAAATCCTGGCCGGGCTGACGACCTTTCTTGCCATGGTCTATTCGGTGATCGTGGTCCCCGGTATGCTGGGTAAAGCGGGGTTCTCTCCTACGGCGGTGTTTGTTGCCACCTGCCTGGTGGCAAGCTTCGGGTCAATCCTGATAGGGCTGTGGGCCAATTTACCCATGGCGATTGGCTGTGCAATCTCGTTGACGGCCTTTACAGCGTTCAGTCTTGTACTGGGTCAGCACATCAGCGTGCCGGTCGCGCTTGGCGCTGTGTTCCTCATGGGGCTGCTGTTTACGCTGATTTCCACCACCGGGATTCGGGCCTGGATCTTACGTAATTTGCCCATGGGCGTCGCACACGGTACGGGCATCGGGATTGGCCTGTTTTTACTGCTGATTGCCGCTGACAACGTGGGGCTGGTGGTCAGAAACCCTGGCTCAGGTTTACCGGTGGCGTTGGGGCACTTTACCTCCTTCCCCGTCCTCATGTCTTTGCTGGGGCTGGCGGCGATTTTTGGTCTGGAGAAGCGCCGGGTGCCTGGCGGTATTTTGCTGACGGTCATCGTGATCTCTGCTCTCGGCCTGGCCTTCGATCCCGCCGTCCGCTGGCAAGGGCTGTTTGCGCTGCCGAGCCTGCGTGATGCGCAGGGGACATCGCTGTTTTTCAGCCTCGACATTATGGGCGCGTTGCAGCCTGCCGTCTTGCCCACCGTACTGGCGTTAGTGATGACGGCGGTATTTGATGCGACCGGCACGATTCGCGCCGTGGCCGGGCAGGCCAATTTACTCGATAAAGACGGGCAGATTATTAACGGCGGACGGGCACTGACCACGGATTCGCTGAGCAGCCTGTTTGCCGGACTGGTGGGCGCATCGCCCGCCGCGGTATATATTGAATCGGCGGCCGGTACGGCGGCAGGCGGTAAAACCGGCCTGACGGCAATCGTCGTGGGTCTGCTGTTTCTGGTGATTCTGTTTATGTCTCCGCTGGCTTATCTGGTACCAACTTATGCGACGGCACCCGCCCTGATGTATGTCGGCCTGCTGATGCTGAGCAACGTCGCTAAAATCGACTTCGCCGACTTTGTCGATGCGATGTCGGGCCTGCTCACCGCAGTCATTATTGTCCTGACCTGTAACATTGTTACCGGCATCATGATCGGTTTTGCCACCCTTGTGGTTGGCCGACTGTTTGCCGGTGAATGGCGTAAGTTAAATATTGGCACGGTCGTGATTGCCGTTGCGCTGGTGGCTTTTTATGCCGGAGGCTGGGCGATCTGACTGTCTGACCGGACGTGCAGCCGCGCGTCCGGAATTTTCCGCTTTTTCCTCACCGAAGCACACGTAGCTTTTTCCGCGCTTGCCAGTTTGTTTTACACTTTATCTTCACGTTGATTCAAAGATAACAACCCGCCTAAGGAAAGCATGGAAATCTTTTTTACTATTTTGATCATGACGCTGGTGGTGTCGCTCTCTGGGGTCGCCGCGCGTATCTTGCCTTTTCAAATCCCGCTGCCGCTGGTGCAAATTGCCGTTGGTGCGCTGCTGGCCTGGCCCACGTTTGGGCTGCATGTGGATTTTGACCCGGAATTATTCCTCGTCCTGTTTATTCCGCCGCTGCTCTTTGCCGACGGCTGGAAAACACCGGTCAGCGAGTTTCTGCACTATGGCCGGGAAATCCTTGGCCTGGCGCTGGTACTGGTGTTGATCACCGTCGTCGGTATCGGCTACCTGATTTACTGGACCGTGCCGGGCATTCCGCTTATCCCTGCGTTTGCGCTGGCCGCCGTGCTCTCACCCACCGATGCCGTGGCCCTTTCTGGTATCGTCGGTGAAGGCCGCATTCCTAAGAAAATCATGGCGATTCTGCAGGGCGAAGCCTTGATGAACGATGCCTCTGGCCTGGTTTCACTGAAGTTCGCCGTCGCGGTCGCGATGGGCACCATGGTATTTAGCTGGGGCGGTGCCAGCGTAGAGTTCCTCAAGGTGGCGCTGGGCGGCCTGGTGGCTGGGGTTGCGGTCTGCTGGCTTTACGGGAAGTCGCTACGTGTGCTGAACCGCTGGAGCGGCAGTGATGACGCAGCCACACAAATTGTTCTGCTGTTACTGCTGCCTTTCGCCTCTTATCTGATTGCTGAGCACCTCGGCGTATCCGGGATCTTAGCCGCCGTCGCGGCCGGGATGACGATTACGCGCTCTGGCATTATTCGTCAGGCACCGCTGACGATGCGCCTGCGCGCCAACAGCGTCTGGCATATGCTGGAATTTGTGTTTAACGGCATGGTGTTCCTGATGCTGGGTCTGCAACTGCCCTCTATCCTGCAAAAATCCATCGCCGAAGCCAATGCGGATCCCAATGTGGATATCTGGATGATTTTTGCCGATATCGTGCTGGTCTATGCGGCGTTAATGGTGGTGCGCTTCGGCTGGTTGTGGATCATGCAGCGCTTCAGTAAACGGTTGCTGAAAAACAAGCCGTTAGTGTTCTCCTCGTACTCACTGCGTGAACTGTTAATCGCCTCCTTTGCGGGCGTGCGCGGTGCGATTACGCTGGCCGGTGTGCTGTCGATCCCGCTGTTTCTGAGCAACGGCAATCCTTTCCCGGCCCGTTACGAACTGGTGTTTATCGCGACCGGGGTGATTCTGTTCTCCCTGCTGGTCGGCGTCATTATTCTGCCCGTCCTGCTGCGCGGCGTCGAAACACTGGATAAAAATGCGCATCGCCATGAAATACAGCATGCGAAGGCGGTAATGGCGGGGGCGGCGATTGAGAGTCTGCAAAAAATGGAAGCCAGGCTCGAAAAAGAAACCGATGAAAACATCGATCCAGAGCTGTTAAAAGAGGTAAGCCTGCGCGTGACCGGGAATCTGCGCCGTCGCGCCGAGGGCAAAAATGACCTTGAACATGCCCTGTTTGCCGAAAATCTGGAGCGCCGTTTCCGTCTGACCGCGCTCCGTGCCGAGCGCGCGGAGGTCTATCACCTGCGTGCCACCAAGGCGATTTCGAACGAGACCATGCAAAAATTGCTGCACGATCTGGATCTGCTGGAAGCGCTGTTAATCGAGAAAGAGGCGTAACTCGCCGCCGCTTTCGGGCCCAGCCTGCTTCGCCGTGCGGCGGTGAGCAGGCGGGGCATCAGACAGACAGGCGGGGTGCATCATCGGGCCAGTGGGCCCGGCAACAGGCGATCCACGCCTGCGCACTGCGCGACAGATAACTTCCTTCCCGCCAAATCAGCCCCAGATGCCACTGAAGTTCAGACGCCAGCGGCAGCCACAGTAACGACTGCTTATCTAAACGCTGACAAATGGGTTCCGGCAGAATGGCCAGGCCCATCTCTGCCTGAACCATGGCGGCCAGAAAATCCCACTGCCCGCTTCGGACGGCAATCGTGGGCGTTATTCCCTGACGCTGAAACGCCTGCATCAACTGCCGGTTCAGTGAAAATTCTTCGTTAAAGATAAGCAGCGGATGCGCCGCCAGCTCAGAGAGTGAAAGCCGGGTGCGACGTAGCCAGGGCGCCTTACGCGGCAGCAACACACAGAGCGGATGGCGCATAAGGGATAAGGTGGCGAGGGGCAGTTCGGGATCGACCGGGAGCGCCGTCAGGGCGATATCCAGTGTTCCGGCCAGCACGGCTTCCTGCACCGTCAGTCCGCCAAATTCAGCAATGTTGAGTTCCACGCCCGGATAGCGGCGGCGAAACGCGGAGACGGAACCGGCAATCTGCATGCCCACCATTGGGGGAATACCGAGGCGCAACTGGCCGGTTTTCAGATCGTTAATATCGCCTATCTCTGCCTCAAGCTGATGAAACTCTTGCAGAATCGCCAGACCGCGTTGGTAGACCGCCTGACCGCTATCCGTCAGATGCAGGCGGCGACCATCACGCAGAAGTAAGGCACAGCCCAGTTCCTCTTCTAACTGGCGCACCATTTTGCTGATTGTCGGCTGCGTCACGAACAACGCCTGTGCAGCCCGGGTAAAGCTTTGTTGGCGGACGACCTCGGTAAAGTAACGCAGGGCGCGAACGTCCATAACTATTCCCTTTTGGCATGATTTGGATAATTTTAATTCATTTCTTTCACCCCATGCAGCAAATCTATACTGGACGCATTCATTCCAGAGGGGAAAGACAAATGGCACTGGCCTTGCGTCGCCTGAACGTCAGCCACATAAACCGGCTGAGCGTGCCGGTACAACTGGCGCTCTACATCTCGCTGTTTATCGCCAGCGAACAGTTGGTGAACTGGCTGCACTTGCCGCTGCCAGCCAACGTGGTAGGCATGCTCCTGCTGCTGTTGCTTATCGCGCTGCGTATTTTACCCCTGCGCTGGGTAAAGGCCGGGGCAAGCTGGTTGCTGGCAGAGATGCTACTGTTTTTTATCCCGGCGGTGGTTGCGGTCATCAACTACGCGGACCTGCTGCAGGTGGACGGCTGGCGAATTTTTCTGGTGATTGCGGTCAGTACCACGCTGGTGCTGGCGGCAACGGCGCTGGTTGTGGACCGGCTTTATCGGTTTGAAGTGGCGCGCGCGGCGCGTAAGAAGAACAACGATGCCTGATTTGCCGATCAGCCTCCTGTGCGCGGCCGCCACGTTAGTGATCTACTACGTAAATAAACGGCTGTATCGCCGCTGGCCAACGCTGCTGCTGATGCCGTTGATCATGACGCCCATGATTCTGGTGCTGCTGTTGCTGGTCACCCATATCAGCTGGCAAAACTACATTGCCGAAAGTCACTGGTTGCTGTGGCTGTTGGGGCCCGCCACGCTGGCGTTTGCAGTGCCCGTGTACGAAAACATGGACGTGATAAAACGCCACTGGTTATCGCTCAGCGCCGGTGTGCTGACCGCCACCACGGTATCGGTGTGCAGCTCGGTGTGGCTGGCGCGTTTGCTGAGTTTGCCCGAAAGCCTGCAACGCAGCCTGGCGGTGCGCTCCATTACCACGCCTTTTGCCCTGGCGGCCGCCAAACCCATGGGCGCACAGCCCGATCTGGTGGCGCTGTTTGTGGTCATTACTGGCGTATTTGGCATGGCGGTCGGCGACGTCCTGTTTTTACGCATTGCTATCCAGCAAAGCGTGGCGAAAGGGGCTGGATTTGGGGCCGCCTCCCACGGTGCGGGCACCGCGCGGGCTTACCAGCTGGGCCAACAGGAAGGCGTCGTGTCCAGCCTGGTGATGATGTTATCCGGCGTGGTTACGGTGATTCTGGCACCGTTAATCGGGCACATTATGTGGGCACAGTAAGGCGGCAGACGGCACAACGGTGCCCGCCGTCACTGGCCAGCTGACAGACATGATTGTCATGAATGACATCACTTTTTACGTAAAGCTTTCCAAATAAAGTTGTCACCTCGTTTCAGACTGCTACCCTTGAGGCGGAATTATTGGACCCCTCATGGAGTAGAATCATGTTTAAACAACTTGTCACAGGAAGCGCGCTGAGCGTTATGTTGCTGAGCGGCGCTGCGCAGGCTATCGAAGGCAGCGTGGATGTGGGCGAGCACAGTACGAATCTCAATCTCGGACTGGGCACCACGTCACCGGGCCTGTTCCTGAATGGCAACTGGTTACGTAGCGATCATGACGGAAGCACCTACGGTGCAGGACTGGGTTACAACGTTGATGTTGGCGATTTGCGCCTGGCGCCAACCGCAAAGGCGATTTTTACCCATCCTGAAGACGGGAAAGACGGATTTGCGGTGGCGCTGGGCGGCAGCGCGCAGTACAACATCAACAGCATGTGGGGCTTATTCGGTCAGTACTATTACGCACCAGAAGGCCTGACTGACCACCTGGACAGCTATCAGGAGGCAAGCGGTGGTGTGAGCTTCACGCCTGTTTCTCTGCTTAACCTGCGCGTCGGTTATCAGTATATCGAGCTGAATAACAAAGGTGGCCGTAAAGATAACGTACTGGTCGACGGTCCGTACGTCGGCGCGTCACTGCGTTTCTGACAGCGGTCTGAGAAAAAGGGCAGCGACCTGGCGGTGGCTGCCCTTTTTTTATTGCAGGCACTACAGATTAGTGTGCTTTACCCTGCTCAATACCTGAACCCGTCTGGGAACGAATAAACTGTGCCCGGAAACGGGAGCGTTCTTCAGCACCCTGCGGTGAATGGTCGGTAATGGAAAACAGCCAGGTGCCAATAAAGGCGATGGCAATGGAGAACAGCGCCGGATATTCATAAGGGTAAATGGGGGAAGCATGTCCCAGCACCTGTACCCAGACCGTGGGGCCCAGGATCATCAGCACCACTGCCGTGATCAGCCCCAGCCAGCCGCCCACCATCGCACCTCGTGTGGTGAGCTTTGACCAGTACATGGACAGCAGGATAATCGGGAAGTTACAGCTGGCCGCGATCGAGAAGGCCAGTCCCACCATAAACGCGATGTTCTGCTTCTCAAACAGAATGCCCAGCGCGATGGCTACTGCGCCCAGCACCAGCACCGTAATTTTCGATACCCGCAGTTCGTCGCGCTCGCTGGCCTGGCCTTTACGGTAAACGCTGGCGTACAAATCATGCGACACCGCCGACGCGCCAGCCAGGGTCAGGCCTGCCACCACTGCCAGAATCGTGGCGAAAGCGACGGCGGAAATGAAGCCCAGGAAGGTGCTGCCGCCCACGGCGTTAGCCAGATGCACTGCCGCCATATTGGTGCCGCCAATCAGCGCACCCGAAGCATCTTTAAAGGCCGGGTTAGCTCCGACCAGTAAAATGGCACCGAATCCGATGATAAAGGTCAGGAAATAGAAGTAACCCATAAAGCCGGTGGCCCAGAAAACGCTTTTACGCGCCTCTTTCGCATCGGCGACGGTAAAGAAACGCATCAGGATATGCGGTAAGCCCGCCGTTCCAAACATCAGCCCCAGCCCCAGCGACAGGGCAGAGATCGGGTCTTTAACCAGCCCGCCAGGCTGCATAATGGCCGCCCCTTTCGGATGCACTGCCATCGCCTCAGTGAACAACGTATTAAAGCTGAAGCCGGTACTTTTCATCACCATAATCGCCATAAATGAGGCACCGAACAGCAGCAGAACGGCTTTGATGATCTGGACCCAGGTCGTCGCCAGCATCCCGCCAAACAGCACGTACAGCACCATCAAAATGCCCACCAGAATGACGGCGATATGATAGTTCAGACCAAACAGTAACTGAATCAGCTTACCGGCACCGACCATCTGCGCAATCAGGTAAAGCGCAACCACCACCAGTGAGCCGCAGGCGGACAGGGTGCGAATGGGCTTTTGTTTGAGGCGGTAAGAGGCAACATCGGCAAAGGTATACCGGCCCAGGTTACGCAGACGTTCAGCAATCAGGAACAGGATCATCGGCCAGCCGACCAGAAAACCGAGCGAATAGATTAAGCCGTCATAACCCGAGGTATAAACCAGCGCAGAAATCCCCAGAAAGGAGGCGGCAGACATAAAGTCACCGGCCATCGCCAGCCCATTCTGGAAGCCGGTAATATTGCCGCCCGCCGTATAATAATCGCTACGCGAGCGGGTTCGCTTTGACGCCCAGTAAGTAATACTCAGCGTCGCACCGACAAAAATGACAAACATCACAATGGCCTGATAATTAACGGCCTGCTTCTGCACCGCCCCGGTAATCGCATCGGCGGCCAGGGCGGAAAAGGGCAGGAGGGCGGCCAGCATCCACAGCATAAGACGCATCATGGTTTTACCTCGCTGAGGATAGCTTTTGTCAGGCGATCAAACTCGCCATTGGCGCGCCAGACATACACGCCGGTCAGTAAAAAGGAGATAACGATCAGGCCCACGCCAATCGGAATACCGCGCGTCACGTTGGTACCGGCATGCAGCGGCGTACCTAACCAGCCGGGAGCAAACGCAATCAGCAGAATAAAGCCGACATAGAGCACCAGCATGATTAGCGACAGCAGCAGGGCAAAGGACTGGCGCTTATGGACCAACTCCTGAAAGCGCGGATTCTTTTCAATTTGTTGGTAGATTCTTTCCTGTTCGGGCAGGGCATCGTTCATCACATTATCTCCAGAAGCTTGCAGGCGTGGACCTCACGCAACGGCGTGAATGCGTTATATTTTTTGTGACTACAGAAACACACTACGTAGGGAAGCGGTGGCGGAAAGCCTGATGCTTTCCGCCGGCGTGGTATTACGGCAGGGTGATGGATTGTTTCTCTTCAAGCAGTTTCTCAACGACGCCAGGATCGGCCAGCGTGGAGGTATCGCCTAAATTACTGGTATCGCCTGCGGCAATCTTGCGCAGAATACGGCGCATGATTTTGCCGGAACGGGTTTTTGGCAGCGAATCCGTCCAGTGCAGTACATCAGGCGTGGCAATCGGGCCAATCTCTTTACGCACCCAGTTACGGACCTCGGTATAAAGCTCCGGTGAGGGCTCTTCCCCGTGATTCAGGGTGATATAGGCATAAATAGCCTGGCCCTTAATGCTGTGCGGAATACCTACCACGGCCGCTTCGGCAATTTTCGGATGCGACACCAGCGCGGATTCGATCTCGGCTGTGCCCAGGCGGTGCCCAGACACGTTCAATACGTCATCCACACGGCCGGTAATCCAGTAGTAGCCGTCCTCATCACGTCGCGCGCCATCGCCGCTGAAATAGGCATTTTTAAAGGTCGAAAAGTAGGTCTGCTCGAAACGTTCATGATCGCCAAACAGCGTACGCGCCTGACCTGGCCAGGAATCCGTGATTACCAGATTACCTTCACAGGCGCCGTCCTGAGGATTGCCTTCGTTATCCACCAGGGCAGGCTGGACGCCGAAGAACGGCGTGGTCGCCGAGCCGGGTTTCAGCACGGTGGCACCCGGCAACGGCGTAATCATGAAACCGCCGGTCTCTGTCTGCCACCAGGTATCGACAATCGGACACCGGCTGTTGCCGATTTTTTTGTGATACCACTCCCAGGCTTCCGGGTTAATGGGCTCGCCCACTGAACCCATGATACGCAGGCTGCTACGGTCGGTGCCCTCAATCGCTTTATCCCCTTCCGCCATCAGCGCGCGGATAGCGGTAGGCGCGGTATACAACAGGGTCACCTTGTGCTTATCAATCACCTGGCCCATGCGGGCTGGCGTCGGCCAGTTTGGCACGCCTTCAAACATCAGCGTTGTGGCCCCACAGGCCAGGGGACCATAGAGCAGATAGCTGTGGCCGGTGACCCAGCCCACGTCCGCCGTACACCAGTAAACATCATCCTGATGATAATCAAAGACAAATTTAAAGGTCGTGGCGGCGTAAACCAGATAGCCACCCGTGGTATGCAGTACGCCTTTAGGCTTACCGGTTGAACCGGAGGTGTAGAGAATAAACAGTGGATCTTCGGCCTGCATTTCGGCGGCAGAGTGGTTGGTGCTGGCGTTCTGCATCAGCTCATGCCAGTGCCGATCGCGTCCTTCAACCCAGCCGACATCTTTGCCGGTACGTTGAAAGACCACCACGTTTTTCACGCTGTTCACATTGGGATTTTTTAATGCATCATCCACATTTTTCTTCAGTGGAATCGTGCGGCCCGCACGTACGCCTTCGTCGGCTGTCACAATCAATGATGCGCTGGAGTCGATCACCCGGCCCGCGACGGCTTCCGGTGAGAAGCCGCCGAAAATGACGGAGTGCACCGCCCCGATGCGAGCACAGGCCAGCATCGCGACGGCGGCCTCGGGCACCATGGGCATATAAATCGCCACGACGTCGCCTTTTTTGACGCCAAGCAGTTCCAGCACATTGGCAAAGCGGCATACATCAGCATGAAGCTGACGGAAGGTCAGGGTTTTGCTTTCACTGGCATCGTCGCCTTCCCAGATAATGGCGGGATGATCGCCCCGGGTAGCCAGATGGCGATCCAGGCAGTTGGCGGCCAGATTGAGCGTGCCGTCTTCATACCAACGAATTGAAATATTGCCTGGCGCAAATGAGGTGTTTTTGACTTTGCTGTAAGGTTTTATCCAGTCGAGGATTTTACCTTGTTCCCCCCAGAAGGTTTCTGGATCGGTAACAGACTGCTGGTACATCGCCTGATACTGTTCGGCCGTAATCAGCGCGGTTGCTGCGATATTTTCTGGAACAGGATAGTTATGATTTTGGCTCATGGCGATTCTCCTTGAAGATGTTAATCATATGTCAATCAATAGTTAAGTGAAGCAGAGCAACAAGATTTGTTTCTTTTTTGCGCCATAGATCACGCGTTAACCTTGTTGACATAAAAACGTCGCAAAAGAATGAAAAATGCGCTAACGCCATGCAAAGGATAGGGATTTAGATTGCAACATTTTGTGTCTTGCGCTGTTTAAAAAAGCAGCGAACGAACCGCGTAGTGTTTGCCCACAATCTGAATAGCTATGCGAAAACTTATCGAAAGTTTACTTTTCATAACAGCAGGTTAGGAATAAATAACCGCATCAGCATTTTATGCTTAAGAGATGGTTAAGTTTTAATCGAAGCCACCAAGGGTTGCATTTACTGCAGCGAAAATGGTACTTATCTCGCCCCTGATAATCAGGTATCAACTCAGACCGCGTCTGAAATGGGTTTAGAAATCATCGCATCGCAATGCGGGACGCTGTCTAAAACACCCTCTACTTTACCGGGCTTTTTGCTCACTTCCCTGTGTGTATTGTCTTCTGCACCTTCGCAGTAGAGAGAAACGGGTTTTGACTGAGGAAATTACGCGTTATGAAAGGTTTTAAAATCAGCCTTGCGTGGCAGATTCTGATAGCACTGGTGCTCGGCATCATCGTGGGTGCCGTATTGCATAATCAGCCAGATGATCGTGAATGGTTAGTCAATAATATTCTCAGCCCGGCGGGCGATATCTTTATTCACCTGATAAAGATGATTGTCGTGCCTATCGTGATTTCATCCCTGATTGTCGGTATAGCCGGTGTTGGTGATGCGAAAAAGCTGGGTCGTATTGGTCTCAAAACCATTGTGTACTTTGAAGTGATTACCACCGTTGCCATTGTGGTCGGGATTACCCTGGCAAATGTGTTTAAGCCCGGCACTGGCATTGATATGTCTACGCTGGCAACGGTGGACATCTCTAAATATGAAGCCACGACGGCGCAGGTACAGGAAGGGACGCACAGTCTGGTTGCGACCATCCTTTCTTTGATCCCGCAGAACATCTTTGCCGCGATGGCGAAGGGTGAAATGCTGCCGATTATTTTCTTCTCGGTCCTGTTTGGTCTGGGGCTGTCGGCCCTGCCCTCCGAACAGCGCGATCCGCTGGTCAACCTGTTCCGCGGCGTGTCTGAAACCATGTTTAAAGTGACGCATATGATCATGCGCTACGCGCCAGTGGGCGTGTTTGCTTTGATCGCCGTGACGATTGCTAACTTTGGTTTTGCCTCGCTGTGGCCACTCGCGAAGCTGGTGTTGCTGGTCTATGTCGCTATCCTGTTCTTTGCGTTTGTGGTGCTGGGGGCGGTAGCACGCTTCTGCAAACTGCGCATTACTACGCTGATGCGCATTTTAAAAGACGAGCTGATCCTGTCCTACTCGACCTCCAGTTCTGAAACCGTGCTGCCACGCATCATGGAGAAGATGGAAGCTTACGGTGCACCAAAAGCCATCACCAGCTTCGTCGTGCCCACCGGCTACTCGTTTAACCTGGATGGTTCAACGTTATACCAAAGTATCGCCGCGATTTTCATCGCGCAGCTGTACGGTATCGACCTGTCACTGACTGATGAAATCATCCTGGTGCTGACGCTGATGGTGACCTCTAAAGGGATTGCAGGCGTGCCAGGCGTTTCGTTTGTCGTCCTGCTGGCGACGCTTGGCAGCGTCGGTATTCCGCTGGAAGGACTGGCGTTTATTGCTGGCGTTGACCGCATCATGGATATGGCCCGTACCGCGCTGAATGTCGTGGGTAACGCCCTGGCGGTGCTGGTGATTGCCCGCTGGGAAAACCAGTTCGATGCAGAGCAGGCGAAAGCGTATGAATTGCAGTTACGGACGCAAACCGCGCCTTAATGCGGATTAGCAAATCAAAGGCTCAACGATGGTTGGGCCTTTTTTTTATTCTGTCTGGCTGCACCGCTCACGGCGCCACAAAAAAGCAGCTGGAAAGGATGAATTTTTCATTCGCTGTGTTAAAAATATCCAGAATAAATTATTCCTGTGGAGAACAAGCGTGAAAATTGATCTCAGTCAGATGGTCACGGAAGGGCGCAATCCGGCCAGCCTGAATATTGACGAAATGAGCACGGAAGCGATGCTTCGCGTCATTAATGATGAAGATAAAAAAGTTGCGCTGGCCGTTGAGGCTATTGTGCCGGCTATCGCCCGCGCTGTGGATATTATCTGCGCCGCCTTTCAGGCCGGTGGGCGACTGATATACGTGGGCGCGGGCACCTCCGGCCGCCTGGGGATCCTGGATGCAAGTGAATGCCCACCAACTTTTGGCACACCGCGTGAGCAGGTAACTGGCCTGATTGCCGGGGGCCATCAGGCCATTTTGCAGGCGGTGGAAAACGCTGAAGATAATGTGGCGCAAGGCGCGCAGGATCTGAAAGACATCCACTTCAGCCAGCAGGACGTGCTGGTGGGCATCGCCGCCAGTGGACGCACGCCTTATGTTCTGGGCGCGCTCGATTACGCCCGGCAATGTGGGGCGACGACGGTTGCGCTGACCTGTAATCCGCACAGCGAAATGGCCGACTTCGCCGATATTGCCCTGACGCCCGTGGTCGGGCCTGAAGTGGTGACGGGGTCATCACGCATGAAGGCGGGGACCGCACAGAAGCTGGTCCTGAATATGCTGACGACCGGCGCGATGATTCGTACAGGCAAAGTCTTCGGCAATCTGATGGTGGACGTTGAAGCCACGAACCAGAAGCTGGTACAGCGCCAGGTCAATATTGTGATGCAGGCTACTGATTGTGATGAAGCCTGCGCCAGTGCCGCCCTGGCGGCCTGCGGCGGGCACTGCAAAACCGCCATTCTCATGGTGCTGGCGGAACTGAGTGCTGATGAGGCAAAAACGTTGCTGACCCAACATCAGGGCTTTATTCGTCGGGCGCTACAGGCTGCGGGAGCACGCTGATGGCGGACGTGACCGATGCACTTCTGCACGCTATCGTGCAGGCAGCAGGCGGCGCAGACAATATTGCCGTTTGCGGCCATTGTATGACCCGTTTACGCCTGACGCTGAAGCAGAATCAGGCTGACATCGCCCGGCTGAAAGGTTTGCCTGGCGTGCTGGGTGTCATCAAGGGTGACGATCAACTGCAGATCGTGCTCGGTCCCGGCAAGGCGCAAACGGCGGCGGAACGGATGCATTTGCTGCTTTCACAGGGGGCACCGAATCTGCAACAGGTGGCTGCGCAACAAAAACAGCAGATAAAGGCCAGACAGACCCGCGCAGTGCATCAGTTTCTGGCACGTTTCGCCACCCTTTTCACACCGCTCATCCCCGGCTTTATCGCCGCAGGTTTACTGCTGGGATTCGCCACGCTGATTGAGCAAAGCCTGCACCTCAGCACGCCGGGCGCACATCCTGCAGGCTTACTGCAGACCGTGGCCTATATGAAAGTGTTCAGTAAAGGGTTATTCACCTTTCTCAGCATCCTGATTGGCTATAACGCGCAAAAAGCCTTTGGCGGCACCGGCGTAAACGGGGCCATTATCGCCTCGCTGTTTCTTCTGGGCTATGTGCCCGATGCGAAGGTCGGCTATTACAGCGGCATGGACAGCTTTTTTGGTCTGGCTATCGATCCGCGTGGCAACATTATCGGTGTGCTGCTGGCCGCGATGTTTGGTGGCTGGCTGGAAAGGCAGTTGCGCAAGGTCATCCCGGATAACCTGGATATGATTCTTACCGCCCTGTTAACCTTATTAATCACGGGCGCGCTGACTTATCTGCTCATCATGCCGCTCGGCGGCGAGCTGTTTAAGGGAATGTCGTGGTTGTTTATCCACCTCAATAACAACCCCTTCGGCTGCGCCCTGCTGGCTGGGCTGTTTTTGATCGCCGTGATGTTTGGCATTCATCAGGGGTTTATTCCGGTCTATTTTGCGCTGATGGAAACCCAGGGATTTAATTCACTGTTCCCTGTTCTGGCTATGGCCGGTGCCGGTCAGGTGGGGGCCGCGCTGGCGCTCTGGTGTAAAGCGGAAAAAGGCGCGTTGTTGCGCACCCAGATAAAAGGCGCCATCGTGCCCGGCTTGCTGGGCGTGGGTGAACCGCTGATTTATGGCGTCACGCTACCGCGGCTCAAACCCTTTATCACGGCCTGCGGCGGCGGGGCAGTGGGCGGATTTTTTATCGGTCTGGTAGCCTGGCTGGGGCTGCCGGTCGGCATGAATACGGTATTTGGTCCTTCGGGTCTGGTCACGCTTCCGTTAATGACCTCGCATCAGGGCATTTTTGCTGGCATGGCCGTGTACCTGGGCGGTTTGATCGTGGCCTGGGTCAGTGGCTTTGTACTGACGTGGTGGTTTGGCTTACGGGATGTCGATTTAAGCTGAATCCATAAGGAATGCGCTATTAACCCATCAAGCGGTACGGTAAGACGTTAGTCTCACTGCGGATGTCACGCGCCGGGCGCGGGTGGGATGGTGTTGCGCGCTATTCAGTTGCGTTAAAGTAAATCGTTAAAATGTAATGGGTTAAAAATTCCCGTGAGTAAACGAAGCCGCTACTGAGCGGCTTTTTTAATGCAATAAATTAACGCGTAGCACTAAAGTGTAAATACGCCACTGCCGAAAACATAAAAAAAGGTAAAGCTTACCTTTCACGTGCTTTCATCCATGCTTCTGGTGCAAGTCTGACTGGTACTATCAAGGACTCCTATGCGCAACAACCAACCTGTTTCTCAGCGAGAATATGTGTATGACGATCATGCCACACTGATGACAACGACCGATCTCAACAGCTATATCACCTATGCCAATGATGCATTCGTTGAAGCCAGTGGCTTTTCATCTGATGAGGTCAAAGGGCAGCCGCACAATATGGTGCGTCACCCGGATATGCCACCCGAAGCTTTTGCCGATATGTGGGCGACGTTAAAACAGGGCGAACCCTGGACAGCGCTGGTGAAAAACCGCCGCAAAAACGGGGATCACTACTGGGTGCGGGCGAACGCGATTCCGGTGGTGCGTAATGGTCAGGTGCAGGGTTATATGTCGGTGCGGACGAAGCCATCCGCCCAGGACGTGCAAGCCAGTGAAGCACTCTACCGTGATTTTCGTGAAGGTCGCGCGCAAGGCCGCCGTTTTCACAAAGGATTAATTGTCCGCAGCGGCTGGCGCCGCCTCGGCTCGATCTTAAAAACGCTGCCACTGCGCTGGCGCATCCGTACGGCGCTGCTGGCTTTACTGCCGCTGTCCGTCGCAGGCGTCTGGGCGCTGGGAATGGCACCGCTGGCGTTGAGCGGATTTGCGGGCGGCATGGCCGTTCTGTTGCTGCTTGCCAGCCTGTGGCTGGAGCAGCAAATTTCCCGTCCTGTTGAGCGCATGTGCAAACAGGCACTGCGCGTGGCCACCGGGGCCAGTCACCAGGTGGAGCAGATGGACCGCATTGACGAGGTGGGGCTGACGTTGCGCGCCATTGGACAGCTAGGGCTGATGTTCCGCTGGCTGGTGGACGATGTGAGTGGCCAGGCGATTAACGTGCTGAGCGCCAGTGACGCCATCGCCCGCAGTAACAATGAACTGAGCCGCCGGACCGAACAGGCCGCAGCGAACGTGCAGCAAACGGCCGCGACCATGAACGAAATGACCGCCACCGTGAAGAGTAATACGCAAACGGCCCAAGAGGTGAATTCGCTCTCCGTCAATACCAGCGATGCGGCAAGCAAAGGTGGCGAGGTGATGAAAGAGATGATGAGTATGATGGCGGATATCGCCGACAGCTCAGAACGCATTGCCAGCATCACCAGCGTAATCGACAGCATCGCGTTCCAGACCAATATTCTGGCGCTGAACGCCGCCGTTGAGGCGGCACGCGCGGGTGAGCAGGGTAAAGGCTTCGCCGTTGTGGCTGGCGAAGTACGCAGCCTTGCACAGCGCAGCGCAAAAGCCGCCAGCGAGATTAAAGCACTGGTGGAAACCAGCGCCAGCCGGGTCAGTTCAGGCAACGAGCACGCCGGTGCTGCGGGACATACCATGCAGGATATTGTGCAGCAGGTGCAGAACGTCACTTCGCTCGTTGCCCAAATCAGCGCGGCCACGGCGGAACAGGCGACCGCGCTCAGTGAAGTCAGCACGGCAGTAGAAGATCTGGACGATATTACCCATCAAAACGCCGCCCGCGTTCAGGAAAGCGCAGAAGCGTCGGGCCGTATGACCCATCAGGCTAACCGTCTGGTGGAAGCGATCAGCGTGTTCCGCTAAGTTTTGACCGGCCTGCCACCGGATGGTGTTGTGCCATTCGGCGTGATCACGCTCTTCGCGCGCGCAGGGTGCGAACCGTGATCATGCCGTCTGGTACGGCATGATCGCTAAGAGGCTTTCCCGTCCTAATCGTCTCTTCTGCTGCCCAATTGCGTACCCTCAGCCAACATCCCATCACGGCCTGACTCGTCTCAGAGCATCACGGCGTAACGCCTGTCTTTGCCGTCTTGTGACATAACAGCATAGCGCTGGGCGAAAGTCGTCAGGCGCACAGGTAGTCATTAATACTGCCTGCTATGCAAGGTGTAGTCATTTAACCTTTCGTGTTTAAACAGCGCTAAACGTGCTTTTCATTTTCAGTTTTATTGAATGATATGAGCAAAACCCTCTGCTTTTTCTTGTGCGATATTCGTCCTATTATGCTTTCACACAAGGTATGTAGCCTTATCTAAACGAAAAAGACCGAGGAATTGACCATGAAAACTATCAAAACTTTTGCTGCTTTAATCGCCCTGACTATTCTGCCTGCTGCGGTTTTTGCACAAACTGTGACGGCGACCGGCTCAACACTGGACAGCGCAGAAGCGAAAATTGCTGCTCAGGCGCAGGATGCTGGTGCTTCCTATAAGATCACCGAAGCGAACACCAACAACGGTGTGCACATGACGGCTGAGCTGTATAAATAAGCCTTGAACGTCTGTGCTGACAGGACGCCTGATGGCGTCCTGGCTCCGTTTTTAGCGCAACAGAACCTGTCACTTTACTGCCTCTACTCCGCTTTCCGGCATCATTCTGCCCCATCCGGCCTGTCTCTTTGACCAACAGATCGTTCGCTTAACCGTTCAGCCTTTGCCAGAAAAGCCCCTTGTATGCGCGCCATCATCCCTCAATGCTGCGCGTACCGGCGATAACCCGGGCGCGGATGTCGTCCTGAACGGACAACACTGCGGCATCATGCGCAATGAATGGCAGGAGAAGGAAAAGGAAAGTGGGGGAGACAATGCGGAATCGACCGCGGGTCGCCTGCGGCAACTACCCCAGGCGACCAGAAAGGTTATGACACCTCTTCTGAAGCGTCGTGCATCATTTCATCGTGCGGCACATCGTCCAGAATCTGTTCAAAACTGCGCAGACGTTTATAGATCGACATTAACTCGACCAGGGTGGACCACGAGGTAATGAGGTACTGGAACGATCCCCGAACCTGGTCAAACACGTTGGTGATCTGGTTCAGCAGGCCCAGCGTAATGGCACCGGCCACAATAGACGGGAACAACAGGAACAGCCCGAACACGTTATCCACCTGCAGATAAAGGATGCGGCTGATATTAAAGTAAAGATAGTGAAAATAGAGACGGAAATAGTTAATCCGCACATTGTGGAACAGCACTTTTACGGTCGGCGGCGTGGCGCGATCGGCGTGATCTTCGCCGTAAACCAGCTCTTTACGATAAGCCGCTTCGACGCGCTGGTTACGGAACTCCAGGCCGGGAAGCTTAATGCCCACCAGCGCCAGCAGCGCCGTACCAAAGAGTGACCACAACACCGCCGCGATCACCAGCGCATAGGGGATGCTGCCCAGAATCGGGATACTTTTTACATGATGTGAAAGCGCCACCAGAACGGGTAAAAACGCCACCAGGGTCATAATGGCCTGAATGAAGCTCACGCCCCAGCCTTCCAGCGTGGTAGCAAAGCGCATGGTATCTTCCTGCACACGCTGTGCCGCGCCTTCAACGTGGCGCAGGCGCTGCCAGTGATGCATATAGTAATTATTCATCGCAGTGCGCCAGCGGAATACCCAGTGGCTGATGAAAAAAGCATTCATCACGCCAATGACCACCGCAATCAACGCGATACCCAGGAAGGCGATAACCTGAGCATAAAATTCGGCAATCTGTACCGAACCGGCTTTCGTCAGCGCTTTTTGAATTAAATCGTAGAACGGGCCATACCAGGCATTGACGGCCACGCCAACCTGGACGCCAAACCAGGTCACAAAAATAATCAGCGCGGAACCCCAGACCGACCAGCGCTGCCAGGGATGGTTATCAATGATGCGCCACGCAAGAGCGAACAGGGCAACCATCAGCCAGTAATAGCCATAGAACCATAACTCACCCGGCGCAATAAAGCGCATCACCGTCGTGGGCAGGGGCTGACTGATGGCGGCCTGAAACGCAGGCCAGAAATGGGCCGGTAAATCGCTGGCAAAGCCAAACCAGGCAAAAATCGCCAGTAAACTCCAGATGGCCGCCGAACTGAAAAACGGCCCAGGTCGTGGAAAGAAAGACTTAAACATAGGTACTCCGCTGTTGTGTAATCGCTTTTATAACGTCTTAACGGCCATCTGTCTGTAGCCTGTTGTTTCTGAACATGACATTGACAACTTATATGTTAATGAAATTGTGCTTTTTTGTTTCCTTAAACTAAGTATTTGTCGGTAATGGTGTTACACTTAGCGCCACTGTTACCGGTAACAGCTTGTTGTACCCGAAATCCGCAAATAAAAACCACTACAACGCGCATTCACTTCTCTTTTTCGTACCGCAGTTGATGCGGTGATGAGGCAATGTCATGTCAGACCAGAAAAAGGGTCATTCACGCAGGGATTTTTTGCTGAAGACCATCACCCTGGCGCCCGCAGTGGCGGTAGGCAGCAGCGCATTGGGTGCCTTTTCTGCACCCGCTCAGGCACAGGCCGCAACGCCTGCCGAAAGCCAGGTCGCCCGAGACTATCAACCCAGTTGGTTTACTGCCGAGGAATTTGCGTTTATCAACGCTGCCGTGGCGCGGCTGATCCCCGCCGATGAACGCGGTCCGGGCGCGCTGGAAGCGGGCGTGCCGGAGTTTATCGATCGCCAGATGAATACGCCTTATGCCACCGGGGCCAACTGGTATATGCAGGGCCCCTTTAACCCGGATCTCCCCAAAGAAATGGGCTATCAGCTGCCGCTGGTACCGCAGCAGATTTACCGTCTCGGCCTGGCCGACGCCGACCAGTATAGCCGGCAGCAGTACGGTAAGGTCTTTGCCCAACTGAACGCTGAACAGCAGGATGCGGCGCTTCAGGCGATGGAGAGCGGCAAGGCCCATTTCAGCCAGCTCCCCGCCAACGTGTTTTTCTCTTATCTCCTGCAAAACACCCGTGAAGGCTTCTTTAGCGATCCGATCCACGGTGGCAATCAGGGCATGGTGGGCTGGAAGCTCATCAACTTCCCTGGCGCCCGCGCCGATTTTATGGACTGGGTAGAGCGCGGTGAACGGTATCCGTTCCCGTCAGTGTCGATTCGTGGAGAGAGAAGCTGAGCATGGCAAATGAATTAAAGAAAGTGGATGCCGTGATTGTCGGCTTTGGCTGGGCAGGTGCCATTATGGCCAAAGAGCTGACCGAGGCCGGTCTGAATGTGCTGGCACTGGAACGCGGTCCGCATCGTGATACCTATCCCGATGGATCCTATCCACAGTCGATTGATGAACTGACCTATAACATCCGAAAAAAGCTGTTCCAGGATCTGTCCAAAAGCACCGTCACTATCCGTCATGATGCGTCACAGACTGCCGTGCCGTATCGCCAGTTAGCAGCTTTCCTGCCGGGCACCGGCACCGGTGGCGCAGGACTGCACTGGTCAGGTGTACATTTTCGGGTCGATCCGGTTGAGCTAAAACTTCGCAGCCACTATGAGGCGCGCTACGGTAAAAAGTTTATTCCTGAAGGGATGACCATTCAGGATTTCGGCGTGGACTATCAGGAGCTGGAGCCATTTTTTGATAAAGCAGAAAAAGTGTTTGGCACCTCCGGTAGTGCCTGGAGTATTCAGGGTAAGGTTGTCGGCAAAGACAAAGGCGGTAACCCGTTTGCGCCCGATCGCTCTGACAACTTTCCGTTGCCCGCGCAAAAGCGCACCTGGTCAGCACAGCTGTTTGCCCAGGCCGCCGAGTCAGTAGGCTATCATCCTTACGATCTGCCCTCGGCGAATACCTCAGGTCCTTATACCAACACCTATGGCGCGCAGATGGGACCATGCAACTTCTGCGGCTACTGCAGCGGTTACGCCTGCTATATGTATTCCAAGGCCTCACCCAATGTGAATATCCTGCCTGCGCTGCGTCAGGAGCCAAAGTTTGAGCTGCGCAATAATGCTTATGTGCTGCGCGTCAACCTCACGGACGATAAGAAACGCGCTACCGGCGTCACCTATGTAGACGCGCAGGGGCGTGAACATGTGCAACCGGCAGATCTGGTCATCCTGTCAGCCTTCCAGTTCCACAATGTCCACTTAATGCTGCTGTCTGGCATTGGCCAGCCTTACAACCCGATCACTAACGAAGGCACGGTCGGACGCAACTTTGCCTACCAGAACCTGTCGACGCTGAAAGCGCTGTTCGACAAAAACACCACCACCAACCCGTTTATTGGGGCAGGCGGTGCCGGTGTCGGCGTGGATGATTTCAACGCCGATAACTTTGACCACGGGCCGCACGGTTTTGTCGGTGGATCGCCATTCTGGGTCAATCAGGCGGGCACCAAACCCATCTCGGGTCTGCCCACCCCGCCGGGAACACCTAACTGGGGTAGCCAGTGGAAGGCCGCCGTTGCCGATACGTACACGCATCACCTTTCTATGGATGCCCATGGTGCGCACCAGTCTTACCGCGTGAACTATCTGGATCTGGACCCGAATTATAAAGACGCCTACGGTCAGCCACTGCTGCGTATGACGTTTGACTGGCAGGAAAATGACATCAAGATGGCGCAGTTTATGGTGGGGAAAATGCATAAAATCGCCGAAGCCATGAACCCGAAAATGATCATTGGCGGGGCTAAAAAACCCGGCACACATTTCGACACCACCGTCTACCAGACCACCCACATCAGCGGCGGGGCGATTATGGGTGAGGATCCTAAAACCAGCGCGGTTAACCGCTATCTGCAAAGCTGGGATGTGCCTAACGTCTTTGTGCCTGGCGCATCGGCGTTTCCTCAGGGACTCGGCTATAACCCCACCGGCATGGTGGCGGCATTGACTTACTGGTCAGCGAAAGCGATTCGCGAGCAGTATCTGAAAAACCCAGGCCCTCTGGTGCAGGCATAAGGATGATGGCGATGAAAAACGGCATTTTAGCCCTGATTCTGGGCGGTATTTCCTTTGTTGCCCTGGCCGATGAGAGCACTAGCGATCTGATAAAACGCGGCGAGTATCTGGCCCGCGCGGGCGACTGTGTCGCCTGCCACAGCAGTGAAGGCGGCAAGCCCTTCGCAGGTGGCTTGCCGATGGCCACGCCGATTGGCACGATCTACTCAACGAACATCACGCCGGATAAATCGACCGGGATTGGTGATTACAGCTACGATGACTTTCAGAAAGCCGTGCGGCACGGTATTGCGAAAAATGGCGATACGCTCTATCCCGCCATGCCTTATCCCTCTTATGCGGTGGTCAGCGATGAGGACATGAAGGCGCTGTATGCCTACTTCATGCATGGCGTCGCCCCTGTCAGTCAGGCCAACAAAGCGAGCGATATCCCCTGGCCTCTGTCGATGCGCTGGCCGCTGGCGATCTGGCGCAACCTGTTCGCACCGGATGTAAAAGCGTTCCAGCCTGCCGCGCAGGAGGATCCGACGCTGGCGCGAGGCCGTTATCTGGTAGAAGGGCTGGGTCACTGCGGTGCCTGCCATACGCCGCGTAGCGTGACCATGCAGGAGAAAGCGTTAACCAACGCCGACAGTAACGATTATCTGGCGGGCAGCAGTGCGCCGATTGATGGCTGGACCGCCAGCAACCTGCGCGGGGACAACCGTGACGGCCTGGGCCGCTGGAGTGAGGATGACCTGCGCCAGTTCCTGCGCTATGGCCGTAACGATCACACCTCAGCCTTTGGCGGCATGGTGGATGTGGTTGATCACAGCCTGCAGCACCTGACGGATGACGACATCACGGCGATTGCCCGTTACCTGAAGTCGCTGGGTGCGAAAGATCCGCATCAGGTGGCTTTTAGCGTGGTTGACGCGACCGCGAAGGCCTTATGGAAAGGCGATGACAGCCAGACAGGCGCTGCGGCCTATGTCGACAGCTGTGCGGCCTGCCATAAAACGGACGGCAGCGGTTATACACGCTTTTATCCCGCGCTGCGCGGCAACCCGGTGGTGATGGCGGACGATCCGACCTCGCTGATTCACATTGTGCTGGTCGGAGGCGAGCTGCGTGGGGTGAAGGGCGCGCCGTCAACGATTACCATGCCTGCCTTTGGCTGGCGTCTGAACGATCAACAGGTCGCGGACGTGGTGAACTTCATCCGTCACAGCTGGGGCAATAACGTACCGGGAACGGTCACCGCGAAGCAGGTGGCTGACCTGCGCAAGGATGTGAAAGATCGTCAGGGCAGCTCAGATATCAAGGTGTTAGAAGGCAAGTAACACGTACGTTGCAGCCTTCCCCCACCGGGGAAGGCTGCACGATCAAATATTTTCCAGCGTCACACCGCGCGTCTTAGGACCAAAAACGCCCACCGACAGCATCACCATCAGCATGCTCAATACAATAAAGGCGATGACGCCATGCGTACCGGTGTGCTGCAAAATCACGCCGATCAGAAGACTGCTAAAGGCGGTCGATAACCGACTAAAGGAGTAGCAAAAACCTACTGCTCGGGCGCGGATAGCGGTCGGGAAAATCTCGGTCTGGTAAGCATGATAACTGCAGGTCAGCCAGGCATTAGAGAAGGTGATCAAAAATCCGCATATCACCAGCAACACCGGGTTCGTCTGCAGGGCAAACAGCGTACCAAACACCACTGTCATCAGCGAAGAAAGGACGATTTGCCATTTATTCTCAAGCTGGCTGGTAAAGCTGCCACAAATCAACGAGCCGATGGGATAGGCCAGCGTGATAAAAAAGGCATACAGCAGGCTATGGGTAATGGACGTACCCTGCCCGGACAGCAGCGCAGGCAGCCAGTTACCAAAGCCGTAGAAGCCAATCGCCTGGAAGAAGTTCATTATCACCAGCATCAGGGTGCGGTTACGGTAGCGCGGAGCCCAGATGTCGCGGAAGCGGCTTTTCGTGTCAGAGGCTGCCGCAGGCTGTGAGTGCGTCAGGTGTTGGCCGGGCACGATGCCGCAGCGTTTTTCCATGGCCGACATCACGGCATGGGCGTCTTCATGCCGTCCCTGCTGGGCCAGCCAGCGGGCGGATTCCGGCAGGTTTTTACGCACCAGCCAGATAATCAGCGAGCAGACAGCGCCCGCGATGACCACCCAACGCCAGCCCTCCAGGCCCAGAATATGTTGCGGCATCAGCCACCATGACATGAGCGCCACTGTTGGCACCGATAAAAACTGAATAAAAAAGGAGAAGGCAAACGCCCGGTTACGCAGATGCGTGGGCACCCATTCGCTCAGGTAGGTGTCGATGGTTACCAGCTCCACGCCCAACCCAATACCGACCAAAAAGCGACACAGAATCACCATCTCTGCGCTGTGCTGAAACGCCATCAGTAACGAGAAAAATCCGTACCAGGCTAACGCACAGATAAAGGTCAGCCGACGGCCAAACCGATCGGCAAAAGGCGTAAGCAAACTGGCCCCCACAAATAAGCCCAGAAAGGTCGCCGACGCAAATGCGGCCTGATCGGTAATGCCCAGAATACCGGCGCTGCCCGCATGGAAAATGCCGGCGGCCAGTAACCCTGTGCTGATATAGCCGGTTTCAAACAGATCGTAGAGTTCAAAAAAGCCGCCTAACGCCAGTAGCGAGATGAATCGCCACAAACCGCCAGAAGAGGGCAGCGCGTCAATGCGCCCGGCTAAGCTGGTATGGGCAGTCGACGAGGCAGACGTCGGTGCCATCCCTGAAGTCAAGGCTGGTGTCATTTAGAGTAAACCTCATGTAAGGATGATGGCCATTCTCACTACAGGCAATAATCGCTTTGAAACAGGTGCCCGTTCGCGAGCAGGAAGCAGCAGAATAATCAATTCTCTGATTCTTGCCGATAGGAATAGTGGTGAATTTTTAACAGGGCAGAGTCCAGTTATGGCTGGATCGGATGGGCGGTCAGCGTTCTGACGCGGTGCAGAGAGAAATAAGGTCAAGTCAGATGCGATAACAGCCAGTCAGGTGTCGATACCACCTGACAGACTTCCCTGCCCGCCCCGCTTTTTTTCCGGGGCGGGCAGGCGATTAGGCGTCAGCCAGACGGAACGCCGACACGGAATGCGTCAGGTACTGCGCCTGCTCCTCCAGCGACGCGGCCGCGGCGGCCGATTCCTGCACCAGTGCGGCGTTTTGCTGGGTCACGCTGTCCATTTCGGTCACCGCCTTTTCAATCTGGCTGATACCATGATGCTGCTCATTGGAGGCCGTCGAAATGTGATCCATCAGAACGTTGACCCGGCCGACCGAGGCAATAATCGCATTCATCGCTTCACCGGTCTGGCTGACCTGATCGGAGCCGACCCGGATTGTCGCCACCGATTCCGCAATCAGTCCTTCAATTTCTTTTGCCGCCACCGCACTGCGCTGGGCGAGATTGCGTACTTCGCCCGCTACCACGGCAAATCCGCGACCTTGCTCACCGGCTCGCGCGGCTTCAACGGCCGCGTTCAACGCCAGAATATTGGTCTGGAACGCTATGCCGTTAATGACGTTGGTGATGTCTTCGATTTTTTTCGAACTCTCGTTAATTTTTGACATGGAAACGATGACCTGCTGGGACACGTGTTCGCCGCTCTCCGCATTCTTCACGGCTTCGCTGGCCAGACGGCAGGCTTCAAAGACATTGTCCGTATTCTGTTTCACGGTCGCGCCCAGCTGCTCCATACTGGCGGCCGTTTCGGTCAGGGCTGCGGCCTGCTGTTCCGTGCGCGAGGCCAGGTCAACGTTGCCGCTGGCAATTTCCTGCGAGGCGAAAGAGACCGCCTGGGTTGCCTGGCGGACGCGGGTAATAATGCCGGTCAGCGCGGTACGCATGCTTTCCATAGAGGTCATTAACTGCTGAATCTCGCTCTTTGAACCGGTGTTGACCGGCACCGGTTTGTCCAGAATTCCTGCGGCAATCTGGCTGCAGTGGGCTTTGGCGTGATCAAGCGGCGATAAAATATAGCGTCTGACAAAGACCAGTATGGCCACGATAATGGCAAGAAACAGCACACCAAATACGACTAACAACAGGATCCCAGAGGAAAAGTTGCTCTGGGCATCCGTATTGAGCTTCTTCGCAAAGGCTTCATGTTGTGCCAGCACCTTGTCCAGGACAATTTCATACTGGCGATCCAGGCGCACGACGTTTGCGATCTGGTTTTTAAAGCGCTGCTGGTCCCCGGCCTCGGCCGCTGCGATTAAAGGCTGAATGCCCTGATCGCGGTAGGCCAGGTAAGCCTGACGATAGCGTTCTGCTTCCGCTTCTTCTCCCGGAATACGTGGCGCGTTCAGATAAGCCTGGAAAGCGGCATCGGCTTTAGCGGCAACGCTTTTTACGCTGTCCAGTGAAGCGGCGCCCTGCGGGCCACCATTCTCCGTCTCTTTCATGTACTCCATCAGACGGACGCGTAAGGTACGACTGTGGTTGATCGGGTCAATCACCGACAGCACCACACGAATTTCTTTATTCACGGCATTAAGTGACGCGTTGCTGCGGGCCAGTAACCAGATGCTGACGGAAATACTGATAAGAAAAAGAATTAACAGAAAAGACAACACCAACAGTGATGATTTTTTTAACGACATAACACAGTCCTGAACAGGGGGGATTATGGACAGATATATCGGCATCCTGGGGCTAAATATTTAGCTGGAACGCACCGAAATAAGCACAGAATTAAGTGCATAAAACATAAGCGAAATAATGAACCAACTGATTCACTATTATCAGGTTGACGTTTCGCTTGCCGCTTCGGTTATTTCATGCGTTAACGCCGGCGGTATGGTTTTCAGATCCACTAATAGGTTGAGTCAACGAGGAAGTGCAAAGCAGGAAAGTGCGGTTGTCAGCATTTGTCTGAACAGTTCATTTATTATTTATTTTAAGGCATTGTAATTTAAGGGTTAATTCTAATCCTTGCAGTAGTAAATAAAAGTGACTATTGCCTGTGAGATAATATGGTTATTAACACGTAAAACATTATTAGCGTACCAGGCATTGATTTAATTGAAAAAAAACGGGGGCGACGTCTCAGGCGATTGGGTAAATCCTCTGAAAGGAGATTCTTTGCGCCGTTATGAATCCTCTTCTCTGCGCTGTCGTCTACACTTATTACTTCTTTATAAGGAAGTTTCTACTCACCTGTATCGAGGTAATAATGCAAGTATGTCCTTATTTGTTTCTCTATGGTCGCTGTGAAGAGGCGATGGAATTCTATTTGCAGGCAACAGGTGGACAGCTGCTGCAAAAAATGACGTTTGGTGATATGCCGGAGCAGGGTGAACAGATTGGCGACCAGTCTGCACCCCCGTTGCCACCTGAAAAAATTATGCATGCGCATCTGCGTATCGGGCAGGGCGAACTGATGATGAGTGACGGCAATCCTGACCAGCCACCGGCGTCAGAGCACGCAGGCTATGCCGTCAGTCTGGCGACCACGGATGCAGAACAGGGTAAAGCCTGGTTTGAAAAGCTGTCGGCAGGCGGGAAAGTCACCACACCGTGGCAAAAAACTTTCTGGTCTGATGGCTTCGCCATGTTTATTGATAAATTCAATATTCCGTGGCGCATTAACGTTGTTAAATCAGACGAGTAATTTGTCGGTGATGCCGTTCAACGACGTTGGATGGCGCATACAACAGCGGCCTTCCCAGGGGGAAGGCCACCGTCAATTACCGTGCCTGTCTTGCAACAAACTGATCAGAAGTTATAGCCAGCCACCAGATAGTAACCCCAGCCCGTTGATTTAATTTCAGACGCGCTGCTGCCAAAACCTAACTCCTGACCGTCTCCCCACTGACCGCCGTTATGGAAGTAACGCGCCACAGCAGAGAAGTGCCAGTGCTCGTAACCCAGTGACAGGATATGACTGGAGGCGATGGAATTACTGGTACGGATCGGCCCGGTCTTATCACGCAAATCTGAGCCCCAGTCGAAGTTGGTAAAGCCTACATAGCCTAGGTTACCACCCCACAGTGTGGTGATTGGCACGAAATACTTCACCTTAAAGCGATAGCCGTCCCAGCTGTCTTCGTTCGCAGCACCGTAGTTTTCCCACTGGTACTTGGCATAGACGTTCAGTGACAGACCGATATCGCTGTGCGTATCGATGTCGGTGCCCAGGCCCATGTACCAGGTGTTCTGGCGGTTTGCGCTGTTACGGCCCATATCGTAGATATAGTTGTTGGCAAAATACCACTCTTTAAACGGACCGAAAGCCAGGCTGGTGCCGGTCAGTTTATCAATAGAGAAACGCGGTTCGATTTCCATGAACAGCGGTGAACCGTGGTCGAAAATACCGTTGGCGTTGTTGTTACCTACGCCAAAGAAGTTTGGCAGGTCAACGTAGCCGTAAAAATCAAACCAGTCTTTTTTGGCGAACGCTTCGTATTCCAGATAGACATCGTTATTGAACTGGGGCCCGAAGCGGGTGTGGTAACTGCCCACCACGTTGACGCTCTGATGCCACCAGTCGGAAAGGTACTGGGGATCGTTTTCTGCAGCCTGCACTGCACCGTTCAGGGAGCCTGCCAGCAGGGCACCTGCAACTAACGTTTTAAATTTCATTATATTTGACCACTGGTTTTCATACGCAAGACAATCGTTTGCGTGCTGTTTGGAAATCAATCCCAAAGGTTGGGCAGTAATGTACTCAGGCCGCCTGTTTTAGTTAGCGTAGCGTGCCTGTAACAGAGAGATAGAAAATAGCTTTTGATCACATTTGTCAAAATGTGTTGCATAACAATTCATCATAATTGTGATGATTGTCACAACATAGGGTTGTGGCGAACGGAACCAGGCAACCGTTTACGTTGTCAGGTTCCGAATCGATCGGCAGGAATCAGGGAAAGGTGACGCGCACCTGAAAACCGCAGCGCAGGCCTTGTGCGTCCCGACAGTTGGCAAGGGCAACGTCGATATGGTGTTTCTGGGCGACGCTGCGCACGATAGACAGACCTAAACCGCTGCCCTGCGCTTTAACGTCGGGTGAACGGGCAAAGCGATCGAATGCGCGTTCAAGAAAGGATTCCGGTACACCCGGACCGTTATCAACGATGTCGACAACGGTTTGTCCTGCCACACGATGCAGCAGCACATCGACCATGCTGCCTTCAGGCGTATGTAACATCGCGTTGCCAATCAGATTATCAAACAGGCTGCGAAGTTCGGAACGCCCGGCCTGCAGTCGATAGTGCGTGGTGCCGCTAAAGCCAATGTCGATACCGCGTTTATCCGCCACAACCATGAGCTGTTCAATACTCTCTTTCAGCACATCTTCCAGATCGATATTTTCGAGGTGCGCGACGACTGACTGATCTTCCCAGCGCGACATATTCAGCAGTTGAGTGACCAGATGGCGCGTGCGGGTCACACCTGATTCCAGTTGAGCGAACTGACGGCTGGCCTCGCCGGGTTGAATGTGCTGACGCAGATTTTCCAGTTGCAGCGTGACGGCGGTGACCGGCGTCCGCAGTTCATGAGCGGCATCTTCCATAAACTGACGTTGTGAAGACCAGGCGGCACGCAGTTTATCCAGTAAGGAGTTGTAGGCCTCAACCAGGGGCTGAATTTCGTCGGGCAGCCGTTCCGGCGATACGCTGTGGGGATGGTGCGCATCCTGGGCGGCGATTTCTCGCGAGGCAACGCGCAAATCCCGGGTGATCTTGCGCACGACCAGCCAGATGACCAGCAGCGACAGCGGCATCATCAAAATCAGCGGAATAATCGCCGACAGCGCCCGTCGCACCATCATCTCTTTCATGTAGCTCAGGTTCAGCATGACCTGAATGGTTTTAATCTCACTGCCTGGCTGACCGGAACGGGTGTAAATGCGCCATTCACAGTCGCGGCAGTCACCGATCTGCACGTCTTTGTAGCCATTTTCCGACTGTAAGGGCGCATGCAGCTCTGGCCATGAGCTGGATCGTAACCGGCCCTGCGCATCCCACAGCTGAATGACAAAGGCACTTTTGATCTTATGCGCAGGCGCAATCACCGGCATCAACGGGGGGATTTCACGGTTAACGGACCACGCATCGGCCAGCTTGGCGAGCTGTTCGTCCTTAATGACGCCAACCATTTCGCCGTAGCAGTTAAAAAAATACCAGGCGACACCGCCAATCATCAGTAAATGAATCAACAGCAGGGTACTGAGTAATTTATTTCGTAATGAACGCATAAAGATTTTCATATTGCCGGTACTCGCCAGCCCAGCCCACGCACGTTGCGAATCACATCATTATCCAGCTTGCGCCGCATCCCGTGGATAAGAACGTCCACGGCATTGCTGCTGACTTCTTCGCCCCAGCCGTAGATACGGTTTTCCAGCTGTTCACGTGACAGAATGGCACCGGGCCGCTCCAGCAGAGCATAAAGCAGGGCATATTCCCGGGCGGTGAGCTGTTCACGCTGCCCTTTGTACAGGACTTCGCGGGTCAACATATCCAGTTGAACATCGCCGCTGCCCAGCACCGAATCGGCAGAACCATGGTGGCGTCGGGTGATCGCGCGCATACGGGCCATGACTTCCTGCAGATCAAAGGGTTTGAGCAAATAGTCATCTGCCCCGTAATCCAGGCCCTGTACCCGCTGAGCGACCGTGTCGCGTGCGGTCAGAATTAATACCGGTGTGGCATCACCGCGCCCACGTGCGCGTCTGAGTACCTGCAACCCGTCGTCGCGAGGCAGACCGAGGTCAAGCAGCACGCAACTGTAACCGCCTTCGCTCCAGGCATTGTGCGCATACACGCCATCGCGTACCCAGTCGACAGACCAGCCCGCGGCTTCCAGCGCCTGCTGTAAATTGGCACCGATCATTTCATCATCTTCAACCAGCAACACGCGCATGGATGACGTCCCCCAGAAAAATGACCCCAGTGTAGCGCTGGATTATTAGCGCAGAATTATTGCTGTTACCAGCCTCAGCACTCTTACCGCACTGGCCGGGAAGGCGACAAAACCTGGCGTCGGTGCAGGCATGGAGCGCTTTGCTAATTCTGCGCTAATTTTCCGCTAATTAAGGGATAAATTTAGCGCGCTAAAGTGTGTTCCTGCACATCTGCTTTAACCAGGAGAACACCATGAATCAGCGCGAGTTTATTCGTAGTTTGCTGGAATGGATAGAAAGCAATTTAGGACACGATCTGCATCTGGACGAAGTCGCCCGCCGGGCGGGCTATTCCCGTTGGCACTTACAGCGTTTGTTTCGCCAGCACACCGGTTTCTCACTTGCCGAGTACATCCGCCAGCGCCGCCTGACCGAATCGGCCCTGACGCTGCTCAACAGCAATGAAGCGATCCTGCAGGTGGCGATGAACTACGGCTTTGATACGCAACAGGCCTACACGCGCACCTTTAAAAACTATTTTATGATGACGCCCGGCCAGTTACGACGCCAGCGCCGTGTTGAACCGGATCGCTTGTTGTTTCCTCTCGCCATGGCCAGTTAGTCTCTGTATGGACATTGCCATCCTGATCGCTTGTGGCAATGTCCATACATCGCCCGCGCGATGTTCTGCCTCCTTTCCGCCGTGATGTTGTCAGCTTTCCTGACGTTCCTTTATGCTTAACGCCTGATACATGGCGCGCCTGCCATGTTGCACCCGGCGGCAGCGTGCCGCGATGTCCGCAGGAAGCCCATGAATAACAGCGATAACCTCATCGCCATGATGGTGTTTGCACGCGTGGTTGAACTAAAAAGCTTCACAGAAGCCGCGCGCGTACTCGGCGTGTCAAAATCCCACATCAGTCGGGAGATCGCCGGACTGGAACAACGGTTGGGGATCCGTTTACTGCAGCGCACCACCCGCAGGATGACCCTGACCGAACTAGGCCAGGCTTACTATCCCTACTGCGTGCGCATGCTGGATGAAATGCAGCGGGCAGAGGCGTTTGTTCAGGAGACGCATCAACATCCCGTTGGACATGTGCGCCTGCAGGCTCCCGTTACCTTCGGCTGTCAGTGCATCGTTCCCATCCTCAATCGCTTTCTGCGCGGTCATCTGCACATCAACGTCGACCTCAGCCTGACGGATAACAACGACGAGACGATGGGCGAAGGCGTGGATGTCGCGGTTATCATCCGCGCTCATGCGCCACGTCAGGGCAATTTCCGGGTACTGAACGATATCCACTGGGGGCTGTATGCCGCCCCGGCTTATCTGGCGCAGCATCCTGCTATCTCGCATCCTCGCCTGTTACCGCGCCATGATTTATTGATGTTCCACGGCCCGGCACATACGGCTGCGCTGCCTTTTCGCCGTGATAAACAGCGCCTGGCGGTGGATGTCCGCAGCCGCTTTCGCGCTAACAACAGTATGGCTTTGCTGAATGCCGCGCTGGCAGGCACGGGTATTGCCTATTTGCCTTCGTACATGGTGCAGGAAGCCTTGGTGCAGGGCACGATTGTGCAGGTGCTGTCAGAGTGGCAGATGGATCGCTTGCAGAGTTACCTGCTGGTGCATCAGGACAGTCTGACGGTTTCCGCGGTCAATCTGCTCTGTGATGTGCTTATCAGCCAGCTCAGTGGTCGCTGATTGTTGCAATACAGCAACAAACTATGCCAGCAGACAAATATCCCGCCCTCACTGTTGTTGTCTCGTGACCATTGGTAGCCTGAATCCCTGAACATAAGGGGGATATCGCATGGCAACCGCGTCGGAAGCACCTGACTCTGAACACTGGCAACGCAACTTGTGGGTTTGCGTATTCGGCTCCTTTACCACACTGGTAGCGATGACGCTTCTGCTGCCGTTTTTGCCGTTGTATGTGCAGCAGCTTGGCGTCAACGCGCCTGCTGCAATTGCGCGCTGGTCGGGCATCGCCTATGGTGCCACCTTCTTCAGTGCGGCCTTAACCGCGCCGCTGTGGGGGAAACTGGCCGATCGCTACGGACGTAAGCTGATGCTCATCCGCGCCAGTCTGGGTATGGCAGTAGCCATGGCGCTGACGGGCATGGCGACGGCGGCCTGGCAACTGGTGGCGCTGCGTTTACTGGCGGGATTACTGGGCGGTTATGCCTCCGGTTCGACCATTTTGATTGCGGCACAAACGCCCAAAGCGCACACCGGATGGGCTCTGGGTGTGCTGGCATCCGGCATGATGGCCGGTAACATTGTTGGTCCGCTGCTGGGTGGCGTCCTGCCGCCGCTGATAGGGATCAGAGCGACCTTCTGGCTGATGGGGGCGATCATCTTTGTGGCCTTTCTGGCGACGACCTTTTTACTGAAAGCGCGGCCGCCGGTGCGAAAAACCGACCAGGAGCTGTCTCAGCCGGTTGACGACCCGTCGCCGCACAAGCTTGTTAACGTCAGGCTGATGTGGCTCTCAGGCATGCTGCTGATTTTTGCCAACATGTCGATTGAGCCGATCATTACCCTGTATATCGGCCAGTTTTTACATGAGCAGCATGCCATAACGCTGATGTCGGGTGTGGTCATGGCGGCAGCCGCGCTGGGCAGCATTCTTTCCGCGCCTTATGCCGGCAGGCTGGCCGACCGTATCGGCCACTGGCGCGTACTGAGTGGCGGATTGCTGAGCTGTGCGCTGTTACTCATTCCGCAGGCGTTTATTACCGACGCGTGGCAACTTCTGCCTCTGCGCTTTTTGATGGGGCTGGCGCTGGGCGGATTGATGCCCTGTATTACCGCCATTATTCGTCACACTGTTCCGGCCACGCAGGTGGGGCGGA
This sequence comes from Pantoea sp. PNA 03-3, assembly GCF_003201175.1. Classification (NCBI taxonomy): domain Bacteria; kingdom Pseudomonadati; phylum Pseudomonadota; class Gammaproteobacteria; order Enterobacterales; family Erwiniaceae; genus Pantoea; species Pantoea sp. PNA 03-3. Next base: position 650,093 of record NZ_QICO01000002.1, on the reverse strand, counting down.
TGCTGGGCTATTCCACCTCGGCGCAGTATATCGGGCAGGTAACGGGGCCGGTGTTCGGCGGGTTTATTGGCGGCGCATGGGGCATGCGGCCCGTCTTTCTGGCGACCAGCCTCGTGGTGGGCGTGTGCGCCTGGCTAAACTGGCGGCAGGGCAGAAAGGGCGGAAGGTCGGCATAAAAAAGGCGGACCGGAGTCCGCCTTGTTTTTACAGGTTCAGGTTATTTCTGGTCCGGCAGTGCATAGGCAATGACATAATCGCCCAGTTTGGTACCAAATGAACCATGACCACCGGCAGCAATCACGACGTACTGCTTACCGTTAACTTCATAAGTCATTGGTGTCGCCTGACCGCCTGCGGGCAGACGCGCCTGCCACAGCAGCTCACCGGTATCGGTGCTGTAAGCACGCAGGTAGTTATCGGCCGTTGCGCCAATAAAGAACACTTTACCGGCTGTGGCGACCGGGCCACCCAGCATTGGCATACCCATTTTGAATGGCAGCGGCACTGGCGCACTGTCACGAACGGTACCAATACGTTGCTTCCAGACGACCTTGTTGGTTTTCAGGTCAACCGCCGATACATAACCCCATGCAGGCTGTTTACAGGGCAGACCAAACGGTGACAGGAACGGATTCAGTTCCACGCCATACGGCACGCCGTACTGCGGCTGAATACCGGTTTCGGTACCCGAACCGCCTGTTGCGCCGGCTGGTGGCTCTTCCGGGTTACCCGGTCCGCGCGGAATCAGCTTGGACACAAACGGCAGTGCCATTGGGTTGGCAATCGCAATCTGACGATGCGGATCGACCGAAATCCCGCCCCACTCAAACATGCCCAGGTTACCCGGGAACACCAGCGTACCTTGCTCAGAAGGCGGGGTGAACGGACCTTCATAGCGCAGGCGTTTGAAGATCACGCGGCACACCAGTTGGTCGTACATCGTGGCGCCCCACATGTCCTTGTCCGTCAGATTCTGTTTTGGACGGAAGGTCAGTTCAGAGTAAGGCTGAGTCGGAGAGACGTGGTCGCCTTTTGCGGCACCCTGCGGAACCGGGGTTTCGGGGGCCGGTACAACGGTTTTACCGGTACGGCGGTCCAGGACGAAAATGTTCCCGGTTTTCGCTGGCGCATAAATCACCGGCACGGTGTTACCGTCTTTATCGGTAATATCGGCCAGCGTCGGCTGCGACGGCAGATCCATGTCCCACAGATCGTGATGCACGGTCTGATAAGACCACACCAGCTTACCGGTGGTGGCATTCAGGGCCAGGACGCTGCTCGCATAACGCTCCTGCTCTGGGGTGCGGTTACCGCCCCAGATATCAGGCGTTGTCACGCCCATAGGCAGATAAACGATATCCAGTTTCGGATCGTAGACCGCAGGTGCCCAGGAGTTCGGCGAGTTCATGGTGAACGTGTGTTCATCCGCCGGTATCGCGTTAGGATCTTTCGCACCCGGATCAAATACCCACAGCAGTTTGCCGGTATTAACGTCAAAACCACGGATAACGCCGGATGGCTCACGGGTTGAGAAGTTATCGGTCACCGCACCCGCCATCACGATGGTGGTGTCGGTAATCACTGGCGGAGAGGTCGGCTCATACATGCCAGGCGTAGTGACCGGCTGTTTGTGCTGAAGATCCAGCTCACCGTTATTACCAAAGGCCGGGCAACGTTCACCGGTTTCCGCATCCAGTGCAAACAGGCGACCATCGTTCACAGGCAGGTAGATACGACGCGAGCACAGCGCAGGCTGCGTATTCGCGGCATCTTTAGCTGCCGGGAACTCGTGGTAGGACACACCACGGCAGGTAACATGCTGGAAGGTTGGGTCAGTTTTCAAACCGGGATCAAATTTCCATTTCTGCTTACCCGTTGCCGCATCCAGGGCGAACAAAATCTGGTGAGGTGAGCAGAGATACAGCGTGTCGCGGATTTTAATCGGCGTCACTTCATCGGTGATTTCACCGGGATCGCTCGGCTTTTTCATATCGCCGGTCTGGAACTGCCAGGCAACCTGCAGCTCTTTCACGTTATCGTGATTGATCTGCTTCAGCGGTGAATAGCGTGTACCTTGCTGATCGCGTGCATAAGCTGGCCAGTCAGCATCGGCAACATTGCTCAACGGCTGAGCCTGCGTCGCCGTATCTGCTGTGGCAGGCACGGCGCCGTTAACAACCTGCGGATCGTTAAAGACGGCATAGGCTAATACGACTGCACTGGCCACCAGGGCAACCGCCATCGCACTCAATGGGCCTTTGCCTGGACGATAAAAGACCCGGTAAACAAAAGGCAACACCAGCCAGACGCCAAAAATGACCAGGACATCGGTGCGAGGTGCCAGCGCCCAGAAGTCAGTACCGACTTCCCAAACGCCCCATGCCAGGGTCGCCAGCAGCAGTAATGCATAGACCAGCAGCGCAGCACTGTTTCGACGCCAGAGCAGAAAAGCGGTAAGCAGCATAGCTGCACCACCAATGATGTAGTACCAGGAACCACCAATCGTGGCTAACCAGATACCACCAATTAACATGAACGCACCCGTTAGCACGGCGAACAGCACCGTTAAAAAACGGACCACGCTAAAGGATGAGGAGTTTTTCCCCATAATGTTGACCTCGTTTCGTTGCCATAAAACACAAGAAAACAATCAGATAGATTGTTTTCAGTCATAAAGTACAAAAGTTAAAGGCATTCTTAATTAGGCTCTTCCGTTAAGCTCGATGATCCAGATGTGTTAAATGTTATAGCAAAATTGGTATGAGTTTTGATTTTTTTGGCTTAAAACTCTTAACAACGCACCTAAGGCAACACTTTAGAAGGGGTTAATGGTTCATCTCGATATGATCCATTACTAATCGAACGCAGGAAAGGTTAAAGCGTAAAAGGAATGAGATCGCCCGATAAACGCTGTAATTGCCAGCCGCTGATGTTCACGGCTGCGAGTTGTTCTGCGCTTAACGTTGGATCATAACCGCGGACGAATATCTCGGCGCCTTTTTCCCTTAACGATTCAATTAAGAAAGGAAAACTAAATTTCCGATAGTTGTCATTAAAGAAGGTTTCACTCAGGACAATTGCAGAAAAGGGAAAAGATTCGACTAAATGCCACTCTGCGCCAGGCGGTGCGAAATCAAAAAGCCAGAAAGCATAGGTGTTAATTAATTCCAGTAATCTTTCCCGGTAAAGCAAAAGACTGTGATAATTAATACCAATACGCACCCGTGAATCCTGCAAAGGTAAATAACGCGCAGGCTGATTCATCCATTCCTTTAACTGGCGATCGCACAGCGGAATAATCATTAATGCTGCTTCAGTTGCAAGGTGATTGTGTAATGAAATAATGTTGTCGTCATTAAGTATCATTTTCTCAGGACGTGCAAAGTCCGCATTGGGAAGATGATAGCAAATACCGGCCACCTGGCTCGTGACGTGATGAATAGGCTCAGTAATATAAGGGTTATATAAGCTATTTTTCATTATCTCTTCGAAACGTTTTTTATGTTTGCTGTGCGTTATATTTTTTCATTAACAAAGTGAAGTACGGCAATGAATATACGCTATTCTGTTGGCAAACACATTATCTCACTCTTCTTATTAGGCATTCATTTAACTTTATATGACATCTAATTATAACGTTGAATGGTTTTTCCAGACGTGATTACTGCACGCATGTTAATTTAGCAACACGCGATAACTTTACGAAATCGGGAAAGTCCGCAGTTAAGATTCACAGAATAAACTGTCGTGTTTTTGCCTGACTTACCGCTTCGGTTATGGCTTTATTTTCTCCTGGCTAAAGTTAGCAGCAGAGTTATCGGTTTTTTTTATCGTTCGCACGTAATTATGATTGTGATAATCGTGACAGAAAACGCGACCAGATTGCTAAATAGCGGGACGAATTGAGGGGCGTACGAAACGGTATGGCACGCCGGACAGGGCGGGTACAGGCATTGTCCTCAACGCCCGAAGAAACCGGGCTGTGGCTGACTGGTCCCTGACGCCGCAAGGCGCGTGCAGCGCCGAATGGCCTGCTTACAGGAGCCACTCTGAATGTGGCTCCTGTAAGCAGGCAGCCACACTGGCGCGCCTCAGCGTGAACCTGATGAAGGCGTCGCAGGTGCGGAGCGTCGTTCACGCGCAGGCTGTCAGCAACCTTTCGTATCGGCGGGCAGGCTGGTAAGAAACGGTACGTTTCCCTTTGCCCTAAAAAAAAACCGGCCCAGAGGGCCGGTTTGAGTGAGGTACCAGTCAGTGATGCTAGCGATCAACCTGATGCTCTCGGGGGAGAAAAGATCAGGAGGGAACTAAGGCGTTCCCGTTTTTCCCAGGTTGGCGTCAAAATTTTTCCAGCTTTCGGTCAGATCGATGACGCTGCGGGTTTTGCGCGCTTCGTCAATCTTAATGGCCGTCAGGCCCGCTTCCAGTGCATCGATCACAGAAACTTTTAGCGGCGTGCCCTGCTTAATATGTTTCACGATCTCTTCAGCCATCAAGGCATCGGCCCCGTAGTGGCCATCGTAGGCATTACCGTTATAGATGGTTTCAACCTCTTTTTCGCCGGTACGTGCGTTGTGCACGCGAAAATAGTTACGGACAAAATCGCCCTCGGCCATGCCGTCAGTCCCGATCACGCAGAAGCGACGGAACTCGTCCGGGACATTCAGGTTGGCGTGAAAGGCGAGCGTCGCGCCACTGGCATATTCAATCAGGGCCGTCTGGTAATCGACGATGTCCGCATCGCTGTCAAAGACCGCGTCGGTACTCGCCCAGCCACTCGGTTTAGTATGGTAAATCTCAGACTGCGCATTCACTGCGCCCTGCGGCGCATGTTGCGGTGTAAAGGATTTGCGTCCACCAAAGCTGGCAACCCGCACAGGACGTTCCTGCATTAATCCCTGATAGAGATCGATGTCGTGACAGCATTTTTCCAGAATATAGGGGCCGGCATATTTTTCCAGCCTGCGCCAGTCGCGCTGAAAGAACGCGCCATGGTAAGGCTTGATATGCTCAGTGGCTTCAATTGAGGTAATTTCACCCAGTCGACGATCGTCCCGTGCGGCCAACAGATCGTGGTACAGCGGTGAGTAACGCAGCACCAGCCCAACCAGGATTCGGTCCTCACCGTACTGGCGCACCAGTCTTGCCATCGCCATCGTCTGTTCTTCATTGATCACGACAGGCTTTTCCGTAAATACGGTATAACCTGCTGCCAGCGCCTGCGTGACATGCTCAAGATGCATAAAGTTTGGCGAGCCCACCAGCAACAAATCAAAGCCGCCGTGCTGCAGCAGCGCGTCAATGGAGTCAAACGCCTTGCCGGGATCGATACCAAAACTGTGCAGATTCGGCAGCCCGGCAGGTGCGGGATCGCAATAGCCTACCAGCGAAAATGCGGGATCGGCTTTGTGAAACTCTTTAACCACGTGAGAAAGACGAAAGCCGAGACCAATAATGCCTACTTTCATGGGAAACCCCTGATCCTGAGTTCTGACAACGGTAATCACGCCGCTGACCGGACGTTATGGTTGAGATGCTGCCCACCAACTTATTACGATGGAAAAAGTAATGTCAATAACGGGTTGTGTGATTTGCGTACGTATTTTTTGTTATTTAACTGATTTTAAATAAAAAATAGTTATTGTTTTTTCCCTATATTTATTTGTTATTGCGATTTAAGTTTTTTTCACCTATCGTTCGCAGATTACAGAATCGAGATGAGTTAAGGCGGGAGGAAGCGCGTGCAATCACACTATCTCCTTGGTATTGATGGCGGCGGCACCCAGTGTCGCGCACGGTTAACCGACAGCGAGGGCACGCTCCTGGCCCAGGCTGTGGGCGGTCCCGCTAACGTCTGGTCCCAGTTCGATGCCGCACTGAACAGCGTTGAACAGTTAATCGCGGCGGTGCTGTCTCAGGCCGGTCTGGCCCCCGAGGCGCTGTCTCACACGTCGCTGGTAGCCGGTTTAGCGGGGGCCAATGTGGCCTCCGTTCAGGCACGTCTGGCACAATGGCAGCCCGACTGCGCGGCCCTGCAGGTCGTCAGTGATGTGGAAATCGCCTGCGCCGGTGCGCATGCGGCGGCACCGGGCGCGGTCTTTATTACCGGCACCGGGAGCCAGGGCGCGGCATGGGATGGCGAACGCTTTACGCTGCTGGGCGGCTGGGGATTTGCGCTTTCCGACCAGGGATCGGGCGCTGAGCTTGGTCGACGGGCACTGCGACTGGCGCTGCTGGCGCATGAAGCCATTGTTGAACGTACCGCATTGACGCACAGCCTGATGGCGCGTTTTGATCACAGCCCGGAATCCATGCTGCTGTGGACGCGCGATGCCATGCCGGCCGACTGGGCGCGCGTGGTGCCCGAGGTTTTCGCCGCGGCACATGCAGACGATCCTCATGCGACCGTCTTACTGCGGCAAACCGCTCACGATATTGGTTTGATGGTGAATCGTCTTTCCGCCATCAGTCAGGGGCAGGTTGCGTTAATGGGCGGGCTGGCAACCCCGATTTTGCCCTGGCTGGCAAGCGATGTGCAGGCTCGCCTGGTCGCTGCGCAATACGATGCGCTGGACGGCGCATTAATGATGGCACGATCAAATCTGAGGACTTTATGATCGCTCCCAACGTCACCGCGCGCATTCTGCGACTGATTGTGGAACATGCGCCCATCAGTCAGTCTGACCTGAAGGTTCGCAGTGGACTCAGTATGTCGACCGTTTCTCAGGCGACCAACCGCCTGCTCGCCCAGGGCATTGTGCAGGAGCTTGGCCTGCGGCGGGTCTCAATGGGGCGGCCTAAAACGCTGCTGGGGTTGAATCCCGATCGCGCCAGCGTCATCGGAATCCAGCTTAATGCCGAACGTAACCTGATCGTCATGACGGATCTCAGCGGCAATTTGCTGGGGGAACAGCAGATGCCTGCGGGCGCGATCACGCCGCGTCAGTTAGGCGACGCACTGGCCAGGTTTTTACGCGGTGTTGAAGAAAAACACGTCGGTGCGATTGGCCTGGCCCTGTCCGGTTTAGTCGATGCCGAAAACGGCTACTGCATCCGGTCTAAAGTTCTCGACTGGGAAAATGTCCCCATTGCGCAGCTACTGGAAACGCGCTTTTCTCTGCCGGTCTTTATCGAAAACGATGCCAACGCGATGGCGATGGCAACGATGGTCTTTGGGCAACTGGGTCATGCACAGTCTGCCGTTATCGCCACGTACGGCAAAGGCATCGGTGCGGGCATCATTCTCAACCGGCGACTGTACCGTGGACGGCACGGCAAAGCGGGCGAAATTGGCAATGGCCTGGTCGGTGATGGCTCGATGCGCCTGCTGGAGGATGTGGCCTCGTCCCGCGCCATTCTGCAACGTGTGGCGCAGGATGAGGAGGGCGGTCCGTTAACGCTGCAGGCGCTTGATCAGCGTCCGACGGCCGATGTGCTGGCGGCGCTGGAAGAGGCCGGTCGTGAGCTGGGAATTTCACTGGCAAACCTGTCGGTCGCCTACGATCCGGATATCGTTTATCTGGCTATGGAGCCGCATATGGCCTCGCGTATTCTTTTAGACCATATCACCCAAAGCTTTCAGGCCTATCGTCTGAAGCTTACGCCTCATATGACACCGCTGCAGTTTCTCACTGAATCCAACCGGATGTGGGCCCTGGGCGCGGCGGGTTTCGCCGTGAACATGCTGCTCGACCTGCTGGCTGCACAGGCAGACGAAGAACCGGTGACCTGACGAGGGGCGCGCAGGCCGCTGGTATGATGATGCGGCCTGCACTGGTGAAGCTGGAAAAGTCATCTGACGGCGCCGGGGCGCCATCCGGTTTAGCGCAGACGCTGCCCCTGCTCATCAAACAGCAGGCAGTGATCGGTTGACAGTCCCAGCCTGACCGCCGTCCCCAACTCACGTGGCTGAGCCTCACGTTCTTCTACCACCAGCATCTGTTCAATGCCCACATCCAGATAAAGGTAGCTGGTATGGCCCAGCATTTCGGCAAAGGACAGCGTTCCGCTAAATTGCTGTGCAGATGGTGTGGCGGCAGCGGGCTGAATATGTTCAGGGCGAATGCCCAGCGTTACGCGCTGACCTTCATGGCAGGGCGCCTCAATCTTCAGTACCAGCTGCGTGATGGCGAGATCAGGGACGGTTAACTGCACTTCGCCCTGACGCGTCGCCGTAATCTCAGCCCGCAGGAAATTCATCTTCGGTGAGCCAATAAATCCGGCCACAAACAGGTTGTCGGGATCGCTGTACAGGCTCAGCGGCGCGCCCACCTGCTCAATCTTGCCTTTACGCAGCACGACGATGCGATCGGCCAGCGTCATCGCCTCAGACTGATCGTGAGTAACATAGATCATGGTATTGCCCAGTGAGGCATGCAGACGGGCGATTTCAATGCGCATCTGCAGACGCAGTTCGGCATCCAGGTTGGACAGCGGCTCATCAAACAGGAAAATGCGGGGATGACGAATGATGGCCCGGCCAATGGCGACGCGCTGGCGCTGACCACCGGACAGTGCGCGCGGCAGGCGGTCTAACAGTTCTGTCAGGTGTAAGCGCGCGGCGGTCTGTTCAATGGCCTGGGCAATCTCCGCTTTTGATTTCTTCATGACCTCTAACGGATACGCCAGATTGCCGCGCACGGTCATATTGGGATAGAGCGCGTAAGACTGAAAGACCATGGCAATGCCGCGTTCGGTGGCAGGCTGGCGGGTCATGTCTTTGTCGTCGATGAGCAGCTTTCCGTCCGTAATCTCTTCCAGTCCGGCGATCATGCGTAGCAGGGTGGATTTGCCACAGCCGGAAGGCCCGACAAACACAACAAACTCGCCGCTGTTTATGGTGAGATCGACCCCGTGAATCACCCCGATGTTGTCATAGGACTTCTTAACGTTCTGTAAGCGCAGGCTGGTCATAAGCTTCCCCTGATCAAAGTAACTGGCCCATATAGATGGCGTTGCTGCGCAGGATATGGCTGAATCCCAGGCGTTGATAAAACGCGCAAACCTGCTCATTTTGCAGGCTGACGCCCAGATGGACACCGCGCACACCCGCGTTGCGCAGGGCTGCCAGTTCATGTTCGATCATCCTGCGTCCCCAGCCGCCCGCCTGAACGGGCGGCAGAAGATTGATATGCAGATGGGCAGGCCACTGCGTCACCAGCGCCTGTGCGGCAGGCTCAGGCTGACGGATACTGTCAAGAATCTTGCTGTCGTAAGGGGCGACAGGTGTGCGATCGCGGTATTTCTCCTGCAGCCGGGGCCACCAGTCGCGTGCAAGCTGCACTTCAAAGGCGACGGTATCCGGTGTGGCAACGACATATCCCATCACCTCACCCTCAACCTCCAGCACAAAGGCAAAATCCGGGGCAAAGCGTGCATAGGGCACGGCAAAGCGCTGCCCGGGATACTCAGGGTCGGAATAGCAGTGACTGGCATCTTTTCCAGCATTGGCCGTTTCCAGACAAATACGGTAGAGCGCGGGATAATCCGACTCGGTCGCCGGACGAATGACACCTTGATTCACCATCGTCATTTCTCACAGGTCAGTCATTGAACAATCTCACGTTAATGAAAGCTGACTTAGTTTTCAAGATGGAATAATTACCGTGCTGTCAGTGGGCTTCCCGTTATGCCCGCGCTCTGCCTGACCAGACCAGTCTCCGTGCGCCCTTGTGGCGTGCTACCGCAAGGCCTGCGCGGATTACCCGTTTAAATTAAAAGTTAAAAATGTGAGCGTCATAGGATTTTCATATTTTTTATCAGCAGGTTATTACGTCATTTTGGCGGTGGATTATTGTGCTGCTGCGGAAAAGATCAGCATGAATATTACGCTACATTTCTTTTTATCACCCCGCGCTTATTCGGATAAGCGGTCTGCCAGGTTGATTTTTTGCGCAGGCTCACAACCTGGCAATTCCGCCGGCCCGGTGTTTGACTTTATTTTTTTATTAAAGTAACTATGGATGAGAAGGTGAGTTATGCGGCTTCAGTCTGCGGGAGTGCAGACCGTGTGAAGAAAGGATGCCCGTCCTCTATTGGAGAAAGTGAGCATGATGTCTGATTCCTCAGTTCGTTCGTTCCGTTTTCGCACGTCGGTTCGTAGCCTCCTGGCGGCGGGCTTGCTGATGGGCAGCGTTGCGCATGCCGACAGCAAAGTCACGCTGAATGAGTGGGATATCTATACGTATCCTCAGCAAACGGCGGCAGTCGATGAAGGCATTAAAGAATTCACTCAACAAAACCCCGGCATCGTCATTAATCGCTCCGTGCACTCTTTCGAAGATACCCGAATTCCCCTGAAGCTGGCGTTAACCGCAGGCGAAGGGCCGCAGATCGCACAGGTGAACCAGGGCGGCGGCGATATGGGATCGCTGGTAAAAGACAAACTGCTGCTGCCGCTGGACAGCTATGCGGCCGAGTACGGCTGGACCAAACGCTTCCCGGACTCCATTCTGAAGCGTAACCGCTGGTCTGACAGTGGTCAGTTTGGCAGCGGTAAGCTGTACGGTGTTGCCAGCCTCGGTGAAATGGTCGGCCTGTATTACAACAAAGCGCTACTGGATAAAGCCGGTATTGCGGTGCCGAAAACCCTGAGCGAGCTGGAAGCCGCCATGGCAAAACTGAAGCAGCAGGGCACGCCGCCAATGATGTTAGGTCTGCTGGACGGCAATATGGGTCAGCAACTGCTCAGCACCTTGTGGGAAGCGCAGATTGAAAGTCACGATCGTAAAGCGCTGGATGACCTGATTTATGACGTGGGCGGCACGTTCAAAGATGAAAAGCTGATTAAGGCCGCCACGATGATGAAAGGCTGGGCCGATAAAGGTTACCTGTTCCCTGGCTATCAGGGCATTGGCCACGATGATGCCGCCACGCTGTTCCAGAACGGTCAGTCGGCTTTTCTGGTCAGCGGCACCTGGTATCTGGGCCAGTTTAAAGACAATAAAGATATTCACTTTGCCGCGATGCCGGCGGGTGAGGGTGTGAAGCAGCCGTTGATGGTCGGCGGGACTGACCTGGCCTTCTCGATGACCAGCATGGCAAAAACCAAAGCGCAGCAGGATGCCTCAGCCAAATTTATCAACTATATGGTGTCAGACAGCATGGCAAACCGCTGGCTGAGTGTGGGCTTCCTGCCCGCCAGCACCAGTAAAGACGCAAAAATCCCGGCCGACAATCCGCTCTTAGGCGAGGCCTATCAGGTCTGGCTGACGCTCAATGCCTATGACGGACTGGGTCACTATGTGGACTGGGCCACCCCGACGATGAACGCCGAACTCAATCAAAACGTACAGCTGCTGCTGGCGGGACGACTCACGGCGAACCAGATGGTCACTAACTTCGATAACAACTATCAGCGTTATATAAAAACCCTGAAACACTAAGCCGGGTGCCCGGCAGCATATCTGCCGGGCCTGAATGTCGATCTCACTACGACGAGTACGGTTATGTTGAATCAAAGCAGTTGGCGCAATTTTCTCTATCTTCTTCCAGCCGTGCTGGTTTATGGACTGTTTCTGTTATTGCCGCTGCTGGCGTCACTGGGAATCAGTTTTACCGAATGGGATGGCATATCCATGCCGGTTTTCGCCGGCGTCGCTAACTACCTGCGCATGTTCAGCGATCCGGTGTTCTGGATTGCGCTGGGCAACAACGCCATCCTGATGCTGTTTTATACGCTGCTGCCGATCAGCGTCGGACTCCTGCTGTGCAGCTTTTTGTATGAAACCCGCAACAATACCGAGCGCAGCGTGCTGCGGATTCTGTTCTTCCTGCCCTATATCATGCCGATGGCGGTGCTGGGCGTGGTCTGGCGCTGGCTTTATAACCCGGCATTTGGCCCGATCGATCAGTTCCTGCGTGCTGTCGGTTTACCGCAGCTGGCAATGTCGTGGCTGGGGGATTTTACCTGGGCACTGCCTGCCGTGGGCATGGTGGCCACCTGGTACTTCTTTGGCTTCTGTCTGGTGCTGTTTATGGCGGGCCTGCAGCGTATGGACCCGTCCCTGCTGGAAGCGGCCGATCTGGATGGCTCGTCGCGGCGGCGTAAGTTTATGCGCATCACGCTGCCGGGCCTGCGCCCGGAGTTGCGTATCGCGCTGCTCCTGACGGTGATTGCCAGCTTAAAAGCCTTTGATCTGGTTTATGTGATGACCCAGGGCGGGCCGGGCACTTCCACGATGGTCACCAATATCTTTATGTATAAGCAGGGTTTTGATCTGCACTACTTCGGCTATGCCTCATCGGTTGCCGTATTCAGCATGGTGATTGTGCTAGGGATTAACTACCTGATTCATCTGGCCCTGAAGGAGCGTTACTGATGAAAAGCACTCCGGTTATTTCTCGTGCGCTCATCTGGGTCGTGGCGTTGCTGACCATCATGCCGTTTCTGATGGCGTTTATGACCTCATTTAAGACTCAGACAGAGCTGTTTCAGGGCGTGTTTACGCTGCCTGCGTCACTGAATATCAAAAATTACGTGACCGCCTGGCAACAGGGGCATTTTAACGTTTACTTTATGAACTCCGTGCTGGTCGTGATTCCGGTGGTGCTGTGCAGTATTTTGCTGGGTATTCTGGCCGGATTTGGCTTTGCCATGCTGAAAATTCCCGGTAAAAAGCTGGTGGCGGCGATGCTGGCGCTGGGCATGGTATTACCAAGTGAAGCCTTTATCATTCCGCTGTATCACGAACTGCACTGGATGGGATTAACTAATACCACTCTGGCCCTGATCCTGCCGCAGATTGCGCTCTCGTTGCCCTTTACGACGCTGATGATTGCCAGCGCCTTCCAGCAGGTTCCGAAAGAGCTGGTTGAAGCGGCCGTGATGGATGGTGCGTCGCGCGTCAAAATCCTGTGGGGCATTTTAGTCCCGGCTATCTGGCCGACGATCTCCACGCTGGCCTTGCTGCTATTTATCTGGACGTGGAACGAATTTCTTATCCCGTTAATTCTGGTGAATAAAGACGAACTGCGTACCCTGCCGATTGGCATGATGTTTTTTCAGAATAAAAACACCATCGATATCCCGGTACTGATGGCAGGGGCGATGATCGTCATTATGCCGCTCATTCTGGTGTTCCTGTTCTTCCAGCGCAAATTCATCAGTGGCGTGACCGAAGGCGCGGTGAAATAACCCCACCAGGTCACACTTCACGACGGAGGCCGAAAAATGGATCTTTCTCTTGCTGATTTTCATCCGGCAGCGGACGGTGAAACGCCGGACACGCAGGCACTGCAACGCGCGATCGATCAGATTGCTGAAGCGGGCGGCGGTCGGCTGACGTTGCCACCGGGGCGTTATCGCAGTGGCAGCCTGAATCTGCCTTCCAATTTTGAGCTGCATCTGGCCGCCGGGGCGGTGCTGATTGCCAGCCGGCACTTGGCAGATTATCAGCAATGGAAGACGCTGAGCAGTGCTGAGAAATCGCATAACGTCCTGCTGTATGCGTTGGGGCAGCGCAATCTGACGATCAGTGGCAAAGGCCGTATAGAAGGCGACGCCGAAGCCTGGTTTGCGGCAGAGGCCGACGAACAGGGCTATCGCATGCCCAGGGCAGACAGACCGCGCATGATCGTCTTTGAGGACTGCGAGCAGGTGACGCTCAAGGACTTTACCCTGTTCCAGGCCCCAATGTGGACGGTGCACCTTGTCAGCTGCCGCCATGTACACATTGACCATCTGACCATTGATAACGCCATGACGCTGCCCAACACGGACGCGCTGGATATCGACAGCTGCGAGGCCGTGTTGATTAGCAACAGCTACTTCAGCGCCGCTGACGATGCGATTTGCATTAAAACAACCTTTAAGCCTGGCAGTCTGAGCCGTCCGGCCCGGCGCATCGCGATCAGCAACTGCCTGCTGCGCAGCGACAGCTGCGCGATTAAAATCGGCACGGAAACCTGGGATGACGTCGAAGATATTACCGTGACCGGCTGCAGCATATTTGATTCCAACCGCGGCATTGGCATCGTCTCGCGGGACGGCGGTGCGATACGGCGCGTCCTGTTCAGTCACATCACCTTTCACTGTCACCATGTTGCCGCCTGCCACTGGGGCAAAGCCGATCCCCTGTTTATTTCTGTGCGCACGCGCGATCCGCAGGTGCTACCGGGGATCGTTGAACAGGTTCAGTTCAGCCATCTCAGCGGTGTGGCAGAAGGAGCGATCAACCTGCATGCGGCGCAGCCGGGTTGGATCCGCGACATCGTCATCAGCCAGCTACAGCTGCGTCAGACAGTCGCGCAGGGCGTACAGGGTCAGTTCGATGTTCGCCCGCCCTGTAATCCGGACTCACCGACCGGGATGGGGCTGGACAACGCGTACCGGGTCGATGTGGCCACGGGCGATGCGTACGGCGTGGAGCGCTATCCGGGCGGGCTGCCGGGCCTGTTCGCGCGCGGCGTTGAACATTTGCACCTGCACCACCTGGCGATTCAGCGGCCTGAGCCACTGCCGCCAGGCTGGCATCCGGACAGCGTGGTGCTGCTGGCAGAGTAACTTACAGCGCCGCTGCGATAGCGTCGCCCAGTTGCTGTGTATTGGCGCTGCCGCCCAGGTCGCGGGTTAAGTGCTCGCCTGCGGCCAGCGTGCGTTCGATGGCATCCAGCACGGCATCTCCTGCCGCCTTGTAGCCCAGATGCTCCAGCATCATCGCACCACACCAAATCTGACCAATCGGGTTCGCGATGTTTTTACCGGCGATATCGGGCGCGGAACCGTGTACCGGTTCAAACAGGCTGGGGAAGTTGCCTTCCGGGTTAATATTGGCGGACGGCGCGATGCCGATGGTGCCGGTACAGGCAGGGCCCAGATCTGACAAAATATCGCCGAACAGATTGCTGGCCACCACGACATCAAACCAGTCGGGATGCAAAACAAAATTCGCGGTCAGAATATCAATATGATACTTGTCGACCTTAACGTCAGGATAATGCGCCTGCATTGCCTGAACGCGGTTGTCCCAGTAAGGCATGGTGATGGCGATGCCGTTTGATTTGGTGGCAGAGGTCAGGTGTTTTTTAGGCCGACGCTGCGCCAGGTCAAAGGCAAACTTCAGGATGCGGTCAACGCCCACCCGGGTCATCACGGTTTCCTGAATGACCACTTCTCGTTCTGTGCCGGGGAACATCGTGCCGCCAACGCTGGAGTACTCACCTTCCGTGTTTTCGCGCACGACGTAAAAGTCGATATCACCGGGATGCCGGTTGGCTAACGGCGCTTTCACGCCGGGCATCAGGCGGACCGGACGCAGGTTAACGTACTGATCGAACTCACGACGGAACTGCAGTAAAGACCCCCACAGAGAAACGTGATCCGGCACGATATCGGGCCAGCCGACCGCGCCAAAATAGATCGCATCAAAGGTTTTCAGCTCAGCAAACCAGTCATCAGGCAGCATTTTGCCATGCTGCTGCCAGTATTCCGCGCTGGCATAATCGAACCACGTCCACTGCAGCGGAATATTAAATTTTTCTGCTGCGGCATTCATCACGCGAATACCTTCTGGCATTACTTCCTTACCAATGCCGTCGCCGGGAATCACGGCGATACGATGAATTTTCTCTGTCACAGGGTACCTCTGAGGTTGATGTTGTAGGGGCCCGTCAGTGGGTGAAGGCTGTCGATATGCAGCTTGATTAATGTTCGGGCATCGGCGCAGTATAACTCTCCACCTGAGGTAAATAATTAGCCTGGAAGTTAATCCCATGTTGAATCAAAGTAGAGAATCACGCACATCCAGTGATGACTTAGTGTTCTTTCTGCGCGTCGCTTCTCTGGACAGCTTAACGGCGGCGGCGCGCGAGCTGGGATTATCGCTGGCGGCCGTCAGCAAACGATTAAGCCAGCTGGAGCAGCGGCTGGGCGTACAGTTACTGCGCCGCACCACGCGCAGGCTGGAGCTGACGCCGGAAGGGCGGCGCTATCTGGACGGTGCCCGTCCGCTGCTGGAGCAACTGGCGGCACTGGAAGAGGCGGTCAGTGGTGAAACGACGCAGTTACGCGGCACGCTGAACATCAACGCCTCCTTCGGCTTTGGCCGTCGCCATATTGCCCCCTGCGTGTCAGCTTTTGCCGCCCGCCATCCTCATCTGGCCCTCTCCCTGCAGCTCAGCAGCCAGCCGCTGAATTTTCTTGATGCGCATGTGGATATTGATATTCGCGTAGGTGAGCCGCCGGATTCGCGGCTGATCGCCCGTAAGCTGGTCCAGAATCCGCGTGTGCTGTGCTGCTCGCCAGGCTATGCGGCGAAGCACGGCCTGCCAGACAGTATCCGTGCGCTGGCGCAACATAACTGCATTTTACTCAGGCAACATGACAGCGACTTCGCTCTGTGGCGCTTAGTCAGCGGCGCTGAGAGCCTGAGCCAGAAGGTGCGCGGTAATCTGGTGACCAACGACGGGGAAGTGGCGATGCGCATGGCGCTGGATGGTCATGGTATTTTGCTGCGCTCATGGTGGGACGCAAAACACAGCATTGCGGCGGGGGAATTGCTGCATGTTCTGCCTGCCTGGCATGCGCCCGATGGCGATATTTTTGCCGTCTGGCAGGCGCAGCGGCAGCCGCCAGCACGCATCTCGGCGTTTGTGACTTTTCTGCAGGAAAATTTGCAGATGGATGCATCGTTAACGAATCTGTGAGGTTTTGAAAAATCGCCCTCAGTTATGCATTACCCGCCATAAAGTATTTACGGAACGCGTCGATACCAATCTTATGTGTCTGCGCCCGTTGCGCCGACCAACTCTGGGCACGCCTCAGGTCTGAGGCGCGGTGCAACCTCTGGTGGATGCGTACCTATGAATACAGATTTAACCCGCGTCGGGGAGGGGGTTTCCCCTCAGCGTATTGCGAAGCAGGCCGACAGGCTGATTGTTATGCTGTGCTGGGCCCTGGTAGTGATTTCCGCTATCGTCGGCAGTCTGTATCAGTCAACGTGGCTGGCCATAACCGTGGGTACCGCGCTGGCGCTGGTCGCCACGCTGGTGGGATGGCTGGCAAACGGAACGCTGTTTTCCCGACTCTGGCTGGCCTTCACGCTGATTGGGTTTGCGGGGCTGCTGATTCAGTTGGGCCGGGGCGAAACCGAGTTTCACTTTTCGGTGTTTGTTTTACTGTCGGTCTTGCTGGTTTACCGCGACAGCCGACCGCTTCTGATGGCAGCCGCGACGGGCGCGGTGCATCACCTGGTATTCAACTATCTGCAGGAGCACGATCGGTTTGGCATCGTGGTCTTTCACCATCCAGGTCTGGAGATGGTGCTGTTTCATTCACTGTTTGTGGTGGCGCAAACCGCGATGCTGGTGCTTATTGCCCGGCAGATGGCTGCGGATTTGCGCGCCTCCAGCGAAGTGGCGCAACTGGCTGCCCGCATTAACCGCGAGCCTGGTTGCCTGACGCTGTTTGCGGACAGTCAGCAGAGCGAAACGCCCTTTGCCCGCACCTTTAGTCAGACGCTGGGGACGATGCGCGGTACGTTAAATCAGGTCAGCCACGGCGTTGCGGAACTGCTGCAGGAATCAGACAGTATGCTGTCTCGTAATGCCGCGCTGTCACAGCGCACTGACGAGCAGGCGCAGGCGCTGGATGTTGCGACCAGTGCAATGTCACAAATCAGCGTGGCGGCAAGTCTTGCGCGGGACAAAGCGCAAACGGCCTGCGATCTGGCCCGGGAAACCCGCCAGGTCGCCAGTAAAGGCCAGGAGAATATTCAGCAGGCCATGCACTCAATGGCCCAGATTAATGTCGAGTCGGGGCGGGTAAAAACCATTCTTGAACTGATTGACGGCATTGCCTTCCAGACCAACATCCTGTCGCTGAACGCCTCGGTGGAAGCCGCACGAGCCGGTCAGGAAGGGCGCGGATTCGCAGTCGTTGCCAGTGAGGTGCGTACCCTGGCGTTACGCTGTGAGAATGCGGCACGGGAAATCCGGCAACTAATGGATGCCTCCAGCTCCAGCGCCGGTCAGGGCACCGTTCAGGTTGACCAGGCCGCGCAAACCATGCAGGCCATTCACGTGAGTATCGACAGCCTGTCACAGCTGGTGAGTGAACTCTCTGAGATGAGCGTCCAGCAGAATCAGAGCATTGCGCAGATTCAGCAAAGTATTAGCAGTATCGATCACAGCGTGCAGCATAACGTCAAACATGTGACCGAAACGCTTCAGGTTGCGCAGCAGCAACGGCAGCAGGCAGGCGCGTTGCAGCAGGCGATTTCGCTGTTTCGTTTTAGCTGATCAAAGACAGGAGAGCCACCCCGGGATGAGGTTCACAAGGGCAGGGGTTACGTTGGCTGGCTAAGTGGGCAGCCGCCGGCCTGCGGGTCCGTCAGGATGACGTCGTGATCCGCAGGACGACAGCGGCCCCAGGCCGTTAGCTGTCCACGCCTTTCACTAACAGTACACGGTAGTTGGCGCCTTTCAGGCGATGCTGTTTCGCCGCCTGGTATTCCGGACTGTCATACCAGGCATGCGCCGCCTCAGTCGTCGGGAACTCAATAATCACAACGCCCTCAGCTTCAGGCCCTTCCAGCGTTTCCAGTTCGCCATAGAACGCCAGCGGTTTGATGGGATGGTCACCCCGTGCTTTGCCCGCTTTTTCCGCGTAGGCAGCCATTTCATCCTGATTCAGGGTGTTATCACGAATAAATACGACATATGCACTCACTGTCTTTCTCCTCAGGCCTGCTTGTCTTGGGTTTGGGTATCAAAGTCCGATGCATCATGGCGTTCACGCAACTGGTCGGCGGGATCGCCCATCACGCGGTTAACTTTGCGACCACGCATCACAGCCGGACGTTGGGCGATCTCTTTGGCCCAGCGCACCACATTTTTATAGGACTGAAGATCCAGGAATTCGGCCGCGTTGTACTGGTTGTACAGCACCATGCTGCCGTACCACGGCCAGGTGGCGATATCAGCTATGGTGTAGTCATCACCGGCCAGATAGCGGTTATTGGCCAGCTGACGATCCAGAACGTCAAACTGACGTTTGGCTTCCAGTGAGAAGCGGTTAATGGCGTACTCAATTTTCTCTGGCGCGTAGTGATAGAAGTGACCAAAACCGCCGCCCAGATAAGGCGCAGAGCCTTGCAGCCAGAACAGCCAGTTCAGCGTCTCGGTGCGCTTCGCAATGTCTTTTGGCAGAAAATAACCGTATTTCTCTGCCAGATAGAGCAGGATATTACCGGATTCAAACACCCGAATCGGCGGCGTGGCAGAGTGGTCACTCAGGGCCGGGATTTTGGAATTCGGGTTGATATCAACAAAGCCGCTGGTGAACTGGTCGCCTTCGCCAATATTAATCAGCCAGGCATCGTACTCCGCATCATTTACGTTCAGCGCCAGCAGCTCCTCCAGCAGAATGGTGACTTTCTGGCCGTTTGGCGTACCAAGGGAGTAAAGCTGCAAAGGATGTTTACCGACCGGCAGGGCTTTTTCATGCGTTGGGCCTGCGGTTGGGCGATTTGTTTTGGCGCCGTTACCTTTGGCTTCCGGGTCCCACTTCCAGACTTTAGCGGGCTGATAGTGTTGTTCAGACATGATGAGGTTCGCCTTTTTGTGTTTGGAGTGTCACGAGTGTAGCAGTTGCCAGCACGCCGGTTTAACCCTGGTGGCGGTGACTTTGTATCGCTTTACTACAATGCTTAAGGCAATTGACCGTCAGCCCTGTGTCTGTTTTCTCTGCCTAAATCACATTGATGACGGCTGAGCATTGCTATGCTAAAACGGTTTAGTAAAATTTAGCTATAGCTGAGCAGGAGATAACGATGACAGCGCGAGTCTGGTGTCTGGGTGACGCCGTGGTGGACCTGCTTCCGGACGGACCGGGGCATTTAATTCAGTGTGCAGGCGGCGCGCCCGCCAATGTGGCCGTCGGCATTGCCCGCTTGCAGGGCAAGAGCGGATTTATCGGCCGGGTCGGGGACGATCCCTTTGGCCATTTTATGCAGCAAACGCTGGCCAGTGAGCAGGTTGAGACGGCGTATATGACGCTGGACAGCGCGCATCGCACGTCAACGGTCGTGGTCGCGCTCGACCATGAGGGCGAACGCTCTTTTACCTTCATGGTCCGGCCCAGCGCAGACCTGTTTCTTGAACAAGGCGATCTGCCGCCGTTTCAGCCGGGCGAGTGGCTTCACTGCTGTTCCATTGCGCTGGCCGCCGAACCGTCCCGTTCCACGACCTTTACGGCGATGCAGCGGATAAGCGAAGCCGGGGGATATGTCAGCTTTGATCCCAACATTCGTCACGACCTGTGGCGCGATGACGCGCAGTTACGTGACTGTGTGAACCGCGCGCTGCAACGGGCAGATGTGGTCAAGCTGTCGGAGGAAGAGCTGGCCTTTCTGACCGAAGAGACGCAGGGCGGTGACAGCCTGCAGATGCTGGCAGAACGCTATGCGATCAGTCTGCTGATGGTCACCCAGGGCAAAGCCGGCGTAAAAGTCTGGCACCAGGGTCAGCATTATCACTATCCCACGTTGCCCGTGGTGAGCGTGGACACCACCGGTGCCGGTGACGCTTTTGTCGCGGGGTTATTGTGGGGACTGGCAGAAAAAGGCCTGCCCACCAATGAAACGGAGCTGGCGGCATGCTTAACCAGCGCTCAGCAATGTGGCGCACTGGCGACGACCGCCAAAGGCGCGATGACGGCGCTGCCCTATCGTCATCAGATTGCGGGCTAATGCCCACTGTCGCCGCGCGCAGGCCCGCCCGGCGGGCAGCAGAACCCATACGGGGCAGGTGACCGTTGGCGGAACGCCCAGATGCGCGCGTTCCGTCACCCTGGCGACCACGACGGATTACGCACCCGAACCTGCCCCCCTTCTCCTGCCGTATCATTTCACCGCGTTGCGCTGGCCTTATCAGTTTCCCGGCTGATTTCACTGACCTGTGACGGCTTCGACGTTGCCTGACCGCGCCCGCTTTGTCCTGCTTCGCCAGGCCCCCGACGCTACGTTATGCCCGAATGCGCTTTGCTGTGAGGCAGTTCACTCATTCGCCTTTCCCTGCTTTACAACCGCTGACCTGGCTCGTAATGTCATTTTATGTGAGCGGATAACAATTTTACGCAGGAGAGTAACATGGCCCTGGAGAGAGATTCACTGGCTGCCGTACTGGCCCGGCGCGACTGGGAAAACCCTGGCATCAGCGAACGTAACCGGCTTGAAGCCCATCCCCCTTTTTGCAGCTGGCGCAGTGCAGAAGCAGCGCGTGAGAAGCATCAGTCAGCGCACGTCCAGTGTCTGAATGGCGAGTGGCAATTTGCTTATTTCACCGCGCCCGAGGCCGTACCGGAGAGCTGGCGGACGCAGGATCTGGCCGAGGCCGCGCCGATAGCCGTGCCGTCGGTATGGCAGATGCAGGGTTATGATGTTCCCATCTATACCAATGTCACCTATCCCATCCCGGTAAATCCCCCCTTCGTTCCCGCTGAAAACCCCACAGGATGTTATTCGCTCACATTTAATGTGGATGCCGGGTGGCTGGTGTCAGGACAAACCCGAGTGGTATTCGACGGTGTGAATTCAGCGTTTAATGTGTGGTGCAACGGCCGCTGGGTTGGCTATGGTCAGGACAGTCGTCTGCCCTCGGAGTATGATCTGACGGAGTACCTGGTCAGGGGTGAAAACCGTCTTGCCGTCATGGTGTTACGCTGGAGCGATGGCAGCTACCTGGAAGATCAGGACATGTGGCGCATGAGCGGCATTTTCCGCGATGTCACCCTGCTGCACAAACCGGCCACCCATATCCGCGATCTGCGTATCCGCACGCATTTCAATGACGATTTCAGTCGTGCCCGGCTGGACGCCGAGGTGCGCGTCGCCGGCATGCTGGATGACGACTTACAGGTGAGCATACAGCTCTTTGCAGGCAGTGAATTGGTGGGGGAAGCGACATCGCCACTGGGCAGTGCGATCGTTGACGAGCGCGGCGCCTGGAACGATCGGACAACGCTGTCCCTCCGCGTGAACAATCCTGCGCTCTGGAGCGCGGAAACGCCGCATCTCTATCGGGCGGTGGTGCAGTTGCACCGGGCGGATGGCACGCTGATTGAAGCGGAAGCCTGCGATGTGGGATTCCGTCACGTCAGTATTGAGAACGGCCTGTTGTTACTCAATGGCCAGCCACTGCTTATCCGCGGCACCAACCGTCATGAGCACCATCCTGTCCACGGCCAGGTGATGGATCGCGATACGATGGTGCAGGACATTCTGCTGATGAAGCAGAATAACTTTAACGCCGTGCGCTGCTCCCATTATCCCAATCATCCTCTGTGGTACAGCCTGTGTGATTATTACGGGCTGTATGTGGTGGATGAAGCCAATATCGAAACCCACGGCATGGTGCCGATGAATCGCCTGAGTGACGATCCGGCCTGGCTGCCCGCGATGAGCCAGCGCGTTACGCGCATGGTGCAGCGTGACCGCAATCACCCCTGCATTATTATCTGGTCTCTGGGCAATGAATCAGGCCATGGGGCCAACCATGATGCGCTCTATCGCTGGCTGAAAAGCGAAGATCCGTCCCGTCCGGTGCAGTATGAGGGCGGCGGCGCCAACACGGCGGCCACTGACATTATTTGCCCGATGTATGCGCGCGTCGATCAGGACCAGCCGTTCCCGGCGGTGCCAAAATGGTCGATTAAGAAATGGCTGTCGATGCCGGGCGAGCAGCGGCCGCTGATTCTGTGTGAATACGCCCATGCGATGGGCAACAGCCTGGGCGGCTATGCGAAGTACTGGCAGGCCTTCCGTCAGTATCCCCGCCTGCAGGGCGGTTTTGTCTGGGACTGGGTCGATCAGTCTTTAATTCGGTACGATGAGAACGGCGAAGCCTGGTCCGCTTATGGCGGTGACTTTGGCGATACGCCCAACGACCGTCAGTTCTGCATGAACGGGCTGGTTTTTGCCGACCGGACGCCGCATCCGTCGCTGTATGAAGCGCGCCACGCACAGCAGTTCTTCCAGTTCAGCCTGCTGCCCGGCAGTGAGCGCACGCTGGAGGTCACCAGCGAATACCTGTTCCGCCATAGTGACAATGAAATTCTGCACTGGTCCGTGGCCCAGGACGGTAATCTGCTGGCGACAGGTGAGGTCACGCTCGACATCGCACCGCAGGGCCGTCAGCGTATTACCCTGCCCGCCATGCCACTGCCAGAATCCGCAGGGCAATTGTGGTTAACGGTGCGCGTAGAGCAGCCGCAACCTACCGCCTGGTCCGAAGCCGGACACATCAGTGCCTGGCAGCAGTGGCCGCTGGAGACGATTCTTGATATCGCGCCTGCGCCTGTGGCCGCCAGCGCCCCGGTGCTTGAGCGCAGCGAAGACCGCTTTAGCGTGGTGGTGAATAACCAGTGCTGGGCGTTCAGTCGGGAGCAGGGCGTCCTGACGCAGTACTGGATTGATGAAAAAGCACAGTTACTGTCGCCGCTGACGGACCAGTTCACCCGCGCGCCACTGGATAACGATATCGGTGTCAGCGAGGCCACCCGTATCGATCCCAACGCCTGGGTTGAGCGCTGGAAAGCGGCGGGGCATTACCAGGCGGACGTTATCACCCTGCAGTGCAGCGCGGAAACGCTCACCGATGCCGTACTGATTACCACCGCGCATGCCTGGCAGTTCCAGGGCAAGACCCTGTTTGTCAGCCGCAAAACATACCGTATCGATGGCTTTGGTGAGATGCAGGTGACGGTCAATGTCGAGGTCGCCCGCGATACGCCGTATCCGGCCCGCATCGGGATGTGTTGCCAGTTAGCGGAGGTGGCTGATCGGGTGAATTGGTTAGGTCTGGGTCCCCATGAAAACTACCCGGATCGCCTGACCGCGGCCTGTTTTGATCGCTGGGATTTATCGCTGGACGACATGTACACGCCGTATGTCTTCCCCACCGAGAACGGCCTGCGCTGTGGCACGCGTGAACTGCGGTACGGTGTCCATCAGTGGCGCGGTGATTTTCAGTTCAACATCAGCCGCTACAGCCAGAAACAGCTGATGGACACCCGCCACCGTCACCTTTTGCAGCCTGAAGCAGGCACCTGGCTCAACATTGATGGCTTCCATATGGGCGTCGGCGGCGATGACTCCTGGAGTCCGTCGGTTTCCCCTGAATTCCTGCTTAGTGCCGGACGTTATGGCTACCAGTTTACCTGGGGGCAACAAAAGTAACTTAGCGGGCAGGCTCCGGCCTGCCTGACTCTCGCATAAGGAAGTCCGCTATGTACTATTTAAAAAATACTAACTTTTGGTTGTTTGGCCTTTTCTTCTTCTTTTACTTTTTCATCATGGGTGCCTATTTCCCGTTCTTCCCCATCTGGCTGCATGATATTAATCACATCAGCAAAGGGGACACCGGCATTATCTTCGCCAGTATTTCGTTGTTTTCGTTACTGTTCCAGCCGCTGTTTGGGCTGCTGTCCGACAAGCTCGGGCTGCGCAAACACCTGTTATGGGTGATCACCGGCATGCTGGTGATGTTCGCCCCTTTCTTTATTTATGTATTTGGCCCGCTCCTGCAGGTGAATATTCTGGCGGGTTCGGTTGTGGGCGGTATTTATCTGGGCTTTATCTACAATGCGGGGGCACCTGCAATTGAAGCTTATATTGAGAAAGTCAGTCGCCGCAGCCATTTTGAATTTGGCCGGGCCCGAATGTTTGGCTGCGTTGGCTGGGCACTGTGCGCCTCTATCGTCGGCATCATGTTCACCATTAATAACCAGTTTGTTTTCTGGTTAGGCTCTGGCTGTGCCGTGATCCTGGCGCTGCTGCTGTTCTTTTCACGCACCAGCAATTCCTCATCTGCCACGGTGGCGCAGGCCGTGGGGGCGAACCAGTCCGCATTCAGTCTGAAGCTGGCACTGGAGCTGTTTAAGCAACCCAAACTGTGGTTTTTGTCGCTATATGTTGTGGGCGTTTCCTGTACGTACGATGTATTTGATCAGCAGTTCGCCAACTTCTTTACCTCGTTCTTTATGTCGGGTGAGCAGGGCACGCGCGTTTTTGGTTACGTCACCACGCTGGGCGAATTGCTGAACGCCTGCATCATGTTTTTTGCGCCGCTCATCGTTAACCGTATCGGCGGCAAAAATGCCTTGTTGCTGGCGGGCATGATCATGTCTGTGCGCATTATGGGCTCCTCTTTTGCCACCACGGCGGTGGAGGTGGTGATCCTGAAAACATTACATATGTTTGAGATCCCTTTCCTGATCGTCGGCTGTTTTAAATACATCACCAGCCAGTTTGAGGTGCGCTTCTCCGCCACGATTTATCTGGTGTGCTTCTGCTTCTTTAAGCAGTTAGCGATGATTTTTATGTCGGTACTGGCGGGCAATATGTACGAAAGCATTGGCTTCCAGGGCGCGTATCTGGTGCTGGGCTGTATTGCACTGGCCTTCACGCTGCTTTCCGTCTTCACGCTCAGCGGGCCAGGGCCGCTGACAGCGTTACGTCGGCAGCCTGTCTGACGCACAATTATCCCCTTAACACTGGGCAGGAGACTGCCCATTGCTTTGTCCGCGCTCCCCGCTTTTTGCCGCTTCCTTTCCCACCACATCGTGTCGTTTTGCGAACTGACTCACAATCATAAAAACGGTTTAGCAAATTGCTTTGCCTGGAAATCCGGCGATCAATATTATCCAAAACCTAAACCGGTTTAGCAAAATGACAACACCACGACCTGAACCTTTCTGGAATGGCAAAACGATGAGAAAAAAGAGACTTGCTGCAACCGTTGGATTGTTGCTCTGCGCAGGCCCGGCTCTGGCTGCGGAACCGAGCATGAGCAGTATCGAAGCCCGGCTGGCCGCGCTGGAAAAGCGCCTGCAGGCGGCTGAGCAGCGTGCTGACGCCGCCGAACGTCGCGCAAACGCCGCAGAAAAACAGGCCGCTTCAGCAGAAAAACAGGCCCAGCAGCTTGCCAGCGCACAACAGCAAACCCAGGCCACTGCCACCCAGGTGGAACAGCGCACGGCGAAACTGGAACAGAAGGCGAGTGATGACGGGGGCTTTGAATTTCACGGCTATGCGCGTTCTGGCTTATTAATGAACAGCTCGGCGGCCAAAACGCAGGGCGGCCCGACCGTGACGCCGGCAGGGGAAACCGGTGGGCATGTCGGGCGCTTAGGCAACGAACCGGATACCTATGTCGAACTGAATCTGGAACATAAGCAAACGCTGGAAAACGGGGCGACCACCCGCTTTAAAGCCATGCTGGCCGACGGTCAGCGGACCTATAACGACTGGACGGCCGCCAGTAGCGATCTCAATCTGCGGCAGGCGTTTGTGGAACTCGGTCAACTGCCCACCTTTACGGGCGCGTTCAAAGACACCACCGTCTGGGCGGGGAAACGCTTTGACCGCGACAATTTCGATATTCACTGGATCGACTCCGACGTCGTGTTCCTCGCCGGGACCGGTGCCGGTATTTACGACATGAAGTGGAGCGATCAGGCTCACAGCAACCTGTCGCTCTACGGGCGCACCTTTGGTGATATCGAAAACAACGATAACACCGCACAGAACTACATTCTGACAGCCAACAACTATTACGGCCCGTTCCAGCTGATGCTCAGCGGTATGCGCGCCAAAGACAATGACGATCGGCTGGACGTGAATGGCCTGAAAGTGAAAGGCGATGCTGCGAATACCGGTCTGCATGCCCTGGTGGGGCTGCACAACGACAGCTTTTATGGTCTGCGTGAAGGAACGGCGAAAACCGCGCTCTTGTATGGTCACGGCTTAGGTGCAGAGGTCAAAGCCATTGGGTCCGACGGCGCATTGCTGCCGGATGCGGATACCTGGCGTCTGGCCAGCTACGGGATCACCCCACTGGGCGGCGGCTGGCATATCGCTCCGGCGGTGCTGGCGCAGAGCAGTAAAGATCGTTACGTCAAAGGCGACAGCTATCAGTGGGCGACCGCCAACATGCGCCTGATTCAGGGGCTGACGGAGAATTTCGAAATGCAGTACGAAGCCACCTATCAATATATGGATCTGCGTCCGGAGGGCTTCAATCAGCGTAGCGCAGTGAGTGGTAACTTCTACAAACTGACCGTTGCGCCTACGTTGAAAGCCAGCAACGTAGGGGAATTCCTGAAACGTCCGGAAATTCGCCTTTTCGCCACCTGGATGGACTGGGATCACCGACTGGACAACTATGCGCGCGGCGATGCGTTTGGCAGCAGCGGCTTTGAAGCCGGCGGTGAATGGAACTTCGGCGTACAAATGGAAACCTGGTTCTGACCGGGCGGCCCTGTAGGGCCGTTTCAACCGGGTTGACAACATTACACGACAACACAGAGGTTTTTTATGGATTTTGTACAAATCTCCCGCGCATTACTGCCGCTGCTGGGAGGCAAAGAAAATATTGCCAGCGCAGCCCACTGCGCAACCCGGCTCCGGCTGGTGCTGGTCGAGGATGCCAAAGCGGATACCGCCGCGATTGGTAAAATCGACGGTGTGAAGGGCTGTTTCCGCAACGCGGGCCAGCTGCAGGTCATTTTTGGGACTGGCGTGGTCAACAAAGTCTATGCGGCTTTTGTGGCGGAAGCGGGCATCAGCGAGTCCAGTAAATCGGAAGCGGCCGACATTGCGGCCCGTAAGCTCAATCCCTTCCAGCGTATCGCCCGGTTGCTGTCGAATATTTTTGTCCCGATTATTCCGGCGATCGTTGCCTCCGGCCTGCTGATGGGCCTGCTGGGCATGGTCAAAACCTATGGCTGGGTTAACCCGGAAAACGCCCTGTATATCATGCTGGATATGTGCAGTTCGGCGGCGTTTATCATTCTGCCGATTCTGATTGGCTTTACGGCGGCCCGTGAGTTTGGTGGTAACCCGTTCTTAGGCGCTACGCTGGGCGGTATTCTGACGCATCCTGCGCTGACTAATGCCTGGGGCGTGGCGGCCGGTTTCCATACCATGAACTTCTTTGGTATCGAAGTGGCGATGATTGGCTACCAGGGCACGGTCTTTCCGGTCCTGCTGGCCGTGTGGTTTATGAGTCTGCTGGAAAAACAGCTGCGCCGCATCATCCCGGATGCGCTCGATCTGATCCTGACGCCCTTCCTGACGGTGATCATCTCTGGCTTTGTGGCACTGCTCATCATTGGCCCGGCCGGGCGCGCATTGGGGGATGGTATCTCCTTTGTGCTCAGCACCCTGATTGCCCATGCAGGCTGGCTGGCCGGATTGCTGTTTGGCGGGCTGTATTCCATTATCGTGATTACTGGTGTGCATCACAGTTTCCACGCGATTGAAGCTGGCTTGCTGGGTAACCCATCTATCGGCGTCAATTTCCTGTTGCCGATATGGGCGATGGCTAACGTGGCACAGGGCGGCGCATGTCTGGCCGTGTGGTTCAAAACGCAGGATGCCAAAATCAAGGCGATTACTTTGCCCTCTGCGTTTTCTGCCTTGCTGGGCATTACCGAAGCGGCCATCTTTGGTATTAACCTGCGCTTCATGAAGCCCTTCATCGCCGGCCTGATCGGGGGAGCCATCGGCGGTGCCTGGGTGGTGTCGATGAAAGTGTATATGACGGCGGTGGGCCTGACGGGCTTGCCCGGTATGGCGATCGTTCAGGCCAGTTCGCTGCTAAATTATATTATTGGTATGGTTATCGCCTTTAGCGTCGCCTTTGTGATCGCCTTCCTGCTGAAATACAAAACGGACTCTGAATGATGGCTAACAACACTCTGCTGCCCGCCATGCTGAAGGCGGTAATGAAAGGCCAGCCTAAAGCACGCGAGGACAGCCACTATCCGGGCTGGCACCTGGCACCGGTCACCGGGCTGCTTAACGATCCCAATGGGTTTATCCATTTCGACGGGCACTATCACCTGTTCTACCAGTGGAACGCCCTGGGCTGTGAGCATAAGCATAAATGCTGGGGCCACTGGCGCTCTGCGGATTTGCTGCACTGGTCGCATGAACCTGTCGCCTTGCTGCCAGACGAAGAGTACGACCGGAGCGGCTGCTATTCAGGCAGCGCGGTAGACGATAATGGCACCTTAACCCTGTGTTATACCGGCAACGTTAAGTTTGCCGACGGCTCCCGTACCGCCTGGCAGTGCCTGGCGGTGCAGAACCCTGACGGGGGATTCGATAAGCTGGGGCCGGTGCTTCCCCTGCCGGCGGGCTACACCGGCCATGTTCGTGATCCGAAAGTCTGGCGTCATGGCGCACACTGGTACATGGTGCTGGGCGCGCAGGACAAGCAGCTCAAGGGCAAAGTTCTGCTACTGCGCGGAAGCGATCTGCACCACTGGGAAAACCTCGGCGAAATTGCCGGTAGCGGTCTGGGTGGACTGGGCGAAGCCGGTTATATGTGGGAATGCCCGGACATGTTCACCCTGGGAGAATCGACGTTTTTGATCTGCTGTCCTCAGGGCATTGAACGGGAAGAGAAACGCTTTCTGAACAGCCATCCCTGCGCCTGTCTCAGCGGCACGCTGGATTATGAAAACGCCCGCTATACGCACGGGGGGTTCACTGAGCTGGATGCGGGGTTTGAATTCTATGCGCCGCAGACCACGCTGACCGAGGATGGCCGTCGGCTGCTGGTGGGCTGGATGGGCGTCCCGGACGGGGAGGAGATGCATCAGCCTACCGTGAAATTCGGCTGGATTCATCAAATGACCTGTATCCGGGAACTGAGCGCGCGCGACGGTAAACTGTACCAGCAACCGGTGGCGGAACTGCGGGCGTTGCGCGGCGAGACGCAGCGCTATCACGGCAACGCCAGTCAGGCTCCGTTACTCGCTGCACAACGGCTTGAGCTGATGCTGGAATCAGGCGGCGGGATCACGCTGGATTTCGCCGGTTCACTGCTGCTGACCTGGCATGCGGATGCATTGTGCCTGGCGCGCCGCAGTCTGGAAACCGGCGAATGGCTTTACCGCCACTGGAACGGGCGGGCGCACAAACTGCATATTTTGTGTGACCACTCCAGCGTAGAGATTTTTATCAATGACGGAGAAGGCGTGATGAGTAGCCGTTACTTTCCCACGCATCCGGCGGAGTTACGCTTGCGCGGTAGCGCAGAAGTCACGGCCTGCTACTGGTCGTTACGATCCTGCATGGTAGAATAAGCCCTTATTTCCTTAACCGAAGCACCGTCGTGAAAAAAACAAAGCGCGTTACCATCAGTGATATCGCTGCGCTGGCCGGGGTGTCAAAAGCCACGGCCAGCCTGGTGCTTAACGGACGCGGTAAAGAACTGCGCGTGGCGCAGGAAACGCGTGAACGCGTCATGGCCCTTGCTCAGCAACATCACTATCAGCCCAGCATCCACGCGCGTCTGCTGCGTGAAAATCGCAGCCATACGTTGGGGCTGGTGGTGCCTGAAATCACCAACTATGGTTTCGCCGTGTTTTCTCACGCGCTGGAAAACCTGTGCCGTGAAGCGGGTCTGCAACTGCTGATCTCCTGCACCGATGAAAATGCCAGTCAGGAAACCCTGGTGGTCAACAATCTGGTCTCGCGTCAGGTGGATGGTTTGATCGTCGCCTCCAGTCAGCAGAGCGACAGCGACTACCTGAAGCTGAGCGAGCAACTGCCGGTCGTGCTGTTTGACCGCCACGTAAATAACAGCAGTTTGCCGCTGGTGATAACGGATTCACTAACGCCAACTGCCGAGCTGGTAGAACGTCTGGCGCGCGCGCATCCTGATGAGGTTTATTTTCTGGGTGGGCAGCCGCGCCTGTCACCGACGAAAGATCGGCTGGCTGGCTTTATGCAGGGCCTGGCGCGGGCGGGCGTCACGCCGCGACCGGAATGGATTATCCAGGGCAACTACCACCCCAGCAGCGGCTATGAGATGTTTGCCGCGCTCTGTGCGCGGTTAGGCAGGCCGCCGAAAGCCGTGTTTACCGCCGCCTGTGGCTTACTGGAAGGGGTTCTGCGCTACATGAGCCAGCACCATTTGCTGGAGAGTGATATCCATATCGCCAGTTTCGACGATCACTATTTATATGACTCGCTGTCACTGCATATCGATACCGTAGAGCAGGATGTGCCGCGCCTGGCGCAGGAGTGCTTTTCGGTCATCACGCAAATGATTCAGGGGCAGGACCTGGCGGAGCGGCAGATCGTTTTGCCCGCCAGGCTGCGCTACCGCTCCTCGCTGGCGGGGTGATCCGGTTCAGCGGCAGGCCACAAGCGTGGTTCAGGTAACCGATCCCGTGCTGCTGCCACTCCGTTTCTGCATCAGGACCAGATTACGGACAGGGCTCACGAAACGGGGACGGCATCAGGCCGTGCTTCGCCATGTGGCCATCTGAACGTTTTTATTATGGCCGGTCGGGATTACTTACCACGCGATAACGTGCGGCTGTCGAGCCACTCAAAAAGCAGCATGCCTGCCAGCATCGCCAGGACAAAGACAATGCCTTTGAGCACGCCGCCGCCGAGCAGGACCAGCGCCGGCCCGGGGCAGATGCCCGCCAGTCCCCAGCCGATGCCAAACAGGGCCGCACCGCTGATGAGCCGTTTATCCAGTGTGCGGTTGCCAGGCAGATAAAACGTTTCCTCAAAGACGGGCCGCTTGCGTCGGGAAGCCAGCCAGAACGTTACCAGCCCGGCGATAATCGCGCCGCCCATCACCAGCGCCAGAGAGGGATCCCAGGCGCGGGTAATGTCCAGAAAACCCAAAACCTTCGCCGGATTCGCCATGCCGCTGACGAGCAAGCCCGTGCCAAACAACAGTCCACTAAGCAGAGAAAATAAAACGACCATCGTGCCTCCTGATGTTTACCCGTGACCCATCATGCCGACGGTCAGCATGGCGGTTAACATAAAGACCAGTGTCGCCACCAGTGAGCGCGGCGACAGTCGCGATAAACCACAGACGCCGTGACCGCTGGTACAGCCCGAGCCCAGGCGCGCGCCCAGGCCCACCAGTAAGCCGGCCAGCACCAGGCGTCTCCATGAGGCGTCAATGTCGATAGCGGGCAGCGCGCTGAATAACTGAAACACCAGCGGTGACAACACCAGGCCCGCAATGAACGCGAACCGCCACGGCTTGTCAGCCGACTGACGTTTCAGCAGGCCGCCCAGAATGCCGCTGATACCGGCGATGCGGCCACAAAATAGCACTAACAGACCCGCCGCTGCGCCAATCAGCAGGCCACCTGCCAGACTCTGAATCGGCGTAAAATGGTCCAGATCGATATGCATTACCGTTGACTCCTTGTGATCTGCCAATGCGTGCTTTAAACACGCCCTGTTCCAGCTAGCGTTCACCGTCGCTCTCAGGTGAACGACCGCGATTGCGCTTTACCTGCAACGCCATGCGCCTCAGCGCAAATAACGTGGTCGCGCTGCGGTGGCCGGGCAATATCTTCTGCTGACGACTGTCACAGGCTATTTTCACACAGTTGACGAACTGTGCTTACCGGCTTTTAAAGCAGGATGACGGCATCTGCCGTCTTTATCAATCGGCTTCGTGTGAGGCACATAAAAGTTCTGTGCACAGATCTGTTTTGCGCCAGGTGTACGGGGAGAGGGTACGGACAGAGGTGGATGTCCGGACAGGATAAAAGAGGCGTGATAAGGGAAAGGAACCGGTCAGGGATAACCGCCAGTAAAGATCAACCGGGCCATATTGCATTGGCGGAATCGTATTGCTGTGTGCGTCTTGGTGAACAAAAAGGGGCTTAGCC
Source organism: Pantoea sp. PNA 03-3 (assembly GCF_003201175.1). Lineage (NCBI taxonomy): Bacteria > Pseudomonadati > Pseudomonadota > Gammaproteobacteria > Enterobacterales > Erwiniaceae > Pantoea > Pantoea sp. PNA 03-3. Next base: position 617,431 of record NZ_QICO01000002.1, on the reverse strand, counting down.
CCTTTCCTGCCTGGTGATTATTTTAAGTTTTCAGGGAAATTCGCCGGCAGCTCGCTTGCCGCGCAGGCAATCACGTCTTCGTTATTTTTTCCGGCATCCCGTACAAAGGTAATCGTGGCAAACTCATCGATCACTTCGATTGGGTAGGTTGGGCCCGCATCGCGGTATTTCGCCATTTCGTCCAGATGGTCGTTCTGGAAACAGACGGTACGTTCAGGATTATTGATGACCCAGCGTGGGAAGAAAATGGTGCCGTGGAACAGCTTGTCGCTCATGTTGGCAATCAGGCTGACGCTGGTGCCGGTAGGTTCGGTCCAGGACACTTTATAGCTATTTTCCGCGACTCTGACGATATAAACGTGTTGGTCTTTGACCCAACGATTACCCACCATCCCGCTGTGGATACGATAATCAATGGTGTCTTCGTTTTTAATGTACAGCTCATAATTCCAGCCGTTGTCGTAGGTATAAACCAGATGTTTACCTGTGAAACCGTCAAGATTGTGTTTGTCGAAGCTGCTCATCTTTCGTTCTCCTCTGTTGGTGAGTCCAGCTTAGTCATTCACTTTATGAATTAAAAACGCTAATTTATGATGAAAACCATTCAAAAAATGGATTGATGATGCATAAAACCACGCTGGAACAATGGAGCCTGCTGGATAAGGTTATGAAAGAAGGCAGCTTTGCAAAAGCCGCCGACCTGACCAACCGCAGCCAGTCCTCAGTCAGTTACAATCTTGCCATGCTGCAACAGCGTATTGGCATCACCTTACTGCACATTGAGGGGCGCAAAGCGGTACTTACGCCCGCCGGTGAATTGCTGCTGGCGCAGGTGCGGCCGCTTCTTAAGGCGTTTCATTCGCTGGAGGCGTATGCGGGCGCCATACGCAGCGGCGTCAGAACCAAACTGGATCTGGTGGTGGACAGCATCTTTCCGCGCCGCCGCCTGTTCGCTGTCCTGAAAACCTTTCAGCAACGCCACCCACACACGCAAATTAATCTCACCGAAGTGCTCGAAACCGATACCGATTATGCTGAGGCCGATGTGATGGTGGTAACCCAGCGTCAGGATATGGCCGGGCGGGGCGAGTGGTTGATGAACGTGGATTTTGTCGCGGTGGCGCACCGCGATCACCCCTTGCATCAATGCGGCGTAGACCTGGATGAGGAACAACTGGCGCGGTATCCGCTGATTCGCATTGCGGATCGCGAACATTTTACAGTGCAGAATGAAAGCAGCAGTGGCGATTACTGGTCTTTCTCAACCATTGACGCGGCGGTAGAAGCGGTAATGCATCAGGTGGGCTATGGCTGGATTCCGCAGGAGCGCATCCGTCACGAACTGGCACAGGGCATCCTGAAGATATTGCCGCTTCGGCATGGGGTGCGCCGCGCCACCACGCTGCATCTGCTGATTAAAAAAGACATTATCATGCTGGATCCGCCCATCGCGACCTTACTTGACCTGCTGAAAACGGCACCGCAAACGGACGTACCGTAACGGGCGCCACGGGCCGGGCAGACGATCCGCCACGGCACAGCTTTCGTGAGCCAGTTACGCGGCGGACTGGATTTACGGTGTGACGTGCAGGGCGTGAAGCAGGGCATCCAGCGAGTCAGGAGCCTGCTGATGGCGGTTTTCAACCGGATGACCGCTCCACGACAGGGCATCGTCCAGGCAATAGTCGCCGGCGCAATGCAGATCAAGATCGTCATCCAGCAGGCCAATCGGCAGCCAGATCAGCGGCCGGTCACGTAAGTCGTTCGGCACGGTGGATCCACAGTTCCTGCAGAAGTCATTGCGGTATCCCTGCGGGCGACGCCAACTGGCGATGAAGGTTTCACCGGCCAACCAGCGAAAGTGGTCTGCATTAACGATCGTCGCCAGATTATGGCCCGTGCCGGTCTGGCGACGACACAGCGAACAGTGGCAGCGGTAAAAATGACTGGGCTTTTGTGTCAGCCTGAATACCACCGTTCCGCATAAACAACGTCCTGAAATCATGCTGGCTTCCCTGAAGAAAATGCGCTTAAGAAGACGATTAGTGTGCCCGCTTTTTGGCCCAGTACGCCATAAAGTTAATCGCTTCGCGATCAACGCCGCGCTCGCCAATCAGATGGCGACGCAGCAGTTTCACGACGGTCGATTCGGCGGCCACCCAGCCGTAAAATTCATTGTTGCGCGCCTGCGCACGATCCCACAGTAACTCACCGTCTTCCTCTTCCTGCACGGCCTGCTGCTGGCCGCCATCGGGTACGCTGACCTGGGACTGAATTGCCGCGATCAGGCATTCACCATGTGAAGCAAACGCAGGTTTGCGGGGCAACCACACAATGTCAGCAAACGCGTACGCCTGTAAATCGACGCAATCCTCAGCATCCGGCACCTCAAAAAAAGCCTGAACCCGGGGCGGATGGGGCTGGCGGGCCAGCGATTCCAGAATGCCTTTCGCGGCAGGCAAGGCGGTTTCATCGGCAATCAGCAGCGCATTGCGCAGGCCGTCTGGCGGCGTCCATTCATAGCCACCGCTGTCGGCCTCAAAAGCCGCATTAGGCGCAACGATCACCAGGCTGTCGCCTGGTTTCGCGTTAATAGCCCAGGCCGAGGCCGGCCCTTCTGTACCGTGGCTGACAAACTCAATGGTCAGCTCCTCACGTTGGACATCCAGATTGCGCAGCGTATAGGTGCGCAGCAGCGGCCGCTGCGCTTTGGGCAGCGACAGAATCGTCTGGTACCACTCATCGTTATTGGGCAGGTCGGGCAGGCTGCCATCTTCGGCAGGCAGCAAAATCTTAATCCGCTGGTCGGGCGCATCCGATTTCATCTGTGCCACGTCGGGCCCGTTAAACACCAGGCTCAGCATCGAAGGTGAAAGGTGATGTTTGCGGGCCAGTTTGACCTCAAAAAGGCGGTAAGCAGGGACGTCAGCCATCGTCGTTCCTTGTGGTTAATGAGCCGATAAGGCTGATCGTGAACGCCAGATCAGCCCCGACAGGGCAATAAAGAGCATGGCGGCAGTGAGTGCGGCGGCAATCAGCGCGGCTTCGCCGTGCGAGTGCGTGATCACTGGCACCAGAAGGGCACACAAGCCATAGCCCAGCGTATGACTGGTGGCGATCCAGCCTGCTCCGGCGCCGTCTGCCAGCGTGTCGTTGAGCAGCAACTGATAGGCGGGTGTGCCGAGCGCCGCACCGAACGACATCACGGCACAGCCGACATAAAACAGCCAGAGCGGCGTGGTCAGCATCATGCCCAGGCCCAGCGCCATCAGGATCCCGGCGCTGATTAACAGTGAAAGCGGCGTCAGTAACTGCGGACGCAACACCAGAAACTGCGCACCCAGTGACGCGATGGCGGCAACGCTCAGCAGCCAGGCAACCTGATGGCTTATCGCCGCCGTCTGCCCGGCAAATTGTCGGGCCAGCGCCGGAGACAGCCCCAGTTGCATCAGGCTGACGGTGGCAGCCAGCAGCAGGGCGCATAGCAGGTAGGGCAGGCAATGAGGGCGCAGGCGGGCGTTTTTACGCGTCACCGCTGGCTGCGGGGCCGAACGTTGTAACGGCAGCAACAGGGCCAGCGCCAGCAGCGGCGCCACCACCAACAGCGCCAGCGGGGCCAGCGGATGAATCACCAGCATTCCGGCTGCGCAGAGGGGGCCAAAAAGTCGGCCACAGCTCAGGCCGGAGCTGATGGTCGCCAGCGCCGTCATGCGCTTCTCTTCGCCCGCCCGGTGCAGCGCCCATACCTGACAGGCGGGCACCATGGCCGATACCATCAAACCATAAAAAACCCGGGCAATAATTAATATGCCTAATCCAATCGGTGCGCTGACGGCCTGCACAGACAGCAGCGCACAGCCCAGACCGAGCAGCAAAAAGCTGGTGCCGTAACCGGCCAGCGACCACAGGACCACCGGTTTACTTCCCTGACGGGCAATCTGCTTTCCCCACCACGGCGACGCGGGCAAAAACAACATGGAGCCGAGCGTTAACAGTCCTGCCCACACCGACAGGCTCAGGCTGGTCTGAGCAACCAGCACCGGAATCGCGACCAGCAGGCCATTTTGTCCCACACCCAGCAACCCGGCGCTGATGGCTAAAGGCCAGTTTGCTAACGCTTTTTTTTGCGTCATGGCCAGTTCAGGAGATGTCACGATGTTGCTAACCCGTATCTTTGTTGTATGTATTTGTAAAATTTATTCTGCCAATTCTAACAATTGTCGTTGATAATGAGAACTGTTATCGGCAGAATTCGCATTATCATAACGACTGGAAATTGTTTGATAATGATACAATCAACGCATGATGGGGCCAGGGATGTGGCGGCACAATGCTTCCTGAACGCCCTGATCCGTGAAACCAGGGACTGGCAGTTGAGCCAGAGTGACCCCGCCGAACTGACGATCCCGTTGGATGAACAGCAGACCTTACACTTTAAGGTGGCTTACTTTTCTCCGACGCAGCACCACCGTTTTGTCTTTCCGGCCCGGCTGGTGACGCAGCGTGGCAGCCAGCCGGTGACGTTTGAAACCGTCGCCAGGCTGATTGTCGATAAGTTACAACACCAGCACGCGCTGCCCGTCGCAGGCTGCGAGGCGTTTTACCAGCGCGTAATGCAAAGTCATGCTCACACCCGCGAAGCGGCGGCGTCCCGTCATGACTGGTGCGGCCTGCGCGAAAACGCACTCAATTTTGCCGAGGCCGAACAGGCGCTGCTGGTCGGGCACGCTTTCCATCCTGCCCCCAAATCGCACGAACCTTTCACGCCGCAGCAGGCCAGACGCTACCTGCCCGATTTTGCCCCGCATTTTCCGCTGCGCTGGTTCGCGGTGGATAAAGACTACCTGGCGGGCGACAGCCTGAAACTGAACTTACAGCAGCGCCTGACGCGTTTTGCGGCCGAGAACGCACCGCAGCTGCTGCATGCGCTGACGGACCAGCGGTGGTTATTCCCGCTGCATCCCTGGCAGGCGGACTATTTGCTGCAGCAGAGCTGGTGTCAGCAACTGATGGAGAAAGGAGTGCTACAGGATCTGGGTGAGGCGGGAACATCCTGGCTGCCCACCACGTCATCACGCTCGCTCTATTGCGCGACCAGTCGTGACATGATCAAGTTCTCGCTGAGCGTGCGACTCACTAACTCCGTCCGCACTTTATCGGTGAAAGAAGTCAAACGCGGCATGCGGCTGGCGCGGCTGGCGCAGACCGCGCGCTGGCAGGCGATGCAGGCGCGTTTCCCGACGTTTCGTGTGATGCAGGAAGACGGCTGGGTCGGGCTGCGTGATATGCAGGGCACGATCAGGGAAGAGAGCCTGTTCGCCCTGCGTGAAAACCTGATTGTCGACCAGCCGCAGAGTCAGACCAACGTGCTGGTTTCCCTGACGCAGTCCGCGCCGGACGGCGGCGACGCACTGCTGACGGCGGCGGTTAAGCGCCTGAGCCAGCGCCTGCGTATCAGCGAACAACAGGCCGCCCATGCCTGGGTGGACGCATACTGCCAGCAGGTGCTGAAACCGCTGTTTACGGCCGAAGCCGATTACGGACTGGTGCTGTTAGCGCATCAGCAAAATATCCTGGTGGAAATGGCACAAGACCTGCCGGTTGGCCTGATCTATCGCGATTGCCAGGGCAGCGCCTTTATGCCGCACGCCGCAGGCTGGCTGGATGAGATTAGCGAAGCGCAGGCAGAAAACGTCTTTAGCCGCGAACAGCTGCTGCGCTATTTCCCCTATTACCTGTTAGTGAATTCCACGTTCGCGGTCACGGCGGCACTGGGCGCGGCGGGCATGGACAGCGAAATGCACCTGATGGCGCGCGTACGTGATGCGCTGTCTGCGCTGCGTTGCGAGGTCACGCACACGGACTGTCTCGATTACGTGCTGGAAAGTCCGCACTGGAATGTGAAAGGCAACTTCTTCTGTTACCTGCACGATCACAATGAAAACACCATCGTCGATCCGTCGGTAATCTACTTCAACTTCACTAATCCCCTTCTGTCTCAGGAGCGCTAAATGTCTCAGGCAACGATTGTTCACAGCGGCCACGGTTTGCGCTGCGAGAAGTCTGGTAAGGCCCTGAATCTGGGCTGGGGACAGGACAACAGTGCGGTCCTGCATTATACCGGCCCGCTTGCCGAAAGCTGGTTGCGTGATGCGCTGGATCAGATGTTTATCGCGGCTCCGTCGCTTTCCGCCATTGTGTTGCCCTATGCCGAATGGCGGGAAGAGCGGCAGGCGCTGGCCCTGTTTGCCGCGCTGAGAAGCGATATCGTGCACCGCGAGGCCTTCTGGCAACTGCCGCTGTGGCTGTCCACGCCGCCTCAGCAGGCGTCCGGCGAGATGGTCTTTGATGCCGAACGTGAGATTTACTTCCCCCAGCGTCCGCCGCGTCCTCAAGGCGAAGTCTATCGCCGTTACGATCCGCGCGTGCGCCGGACGCTGAGTTTCCGCGTGGCCGATCCTGCGCAGGATGCCGAAATGTTCACCCGCTGGATGAACGATCCGCGCGTGGATTATTTTTGGGAGCAGAGCGGATCGCTGGCAGTGCAGACCGCCTACCTGCAACGCCAGCTCACCAGCAGCTATGCCTTTCCGCTGATTGGCTGTTTTGATGATGCGCCTTTCAGCTACTTTGAAATCTACTGGGCCGCCGAAGACCGTATCGGACGCCACTACAGCTGGCAGCCGTATGACCGCGGCCTGCACCTGCTGGTGGGCGAATCGCAGCGGCGCGGACCGCACTATGTGCAGAGCTGGCTGCGCGGTATCAGCCACTACCTGTTCCTAGATAACCCGCACACCCAGCGCCTGGTGCTGGAGCCACGCGCTGATAATCAGCGCCTGTTCCGTCATCTGGCACCTGCGGGCTATGCCACCGTTAAAGAGTTCGACTTCCCTCACAAGCGCTCTCGCCTGGTGATGACCCGGCGTGCCCGCTTCTTCAGCGAGGTGGGCCTGTGATGAATCCGCACGCATGGGAAACCGTGAACCGTCAGCTGGTGGCGAAAATGCTGGCCGAGCTGGAGTACGAGCAGGTCTTTCAGGCCCAGGCGCAGGGCGATAACCGTTACTGCATCAGCCTGCCGGGCGCTGAGTGGCACTTCACCGCCGAGCGCGGCATCTGGGGCTGGCTATGGATCGATGCGCAAAGCCTGCGTTGTGCGGATACGCCGGTACTGGCCCAGACCCTGCTCTGCCAGTTACAGCCGGTGCTGTCGATGAGCGATGCCACGGTAGCGGAGCATATGCAGGATCTCTACGCCACCTTGCGCGGCGATCTTCAGCTTATGCAGGCGCGTCAGGGAATGAGCGCGGACGCGCTTATCGATCTGGATGCCGACCGCCTGCAGTGCCTGCTCAGCGGCCATCCCAAATTTGTCTTCAACAAAGGCCGACGCGGCTGGGGACTGGCGGCACTGGCGCGCTACGCCCCGGAATACCTGAACACGTTCCGCCTGCACTGGCTGGCGGTTCAGCGTGAGCATCTGGTCTGGCGCTGCGACAGCGCGCTGGACATCCAGCAACTACTGCATGCCGCGATGGATGACGGCGAATACGCCCGGTTCACCGAGGCCTGGCAGGCGCAGGGACTGGACGACAGCTGGCTGCCGTTACCGGTTCATCCCTGGCAATGGCAGCAAAAAATCGCACTCGATTTTGTCGCGGATCTGGCCACTGGCAAAATGGTCTCGCTGGGCGAGTTTGGCGATCGGTGGCTGGCACAGCAGTCACTGCGCACGCTGACCAACGCCAGCCGTCAGGGCGGACTGGATATCAAACTGCCGCTGACGATCTACAACACCTCCTGCTATCGCGGCATTCCTGGCAAATACATCGCGGCGGGCCCGCTGGCCTCGCGCTGGTTACAACATGTCTTTGCCACTGATGCAACGTTGCAGCAAAGCGGGGCGGTGATTTTGGGCGAACCGGCCGCAGGCTATGTCGCTCATCAAGGTTACGCCGCGCTGGCCGAAGCCCCCTATCGCTACCAGGAAATGCTGGGCGTGATCTGGCGCGAAAATCCTGCGCGCTGGCTGCATCAGGACGAAACGCCGATTCTGATGGCGACGTTGATGGAGTGCGATGAGCAGGGACAGCCGCTTATCGGTGCCTACATTGCCCGCTCGGGCCTGAGCGCCGAGGCCTGGCTCAGTCAGATGTTTCGCGTGGTCGTCGTGCCGCTGTATCACCTGCTGTGCCGTTACGGCGTGGCGCTGATCGCGCACGGACAAAATATTACTCTGGCGATGAAAGACAGTATTCCGCAGCGCGTCCTGCTGAAGGATTTTCAGGGCGACATGCGGCTGGTGAAGGACGATTTTCCCGAGATGGCCTCTCTGCCTCAGGCGGTCCGTGATGTCACGGCCCGCCTGAGCGCGGACTATTTGATTCATGACCTGCAAACCGGACATTTTGTTACGGTTCTGCGTTTTATTTCGCCGTTGATGGCGCGCCTTGGCGTACCCGAGCGGCGCTTTTACCAACTGCTTGCCGCAGTGTTGAGCGATTACATGCAGGCGCACCCGCAGCTGTCGGCGCGCTTTGCGCTTTTCTCCCTCTTCAAGCCACAAATCATTCGCGTCGTGCTGAACCCGGTAAAGCTCACCTGGCCCGATCAGGATGGCGGGAGCCGTATGTTGCCCACTTACCTGGAAAATCTGCAAAACCCGCTGTGGCTGGTCACCAAGGACTGAATCATGACAAACACTGTTGATTTTATTGGCATCGGTATTGGCCCGTTCAACCTGAGTATCGCGGCGCTGGCACACGAAGCCGAGGGTTTTACCAGTGCGTTTTTAGACAGTCGGCCGGATTTTGCCTGGCATCCCGGCATGCTGGTGCCGGACTGCCATATGCAGACCTCGTTCTTAAAAGATCTGGTCTCGGCAGTTGCGCCCACCAGCCCGTTCAGCTTTGTGAACTACCTTGTGAAGCGTAAGAAATTCTACCGCTTTATGACGGCAGAGCTGCGAACCGTATCGCGGGATGAGTTTTCTGACTATCTGCGCTGGGCCGCCGAGGGCATGGATAACCTGCACTTTAATCACACGGTGGAGCGCATCGAGTTTGACGACACGAAACAGCGTTTCGTGATTCACAGCCATGACGGTGAGCGCTACGCACGCAATATTTGTCTTGGTATTGGTAAACAACCCTATCTGCCGCCGTGCGTCAACCGCATCAGTGCGACCTGTTTCCACGCCAGTGAGATGAGCCTGCGCAAGCCGGATCTGCGCGGCAAACGCGTTGCCGTAATCGGCGGAGGGCAGAGCGGTGCCGATCTGTTCCTGAACGCCTTCCGGGGAGAGTGGGGTGAGCCGGCGAATGTCAGTTGGGTGTCGCGCCGCAATAACTTTAACGCGCTGGACGAAGCGGCCTTTGCCAATGAATATTTCACCCCTGAGTACGTATCCAGCTTTGTCGGCCTGAGTGAGAAGGCGCGCCAGACCATGCTGGATGAGCAAAAGATGACTTCGGATGGCATTACGGCAGCGTCGCTGCTGACGATTTATCGCGAGCTGTATCATCGCTTTGAGGTGCTGGGGCAGCCGCGCAATGCGCATCTGCTTCCCAGCCGCTCGGTGGTGGAACTGACCCGCCATCAGCAATGCTGGCAGCTACAGTTACAGCATCAGCTCGATCAGGGTTATGACCTGATTGAGTGCGACGTGGTGATTTTTGCCACCGGTTATCGCCCGGCGTTGCCCGAGCTACTGTCACCGCTGATGAGCCGCCTGACCATGAAAGACGAGTGCACGTTCAGCGTGCGCGAAGATTTCACGCTGGAGTGGAACGGACCCAGGGACACTAACATCTTTGCGGTCAACGCCAGTATGCAAACGCACGGCATCGCTGAACCGCAACTCAGCCTGATGGCCTGGCGTTCCGCCCGTATTCTGAATCGCGCGCTGGGGCGTGATTTGTTCGATCTCAGCACGCCGCCTGCCCTGATTCAGTGGCGCAGCGCGAGCCGGGAAAAACCGCAGCAGGGTGCTGCATCCACTCAAAACTATACCGAGTCCTTGGGGTAAACCTTAACCTCGCATGCAGGAACGACGATGAAGACTAAAAACAAAAATATCTGGCTGCTTAATCCGCTGTTATTAGCCATGATGGCACCGGCGGTGGCACAGCAAACCAGTGAGAATGAAATGGTTGTCTCCGCCAGCCGTACGCACCGCACCGTGGCGGAAATGGCACAGACCACCTGGGTGATTGAAGGGGCCGAACTGGAGCAACAGGTCCAGGGCGGAAAAGAGTTTAAAGATGCGCTGGCACAACTGGTACCGGGCCTGGACGTCAGTAGCCAGGGCCGCACCAACTACGGTATGAACATGCGTGGTCGCGCTATTGTGGTGCTGGTAGATGGCGTACGCCTTAACTCCTCGCGTACCGACAGCCGTCAGCTGGATTCCATCGATCCGTTTAATATCGATCATATTGAAGTGATCTCCGGTTCCACCTCGCTATACGGCGGCGGCAGTACCGGTGGCCTGATCAATATCGTGACCAAAAAAGGCCAGCCAGGGACCCAGTTTGAGTTTGAAACCGGCACCAAAACCGGATTCAACAGTAGCAAAGACCATGATGAACGCGTGGCGGCTGCCCTCTCCGGCGGCACCGATCGTGCCTCCGGACGCCTGTCCGTTGCCTACCAAAAGTTTGGCGGCTGGTATGATGGCAAGGGCGACTCACTGCTGATGGACAATACCCAGACGGGCCTGCAGTATTCCGATCGTCTGGATATTATGGGCACCGGCACGCTGGAGATTGATGACCACCAGCAACTGCAGCTGGTCACGCAGTACTACAAAAGTCAGGGCGATGACGATTATGGCCTCTATCTTGGGCGTAACTTCTCCGCAGTAACGGGCGGAGGCACCGCGTACACCCGCAAAGGGCTGAACTCCGACCGCCTTCCCGGCACCGAACGCCATCTGGTCAGCCTGCAGTACTCCAATACTGATTTTCTTGGTCAGGAGCTGGTGGGGCAGGTTTACTACCGGGACGAGTCACTGGCGTTTTATCCGTTCCCCACGGTGTCCGGCGGACGCGTCACCAGTTTGTCCTCCTCAGAGCAGAACACCGATCAGTACGGCGGTAAGCTGGCGATCACCAGTAAGCCGGTCGATGGGCTGCAGCTGACCTACGGCGTAGACGCCGATCATGAGCGTTTCAGTTCCAACCAGATGTTCTTTGATCTGGGCCAGTCTGCAGCCTCGGGCGGGCTGAACAACCAGAGCATCTACACCACGGGCCGTTATCCGGGTTATGACATTACTAATCTGGCGACCTTCCTGCAGTCCAGCTACGACATCAATGAGACGTTTACGCTGAGTGGCGGTGTGCGCTATCAGTACACCGAAAACAAGGTGGATGATTTCGTCGGTTACGCTCAGCAGCAGGCGATTGCCAACGGTACCGCGCGCTCGGCCGATGCGATTCCAGGCGGCTCTACCGATTACGATAACTTCCTGTATAACGCCGGTATCCTGATGCATATCACGGCGCGGCAGCAGGCCTGGTTTAACTTCTCGCAGGGCGTTGAGCTACCCGATCCAGGCAAATATTACGGGCGCGGCACCTATGGCCGGGCGGTTAACGGCAATCTCCCGCTGACCAACAGCGTTAATGTGGATGCCAGCAAGTTGCAGGGCATCAAAGTCGATTCATGGGAACTGGGCTGGCGCTATACCGGCGATAATCTGCGTACGCAACTCAGCGCCTATTACTCGCTGTCAGACAAGAATGTGCAGCAGAATCAGGACCTGACGATCAGCGTGGTTGACGATAAGCGCCGCATTTACGGGGTGGAAGGTGCCGTGGATTACTTTATCCCGGACACCGACTGGAGCACCGGAGCAAACTTCAACGTGCTCAAAACCGAGTCCAAAGTGGATGGCAGCTGGCGAAAATATGACGTGAAAGTGGCCAGCCCGTCGAAAGCGACCGCCTATGTTGGCTGGTCGCCGGATCCGTGGAGCCTGAAGGTGCAGAGCACTACCTCGTTTAATCTCAGCGACGACGCGGGCTACAACATCAACGGCTACACCACTGTTGATTTCATTGGCAGCTATGAACTGCCTGTCGGCAAGCTGAGCTTCAGCGTGGAAAACCTGCTGGATCGTGATTACACCACGGTATGGGGCCAGCGCGCGCCGCTGTACTACAGCCCGACCTATGGTTCACCGTCGCTGTATCAGTACAAAGGCCGGGGACGGACGTTTGGTCTGAACTACTCCGTGCTGTTCTGAGTCGGTATTCTTGCCCGGTGTTGCGCCGGGCAAGCCTCACGCCCGTTATCCTGGCAGCGTGTTGAGTACAACAAACACAGTGACCGGTTCAGGCCACTGTGTTTACCGGATTACGAACTGCGATGCAGCGTCAGCGGGGCAGACAACCAGCGGGCGACGCGCTTACCTGCTTTGATGGCGGGCTTTTCAATGTAGAAAAACATTACCGACGCCAGCGCCACGCTGGCGCTGACCGACAGTACAAAAATCATAAGGTTATCTGTCCAGGCTTTATCTGCCAGGCTGTTCATCAGCAGTACCATGAGCGGATAGTGGATGAGATACAGCGAATATGAGATATCCCCCAGGAAAATCAGCGTACGGTTGTGACCGGTGTCGGCACGGTAGCTCAGCATCACCGTCATGATCATGATGGCGGCGGCCAGCCAGAAACCGCCGTGCAGGCCAAAGGGCTGAGGTCCTGTAATCAGGGCGGTAATGACCGCCAGCACCAGCCCTGCCTGAAGCAGTCGGCGCATTCTGTTATCCAGTTCCGGTAGCTTACGCTTCACCAGCAATTCTGCCAGCAGCATCCCCAGGATGAACTCCATACAGATAGTGTTACTGATTAACTTAATCCACGCCTGCCACCAGTGCGTCACCGTCAGATGCGGCGAAACCTGTGAGGAAAAGTCAAAACTGCCGTTGTAGTAAAGCTGAAATCCCACACTGGAGACGATGAAAATCAGTGCACAAAGGTAGCTGCGATAGCGGTAGTTGATGCACATCGCTACGGTGAAAACGGCGTAAAACAGGATCTCGTAAGACAGCGTCCAGGGCGGCCCTAACGCGCTGAATCCAAACGTCGGTCCGGCGCTGCTGTAATCCTGCAGACAGAAATAGAGCGCACAGGACATATCGTGAAGAGAGCGATCGTGATACACCACCGCGAAAGACAACAGCCAGACGACAAAGAAGACCGGCCAAATGCGGAAAAAGCGTTTCACCATGAATGAGGTCGGGGCTTCGTTAAACTGATGGGTAATGAAGGTCATGATGAAGCCGCTGATAATAAAGAACACGTCCACGCCCAGCGCGCCTGGAATGTGTCGGGTCCAGTGACCCTCTAACAGCGATGAGTTGTGCGCCAGTACCACAAGTAACGCAGCAAGGCCGCGCAGATACTGGATTGAGACGATTTTCATGAATGTTACAGCCTGTCGGTTGACTCATTAGCGGCAGTCGCGCGGGCGAGCCGATACGGTTAAGCGTAGGCCGTATTGTAAAAATGACTTAACAATGGTCAACCGCCGTTTATCGGGCAGAAAAATACATTTCAAAACGATAGCGTATTTTTGCTGAATAAAACGCGGCGATCGAGGCTGTTAGGCGCACAAGGAGAAAAGTGCGCCATCAGGATTTCAGAGGGTTCTTAACCAAAATTGATAACTTACATGCGCAGCAGACTCATGCAGCGCGGCGCGGCGATACGTGTCCACCCAGGGCGCGCCGAAAGATTTCTATCGTCCACATCCACAGAATATGTCCCAGCGTTTCCGAGGCAATTTCCGCCAGCGGCAGGTGCCATAAGGGCGGTGCCCAGCCGTTTATGGGCAGGATCACGGCGTGAAAGGCCACGGTAATGATCAGGGCGAACGCCACGCCCTGACCCAGCGTAATGATCGGGATAATCTCGGCCAGGGCGCAGTAGAGCAGGGCGAAGAAAATCGAGAACAGGTGATGAACACCGGCCACGCCCCAGTTCACCACATGACCGGAATAGTGATAGACCAGGTTGCTGACATTGATTCCCATATCCTGGAGCATCTCCGCGGGGGGAATTGCCCTGTCCGGCGTTCTGGGCGGAAACGGATTCTCCGTGCCCCATTTGACAAAACTGGCGACGTTACCGCCCCAAAACCCTGCCCACAGCGCCGCACCATAATGCCGATCGACCGGGGACGTCAGATAAAACCCTGTTTTCATTTTTCACCGCTCCCGCTGAGTAAAAAGAAGAGAATTACTGGCCGTAATAGGCGTTTGCTCCATGCTTTCTGAGAAAGTGTTTATCCAGTAACGGCTGCTGCATTCGGGTGATATCAGGCGTCAGCTGGCGGGAAAAAATCCCCATATAGGCGATTTCCTCCAGCACGACTGCGTTATGCACGGCATTATCTGCGTCTTTCCCCCAGGCAAACGGCCCGTGAGCATTAACCAGCACGGCGGGAATGGCCGTCGGGCTGATGCCGCGTGAGCGGAAGGTTTCGATAATCACTTCGCCGGTATTGTGCTCGTAATCGTGAATAATTTCGGCCTCCGTCATCAGTCGGGTGCAGGGAATGGCTCCATAGAAGTAGTCAGCGTGCGTGGTGCCCCAGGCTGGCAGATCCTGGCCCGCCTGCGCCCAGATGGTGGCATGACGCGAATGCGTGTGCACAATGCCGCCGATGTCCTCAAAGGCCCGATAGAGCGCCAGATGGGTGGCCGTGTCCGATGAAGGCTTTTTCGTGCCCTCCACTACGCGGCCGCTTGCCAGTTCCAGTACCACAATATCGTCTACCGTCATGCCGTCGTATTCCACGCCGGAGGGCTTAATCGCCATCAGCCCTTGCGCACGATCGACGGCGCTGACGTTGCCCCAGGTAAACGTCACCAGATGGTGGCGCGGCAGCGCCAGGTTTGCCGCCAGCACCTGCTTTTTCATCATGGCAATGCTCATAGTAAGCCTCCTTCCTGCATTTTCTGTTCAATCCAGCGCCGTGCCTGTACGATCTCGGCAACCGGCTCCTCGGCTTTCTCGGTCCACATCTCAATCAGAAACGATCCGCGATAATTCAGCGCTTTGAGCGTGCGAAACACGCCAACGAAATCCACGCAGCCTTCACCAAAGGGCACATCGCGGAACTGCCCCGGTGAATGGGCGGTGACCGGTTGGGTATCTTTCAAATGAATGGCGGCGATGCGATCAATGCCCAGCGTCAGTTCGGCAGTCACGTCATTGCCCCAGGCGCTGAGATTGCCCACATCCGGATAAACGGAAAACCACGGAGAAGCCTGCTGCTGTTCCCAGGCTTTCCACTTGCTGATGGCGTTCATGAATTCGGTATCCATGATCTCCACCGCCAGCATCACCTGCGCCGCTGCTGCGCGCTGCACTGCGCGTGACAAGCCCTCGGCAAACCGCGCGACCGTGCCTGCATCATGCGGTTCGTAGTAGACGTCATAGCCCGCCAGCTGAATCGTGCGGATCCCCACATCTTTCGCCAGCTGGATGGCCTGATCGATCAGATCGTCTGCGCGCTGGCGGATCGCCGGATCGTGGCTGCCAAAGGGAAAGCGGCGATGGCCGGACAGGCACAGGGAAGGAATGGTGACGCCGGTTTCGATGGTCGCGTTGACCAGCGACAGGCGCTGCTCTTTGCTCCAGTTCAGCCGGTCCAGCCGTTCATCGGTTTCATCAACCGACATTTCCACAAAATCAAACCCGCAGGCTTTGGCCAGCGCGAGACGTTCTGGCCAGGTGAGATTCGCAGGCAGGGCTTTTTCGTAAATCCCTAACGGGTGCAGGCGTTTCATACTGTCCCCCAATGGCGGCCAATGGCCCGGTGAAATGCGGTGGCGCATGCAATGCCGTTCTCGCCATCGCTCAGGGCGCGGCCGGCAATAAACGCCTTCACATCGATATCGCGAAACTGAGAAAGGTCATCCGGGGTGATACCGCCCGTGACGGACAGGGCAAAACCCAGGTCTGATAAGGCTTTCATGGTATCCAGATCGTGCTGATTCCACTGTTGCCCGCTGGCCTGTGCGTCCCGTCCACGGTGATAAATAGCCTGGGTCAGACCCAGCTTTCGCCACTGCCGGGCATCATCCAGCGTCCAGTTGCCAAACAGTTCGATCTGAATATCCCCCTGGTACTGCTGCGCCACCGCCAGCGCGCTGGCAAAGGTTGCCAGCGGCGCGGCACAGATCACCGTCATCCAGTTAGCCCCTGCCGCAAAAGCCATCTCCGCCAGGGTGCCGCCGGCATCCGCCACTTTGTAATCCGCGACCAGCGTTTTTTCCGGGTGCTGCTGGCGCAGATGACGTACGGCCTCAACACCGCAGCTCAGGCACAAAAGCGTACCGGCTTCGATAATGTCGACATGCGAATGCAGTTGCCGGGCGGTACTGAGCGCGGCATCCAGCGTGGTGTGATCCAGCGCCAGCTGGAGTAAGGGCAGGCTCATGGCAGGTCTCCCTGGGCGTCACGCAGGACGCGAATCAGATGTTGATAACGCTGATACTTTTGCTGGTAGCGGTCATAGCACGTGCTGTCCGGTTGCCAGCACACGATGTCAGGGGCCAGGGCCTGCTGGGCCGCCTGCAGTGAGGCATAAGCCCCGGTGCCGGTTAACGCCACCAGCGCCGCGCCCAGGCAGCCGCTCTCACTGATCTGCGGAACCTCAACCGTCAGGCCGCTGGCATCGGCGAACATCTGCATCCAGGGCGCAGAACGCGTAGGCCCACCGCTCAGACGCAGGGCGGTAACCTGAGGAAAACGTTGCAGAATACGGTTGAGGTGCGTCAGATGTGAGAACACCACGCCTTCGTAGATGGCCTGAACCAGATGGGCGCGCGTGTGACCTGCCTGCAGGCCAAAAAAGCTGCCGTGCAGATCGGCGCCGGCATTGGTGCCATACAGGAAAGGCAGAAACAGCACACTGCTGCTGGCGGGGGCCAGCGCTGCTACCCACGCATTAAGCTGGCTGTAGTCCTTAATGCCCCACTGGTCACAAAACCATTCCAGATTGGCCGCCGACGTCGGGCTGGCCTCATGGATAAGGTACTGACCCTCAATGGCATAACGACCATAAACGTAGGGATAGTCTGCTTCATCGCTGATGCGGTCGGTAATGCCGCTGGTCACTGACCAGGTTCCCATCACCGCGTTCAGGCGCGTCGCATCATTCAGGCCCGCGCACAGCGCTGTTGACATCACATCGAACAGGCCGCCCACGACGGGCGTACCGGGCAGCAGACCGCATTCGGCAGCGGCCCCGTCGGTGACATAGCCCGCAATCTGCGTCGGGCCGATAATCGGCGGCAGTGCCGATATTATCTCCGGGATACCTGACATCTCTGCCAGTGCAGGCGACCAGTCGGCTGCCTGCATGTCATACAGATTGGACTCAGAGATATTGGTTTCTTCGCATGCCCGCTCGCCGGTCAGACAGAAACGCAGATAGTCATGGGCCATCATGACGCTGCCAATCGCCGCATAGCGCTGTGGCTGATGCAGCTTGATCCAGCGCAGCAGCGACACCGGGTGGCCGGTCCACAGCGTTTGTCGGGTCAGCGGATAGAGTTTCTGCGGCAAGCCTTCCCGTTGCCACTGTTGCACAAGGCTCAGGGCGCGGCGGTCGGAGGAGAGGATGCCGTTGCCCAGCGGGCGGTGCTGTTTGTCCAGCAGAAACAGCCCCTTACCCTGTGCGGAAATGCCCATACCGGCGACCGACGCCGCATCCTCGCCGCTGGTGGTCAGCACCTCACGGATGACGGCTGCCGCCTGTTGCCACAGCAGCGTCATATCGCGTTCGGCATAACCCGGTTCCGGTACAACAACCGGCAGGTTTTGCCGGGCGACGGCCAGCTCGCGGCCCTGTATATCGTACAGCCCGGCTTTAATAAAGGTGCCGCCACAGTCCAGTCCCAGCCAGCGTTTCATAATGCCTCCTGTTGAGGGGAATCGCAGCGTGCGGGCAACGTCATCGCCAGCAGGGCGGCAATCGCCAGTGAAATGGCAAGGCTGTAAACCCCGGCATCCCGGCTGTAAAACGCCATCAGAATGCCCACCATGTAGGGACCGCAGAAGCCGCCCAGGTTGCCCAGCGCGTTGATCAGGCCGCGCGCGCCGCCAGCCACCTCGGCATTAAACAGGCGCGGCGGAATACTCCAGAACACGCCCGCCGCAGACTGGATAAAGACGCCACAGCCCACCAGCGCCGCGTAGGACCACCAGATATGCGCTTTCAGTAACACCGACAGCGCCATGCACAGCGCAAAGCCGGCCAGCGGCAGCGCCACAAACAGCCTGCGCCGTCCGGTCGCGTCCGACAGAACAGAAAACAGAAACATGCCGACGATCGCCCCGACGTAGGGCAGAATGGCCAGAAAGCCCACCTGCTCCACATTACCGTGCGTCAGTCCTTTCAGGATGGTGGGCAGCCACAGCGTGTAGCCGTAAATGCCGGTCTGATAGAAGAAATTGACCAGAATCAGCCGCCACATAACCGGTTCGCGCATCACGCGCATCAGCGAGGCGTTGCGCACGTTCTGCCCTTTGATCATCAGCTGTTCGTTATGCAGCGTGGTGATGAGATAGTGTTTTTCGGCTGGCGAAATCCATCTCGCTTCCTGCGGGCGGTTACTGATCGTGAAATGCCACAGGGCCATCACGACCAGAGATAACGCGCCTTCCACGTAGAACAGCATGCGCCAGTCCCAGCCGGTAATGATCCAGCCTGAGAGCGGAGCCGTGATGATCCCGGCGATCGGCACAAACATGATCACGATGGCATTTGCACGACCGCGCTCCGCATCCGGGAACCAGTTGCCGATCATCGTCAGCACCACCGGTAACATGCCGCCTTCGGCGATCCCCAGCGCAAAGCGCAGCGCCAGCAGTTGATACTGACTGGTGGCCATGCCGGTCAGTATGGAAATCACCGCCCAGGCCAGCAGCGACCAGCCAATAAAGCGTTTACCGTTGCCGTAAACGGCCAGCCTGCCGCCGGGCACCTGCAGGAACAGGTAGCCAATGAAGAAAATGCCGCCTGCCAGTCCGGCCATCGAGGCGCTGATGCCCAGTTCAGCATCCATGCCGCCCGGCATCGCAAAGGCGATGTTGACCCGATCCATATACGAAATGATGCAGGTAATCAGAATCGGCGGAATGATCCGCAGCCAGCGCAGTGCAGGGACCTTTTCATGATTGACAGCGCTTGTGGTGATGCTCATCGTGCCTCCCTGCCTTACACCAGATCGCGCGTGGGGATCTTCACCACGACTTTGCGGATCGGACCGGGCTGACTGACCGCGCAGTTAGGACGATGAATATCCTGAGGAAAAAATACGGCGAACGTGCCGGGTAGCATCCGTACCTGGGTTTCATCGGGGGCATGTTGATAAAAAACGATGTCGCGTTCGCTGTCGTAAGGCTGATGCACCGCCAGATCCAGCGGTTGTGTGGCGACGCCGATCACTTCTTCGCCTGCCACCAGATACTGCACGTCGATGTGATAGCGGTGCGCCTCCGGGTAATTCTCTGCGGCGGGAACCGTGTGCAGATCTAACACCTGTACGACCCAGCCGGTTTCTTCGTCCTGATAACGGCCGGCGGCCATGTTTGCCAGATCATGACCGGCGAGGTAGGCCAGGGCATGAGCAATCGCGGCGGGATAGTGACGGGGATCGGTATTAGCAAGGTGTCCGGTAATCATGATGCCTTCTCCTGTAGCGCCTGAATGCGCGCCCAGACGCGCTCATCAACCGGAATACCCAGGCGTTCGTTTTCTTCACGCAGTGGCGGGAATTTGTCACCCGGCAGGCGAATCGCCTGTGTGCTGTCAGCCGGTTCCGCACCGGTGATGGATGCGCGAATACGATCGAGTTTTTGCTGGCGGGTTTCGCCCGGAATGAGCCGATCGACGTCGATGGCGATAAACACCTGAGAAATGCCAAATTCATCGCCGTTGTCGTGAGTGACTTCAGTCACGGAGGCGCCGTTAGAGAGCAGGGTGGCCAGCATATCCAGCACCACAGACAGCGCTGAGCCTTTCCAGTAACCCATTGGTAAAATGCGGCGGTTTTTTTCCAGCGTGGCCGGATCGCGGGTGTAGTTGCCCTCATCATCAAAGCCGCCATCGACCGGCAGGCTTTTCCCCGCCAGGCGATTCACTTCCAGCATGCCGTAGGAGAACATCGACATGGACATATCCACCATCGTAACCGGCTCGCCCGGTACCGCGATAATCAGCGGATTGGTGCCGATCGCGCAGCTTTTTGCGCCCCAGGGCGGCATTACGGCAATGGAGTTGGTCCAGCAGATGCCGACAAAGCCCTTTTCCGCCGCCTGCCAGCCATAGCTGCCACCGCGCATCCAGTGATTGGCATTGCGTAAGGCCACCAGCCCAATGCCGTGTTCCGTGGCCAGCGCCATCGCGCGCTCCATCATGCTATGGGCGGTGATATTGCCAATGGCGCGTTGCGCATCCCACTGCTCAATCGCACCCAGCGACAGGACTTTTTGCGCATCCGCATCGGGAATAATGTGGCCGGCATCCAGTTGCTGAATAAAACGCGGGAAGCGGTTAACGCCATGGGAATAGACGCCGTTAAGACTGGTTTCAGTAAACATGTGCGCGCAGGCCTCGGCTTTGGCCTGCGGCACGTTGCGGCTGAGGAGTACGCGAAGAAACTCCTGATACAACTGCTGATAGCTGATTCTCATCTGACTGATACTCCCCGCGTCTTATTTCATAATGTGGAATGTCATTTCAACTAAATGCTATGGGGAAAAATGCAGCGAGTCAAAAAAATGACTCAAAAATTATTTCATTTAAATCAACAGGATGTAATTAATTCTGACTTCTGTGATCTTGAGCTTTTTTGCCCGATTCCGGCCACAGTCAGGCCGGTCAGCTGAGAGACAGCTGACCTGATTTGTTCTGCTTTTCGCCCTGCCTGTGCAGGGGCGTTAGCGTAGCGTTACCCGGTAGAGTGAAGTGTTGGCTGTGATATAAAGTTCATCATTATTCGGTCCGCCAAAGGTGCAGTTGGATACCGTTTCAGGAATCGGGATTTTGCCTTTACGGTTTCCGCTGCTGTCGAAAATAATCACGCCGTCAGCGCAGCTACAGTAAATATCGCCGTTGGCATCCACACAAAATCCGTCCGGGAAACCGGGTGAGACATCGGCAAAAAATTGCCCTGCAGACAACGTGCGACCGTCCACTTTATAGGTGCGCAGCTCATGGCGGCCGAGCGTCGGGAAATCCACCACCGACATGTCCGCCACGTACAGCACGCTTTCATCAGGCGAGAACGCCAGCCCGTTTGGCCGCTGCAGATCGCTGGCGGCAATGCTGAGCTGCCCGCTTTCCGGATCAAAACAGTAGAGATAGCAGCCGATCACCTGGCTGGGAGCCAGGTAACCCTCATGATCGCTGACGATCCCGTAAGGCGGATCGGTAAACCAGATGGTGCCGTCGGAGCGGATCGCCAGATCGTTGGGCGAGTTAAACCGCTTGCCCTCGACTTTATCCACCAGCACGTTCACCGTACCGTCTGTTTCTGTCCGGCTGATAGCCCGGCGACCGTGTTCGCAACTGACCACGCGTCCCTGATGGTCGCGGGCATTGCCATTGGCATAGTGAGAATGATGACGCCAGATACTCAGCTCGCCATTGCGCTGCCAGCAGTACATACGGTTGCCTTTGACATCGCTAAATACCACCCCATCCAGCGCCGGTAACCAGACTGGGCCTTCGGCCCAGGTGGCAGGGGAGCACAGTTTTTCTACCTGCATGATGCTGGCCTCCGTTACTTCACGCCCCAGATAGCTTTGTAATGGTCCTGATAGCCGTTTTCCGGATCGTAGTGGTTCTGCGGTCCGCCATCCCGGCTGATATTTTCCGGTGTAATCAGGTGCGCAGGCGTGACATAGCCTGACGGGGGCTGTCCGGCGAAGGCGCGGTTGAACTCATCCAGCAGTTGCCAGCCATGCAGTTTTAGCGGTTCAGCGACGGTCGCGACCTGGCTTTCACCATTGCGAATGCGCTGGAAGGCCGACACCGAGCCATCGCCTGCCGAGATGTTATACGGTGCGTTTTTGCCGCCTTTCCCTGCGGTTTTCAGCGCGGGTGCCATAAAGTCAAAATAAAGGTCATTAATCGCCAGCGAGTACTGCCAGCGGTCACCGTACTTCTGTAACAGGCTAAAGGTCAGCGACGGCATACGGTTAGAGGTATCGGCCAGCGGCGTGTCAATAAAGTCGATGACTTTACACTCGCTGCACTTCTCAATTTCCTGCTTCATCGCATTGGCTTTATCCAGCGCGATTTTGTACAGCGAGTCGGTGAAGATAATCACCTGCGCTTTGCCGCCTGACTTCACAATGGCGTACTGCGCCGCCAGACGGGCAACCTCATTAGAATCGGACGTAATGTTATCGGTGATCCCGTACTGCTTAATCGGGCCCGGCTGAGGCTCTGCGTGCCAGGCCATCAGCACGATTTTTTGCTGCAGGGCTTTTTTCAGCGGCATTTTGGCGACGTTCGGGTTCCAGCCGCCGATAACGATACCGTCAGGGCGCTGGGCAATCGCCTGATTCAGCGCCGCCAGTTGATCTTTGACAGAGCCTGCGCCGTCCAGCGTATCCAGCGTCCAGCCAGCCACTTTCGCCGCTTCGCTCAGGCCTTGCTGAACGCCCTGCACACCGCCGTTTTTCATATCCGAGGCGATAAAGATCAGTTTCTTTTTAGGCTGTAGCGTTGGCCCGGTCGTCGGACCGTCCCAGGTCGTGGCGCTGGCCGTCGCTTTGGCCACGGCCGCTGTCGCCTGATCGAGATAGCTGTCTGCATGGGCTGGTAAGGTGGCGACCAGCATGGCGATGAGAGAAAGACCAAATACCGGATTTTTCATAATGAGTTCCCTGGTGTGATGGTTTTTTGCTGTGAGTCAGGTGTGGTCGCCGGCGTGCTCTGACTACGCACGACGGCTTTTTGATTCAACATACGGCGGCGCTGAGCGTAGCCGGCCAGCGTAATCGACAGCAGCAACGTGGCACCGTTAAACAGCGGTTCCACCCAGAACGCGCCGCCAAACTGCTGAATACCGGCAATCCCGATAGCCAGGATAGCGATGCCGACCACGGTGCCCCAGACGTTTACCCGTCCCGGACGAATGGTGGTACTGCCCAGAAAAGCCCCGACCAGCGCAGGCAGCAGGTAATCCATCCCGACGCTGGCCTGGCCGACGCCCTGTTCCGCCGCAATCAGCACCCCACTGAAGCCGGTGATCACACTGGAGGCGATAAACGCGCCGATCACGTATTTATTCACGGCAATACCGTTGAGGCGCGCGGCGACGGGGTTACCGCCCACGGCATACATGCACCTTCCCAGTGGCGTGTGCTCAGTGATCAGCCACAATACCAGCGCCAGGCCCAGCACATAGAAGGCACCAATCGGAATGCCAAACACTTCGGTACTGTGCAGCGCACTAAAGGCATCCGGTAAGTCACCAACAATTTGGCGACCGCCGGAGTGCCACAACGCAATGGCATACAGCACCGTGCCGGAACCGAGCGTGGCGACGAAGCTGTCGATATCCGCCAGCGCCACCAGAATGCCGTTCAGCAGGCCATACAGCGCCGACAAGACCAGCACTGTCAGCACCGCCATCTGCCAGGAAAAGCCGTATTCCACCTGAAGCGTAATGGCCAGGATGTGCCACAGCACGATCCCGAAACCGACGTTCAGGTCGATTTTGCCCACAATCATCGGCAAGGTGGCGGCCAGCGCCAGCAGGGCGATTTTGGCCTTACTGGACAGAATGGCCTGCACGGTGAGCAGGGATGCGAAAGTCGGGGACAGTACCGAAAACAGTAACGCCAGCAGCACACATAACAACAGTAATCCGTAGCGGGTGACGACCTGCATCGACCACGGCGCAAAACCATGCTGAGCAAGGCTGACCCGTTGTTCAAGTGCAGTAGATTTCACCGAGGTTTTAGACATAGCGTTTCTCCTGACTGCCTTTTCAGACGGTAGCGAAGGGGGCAGCAGAGCTGGCTGAGGCCAGCTCCAGTAAATTAGCAAAAGTGACCTGTTCGTTTTTCAGTTCACCCACTACCTGGCCCCGGTTAAACACCAGCGCGCGGTTACAGATATGCGCGATTTCCTCCAGGTCATTCGAGATCACCAGCACTGCCACGCCGTCTGCCAGCGCTTTGTTGAGCAGGTGATAAATTTCTTCGCGCGCGCCCACGTCGACGCCCGCAGTGGGATCTTCAAGAATCAGCAACGGGGCATTGAGGTGCATCCAGCGGGCCATCACCACTTTTTGCTGGTTGCCACCGGACAGGGCGCTGATATCCAGATCCACGTTTTTAGGGCGCACGTCGAAAAGCTGCACTTTCCACCAGCTGGCACCCACCTCCGCGCGGCGACCATAATGGGACATCACCCGGTGCCCGCTCGCGCAGGGGTTGAGAAACAGGTTTTCACGCACGCTCATCGACATAACCAGACTTTCACCGGTGCGATCGCCTGCCACAAACGAGATGCCTGCCGCCATAGCCTCGCGAGGCGATCGGGAATGGCAGGGCTTGTCGCGAAAAATGACCTGGCCCTGGGTAGCCTGTTTCAGTCCAAACAGCATCCGGCCAATCTCTTCCTGACCGGCACCACGCAGGCCGGCCAGCGCCAGCATTTCGCCGGGTTGCAGACTGAACGAGACCGGGCCCACTTCATCGATGCAGAGCTGATCCAGTGACAGCACGGGCGGGCGCCCCTCAGGCAACACAAGGCGCTGATTGCTTTCCAGCGCTTCGCCGACAATCATTTCAACCAGATCGTGCAACCTGTAGTCTGCCGTGTTGCCCTCTGCGACGCGTTTACCGTCCCGCATCACACAAATGCGATCGGCAATTTCAATTACCTCATCCAGACGGTGAGTCACGTAAATCATGCCGACGTTGCGACTTTTCAGGCGTTCTATCACGCTAAACAGATGCCGTACGTCATTGGCGGGTAACGAGGCGGTCGGTTCGTCCAGTACCAGTACTTGCGCGTTGACGGCCACCGCGCGGGCAATGGCCAGCAGCGATTTCTCCGTGCGTGACAGTTCAAATACGCGGGCATCGGGATCGAGCTGAATACCGACGTCTTCCAGCGCTAAACGTGCCCGTTCACGCACGGCCCGCCAGTTAATCAGGCCCAGGCGACGGTTGAAGCCCATGATCAGCGCCATATTTTCCGCCACCGTCATCCACTCGATCAGCCCCAGATCCTGATGAATAAAGGCGACAGGCTGGCTGGTGGCGGTTTTTAGCGCGGCCGCTGAGGGGATGGGGTTGCCATTAAAGGTTATCTGGCCTTCGTCGCTGGTATAAACGCCGGCCAGTACCTTAATCAGAGTCGATTTACCCGCACCGTTTTCACCTAACAGCGCGACCACTTCGCCCGGAAAGACATCCAGGCTTACGTCATTGACGGCAGGGTTCCCCCCGAAACGTTTGGTGATATGGCTTAGTGTCAGGACCGGTTTATCCGGGTTAGTTTGCATTCCAGCCTCCCGTGACGCCTGGTGAGTAGTGGCAGCAAGCGTGGTGACGCGCTCTTGCTGATTTCAACATGTGAAATACTATTCCAAAAAATACTATCCCTGAAAATGCGGAAAAGCAAAGAAGCGAGGCGACTATTTCCTCAGTAGAAACATAGGGTTAAAATATTGTTTTGAAATTGTGATGAACAGCGCAATTCCTGCCAGGCGGAATGCGATCGCCAGGCCACACTAAAAAAGCGAAAGATTCCCAGTTGTTATGCCATGAGTTAACATCATGCGATAGTGCGCTCAGGAAGTCAGAAACGGAGAGGATCGGCGGATGGTGGGTAAAGTGGATAAAGCGAAGGAAAATAAAAACGATAAGCCGTTGGGAACACAGAGTCTGTTTCGTGGCCTTCAGTTAATTGAGTTACTGAGCAATTTCCCGAACGGTTGCCCGCTGGCCCATCTCGCTGAGCTGTCCGGCATGAATAAAAGCACCGTCCATCGCCTGTTACAGGGGCTGCACAGCAGTGGCTATGTCACCCAGGCCCCGTCGCCTGGCAGCTATCGCCTGACGACCAAATTTATTTCGGTCGGTCAGAAAGCGCTGTCATCGCTCAATATCATCCACGTAGCCGGACCGCATCTGGAAAAGCTCAACCTGGACGTGGGCGAAACGGTTAACTTTTCCAGCCGTGAAGACGATCATGTTGTATTGATCAATAAACTGGAACCCACCACCGGCATGATGCGCACACGCGCCTACATCGGGCAGCATATGCCGCTCTATTGCTCGGCGATGGGCAAAATTTTTCTGGCCTGGGGCAGTGAAGAGTACCTGCTGCACTACTGGCAAAGCCATCAGGACAGCATTGAGCAACTGACAAAAAACACCATCACTACCTTGCCTGAGATGCAGCAGGAACTGAGAGATATTCTGCAGCAGCGCACCGCGATGGATCGCGAAGAGAACGAGCTGGGCGTGACCTGTATCGCCGCGCCGGTATTTGATATTCAGCAGCGCGTTCCCTATGCGGTGTCGGTCTCGCTGCCGACGGCCAAGCTGCAACAGATTGGGGCAAAAAACCTGATGGCGAAGGTGGTAGCGACCGCCCAGGCGATCTCACACGAGCTGGGCGCTTCCGCCTGAGCCCTGGGCAGCGGCCCGCCTGGGACGCATCCTGCGTTATCCGTTTTCAGGCGGGATACTGTCGCCCGCGCCAAGTGTCCGCTGCATCAATACCGTGTCCAGCCAGCGCCCGTGTTTGTAGCCTACGGAGGTTAACGTACCGGCCACGGTGAAGCCCGCCGATCGGTGCAGAGCGATGGAGGCCACGTTGGCGCTGTCGCCCACATTCCCGACCATCTGGCGAAAGCCCCGGCTTTCTGCCCAGTCAATCGCGTGCGCCAGCAGACGTTTACCCACACCTTTCCCCTGAAAAGCCGGATGGATGTAAAGGGAATCTTCCAGAGTAAAACGATAAGCCGGGCGCGGACGATAAAAGCCCAGATAACAGTAACCGCAAACCTGGCCGTCTTCGATGGCCACAAACCAGGGCAGCCCGGCGGCACGGATTTTTTCTAACCGGCTGGCGAGTTCGGCTTCATCAGGCGGATCCAGTTCAAAACTGCCCGTGCCATGCATAACATGGTGAGCATAAATCTGTTGCAGGGCGGGAATGTGGTCATCCTGCGCGAGCGTGATGTGCATTCTGCGATTCCGGAGTGAGCCAGTAAGGATCATGACAATACAAAAGACAGGCAGGAAAGGCTACCGGCCTGTTTTGCCGGGTAAGATCCCTGTCGCAGGACGGGGCGTCAGGCACCACTCCTGCCAGGCGCGGTTTATCGCTTTTGCACCTACCAGACGGCACCTGGGCAGGCTAAGTCCCTGATACAGGAGGTGATAGCGACGGCGATTGCCCGGCGTCACCCAGGTGATATGCCTGAGCATGGCGAGATTGATGTGATCGGTGCTGCCTTGCAGCGCCCCGGCACGCGGCGTGGTGGCACAGCAGCGCCGGATATAACGCAGTAAACTGACAGGCATCGCGAGATCCAGCAGGATATAGCCCGTTGCGCGCGCCAGTCTTTCGGGCAGGCAGCGCGTATAATTGCCTTCGATAACCCAGCGTTCTGCACTGATTGCCTCGCGGTGAAGCTGTAAAAACACGGCGTGCTCTCTGGGCTGCCAGTCGGTATTGGGCTGGTGATAAAGCTGATCGAGATGAATAACGGGCAGCGACTGCTTTTCCGCAATCGCCACGGCCAGGGTAGATTTACCGCTGTTTGAGGGGCCCATGATACAAATGCGCGGACCCAGATGTGCAAGCGGCGGCAACGGTGTCATCAGGCGAAACCTCCGTCAAGGCTGTGTTTGCGCCTCAGTATACGCGGAAAATGTGCGCCAGCCATCGTGCCTCAGGGCCGGTTGGGGTCAGACCGATCCCGCTTTCTCGATCACCAGTACGCGCGCTTCGCCCTGTGGATGGGCAACATGTTCCGTGCCCACGCTGGCATAAAAAATATCCCCTGTCTGCAAGCGCACTGTCCTGATGTCTCCGTTTTCCTTGTAGTGCATCTCTACACAGCCATCCATCACCGCAAAGACTTCCTGACCGTCATTGATGTGCCACTTGTAGGGTTGATCCGTCCAGTGAAGCCGTACGGTTGTGCCATCAAAGTTAGCGATGTCGAGTGCACCCCAGGCCCGGTCGGCTGAGAACGCTTTGCTGATATAGGTTTTCATGGTTTTTCCGTTATGCGCAGTGGTAAGACATGGATGAGGTTATACCGCGTGAAGTGGGGCAGGGCTTGCAAAAAATTGCGGAAAACTGAGGCGAATCAACAGAGCAGGTACGGGATGAAAGCGTCAGAGCAGGCGGGAAAGCAGACCTGCCCTGCGGGCAGGTCTGAAGGGCGGATCAGAAATTCACGTTAGCGCTGATTCCGCCGACAAAGGCATCTTTCACGTCGCTAACGGCACCCGGCGCAACAACGTATTGCAGGTTAGGACGCAGTTGCAGCCATTTGGTCAGCTGCGCGTTGTAATAGATTTCGTAGTTGTACTCCGAACCGTCCTGAACAGGCAGATAGGTCGGGCTGTTAAAATCGGTCTGCCCGCTGGCGTCGTTCTGTTCACGCAGCGAACGCGTGTAGGCGCTGTTGACGTGAATACGCGCCGCGCCGATGCCAATCTCATCCTGCGGACGGGCATCGAACGGTCCTTTCCAGGTGAAGCTGACGGACTGATAGTTATCGGTTTTCGAGGTTTTATGGTCGTTCATCACCGCCTGAACCGTCACGCCCAGACCCCGGCTGGCATCGCCGCCCTGCGCCGTCAACTGCTGCTGCAACAGGATATAGCCGCCGTAAGCATGATTTTTGCGCTGGTAAGCGCCGTCACGCCAGCTGCCATAGTTGTCGCCATTTGCGGACGAGTAGTAATAGCCGATACGATAGTTACCCGGCAACTTGTCGGGGCCTAACGTCGGTTTCCAGCCTAACTCGACCGGCACCAGATTCCCCTCTGAGTTGCTGGTATCCAGCCGGAAACCATCGCCACGGTCGTAATTCGCACGGTTTTGATTGTAGAAACCGACCTGGAAAAACACCTCTGGCGTAACGTTGACTTTTAGCCTGCCGCCCCACTGCGAAACCGGCCAGTTAAACCAGCGATCGCCGCGCCAGTTACCGGCCTGGCCGCTGCCAAACGCCAGGTTCTGGAACTTGCTGTCGAAGTTATCGAAATCTTCGCCGACGGTAACGCGTCCGGCTTTCAGATTGACCGTGTTATCGAACAGGCCTTTGCTTAACCAGAACTGCGTCAGGCGCCACGTCTGGCCACGACCGTACACCTCCTGGGTAGAAGAGAGCATCCCGGTGCGGCGATCGGCCACCTGATCGGAGATGTTGCGGCCATTGCGATCGGTAATGGTGACCTGGAACTGCGTATCCTGCCAGTCGAGGAGTTTTTGCAGATCGAAATTGGCACCAAACGCCCACTGGTCGCTGTAGCGCATCGAGGTATGGCTGTCAGCTCCGCCACCCAGATTGGCGGCACTTTCCATGGTGTAGTTAACATCTAACTTAATGCCGTCGTTTTCTAACTGCGTTCGGTTACCGCCCCAGTCGCCAAACAGGTAAGGTGAGTCATAGCTAAAGGCATCGGCGGCCAGCGCGGAGGCGCTCAGCATCGCAAACATCAGGCTGCCCGCGGCCAGGCGAGGCATAAACTGCACTGCTTTTTTTGTATTCATCAGCGTTATTCTTTATGAAATGACAGGAAAAGACAGGGCAGAGAATAATGCTGACTAAATGTCAATTTTTGCAAATCTGTGCGTATGTAACTGCAAAGTGGTAAGGAATTAACGCAATTGTGACAGTTATCGCTGAATGAATATTTTTATAACTAAAAAGGCATTTATTGCGAGGCAAAGTAAAAGGGATGCCGCGGCATCCCTGGGGGATTTATGGCTTGCTGGCCTGAGACAGCTCTTCAATTTCTTGCTTGCTCAGCGTCAACTCAGTGGCTTTGACCAGTTCATCAAGCTGCGACAAGGAGGTCGCGCTGACGATAGGGGAGGTAATACTCGGGCGCGCGATGAGCCAGGCCAGCGCCACCTGCGTGGCTGACGCATCATGTGACGCCGCCACGTCTTCCAGCGCTTCAACAATGCGTTTACCGCGTTCATTCAGGTACTTATCTACAATACCCTGACCGCGCGCGCTCTTGCTGGCATCCTGCGGTTTTTTATATTTGCCGCTGAGAAAGCCGCTGGCCAGCGCGTAGTAGTTGATCACGCCAAGCTGATTCTCACGCGCTACCTGCTCCAGTTCGCTTTCATATTCTTCACGGTCGTAAAGGTTGTAGAGCGGCTGCAGGGTTTCGTAACGCGCCAGCCCATGCTGTTTGCTGATGTCCAGCGCCTCCTGCAGTCGCGCGGCGCTGTAGTTGGAGGCCCCAATAGCCCGGACTTTGCCGGCTTTGATCAGGGCGTCAAAGGCGGTTAATGTGTCGGCCAGTGACGTGGTTTCATCATCGCGATGCGCCTGATAGAGGTCGATCACGTCGGTTTGCAGACGGCGCAGCGAGTCCTCGACGGCCTGGCGAATATACCCAGGTTTCAGTCCCTGCTTCTCCGGTGACATTTCGATGCCGACTTTGGTCGCCAGCACTATCCTGTCGCGTTTACCGCTTTTCTTCAGCCATTTGCCGATGATGGTTTCGGATTCGCCCCCCTGATTGCCGGGCGCCCAGCGTGAATAGACATCGGCGGTATCGATAAAGAACAGGCCTTTTTCCACCAGCGCGTCGAGCAGAGAAAACGAGGTTTTCTCGTCTACCGTCCAGCCAAAGACATTGCCGCCAAAGGTCAGAAGCGGCACAGAGAGGCCGCTGTTGCCGAGGGGGCGGGTTTTAGGCTGCGTCATAGCATTCTCCTTTATTAAACGTATCAGGTGTACTTATCAGCTTAGCAAAGGTAAATCGACAGCTTTTCATTCGGTTTGTCAGCCAGTGCGGCATAACAAGGTAGCAAAGGTCACTTTTACCGCTGGCACGGCAGCGCCCGTCCTGAAACGTGCAGGCACACAGCCCCGCGAATGCCAGAAAACCCGATACCGTAAAGCGAGGGATTTTACATTCAGAAATCTGGCTTTACCGACGTGGACAAAATCGTTGCTGACGGGCCTTAGGGCTTAGGGTTATAAGAATACCGGGCTGGTGTGATGCGACCTTCACGATGATCGGGCAAAAACGTCACAGGAGACGTGGCACTGATGAAACCTCATAATCTCTCTGGCTTCACATCCACGCCGCGACGTCGGTTCTTAAAACGCAGCGCGGCACTGTTGCTGGGTTCCGCATTGCCGATACCGGCCTTCGCGGCCGAACCGGCTTTCCCCCCCTTAAAGCGCATAGCTGCGCAGCGTCATCTTCTGTTTGGGTTCGCGGTCCGGCCCGAGCGTTTGCGGTCCGATGCGCATTACCGGCAGTTTGTGGCCAGCCAGGCCAATATTATTGTTCCGGAAAACGCGCTGAAGTGGGTGGTCGTTCAGCCTGAGCAGAATCGCTACGATTTTTCTGGCCCGGATACGCTTGCCGCCTTTGCCAGAGCGCAGGGCCTGCTGCTACGCGGGCATACCTTTTGCTGGCACCGCGCGGTGCCGGACTGGCTGCTGGCGATTCGCGATGCCACGCTGCTGGAAAAAGTGTTGAGAGACCATATTCATACCGTCGCGGGGCGCTATCGGGGACAGATACAGAGCTGGGACGTGGCGAACGAGATTATCAACCTGTCTGACGGTTTGCCTGGCGGATGGCGCAACAGTTTCTGGTATCAACGTCTGGGGACGCGTTATCTGGATATCGCCTGTGACGCGCTGCATCAGACCGATCCTCACGCCGTCATTTGCTATAACGATTACGGGCTGGAAAGCGACCATGACAACGCGCAACGAAAACGCGACGCTGTGCTGGCGCTGCTACGCAATTTGCAGGACAGACAGATCCCCATCGGTGCGCTGGGGATTCAGTCTCATCTCAAGGCCGGTCCGCAGTACGCGTCTGGTCCGGGACTGGCGACATTTATTCGTGAAGTGAAAGCGCTGGGCCTGGCCGTGTATATCACCGAACTGGATGTTGATGACAGCCGCCTGCCGATGGCGCGCCGCGCCATGGCGGTCGCCAGCACCTATAAGCGCTATCTTTCGCTTGTGCTGGAAGCCGGTGTCGACGCAGTGCTCACGTGGGGTGTCTGGGACACGCCCCACCGGACGGCGGCGACGCCGAAGGCAAGCGATGAGCTGGCCACCGGACCGTTGCTGTTTGCTAAAGACGGCCAAATCAAAGACGCCAGTTGGGCAGCGCTGCATGCGCTACGCTGATTAACGCGTTGCGGGCGCCGCTCTGGCGGCAATCCACTGTCGATAACGCGCGGGTGTCATCGCCATCACCTGATTAAACGCTTTGCGAAAGCTGCTTTCGTCAGAATAGCCACAATCGGCGGCCACCTTACGGATGCTTACGGTGGGGTTCTCCAGGAGAAGACAGGCACCTTCAATGCGGACCCGGGTAATAAACGCCTTAGGACTTTCGCCGGTCAGCATTTTCATTTTACGGTGCAACGTACGTTCGCTGGTATGTAACGCAGAGGCCAGCCGTTCTGCCGTGATGCCTGGCTGTTGATAGCGAATAATCTCTTCCGCCCGCATCAGCAACGGGTGCTGAGTGTTAATAAACCCGGGCGGCGCATACAAACGTTGCGACACGGGCTGGGCATCGGCAACGGCCATATCAGCAACCTGTCTGGACACGTCCGCTCCCAGTATCCTGTGCAGCAAATGCAACGTGAGCGCGCTCCACGAGAGTGGGCCACCCGTAGTAATGATATTTTCCTGTTGTTCGAGCGTTTTTCCCCATACCGGACGCGCATCCGGATAGCGCTCCCGCAGGGTTGGAAACAGCCACCAGGTGGTGGTACAACGCCGACGACTGAGCAGCCCCGCTTCGCCCAGCACCAGACAGCCCGCGCAGGCGGCACCGACGATGGCACCCTGATGGTACATTTTTTTTATCCAGTTCCCCGCCTGTATGACCGCCTCCGGATGGTGCGGAAACCGATCGCGGCCCAACGCCATTCCCCCGACCAGGACGATATCTGACGCCTCTGCCTGGCTGAAATCAGCATCGACATGTAGCCATCGCCCCTGCGCATCGCGCACGGGCTGGCCATCAGCACTTACGATTTGGACCTCCAGCGGCGCGCGGGTCAGTTGCGCCGCAGTATCGGGGCGAGACGCAATCACCTGGCGCGCAATCCATAAGGTGTCACAAAAGCCGTTGACGGCAGAAGGCAGGCTGCCTTCCAGCGCCACAATCGCTATGCGCATAGCCAGTCACTCCTTATGGCGAGTTTTGCCTGTTAGTTGTCTTATTCGCCATCTTACACGCTCTTTTCGCCCGATCTACCATGGTCCGCATGAAAACGACCACAGGAACAGGCGAGATGCGGCGAAAGAGCAGTAAGGCGAAAAGATTAAAGCATGCGGTGCTGCTGGGGCTGACGTTATTGAATGTGCCGCTCGCTGCCCAGGCGACGGTGAAAAACATCGTCTTAGTCCACGGGGCGTTTACTGACGGCTCAGGCTGGCGGGCGGTGATTTCACGCCTTCAGCACAAAGGTTATCACGTCACCGCCGTTCAGAATCCATTGACCTCATTGCAGGATGACGTAAAGGCGACGGAGGCGGTCATTGCGCGTCAGCAAGGCCCGGTGCTGCTGGTTGGGCATTCCTGGGGCGGTGTGGTGGTGGCTGATGCTGGCAACGATTCGCGCGTAAGGGGCATGGTTTTTCTCTCTGCGCTGGTGCCCGACAGTAATGAATCTGCTGCCGGGCTGTTGCAACGACTTCATGCCCCGATGACGGCAATGAGGCCGGATAAACACGGGATGATCTGGCTGGATAATGCCCAACAGTTTGGTGAAATGCTGGCCGGCGACGTGCCTGATGCGCGGGTGCGCGAACTGGCTGCGGTACAACAACCTGTTGCGGCGAGCGCTTTCACTGACAAGGTGATGCGAGCCGCATGGAAAATCAAACCCACCTGGTATTTGTTGACCACGCAAGACCGGGCGCTGCCGCCCCGTGTCCAGTCTGACATTGC
Organism: Pantoea sp. PNA 03-3; assembly: GCF_003201175.1. NCBI lineage: Bacteria > Pseudomonadati > Pseudomonadota > Gammaproteobacteria > Enterobacterales > Erwiniaceae > Pantoea > Pantoea sp. PNA 03-3. Next base: position 583,220 of record NZ_QICO01000002.1, on the reverse strand, counting down.
TGCGCATATTGGCGCACGCGTTCAGCGTCTCGCATCTAGTCATTTATCGCTGGTTTCACATCCTGAACAGGTGGCTGCGTTTATCGATCGCGCGGCCAGAACCCTTCCATCGTCATAGCACCATCACTCTCAGGGGAATCCCATGAACAGATTACTTCATATTGACGCCAGTATTTTCCAGACGCCGTCGGTTACCCGGCAGCTTACCGCGGACATCGTCAGAAAACTGTTGGCAAAGTACCCCGCTGCTCAGGCGACTTACCGTGATGTCGTGGCCGAGGAAATCCGTCCTCTTAACGCGGCCATCGCGGCAGGTTTCAGGGCGGGAAACGACGATAACGTCAGTGAGTACATAGCAGAACAGCATCGCTTATCTGACCTGCTGGTGGCGGAGTTTCTTGCCAGTGATGTGATAGTCATCGGCGCGCCGATGTACAACTTTTCGGTGCCTGCCCAACTAAAATCCTGGCTGGACCGGATCGCGCAGGCAGGCAAAACATTCAGTTATACGGCACAAGGCCCGGTGGGATTGTCAGGTGGGCGAACCGTGATCGTGGCCTCGGCGCGGGGCGGCTTTTACCACGGCGGTTCCCTTGAAGAGTGGGATTTTCAGGAACGGTATCTGGCCGCTTTTTTTCGGTTTTTAGGCGTTGAGCATATTCATGTTATCCGTGCAGAAGGGGCTTCAAAAGGGGAAGCCATTCAACAGCGTGAAATTGGCAACGCGTTTAATGCCGCCAGCACGCTCATCCAGTCACTTGCGTTGTAATCCACAGGAGAACCTTATGCTTTACATTGTTACGCTGAGTTATCGTGGTGCCGCCGCCGAACGTGAAAAACACAGCGCGGGTCATAAAAGCTGGCTGGTGGAGCACATCAAGACGGGCGAGGTGGTTTTGGCCGGACCGCTGGAAAATCAGCAGGGCGGCGTTGTGCTGTTTCTCGCCTCTGATGAGCAGGCTGTTCGCGACAGGTTGACCGAGGATCCCTTTGTGGCGTTGGGACTGGTTGATGTGGCTGTTACGGGCGTTCATCCAGCCCTGGTTTCTTCTGTGTTTGACGCCGACTGGGGCAGTGAAACGAAGGTCGTTGATATGGCCCACCACGCCTGAAGCCGTTTGCCGCGGAGCAGGGCATCGCTCCGCGGCAGGTCGATCAGAATGACTGCCAGTTATCCGCTGACGGTGCGGTAGACACAGGCGTCATAACGGGTTTTTTCAAAGCTGTGCTGCGGGACGTCGCCAGACCTGTGGTCGGCTTTCTGCCCGTGTTAAACACGGAGACCGACTGACGTAACTGCGTAGCCTGATCTTCCAGTGAGGCTGCCGCACTGGCCGATTCCTCTACCAGCGCCGCGTTTTGTTGCGTGACGCCGTCCATTTCCGATACCGCTTTCGTCACCTGTTCAATACCGCGTGTCTGCTCGGCCGAGGCCGAGGCAATCTCAGCCATCAACTGGGTCACGCTGTTAACGGAATGCACAATGCTTCCCATGACATCACCCGCTTCGGAGGCATGAGTCGAACCGCTGTTGACACGCTGCGTCGATTGTTCAATCAGCGTGCGGATCTCCTGCGCCGCGCTTGCACTGCGTCCCGCCAGTGAACGCACCTCACCGGCGACTACAGCAAAACCGCGCCCCTGTTCGCCTGCGCGTGCGGCTTCGACCGCAGCGTTAAGCGCCAGGATATTCGTCTGGAACGCAATGCTGTCGATAATGCCGATGATGCTGGCAATCTGTTTAGAACTTTCACTGATCTGCTCAATATTGGAAATCACCTTCGCCACAATCTGGCCACCCTGCGACGCCATCACCGCGGCATCGTTCGCCATCGCGGTGGCCTGCTGTGCATTTTCCGCGTTCAGTTTTACTGTCGAGGTCAGTTGCTCCATGCTGGCTGCCGTCTCTTCCAGTGCGGCTGCCTGTTGCTCTGTGCGGGCAGAGAGGTCGATGCTGCCGGCCGATACTTCTGCTGCGCCGGTGAAAATGGACTGCGTTGCATCATCGACAGAACGAATCGTCACCACCAGCGCGCTGCGCATCTCTTCCAGTTGGCTGAGGAGCCGTCCGGTTTCATTGTGACTGTCGCTGGCGATCTCACGGGTCAGATCCCCGGCAGAGATCGCGCGCATGTAGTCGGTTGCCAGAGTCAGAGGTTTCAGCAACAGTGTCCGCAGGCCAGCCCATACGCTGGCAACGGTCACCAGAGCAATAACTGCGATAATCAGCAAGGTCCACAGCATATTGGTGTAGTTGTGATCGTTTTCTGCGGCGATTTCCTTCATCAGCTGATAGTTAGCGCTCCGCCAGGCCTGATAAGCCTTATCCAGCTGATCCTGCGCTTCCTGTGCATCAAGATTGCCGTAAGCCTGATAGTTGTTATTTCGCAGGAACTCGACCGACGCGAGCATGGTATCGTGCATTTTGCTGTAAGCCGTCTGCACGTTTTGGGTCAGTTCCGCATGCTGTCCGGGTAAGGGCGGGGCGGCTTTGTAGGCTGAAAAATACTCATCGGCTTTTTCAGCAGATTGTTTCGCTGTGTCCAGCAGTGTGGCAATCGAGGCCAGAGATGCCGGATCCTTCTGGTTTTTCAGAAAACGAATAGCCACCCGGCTGACGGTGACACGCGTCTTTATCAGCGTCTGCACACTGTCGCTCAGTTGCTGTTGTTGTAGCGTCAGTTGTTCAGTGTGAGAAAAGTTGCGTCCCGCCTGGCTGACAGACGAATAAAAAAGCGACCCGGTAAGCATTAACAGCGCACTGAACAAAAACAATACGGCAATAATGCCCGTTGTAATTTTAAGGTTTTTAAACATGGCGGCGATACCTGATAAACGTGGATACAGGTATATCGGTATTTAACGGATTACCTTAATAGTGACGCCATAAATAATGTGATCTATAACGATTAGTTTAAAAATAAAATGACGCTTTCAGGAAAAGCGTGTTTTTTTAAGGGGTTGGCATAGTCACAAAAACGGGGTGATTAAGGGTCCGTTTATGCAGAAATGTACCGGGAGTTACGTTTTTTCGCGCAATAATAAGATGAAGGCCTGGGTGAGACATTTGCGCGTTATTATTTTTCGCTGCCCTCATACGTGACCGCAATCTGACGTTGTGTCCGTCTTCGCTGTATAAGCCGTGCTTCACAGACAGGGGGCTGAAAATAGGTATGGCAACACCATCTGTTATTTGCCCACCGCTGAGGCCGCTCAGCCTGTTTGCCGCTGAGGGGCGTTTCTGACAATCTTCCGCAATGCTTCTTTCCGGATGGCCCTTAACCCGAGCGGGCCGTCAGGGTGAAATGGCATATCAGCGTGTTTTTGTCGTTATCCTGCGCATCATCCCCATCCAGATCAAGAAACAAGAATAGTTATCATTTGTATAATTCCTGCCTTAGTTGTTAACGGTTGGGATATATCTGTGAAAATCAAAACACACACCACCTATCGTGTCAGAGGCTACCAGCCTTCTGTTGATCCCGCCTGGCGGCAAAAATTACTAACCATGGGCGTGCTGCCCGGCACGCTGATTGACGTTATCCGTACTGCACCACTGGGCGATCCCGTTCATATCCGTACGCGTCGCCTCAGTCTGGCGGTGCGGCAACGCGATCTGGCTTCGGTTCTGCTGGAAGAAGTCCGCTGATGAGAACATTAACCCTGGGTCTGATCGGCAACCCGAATACAGGTAAAACCACGTTATTTAATCAGCTTACCGGGGCCCGCCAGCGCGTAGGGAACTGGGCGGGCGTGACGGTAGAACGCAAGGAAGGGCAGTTCTTTACGGCTGAAACGGATGTACGGCTGGTTGATCTGCCAGGCACGCGCTCGCTTACAACGCTTTCGGCGGACAGCGCCATCGATGAAAGTATCGCCTGTGGGTATCTGTTTGAGGATCACGCCGATCTGGTGATTAATGTGGTAGACAGCTCAAACCTGGAGAGTCATCTTTTCCTGACTTTTCAGCTACTGGAGCTGGGCATGCCCTGTATCGTGGCGTTAAACATGCAGGATATCGCGCTCAGCCAGAATATCATCATCGACAGGGCAGCGCTGTCAGCCCGGCTGGGGTGCCCGGTCGTGGCGCTGACGTCAACACGTGGCGAAGGCATCGCCTCGCTTAAACGCGCCATTGACGACTGGCAGGGAGAAAGACCGCCACAACCTCTGGTTTATCCTCGTGAAATTGAGACGGCCATCGCGCGCCTGCAAACGATGATGCCTGCGAACATCGCCAGGCAAAAGCAGCGCTGGCTGGCGCTACAGTTGCTGGCAGGTGACATTAACAGTCAGCGCATCTGTCCCACAGTCGTCCCCCAACTGCCGGCGATCAGGCAGGCGGCGGGCGGCGATCCGGCAATGCATGTGGTGAACTGTCGTTATCAGGCTATCAACGCGCTCTGCGCCGCGGTCTGTAACCTCAATAAAGCCGCACCCGCTGCGCTGACTGAGTGGCTGGACAACCTTGTGCTGAACCGGTTCCTGGGAATACCGGTTTTTCTGGGCGCGATGTATCTGATGTTTGTGCTGTCAATTAACATCGGTGCAGCCTTCCAGCCTTTGTTCGACAGCGGATCGGTGGCGCTGTTTATTCATGGCGCGCAGTGGCTGGGCTATACCTGCCACTTTCCCGACTGGGTAACGGTCTTCCTTGCGCAGGGCATAGGGGCCGGGATTAACACGGTGTTGCCGATTCTGCCCCAGATCGGCCTGATGTACCTGTTTCTGTCTTTTCTTGAAGACTCGGGGTATATGGCGCGTGCAGCGTTCGTAATTGATCGCCTGATGCAGTCGCTGGGTTTGCCGGGGAAATCCTTTATACCGCTTATCGTCGGGTTTGGCTGCAACGTGCCTTCAGTAATGGGCACGCGCACGCTGGATACACCCCGTGAGCGCTTACTTACCGTGCTAATTGCGCCCTTTATGTCCTGCGGTGCGCGGCTGGCGATTTTTGCGGTTTTCGCCGCCACCTTTTTTGGCGCCTGGCGCGCCAGCCTGGTTTTCTCTCTGTACGTGCTGGGCATTATCGTGGCCATCGTCACTGGGCTTATCCTGAAAAATACGCTGCTGCGCGGCGAAGCGTCACCTTTTCTTATGGAGCTGCCGGTCTACCATCGCCCCCATGTGAAAAGCCTGCTGATCCAGACCTGGCAACGTTTAAAGATGTTTATCGTGCGCGCAGGTCGCGTCATTATTGTGGTCAGCATGGTGATCGGATTACTCAGCAACTTTTCGTTTAGTGGGGCAACCGTAGACCATATCAATGATTCTGCGCTGGCTACTGTGAGTAAAGTCGTCACGCCAGCCCTGCGACCAGTCGGCGTGACATCAGACAACTGGCAGGCCACGGTCGGGCTGGTGACAGGCATCATGGCGAAAGAAGTCGTGGTCGGTACGCTGAACAGTCTTTATGTCGGCGAAGATGTTCAAAGCGGCGCGTTTCGCCCGCAGGACTTTTCGCTGTCGGGTGAGTTAGGTGACGCGCTGAAAGAAACCGGTGACAGCCTGAAGAGCGCATTCAGCCTGCGTGCGCTGGCCAACCCTATTGAAGCGAGTAAAGGTGACAGCACAATCAATGCGACGCAAATGGGCGTGATGAGTGCGAAATTCGGCAACGGCTTCGCAGCGTACAGCTATTTGCTGTTTGTGTTGCTCTACGTTCCCTGCGTATCGGTGATGGGCGCAATAGCCCGGGAAGCCGGGAAAAACTGGATGCTGTTTTCCTTTTTCTGGGGCCTGAACGTTGCGTACTCCGTTGCTACGCTGTTTTATCAGAGTGTCAGTTTTCGCCTGCATCCGGGGTTTAGCGCGCTGTGCCTGATGAGTGTGGTCGTGCTTAACGGTCTGGTTATTAGCCTGCTGCGCCACGCAGGTGGACGTGCGCGCACGAAGCCGGTTTCCGCACCGCTCACCTCATCGCGTAAGACAGGATGTGGCGGCTGTGCGGGATGTGCTGAGCACCGGCACGCCAGCGACTGAGGACGACGGGGATGCGTGCGGCTGCCCATGATAACCGTGGGCAGACGGAGCCGCCGGAAAGCAATGACGATAAGGTTACCAGCCTGATCGCACGGCTTCCTCGGTCGCCGTTGAACGAAGAGGCAATGCCGGAAGCATATTTAGCGATTCTCTCCGCGACCCGGGCGGAATCAATCTCACCGCAGAAAGCCAGTCCATGCAGCCCCGGGGTGTGCCAGTCCACGCATATTTTCAGGCGCTGAGATTTTTTATATGCCCCAAAAAGTTAAACGTTAATTAAACACTTCTGTTTCTTCTGGCGTATTTATTTATTTTTACTGGACACGCGTTGTTTTTTATTAATGTGTCATCTGAAATATGTCGATTTTTATAAGGAAGTTCTTATTAATTTTTTCCGGGAAAAGTGTCTTCCATTTTTCACTTCACTGGCTATTGTCTGAATGTTCTCTTTACGCTTTACATTGCGAAGGTGGCTTATTGCGGAAACGGTCCGCGCCTGAGTAGAGTATCACAGGCAGGATCTCTGTATTTCCGCAGGGTTCAGTAACGCCATTTTAAATTACAGAATACTCTTAGTTTTGATGTCATCTTCATGTTTATGCTGTCTTTTATTTTCTGGTTTCATGCTATACATATTTTGATACAAAAATTGGCGATGTGCATACAGATGACTGATTTAGAGTAGCGAAAAATTTTTACGAATAAAAATAGCTGGAACTAACCGACACTTTCCCTGCGCTACACTTTAATAAATATGTCACACCAGAGGTTATATGTTTAATGATCAACACGCCCCTTTAGTGTCATTTATCGTGCCTGTTTATAACGGCGCGATGTTTATTGAACGTTGCGTCGAGAGTATTCTTCAGCAACCTCATGCTGAGCATTGCCAGCTTATTTTAGTCAATGATGGTTCAAGTGATAATTCACTTGAGCTAATGAGAAAATACCAGAATTATCCTGGCGTAGAGATTATAGATAAGCCCAATGGCGGCGTTTCATCGGCACGTAACTGCGGTCTGGATGCTGCGCGTGGCACATTCCTCTCTTTCATCGATGCCGACGACTTTCTGCCTTCAGGTGTGCTGGATACCTGGCTGGGGCTGATGAATGAAGACGTCATTCTGGCCGTAGGCGAATCCCGCACCTTTTCTCATGACGGCGAGCCGCTGTCCGGGGAGCCTGAAGAGACCGCACTGCGCAGTCTGCGCGCTGATAAGGCGATCGGTGAACTGCTCTACCACACGCCGAAACACGGTATCTGTGACAAGTTTTTCCGCCGGACGATCGTGCAACAGCAGCAGTTACGCTTTCGGGAAGATATCTTCAACTTTGAAGATCTGCTGTTTGTGATCAGCTACCTGTCCGGTGCCCCGCAGGGACAGGTCGTGTTCAGCCCTCGGGTCGTCTACCACTATGTTGAGTCACACGATTCCGCAACGCGCTCGGCGCTCAAAGAAAAACACTTCACTTACGTCCGGGCTTTTACAGGGATTAAACGCGTCTTGCTACGGCCGCAGGAACGCTATTACTACTTCTTATTTCTGAAGGTTACGGCCTCGCACATCTATAAAGCCCTGTATAGTGGGACGTTCAGCGCGGCATTCGTCAGGCAGTATATTGAACTTTACCGGCAAAACTATCGTGCCTATATTGCCGCGGGCGTGCTCCCAGACGCCTGGAGCCTTTATTTTACGCTTTTCTACCTGTCTCCACGCCTGGTGTCCGGGCTGCGTCATGCCGTACAGACTCTGTTGAGGGCGCGTTCGTGAAACAAAAGCTGCAAAACTCGTTATGGATGATCATTGAGAAGCTGGTTGCGGTATTTGGCCTGATGTTTGTAACGTCCTTCGTCGCTAAGTACGTCGGGCCTGTCACGTTTGGTGTGATCGCCATTTCCATGCTGATATTTCAGTTTATCCAGTCTGTGGCGATGATGGGCTGCGACGTCATCCTGCTCAAGCGCATTGCCCAGAATCACCGTTCTGGCATCCGCCTTATGGTGCCGGCTGTCATTTTGGTATTTAGCCTTTACTGTGTGCTCTCTACCATTGGCATTGTGGTGATGCGGGAAGAGATGAACTCGCAAGCGTTTGTCTTTATCTGCGCGGCGGCACTGGCTTGTCTGTTCTCAGCTATCGATCTGGTTAACATCTACAATGAAGCGGTGTTAAATGCGAAGCTGAACGTGATGGCTAACCTTACCGGTCTCCTGATCAGTCTGGCTATCCGTTATGGGATTTCCTGGTTCCAGCTCAAACCGGAATTGCTGGCCATTCCCATTGTGCTGGCTACCTTCATTCCTTTTCTGATCAAACTGTGTGTGTTTAGCTGGCACCAACGACGTACGCATGAGAAGCCGCCGCTTCCCCGACTCACTCATATCCGACGTTACAGCGGTTATATTTTGCAGGCCGGACGATCCCTGGTGCTGTCGGTGATTGCGATTACGATTTATACCCGGCTTAACCAGCTCAGCGTTTCATGGTTCTTAGGGTTAAAAGAGGCGGGCATCTTTTCTGTCGCGATGACGCTGTCGGTGGCCTGGGTCTTTTTACCCAACGCTTTACTTGCCTCGTTTTATCCTGCGTTGTTTGCCGAACGTGATCCTGATGTGGCGATTGTCCGCGCGCAGAAGTTACAGCTAATGGTCATTGCCGTGTCGGGGGCCGTTATCGGCGGTATTGCCCTGATCGGCCCCTGGTTTATCCGGCATTTCTACGGCGCAGCTTACACCGAAGCGATTGCCCCGATGGTGTTATTAAGCATCGGCGCCATGTTTGGTGTACTAAGTAGCGTCATGGATCGCTTCATTATTAAATACAATGGCTATCGCTACCTGATCAAAAAAACGTTCTGTGTGCTGGCGGTATGTCTGATCACGACGGTGACACTGGTGCCAGCCTTCGGCATTACTGGCGGTGCCATAAGTGTGGTGATTACTGAGTTTATGGCCTTTACGCTGTTAAACTATTTTTTCCGTGGGCAGCCGATGATGAAGATTCACAAAATATTCATTCAACCCGGAAAACTGTGGTTTCTTATTAATCGCTCGCTCTTTTCTGGGCGGTGATGCAGATATTTCTTAAAGATATGCGTTGTAAGACGTTTAAATAAAACGTCTTGAACGGCATCTTTAATATAACGCGTTTTTTATCTGCGCGTGAGTAACGTTAATATCCTGCCATGTGGCGGGAGGATGTACCCTGCCTGTTCGTTTTTTTAATTATCGCTTAATAAAAATGAAAGCGTATCTTCATGATCCGAATAATGCCCGTTTACGGTCAGTTTAATTTCGCGCTTTTATAATCTTAGAGTGGGTTAATAAATAATTAGATGCTTATTTTCTTTTCGGTTATCAGGAAAAGGAAAGGCTTTTATTTTCATTATCTTTTTCGCCTTTTTAAGGGCGGCAGGCATTAGGGCTGGTTACGAGGTTTTGAAATGAATGATAAATATTTATTCAGTATAATAATACCTGTTTATAATGCTGAAAAGACGATTATGCGTACCCTGCAAAGTCTTCTCCTTCAGACATGCAAAGATTATGAAGTTATCCTGGTGAATGATGGCAGTAAAGATAACTGCGCCTCTGTTCTTGATGAATTTAAACACTATAAAAATTTTAATGTTATCTCGCAGAGTAATGCCGGCGTCAGCGCAGCGCGAAATGCAGGCCTGGAAGTGGCTACGGGAGAATACGTTATTTTTGTTGATGCTGATGACTGGGTTGATGATGACTTTCTGGCTATGTTTCATCAGCACCTTTCTCAGAGCGTTTCACAACCTGTTGATTTACTGGTGGGGAACCTCAGGTGCTCGCGCGTGGGTAGCCTTTCCACCTACGGCCATTTCGGCCATCAGTCTATTCCTGCTGTGCTGGATGAGCTTGAGTTAAGTGATAACATTGGCTATCTCCATAACAAGTGCTACAGAAGAAAGTTGCTTGAGGATCACCAGCTCCGCTTCACTAAAGGGATATCGATGAGTGAAGACCTGCTGTTTAATCTCAACTGTCTTTACTATGTCGATAATCTGTTTATTTTTGACAGTGCATCTTATCACTATGATGATGTGGAAAACTCGCTGTCGAAAAGACGCGTCCCGTATGAAGAATTGCTGGATCGTAAGCGTTACCTGACTGATCTGTATGAAAGGTTATTTGTTAAGTATAAAAACGAGGATTTGTCGCTTTTCTCTACTGGTGTCACCAAACGTAAGCTCACCCTCGATATGCAAATCGTTACCGCCATGTATTACACCACGCTTAACATTAATGAAATCCGGAAAAGCATTAAACGCATCAAAGAGAAACGCTATCCGGCAAACGTACTGGCATTATTAAACAGAAGCGAGAAAGTGAAGTACCACGTCATGAATGTGAATGCCAGAGTGGCTTATCTGGTGTTGTATATGCTATTCAGATTACGGTTTTTTTAACTTCCGGCTTTGTCATTCAGTGTCGGGCCCTCGACGGAAATGGCGCATATTTTGGCGAGGTGAATTTCCGTAGGGGGCTCTGTCATCGCGTCAGTATTTTGCTATTCCACGTTGGGTCAAATTTCGCAATGCTGAAAAGGGGCCGCGTTTTCACTGTCGCGCCGGTCCCCGATGCAGGGCAGGCATTGCATTCATTCCGCAGCCTGATCGTGAACGTCATAACGAAGATGACCGCGCGCAAACGCAAGGCGAGGCTGGAGATGGCGTTATGCATTGACCTTCAGGCCCGGAATAGCCGACGCAACCTGCTGAGTCGCTGCGTGAAAGCGTTTCCTTTAAGGTGCACTATTCCCGACGCGTCACAGCACTGGCAGGCCCGGGTGTGACTTCTCAGCACGTCTGAGTGGAAGTTATGGCCACGCGCCCGAATCGTGCTGACGACCTCAGAAAATATCTGCTGTCCATAACGCTTATCCGTCTCGTCGGCCGCTCCGTTTCTGCCACGTATCAGATAACGTCAGCATACTGAAGATCACACCCAGGTGTCTTTGCATGTTCGCCATGAAAAAACGCATTTAGTTCAGCTCTGAATTGCCAGAGGGATCCGAAATGCTCGACGTAGAGACGCGCCTTCAACGTGCTGAGCAGCACGATGTCAGCCCGACATGCTTCTCAGAGTGTAAGTAACATGGAATGTCTTTTTCATTCTTACCGATGCCCGTGCGTCACGAAGCGGTGAGCAGGGGGGAAATCAACGACATGCGGGTCAGATGACTGGTGGCTTTCTGGTTGCGGCAGTGACAGCGTTTGTTGTCGCACAGTTGAAAGCCATCGCTTACGCCAATCGGTTATCACCCAGCCAGGCCGCCGCTTTTTGTGTCGCCAGGCGTCTTTGCGGGGAACAGCAGCAGGCCGATGTTGATGCTGGTCGAAGCGTTCATGGCGAATCCTGAACAGTGAAAAATGTATCATCGCTTTTCTTGTTAAAAGGCAACGCCTCTGAATCCAATACAGGAAAGGGCGCATGACTACAGAGGAGGAGATGGCGAATGCAACCGCTATTACAGGCAGGCTGTCATGCAGAAAGGGCGACTGGTCATGATGAACGTAGAAAATTCACTTTCTGGCGGTGCTAAGGCGCATTATGAGTGCTAAAACGCAAAAACCCCCGCCGAAGCGAGGGTTTCAAATTTGTGGTGCCCGAACCCGGAATCGAACCAGGGACACGGGGATTTTCAATCCCCGTGTCGCAATGTTAAATTTCGCGGCCATAAGTTATCAATATGTTAAATCGAGCCTGTTCAATAACAGGTAAGATTAAATGCATTCAAAATCAATAATTTGCGCAAACCCTTCAAGGGTTAAAGTGATCCCTGTCGTCTCGACAAAGGGTGGTGAAGGTAAGTCCACTCAAACAGCTAATCTTGGTGGATTTCTGGCCGATGCAGGTCTGAAAGTTCTCATCATCGATGGTGACCATGCCCAGCCTACCGCCAGCAGTATCTACCCTCTAACTTACGAAGCGCCCTGCGGTCTCTACGAACTGCTCATGCAGACTGTCGACCTTTCCAGCAGCGATAACATTATTTCCCGCACGTCTATCAACAACCTGGATGTCATCATTTCAAATGATCCCCGCAACCTTCTTCCGACCTACATGCTTAATGTTGCTGACGGACGCGTTCGTCTCCGCAATGCACTGTCAAATTCAGTATTTACCCAGTATGACGTCATCCTGATTGATTCTCAGGGATCGCGCTCAGTGATGTCCGAGCTGATAATTCTGGCTGCCAGCGGTGAAATGATAGGAATGGTCAAACCTGTACTGCCAGATGTCCGTGAGTTCCTTCGAGGTACGGTTGCACTGATGGAGGAGCTTCTCCCTTACCGGACCTTTGGTATTAACCTTCCGTCTATACGTATGCTCGTGAACTGCATGGATTATACGCTTCTGGCTAAAACCACGGTCGTACAGGCTGAAAGCATCATTCTCAGCGGGGGGTACAGTCAGCATTCAGACAAAATCCGTATAGAGATGCTACAGACTCGCATTTATGACCTGGATGTTTACAAGCAGGGCCATGCATCCGGATTACCGGTTCACCGGCTTGAAAAGAAAACATCCCGCAAGAGTGATTCTGCTTTAGATTCCATGCATAAACTTGCCTGCGAACTGTTTCCCGAGTTTAAAGAGCGGTTTGACGCTTTTGCTGTCAGCGGAGGGTGTCATGTCTGATAACCGCCGAAATATTCCGGGCCTGTATGCTTTGGACGCGGAACAGAGCGTCATTGGCGGCCTGATGCTGGACAATGACTGTTGGGATGAGGTTGTCATGCGTCTCGGTTCCGATGATTTCTTTCATAAGGCTCACAGGGAAATCTTCGGGGCGATGTCACGCCTCGTGGCGGCAGGCAGGCCGATTGACTTGTTGACGCTGACCGAGAGCATTGAAAGTCGGGGCAAGGACTCGCTTGAGCAACTGGGCGGTTTTGCTTACCTGGCTGAGCTTGCCAAAAACACCCCGAGCTTGGCCAACATCTCACACTACTGCGACATTGTGGCCCGGTACAGTCGCGGGCGCCAGCTGGCAGCCATCGGTAGTGAGATACATGCGTCAGCCTCCGCGCCGGGCGCTGACATCGCCGCCGCGATGGAAATGGCCGAGCGGAAAATCACGCAGCTGGCAGAGCGGGCCGAACCGCAGCAGGGCGTGACCATCATAGACGGACTGGAAAAACTGGCGGCCGAGCTTGAACGACGCTGCCAGACTCCTGACGGCATCACCGGCACGCCGACGGGTTTCGACGAGTTGGACGCTTTCACAAGCGGTCTTCAGCCTGGTGACCTTGTTCTTGTAGCCGCACGCCCCTCCATGGGAAAGACTGCGTTCCTTATTAATATCATCATGAATTCTCTGATGAAAAATACTGAATCCAACGGCCAGTTTTACAGCCTAGAGCAGCCTAAAGAGCAAATTCTGATGCGCATGGTCTCGTCGCTTGGCAATGTTGACCTGACCCGTATGAAAAGCGGAATGATGGACGAAGAGGACTGGGCCCGCGTATCGAATGTCTTTAAATTACTCACAGAAGATATTAAAGAGCGTCTGCTCATCGATGACACCAGTGATCTGACTCCGGCAATGCTTCGCGTTCGTGCACGACGTAATGCCCGCCGCTACGGTAACCCTGACATCATAGGTCTCGACTACCTTCAGCTCATGCGCTGTCCGGATCAGGAAAACCGCACCCAGGAAATCGCAGAGATATCCCGTTCGCTGAAGGCGCTGGCCAAAGAGATGGGCTGTCCTGTGGTGGCACTTTCTCAGCTCAATCGTGCACTGGAAAGCCGGGCTGATAAGAGGCCCAACAATGGCGACCTGCGTGACTCGGGTGCGCTTGAGCAGGATGCTGACGTCATCATTTTTGTTTACCGTGACGAGGTTTACAAAGAAAACTCCCCTGACAAAGGCCTGGCTGAACTTATTATCGGCAAACAACGTCAGGGACCAACCGGCACCCTGCGGCTGCGCTTTGAGGGGCGCTACACCCGTTTTGAGAATCTCCAGACCAATGTCAGGAGGTCCGCATGAGTAACGTGCGCAACCTGAACCTGGGCACTGCGATGCTGCAGCGGGGAAAATTGCCTGTACAGCAGAGTGACGATGCAGTCTCGCCTCACGTACCGGTCAGTGAAATGGCCATGGTGCTGACACTTGATCAGCTCAGGCCCAATCCGGACAACCCCCGAAATGCAAAAAATCCCCGTTACGAAGATATCAAGGCTTCTGTACGCGCACGCGGTTTGGACTCTGTACCTAAAGTCACATTAGATCCGGACGGTGATGGAGTCTATATATTCAGCGATGGGGGGAATACCCGCTATCAGATACTGTGTGAGCTCTGGCAGGAAACGGGCGATGAACGCTTTTATCGTGTTCACACCATATTTAAACCCTGGCCGGGTCGCCTCAAATGCCTCATTGGTCATCTGGCTGAAAATGAGGTCAGGGGAGATCTCATCTTCATCGATAAAGCTTTTGGTGTTCATAAGGCCCGGGTTATCTATGAAGAGCAGTTAGGACGTAGTGTTACCTTAAGGGAACTTTCGGAATTGTTGGGTAAAGAAGGTTATCCAATTGATAATTCAAGTGTCAGTAGAATGGAAGACACGCTAAATTATATTTACCCTTATATGCCCCGCATGTTGGAAAGCGGAATGAGTCGCGGACAGGTTATGCCGCTGCTAAGCCTGCGTTCCTCCGCACTGAAGGTCTGGAAATCTTTCAGTGGCGACGTCAAACCCAGCGTTACTCTCGATGACGTTTTTGGCGAAACCTGCCGTGTATTCGATGAACCGGACAGCTATTCCCTGGAAGTTTTCAGAGATGAGTTCATCGGCCAGTTGTTAAAAGCTCTTCCACACCAAAGCCTCAACTATGACCGCTGGCTGATTGAGCTCGACCCGAAAGAGCAGAAACGCCGCGAGCAGTTTGGGGAGCCGCCGGCCATGCCATCACTGACCCTCAGCCCGTTCCCGGAACGTTCCGGCGGGCACAGTGCTCCCCTTACCGTTCTGCCTGATGACACGACTTCAATCATGCCCGTCATAGGTCTGTGCTCAGGCACCCTCACGGGTTCAACCCGCCCAGAGCCGGCTCCTGAGCCAGCTGGTCATACCGTGCTACCCTACAGTAACGGCATCAGCGCCGTCAGGCTTCCGCGAAATGAAATCCAGAATGACCTGTTTGGAGGCCACCCCGTAATTACCGGTGATGCCGTAAGCACAAACAGTGAGCACGGCGCTGATCTGGTTTCTGCGGGCAGCCATTCTCTTGTTTCTGCGTTCAGTGATCAGGACGACACTGTGCAGGTAGCCGCCGGGTCCGTGAGCTTTGCCGAAACCGGCCTGGAGCCGGTCAGCGACATCTGGCTGATCCCGGCTATGCAGGATGATGTTGAACATCTTCAGGACATGGCTTACCGGCTGGTCTACGAAATTGCTGAGGGGATGGGCTGTGTAAGCGACATCAATGAGGACAAAAGCGCTGAGTCTGCCGGTTTTTCCGTATCCGGAAGCAGTGGTGAGTTCAGCCTGTTCCTTGCAGGCCTTTCTGGTCGTCTGCCTGATAAGCAGTGCAACATGTTTATGTTCTGTCTGAATTTTTTTGGCTCACAGGAACCTGCTGACACACCGGTATTTAACGATGTCATGGTGGTCAAAATGATGCGCCTTATCCGCATCATTCGCCGTCTGCGTGAGCTGCAGCGCCTTGCCGCTAAAGGGGGAGAAAATGTCTGATGACCTGAATGACGAAATGGCACAGGCCAGTACGGCTTTATTCATTCAGCGTGGTATTGACGCCGTCCGGTCCCGGCTCCGTTCTGACAGGCCCTCAAACGAGTTCTGTGACTGCTGCGGTGCTGCCATTCCTCTGGCCCGTCAGCGTGCGATGCCGGGGGCTGAACTCTGCGCCGACTGTCAGTACGTCGAGGAGAAAAAGAGCCGCCACATGGCGGGCGGTAACGGGAGGGGTCGTCATGGCAGATAAGTCCAAACTCACCCGGCGCATCCGTCGCCTGATGTCGCTTGGGACGCAGAACAGCAACGACCATGAAGCCGCCCGGGCAGTTGCGCTGGCCCAGCGGCTTATGCGCCGTCACGGCCTGACTGACGACCAGATTACGCTGAGTGAGATAGGTGAATCGGTCTGCGAACAACTCACCAGTAACGCCGAGAAAGTGCCCGCCTGGATGCACTCGCTGGCCACTGTGGTGTGCATGGCCACAGGCTGCCGGTGCTGGTTCGGCTGGTACGTTTACGTGAGCACGGGTGGGTTGCACCTGGTCCGTCGTTCACTCCACTTCTACGGTTTCGGCGAACGTCCTGAGCTGGCCCTCTATATCTATACCGTCCTGCAGCGCAAAGTGCGGGCGGCAACTGATTCGCACATGTCGACATACCGCAGGCAGCGCATTAAGAAGAGTACGCTTCGCGGTCGCGCCGACCAGTTCCGTGAAGGCTGGGTCTCCGGCGTGTGGCAGGTTCTGCAGTCTCTCAGTACGCCTGACAATGAGAGTCTGCTGCTGCAGCGCTGGCTGGCGCAGCGGCATTCGGGACAGGCTTTCTCTGCGCTTGTCACGCGCGAGGCGAAACGCTGTCGCGGCGACTTACTGGCAAGAAACGCAGGATGGTTCGCAGGCCGTCAGGCCGAACTCAGTCACGGCCTAGCAGGGGCGCAGGCTAATAAGCAGCTTACGGCGGGAGACACACACAATGATTAACACACTCTTACTGGGAGCCTGCCTGTCAGGCTGGCTTTTTGATGCAATACAACTGACCAGCCAGGTGTGCCCGGGAGGTGGTCTGTGAATCAAAACACCCTTTCCGGCGCGACAACCAGCATTCTGAACTCGCTGCTGATGGACATCAAAAGCGGCAACATACGTCGCTGTGAATCGATGGGCCTGTCCGTTGAGGAAATTCGTGCGCTCAGCGGCCTCAGCCTCGACGAGCTTCACTACATAGGTCAGTCGAAGGTGTCCGTCCTGGACGTCAAATTAAACCATGAGAACTTCTGGCTGATACTCAACCAGGCCCGCAACGAGCAGGCCCGTATGCTGATGATCGACCGCGCCCTTGAGCTGGGCGGCTCTATGGAGCTGATGGAAAAATACTTTGGCATGTCACCCTCTGATGTGAGCAGCCGTCGCCGGCTGATGGGCATTGAGAGCCGTCAGGGCCGGACGCAGTCTCTGACCGATGAGCAGGATGCGCTTCTGTGGAACGAGTGGAAAAACGCCGGTATTGAGTCGCCGGAATCACACAAGGCGCTGGAGGCGATGATGCTGGCGGCTGAGCTTCACAGCCTGTCGCTGACCGCCGTGTGGACGAAGGTCTGCCAGTGGTGCCGTGAGGTATCAAAACGGGTTCCCTCAGTACCTACGCTGCGTAAGGAAGCCTGATGCGGTTAAGCGACTTTACACGGCGTCAGCAGGTTTCCCCGTCGGTTCGCCGCCGGTCTCAGCAACTGTTCCTTGCGCTCTGCAGCGGCAAAAAGGTGTTCCGGCGGCTTACCCTCAACGGCTACCTCAAAATTGACGTCGGCCCCTGCTGGCGGATGCTCAGCAAGGACGGAGGCCGGCAGTGGTGGCTGATGGACCATGAGACATATAACCGTGAAATACGCCGGTAACGGACGACCAGCGATGACCAGACAGTGCCGGGTTTATCCCGGCACTGTGCTGTCTCAGGTAAAAAAGGAGAACAAAAAATGAACATACCCGCCGACAGCATCGTGGCGCACACGCTGTCACGCATGGAAAGAAGCCTCGAGCGCAGGGCAGTGAGCGGCGACGCTGGCCAGGAACGGAGCGGCCTGCTGTTTATGGGCAACGTCCACGACGCGTTTCCCCGCCGTTTATTTCTCGACACGCGCCTGTCGCCGCTCGATAAAACCGCCTGGGTGATGGTACGCCTTTACGCTCAGCAGAATGAGGGAGCGGTGTTTCCGACCTATGACGAACTGCAGGCACAGCTTGCCTCAGCACATTCGGACAAAGCCTCGCGTGAAACCGTGAGCCGTACACTGCTGATGCTAAGGCTTACGGGCTGGATAAGCCTGTGCAAAAAGGTGCGCGACGAGGGCGGCCGGGTGCGTGGCAACATCTATGCCCAGCACGATGAACCTCTGGGCTACCGTGATGCGGAGACCTTCGACCCGGGCTGGCTGACGCTGGTTGAGCAGAGCTGCCAGAGTAAGAACAAATCCGTGCGCATGACGGCGCTGACCATTGTTAACGACATTCTGCAGGACACGGGAATGCGCCATCGCCACAGCCGCCTTGCGTTGATTGAAAGCCGCCTGAATGCTCCGTCAACGCCGCTGGCCATGAAGCGTAAAAGCGGCACGGCACGACCGGGTTCGAAAAACGAACTCAGTCAGGGATCTGCTGAAAAATGCCCAGAAACACTGAGTTCGGGATCCGAACTTAGCCTGAAATCAGCTACTTATACCAGAGTTCGAAATTCGAACCGTAACGTACGTTCTTTCACACAGAGTGTGATTAAAGAAACGTACGTTGCTGACAAGCCGGTTCTGCCTGACAGTTTTCTGGCCGTGCTGAGCAGCGAAGACCGCCAGATGGTGAGCCAGCAGTTCGGAGCGCTGCCGGTGCCGGTGGCTGAAGGACTGAGCGGCTTGCTGCAGAACCAACTGCGCAGTGGTCGCCTGGCAAACCCGGCGGGCTGGATGTTTGCCATGCTGAAACGTGCTAGGAATGGCGAATTCCGGGCTTCTGAAGCCCCTGTGAAACCCTCTGCACAAGGGACTACATCTCATACCAACAATGTCGCAGATCGGCCTAGATCGGTCGCCGTTTCAAAGAATACTGCTCCCGTCCTGCCTGAGAACCGAGCGTCTGCTGAGCAAATCAGCGCGGCTATTGCCGCCATAAGGCAACAGTTCGTAAAAAAAAACTGTAATCAACTGGTTGAAAAGTAATCTTGCTGCGGGGCGCAGCAAGATCAAAAAATAAGCAGCAGATTTAAGCTCAGTACCAGCTTGCCAGTTAAGACTGCATACCCGTGATTATCGTTATGCCGGTGGAGAATGCCACTGAAGAAAATACACTACGGTGCTAATGGGCGGGTGATGCAGCAGTGACCTGCTCCCTTTAAATTAACACGCTGCTTCATTAGCAATTCTTCATTTACTGTTGGATAACTTCGAACGTCCGCTTCTCGCTCATAACGTACCTCCAGCTCAGTCAGCATGTCCGCTCTGTGCCAGAAGCGGACATTAATGATGGCGTGAGTTACTCATTACTGAGGTTTAAATCTTGAGGATAAATAACGGGTCTTCAGAGCAAAAAAAGCATACCCGGAGGGGCAGGTAAATTCAGCTCCTGACCATTTATTATCTGAAGACAGAAAATTTGCCGGTCATTTTACTGGCTCAGCTTTCTGATGCCTTAAACTGATTACCGGCAACTGCATTTTACGGGCCAACTGATAACGCGATTGCTTCACTGATCCCTTTATAAATCGTTGTCTCAACAGGCTTTCTTACCCGAGGCTCCTGACTGTTACGTTATGAGTTTAACGTCCAGGAATACTATTTAAGAACATGTACTCAGGCTTTTAGCTGGCTTTTCGCCTGTCGATTACGATAATCAGATTAAACCGCTTCCCACCGGCGAAAGAGAAGGCAGGCATTCACACCGCCAAACCCAAATCCGTTCGATAACGCATGCCGGATGGCTGAATAACGCGATTTTAATGCAACCAGGTCCAGACCCTCCGCGGACTCATCCGGATGATGTAAATTCAGCGTCGGCGGTATAACCTGGTCCCGTAGAGCAAGCACGGTAAAGATTGCCTCAATACCGCCAGCCGCGCCCAGCAGATGCCCGGTAGCCGACTTGGTCGAACTAATGGCAACTTTGCTGAATTTGCCAAATACGGACCGGATGGCCGAGAGCTCACCTTTATCACCAACCACTGTTGAGGTGGCATGAGCATTAATGTGCTGTACATCACCCGCACTCACATCTGCCTGAGACAGGGCAAGCTCAATGGCTCTTCGGGCTCCGCTGCCGTCTTCAGGGCCGGCAGTGAGATGCCATGCATCAGCGCTGGTGCCATATCCCACCAGTTCAGCCAGAGGCGTTGCGCCCCGGCTGAGAGCATGCTCTAAAGACTCGATAACCAGTATGCCGGCACCTTCTGCCATCACAAATCCGTCTCGTTCGGTGTCAAACGGTCTTGACGCTTCGCCAGGCTTATCACCATTATTTGTGGAGAGCGCGCGTGCTGCCGCAAAACATCCCAGAGTAACGCGATCTATTGCAGCTTCTGTACCTCCACAAACCGCAATATCGGCTTCGCCCGTTTTAATCAGCCTGGCCGCATCACCGATGGCCTGCACGCCCGCAGCACATGCCGTTATTGGTGCACCGATAGGCCCTCTGAAACCATGCTTTATTGAGACATGACCTGCAGCCATATTTGCAAGAAAAGAGGGCGCAGTGAAGGGGGATAAGCGGCGTGGCCCGCGTGTGTCGGTCGTTCTGACTGCGTCAGCAATCGCGCCGAATCCCCCTACTCCGGATGCAATCACTGTTGCAGTCCGTTCTTTCTTGTGTTCATTATCTGGCTGCCAGTCCGCCTGTGTCAGGGCTTCCTGAGCCGCAATGAGAGCAAACTCAATGAAGCGATCCATTTTTTTTCGCTCTTTGGCAGTAATATACCGCTCTGGCTCATAACCTGCGTCAGGGTCCTCTGCGAGTGAAGGGACCTGTCCGGCAACGGTTACGCCAGTACCCTCGCTGATTTCAGGTGGAAGCACTGTTATTCCCGATCGACCCTCAATAAGCCTTCGCCAGACGGTTTCCGTACCACATCCTAAAGGGCTCACAATACCGCAGCCGGTTATAACTATTCGTACGGAATTATTCTTATTCATTGTCGAAACCTCATGTTCTTTTTTGCATAGCGTCATGACATAAACCAGTACGCAGGCGAACGTTTACCCCTGCGGTTAATGGTTATTATTCGGCTTTACCTTCCACATATTTCTGGTTTTCAGGGCGTATCCTGAACCATATGGCATACATTGCAGGCAGGAAAACCAGGGTAACGATGGTGCCGGCAAATGTTCCACCTATCAGCGTATAAGCCAGTGTCCCCCAGAAAACAGAATGCGTAAGAGGAATAAAGGCCAGAATGGCGGCCATTGCTGTCAGCAATACCGGTCGGGCACGCTGAATTGTTGCTTCAACGACGGACTCAAAGGGTGTCAGCCCTTCATGCTCATTTTGATGGATCTGCCCTATCAGGATTAATGTGTTGCGCATCAGAATCCCCGACAGTGCGATCAGTCCGACAAGCGCATTTATCCCGAACGGCTGACTAAACAACAGCAGCGTCGGAACAACGCCAATCAGCCCCAGTGGTGCAGTCAGAAAAACCATCACCATCGCTGACATTGACCGCACCTGCAGAATGATAATCAGAAGCGTAATGGCAATCATGATTGGGAACAGCGGGGCCATTGCTTTAGTGGCTTTACCCGACTCCTCAATCGGCCCACCCTGCTCAATGCGGTATCCGGCCGGAAGCTTGTCAATGACAGGCTGTAATTGTTTCAGGATTGCCGTGGAAACATCGGGCGGCTGCATACTGTCAGCAATATCACCACGTACGGTAATCGTCGGGGTACGGTCGCGACGTCGCAGTACGGGATCTTCCATTCTTACTTCAACATCGCCAATCTGTGACAGTGGAATGCGCTGGCCTGACAACCCCACCAGGGTAAATCCAGCTATTTTTGCAGGATCGAGTCTGATATCACCTGCTGCACGTCCCATTACCTGTACGGAGCGGATGTCTTCGCGAACGGACGTAATGGGCACGCCGGAGAGCAGGAACTGGAGTTGCTGCGCCACGGCATTTGAAGTCAGTCCGACTGCCTGAAGACGATCCTGATTCAGCGAGAAGTGTAGCGTAGGCACGCGCTGTCCCCAGTCCGTATTTACGGTCCTCATAACGGGACTGGCCAACATGACCGCCTCAACTTCGGCTGCAATCTCACGCAGTTTGTCGGGATCAGGTCCCATCACTCGGTAAGCCACCGGATAAGGAGAGTAAGGACCGAAGACCAGTTGCGTTGCGCGGATACGCGCTTCAGGAGCGAGTCCGCTGGCTGCGGCTTCGCGTAGCCGTTCCTTGAGAATATCGCGGGCATCCTGGCTGTCGGTCAGAACCACAATCTTCGCAAACGACGGATCGGGAAGCTCCGGTGCCATCGCCAGATAGAAGCGCGGTGAGCCCTGCCCGATGTAAGAGGTGACAATTTTTGCCTCTTTCTGCTTTTTCAGCCAGTTCTCAATTTTCGCCGTGGTCGCACTCGTCTGCTCAATTGAGGTGCCGTAAGGCATCTGAACCTCAATCAATACCTCGGGACGGTCTGATGTGGGGAAGAACTGCTTCTTAACCAGTCCCATGCCGAGAATCGCTATAGTAAAAACAATGATGACCGTTCCGGCGACTATCCATTTTCGTGCGACAACGCGGGCCAGTAACCGGCGAAAACGGTTGTAGCGCGGCGTATCGTAGATTGCGGCGTGACCACCTGATACCGTTTTAATTTCCGGCAGCATTTTGACGCCTAAGTAAGGCGTGAAAACCACGGCCACGACCCAGGAGGCTATCAACGCAATACCCACTATCCAGAACATGTTACTGGTGTATTCACCCGCAGTTGACTGCGCGAAGCCGTTAGGCATAAAGCCCACGACCGTGACCAGTGTTCCTGCCAGCATCGGGGCCGCAGTATGACTCCATGCATAGGCTGAGGCCTTAATCCGGTCATAGCCCTCCTCCATTTTTACGACCATCATCTCAATCGCTATAATGGCATCGTCCACCAGAAGTCCCAGCGCCAGGATGAGTGACCCCAGCGTGATGCGGTCGAAGTTCTTACCTGATGCTTCCATGACCATGAAAACGACCGCAAGCGTCAGAGGAACGGCAGCGGCCACCACCACCCCCACACGCCAGCCCATGCTGACAAAGCAGACCACCATGACCACAAGCAGCGCAACGAAGAATTTGATCATAAATTCATTGACGGCAGAGCTGATGTTGACTGACTGATCGGTGACTTTCGTCAGCGTCATGCCGAGCGGCATGGATGCGTTGATGCTGGCCGCTTCCGCATCCAGTGACTTGCCCAGTTCAAGGCCATTCCACCCCTCCCGCATTATAATGCCAAGCAGAAGAGCAGGTTCACCCTGATTGCGTATCAGAAACGTGGCGGGATCCTCATATCCGCGTTCAACGGTGGCAATGTCCGACAGCAGTAGCGTTCTGCCATTAACAACAACGGGCGTTTTACGAATCTGCTCCAGTTTGTTAAAAGCACCGTCAAGTCGGATAAATACCTGAGGGCCCTTGGTATCAATTGAGCCC
Organism: Pantoea sp. PNA 03-3; assembly: GCF_003201175.1. Taxonomy (NCBI): domain Bacteria; kingdom Pseudomonadati; phylum Pseudomonadota; class Gammaproteobacteria; order Enterobacterales; family Erwiniaceae; genus Pantoea; species Pantoea sp. PNA 03-3. The sequence continues at coordinate 559,825 of NZ_QICO01000002.1, read as the reverse complement.
GCGGGCGTCAGGACATTCTGGTTATTCAGCGCTGAAAATATGTCCTGGGGCGAAACGCCCAATGTGGCCAGCCTGTCATGGGAAAAAGAGACAAAGATGCGTTCAGTCTGCTCACCAATGATGTTGACCTTTTTTACGCCCGGCACGTGAAGAAGCCGCTGGCGCAGTGATTCTGCATCGCGCACCAGTAAACGCTGAGGCTCACCTTTTGCTTTCAGAGCAAACAGGGAAAAGGTGACATCTGAAAATTCGTCGTTGACCATGGGACCAATGACGCCTGCAGGCAGGTTTTTAGCTTCATCCCCCAGTTTTTTTCGCGCCTGATAAAACTCTTCCTGCACCTGTGAGGGTGGGGTACTGTCCTGCAGCGACAGCATGGTGAACGCCATCCCCGCGCGGGTATAGGTCTCCGTCCGGTCGTACCATTTAAGCTCCTGCAACCGCTTTTCAAGTGGTTCTGCGACCTGATCCTGCATTACCTGCGCCGTTGCACCCGGCCACACTGTAATGACTGTCATCTGTTTGACGGTAAACGGCGGATCTTCTGCCCGGCCCAGTTCAAAAAAAGACATGATGCCCGCGACTGTGATCAGAATGATCAGGAATAACGTAATCGAGCGTTCACGGACGGCGAGCGCGGAGAGATTGAAACGCGAGTTACTCATGTGGCTGGCCTCCGGCAATGCTCCCATCACCCTGACGCGCCACGCGAACAGTTTCACCGTCATGCAGCAGGTGAGCGCCAAGCGCTACCACTTCCTCGCCGGCACTGAGCCCGCTGATAACTCTGGCCGTGTCGTCACTAATGCCTTCTAACTGCACAGCCCGCCACGATACACGGGCAGGCTCACCGGTGATCACCCACACTCCCGGGCCTTTGCCCGGGTCAAAGAGTGCGGCTATGGGTACCTGCATTATCTCGCGGGAAACCTTCCCGTCAGCGATATGCAGTGTAACGGTAGCACCCAGCGGTGCGTTGGCCAGCGCGCCCTCTAGCACATATCGTGCTTCAAAGGTGCGGGCTAAGGGATCGGCAGCATCGGAAAGCACGCGAAGCCGGGCACTGACTGACTGATTCTTATCGCCGTACAGCGTCGCTTCAGCCTTACTTCCGGGGACCGGTCTTAGCGTTTCAGGCAGCTGTACAAGGGCTTCGCGTTGCCCCGCCCGGGCCAGCCTGATTACCGGCTGCCCTGCACTGACAACCTGACCCGGTTCAGCAAGCGTCTCCATAACCACGCCATCAGCATCAGCCAGCAGAACAGCATAGCTTTTTGCATTCTGCGCAACGTCAGCCTGTGCCTGCGCAGCGCTGAGGTCTGCTTTTGCTGTATCTGCGGCGGCCCTGACCTGATCGTAAGCTGATGCTGAAACAGCACCTGCTGCAACCAGGCCACGGTAACGCGCTTCGTCCAGAGAGGTTTGCCTGACGCGTACGCGTGCAGCACTGACTGCCTGCTGCTGAGCCTGTGCCTGGAGGCCGAGATCGGCAGGATCGAGGCGCATCAGCGGCTGTCCGCGTTTAACCGTCTGGCCCGTATCTACGAGGCGCTCCAGGATTTTACCCTGTACCCTGAAGCCAAGGTCGCTTTGTGTTCGCGCAACCACCACACCGGTAAATGAACGGACATTATTATCAGCATCAGCCACGTTTACAGCCCTTACCAGGGGCGGCTGAGTACGTGGGTCATCGGTGCCGGATTTGTCACCACAGGCCACCAAGGCCAGCGGCAACAGGCAGACAGCTAAATTGACAGGTTTAATCCTGAGCATGGGTTACCTGAATACAGTGAAAAGATGGTAACCGCATTCTTATTCTTGTGACCATAAATGTCAATGGTCACAAATCAGGGAGAGAGGCTTCTTAAGATAAGCGACGAAAGGAGCACTGCAGCAGACTCAGCCGTATCGAGGTTGTACTGCAGCTGAACCGGGCTGATATAGGGCCTCATGACCAGAAAAACAGCCTGCGATGCTTCATCCAGAGGGGTTTTCCGCTCGAACTCTCCGGCAACTCTCCCTTCAAGAATAATATTTTCAATGGCTTGCCGGATACGTTCTTCATGCAGCGCTGCCGATGGCCATTTATCCCGGGCGGCAACGGCAGCAATGTCATAAAGCTTTCGATCGTGAAAAAACAGGTCGCTTCCGGCCTGCGTCAGGGCCTTCAGCATCTGCCTCATCTTTTCAGATCCCGTCGGGGCGTCGGCAATGGCTGCATTAACAATGTCCATGATCATACTCAGGCGGTTAGAGCAAATCTGTTCGCCAATTGCCTGTTTAGAATCGAAAAACTTGTATATGTATGCCTTCGAGAAGCCTATCGACTTTGCCAGATCGGATACGGTGGTTTTCTCATAACCAAAATGGGCGAAGTGTTCAGTCGCGGCTGCGACCACCTGGTCACGGATAGTATGTTCTGAGGGCCCCCTGCCGGGGTGAGTCGTTGTTTGCTTATTCATTTTTCCAGCTTAACGTAACAATTGTCGGTTGACAACGAGTGACCATTTGGTAATTTAGTCACAAATTAAGAGTGTCTCAAGGAATATTTATGTTCCCTTTACATCCCTTCGTACTGATGCTGAGCGCCGGTTTACTGACCGGTTGCGCAGTCGGACCGGATTATCACAGGCCGGATGTACCGCTTGCTGAACATTATATTACTGAGTCTGCTGTACTGAAGAGAAACGCTTCCCGGCCTGCCAGCTTTGCGCGGTGGTGGGAAGGATTTAATGACCCTTTGCTAAGCAGTCTCATTGCAGATGCGCTGGCGCAGAATCTGGACCTCGCACAGGCAACCGCCCGGATGGCACAATCAGATGCCGGACTAAGCACGGCCACAGCCGCACTGTTGCCATCAGCAAACGTCAGTGTGCAGGCGGGCCGGACATATCAGTCAACCGAAACCCCGCTGGGTCAGGTTCTCAGCTCAACACCGGATTTTAATCGTTACGGCAGCAGCTATGAAACCGATCTTAACGCAGGCTGGGAAATTGATCTTTTTGGTGGACTGCGTCGCGGTCGCGAGGCTGCTCTGGCTGATTATCAGGCTTCTGAAGCGGGGGTGATTGTCACCCGCCTTGCTGTTGCCGCCCGGACTGCTGATCTCTATATCACCCTGCGCGGGTTACAGACCCGGCTGGACATCGCTGAAAAACAGGTCCGGACGGAGCAGGCGCTGCTGGAAAAGGTCAAACTCCTTCAGACAAAAGGACTGGCCCCCGGGTATCAGGTTCGACAGACCGAAGGGGCCCTGACGCAGGTGCAGGCAACCGTGCCGGTTCTCCGCACAGGGCTTGATGTCGCAATGAATGCATTGGACGTTATGCTTGGTACTCCTCCGGGTACTCATCGTAAGCAGTTAGCGTTGCCGGGAGTCATCCCGCAGGCCCCGCAGATAACCTCTACAGGAACGCCGGCTGATCTGTTACGTCGCAGACCGGACATTATTGTTGCAGAGCGTAATCTCGCGGCCTCAAATGCGCGTATCGGTGTCGCTGTAAGCGAGTATTATCCGAAGTTTTCCCTCGGTGCCTTACTTGGCAGCGCAACGTCGGTATCCGGAGGGAATCTTTTCTCAGGCGGGGCCAGCCAGGCTGCCGGCGTACTGGGTCTGCGCTGGCGGCTCTTCGATTTCGGGCGAATTAATGCACAGATAGCTCAGGCTAAAGGCCAGGAAGCCGAGGCTCTTGCGGCTTATCGGTTGACAGTACTGCGTGCCAGTGAGGACGTTGAAAATGCGTTCTCGTTACTGATTAACAGTGAAATGCAGACCGTAACGCTGACCAGAGGAGTAACCGCACTGTCCGGGGCGCGCCAGTCTTCTTTTATCGCATGGAAACAGGGTACCGCAAGCCTGATCGATGTCTTACATGATGATCAAAATCTTCTGCAGGCTTCAGACGCCAGAGCACAAGCTCAGATCGAGAGCGCGCGCGCAGCTGTCGCTGCTTTTCGGGCACTGGGCGGCGGCTGGCAGTCACCTGCGGTTAGCGCTGATGCTCGATAAGTTACGGGAAATGTCCGTTTTTCGCTCATAGCGGACCTCCTGCCCGCTTTGTGCAGAAGCGGACCCCGCTAAAACGTCCTGTACTAAATTAAGGGGAAGAGCAATAACAATGCCACCAACTTAATTAACTGCTAAAATTAACTTTCGTTTTTTTTTGAAAAATATTCTTCTATAGAAGGGAAGTGACGGCTTATTGGTCAGATTTTAGCCAACATAATGCAGCATGAAAATTAACATCATGTTAAACCATTTATTATCATACAACTCATTGTTTTATATTTAAAAGAATAAAAATGATGCATATTTGTGTTCACATACTGTTGAATACTGTTTAAGGATGGTTAATATAACTCAGGGTTACTTGACGAGGGCACTAGTTTGGATTTCAAAAAAAATGACTTTAATGAAATATATAACCAGCCTACACCTGACAGTTACATCTCACAGCTTGGAAGACTGAATTATCGAAATGATGATTTTGTTTATGGTCCGCTTTTAAAGCAAATTGAAATCTATACGAAGCAGCGTGGAGAGTGCAAAATCATTGATGTAGCTTGTAGTTATGGATTCAATGGTAGGATAGCTAAATATAGAATTCCATACGGTAATTGGGATGAAAAATCATCTCCTTTTGCTAACACTATATGTAATGTAATCGGTATTGATGTCTCAGACAAGGCCCTGGCATATGCGCTAAAAGAGAATTATATAGATTATCTCATATGCCAGAATCTCGAAGAGGAAGAACTTGAAGAAGAGAATTTTAATCTTCTGTCAAACACGGATCTAGTTGTTGCTTCCGGTGCATTTAGTTATGTTGGTGTTAAAACTTTTTCTAAAATTTACTCCCACCCTGAAAATAAAGCTGATTTTATTGGTTGGCCAACATGTAGCTTCGATAAGAAAGAACTATTGTCTTTTCTTGAAAAAGAATTTGATCGCGTAGAAATCCATCCTGAAGTTTTTCCTATGCGAAATTTTGCGTCAAATCATGAACGTGATTCATACTTTGAAAATTTAAAAATTCACAATCCTGAATATATGAATAAGAGTCATAACGCATTGTCCGTTTTTCAAATTAATGCATATGGTAAAAGATGATGAAAAAAACACTGCCCCCTATTGGAATTAGTCATACTACTCATAGGATAGAAGATTTATACAATGAAAAACTCAAAGGGAAAAGTCAGCTTGTATTTCATCCGGCAGCTCAGCCAAATAGTTACCCTCACTTTGGGACAGTTACTTCGTTAATTAGCACTTTCGCACTTGCTAAAAAGCTTAAAGAAAATTGTGGTACAGAGTCCAAGGTTCTTTTTTGGGAGCTTGAGAACGCACCGGGCGACACGTGCGAAATTGATGGTTCTATTTTCTACAGAATGCTGGGTAAATCTCCTTGTAATGACTATGACTCTAAGTCCGAAAAACATTTGAAAGAATTTCGCAAGCTTCTAAATATTTTTTCTGATATTTCAGGCATTCCATATAACTCTTGGAGTTATAACGACTTCCAGTCTACCCCTGAAGTAAGAGAAATAATTATTAACTTGATTGAGAGGGAAGATGAATTAGCTACTCTTCTCTGCCCTTCAGAACAGAAATTTAAAGTAAGATTCGCCTGTCCAGTATGCGATTTCGCCGAAAAGACAGGTGGAAAGTATGCAGGTAAAAGTACAGATGGTGGCCGTATTTATGAATGCTCTTGCCCTTTACATGGTAGTTATGAAGGTCTTTTGTCTGTAAACAATACTGATCTTTTCGATATAAACACTCCTGTTAGAGCACTGGCTCGCGAAATTTATTATATATACAAGATGAAAAAGGCTGATGGACAAAACATGATGAGTGATGGTGCTGACTGGGTCCAGTACGCCACCCTAAACATGGAGGCATTAATACGTTATGGTATTCCAGTAGAAGATCACCCGCTCCGTTTTTTTTCGCCTGTAATATTAGATGAGTTTGGCGCAAAATTGGCAAAATCTGCTCAGATAGGTAGTGACCGTTATGCACACCTTCCCAAATATAACGTTGACTCCACCTGTCTTGAGCACACATTTGGAAGTGATATCTACTATCAGCTATGGAAAGAAGTCTCGGGTTGGTTAGAACATCCGCGTAAAGTTTTCAGGAATTACACCGTGAAATATTTCGAGGAATTACTGGGCCACTAATATGAATATATGTGTATTTTGCAGTTCAGGGAATGGTATCAATCCACTTTTGAGTTATGCAGCCTACGAGACAGGTAACCGTCTGGCAAAGCGAGGTGATACAATCATACATGGAGGTTCTCGAAGCGGATTAATGGGAAAGCTTACCGAAGGAGCAGAAGCTGCCGGAGGTAAAGTGATAGGCGTAACGTGTCCACAGGTTCGCCCCTCTGAACCTTTACCAGAGAGTTCACTTGAAATAATAGAAACCGACTCACTTAGCTTGAGAAAAATGGCGATGATAAATATAGCTGATGAGTTTCTCATTCTTCCAGGTGGTTTTGGGACATTAGATGAGACGTGCGAAGTCATCACACAAAAACAGTTAGGACTGATTAAGCAAACTATAAGCTTTATAAATATCAATAACTATTGGGATAAGTTTTTTGAATTTATTAAAATAGCTGAGCGTGAAGAGATGATCCTTACTGAAGGAAGAGATACATTCAGAAAATACGCCTCGCTTGATGAGTACTTCACAAATCATGATTAATTATCTCCTTAATGGTACACTAATACTGCTATTAGGCCTTTTATGGGCATCTGAATCAGTCCTTGGCAAGTTACTGTTAACAAATGGGGCAGGTATTTTTGATTTTCCCATAGTTCTGAACTTTGGAACTGTCATCGCTATTCTTATATTGGCATGTTTAAAGAGAAATGTGAGGGTTTTGACAGATGTGAACATTAAGTCCTGCATTTGGTTGCTTAGTACAGCATTGACTTTAGTATTCTTTCCATACTGCATTCTTTACTTTTCTTTGCAGCAAATGAGTCCTGCCGAAACCTCTCTTATAACAAGCTTAACGCCAGTATTTTCAATGATACTAGGCCTTACGCTTGGACAGATGAGGCTTAGTGCTTTATCTATAGTGGCACTAGCCTCTGGTGTTTTTGGGGCTTCTCTATTGATAGTGCCTCAGTTAGATAGTAGCTCTGGCAATGCTTCTTCATTCTATTATGTTATCATGCTTTTAGTGCCACTTTCATACGCGGCTAGCGGCTATTTCCTGAAAGCTTCTTTTCGCGCCGGGATAACTTATAACCAACTCCTTCTTGCTACAAATCTTGTTTCTGGATGCTTGTTTTTAATTTTAAATGACGGATTTCCTAGCAATATACAGATTAGTAGCACAGGTATTTATTTAACAGGTGTTGTATTTAATATTGCGGCAATAGCACTAATGCTTTTTATAACGGGCCGAAGCACACCGTTTTCATTAAGTTTTTCAAATCACGCAACACTTGTTTTTTCTTTTATTTTCTCTGCTTTATTTTTTAACCAAGAAATGAACTTCGCTATATTCTTATCAGTTATCCTTATAGTTTTTAGTTCCGTCCTAACACAGGTAAAAAGATGATGATTCATTTTATTACAGGCAATTCAGAAAAATTCAAAGATGCACGGCGACATTTTTATTCCTGTGGAATTAACTTAAAACAGACCATCATGTTTGTTCCTGAGATACAGGCTGAACATGCAAATGAAGTTTGCAAAAAAAAAGCAGAGTATGTATCAGAGGAAATTAATCACCCCTTTTTTGTGGAAGACAGTAGTTTTCATATTCCTGCCCTAAAAGAGTTTCCTGGAGTTTATGTAAAATATGTTTTAGAAACTCTTGGCACGGAAGGCTTGCTCAAAGTAATGAGTGGAATAAAGAATCGCGAATGCTATTTCAGAAGTTGCATTTGCTATTACAATGAAAAAAAAGAAAAGCATGAGTTTACGTTTATCAGAGATAATCTTTATCTCACTGAAAAACCATATAGAAGCATACATGGCTGGTCACAGCTTTGGAATATAATCGGCTTAAGCGATTATGGTAAACATTTTAGTGAACTCAATCCATTGCAGGTTTCAGCACTGGAAGATAAGTGGAGAAAAGAAAATCCTTTCACCCAGCTTACTGATTTTATACGAGAAGTTAATCAAGATGACGTATAATCAAAAGTATATATAAGCCAATATATTTACAATTTTCAGTTATCACTTACGTTAGCTGAAGCAAACGTCCGCTTCTCGCTCATAGCGGACCTTCAGCTCAGTCAGCCTGTCCGCTTTGTGCCAGAAGCGGAAGTGACGAAGGATCAGTACAAGTCAATCAACGAAAGATTGGTCATCGCTTTTTAGTGATTAATCTAAATAATGGACATTTATGCCGGATGATTACAAATCTTAAGTCTATGATTAACTTATTGGGACATAAAAGCAGATGAGCCAAAATTTAGAATTCATGCTGTTAGCGCTTGAAAAATCACGTCAAGCGCTCCCAGGCTGCAGACCAAATCCACCCGTAGGGTGCGTGATTGTCCATAAAGGACAGGTGGTTTCCTACGGCTTCACTCAACATCCAGGTCATCATCACGCAGAGATAGACGCCATTTCAAAACTAGCGGTTCCAATAGGTGAATGTGAAATCTTTGTCACACTGGAACCCTGCTCCTTTCAAGGAAGAACCCCCTCATGTGCTTTGACACTTGCTGAGCTAAAACCACGCCATGTTTATGTAGCCATTGAAGACCCGCATCCTAGAAACAGTGGTGAAGGACTCAGAATTTTAAAAAATGCAGGGGTCAGCTTTACGCTAGGAATTGGAAAACGAGAAGTAGAGAAGTTTCTATCGCCTTATCTGGTGAAATCCCAGGCAGTGTGAATACAACAAAACTGTTCTGGCCATAAAATTTACGTCCGCTTTTCGCTCATAGCGGACCTCCAGCTCAGTCAGCCTGTCCGCTGGGCGTCCTGTCGACTGTCATGTTTCGCACAGAGCCGGCGCGCCGTCTCTGCCCGGCTCCGTTTCAGGGCCAGAGGATTTTCATCCTGACGCAACACCTTCCGCTTGCAGTAGCGGTCTGGCTAAGTCGCTCCGCGTAACTGGTCAAAAAACACTCTTGCTGCGGGGCGCAGCAAGGTCAAAAATTGAACAACCTGTAATTAGATAACCGGGATTATGAGTTTCAGACTGTTGTAAAACCTGTGCTTTCAGGATGATGCCGGTTCATCTTAACTGAATGCAGGTATTAACGATGGCAGAGAAGAAAAACAGGGCCGGTGCGCTTCAGTCTGAACTACGAATTGAACTGCACACTAATTATGCGATTGGTTTATGGGAAGGCCGCAAAGCGGAGAAGCGTGAAGACGGTAAAAAGGGAAAGCAGCCGATTATGGGTATGCCCCAGTTCCTTCATCGCTCCACACAGATCAACCGCGATTCTCAGCAAAACGAACCATGGGCTGATATGGCCATGCTGACCCTTGAAGAAAAGATTGAGCATGCCAGTCAGCAGATGAATGAACTTATCGCCTCGCTGGATAAGCAGATGAGTTTCGTGCCTGCGGGTGTCAGTATTACGGATGCACAGGCAGCTGAAACGCTGGATCTGACGGTATTCAGTGGCACCCCCCTCGGTTACCGGTGCGTATTTTTACTGATGGGTTTTGATCAGTATGCAAAAAGGGTTTTGCAGGCCGCCCATTATGGTGTCATCTCCCGCAGTCAACGTTATGACATGCTGGGCAGCGGAAGCCGTCTGCTGAGAGAGATTTATGGCTCTGTTTTACGCTATCGCAAAGTAGGCGCAACCCGTCTTGACGCACTTGAAGATAATGAGAGGTGGCGCACTGCGTGCGAGGCTGCCGGTGAACCTGATCGCGCCGTTCTGCTCGGTGACAAACGCTCGGCGTTTTCTCCGCCGATTAACGAGGCCAGCGTGAATCTTCTGCGCCTGCGTTATAAAGCCGGTCAGTAGCGGGGGCCGGTGATGCGGTTATTCTTGTGCGAAAAGCCTTCTCAGGGGCGTGACCTCGCCGCCGTGCTGAGCGCGACCCGACGCGGTGACGGTTTTATAACGGGAAACGGCGTAACTGTCACCTGGGCGGTAGGCCATCTGCTGGAGACCGCGCCCCCTGAGGTCTATGGCCAGCAGTACGGCAAGCCCTGGTCACTGTCCGTGCTGCCAATTATCCCTTCAAGGTGGCAGGTTGTCGTTAAAAAGGACACGCAGGATCAGTTCAGGGTCATTGAGAAACTGCTCAGGCAGGCAGATGAGGTGGTGATTGCCACCGACGCCGATCGCGAAGGTGAAGTCATCGCCCGCGAACTGCTGGACTACTGCGGTTGGGAGGGGAAAATTCTGCGCCTGTGGTTCTCGGCCCTGGACGAGCTCAGCGTCCGGGCTGCTCTGAGCGACCTGCGTCCGGGACAGGCTTCGGTCGGGATGTACCATGCCGGGCTCGGTCGTTCACGCGCGGACTGGCTGGTCGGCATGAACCTGTCCCGGCTGTATACCCTCAGGGCGGCCGAAGCAGGTTTTGAGGGCGTGGTCTCAGTCGGGCGGGTACAGACGCCCACGCTGGCACTGGTTGTTCGTCGCGACCGCGAGATTGCCGCTTTCGTGCCGAAGCCCTACTGGCAGGTTAAGGCCACGCTCAGTACCGCCGGTATGACATTCGCTGCCTCCTGGGTGCCAGCCGCTGTCTATGCGGATGAGGAAAAGCGCTGTATTCACCAGAATATCGCTCAGCAGGTGGCGCAGCTCTGCCGTCAGGCGGGTGTTGCAACCGTGACGGAGCACGAAACAAAACGCGAGAAAGAGGCCGCCCCGCTGGCTTTTTCACTGGGAATGCTTCAGCGGGCCTGCGGCAGGATGTGGAATATGTCGCCACAGCAGGTGCTGGACACTGCTCAGAGCCTGTATGAAAAGCACAAGGCCACGACCTATCCCCGCACAGACTGCGGCTGGCTGCCGGAGTCGATGCGGGAAGAAATCCCGGCCGTGTTTGATGCCATGGCACGGACTGACCCCTCACCTGAGTTCGCATCCCTGCTTTCACAACTGGACAGAGGGTTTGTTTCCCGCATCTGGAACGATAAAAAAATCACGGCGCATCACGGCATTATCCCCACGCGCAACGCCGTTCAGCTGTCCGGCCTGACTGAGACAGAGCGACAGGTCTACCTGCTTATCCGTCGCAACTACCTGGCCCAGTTCCTTCCATTCAGTGAATCGGACGCAACGCGTATTTCCTTTGATATCGGTGGCCAGCTGTTCCGCACGACTGGCCGAACTGAAGTTTTGAAGGGCTGGAAAGTGCTGTTTACGATGGACGAAGAAGATAAGGACACTGCTGAGGACGAAAACGCAGGAGCCCTGCCACCGCTCAGCAAAGGGGCACAGTGCGGCGTTACCGGCGCAGAGGTTAAGCAGCTGATGACCCAGCCGCCTGCGCATTACAGCTTTGACACGCTGATTGGTGCCATGATGAACGCCGCTGCTTATGTCACTGACCTTCAGCTGCGTAAAATCCTCAAAGAAAACGCCGGGCTCGGTACTGAAGCAACGCGTGCCGGCATCATCGAGCAGCTGCTAAGCCGCCGATTCATCACGCTCAAAGGCAGCAAACTGCTGGCAACAGACCTGGGTGCGGACGTCATCGATGCCCTGCCGCCGCAGTTGACCGACCCGGGTATGACTGCGCTCTGGGAGCAGGCGCTTGACGAAGTGGCTGCCGGCCGTATGAACCTGAACGACTTTCTGCAGCGTCAGACCGCCTGGACCGCGACGTTAGTCAGCCAGGGAATGCAGCAGCGCATCAGCATCCGGGTGCCGCCTTCGCCTCCTTGCCCGCTCTGCGGCAGCCAAACCGCCCTGCGCAGGAGCCCTAAAGGGGAATTCCGCAGCTGTACGCGCTACCCGGAATGCAAAGGCATCATCAGTCTGGATACTGGCAGGCGTAAAAGCCCCGCCCGCGCTAAGTCGCCAAAAACAAAAAAGAATTAACCCGTCTTATCCGATTGCGGGCGGGTAGCGCCTTTGTTATTGTGACGCCGGCTCTGAAGCCGCCCCCCGTGACTGCGGGCTCCTTCAGCATCTAATGCATGTGCTGTTGGAGTACAGTCTGGTCGCCCCCTACTACCTGTGCGGGAGGCGTCAAGGCACGAAAACTCCGTGAAATCCGTGCCGGGAGCTGAACACACCAGCGGAGCAACTGCCTCATGCAGGTTAACAAAAGGTCGATGGTGCAGACCCCAGTGGCGGTGCCGTGAGGTGCCGCTTTTTATTATCCGCGCACTGATGAATTTTTATACGCGGTCAGATTGACAAGCGCCGCGTGTACGTGAAAGATAAAGAGGCTAAACGTTGTCCTTCCGACAACTGCCAATGTTCCGGTGATTTGAGAGGGACGCCTTCGGGTAATCACATGCCAATGCCATCACAACCTGAGAGATGGCGCTTTCGGGCGGTTCAAACCTGTTAACCTTTGCAAACAGGGACCTGAATACCAGGTTAAGGTCCTCTTCACCAATTCAGCCTGTCGGCAGTTATCTGCTGACCCCTGCGGGAAACTCTCTCCCGCACGGGACTGATGTTTCTCCGCGCCCTATTTCGTTTTACTCCGGAGATAACATCATGACTGCAACTGCAAATACCCCTGCTTCAAACAACACTGCTTCTGCTGGCTCTGCCACTACCGGCAACAACCAGAAAGAGTATTTCAACCTTAACGTCAGTGGCATCGGCTACCTCAGTTCGATTCGTCGGCTGCAGGGCGCTAATGGTGAGTTTACCTGTGCCGTAATCAATGCCCTGACAGGTCCGACTGACAATGCTTCCTATACCCGCTTCGACATTACCGTTGCAGGTAAAGAACAGACCTCGCTCATCAACCGCTGCCAGAAAGCCGTTGATGAAGAGGAAAAAGTCCTGATTGGCTTTGTACTCAGTGGCCTGAAAGCCGACGTGTTTACCCTGCAAAGCGGTGAGCATGCCGGTGAATCCCGCCCCTCACTGAAGGCCCGCCTGATAAAGGTCGAGTTCATCAAAAAGGGGCAGGACGTTGTTTACAAGGCTCCTAACGCTTCCCAGACGCCCGAAACCGGTCCGGCCGCTCAAAAGGCTTACGATCCGGAATCTTTCTAAGCGTCACGGACACACCGCCGGAACACATCCCGGCGGGTGTGTTCCTCTCAACCCCATTTCTAAGAGGAATTCATTATGTCCGCACGCGGCGTCAACAAAGTTATCCTGGTCGGCAATCTCGGTCAGGACCCCGAAGTTCGTTACATGCCAAACAGTACTGCAGTGACCGGTCTTTCCGTTGCCACTTCAGAAACCTGGCGTGACAAACAGACCGGTGAAAACCGGGAAAAAACCGAATGGCATCGCGTCGTTCTGTTTGGAAAGCTGGCTGAAATAGCCGGTGAATACCTGCGTAAGGGTTCACAGGTCTATATCGAAGGCAAACTCAGAACACGAAAATGGCAGGATAACGAAGGTACTGAGCGTTATACGACCGAAATCGTGGTTGATGTAAACGGAACGATGCAGATGCTGGGCGGGGCTAAAAACAGCACCAACACCAGTGGAAACAATAAGCCGTCAGGCCAGCAGAGCGCATGGGGCCAGCCACAACAGCCTCAGCCCTCTCAGGCACAACAGTCGGCACCAAGTAATCCGGCGAACGAGCCTCCAATGGACTTTGATGATGACATACCGTTCCTCGGACATGGTTATGGCGTTTGTCGTAAGGCCATTTACGCAATTTCGTAAAGGATTCATTAATTTACACCCTCGCGGCGCCAGTTTTTTCTGGCGCTTTTTTATTCTATAATGATATTCATAAATCAGGAATGTCACTGGAGATCAACCATGAATACACGATATGAAGCCGATGTTGTTGCCTGGGCACAGGAGCAGGCGGCTTTACTGCGTGCGGGTCGCTTCTCTGAGATTGATATTGCTAATATCGCCGAGGAGATCGAAGACGTGGGCAAAAGCGAAAAGCGTGAATTAGCCAGTCGTATGGCGGTTCTGCTTGCACATCTTCTCAAATGGAAGTTCCAGCCTGGACGCCGTGGATCAAGCTGGCAACGTACCATTAAAGAGCAGCGTAAAGCTCTGGCGTTGCATATAAAAGGTACGCCGAGTCTGAAAGTGGCCCTGGCCGATCCAGACTGGATTGCGACCGTCTGGGCCGATGCTGTTTCTTCTGCCGCTCAGGAAACGCAACTCGATGTGTTTCCTGAAGACTGTATCTGGGATATGGGGCAAATCCTTTCCCTGGAATTCTACCCAGAACAGGACTGACACTCACCGTAACTGATTAACACAGCCAGCTTATGCTGGCTTTTTTATACCGGCTTCGCTGATCTGGCCTGACTCGGTTATGCCGCAGAGCTGAATTTAATCTGACAGTCTGCTCTGTGCCAGAAGCGGACATTGCTAACATATCGGTGTATTAATCAAAGGGATCAGGACAGAATTTATGGTCATGTTTTACAAAAAAATGCTTAACTGTTGCAAAGAAGGAAGTAACTGATGGGCGTTTTAATGTGGCAGTTTGATGACCAACCCAATACAGCAGTTATAGCGAATAGAAAAATTTTTACTTCGGGGGAATGGATATCTTGTGTTTGTCACGATAGTGAGGATGGAGGCACGCCTGAAAGAGGTGTTGTGAGCCTCTTTCAGGCGTTCATTGCTTAATGAAAGCTAGCGTACAATATGCAGGAAGTGCAGGTGCTTTTCATACTGGTCAAGGATATCGTGTATGATCTGCTCCTGGGTCCATCCCATAATGTCATAATCCTGTCCACCTTCTTTAAGGTACACTTCGGCGCGGTAATAACGATGTTTCTCATCCCTGTCGTTATCCGACATACCAGCGAGGGCAAAGGCCGGCTGCATATATGACCGCAGACGTATCTCATAAACAAAGTTAAGCTCATTACCAAGATCTACTTCGAAATGGATCCTGTCGTCTGCGTCATCATTCGTGTGAGAAACGGTATTCTGTTTTGCCAGCTCCTGTTCCACCATTTCCATCGCAGGATAGATAACCTCGGTCATAAAACGCTTCACGTGTGAACGTTTCGGAAAGTAGGCTATGTTGCGCAGTCGACGCTGCCAGGTAATAGGATTACGTGCCGCCGTGGGCGCAATGGTCGCTATCTGCTTACTTTCACGCTTCCACGCATCAACACGTAATGCTTTAATCAGGCCGTAAATCGACATCATGAGAATGATGGCAAACGGCAGTGCGCTGGCTATGGTGACAGTCTGAAGCGCTTTCATGCCACCGGCGAGCAGCAACGTTACGGCCACAACGCCCATCAGAGCTGCCCAGAAAATGCGTTGCCAGACAGGCGTTTTGTCTGTACCACCTGATGCCAGCGTATCCACGACCATCGCGCCGGAATCCGCTGAAGTGACAAAGAAAACCACGACCATTGCCATAGCGATGAATGACAGCACAGAGCTGAACGGAAAGTGTTCGAGGAAATTAAAAAGCGCCAGCGTCTGATCAGACTGCACGGTCTGCGCCAGATCGCCTGCACCTTTCTGCATAATCAGCCAGATAGCGCTGTTACCAAAAAACGTCATCCACAGCAGAGTGAAGCCAGCTGGCACGAACAGCACACCCGTGACAAACTCACGAATCGTTCGCCCCCGGGATACGCGCGCAATGAACATTCCCACGAAGGGTGACCATGCCAGCCACCATCCCCAGTAGAAGAGCGTCCAGCCTCCAAGCCATTTACTGGATTTCGGTTCGTATGCGTACAGGTTGAACGTTTTGGTCACCAGTTCAGAAAGATAGCCGCCGGTGTTTTCAACAAAGGATTTCAGCAGCAAAACCGTAGGCCCGAGCGCACCGACAAGGATCAACAGCAGGACAGCGAGGGAGAGGTTCACCTCAGAGAGGATACGAATCCCCTTATCCAGACCGGATACCACTGAAAGTGTTGCCAGCCCCGTAATGACCGCTATCAGAATGACCTGCATGGTTGCGTTAACAGGCACGCCAAACAAATGGTTCAGTCCTGCATTTACCTGCAGCACACCATAACCCAGAGATGTGGCCACACCCAGCACGGTACCGATTACTGCAAAAATGTCCACGGCATGCCCCATCCAGCCATAAATGCGATTTCCTATGATCGGATAAAGTGCGGAACGAAGCGTAAGCGGCAGGCCGTGACGGTAGCTGAAGAATGCCAGGATAAGTGCAACAATGGCATAGATGGCCCACGCGTGAAGCCCCCAGTGGAAAAAAGTAATGCGCAATGCTTCCTTCGCTGCCTGCACCGTTTCCGGCGTGCCTGTCGGTGGCGACATATAATGCATTACAGGCTCCGCCACGCCGAAGAACATCAGCCCGATGCCCATCCCTGCAGAAAAAAGCATGGCAAACCATGAGTGATAACTGAAATCCGGTTCAGCATGGTCCGGCCCCAGTTTAATGTCACCGTAGCGTGACAGCCCCAGGTAAGCAACTGTGAGAAGAATGACTGCAACAGCAAGAATGTAAAACCAGCTGGCATTGGCAAAAAGGGCATTCTGAAGGGTTCCAAGCCGGATTTCTGCCTGCTCCGGAAACAGGGCGGCAAAAACAACCAGTACAAATATCAGTGCTGCAGACGTGAAGAAAACCGGCGGGTTTATGTGGCTGCGTTTAGTTTTTATGTTCGATTCTTGAGAAGTCATATCGTTCCTGTTCTGTTGAATGAACTCCGAATGTAACAATCTGTATAAAGCAGTAAAAGCGAAGTCCCCACGACTGCGCAGATTTTCACCGCTTCTTTACACGTTCCTCTGATTAAAAGCGGAATGTCAGTCACTGTTGACATCAGCATTTAACAATACCGACAGCCAGTTCCTCCAGTCGGAGAATATCCTCCCTGAGAACCAGCGCCTTTCTTGCCCGATCCAGTGCCAGACGGGAGTGTCTCCTGGCATCAGCTGCGTAAACGGCAGGTTTATACTGCGCCAGCGCCAGTAAAGCTTTTTGCAGACGGATATGCACTTCAAGCAGCGCAGCACCATCGCGTGCTATTGGCGTGAATATATCGTCAAAAAGGTCACTGATGTTGGCCGGGTGTATGAACAGTCGGGGATAAGGGGCAGAGCCTTCACCGGTTTTTGCCGGGGAGCAGAAAAGACGCACAGCGCGGCCGATGATATCAATGGCGGTTCCCGGATCGTTCACGGCAGGTGAGAGAGCACGCGAGGCAATCTCCGAAAGAACACACAGCCCGAAGCGAGGGTCCTGATCAAATGATCGCTGTTCTGCAACCGTAAAGGCTTCCCGTAATTCCTGTTTCTGCTCTTCGGATAAGACCTTCAGCGTATATAAAATCGGAAAAGATAAATGCAAAAAAGCACCGGAACGAACGTTCAGATACAGACTCTGATCATTTTTATCTGCAAATTCAGATAATTTTGCCAGATCGATATGCTGGATATAACCGACCCTGTCGGGCATTAACGGCAGCATGTCCGTCGTTTCAGGCCCTTTACCATGCCAGGGTGAACAACCGAGACAGGAGTCCTGCAGCCACGGTGAGAGTGCTGATGCAGTCGCATCTTCTACGCGCTGAGACGTTTCCGCCATTCGTCCGAACTGTGAAAGATGCTGTATCCAGCGCAACAGGGTGATGACAATCATCACAATAACAATCAGCGTGACAAAAAAGAGCACTGCACGTCCCTGAGAACCATAGGCTCCCATACCGAGCGCGACGATACCGACAAGACTGAATAGAAACGAGCCTATGAATGTGGCCAGAACATTCTGTGTTGTGCGATCTTCAAGTAGAAGTTTAGTGGCGCGTGGCGTGACGCTGCTGCCTGCAGTGTTATAAGCCGAGACCATGATGTTAAGTGAGAAGGTCGTCACAGCAAGCATACTTGAGGCCAGAATGCCCAGTATTTTATCCACGGCATCGGTACCAATAAGGCCGGATATGGATACGGGAATAAAAGCTTTGACAGCGATTGCGACTAAAGCGGTTACCACAGCCAGTACAGCAAAGAGTGTACTCCTGAACCAGAGCTGCCTAGTCAGTTGACGAAAAATCCATTGTGTTTTTGACATCCCCGGCTCCTGGAAGTAGATAAGTAACAGAAAAAATGTGCATTGATCTGAAAGTATAAGTTCTCTTTTTCTTCATTGAGGCAACATCATAATTTTTATGAATTTCTGTTTTGAACCTCTCCTTGTGAAGTACATTCGCTTTATTTAACCGTTCTGACTTACGGCCATTTCACGAACGTCTATCCCGAAAGAATTTTTTATGTTCAGGTAAGTTGACCTGCTCCCTTCTGATAAATATGCCGTAATGCCAGCCATGTTAGTTTTTCGCCTAAAGCCGATCTTCAGCGCCGACAGTCCGCCTTGTGCCAGAAGCGGATATCGAAAAAACGACCAGAGACGTACCTATTTTTTTGAGGATATGTTTATGCTGGTATATGGCGAGATTCTTTGATCTTGCATTGAAGGACAAAGGCTACAGAAACTACCCTTAGGCTGGAATGTAAGTGAGAGGCTGACTGATAAAGGAATCTGGGAAAGTGCTGCGGCAGGTTTGCCGCAGCAAGCACCCTTGTTATTTTGACTCAATAAATCCCTGATACTGAACGCAGCATTCTTATCGCGAAATTTTATTCTGGTTCATTTTTTAATATTTCACATCTTTTAATCATAAAATTTTTTCAAACCTGATTTTCAGATAAATATCCTGGCGATAATTTTTTGCACAACTACAGTACATCCTGAGGCTGTATTCACTCGAAATGGAGGATTTGCTGTGTTTTATCACGACGATGAAAAAGGCCATATCATTATCGGTGAAGCAGCGATCAGTCTGTCGCTGAGAGGCCATGACATTACGACAGAGTCCCTGCTTCAGGAACTCGCCGTTATGGCTGATGGTGAAGTAAGCGACTCAAAACTTGCTGAAATCTTTGACGCCAAACGCTGGCTTCAGGGATACAGCAGGTACGGCAGTCGCGAACAGGCTGAACTGCACTGCATGATGACAGGCCAGGAAAACGACGGATAATACCACCGGGAACGTAGACCGGCTCCGGCCGTGACACGACGAAGAATAGCCAGCCTCATTCGGCACACTCTGACGTGCCGGCCGGAGAAACTGTCAGGGACGACACTTCCGGTTTAATTCTGAACGTCAGACACCCTCCCTGTATCACTCTGATTCATAGTGCTTAGCTCTTTTTGCAAAAGAAATTTAGCATCCAGACTAAAAAAATACTGTACAGAATTTTATGTTTTGTATAACTTTCGCCGCGCCGTCAGCCGATGACATTTTAACCACCGCTTTTCAGAGAGATATAGTATGTCACAGAGCAGCCTGAAGACCGATACTGCGGGAGATTTCGCCCACTATTTTAATAATACGCATCAATTTTCACAGCAGGAAACGCTGGGCAGATAGTCGCTGA
Organism: Pantoea sp. PNA 03-3; assembly: GCF_003201175.1. Lineage (NCBI taxonomy): Bacteria > Pseudomonadati > Pseudomonadota > Gammaproteobacteria > Enterobacterales > Erwiniaceae > Pantoea > Pantoea sp. PNA 03-3. Next base: position 540,358 of record NZ_QICO01000002.1, on the reverse strand, counting down.
AATTCTGCGTAGCGGCAGTGCTCTCAACCGTACTGCAATCTGTTCCAGGCTCGTGCGTCGCCTGGAGCTGGCAGGCAATATGGAAGAGGAGCGGCACTATCACTCACTTATTGGCCTGCTGCTTGGTCGCAGGTAAGCCCTCAGAAACAGAAGCTGCCTTATGTACAGGAAAAGCCTATGACTTTTTTACAGGAGGCGGTCTGAAGCGTTGTGCACAGAAACAAAATAAAAAATTGCAGGCGAAGTTAATGCCGGCGAACTTGCAGGACTGCTGAATGAGTGTTTACCGGTATCGGGTGTCATTCTCAAGGCAGGGCTGATGGGATAGCCGGATAAGAGAATGAGCATGAACGGGCTTAAACTGTGGGGCTTAATGGAGTCAGTTAAATTCCTTCCGTCTTTTGCGCGTCCCTGTGCCCCGTGCTCCCGCTCAACAAGGATGACTTGCCGCCGCCCGATATGCGTCAACATTTACATGTGATATCTCCGTACCAGTCTGGAGGCGGGAAAGGACCCGCAGCGCCGGGAGACTTATGGCCACCTCTTTCCTGTTAACCTCTGGAGGACAGAGTATGCAACCAAATATAACTGAACAAAACATACTGCAGGTAATGAATGAGCACAGCGAACAGTTTGCTGCTGAGGCTGAAATTGTCATGGACATCGTTCAGCGCCTGAAAGCACGTAACGGACGCGTGCTGAGAAAAGATGTGATACTCAGCCTTATAACTGAGATGGAAAGCTCATCTGACATCGTCAGACTTGATGTTCTGCGTTGTGCTCTGGAAATTGTCGTTTATTACTCGTGCGATGTTGACGACTTCAGAGTGCAGTAAAGATTGCGCGGTGCATATGCGCTTTCCGGTCCGCTCTAAAGCCAGCTGCTTTAAGATTTTCGCGTAAGTCACAGAGTGAGGATCGCTTCTCTGCTGCTGGTTACCCTCCCCGGCACATCGCCGGGTGCCCCATTCTTCACAGTCAGACAGAAATCTCTTTCAGGTTTACAGCATTTCCTCTCTTCGGGCATAGCGGACGCCGGTCTGCCCCTCAGTACGCTAAAGGTCGGAAGCGCACATTCCTGACGCCGGGAATAATTCAATCAGAGGAAGGTAGTAAGGGCTTTGTAAATAAAAAAAAGGGGGCCGGAGCCCCAAATACTCAGGTGGAATACAGACTGATTATTACTGACAGCTTCAATATCTGGCTGTTATCGCTGAGATTTATCGGCACTTCTTCCCACTTTCTGAATGCGGGTTTTGTGTTTGTATCTTTCAGAGCAATTGGCAGACCGGTGCTGTTGTTTTTTTATACTCAACTATACTCCGTTAACTGCTGACTGCTGCGTCGGCTGTGAGATGGTTTAGCTTTCCTTTGCCCGCTTCGCGGGCATTTTTTTGAATTGCGCTTTCAGTAACCCGGTCAGCAGCGTTTCAGATGATTCGTTATCAGTCAGAGAGTGGGAATTCCTGAGTCGTCAGGCGTATACATGTCAGCAGGATGACAGTCTGCTTTTTTTTATAATTAAATTCCTTTTTCTGCCGATAAATATGCTGGAAGTTTGGTTTACAGGCACCTTTTTCAGCATATCAATTACTTATAATGGCAGGAAATAAAGATGACGATTACACAGCGGTTACTGCTCACCTTTTCGCTCCTTTCTGCAGCGCTGGTCACGATGGTCATCGTGGCCGTCGTCGTTGCCGGAGGATTTCAGTCGCGCTTTCAGTACGTGCAGGAGAACACCGTTCCCTCACTGCTGGACATCGGCAAAATGGTCGACGGAAGCAACTCCCTGATTATCTGGCTCTACCGTCACCAGAGTGCAACAGACCCCCGACGTCAGGCCGAAATTGAGAAGCAAATCAACACGGTTATCAGCAACATTACTTCTCTGAATGAATACTATCTAAAAAACGACATTTCCAATGAAGAGGACCGCCAGCTTACGGAAGCGGCCTTCACCACTATAAAACGGATTGAATCCACGCTTCCGGCGTTCCTGGCAGGCTCACGGGCTCAGAATGATGCGGTTGCCCTGGGTGCGCTTCAGGGAAGCGACGGCATTGGCGAGGCCGCGCGCCAGCTGATTGCAGGTTATCAGAAGCAGCTGAAGCTCAATGTGGACATCGGCAAAAGCCTGCGTAAAGAAAATGACAGAACCTATAAAACGACAGTATGGAGTCTGACAGGCGGTTCGGCGCTTGCCATCATCATTCTGGCTTTCTTCACACTCAGAACTATATTTGGCATCCGGCGCCAGCTGAACGGCATGCGTGAAACGATGGAAAGTGCCAGCGAAAAGCTTGACCTCACACTCCGGGTTGACGCGTCCCGCCGGGATGAAATCGGCATGACGGCCCGGGCATTCAACCATCTGGTTGAAAACGTCTCCCTGTCGCTGTCAAAAGTAGAGGCGTCAGCCCAGTCGGTCAGCTCTGCGTCGGCACAGATATCCGCAGGTAACGAAGATCTCTCATCGCGCACCGAGGAGCAGGCAGCCTCACTGGAGCAGACCGCAGCAAGCATGTCTGAGCTGAGTGAAACCGTTCGCCAGACCGCTGAAAACACCCGCCTGGCCAGCCAGCTGGCGAAGAATGCACATGAAATCTCAGAAGACAGTGCCAGTCGTGTCCGCACGCTGCTGTCTACAATGGGCGATATCAGAGGAAGCTCAGCGAAAATTACTGACATCATCGCACTGATTGAAGGGATTGCATTCCAGACCAACATTCTGGCCCTGAACGCGGCCGTTGAAGCGGCCCGTGCCGGCGAGCAGGGGCGTGGTTTTGCCGTCGTGGCCGGTGAAGTCCGCAATCTTGCACAGCGCTCGTCGTCTTCGGCCCGCGAAATCAAGGAGCTCATCGAGTCGTCAATGGGCTTCGTCGAAGCCGGCTCCGCTCAGGCAGAAGGTGTGGGTGAAAACATGTCCAGAATGAACGATGCCGTGCGCCAGGTCACCGACCTGGTGGATGAAATCTCCGTGGCGGCCAGTGAGCAGTCTCAGGGAATAGGACAGGTGCATCAGGCCGTCAATCAGATGGATGACGTGACGCAGCAGAACGCCGCGCTCGTTGAAGAGGCCTCAGCAGCCTCACGCTCTCTGATGGAGCAGGCTGCCGCGCTTAACCAGCTGGTAAACACCTTTACGCTCACGGCCCCGACGGGCGCGACTCAGCCTGTACGCAGTCAGGTTAACCGACCTGTGCAGGCGCATGCAGTTCTGCGAACAGGACCTGCCGTTGCGGGTGCCGGTGATGATAACTGGCAGAGTTTCTGATGCTGCGCTTAATGATGTCATGATTAAAAAGGGGCTCTGCAGCCCCTTTTACGCATCACGTTTCATCCTGAGATACTGATAATCCCCTGAGACCAGCAATCGCCTCATGGTTTATTTCCTCATCTGCACCGTCAACGGCACGCGAGATGGACAGCAGATTCTGAAGCTCACTGAGCAGGATAGCGGCGTCTGACCTGAGCAGTTCATCACATTCGGCAGAGTCAATGACGGTATTGATCGCCTTGTTTGCGCTCTCAATCATCTGCGTCACACCTCCCTCTTTACTCACCGCCAGAACAAGCGCGCTGATGAGCAGTGACTGTGCCTCAACGCGTGCGGTCAGCTGTTTCATGCCTGCGTCAATTTTCGAAATTTTAGCCAGCATGCTCAGCACAACATTTTTCATTACCTGTACCCCCTGAATAAAAAGAATATTAACTTTCCTGCCGCGTCAGGATATTACCTTCACGCTGAAAACGGGTCCGGACTGAACAGGGTGTCGTGCGGGCAGGCATCACCATTCATGATGCCTCTCTTCAGGCTTACCGGTGATGAACCGTCACCACGACTCGCCGTCAGGGATAGGGCCGGTGCTTCAGTTCTTTATTTTCCCGTGCCGTTGCAGGGTCTGAATGATTTTCGCCTGAACGTTATTTACACCGTCGCGAACCGCGGACAGCTCTTCAAAAGACATGCCCGTATCGCCAGTCACTTCCGCCGGAATGGCGGCGGCACGGAGCCTGAGCGCATGACCTTCTGCAGTGAGACGGATGATGACCCTGCGCTCGTCATGAGCGGTATCACGCGTACGGCTGATAAAGCCTGCCTGTTCAAGGCGCTTCAGCAGGTGACTGAGCGTACCGGAGTCAAGCTGCACGCGCTGCCCTACCTCTGACACCGTCATGCCGTCTTTTTCCCACAGCACCAGCAGGGCCAGATACTGCGGATAGGTCAGTCCGAGCGGCTTAAGGTGCGGCCGGTAAAGCTTTGTCATTGCCAGTGAGGCTGAGTAAAGCGCAAAGCAGAGAAAGTGCTCCAGGCTCTGTGGATCTGTGCTTTTGCTCTCGCTGACGTCACTGCTGTTATTCATGCCGGTATTCCCGTTGTGGTTTACAGCCGACAGGCCGCCGGAAATACAGAATATCACGTACAGACCCGGATGACCTGAAGCGCCGCGGGGCGGCATGGCGCGCAATAATACCGACGGCAATTAAATTGTGCTCAATTTATTTTGTAAAGAGTCTGGAGAACGCTGCGCGCGCAGCCGATAGAGCCTGTAACTCTCCCTGCATCCGGAAAAAAAATAATGAAGGTTTCAACACGTCTTGCCACAGGCTTTGGATTACTGGTTCTGCTTCTGATTATCTGCACGGGAACGGCCCTCAATGCCCTGACTGAGGCGCAGCGCGGCATGAATGACGCCGTGAACAACAAAATGAAACGGTTTGCGCTCGTGCTGGATATGCGGGGTGATATCCGTGATATGGCGATTGCCGCACGCAACCTTGCTCTGCTGAGTGACCCTAAAGACATGCAGCCCGAATGGGAGCGGCTTAATACAGGACGTCAGAAATACACCGGCGAGCGCGAGCAGCTGGTCGACAGCATGTCCCACAGCGTCAGTGCAAAGGGCAAGGATGTGCTGGACGACATTCTGGCCACCGAAAACGAAGCGCTGCAGGCACTGATGGAGGCAGGAAGAATGGGTATGGATAACCGTCAGCAGGAAGCGACAGTCTACCTGATGAAAACCGTTCGTCCGGTACAGCGAAAACTGCTTAACGCCCTGAGTCAGCTCACCGACATTCAGAAGCAGCAGACCGTGGATACCGTTAACGATACCGGCGAAACCGTTGCACGCACAAAGACGGTGCTGACTGTGCTTGTGCTGCTGTCCGTGCTCACCGCAGTGGCGGGCTGTCTGATTGTCAGCCGTAGCCTGCTGCGCCAGCTGGGCGGAGAGCCGGCGCAGGCGCAGGTGCTGGCCGCCACCATCGCCGCTGGTGACCTGACCTCCCCGGTGGCACTTCGCCGCAATGACACAACCAGCCTGCTGGCCTCGCTGGATGGTATGCAGGCCAGGCTGCGCGGCCTGGTGTCGCAGATTAAGGACGCGTCTGCCTCTGTGGCGCTGGCTGCCGACGAGATTTCACAGGGCAACACTGAGCTTTCTTCACGCACCGAGCAGCAGGCCGCCGCGCTGCAGGAAACGGCCGCCAGCATGGAACAGCTCACCGCGACGGTGAAAAGCAACGCGGCCGGTGCGCAGCAGACTGCCGGGTCTGCACGTGAAACGGCGCAGCTCGCACGTAACGGCGAGGCGGACGTACAGCGAATGTCGGACACCATGCACGACATCTCCGTCAGCGCCACGAAGGTGCGCGACATCACCTCGGTCATTGAGAGCATCGCCTTTCAGACCAACATTCTGGCGCTGAACGCCGCCGTCGAGGCCGCCCGCGCAGGTGAAGACGGCCGTGGTTTTGCCGTGGTGGCCGGCGAAGTCAGAACGCTGGCGCAGCGCAGTGCTACGGCTGCACGTGATATCAAGGTCCTTATTGAGCAGGCCGTCACGCAGGTGGAAAGCGGCGTCACGGTGGCCTCGTCGACCGGGCAGAGCATCCTGAAAATTGTCGGCATGGTCGGGGAACTGGCCGAGTCCATGGACGAGCTTTCCCTGGCGTCCTCTGAACAGATGCAGGGCATCTCGCAGGTGAGCATTGCCGTCAGTCAGATGGACGGCGTGACGCAGAACAACGCTGCGCTGGTCGAGGAGTCCTCCTCCGCCTCACAGTCGCTCTCTGAGCAGGCCCACGCCCTGCGCACCATGGTAGAGACATTTAAGGTATGAATCCCGACACTTATAACGAACAGTAAGCCGTGCAGATTTACAAAAGCCCTAGCGCCCTGAAGGAACGCGTGGACTTCATGGTAAGCCAGCTGATTCAGGGGAATTACCTTTAGGCATCCCCCTTTGCCAGTAACCTGATTCACCTGAACCGGGCCTTTGAGCCCGTGCAGACCCGCATGGCAGTGCCTGGCGTAATGGCGGTACTCCTTCGGGAGGACTTTCTTCTCCCCGCCGATCTTATTGCCACTTGCCGGGCGATTGCGATGATGAATAATTTCCTGGTCTGCGTCACTGGTCAGGAGGCTGATTGAATACCAGAGAAAACAAAAATACTGGTTTAAGCTGACCAGCCTTACGTACTACATACTCTTCATCCCAGACACAGTCCGGCAGGTGCTGCCGGACCGCTCAGGATGCTATAGTGTAAGGCTATTCGCTTTACGGAGGCTTCATGGGTTCCAGAGAGGATACCGACGAAAAAGCGCTTGAGTTGACAGGTTTTGTTACCAGGCAGTTGCTCAGCGGAAAAGACAGCGTAAAGCAAGAAGACATTATTTCCGCTTTAAACCGCCTCAGTCATGAAACCAGCGACTGGGCGGTGCGGGTCAGTTGTGAAAAGGCTGTGAAGATGATGAGGCACAGGATGAACTGACTTATGTTAATCATCACCTGCTCTGTAAACGAGCAAACGGTCGACCGCTGTCATTGTGAGCTGAGCTGTCCTGTGAAGTTCTTGCCATTAGCAGGATTTACTCTGGCGATGTTAAACTCCGCGTTTACGGCACTGTTTAAATACCCCCCGGTCTCTCGTATGGCATCCTTTATAGCCTGACGACGCTTATCGCAGGTCTCGGTCTTAAGCATCCGTTTCAGCCGAGCCGAGAGCGTTTCATTACAAACTTCAGCGTCATCATCCAGCAGTGATAACAGGGCTTCTCCAATAACAATGTTGATCATTTCTTCTTCACTTCTGAACATATAAACCTTCCTGTTTCCTGGCAGTAAAAGTCCATTTCGGCGGACAAGCGGTATTGCTCTGGAGCGGCATTTCTTTTTGTTTGATTTTTAATCTACACCCTAATCCCCGAAACTTATAACTTTAAATGGCACTGTCTTTATTCGTAAAATTATCAAAACGCTAAGTCGCCCAGGCTTCTGTATGCCCTGGCGGTAATCAGCAAAACAGCGTTTCTCTGATTTATAGCAACTCATACGGCCTTAAACCTACACCATGGCTTCATCTGAATTGCCTTCAGGAGGTAATGAGCTAAGTGCCTGTCCAGTCATTTAAATGGAAAAAAACCGCCCGTAGGCGGCTGAATCTCCATCGCTAAGGATGGAGTGTTCTTTGCGGAGAACACTCTAAGCCTGGTTTTTCTCGTGACGGTATGCAAGCGTAAGCGGCAAATCTTGCTTCATTTCATAACATCACTGAGCCTCGGTTTTTTTGTTAATTTCCCGGTCAGAGTTTTGAATTGTCCGGTTTTACGCCGCAGCCAGAATAGCAGTCCTGATTAAGACTATTCTTGGGGTGGAACCTGATGGCAGTACCTTCCGGACAGGCCGCTAAACGTGTCGGCATCATTGCCTGCACTGTGATGCTGGCAGGCTGTGTGAATGCAGCCGCGACAGATAACGCGTCGGTGTATTCACGCAGCCGCACACCGGCCCGGTTTGATGATATCTACCGCAACCGCTCGCCTGAGGTGGTGCGCTACGATCGCTATACCCTTGTCAGCACCCGCCCTGCAGATGCGCAACTGGACCCGCTGAATCAGGTTGTCGATATCACTATGCCGGCGCAGCTGGTCAGCACGGTCGGAGAAGGATTCCGCTATCTGCTGCTGGAGTCAGGCTATTCACTGTGTTCAGCAACGACCGCTGCGTTTTCTGAGCTGCTCAGCCGTCCGCTGCCCGCCGTTCAGCGCACCATCGGCCCGCTGAAGCTCAGCGAAGCGCTTCAGGTTGTCGCGGGTCCCGCCTGGCGTCTGAAGGTGGACGAAGTAAACCGCGAAGTCTGCTTCGAGCTCCGCGACCAGTACCGCAGCTTTTCAGCGCCGGCTGCCAGCCTTCCGGCCATTCGCCCTGCGGTCAGCGCCCCGGTCCCCAGGCCATACGCAACTCCGGTTGTGCAGACTAAAGCAGTATCAGTACAGACACCTGCATCCGGGCTTGCCAGAAAACCTTTCACCGGCGATGTGGTCACGCCCTCAGGACTCAAACCGCAGAGCCTCAGCGTTCCCTCGCCGGTACTGCAGCAGAGTCAGCCGTCAGTATCTTCCGGAAATATAACGGCCTCTTCACAAAAGCCAGCCCCTTTAGCTTCAGCGGGAACCGCAGCTGCTGCGCACACCACGGCGCAGCAGAATCACGTCGTCATTACTCCGGCAGCCGTCAAAACCAAAACTGCCCCCCTGACTACAGTGAATGCCACGCCGAAAGCGGCTTCAGTCGTGCATCAGCAGCCGTCCACGGCTGTCACACCGGCACCCGCTGCGGACAGCCGTATCGTACCCACTTATTCGACGGGTACGCTGGTAACGCCGCCTGCCACGGGGCAGACCTGGCGGGCTGAGCCGGGCACCACTCTCAAAGAAGCGCTCACCGCCTGGGCGGCAAAAGCGCCCTGCGCCAATGGCGGCAACTGGGTCCTGATCTGGCCCGTCACGCTGGATTACCGCATCGATGCCCCTCTGGTGTTTCACGGCAATTTCGAGTCGGTTCTGGTTCAGGTGTTTGACCTGTACCGCCACGCTGAAAAGCCGCTGTTTGCCGAAGCAAACCGCATTCAGTGCCTGGTGTCCGTCAGCGACACACCCACGCCCGGAGGGCGGTGAGATGGGTTTTGCCCTGCCGGTTATCGCGCTGGCCATGTTCTTCTGGCTGATGGCCAGTGACGCCCAGCGCCGTAACTCAGACGTTGTCACGCAGTCAGTGACCGTAGCCGCGCCCTCGCGGCTTGCCACCGACATGCTGCGAACGGCAGATGCGGTGAACGACTGGCGGCATGGCCGCTCAGTGGGTGACGGACCCGTTTCGCCGGCGGCGACCGGCATGATGCCGCCCCCTGATGAGCGGATTCAGAGCGTGATTCAGAACGGCAGGCTGTGGGTCTGGGTCGCGGACACGCCGGGTGTTTATGCCGCACTCCGTAATCAGTCGACATCCTCTGCGCTGGCGCTGACCGTTGCCGGGGGCCGGCTGCGCATGTTCGACGGCACAGACATGAATCTTTCCCTTCCGTCCGGCGTGACGGAGGGAAGCATTGTTTACCTTAACTGAGGAGCAGCGGATGTCGCGCACCCCACTAAAACTGACGCTGCTGGCCATGGCCGTGCTGCTTTCTGCGTGCTCGGTCAGAGACGTGGCCACCATTGAAAAAGACAACAATACGCAGGGCGATACGGCACAGCGGATACTGCAAAGTCGCCTGGATATGACGCAGCCGGCTGTCGTGTGGGCGGACAAGCCCTGGGTTAACCTGAAACCCATTCAGTCGGCCATTGCGGCGCCGGACGACGTCAGAATGCCGCCCTGTCCGGTGTTTTTTAACAGTCCCGAGGGGCTGACGCTGCCGCAGATAGCCAGCCGCATTAATGCCCTCTGTGGCTTCCGGGTTTACATCTCGCCGGAGGTTTCAGCAGCACTTCTGCAGTCCGCAGGTGGCAGCGTTGTCACGTCACAGATGAGCGGCCGCCTTCCGGCACCGGACGACAACGGTCGGGTGCCGCTGGCACAGATGGGTATGCAGGCGCAGCCCGCTGTCATGTCGACGTCTGAACCCGTCCTGTTCCAGGGAACGCGGTTTCAGGGCGATGCGCAGGAAGCCCTGAACATTGCCGCCAGTACGCTGGGTCTCTCAGTCCGCCGCACAACGGGGCGTGTGGATTTCTTTATTCAGGACACGCGCACCTTTCAGCTCGCCATCCTCAATACCAAAGTCGACAGCTCCGCGTCCATTACCTCCGGGGCGGGTGCTCAGCTGGGCAACCAGAGCGGAACAGGCGGCACCAAAGGCGACGTCAGTTCGAATCAGAAAACCAACTACGGCATGAACAGCGACCTCTATAACGATATCCGCAAAACGGTCGAGCAGATACTGACGCCAAAAAGCGGCCGCTACTGGCTGTCTGACGCAACCGGCACGCTCAGCGTGACCGACACGCCTGACGTGCTGGACAGGGTCGGCCGGTATATCGATTACCAGAATAAAGTACTGAAACGTCAGGTACAGCTGACACTGCAGATTGTTCGCGTCACCCAGACCAAAAACGTCGACCGGGGTCTGGACTGGGGCCTGATTGCCAAAACGGTATCAGGGCTGGGTGCGAGCGTCGGCAGCACCTTTACCGGGGCCCCGGCCAATGCGGGGAGTTTTGGTCTGTCCATCCTGAACAGTGCAACCGGCGGGGCTGAGAAGTTTTCCGGCTCACAACTCATGCTCAGGGCGCTTGAGCAGCAGGGTACGGTCACGATGGCGCTGAACCAGACTGACCCGACGGCCAACCTGACGCCAATAGCCTACCAGCTGTCCAACAATACAGGGATGCTCAACAGCTCAAGCTCCACGGCGGTGGCCAACGTGGGGGTGACATCCAGCCAGACCGTAACAAGCATTACCACCGGCCTGTTCATTACCATGCTGCCTTTTGTGCAGGAGAATGGCGATATCCAGCTTCAGTTCGCCTTCAGCTACACCACGCCGCCGGACATTCAGAGCTTTATCAGCAAAGACGGGAATACCCGTAACGACGTGGCTAACACCGCGACCGAAGGCCTTGCCCGCAAGGTCAACCTGCGCGCGGGGCAGACGCTGGTGCTCACCGGCTCAGAACAGCAGAACGCCTCCTCCAACAAGCAGGGGACGTTTACGCCTGAGAACTTCCTTCTGGGCGGCGGTCAGAGCGGCGCGAAGAGCCGTTCAACGCTCGTCATCATGGTTACACCGGTTTTACTGGGGCAATAACGATGAAAATCTCAAAAAAAGCGTCACGCCTGCTCAGCGCCGGCGTAACGGTCAGGGACAGAAAAAACCGCCGCGAATGGGTGGCCGGCATGGAGTGGGAGGAGGCTCAGTCCGGTATTCAGTGGCTTCGCCACGGCACACGGGCAGCGGACACGCATTACCGGATTCAGGGGGCTCGTCCGCATGCTCTGGTGGGGAATGTTTCCCCGGGCCGGACCCGCAGCGGCCTGTATTCACTGGCTCTGGCCTTTCAGCTCAAAGAAAGCGGCAATGCCTGGGGCATATACCGGCTGAGCCGTGAGCATGACAGTTGGGTGTTTCTTGCCATAAGCAACGGGCACCTCTCGGTCATGGGCGACTTCACCGGCACCCGGACTGATGCAGAGTCCGCCGCCAGAAATTTCCTGCATTTTAACGATTCCGAATCGGGTGAATTCCGCTGTGTTGCAGCAGCTGATGAGGATACTGATGTTCTGTCTGTTACCTCAGGCCTCACAGGCGCTCAGCTCAAACGCTGCCGTCTCCGCCGTCGCCTGAGCCCCTCGGAAGTCGCACTCCCTTCACTGGTGCTGATGGTATTGCTGTATGCCGGCTGGTATGCCAAAGACACCCTCAGCGAACGGGCGAGACTGGCCGCCGATGAAGCCGCGTTCCGCGCAAGGATGGCCATGACGCCGGCAAAACCTGTACTGCCTGCCTCAGCGCCGCATCCCTGGGCGCATCAGCTGCCGGTGCCTGTGATGCTCAGCTTCTGCTGGCTGACGCGTGAACCGCTGTACGCCTCTGTTGCCGGCTGGCGCGTTTCAGATGCGGAATGCATTCCGAAGGGCATCCGCCTGCGCTACACCGCCACGCCGGGCGCGACGGTGAGCGATTTTGCTAAGCGCGTCAAAGAGTTGTTTGGCCTCGATGCGGTTTTCAACCTCCAGGAAGGCGGCAAAAACGGGGATGTGTTTATCCCTGCCAGGGTTAGCCCTGCGCAGTTTGAAGACGAAAAGCTGCCCGGTACTGATGCGCTTCTGATGCGCTTTATCTCTCATCTGCAGCGGCGAAACATTGATGTGAAGTTTGACGAGGTTAAGCCGCCTGTTCTCGCCCCCGGGCAGGAAATGAAAACAGCACCGCAGGACTGGCGGGAATTCACCTTCATCATCAACTCCCGCCTGCAGCCCGAGATGCTGTTTCAGGGGCTGGATTCGACGGGGATTCGTCTGACGAGCGTGGCCATCACCATGAACGAGCAGGCGAAGTTCAATTACACCATTAAGGGGAGCGTTTATGCGCAGAAATAGCCCTGCAGTTATCTGTCTGCTGCTGTCATGGACGCTGATGCATCGCGCTCAGGCAGCAGACAGCGGCTCTCTTCCGCCCAACGTCACCCTGGGCGAGCTGGAATCTGCTCAGGCACAAAACCTGCTGCTTGAGCAGAGGGTACAGACGGCGCGACTGCAGCAGCAGTTGCGTGAGAGCCTGGCGCCTGTCACATCTGCGCCAGCGCTGTCAGCCGTCGTTCCGCCGCTCTCCTCTTACCCGCAGGCGGGCCAGATGCCGTCATCCTCCTCACAGGTAAAAGAGAGCAGCTCAGCAGCGCCTAAGTCTGCCGGCATCCGGCTGGTCGAGATTTACGGTAAGCCCGGCCAGCTCCGCGCCCGCCTGCTTTTACCGAGTGGCGGTATCGCCGAGGTGGTGAAAGGCGACCAGATCCCCGGCACGGCAAAACGTGTGACGGCCGTGACCGAAACGCTTGTGCGTCTCAGTAACGACACCGAACTTTCATTCTGAGGTGACCATGAAACCGGCTAAAGAAATTGCTGACTTTGTGTTTGCAGAACAGCACCCAACCCAGGGCGTCACACTGCTGATTGATAAAAACCGCCGTCAGGACCCGGCCATACAGCGCTGGGCCGTGGATATGGCGAAACAGCACGCCGGGGCAAAAACGGAATTCGTTACGCTCAGTGAACTCAGCCAGCGCCGTGAAAGCGCTGTTGCCCAGGGGCTGATTGTCACGGAAAACGACCTCGACAAAAAAGACGTCAGCCGCTCCCAGGATAAGGTGCTGAGTTATTTCAGCCTCGCGTATGAGCTTCATTCCTCAGATATTCATTTTGAGATTAGCGCCGACCGCAAACTCACCATTATCAGGATGCGCATCCACGGTGAGCTTGAGGTGATTGATGAGCTCACCGATGAGGAAGGCATTACCCTCGTCTCAACGGTTTACATCTCGATGTGCGATGTCCGCGAACAGTCTTTTTACATGGGGCGTGAGCAGTCGGGCCGTGTTGACGCGAAGTTTGCACGTCAGGCCGGATTATACGGGGCGCGTTACGAGCATCGCGCCACGCCTGACGGGCTGTTTGTCGTTATGCGTATGATCCCTGATGACAGCAAAAATATGCCAACACTGGCTCAGCTGGGCTTCCTGCCCGAGCAAATCGGGCTTGTGATGCAACTGCTTCGGCTGCCCTCGGGTATGGTGCTTCTGACGGGGCCAACCGGCTCAGGCAAGAGTGCCAGCATGCGCTCGTTCTGCGAGTTGTGGATGAAACTGACGGGCGGCAAAAAGCTGCTGCTGACCCTGGAGAACCCAACCGAAGGCCTGATGCCCGGCGCCATTCAGACTCAGGTTATGCCGGATGACAATAGTCCCGAAGCCATCAGCCGGGCGTGGAATAACGGCAATGCCTCCTCTCTGCGACTCGATCCGGATGCGCTGGGAACGGGTGAAATGCGTGACCTCTATTCCATTCTCGCGGCAATTTATGCCTGCGAAACAGGCCACCCTTTTTTCTCAACGCTGCATACCAAAACTCCAATCGGTGCCCTCCGGCGTATGGAGCTCTTCGGCATCGATCGCCGCCTTCTGGCTGACCATTCCCTCATCGTCGGGCTGATAGGTCAGCGACTGGTGCCCCTGCTCTGCGATAGCTGCAAAATATCCTGGTCCGATAAATTGTATGAGTTCGACACGGAGACCCGTGAGCGACTGGAGAAATACTGCAACGTTGAAGGCGTCTGCACGCCACAGCAGCTTTTCTTCCGAAACCCTGAAGGTTGTGAATGCTGCAGAAAGGTCGTTCCGTTCAATGGCCGGATAGTCAGTAAAGGTGTTACAGGGCGTGCCGCAGTGGCAGAGGTCATGCGCACTGATGCCCGAATGATGAGAATCTGGCTGTCAGACGGGCCTGATGCCGCGCGTCTGGACTGGATCAAACGGGGCGGTATCTCACGCCTGATGCACCTGATGCGCTACCTTTCCGAAGGCAGGGTCGATCCGCTGGAAGCTGACCTGATTTGCCCCCTCGATGAAGACGAACACCTTCACAGCGAGGCATCTCATGTCGCGTAATCTGCGTTTCAGGACAGAGCGGGACATGTCCCTTTTTGAACGATGCCGTTATCACGCGGTGAGACTGACCTTTACCGGCGCACACCGTCAGATGTTTTACGAGAACATGCGTTTTCTGCTGGAAAACAAAAAGCCTCTGGAAATTTCCCTGAAAATGATTGGCGATGTGCACACCAGTTTTGGTGAGAAATGGCATCCCTATCGGGAACTGACCGAAGACTGCCTTGAAGGGCTAAGAGATAACACGCCGGGGCGGACGCTCAGCGACGTGCTAGCTATATGGGTGCCTTACGAAGAAGCCGCGCTCATCAGTGCGGGAATGCGGACAGGGCGAATTCCTGTCTCCCTGGTACAGGCAGACAAACTCATCAGAGCCCGCCAGCGCATCCTTAACCAGGTGGTTTTTGCTTCTGTCTATCCGCTGGTACTGGTTGTACTGGGTGGCAGTCTGCTGGGTGTCAATAACCTCGCGCTTGTTCCGATGCTGGGTAACATTAGCGACCCGGCAGGCTGGACGGGGGCTCTCGGCTTTATGAAAGACCTTTCGGACTGGACGGCCCAGTGGGGACCTGCAGCGGCATTTTCCACTGCCGCTTTGCTTGTGGCCAGCCTGTGGTCCCTTCCCCGGTGGCGCGGCAGCCTGCGCCGCATCGCCGATAACTTTCTGCCCTGGTCTTTATACAAGGACCTGCAGGGTGCGGTGTTTATGATGAATACCGGTGCGCTTCTGGGTGCCGGCGTACCTGAGCTTGAGGCACTGGAGCTTCTCAACGGTTTTGCTCACCCCTGGCTGCAGGAGCGCATTGAGGCCGCCATGGACGCCATGAGCGAGGGGAATTCTCTCGGCATGGCGCTGCGTGAGTGCGGCTATGACTTCCCGAGTCGTGAAGCTGTTAACTACCTGTCACTGCTTGATGACGGCAAGGGTTCGGCCGAAATGATCAGCAACTATGCCGACCGCTGGCTTGAACAGACACTGAAACGTGTCGCCCGCAGGGCCAACACCATCAAATTTTTATCCATGCTCATGATTCTGGGGTTCTTTGCACTCATCATTCTGATGATTATGCAACTTCAGGATACAGGCTCATTCAACCTTCGCTGAGGACATGCCATGTCTGTTTCAAACAATACCGTAAAAGTTCACCCGGACCGGGGCTGGGGGTTCGGTGAACAGGGTTATATCGTAATGGGGACTCTCCTCGTTCTTGCCATTGTGGTCGTAGCCGGCTGGAAACTTATGCACAGAAAAGACACCGCCGTTGAGGTCACCAGCCTGCAAACCATGCTGAGCAACGGCGTGGCCCTTAAAGGACGTAACGGATACGATTATTCCAGCGGTGCCTCCATGACAGGCATTCTTATTCAGAGAGATGGCGCACCGTCCGGTTATACCGTTCACGGCACGCCATCGTCTGGTACTGCCACCCTGACAAACAGTTACGGTGGTCAGGTCGTCATCGCCCCGGTTGCGGTCAATGGCTACAACAATGCGTTTTCAGTAACAACCCAGAGCCTCCCGCAGTCAGCCTGTATTGATGTTGCAACCGCTATGAACTCATCCGGCACCTCCAACACGCTGACCATCAACAGCACGGATCTCAGTAATGGTGCCAGCTCTGAGGCAATCGCACAGGCCTGCACGGCAGACAGCGGTCGCACCGGTAACAACACGATTGTCGTGACCCATAACGGCTGATGTGATGTCCCGCCCGGTGCTGGTTGTGATGATGTTTATGACGCTGTTTTGTGCCCGCGTTCAGGCATTCTGCTTTGACGCAGCGGGCGCTAAATACCATATCGATCCGCTTCTGATTAAGGCGATCGCGACGGGTGAGAGCAGCCTCCGTCCGGGCGTGACCCACATCAATCACGACCCGAAAACCGGGCGGGCTGTCAGCACGGATTACGGACTGATGCAGGTGAACTCTTCGCATATTCCGTCGCTTGTGGCGCAGGGCTTTATCAGCAGCCCGCAGGATCTGCTGACGAAACCCTGCCTCAACGTACAGATAGGCACCTGGATACTGGCCTCGCATTTTCAGGTCTGTGGCATCAGCTGGAACTGCCTGGGGTCGTACAACGCCGGATTTCGAAAAGACCGGCACGAAACCCGCGAGTCCTACGCTAACCGCGTTTATGCCATTTATAAAAAACTGCTTTTAAAAGAGCGGGGAATAAAACTGTGACAATGCTGACCCTGAGTATGCCCTGGCAGTTTACTGCCGCGCTGTTTCCTGTGTTTCTTTTATTGCTGAGCTTTATCGCCACACACGTCCGTAAAAGCATCGGCCTGTATTACCTTCCCCGTAACCGGGGGGAACAGGAGTTCACCGCCACTGCTGTCAGCTGGCTGTTTGCTGCTGCCGCCACGGTGGTCATGCTCTCTCCGCTTTCGCAGCGACTGCCGGCGTTTTTTTTCATCCTGTTTCTTTTCAGGCTGACGCTGACCGATGCCCTGACGGGGTTGCTGCCGCGACACATGACCGTAAGTTGTCTGCTGGCTGGTCTGGCGGCTTCACTCTGGAAGCCCGTCAGTGAAGGTTCAGGCGCCGCGTTGTCTGTCCTGGCGGGTCACACAGCTGCCTGCCTGGTGGTTCTCGTCATGGTCGGTGCCTTACGGCAGTTCAGTATTCTGCGCGACGGCAGAGAAAACCCGGCGCTGGGCGACGTGTGGCTGGCTGGCGCAGTCACAGCCTGGCTCGGCTTTTCGGACGGCTGCTGGGCGATCGGAACAGGCGTTGTCATGTTTACACTCTGGCAGGCGCCGAAACGCCATACGGGCGAAGGCGGTCCGCTGGGGCCATGGCTGTCAGCGGGCGCCGTGACAGTGACCCTGATTCAGCTCTATCAACCCATTGTGATCTGGTGAATAACATGCCTGCTCAAAAATCTCATGATCGTGGCTGGGCCATAGTCAGCACCGGGATTGCACTCATGGTTTTGCTTTATATGTCCGTCTGGGGCGGTTCGCTGGTACGCGACTGGAATGAGAGACAAAACTGGCTCAGGAGCGCCACCCAGACATCCCGGTTCACGCAGGCCGTGAAAAGCTACACGGGTCGTTACTACGATACGCTGTTGTCGACCGCGCCCGTTACGGTGACGCCGGCCATGCTGAAAAATACGGGTTTTCTGGAGCCGGGATTCACCGAAAACAACGATTATGGTCAGCAGTATCTGGCCACGGTGGTGCGTAATCCGTCCCAGAATAACCAGCTGCAGGCGCTGGTTTACACGCAGAACGGGAATCCGCTGCCCTTTATGGCCATGGATCAGATTGCCGTCAGTATTAACGCGGGGATGGGCGGCTACATCGATACAGCGGGCACCGTCACCGGTGCCCGGGGCGGCTGGTCGGCACCTCTTCAGACGTTTAACGCCAGCACCACGCCCGGCCATATTGCGGCCCTTCTGACTACGGACGACCTGGGCGCATCCCGTGCCAAAAGCGATCGGTTATACCGGTTTGCGGTAAACGGCAAACCGGACCTCAACACCATGCATACCAGTATCGATATGGGCGGAAATGACCTGAACAATACGGGCAATGTGAACGCGGCAAACGGCAATTTCAGCAGCAATGTCACGGCGAACGGCACCGTAACGGGTCAGGACGTTAACGCACGCGGCAACATGTCTGCCGGCAGCAACATCACGGCGAACGGCGATATTCGCAGTAACAGTGGCTGGCTCATCACCCGCGACGGTAAAGGCTGGCTGGATGAAGCGCACGGCGGCGGTTTTTACATGTCGGATAACGACTGGGTTCGCGCCGTCAACGACAAGAGCATTTACACCGGCGGCCAGCTACAGGGCGGAACGGTCAGATCAAACGGCCGGCTCTCCACGGGAGATGTCCTTCAGCTTGACGGGGTAAACAATCCCGGTGCGGATTGCGGGCCAAACGGTCTGGTCAGCCGCGACTGGAGTGGCGGGATACTCTCCTGCAAAGATGGTAAATGGGTGGGGATGAAATCAAGCGGTCAGTACGGTGACCTGGGATACATCACGGGGCAGTATAATGGTTATAACGGTCAGCCTTATACCATTACCGTTTATGCTACGGGCGGCGCGTCAACTGTCCACAGACAAATTGGCGATGGTGACTGCTCTAACACTTATGACCTTGTCGGTTACGCGGGAGGAAAGTTTGTGGCGCAGGCGCACGACAACAATACGGGCTGGGCAAAGGCGGGATTTATCAGCTTTCAGGTGCCGGCAAATACGAGCTACAGCATCGTTTCCAATCCCCTGCCCGAATACGGGTGTTCACCGGGCGCCTTCAACGGCTTCATTTACCAGTGATGTCTTTATACAGAACGGGCGTGCAATAAAAGACCGCCCTCTGGCGGTCTGAGTTTCATACTGCTGACCGGGATACCCGGGGTTGCTTTTCTCGGATGTGTTCGTCGGGTGTTTCAGCCGTATCGGCTATACCCGAATGGCCGGTATAGCCGCTGCGGTGCCAGGGCAGCGGTTTGACATGGGGAATGTCTCTGGCCATTGCGGTAAAGGTGACGAACATACACAGAGCTGCAAAACGGAATCCCGCTTTCATGTGCTTTCCTCCTCGCTGTTGAACAACCGGAGCTATCCTGCAAAAAATTCCGTAAAGCTGCGTCAGTCAGATTTAAAGCTGCCGAGGAGCCTGTAACGGATTCATAAATCTTTGAAAGCGGCTGATGAGTTAATCATCGCCAGTGCTGCGTTAATTTTGCACCTTATGGCCGTTCTGCTGTGCAGCCATAAGGAATTCACCGATGTCACTTTCCCATGCCTCACCTGATGAACTGGTTGCGCCCGTTTCGGGGGCCAGCATCACAACAGATGAGCCCGTTGTTTCTTCGCCAGCCCCTGAAAAACGGCCGCCCGACATACGGCGACTGTTGCGTCAGGGTGGTGCGGCCTTTGTGGTTATCGCTCTTCTCGGCACCCTGACGGCTTCTGCGGTCCTGCTTGTACGCGTGTCGAACCTGACTATCCGAGTTAACACCCTGGATGCCGCTTTCCGCAGCGGCGAGATTGGCCAGCTGTCTTCGAACGTTACCATCATGCAGGAAAAGCTGAAAACGCTGGAAAAACAGCTGTCAGCGCTTGCGCCGGTGCAGGACAAAGTCACCTCGCTGTCGACTGAACAGCTCAAACTCAGCACCCGTGTGAATCAGCTCAGCGATGCCAGCCTTTCCGATCAGCAGTCTGTTGAACAACTGCAGCAACAGTTAGGACAGCTTCGTCAGGAGGTTCAGACGTCGGCCTCAGCCATCGAGACGCTGAAACAGCAGGCGGTGGCCACGCCAAAAGCCCCTGAGCCGGAAAAGGCTAAGCCGCAGCCGTCTCAGAGGGCGGTTACCTCGCCAAAAAAGGCTAAACGGTCAGTCCGGCACGCGGTGATGCTGGCTGCACCGTTTGAGCTGACCGGCATCGAACGTCGCGGCGGGCAGACCTTCGCCGTCGTCATTCCCCGTGGCGTCACCGTGATTTCCTCAATGCGCCTGCTCTCACCCGGGGACGGCTTTATGGGCTGGACCCTGCGTGCGCTCGAGGGCAACGCGGCGCTGTTCAGCGTTAACGGCAGTGCCGTTCGTCTTCAGGTTCAGTAAAAGGACAAATCATGAAAAAAACACTGACTGTAACACTCATATTACTGCCTTTATGGGCGCTGGCCGCTTTGCCGCCGAATTATGAAATGCACAGCACTGTTGCGCCAATTCAGGAAAACAGTTCATCACAGCAGAATACACAGCAGCAGGCCCAGCAGTGGGGCCTTTCTGCCAGTGACTGGAGTCGTTATCAGACCCTGATGAAAGGCGAGCGCGGGATCATGTCACCGGGGCTGGACCCGCTCACGGCGCTCGGTGTGGAAACCGATAACAGCGCGGAACGTCGCCGGCTGGCTGAGTTATGGGTCAAACACGAATATCAGCGAACCGAGAAGGAGCTGGCTTTCCAGCGGGAAGTCAACGCCGCCTGGCTTCGCCTCTATCCGGAAACGCTGGCGGTAAACATGGGCGCCAACGCGGCCGGCATTGCGCACGACACGCAGGGGCGCCTGGCGCTGTTCCTGAAGGAGAACTGCTCACGCTGTGATGCGCGTCTGGCCGCCGTTCTGGCTGACAACCGCCCTGTCGATCTGTATCTGGTCGGCATCGACAGCGATGACGGCCTGCGTGCCTGGGCCGTTAAGCACAACATTCCGGTGGAAAAAGTCCGCAGCCGGCAGATAACGCTGAATCACGACAATGGCCTGTGGTTCAGGTACGGCATGGGGCAGATGCCGGTCATTCTGCAGCAGGGGGAGACCGGATGGCAGGTCGCGGCGTACTGAAAAAGGCGGCCGTAGTGGTCTGCCTTGTCAGCTGCGCCTGCAGTGCGACTGACAGCCGCCAGGTCATTCCGGATGCCTACCGGCAGATAGCGGCAGCAGAGCGGGTGCCGGCGGAGTCGCTTTATTCACTGGCCATGGCAGAGAGCACCCGCAAAACCGCATGGGGTGCAAAACCCTGGCCGTGGACCATCAACGTAGCCGGCCGGGGTTATCACTATGAAACGCGTGAAGCGGCCTTCACCGCGCTGCTGGGGTTCATGCAGCGCTGGCCACTGAAGAATATCGATGTCGGCGTGGCTCAGGTTAACCTGGGCTGGAACGGGCATTTTTTTCCGACCTACCGCGACGCCTTTGACCCTTATCTCAACCTTCGTGCCGCCGCCCGCATACTTCGCGCCTGTTACGAAGCACGCCCCGGCAGCTGGTTAAACGCGGCTGGCTGTTATCACCATCCGGCCGGCGGTAAAGAGGCGCAGACCTACATCGCCATCGTTCGCCGCAAGCTTGGCCAGATTGCCCCGGTGTCATCCGGTGCACAGTCTGTCACGCCGGTCGAGCTCGCCAGTAACACCCTTACCTGGATCGAACCGAAATGATGAAACGCAACTGCTTTATCCGGAATGCTCTGTTCAGCGCGTGCCTGCTCTCCGTCGTCACGGGGGCCAGCGCGGCGCTGGTTGTGGTCGGTGACCTGGGCGGTGAGTCCACAGCGCCGTACTTTGATGCCATTAACGCTGACAAAGATGCTGTTGCCGGTGCACCCTCTGTGCCGGCTGCGCCGCCTGAATCGCTGTCCATTTCCGACATGCTGCCCGTCAGCACGCCGGAAATGAGCCCGGGCCCTGTGTCACCTCAGCCTCTTGAGCTTTCAGGCATGCCGCCGGTGTTTGTGGTGGGCGACGACAACCTGTCAAAACAGTGGCTTTCACAGCATGCGGCAGCGCTCAGTCAGATGAGTGCTACAGGCATGGTCGTGAGCGTGAAGGACGCGGCTGCGCTGAGCGCGCTTCGTGCGCTGGCGCCGTCCACTGAAATGGTGCCGGTGAGCGGCGGTGATCTTGCCCGTCGCCTGCACATCGTCCATTACCCCGTGCTTATTACTGATAAGGGGCTGTCACAGTGATGCCCGTTACTGTTATTGTGGAGCTGCTACTTACTCACCCTTATCAGACAGCAGCTGTAGTTATTTTTGCACTGGGTTTTGTCTGCCTTTCCTTCCCTTTATGTTTCAGAAACGCGAGCCAGCGTCGTCACGGGCAGTATCAGAAGCGTGCAGCGTCTGCATTAGCGCGCCTGCCGCAGCTGTACGATGATGCTGCCAGGATGGTGTGGCTGCGCAAAATGAATCCCTATGTATTTGAGGAGATGTTGCTCACGGCGCTGTCCCGTCAGGGGTTTCGTATCAAACGTAATGCCAGCTACAGCGGTGACGGCGGTATGGACGGTCAGGTCTGGATAGCCGGACAGCGCTGGCTGATTCAGGCGAAGCGCTACGGCGCCACTATCAACGCACAGCACGTTGTTGCATTCGGAGAGCTGGTCCGTAAGGAAGCGTGCGGTGGGCTCTTCATCCATACCGGGCGCACGGGTGAAGTCAGTCGTGAAGCCTTCAGATGTTGTCCGGATGTCACGCTCATCAGCGGTCAGCGTCTTCTTCAGCTGCTTGCCGGCGACCGGCGCTGGCTGGATTTCCCGGACAATGTCCATCACCTGAAGCTGCAGTCCGGTTTCAGCGCCCCTTCATCCCGCCATTGAGGTAGTCTGTTATGCATATTTTCTTCAGAACCGTGCCGGTCGCTGCCATTAACCTTCTGCAGTCACTGAACGCAGGCGGTGCATTTAACGCCGTATTCAAACCTTTACTTAAAGTGCTGACGTATGTGCTCCTGCTGTTTATGTACCTGCTGAAGCCCGTGTTCCTCTGGCCATTGATGTTCCTCTCCGCAGTCCTGACCCTCCTCACGATGGCGGTTCCGGTTCTTTTGTTTGCCAGTCCGGCGTTTACCCTGGGTAACGCCTTCAGCGGGCTGTTAAAGATAATCGATCAGTTTCCTGCAATGTGGCCGGTGTTAATCCTGCTGAGCCTCCAGATCGACATGTTGATGTTTTTGCGTCGCGAATATAATCGCGAATTTAAGAAGATGCGCGACCGTATATTTATAAGGGATATCTGTGAAGGACAAGCTAGGCAGGGATCGGTTCGCGGTGGTGATTTAACAGACAAGCAGAGAGGCTGAACGATGAGCGAATTTCTGTCGAAAATTGATGCAAATCCGCCACACTGGGCAGGTGAGACGATTGGCACCTGGGACGACAGCCGGCTGCGGCTGCACGGGGGATTCCTCAAACGTCATTACTGGGCTGATGCCGGCAGTATTAACGTGTTCTGCATCAAAGGTACGGCGCATCCGGATTACCAGGGGCTTAGCTGGCATGAGTTCCTGCACCGGGGCAAACGCATGGACCGTAATATCCCTATGCTTGAGCGAAATCCGGGCTATTACTCTGAGACGTCAGCTAAGAAGCCGTCCATGTATTACAACAGCTATGACGGTATTGACTGGTATATCGGTGCCGACGGTAATCATCGCAGCGGTCTGGCACGATTCTTTTTCCATGATCAGGAAAAAGCGTATCTCCATGGTGTGCATCTGAATCATTACGAATTTGATGAGCCATTGCTGGCAGTTTACCTCGCGCTGCGTGATGAGCTGGCCCTGCACAGGCCGCTGGGGCTGTATGCTGAAACCGGCGTCAGTCATGTCCACCTCAGCAGGGCGGATAATCCCGGCTGGAAAACGGATATCTACTCCTCATCACTTTATTTCCCCTCACTGGACGTGAGCGGGGAGCTGCTCAGTCATCCTCTGGTTCACTGGCTTAAAGCCTCAGGGGAGATAAAACAACCTGCTGAAGGCTGGCAACTCCTGCATGAACTCCGTACCTGGCGAAACGCGCCCGCTGTCAAAGGCAGGCGTCAGGGACTTTTCAGCAGGCTGTTCAGATAAACCGACAGGGGTCTTTAGCATGAGCGATCGTTACGTAATGGAGTCGCTGCTCCGTCCCGCCGTCGAGCTGTATTCGGCAACCGTGGCCGGTAGTGCCACCTTCATCTGCCTGACGGCGCCCTGGTCAGTCGCGCTGGCGCCCTCGGTCAGTTGGGTGACCGCTGCCGGATTCGGCGTGCTGGCGCTGAAGCGCACTTCTCAGGGATTAAAAATCCTTCGCTACCGCCGCAATATACGTCGCCTTTCCCGCTATGCGCTGACCAGTGACCAGATACCGGTCAGCCGCCGGCATTTGTTCCTCGGCAAAGGTTTTCAGTGGTCGCCCCGGCACACGCAGCGGCTGATGGAGGCCCGCCGTCCTGAATGCGAAATCTACGTTCAGCCTTCGGTCATGTACCGCATGGCCCGCGAGCTGGAAAAAAAGATGGAGTACAGCCTGCCGTGGCTGTGCCGGATGACGTCGGCAGACTCTGCCTTAAACCCGTTCCGGCCGCTCCCCCCGGTCGGCGGCAGTTCCGTTTATCACGGTGTTGAGCCTGATGAGGTTAACGTCATGTCTGACCTGGGCGAGCGCGTGGGACATATGCTGGTCATGGGCACCACCCGCGTCGGCAAAACCCGCCTGGCAGAGCTGATGATTACCCAGGATATCCGACGCCGTAACGCCGCTGGTGAATTTGAGGTGGTCATCGTCTTTGACCCCAAAGGCGATGCAGACCTTCTGCGACGCATGTATGCCGAATCGCACCGCGCCGGGCGTCAGGACAATTTCTGGGTCTTCCATCTTGGCTGGCCGGACATCAGCGCCCGCTATAACGCCGTGGGTCGCTTCAGCCGTATCTCTGAGGTGGCGTCGCGCGTCGCGGGTCAGCTTTCCGACGAGGGTAACTCTGCCGCCTTCCGTGAGTTTGCCTGGCGGTTCGTTAACATTATTACCCGTGCGCTGGTCGCCCTTGGCCAGCGTCCGGATTACAGCCTGATCCTGCGTTACGTAACCAACATCGGCGAGTTGTATGAGACCTATGTCGATAACCTGCTGAGCGAAAAGGCTCCAGAGCTGGTCGCTTCGATGCAGGCTAAGATAGCGCTTCCGTTAGCAGACAGGGATCTGCCCCGACACCTCCAGGGACGGGAGAACGGTAAGAAAATATGGGTCTCAGAGCAGGTGCTAGGCAGTCCTGAGGGTAAAAAGCTCTGGGACCCTGTCCTGGATGGCCTGCGCAGTGCGGTGCAGTATGACCGGACTTACTTTGACAAAATCGTGGCCTCGCTGCTGCCGCTGCTGGAAAAGCTCACCACCGGAAAGACGGCGGCGCTGCTTGCCCCTGACTACACCGACCTTAACGATCCGCGCCCGATACTCGACTGGCACAACATCATCAAATCCCGGGGCGTGGTCTACGTCGGCCTGGATGCCCTGTCTGACCCGGTGGTGGCCGCCGCCGTGGGGAACAGCATGTTTGCTGACCTGGTCTCTGAAGGCGGGCACATCTATAAGTTTGGTCTGGGCGATGAGGGCGACAAAAAAGCTGGCAAGGCCGTCATCAATCTGCACTGTGACGAGTTTAACGAGCTGATGGGCGATGAGTTTATTCCGCTCATTAACAAGGGCGGCGGTGCCGGGTTTCAGGTCACGGCCTACACCCAGACGCTGTCCGACATTGAGGCCCGCATCGGAAATTCGGCTAAAGCCAGTCAGGTCATCGGTAACTTTAACTCCCTGGTCATGCTCCGTGTTAAAGAGAAAAACACGGCCATGCTGCTGACCGATCAGTTGCCTGAGGTGGGGGTGTACCAGAAAACCCTGACGTCAGGCGTGACCGACGTCTCCCGCCCGGGCGAAGGCACGGACTTCAACAGTAACGTCAGCGATCAGGTGACGCTGGTTAAGGTGCCGATGATTAGTCCCTCTGACATCATCAATCTGCCGAAAGGTCAGGCCTTTGCCCTGCTGGAAGGCGGAAGGCTGTGGAAAATCCGTATGCCGCTGCCGGTCAGCGATGACAGTGATCGCTTTATGCCGGCGAGCCTGAAACAGCTGGCTGACACCATGGAGAAGAATTACCGCAGCGGCGAATCCTGGTGGACAGGTGGTGATGTCGGTATTCCGGGAGGCCTTCATGTCCCAGAATGACGGCGGAAATACCCGGCAGAGCGCTCCCGCGAAACACAGACACCCGGGCCCTTTTACGCTGCTTCTGTGGGACATGCCGCTGAGCCTCATCGGCATCCTGATTGGTTCACTGTTCGTCAGCCTGGGTGTTGAATATGCGTGCATGACGTTCCTCTGGCCGGACGAGGGCGCGGCGCACAGCTATCAGGTGATGCTGGACGAAAGCCACTGGCTGTCTTCGGGGTATACCCGAAGCCTGCTGATGGCCACGCCGGTGGAAACCATCACCCGCTGGGTTCAGGCCGCCTGGCACTGGCTGTTTGTGGACAGCGGATTCAGTCACTGGCTGGCCTCTTTCAGGGAAACGAGCCGAAAAGGGAGCGGTCTCATTCCGGCCCTGAACGGCTTCGGCGCATCCCTCATCAGCAGGCTGGGAGAATACCTGCAGGCCACGCTCTGGGTGACGCTGATTTTCTTTATCCGCGTGATGATCCTGTTTCTCAGCATCCCGCTGTTCGGGCTGGTCATCATCACCGGCATCGTTGAGGGACTGGTCAGGCGTGACCTGCGTCGCTACGGGGCAGGCTACGAATCAAGTTTTGTCTATCACCACGCCAAACGCTTCGTTAAGCCTGCGCTTTACGGCCCCTGCATGCTTTATCTGGCATGGCCAACAGCAGTCTGGCCAAATCTGTTTTTGCTGCCCTCTGCGCTGCTGGTTGGTGGCGTACTGGCTGTTGTGACGGCGTCGTTCAAAAAGTATCTGTGATGTGTGTGCTTGCGGGGGATGTGCCCGGAGGGCCTGCGCTGCTGCAGGCCTTTTTTATGACTAAAAAGAGGATTCAGAGGTTCATGCCCAGAACATGCACCGTGACATTTTGGGTGGCAGTGTTATAGAAATTATCCCTGATAAACGTCATACCCTGTCTTTCATAAAATCTACGCGCACGGGTATTTTCTTTAAGAACCTCAAGCCACAGAAAGTCACTACCTCTTTCTTTGGCCATCTCAGCAACTTCATCAAATATGAGTTGACCGTAGTTTTTCCCGGTTGAGCCTTCTGAAAGATAAAGTTTTTTAAGAAGAGTTCCCTGTAAAGGAGTTCCCGGAATGCTGCACCGCCATATGACTTTCACAAATCCGATCGGAAACGACGTTTCGACTACATACCAGCCTGCGGAAGGGTCAGTAAGGCTGCTTTCGATGACCTGTAACGAATATTCCTGCTTAAGGAATTCGTCCAGTTCCTCTCTGTGGGTCCAGTATTGTTTAAAATGATGGGTGTATGTACTGACACCCAGCTCACTCAGGAGCGAAACATCAGACTGTCTTGCTTCGCGCAGAATTAAAGTCATTCATTTATTCCTGACAAAGGATGACTGTTTCGCCTTACTGGAAAAGCCAGTGGCCAACCCGGGCCGACTCAATCAGCATGCTGACGGTCAGTGGCTTGTGAGGGTCAGGTACGTCTCTCGTTCCTGGCAACTCGGGGTGAAAATAATTTCTGATGTTGAAGCCCTGACTGTGAATACTCCAGCGCTCAAAATACTCCTTCATCATCGCTTCTGCCGTTTCTATAGTCAGCTTCAGGTCATCCCGAATGCGGGTTTCTGCCGTAACAGGCAGACGTTCGCCCCAGAAGATAAAGCGACGGCGGGCATAGTTTTCTCTCACAAAGGTAATGATTTCTTCGCTCAGGGTGTCCATTAAAAATATGTCCATTGGATGCGGTGTTCCGGCCGGGCAATCCGGTTGTAAATGCTGCGTATATCGTTAAAGATGTTGTAGACAGTGGTAAACGTCATTATCCAGCCCAGCCACGGGACATTCCGGCCAACAAACGCCCCCAGATGGTTGGTCCAGCTAACGTGCAACTGACTGATGGTTTTGCCGTTGAGTGTCGGCAGTAACATGCCTTTTGGAAAACGGTAATTCAGCAGATATCGGGAAGCCAGAGAGGCAACTGAAGTGCCTTTTGTGGCGCTACCGGGTTTTGCGCGGGTGGGAATAAGAGGTTGTCCTGCCAGAACCAGTGCCGCGTCGGTCGCCGCGAGTCCGAGATGCTCACTCACCACCTGTACGCCTACAAGCCAGAACAGCTGGACGTGGGTAACATTGCTGTATCCGCCATAAAAATACGTGCCATTAAGCTCTTCGGTCGTGTCCATGTGCCTTTAGCTCCGGATATGAATGCTTTGTTTAATTAATCATCGCCCAGCCGGTGCGGTTTTCGCCAGAAACAATCTGCTTTTATTTTCAGAAATCCATAAAGATTTTACTGCTGTCAGGCGGGCGCGGTTGCGTCACTCTCACCTTCATCTGTTACCCGGGAGAGCCTTACATGCGCCGTTTACCCCCTTTCATTGCACTCCTTGCCTGCGTCATGCCGGCAATTGTGTGCCATGCCTCCGAAAAGGATGAGCTCGCGCTGGTTATGCGCCAGCTGGATCAGGTTCAGGCGGGCCTTGACCACGCCCGCGTGGTGGCGAACCAGAATCAGGATGCCCGCTTTTACTTTGACTATCAGCAGGCCACCCGCGATATCGCCACCATGAAACAGGGTATTTCCACCTACCTCGAACCGTCCCGGGCACAGCCTGACAGCGGCTCAGCGTCGGTTACCGGACAGTACCGGGCGCAGGAGCCGGCTTGGCGATGAACGGCGCACAGACCTCCGGCTGGGCGGCAGGCACCGGCGGCGGCCTCACGCCTTCCCAGCTGAACATTCTCATCCTGAGCGCGCTCGCCATCGTCATCCTGCTCTTCTCTGCCTGGGCCATCGTGCAGGGTTACCGGGGATGGGCGTCAAGAGCCATCACACTCAGGCAGTTCAATGAGCTGGTTATCCGTCTGGTTCTCCTGTACCTGCTGACCCTGTTTTTCTTCTTTAACTGAAAGGACACCATTATGAAATCCCGTTTTATCAGGCTCTGCCGTGCCGCACGACTTCGCGCCACGCTGCTGATTCTGCCACTGCTTCTGGCTGCCGGTCAGGCCCGGGCCGGGCTCCCTACCGTACAGCCGCCACCCGGGGGCGGCGGTGGCGGACTCTGGAACGCCGGGATGGGGTACATAAAGATGGGCGGGCTGGGCATAGGTCTACTGGTGTGCGTTGGCGCCTTTCTCGCTGTTGCACACGCCGTCATCACCGCCTTCCATGACGTGCGTAAGGGAAAAGGCACATGGACCGAACTTATTCTTTACAGCGTCGTCGGCATCATCCTCATCCTGGTGGTGATTTTCCTTGCGACACAGGCAGCAGACATTCTCTGAGGAGCAGTGATGGCCGTTATCGACTTTCTCCCCGACCGGCTCAATTACCCGCCCGTGGTGTACCGGGGATTTACCGCCGGCGAGTTTCTGCTTGCGGCAGGTACGGGCAGCCTGGTGGGCATTCCACTGGGCGTACCGCTTTGCCTGGTGCCTCACGTCGGCTGGCTGGCGTTCCCGACATGCATGTTGCTGATGCCGATTCTTACTGTGTTTTTCGGCGGGAACTGGATTGCTGCCTACAAGCGCGGCAAGCCTGAGAACTACATCTGGCAGCGGCTGGAACAAATCCGCTGCCGCCTGGGCCTGTCGCGTTCGATGATTCTGGCCAGCCGCGCCTGGGAGCTGCAGCGCACTTCCGCACGGGCAATGAGGAGGTCCGCATGAGCCGGTTTCGTAACGGTATCACGGCGCGTGATAACCACATCTTTTCCCTGCGGATTTTCTGCGTGCTCTTTTTCGCCGGCATGCTGGTCACCTCAGTCGGCTGGATGCGGGCGCCCTCGGATATGACTATCCACATCCCGCCCGACCTGCGCTCCGGCAGCACGCAGAAATGGTGGGTTATTCCGCCCTATACGGTTTACGCCTTTGCGTTCTACATCTTCCAGCAGCTCAACGCCTGGCCGACCAACGGTGAGGTGGACTATTCGGCGAAGATTGCCCAGCTCAGCCCTTACCTGACGCCGTCCTGCCAGGATTTTCTGAACAGGGACTATGAGTTTCGTAAAAACAGTGGCGAACTCAAGGACCGCGTGCGCGTGGTGTATGAAATTCCCCGTCGCGGCTACAGCGACAGCAGCGTCGACATCCTTAGCGACGATCGCTGGGTGGTGCGGCTCGACCTGGTGGCTGACGAGTATTACCACGCCGAGAAGGTCAAGCGGGCGCTTGTTCGCTACCCACTCAAAGTTGTGCGCTGGGAAGGTGATCCGGCCCGCAATCCTTTTGGTCTGGCTCTTGACTGCTATGACTCCACGCCGCAGCAGCTCGAAGCCATGCCGCAGCCGGAGCCGGAGAAAAAATCAGGAGTATTCCAGTGATGAAACGTCCTCTGATACTGCTTTGCCTGCTTCTGGTCTCAGGCCTGACGCAGGCGGTTGAGCTCATGAAGTGGGAGCGTATTCCGCTGCAGATACCGCTCACCGTCGGCCAGGAGCGCATCGTGTTTGTGAATAAAAACGTGCGTGTGGGGTTCCCGCCCTCTCTCAACGGCAAAGTGCGTATTCAGAGCACCGGCGGCGCGGTGTACTTCGATGCCAAAGAGGCCTTTCCGGTGACGCGCATTGAGCTGCAGAGCAAGGAAAACGGCGAAGTCATCCTGCTTGACGTCAGCGCCGTGCCCGGCAAGGGGACGCGCGAACCGGTGAAGCTGGTCTATGACGGTGAAGTGGCCACTGCAACGGCCAGTGACAGACAGTCGGTGAGTAGTGATGCAGGCAGCAGCAGTAAAAACACTTCTTCGGTGTCGGGTACTGACACTGCGCCGGCACGCAAAGCACCAAAACTCAGCGCGCCGCTGCCGGTGGTACTGACCCGCTATGCCGCGCAGAGCCTCTACGGGCCGGTCCGAACCGTGGAGCCGGTGCCGGGCATCAGCCCAGTGTCACTGAAACTGCCATCGTCCATTACCACGCTGATGCCTGGCGAGCCCGTGTCGGTCACGCCGATGGCGGCCTGGAGCCTGATGGGCGACAGCGTGGTGGCGCTGCAGGTGCGTAACCGCTCGGCCGACAAGGTGGTCCTAGACCCGCGAGAGCTGCAGGGCCAGTTCGAGACGGCGACCTTTCAGCACCGCTGGCTGGGTCGTGCAGGCACGCCGGAAGACACAACGGTTGTGTACCTGGTCATTCAGGGACGCCCTGAAGGCGCGTTTATCGCTGAACCCGTCACGGTCATGCCTAAAACGGCACGGAGGGCGAAGAAATGAGCCAGCCCGGCACAAACCTGATAGTGAAAATTGCGGTGCCGGTGGTGCTGACCGTCGCCATCGTCGTGGGCGTCAAATCCTGCTCGGATTCAAAGGAAAAAACGGCGTCGACGCAAAAAACCACCAATGCAGCGCTGAAAGACCTGACACCTGATGAGCTTAAGGCGCTGGGCGTAGAAGGCGACACGCCGCAGGACACCCTGCGCACGATAGTGGGCAATTTTCGCCGCGTTCAGGACCGCCTCGATACGCTCGCCAGTGACAACAAAAAGCTGAACGAAGAAAACACTGATCTGAAAAAGACCAACAGCAACGTGGATGCACAAATCAACGAAGCGGTGGCAAACGCCCGTGCTGACGAGGCCGAGAAGCGGGCAAAACTCAGCGCACAGGTCTCCGACCTCAGTTCGCAGGTTGGACAGATGCTTGAGCAGCTTAAAAACGGAAATTCGGCCTCGCCGGCTAAACCCACTTCACCGGGCAGCGACATCCCGATTGGGCTGGGCTATGACAACGGCACCAGTGGCAGCGTTGCAATGTCATCCCCTGCCTCAGACGGTCTGCAGTGGGTCGAACCCAAAGACGGTATCCCGGTGGATGCCAGCGGCAAACCCGTTACTGACAGCAATAAAAACAGCGCGACCGGCTTCTCGTTTGCCTCGTCGTTCGGTGAAGCGGGTGACGCCGGTAAGCAGGCCGGCGCAGCGGTTTCCACAGCCGTCAGTCAGACTGTGCCGGATGCGGTGAAACCCGTCGATCCGGTGTTTACGCTGCCGGAGAACTCCACGCTGGTCGGCAGTCGCGCCATGACGGCACTGCTTGGCCGCGTTCCCATAGACGGCAAAGTGACCGATCCGTACCCGTTCAAGGTTATGTTAGGCAAAGACAACCTGACGGCCAACGGCATCGAGCTGCCGGACGTTCAGGGAGCCATCGTGTCCGGTACGGCGACCGGTGACTGGACGCTGTCCTGCGTGCGCGGGTCTATTACCAGCATCACGTTTGTGTTCGCGGACGGCACGGTGCGTACGCTGCCGTCGCCGGACAGCCAGAACGGCGGCAGTAATAACCAGAATTCACAGAACAGCAGCGGAAACGGCAATAACAGTATCGGCTGGCTGTCGGATGACAACGGCATTCCCTGCATCTCCGGCACCCGTAAAAGCAACGCCTCTACCTATCTGCCGACTATCAGCCTGCTGGCCGGCGCAGCCGCTGCCGGCGATGCCCTTTCACAGAACCAGATGACGGGCCAGACCAACGCCATGGGCGGCGTGACGCAGACGCTGACCGGTGATGCGGGACAGGCCGTGCTGGGTAAATCGCTGTCCGGGAGCATGAAAGAAACCGTGGACTGGGTAAAACAGCGTTATGGCCAGACGTTTGACGCGATATACGTGCCGCCGGGTCAGACCGTGGCGCTGCACATTACCCGCCAGCTGGCGATCGACTATGAAGAAAAAGGCCGCAGGGTGAAGTATGACTTCAGCCTGGCAGGCTCAGGCTCGGGGATGGACTGATGAAAAATGAACTAACAACCAGTAATTTAAATGATTATGTACGGGCCTGTGAGGCCGGGCATCTGGCTGAAAGTGCTGGTCCCGTGGGCAATCCGGCTGCGGTGATGCAAAGGCTGATGAGGCTTGAGTGTGAAACAGTCGTGCGAGCTGCAGACGGTAAATTCCTGCGTCTTGCCTCCCTTTATATTGAACACCCAGCCCCGGAGGTGCCGGATGCGTCAGTGTAAAACTCTGGCGGCGCTGGCACTGGCTGGTTTGACCGCGCTGATCCTCAGCGGCTGCAGCACCTCCAAAGATGAAATGCTGCCCCCCGGTGACAGCACCATGCTGGAGCTCTGGAACAACGGCGCATCTACTACGCACGCCACCGCTGAAAGCCGCACCACGCTGCGCCGGCCGGTCTCCGACAGCGAACGTACGATCGGACAACAGACCCGGGACAGCTACAGCCGCACTCAGGAAAATGAAATTCAGCAGACGTTTCCGCGCCTGCCCAATCCGGATATGGTGATGTATGTGTTTCCGCATTTGGCCAACGGCAACACGCCGGTGCCGGGCTACAGTACCGTTTTCCCGTTTTACAGCCAGGTGCAGTACGCGCTGCCCGGCGAACGCACGGAGGCGCTGTAAATGGCCTTTCGTCTTTTTCGCCGCAGCCGTGAAGCCCAGACTGAACATCAGCACGGTCACGGGCCGTTCTCGGTTGAGGGCCATGAGCCGATCACCCGTGACGGCCGGCTGACGCATGCCGATGAATCAGGCCTGTATGCCACCGGTCCCTCAATTATTGACCACGTTCCCTGGGGGGAATACCTTCCCGAACACCAGTGCATCCTGCTCGACGACGGCGTTTCTGTGGGAGCAGTTTATGAGATCAATCCGGTCGGCACTGAAGGCCGTCCAGAATCGCGCCTGGAGGAAATCCGTGACGTGGTTGAAAATGCGTTGCAGGACAGCATTCCCGAGCTGGACTCACATCAGTGGGTGGTGCAGTTCTTCTGTCAGGACGATTCAGATCTGTCGGCGTATATGGATTCCATCCGGGGCTACGTCAGACCCCGGGCACAGGGCACGGCTTTCACCGAGGCCTGGCTGAACGAACAGGAGCGGCATCTGAAGAACGTGGCCGCTGAAAAAGGCCTGTTTATGGATGAAACCGTGACAGGTGCACCCTGGCGCGGGCAGATCCGTCGCACGCGCATGGTGGTTTACCGCTGGGTGGAAAAGCCTTACCGCGACCCGATGGCGCCGGAAGTTTTACTGAATCAGGTCTGCGGCCGTCTGACCTCGGCAATGAGCGGTGCCGGCATTCGTTCCGTGCGCCAGAATGGCGAACAGATACACAGCTGGCTGCTGCGCTGGTTCAACCCTGCGCCCCAGTGGACGGAAAAGGCCACGCTTTACCGCTGTGCCCGTCACCGCGATGACGCACCCGGGGACCTTCCTCTGCTCAATGACTTCAGCGAAAGCCTGTGGTTCACCCGCCCCCGCAGCGATGCGGACAAGGGCATATGGTGGTTTGATAACGTCGCGCACAAAGCGGTGCCGGTCGCCCGACTTCGTACCCGCCCGCAGACAGGACACCTCACCGGCGAGGTAAAGCGCGGTGACAACATCAACGCCATTATGGATCTGCTGCCGGAAGGCACCGTGCTGGCCATGACGCTGGTTGTGCAGCCTCAGGACAAACTGGAGGCGAATTTTGCCAGCCTGAGCCGCAACTCGATGGGAGAGAACGTCGATTCGCTGCGTGCGCGTGAAGATGCCGCCACGGCCCGCACGTTCCTGGGTAACAAGCACAAGCTTTACCGGGCGGCCATTACCCTGCTCATAAAGGGTCAGGACGAGGACGCCCTGAGCAAACGCTACCTTGACCTCAGCAGCAAGCTGCTGAACTGCGGGCTGGAGCCGGTTAATCCGGAACACGATATCGGTCCGCTCAGCACCTACATGCGGGCGCTGCCGATGTGCTTTAACCCGCAGCTTGACCGCCACAACTGGTACACTCGCCTGATGTTTGTTCAGCACTTTGCCTGCCTGTCACCGGTTTACGGGCGTGACACCGGCACCGGCCATCACGGTCTCACCTTTTTTAACCGGGGCGGCGGTCCGCTGTCTGTCGACCCGCTGAATAAAGAGGATCGCACCCAGAACGCGCACCTGTTGCTGTTTGGCCCGACCGGTGCCGGCAAGTCAGCCACGGCGGTCGACAAGCTTTCTCAGATGGTGGCCATCTATCGATCGCGTATTTTCCTGATTGAGGCGGGGAACAGCTTTGGCCTCTACGGTGACTACTGTGCGTCGCTGGGCCTCAGCGTTCATCGCGTCAGCATCAAGCCCGGCAAGGTCGTGTCGCTGGCACCCTTTGGTGACTCGCACCTTTTGCTGGATGTGAAGC
Organism: Pantoea sp. PNA 03-3; assembly: GCF_003201175.1. Lineage (NCBI taxonomy): Bacteria > Pseudomonadati > Pseudomonadota > Gammaproteobacteria > Enterobacterales > Erwiniaceae > Pantoea > Pantoea sp. PNA 03-3. Next base: position 505,345 of record NZ_QICO01000002.1, on the reverse strand, counting down.
CCGAAGCGTTGATCATCAGTGAGGAAGACCTGCCGGATACTGACGCAGACGATGAGGATGATGAAGACGGTGAGCGTGACGTTCTGGGGGAAATGGAGATTGCTGCCCGCCTGATGATTACCGGTGGAGAAGCCTCTGAAGAGTCCAGAATGACGCGTGCCGACCGTGGCATGATCCGCGAAGCCATCATGGATGCCGCCCGTAAAGCTTATGCTGAGTCCCGCCAGATGCTGCCCGAGGACCTGATGTTTGCGCTGCAAGACATTGCTCATGACATCAGCCAGGGCGACGACGGCCGCGAGAAACGCACGCCGGCCCGCCGCGCACGCGCCGAGGAGATGTCAGAGGCGCTGCGCATGTTCACGGAAGGTTTTGAGGGCGAACTGTTCAACCGCCCAGGCACCCCCTGGCCTGAGGCCGACGTCACGATCGTGGACCTGGGGCAGCTGGCCCGCGAAGGGTACGAGGCTCAGATGGCCGTGGCGGTTATCTCCCTCCTGAATACCATCAACAACATCGCCGAACGCGATCAGTATCTTGACCGTGACATCATCGTGCCCATTGATGAGGGACATATTGTCACCACCAACCCACTGCTGGGACCCTATGCCACCAAAATCGCCAAAATGTGGCGTAAGTTAGGCACCTGGCTCTGGATTTTTACCCAGAACCTTGCCGACTTCCCTGATACGTCGAAAAAGATGCTGAACATGGCCGAGTGGTGGATATGTCTGGTTATGCCGCCTGAAGAGGTTGAGCAGATTGCCCGCTTCAAGACGCTTAATGACGAGCAAAAAGCAATGCTGCTCTCTGCCACAAAACTGCCGCGCAAATATACCGAGGGAGTGATTCTGTCGCGAAAGGTGCAGGCGCTGTTTCGGGCCGTACCGCCGAGCCTCTACCTGGCGCTGGGCATGACGGAAAAAGAAGAGAAAGCAGAACGCCGGGCCATCATGAATGAATTTAAATGCACGGAACTTGAGGCCGTTTACCATGTTGCACGTCGCCTTGACGAGAGCCGTGGTCTTATTCACTGACAGGGGATTTTATGAAAAAACTGACCATGGCGCCGCCACTGGTTGTCGGGGACAAGGCTTTAATTGCCACTGTCATTTTTACCGTTCCGCCGCAGGGGCAGGCATCGGTGGGTGAGACGGATAACCGTGCCATCGTGAAGCTCCGTGAGGAGATAGGTCAGCGCCTTGAGCATCCCTTGCTGGTATCGGTCTATCCGCATCGCGTCGGGCGACGCAGCTGCACGGCCGTGCATCTCTCCGGTGCCAACAACAGGGCTCTGGATATTCTCATCACCGTGACAGGCAATACGCTATGGCCAACCGAGGTGGATTACAGGACCGGCATCCGCTGGAATATCTGTGTGCCAGATGCGACAGATATGCTCTGGGTGCTAAAGGAGATTGACCGCGCGACTGAAGCTGATATCTGTCATTAAACAGACCCTCCGTTATCGCCCGGCACCGGTGTGTGGTGTCGGGCGGGAACGGAGGCTGCGGGTGCGGGCGGCATAGAGCCCGCTAATACTACGATTTAGTATCCTTCATTGTAACGCTGTCGCGCCTTATACAATCGTCTCGTCTCGGCACGACGACCGTCAGGCGGTATATCTGCCGCCATGTTAAGGCAATGCTCACGCCGCCTGGCAATCAATTCTCTTTCTGCATCGTCACTGGAGCCATCCATTACTGCCAGCCAGCGTCGTGCGGCACGGTGCCAGAGGCCGCGTTTTTCAAGTGATTCAGCAATGCTGTCTTCCAGTTTCATTGATTTTTTGCTCGTATTAATCAGCCTGATCGTACCCGCTATTCTTTCAGGCTCCCGTTATGACTTCTTCATTTAACCCTTAATCAGCATCAGGAAAATGGCTCTGAAACCACTACAGGAGCAGTCTGATGCGACATCCCTTCGAACTCGACCCCGAAATCATTCACCACATCATTTACAGCCAGGCCGGAACAGTGGCCAAAGCCCTTATCGAACTCATCATGAATAGCGTCGATGCTGGCGCGGGTGCGGTCATTCTGGAGATTACCCCGGAGGGCTTTACCTGCCGTGACGACGGTCATGGTTTTGCTTCACATGACGATGTGAAACGCTATTTTGGCCGGTTCGGTACGCCACACCGTGAAGGCGATGCCACCTATGGCCGTTTTCGCCTCGGCCGTGGCCAGATTATGGCTCATGCCCGGACCGTCTGGCGCTCGCAGCGCTGGCAGATGGAGGTCGACACGCGGGTAATGGGTTATGAATATGAACTGACAGAGCCTGGTGAGATTCAGGAGGGGTGTGTCATCAGCGGTGACTGGTATGAGCCGATGTCCACTCAGGAGCGTATGTCATGCATGCAGGAAATTCGTGACCTGGTGCGCTACACGCCCGTCTCGGTCTGCCTCAACGGCAACGTGATTACGCGTAAACCGGAACTGGAAAAATGGGACGCTGAGGATGACGCAGCCTGGTATCGGTTGCGGGAAGACGGCGCTGTATCCATTTATAACCAGGGCGTACTTGTCAGGCACGACCCGGGCCACAACTGGGGCGTTGGCGGTCTTATCGTGAGTAAAAAAGCCATAGCGCTAAACGTGTCGCGCACTGAGATTCTGCGCAAGAGCTGCATGGTCTGGAAGCAGATAGCAGCAAAATTCAGCGGGCTGGCGCAGGCCTTTTCTGACAACACAGGAAGCCACCGCAAAACCGAGGCCCGGCGCGAGAAAACCGCCCGGGCGCTGCTTGCCGGTGAGGGAGACCTGCAGACGCTGGTTAACGGCGAAGAAGTGATTACGCTGCTCCCGGGCAAACATCACGTCACCCTGGAGCACTTCCTGCGTAAATGCCGCTACTATCCCTCTGCCATCGATAAAAACTGTTTTACTGTGGCTGAGTATGCTCGCAACGTCCCCCACGGGGAGCTCATAGCGCGTGCCGGCATCGCCCCGGTCATTCACCCAATGACGCTGACGCGCTTTAACTGCGACAGCGCGGATGATTTTCTGGAATGCATGAGTCGGGTGCGTGACAACCTCATCGCGTTCCGCGAACAGCTTTCGTCTTCCGGCCGCTGGGGAATGCCGTTCAGCTCAGAGCTGCAGCTCATCGATTTTGACACGCTCAGCGCAAACTTTGTCGACCGCACGCAGATGGTGAGTGAAACGACGCTTGATAAGGAAACCCGCAGGGCCTGGACCGCGCTGCGCTACTGCCTGGCCCAGTATGCACGGGTGTGCTCGGGCGGCGAACGCCATAGCACCTCCCGGGCTCACGGCGGTGTGCGATTCCAGATTCTGCTGGGCGAGTCGACATCGGCCGAAGCCTGGACGGACGGTGAGACTTACATCGCGTATAACATTGATATCGTGCGCCAGCTTAAAACCGACGCGCTCAGGACGGCCAGTCGACTCTTCAGCCTGACAGAACACGAGGTGGCACACGAAGGTGACAGCATGGACTGCGGCCACGATGAGGGGTTTTATCAGCGGTTTCACGATATCAGTACAGAGTGTGCGGCTGAACGTCAGCATTTTATGCACGTCTGGCTGATGAAATACACGACCAGCCTTGAAGGGGCCGGTAAACGCGCTAAAGGCCAGGCGTGGAGTGAGCGTTACCTGGCTGAGCGTGCCAGTACTGGTCGTGAAAGGAACGGCCTGCCCGGGATTATCAGTGCTGACAGCCTGGCTGATGACGTCGGGGCAGTTGTCGAACCGGAGGACGGGGACCGTCTGGCATTCCTTAATCAGCAGCTCGGGGTAGCCGGCATACTTACACCCGAATCCGTCAACTGGGCTGACGTTGTGGCTGAGGGGATCGAGGAGGCCAGAGTCGCCCGCGAGCGCAGGGCTGAGGAGAGAAGAATTCAGGAGGAAGAGTGGGAAGCTTACAAAGCGTCGCCTGAATACCTGCAGCTTATAAAAGACCAGACCGAGTATTTTGCTGCCTCTGAGCAGGAAGAGCGTGAGCACCTGGAGTCCAGTCGTCTTCGTTTACTTGAGTCCCTTCCCGGCGCAACCCCCGAAAACCTCACGCAGGAAATTTTAGAATATCTTGTCTACATCACAAATACAGATGAAGAGGAGCTGGATGCCTGGCAGCGAAAAACATGGGAACAGCCCGGTGGATACCGACCTCTGCCCACAGCAGACGACACTGCTTCAGCTGTTCAAAAGTCCGAGACCCGACCAAAAGAAAGCCTCCCGGAATCATGGCTGCAGTACGTTAATGAGGGTGAGACACGCGAAACGATTGAGCGCAATGCTGCCGCTGCAGGATTTTACTGGGAACTTGATTATCTTGAATGGCGACATTCAAATGAGACTGACAGACTGAATTAATAAATAAAAAAAGGGGCCAGTAAGGCCCCTAAACGCGTATGTCTCAGTCATCGAATTTTTAATTAATGGGTTATCCCAACTTGCCACTCTGTTATCGACACTGCCAACGTTATCTTTAGCTGATTACGTTGATGATATGAATGAAAATCAATATTTACTTTCGTATTTCCGAACAATTACAACTTTGAATAAAAACATTAACACGGGAATGTTATGTTAATGTTCTGTTTAACTTCCAGCTTAATCAACGCTGTATAATCATAAACTTACCAAAACGCCTTCTTCGATTTCCGAGGTAAAAATGAAGTACCGTAGCGACATTGACGGCCTGCGTGCTGTGGCCGTCACTCTTGTTATACTTTTCCATGCAGGACTCAGTGTAATAGCTTCAGGTTTTATCGGTGTAGATATCTTCTTCGTTATTTCAGGATTTTTAATAACAAAAATAATACTCGACAGTTATTCAGAAGGTAAATTTAGCTTAAGTGCGTTTTATAATCGCAGGATATGGAGGCTACAGCCCTCTCTGTTAGTAGTGGTATTTTTCGCAGCGATACTTGGCAGTGTTTTCTACCTGCCCGATGACTACAATACGTTTTTACACAGCATTAAGAACCTGCTGTATTTTTCGTCAAACCGTTACTTCTCAGATGTCACCACGACCTATGCATCCGAAGACGCAAACTACCTTATTCTTCTTCATACGTGGTCGCTGTCCGTCGAATGGCAGTGGTATCTGTGCTTCCCAGTTCTCTTACTGATAGCGCTGAAGTATGCCGGCAATTCTGGTGCCTTTTATATTAACTGTGCGGCAACCCTGTTTCTGACGTCATACGCGCTTTATGTTTCAGCAACCTCACATACAGACCACTACTATGATTTGCTGACACGGTGTTTTGAACTGCAGGCGGGCAGTTGCCTGGCGTTTGGCAGACTAAAGCTCAGGGCGAAAGCGGCAGACATAACCGGTATCGGGTCTCTGGCTGTATTAATAGCGATCGCCTTAAAAGGTAACGTGCTTCCTGCTTACCCTAATGTATTCACTGTGTTTGTTGTTCTGGCCACGGGCGCAGTTATCCTGTCCGGCGAAACCACGTTGACTGCATCTTCACGATTACTTTCGTCGCGGGTTATGGTGTGGGCGGGTAAACGTTCGTATTCGTTTTATCTGTGGCACTGGCCCGGCATTGCCGTTCTGCACTATATGAAGCTCTTCGGTAATAAAATGCTGATTACCGGCGTACTGGGTACGTCACTTTTGCTCGCCTGCCTTTCATACCGTTTCATTGAAATGCCGTTCAGACGCAATCAGAAACCGCTGCGGGCAACGTTTGGCTGGCTGATGATTTTCCCCCTCCTGATAAGCCTGGGTCTCTATGCTGCTGCCAGAAAGGGTGAGTTTTTCCCCTGGCGGTTTGGCAGTGCGTATGCGCACACAACAGCGCTTCAGCTGGAATACAAAAATCTTTCCGGCCACCGTTCTGACTGCCTTACAGATGATGTTGAAGGGAAGTATCCGGATGACTACTGTACATTCGGACCGGCTGACGCAAAAAAAAGAGCGTTCTTTATCGGTGACTCCAATGCCAACCACTACTGGATGTTCCTCGATGTTCTGGCCAAAAATGCCGGACTCAGGATAACCGCGCGCAGCACGGCCACATGTCTGACATTACCGGGCCTGTACCAGTACGACTGGTGGTTTAAGAGCCGCAATACTACCTACGATCAGTGTCACATCAATACGCAAAAGTATTACCAGGATATTGAGTCAGGAAAATACAAATACGTCATCATTGGTGAGTTATGGCCAATGTACGTCAGCGATAAAATCCTGAACCATCCGGGCGATCCCCGCAGCATTGAACTTTCAAAGGCGAGACTGTATAAAGCACTGAGAGAGGCCTTCGACATTATCGTTAAGTCCGGTGCGCGCCCAGTCATCATGAAGGAAATTTATACAAGACCTGAGGGTTATGAAGCCTGCATTAAAGACCATCTGATCCGTAGGGAAAGTATTCTGGATGGCTCCTGTGATATTCCCAAAGTCACCAGTCCGCCGCGTTCATGGTTCGACGGGGAGTTTACCGCGCTGAAGAAAGATTACCCCTCTTTGATCATCATCGATATCAAGGATGCACAGTGCGCTGATAACTTATGCGTGACTGAAGTTCAGGGCTCGCCCATTTACCGTGATGTCGGGCATCTGAATGATTATGCCGCACATATTTTTGGAGAGGAGTATCTGAAAATGGACGGTAACCCTTTTAAAGATAATCATCCATAATAGACATCGCTCAGGCGCTTTTCCCTGAATTTCAGGTCCGCTTTGGGCTAAAAATTTTTAAGATTGGTCACCGGATAAAATAAGGGGCCCATGGGCCCCAAACTGAATTTGCTAATCATTATATGTAACATGCTCGCATCTCCGACGGGCTTGCTTACTGTTTATCGACAGCAGCGACTCCTTCTTGATGGATTGTTACCTGATGATTAGTGAATTGTTTGTTCTATATTGAAAACTGAACTTAGTACGCCATCCAACTCACCCTGCATATCGCCTATAAAACAAATTTTCGAATTGCGAGGTGCTTTATCTAAGGTTCTCTTGACCTTCGTTTTCAAAGGCGTCTCACCCAACTTCACCTCCTGAATTGTAAGTGTTTCATTGGGTACATCCAAATTGCACAGTGCTTCAAATGCAGCCTGACCAACTAATGTCATGTGAGGACTACCGTCAATCATCTCGCCACCGGAAAGGCAGCAATAGATTTTTTTCCGGTCATAGTCTACCTCTAATACCATCAACCCCACTGAGGTTCCTTCAGGTAGCCCAACATGCTCTAACAATTTTTTGTAAGTCTCATCTGAAGGCATTGCATCGGTGATCATTTTTGATTTTATTAACGACATAAAACTCCCTTTATATAAACTAAATTAAACTTTTAAAAAGACTTTTTTATCTTTCACTCTTCAATAAGTCAACAAGCTTTCAGATCCAGCACCTGTCAATGTTGGAAATTGCTGTGAACTTCTAAAAATTAATTATGCATACACGGTTTTGAGTTTACTGATGACTGCCTAATCTTTTGAAAGCACCCTGACTGCATTATCCACTCAGGGAGTGTTATTCATGAAAATCCCCCTCTGCTGCCTTGCCACCCTGTTTCTCACCGCAGGTGCCCGTGCAGGCACCGTGATTTATACCGACCATGCGCACCCCGTTAACGGCGAACTGAGTCCCGACGTCACCGTCACCGAGCTGGACGCGCCCGACCGTCTCCAGGCCCAACTATTCGGCCCGCTCTCCGCTAACCCGATGCAGGCAGAGCATCAGGCCCGAGCGTTCATCGCCTCCCCGGCATTCCGTCAGAATCAGCAGGCGTTAGCGGCGAGCTATGCCGGCGTCGCACATGCCTGGTCACTCGGGCTGGAAAAGTACCCTGCCGTGGTGTTTGACGATAAATGGGTGGTGTACGGCACAACCGACGTCGCCGCAGCCCGGGCGAAACTGGATGCCTGGCGGGAGAAGCAGCCGTGAACATGCGCCTTCCCCGTCCGCGCCGGCTGATGCTGGCCACGCTGTTTACCTGCACCGGCACGCTTGCCAGCGTGAACACCGCTAGCCTGGTCTCCAGCGCCATGAGCCCGGACTGTATCAGCTGGCGCATCAGCGGCATCTGCTACTGGCTGCTCTGCACGCCCTTTGGCTGCACGGTGAAAACCTCGGTCAAAGTTACCCACTTTATTCCGGAGGCCGTGGTCTCTGCCTACCTTAACCCGGGCGACAACCCCTGGACCGAAATGTCAGCCATGAGCGCCACGGCAGGCGGCGCTGAAAGCCTGGTATCCGGCGGTCTTGCCGGCGTGCCAACTGGCGGAGGCCGTCAGGAGATGAAGGCCCCGGGCATGCGCAAACAGAACCTGCATTTCTACTACGGCGATGCATATGGCCACCCGGCGACGTCGCTCATCGGCGGCATGGTGCCGGGCTATTCCTGCCGCTCAGCCGCCGCGCCGTTCGTGCCTTATTTTGTAAGCGCCATGGACGCACTGGCCTGGCGAACGGGCATTCCTGAATCGTTCTATCCGGAAGCGCTGATTCCCGGTAAGCGTGAAATCGGAAATACGTTTGCCGGCGAGATGTGGGGCAACGTTTATCCCCGCAGCGGCTTCGTGACGCAGACCGACAGCTACAAATCGGCGGCCGTCGTGGTTCAGCGCGTGGCCGACATCATCACCCGCGAGGGACAGCTGCACGTCTACAACCCACTTGTTGGCCAGCGGTCTCCGGGTTACTGGCCACCTGACCCCGTTACCGAAAACACCGGCACAAAAAACCACAAGTGGCAGCGGCTTTCGCCTCAGCTGTCGCAGAGCTGCGCGGTCTTTCCGGATACGGGGGGCCAGACGGCGGAAAGCGGCGATTATGCCTGGGCACTCTGGCAGCCATACAGCTGCTGTAAGCGACGTGGCCAGACCTTCCTTTACAGCACCGACTTTTCATGAGGACACACAGCATGATGATTTTATTCACGCAGAAACTGCGCGTGGCCACGGGCACATTATTGCTTTCCCTGGCGATGCCGGCACTGGCCATCGATACCACGCTTTCCTCGCAGGGTGCGGGCGTCAGCGGCGCCATCAACGACGGCCTGTTCTACTCCATAGGTGGCGGCTCGGTCATTTCGCCGCCCTCAACGCGCAGCAATATGTCGCGCCTCGGCCTGGACGGCGGCTGGAGCAGCGATTTGATGTGCGGCAACTTCGACCTGAAAACCACCGTCGGTAACCAGCTCAACGGCATCACCAGCGGATTTAAGGACCTCATGGGCAACGTCATTCAGGGCGCGACCGGCGCGGTGATGAGCATGCCGGCGATGGCCATTCAGCGTGCCAATCCGGGCCTGTATGAAATGCTGACCAACGGCGTGCTGCAGGCGGGCCTGAACTTCGACAAGGCCCAGCTCAACTGCCAGAACATGTCAAAAAAGCTGGCCGACTACACTCTGGGCAGTAAGTGGCAGCAGGCGGCCGTGTCTGAAGAGTATAAAGACATCGTGGCATCAAGCGGCGGTGATGCGGTATCGAGCGACCAGAAACTGCAGAAGGCCACCGGCGAAGAAGGTGTGACCTGGGTCGGTGGCCAGAAACGCGGCGGCAAGGGACAGCCGGCGATTCAGCCCACGCGTGACCTGGCAAAAGCCGGCTACAACATGATGAACAGCCTGCCGGTGACCAGCAACAGAAGCGTAGGCTCATCCAGTTGCAACGGTACGGTCTGCCAGCGCTACAAATCCTCCGATGAAGCCGCTGCGGCCGTTGTTAAAGTCCTCGGCGACCGCTCTATACGGACCTGCCGTGAAACCAGCGAATGCACCAGCGGCGGCGCGGATAACCAGCCGGGCAGCACCGTTGCCGGCACCGGCTTCTCGCCGGTACTGGAAGACGCCACCAAAACCAACCTGGAGCAGCTCAGCAAGCTGGTTAACGGTCAGCTACAGCCCACGGCCGATAATCTGGCCGCGCTCAAAACCGGCAGCCTCGTTGTCACGCGCGGCGTGATTCAGGCGCTGCGTGATGACCCGGACAGGGCCGCACTGGTGCAGAGACTGGCGGGTGAGCTGGCCATGGCTGACACGGTTGAGGCGGCACTCACCATGCGCCGCATGCTGACGACCGGTGAGTCTGAGCCGAACGCGGCCGAACAGCCTGAGGCTATCGCCGAGGGTGACCGTCGCGTGGATGCGCTCGACCGCGAGCTGAACGCGCTGCGTAACGAGATGGAGTTGCGCAAATCCATCAGCAGTAACAGCCTGCTGACCACGCTTGAGCGTCAGGGCGAACGTAATCAGGATAACCAGCTGCAGCAGAAAGCCGGCAATCAGGACCAGGGCTTCAGCCAGATGAGCCAGCCTCAGCCGGGAGGCAACTGACATGAAGCGCAGATTCCTGAGCGGCCTCACCGGCCGCATTTTGCTGATATTCCTCAGCACCGTCGTGGCCATGGCAGCGATTTTTGGCCTGGCTTCGGTGTTCATGGCGTACGACCCCGATGGCCACCTTATTCAGAAGTGGCTCTATGACAGCCGCTGGGCCATGTTTGCCTGGCGACTGTGCATGTACGTCTTCATCGGGTGCATCTGGATTATGAAGCTGCGGCCGCGCCTGCTAAAGCGCTGGCCGGACGCTGCCGGAGGCCTGCCGCGCCTGGAGCGCCTTGCCATCATTTATCTTCTGGCCACGGAGTACGTGGCCTGGTCAAATGCGGTTCAGGGAGGCTGACATGACGGCGAACAGTTACCTGGAATACTTCCTCATCCTGTTTGGCTGGGTGCTCAATAACTCGATGTGGGGCATCCTCAGCAGCACCGGTCTGTTCGCGCTGCCGCTGGTTTTTAAGGTCCTCGGCGTGTGGCTGAAGGTGCGGGAGGAAGGTGCCGACGAGGGCAACAAAGGCGTTCTGGCGCTGCCGCGCATCGAGCACGCCATCTATGTCTCGTTTCTGGTCATGCTGGTCTGCTGCATTCCGCTGCTGCCGGTAGATATCAGCACGATCAAGTTTGACGACGCGCGGGCCAAACAGTGCGGCTTCAGCGTACCCACGCCACAGAACTCCGGCTATAAAGGGCTGGTTAACGACTTCGACGGCCGTACGGCTGAAGTGCCGGTGTGGTGGTATCTGCTGCATGCGATGTCGAAAGGCACTACACAGGCGATGATTGCGTCCATTCCCTGCGGCACGCAGCTGCGGCAGCTGCGCTTTGACGTGCAGAACACAAAACTGCGCGACCCGGTGGTGCTGCAGGAGGTCCAGGACTTTGCAAATCAGTGTTACTCCCGGGCCTATTTTAAGCTGAAGAACAGCAACAGCCAGCTGAGCGACGCCACCATCAACTCAGTCGGCTGGATTGGCAGCGACTATTTCCTTAATACATCGGGCTATTACGACTATTACACGGCCATGACGCCACGAAGCCAGTGGCCATACAGCAGCAGTCGTGACAGCGGCTATCCGGATACGGGCCAGGGGGGATATCCGACGTGCAAAACATGGTGGTCAGACGGGAGCAACGGACTGCGCAAGCGTGTACTGGCCAGCTTCAGCGAATCTACCCGAAAAGAGCTTCAGCGCCAGTTCCCGGGCACACAGTGGGAAGAGCCGGCGCTGCGCTGGCTGGTCAGCCCCAGCAACGCAGAAATTTCAGGGAGCGGCGTCACCTACATGTCCGGCAGTGCGGACACAACGAGTGGTATCGGAGGGAGCCTGTCGCGGTTTGCGTCTACTGTCGGGCTGGGCATGAAGCAGGTTGAGGCGTTGCCGGGCTTTGATGCGCTCAAGCAGGCACTGCCGATGATACAGGCGCTGCTTCAGATGATGATCATCATCGTCATCCCCGTGCTGATGATGTTCAGTGCTTATGAGCCAAAGACAGTAGTAACGATTTCATTTGCGCTCTTTGCGCTGCAGTTCATCACGTTCTGGTGGGCACTGGCGGGCTGGCTGGATGACAGACTGATCACCATCCTGTACTCAAACCTGGCTCAAGGCGGACTGGCTTCGGGGCAACCTATTGCAGACTTCCTCAGTTCACCGCGTGACGGCTGGATTATGAATATGGTGCTGGGAATGATGTACGTGGTGTTTCCAATGTTCTGGGTAGGAATGCTTGGGTGGATTGGGATTAAAGTTGGAGATATAGCATCAAGCTTTGTCAAAGGTGGAGACATGCCACAAAAAGCTGGAGAACAAGGTGGTGCTGCAGCTACAAACTTAGGTAAAGGAATAATTACGAAAGGGCTTAAATAATTCAAAAAGGCCGACTGGTCGGCCTTTATTCATTTCCGACATGAATGCCTTCGATATAGCGCTCTCCACCTATCACTCCATCTAACGGATTAGATTCAGTACCTTTTCTTGAGGCTGATTTGGGCAGGTTTGATGCAACTAAGGAAGCAGCATTTAAAGTGGCACGCAACGAATCCTTCAAATCCTCACCAAAGCTACGACCATTCTCGTACTTATCAAGCTCTTCATTCCAGTCGCTGGCCATGTAATTTGCCTCCGATACTATGGTAAACGCCTAACCTCAAGATTACTTCAAAGACAGCTAAGTTGGCAAATTTTTGTACAGCATCTCGGGTTTACGTTTACAAGCTTAAGTTGGCAAAACAGTACTCACTGAGTGCGGCAGCCGTTTTCAATTAATTACAAAATTCATCTTTTACCGAGCAAATAGAACAGGATACATAACAGCAAATTCATCTTGTAACTCGCTCAGGAGTAAAAATGAAATCATTCAAAACCTTTGAAATGGATGAGAGTTTTATTAAATCAAAACACTGCATGAAAAACGACATTCTTGCTGCTTGCATTGGGTATAGAAGTAAATCTGAGGAATATGAATACATCAGGGGATTTAGCGAAGAGAAAGGTAATGGTTACGCCATTTTATTATGGTTTTATTCAAAGCTATTTGGTGATCTAAAGTTACCTATTAATAATGACAAAAATTATTTTAGACACAAAGAGGATGTTGATAAAACGATAAAGTCGCTTAATGAACTGCAGTTGAACGAGGTTGTGAGCGAGTTGAAGGAAATCTACAATGGTACTCAGAAAGCACTAAAGGAGGCTGGCGTAAGTCATATAAATTTGAGGCGTGAAATTGCGCCTGGGCAGATACGCTTAATGGGAGTGAGTTCAGCTAAAATATCACCCTTTGGGATTTCCGAAATGGATTACAGTGGTGTGCTCATGCTTTGCAAGGCTTCTGCTGAAGTTATAGGTAGAAAAACAATACCCGTATATATGGATGTTATTAATTCCTTTACAGACACTAATGACAAGGGCGGGTATGGTTCTATTTCATTAGAGTTAAGCATCCCTACAGAAGACGTTCTGTATTCGCATCTTAATTTTCGCACCGATGAGATGGAAGGAGAAGAGTGGGTGATACTTAACCGTTCCCCCACAGGTATGGTTGAATTGCCAGTTTCCAGTATTGTTATTATTGATAAGGAGGTCGAAAGCTTTTACAAAAATTGTTATAGCAATATTGACATTGATTCGGCATACCAAATTTTATCTCAGGCATATTCAAAAACATGGGGGCGCTAGTTATTCAAATTCCTGACAATAAGCACTGAGCATAATCCTTTTCCCTGGGGCTATTCGAAGCCCCCTGCTTAACTAAACATAGCTCCATATGTCGCTATGATATTTAGCTTGTAAATGGATCTCATAACGATCTAACATTCCTGCTGTTGTACCGTTGCTTACGCAACACGCCAATGTCCCGGCAATCTGAGAGGGACGCCTTCGGGTGATTGCACTGCCAAAACCGTCATGACCTGAGAGACGGAGCCTTCGGGCGGTAACTTCGTTTAACCTTTGAGAACGAAGATCGCGATGCGATAAAGGTCCTTTCTTTTACTAAACCATTTCTGGCATTTTCTGATAACGGTTTCGGCCGTATCGCTTTCACTTTTCTTTACGCACTGACGCTGAAGGGCTGCTGCGAACTTTGCAACGCGGGTATGACCATTTGGAACATTTGGGCATCTTCCACGTTTGCATTGAAAGCAGAGGAGCGCGGCGTCACTTGTGTACGAGTGAAACGAGTACCAAGTGACGCCGCAAAGCGGCATACGTCAACACCACGTAATACGTGGCTTCACGAACGATTTTAAAGGTGTTTTCACGGGAATCACCAAATCGTATTGCTTAACACGTCTTTGTTTTGCGTCCGTTCACACGGACGGCCGCAAAACGTAAATCGTAACCAATGGCTTCTTGAAGCCTTAACTATATGAAATAAGGAGAAAATCGTCAGAGTACTGAGGCGTTCACCCTGACCGGGTGAACGGGGAGCATCAAACCGCCGCACAGAGTGCCAAGCGGGCTCCTGCAACAACTCAACTCAGTCTCGCCATGCTACACAGTACCTGACGGCCAGGATGGCACATTAACCGGCACGCATGGACGTCTGACCAACGAACTGGTCTCTGTAAGGTTATTCAGTCAGGAGCTGCCTGAGGGTTGCTCGCAGCGGAATGATCCGGAATTTCATGTCGGGGAGATTTCATGAAGCAGAAAAGTGCGCGTTCGAAAATTGAAGAGTTCAGAAAAGAATTCATATCTCTGGCCAGAAAAGGCGCGGGAGGCTATGCCACTATTGCTGATCGTGAGCGGGTAAGCCGGTATTTTCTCGAACATCTCAGGAGTACGGGTATAAAACTTCGCAGCATGGAGAGTCTGAAAGTACGTTACGTCGAGACTTATATCTCGCAGAGGAAAGCTCAAAACATCAGCAACAGAACACTACAGAATGAAATGTCTGTTCTCAGAGGAATATTTTCTGCTGCCGGAAAACACCGCCTTGCAGATCCTGATAACGAACGTCTCAGTAATAAAGCACTCGGCATTTCGGGTGTTAACCGGGATGGTACAAAAACAGCGCTGAGCCGTGAAGAATTTTCAAAGGCATTCAGTGAAATAGAAAAACAGGACAGAGGAGTGGCCGCGACGATGCAACTGGCCTATGTTTTTGGACTAAGAACAAAAGAGGCTGTCGAGGCATGTAAGTCTTTATCCACCTGGAAACGTGCGGTGGAAAATGGTGATAAATCAGTACGGGTGATCTTCGGGACTAAAGGCGGACGTCCGAGGGACACAACCATTATTGATCGTGATGAGGCCCGTCGTGCGATTTTATATGCTGAAAAAGAAGCGGCCGAAAGAAACGGTAAGTTTATTGATAAACCTGGAATTCATCAGGCAATAAACCGTTATCGTTATTTTGTCCGTAAGGCAGGATTAGTCGGTGAAAAAGCACCACACAGCATGCGCTATAACTTTGCTCGGGAACTTTCGGCTTTTCACAAAAAACAGGGATTTAATGAAAATGAAGTAATGGCAATGATTTCCATGGATTTAGGGCATGGCGATGGTCGGGGGCGTTATATAAAACAGGTTTATTACCGGAACAGTCAGGAGGCAGAATGAACAACTCTGTTAAGTGTGACCTTGGGGTGCTTGTTTATCTGGCGCAATTTCCTGATTTATATTTTTTCATTCACTATATTTCCAACTTAGAAGGCGAACTCCAGGCGGCAGTCGCGAAATTACCGATATTTGATAATGCTTTTTATTACAAGGAGCTTATTGACTGGCGGGCTTACCTGATTATCAGGATGATTTCAAATGCATCTGAACTTGGTCTTATTCCCGATGAGAGGAAAACATATCTTGACAACCTGTTAATGCTTTGCAGAAAAATTTTAAATGATAAGCAGTGGGCTTCAGCCTGGCGTAACGGCTCTAACTTTGCAAAAAATGATTTGTCTGAATACAAAACTTACTGTGAAACTCATCCTGAATGCGGCCTGTTAGAATGGTTCTACCAGAGTGAAGATTTTTTCTTTATCAAGTCTTACCTCAGGCATTCAGGAATTCCCAGGGTTTACCTCTTGTACAAGTTTTTAACCTGAAGTACGATGATTTTGCTAACCGTTGTCATCACGACAACTGCCAATGTTCCGGTGATTTGAGAGGAACGCCTTCGGGTAATCACATGCCAATGTCATCATTACCTGAGAGATGACGCTTTCGGGCGGTAACAAATCTGTTTAACCTTTGAAAACAGAGACCCCTGCGGTTAAGGTCCTTTTCTACTTCGCTTCACACTCCCATACACCTGTTTTACTCATCTGGCATTTTGTGCCTGATTTTCACGCCTGAGGGATACTTTCCCTCCGGGACGGTTCCCTTTTCATTAAGGGATCGTACCCATGCATTACACCAGAATGATCAACCCTCTCACGTTACTGAATTGTGATTCGCCAGCTTCAGCAAAAATCCTGGTGGATTACGTCAAAACTCAGCTTCACGTTCGTCTGGATTACAGACTCACGGTCGACGCAGACCCACAGGTTCCTGCTGACGGCCTTCCTGACTACCTTACGTTTCTGAGACATGTCGCTTATACCGTTGGTTTTGCGACTGAGCATGGCTACATCAGACATGCCTTTACCGAAGAGGCAGTGAACGAGCTTACTCTCCTGGGTACAAGTGTTCACAGCCTTCACTGGAATACGGCTTTTCATGAGGGCGCTACCCGGTCCCGAGAGGACAAAGCGCTGGACAACGCTACAGAGCAACTGTGTGCAATGTTTTATCAGAGCGCTGATGCTTCTGTCATCGTCTGACCGCCTTATTAACCGAACCGTTTCTCACCCTAACGGGACTTCTGTCCCCGTCAGGGGCAGGGTTCCTCAATTCTTTAAGGAATCCTTTATGAACGCATTAACGTTAGCACATGATTTTGCCCTTGATTTTACCATCGATTATGCAGCTGAAGCTTATGCAGAAGACGCAGAAGAAAGGTTTACAGTTGATTTTAACACCCACGCTGCGGAACTGACCGCTTATAAAGTTGCACTGGCCAAAGCTGAAGGAGACCTGCTGATTATTGCAGCGCATCGTCGTCTTGGTCTTAACACCGATACCGATGAAGACGGTTTTCAATACTATGTCTGGGAAATGGCTCAAGTCGCACGGGACCTTGCCGAGCTGTCTGTTCGCAAACTCGTGCCGGCATCCTGGCAGTCTTTCTTTGAAAGCCTGTGCCACATGGCCAGAGACATTGATGAAGCCGCCTGGACGTTTTTTTTCGGCTGTGCCGTGAAGGACGAAGAGGCTTTGATTCAAGAAGATAGCTGGTATGACTGAGGGGGATATCTCAAAGCAACCAGCAACCTGTCAGCATCACAGCTGTCTGTTTTACCCTTGCGGGGATTTATCTCCCTGCGGAGACAAATCCTCCTTTCTTCTTAAGAGGATTTGTCGATGAACACACTGGAATCTGAATACTGTTTATACGTTAAACGTGACAGCAGTGAATGGCACCGCATGTGGAAAAAACTGGCGCGCCATAAGCTGAACAGCTCACTGTCAGAGCCGACCGTTGCTGATAATGACGGCGAAATCTGGCAGTACATGTCGACCTGGGAAACCACGTCAGGGCTGTTGCCCGGTAAACGCTTTGAGCACCATTTCAGACATCGTGCGCACCCTCGTTGCGGGCGCACATATATAACCGTTGCTGCGAGCTGGGGTTTTAATCCGGACGATGCAGATAAAGTCTATTACCGTCATTTCGGTTAACTGTTAACCACCGGCCTGAGTCAGTTTCTGACAAAGGCTTTAACCCGCGCGGGGACAACCTCCCCGCAACAGCGGCGGTGGTTTTCTCCGCGCTTAATCAGGAGAAAACCATGAGCAGTATAATGCTTTTACTTGTCACCCGCCTTTCAGGCGTACTCAACCGGCTTGCCGGCACTCTGCAGCAACAGCAGGCAGAGTGGTTTACCAACCACAGCGGCCGCTGCAGCTTTAAGGCAGACGTCGTGCCGACAGAGGACGGGTTTACGCCCGTCATCTCCCGTCGCACCGGCTTCACTCAGCGTGACTGGCGTATAGACCAGCTCCCTGGAGTCGGTACGTACGCAACAGCCCGCAAGGCCCTCAGGGCCGGGCGGCTGATGGCGCAGCAGATGGCGGAACTTCGCTACCGCTTTGACTGATGTTAACTGAATGACACTTCCCGGAGGGACCTTCCCTCCCGGGGAGGTCACCTCTTTTTTTAAGGAGCCACTATGATACGTTTCACCTCTACTCAGCTTCGTCCGGTTCTGTCTCTCAACCGGAGCTTCAGAGGCCCGGTGATACTCGAAAAAAACAACGGTATCTGTCTCCACCGCCCAGACTTCAGAAAGCTTGTAACGCTACCGCTGGCCTGGGCTGAAGGATGTAATCCCTTCTCAGATAACGGCTGTCGTAAACTTTCCGACAGTCTGATAGCCGATGAGACCTTTTCTCATCAGTTTGACCTGAGTCAGAGCGCCTGTGACGCAGTCCTGAATGAGCATCAGGACCTGTTGATCACCTTCATTTGCCAGACCCCGGGTGCCGTCAGAGTCTTTGCCGAAACTGGTGAGCCTGAGAAGGTTTATCTTCCTGTAGGCATCTACCGTGAGAGGATCTCATGGCTTTACGACCAGTCATTACGTCACTTTCATTCCTGTGTCGGTAATGCGGAACGCCTCAGCTGGCGCTCACAGGCACTGAACGTGCTCGACAGGGTTATCCGGCTCGATTCAAAGCGGGCTAAACCCTCTGACCGTCAGATGCTGGCCAGCGCTGTGCAGGATGTTCGCAAGCGTATCAGCCAGATTTCATCAGACGGATCGTTACGTTTTTACTCATAACGTTTTTCCACTCACCGGTGGCGCACTGTCCGCCACCGGGACAGATGCGCCGTTTTTTTTAGAGGCGCATCCCATGAAGAAAAAAACTGCCGGCCGTAAGGCCACAACGGAACAACAGACTGACCTTTATCAGCAGGTCACCGACAAAATCATTATCGCGCTGGAAAACGGCGTGCCACCCTGGCGCCGGCCATGGCGCTCTGCGCAGAAGGTCTACGGCAGCGGATTGCCGGTCAACGCGGTCACGGGCAGGCACTACAGCGGCGTCAACGTGCCGCTGCTGTGGATGGCTGCAGAGGAGGCGGGTTACAGCGTCGATCACTGGCTCACGTTTCAGCAGGCAAAGGCTGCCGGCGGACAGGTCAGAAAAGGCGAGCGCAGCTCAATGGCCATCATCTTCAAACCGTTTGAAAAGCAGCTCCGCGACGGCAATGACAGTCCGGTGTTCAGGGACGGCGTGCCGGTGATGGAAAAGCTGGCCATGATGAAACCCCTGCAGCTGTTCAACGTTGCGCAGTGTGAAGGGCTACCCGATAAGGTGTATGCACCCACGATGATACATCCGGATACTCCCCCTGAGGGGTTCTCAACCGGACAGCAGCAACAGGTTCTGGAGATACTCAACGCAACCGGCGTGAAGTGCTCTTCTCACCGGCAGAACCGGGCGTATTACAGCCCGGGGGCAGATCGGATTGTATTGCCTACAGCTTCACAGTTTCGTTCACCTGAAGACTACTGGTCCACGCTGCTGCACGAACTGGTGCACGCGACCGGCCACCGCAGCCGCCTCGATCGTGAGGGGATAACCTCCTCATCAGGAGAGTTTGGCGATCCCGTTTACGCTTTTGAGGAGCTGATAGCGGAAACCGGCAGTGCGTTTCTCTGTGCACATCTCGGCATTTTTGGTGAGGTACAGCACGAGAGCTACCTGAACGGCTGGCTCAGCGTTTTACGTAATGACAAAAAGGCGTTTTTCCGTGCCTGCCGGTTTGCCCGGGAAGCATCGGAATATCTGCTTAAGCCGCTGGGTGAAAGCCGGAGCGAAGCAGCGTAGTTAACCCCGGCGACGTCAGTCGCCATCATCCCCCTGAGGGCACTCTCCTCAGGGAGATGCCCTCTTTTTTAAACGTAAAAGAGGAGTACAACTATGTTTTCATGGTGCAAAAACCGTCTGGAAATCACCGGTAAGTCTGACTGCATCAATGTCATGCAGTCGTGGATAACCGGGACAGAAATACCGCTTTACCGCCACGCCATACGGCAGGCCATAAAGCTGTTTCTCGCCGGCTGTGCCGGTATGCTCAAACCCGTCAAGACAACGGAATACCGTGCGTATCCGGAGCTGGTTTCATCAGGCACCGGCGTTGGCACATCACCCAACCAGGCGTTTCAGCATTTCCTGGAGCTGCTTGAGAAGGATGCCTGGCTTGACGGCAAAACGCTCTCGCGAATGGACAAAATCTGGGTTCAGTCCGGCATAGGCGACATTAAGTGGGAAGGTATCCCTCACGCAGCCCGCCAGACCATCACCCGGCTTATGTCTGTTCATTACGCCGACTGGTTCGGCGTCGCCTCTGCGGGCGGCCAGTTTGACCCGCAGGAGCGCTGGGAGTGGCTCAGTATAAAACCGGACACAACCTGTCCGTGTGACATGCTGATGGTGATGCCGTCACGTCTGGCCACCGAACTTAACGGGGACAGCGGTCTGTTCAGTGGCCTCAGTACCACGTCAGAACTCTATGCCCAGCTTTACGGGACAGAGTTTCCGGCGGGGCACCGGCTGGAGTGGAGCCGTGACGATATCGGGTCACTGAAGCTGACATTTTCTTCTCCGTGGTATCCGCCGTCGGCGGAAGTCATGGGGCAGATGTCGCAGAAGTTTGACTGTGAAATTCGTCACTACTGGCTGTCTCCGGATGCCGGCACGTCGGGTTACAACTGTTTTGACCGCGGTGATCACGTCGACAGCGGTTCTTACCCGGAGGAGGACGTGCAGTATCCGGTGAGTGAAGGGGCCCGTCTGTATCAGTTCAGTGAAGCAGGCGCACCTTCCACTCCGGCCGTTGCACACTACGCCGGCGTTCGCGCATGACGTTACCAACCGACAGACCGGCATCTCAGGTCTTTCAGACAATGGCCACAGCATCTGCTGTGGCCGCTTTTTCACCCGAAGGGGGAACATCGTTTCCCTTACGGGCGTGTTCCCTTTTTTATGAGGAAACACGCATGAGTATCCGCACCGACCATGAGAAAGAATTTATCTCCCTGTTCAACTCCATCGCCCGGGGCACCCGGCGTCTTCAGGTATTTACCGACTTCATCAGCTGCAGCGTCATTGCGATTCAGAATGGCCTGCAGTTCTGTGAGAAACGTGAACAGAAGTACATGGCCATCGTGGCCAGATACAAAAAAGAGGACGTTTCATCAATGGCCAGACTGCTGGCCTGTGTAGTGAACGGCCTGGAAGAAAAGATTTGTGACTTTCTCGGGCGCATTTACATGCTGCTGGAGCTCGGTGACAAAGACAAAGAGCAGTATTTTACTCCGTGGAGCGTGGCGCTGATGATGGCGCAGCTGCAGTTCGGCGCGCAACTCAGCAAGCCTGAAGAGGTGTTCAGAGACAAGCCGTTTATCACGTTTGCTGAACCGGCCTGCGGCGCCGGTGCCATGACGCTGGCATTTGCCAGCACGCTCCGGCAGGCAGGTTATTCACCTCACAGGTATCTGTGGGTGTCGGTAACCGACATTGACCCTCTGGCGGCGGGCATGGCCTATATCCAGCTGTCACTCTGCGGCATACCCGGTGAAGTTGTTATCGGGAATGCTTTATGTGACGAACGACGTCGGGTTCTGCTGACGCCTGTGCATTACTGGGAGGGATGGTCAGCACGTCTGCGTGCACATTCTGACATCAGGACTGACGCCGCAGCATAAAGCCCTGATTTCTGTCAGGCTAACTGAAAAGAAGGCGTGACTTATAAATCAACATCAAAGGCCGGGTAACCGGCCTTTTTCTATCTTTTATTGCGGGTATTGATACGCTTGATTACGGGTAAAGGGCCAATGATTTCAACGTCGTCAACACAGCAGGCCCTCCACCGGGGTGAATTAATGGAGAGATCCCTGTCCCAGCGTAGGATTCGATTGTCGTTTTCTTCAACGCACAACATCCTGACAGGATATTTCCTTAAATTTTTTAAATATGAAGCGACATCAGTAAGTTCTGTATCGTAAATGCGCTCGTCGGTGCCGGAGAGCTTTCTGAAGTGGATGACATACTCATTTTTTCGCTCATCCCTTCTCAGGGGAATAAAAAAACAGACTTCATATTTCTCCTCATTTAATTCTGGCCACCCCGTCGTTTCCAGCCACTCCGCAAACGGCCTGATCTCACCTGGCGTGGAAAACCGTTCATTCGCCCGGGAGCGTATCAACGCTTCAAGATTTAGCAGCAACGCTTTTCCACTGATAGAGAAATCAGCCGTCTTGACGAGGTCCGCGCCTGCCACTGTATCCACATACCCATTTAAGATCAGGTCAGGAGCCATTTTTTTCAGCAGCAGAGTAACGTCGTACCTGAGGTGGCCACTGACCTCAAACGGAAGCGAAATGGGTTCAGATACACCGTTGTCAGAGACTGAAAGGTACACACAGACAGATACCGGGAGAGAAGTATCCGCGCAATCGAGCAAAAAATCGTATGATGGCTTTTGCATAATACTGTCCTTCTGGTACATCATGCGAAAGCCATTACTGTTGACTTCCATGCCATTTCCGGCAAGGCAAATCTGTTAATTGCCGACGTAAATTTAGGCACAGAACCCGTAAGAAGAAGCATTAAGCCTCGCTGAGGTTACTTTTTACTAATATTCATTGAGTTACACCGAAGAAGATTGAGGGCTGTTGACTGCCCTGGAACCCCTGGATAATACTGTACATATAAACAGTAAAACAGGAGGTGCCATGACATGCTCACTTTATACAAATACCCGCTATCCCCGATCTCGATAGCTGCACCACTTTTCCTCGAAACCTGTCAGGCAGGTTTTCCCAGCCCTGCTCAGGATTATGTTGAGCGCGAGTTAGACCTCAACGAATATTGTGTCATGCGTCCTGCAGCCACGTTTTTTGTCCGCGCCTCCGGGCAGTCTATGACAGACATTGGTCTCAACAGCGGTGATTTGATGGTGGTCGACAAGGCCGAATCTCCCCGGCACGGCGACATTGTCATTGCTGAGATTGAGGGCGAGTTTACGGTAAAACGCCTGCTGCTCCGCCCCAGGCTGACGCTTCAGCCCATGAATCCTTCCTTTCCTCCCATATATCCCGATCCGGAAACGCTCCAGATTTTCGGCGTGGTCACCTCGTTTATCCATAAAACCCGGGGTGAATAATGTTCGCCATTGTGGACGTGAACAGCTTTTATGCTAGCTGTGAAAAAGTCTTCAGACCTGATTTGCGTAACCAGGCTGTCGTCGTCCTGAGTAACAACGATGGTTGCGTCATCGCCCGTAGTGCTGAAAGTAAAAAATTTGTACGAATGGGCGAACCCTGGTTTAAGATTAAAAACGAGAATTTCCCTGTTAAAATTCATGCATTTAGCTCTAACTATGCGTTATATGCCTCGATGTCTAACAGAGTAATGAGCGTTTTAGAGGCTCTGTCACCTCGCGTGGAACAGTATTCGATTGATGAGATGTTTCTGGATGTACGCGGAATCGATTTTTGCACGGACTTCGAGACGTTTGGCCGCGAAGTCCGGCGCAGTGTGCGTGAACATACCGGCCTTACGGTTGGGGTCGGCATAGGTAAAACCAAAACGCTTGCAAAATCAGCCCAGTGGAGCAGCAAGGAATGGCCCCAGTTTGGCGGCGTGCTGGCCGTCACATCGCACGTCCGGGCTGAGAAGATGCTGGCCCGCCAGCCCGTTGAGGAGGTCTGGGGAGTCGGCAGACGCATTGCCAAAAAACTGAACACTATGGGAATTACAACCGCACTGGAGCTCTCCCGCGCCAATCCTGCAATGATCCGTAAACACTTCAGCGTGGTACTGGAGCGAACGGTGCGCGAGCTGAACGGCGAGAGCTGTATCAGTCTGGAAGAGGCACCGCCGGCGAAGCAGCAGATCGTGTGCTCCCGTTCGTTTGGCGAAAGGGTCACCGAGTATGAACACATGAGGCAGGCAATCTGTCAGCATGCCGAACGGGCGGCCGTTAAATTGAGAGGGGAAAAGCAATACTGCAAACAGGTTTGTGCATTCATAAAAACCTCTCCTTTTTCGCCCGGGGAGACCTACTACGGTAACGTGGCTTCAGAGACACTGATGTCGCCCAGTCAGGATTCCAGAGACATCATTGAAGCTGCGATGAGAGCACTTGGTCGGGTGTGGATAAGTGGCCATCGCTATGCGAAAGCAGGCGTTATGCTGAACGATTTCACTCCTTCAGGTGTTGCGCAGCTCAATCTCTTTGACGAAGTTCAACCAAGAGCGAATAGTAAGCCTCTGATGCAGGTGATTGACCATATTAATCAGACTGGTCTGGGGAGTATCTGGTTTGCCGGCCGAGGAATAGCGCCCGCATGGCAGATGAAGCGTGAGATGCTTTCACCAGCCTATACAACACGCTGGAGCGATATTCCTGTCGCCAGACTTTAGAAGATCTATGTGGGCCAGTTTTAAATCAGAACAGAAATAATGCCCCATACTTATGGGGTTTCGCGTTTGTCCTGCTCAGGAGCCCATTCGAGTCCGCATTTATCGCAGGACCATTTTCCGTTTGGATTTTTCCTGATGCCATAGAAATTGCAAAAGGGACATGTTTTTGGTTTATACACTATTTTCCATCCTCTTTCTGGTAAACAGGGTCAGTGCCACGCGGAAACTTTAAAGCTTCATTTCTGTAGTGCTGCAGTCTTTGTCTGAAGTATTCCTGAAGCTCTTCCAGTTGTTGTCTCTCGACTTCCGAAGGAATCACCGGCAGATTCATACGCTCTTTATAAGAAACCCCTGATGTGGCCAGATCAACGTTGACCTTATCCCGCTCTTCTTTACTTTTTGCTGCTATGTTGTATGACATATAAAGTCCTCCCTGACAGAAGTATATCAGCTACCGTGTTAAGTTCCGCATCCATCGCTGAAAGAATACTGATGATCTGTTCATCGGAAAATCGCTTCTTCATGGGAATGTCCTCATGTGGCTTATGAAGACATTACTAACATTACGGTGTGTTAATCAACGGGGAGCAGGTCAGATGAATACAATGTTCCCTTTGTTTCCTCAGAATATTTTCGATATGAGATAAAGATAGAATTACAGGGTGTTAGGCATAGTACGCTATGGGACACGATAATAATTACGGCAGTAATAAACCAGCGCATCTTTCCCCGCAAAAGCTTTATAAGAAAGAACCTGACAAAAGAAGACAGAGTGGGTTCCTGATTCCACAATGTTATCTACACGACAATCTAAACAGCAAACGGAATCAACTATAGCAGGAGAACCCGTGACCAGAACGTCTGCGTCGAATGACGCTAAGCGCTCCTCAACTGAAGCCTGATGATTAGCACATTTCATTGCAATGTTGCTTTGCTCTCCTGAAAGGATGCTGACACACAAAGAGCCATTATTTCTTATTACACTGTTGGTATTGGAAGCACGATTTATACATACGAGTAAAGTTGGTGGGTCGTCGGTGACAGAACACACGGATGAAACTGTGCATGCTGCAGCACCGCAGGATCCGTTTGAAGTTACAATAGTGACGGCAGTTGGAAGGTGCGACATTGCGTGGCGAAAAGCATTTTTATCCAGCATAATAGAACTCCAATAAGTGATGATGTGTTATCGTATGATGTTAAATGGATAATGACATGTTACTTTAAAATATTTTAAAACTGATTCTTATATACAACCCTCAATCATGTAACCATGTCGCCTTTTCAAGATGATAGTTTATTTTTAGTTTATACTTTATCATTTATGATTTGAGAAAAGATCATGTTCCTGAATAGCCATAGTGAGACTGTATGGAATATTATTTTTAATAAGCTGTTCTGCTATGTCGCTTGATGGTTTATAAGGGGAAATATACTCTTCAACGGCAGGCATGACAAGATTAGCGGGTAACGAAAACTCAAATTCAGATTGATTTGGTAATGCCATTTTCCATTTTTCAATCACCTGATGCCAGTAGTTATCCATTTTTGTGCCTCCCACAAATGCAGCAGGCTGAAAAAAATTTAACAGGGCAATGTTTGTAAAATTATCAAAGATAAACGCATCGCGCCATTCACTGGTAAAACTCAATACTTCGCCATTCAGTTTTCTGCATTGTGCCTGGCTTAAAAAACCTTCTAAAAAATTGAAAGATATAACATCATTTTTTGCCTGATGAATAATAAACGTTATAAATGCGTCAAGTGGGAGATAAAGGGTACGACCTTTATGTGCAAAAGCGCTGTTGACCTCTTGAACGGCTGTCATATAGATGAAACTAAGAGAAATATGTTTAAACTTCATACTTGTATCAAAGTCATGACGCAAACGCCGATCTACAGAGGCAGAGTTTATTTCATTTGGTTTGAGCGAGTAAACGATATTATGTTTCTTTTTCTTATTTCGCGTGAAAAAGGTAAGTTTTTCGATTTTCCCGCCGTTATTAAACCACCATGCATAAGGGCGCCAGTTCAGATCGCTAAAGTTGGTGTGGGTCAAGAAAAACCTTAAATGGAACGCATTTTTGTTACTGTTTTGTAGGTCGTAGACATAACGTGAGACACCCGCCCTTGGAAAAAAAACATTCATACTTGCATGAGGTAAGGTAATGTAAATATCTTCTGATTTTATAAACTCATTGATTGCGCTGGGTGTGACGCCAAGCGTTTCAAGCACATGTTCTCTTTCCTGCTTATTTAAATGAGAAAACTGTTCAAGATAAAAATCAGTAATAAATTCACAAAAATTACTTTTGAAATTTAACATCACCTAAATCCTCATAGTTAAAATTGCGACTCTGATAAACCCATAATACGTTGAAAAAAATAAGCAGCATCGCAAGTATTAGATAAGTTGTAGTTATGCTGTAAAATGTCAAAAAAGCACCAGATGAAAGAGAAAAGACGATTTTCACACCAGAAGCGACCGAGTTTCTCATGATTGTGAATTTACCAATATGCTCTATATCAGGCATTTGATTCGAGAGTACCTTAATAGAAATCATATGCCATGAGACAAAAAAAGAAGTGAGGAATAAAAATAAGTATACGGCATAATAATTTTTCGCTAATAAGCACATCAAAATCAGACAGATGGCAGAAATACACAGAGAAAACCGTAACGAAGACTTTAGAGAAAGCATATTGAGGGTTGCCGCTATCCCCGAGATAATGACAGCAGATTGAAAAGTCATATTCAGCACTGGATAGACTTGCTCACTATTACCATATAGAGAAGATAATGAAGGAAGGGATGTGTTTAAAAATTGTAAAGCTCCACTTGATGGAACAGTAAAAATCAAGGGTAATAAAAAGTCCTTGCTGCGAAAAAGATATGTAAAGGATTCATTTTTCTTAGTGACAGAATGAATCTGCACAATAACCTCAGCGTCTTTATTATCAGGATGCCCTTTCTCAAAAAGGGTTGAAATATAAATATTCAAAAGGTAGATGCAGCAGGTCAGCATAAGCGCTTGCATGTAGTAACCCGTACCGATAGCCCATCCTCCTATGGCCGCGCCAAAAACCTGAGCGGCCTGCATGCCAGAGGAGGCTAGCTGAAGTGCTTTTATTGCAACATTTTTACTGAATGCTGTTCTGATAATGCGATTTTGGGATGTTTTATTAAACATTTTTACAACAGATAACACGGCCTGTGCCAAATAAAAAATACTGAGCGTGACTGGCTCAAAACCCTCATTTCTCATTAAAATAAAATAGACAATTAGCGATATGGCACTAAGAGAAACATTACTGATAAATAACTGTTTTTTAGGACTGCTCACATCAGCATTTTTGAGGAAAAAGAATCCCAATACGGCTGATGGAAGATATGAAGAAACTATAGTCAGACTGACAAGCATCGGACTATGAGTTTCATGATATATAAGCCACAAAAATACAACTGTCTGAATCCCTTCAGCCGAGCATGAAAGAAAGTTGTATATCTGGAAGAAAGCGTTTTTTTTGGTTTCATATTTTAGCATGTCGAATATTACTCTTATCTGTCAGAAATATCCTGTAAAAAAGTCCTTATTTCTTCTAAGGATGATGAAGAAACATAAATCATATGATTAAAAGACGTTGAGCTGGGAACTGCAAATTTAGCCGCATCCTCACGCAAATTTACATATTTATCTACGAATACTTTTGATGTGCTTCTTATATCATCGACAGAGAAAGAAGAACAAATCCCAATAGCCGCACAATATTTATCGGATCTATGATTTAGGGGTAAAGTAAATTCTTTATCAATCTGGGAATAAATAAATGCCTTCCAGAAATCGACGCCTCTATACATAAAATACAGATCGGTCACACCAGCTCCAGGAGGACGGATACCAAATTCACCGAGTACAAATCCATCCTGAGTGTGATACATTTCAATATGAAAAACGCCATTAGTCATTTCAAAATGGCTTTGCAAATTATTGGCAAGCACTAAGGCATCTTCATGAAGCTGTGTGCCATCGGGTAAGTTGATACTGGCTCTGTTTTTACTTTTTGCCTGAAGTATAGGCCTGTCGTAAATTGATAATGTTGAAAAGAGGATATTACCGTCTTTGATTATACAATCAAGATGATATTCATCTCTCATTGAAACCTTCTCTTCAATTAACATCAATTTGTTATTTTCATTCAGATAATGATTTAACTCTTCTTTTGTGACTGTTTCGACATATTTTGCAGAACTGCCTGTAAGGGGTTTTACGATGTAATCTTTCTGGGATGACGGTAAAATATTCTCTGAACTGATGATCTTACCTGATAGCCAGAACTTTGGACAGGGTACAAAATTTGAGCAGAAATTACGCATCAGGAATTTATTGGTTGCAATTGTACTTTTATAATATTTCTCACCATAAAGTGAATAACGACTACGCAATAACCCAGCCAAAGCGATAAAATCCTCAGAGCTGGCTATAACATAATCGAATAATTTATTATGCATAAAACCATCTGAAATATTAATAATATAATCAATACTTTCTTCATCCAGTGTTCTTCTGTCAATAATAATGAATTCTATCTCATTGAGCCCTTTGATGACTCTTTCCATATTACTTTTTAACCCAAGAACCAATGCTTTTTTCTTCATTACTTTTCACCGTTTAATTTTAAGACAAATACACTATGCATATTTGTCTGGTATTTATGATAAAAGTAAAATCCTTTGGTTTCAAAATAGCGACGGTTATAATTTAGCGAATCTCGCAAAACGATTTTCATAAAATCCTTTCTGTTTTCATACGCTATTTTTTTCAGTTTCTGGAATAATTCATTCCCTACTCCCATTTTCCTAAATTGCGGTGTGACGCAGAGAAAATGAAAATCCAGATAAATATCATAAAGTTCATATCTCACTGCTCCCACAATGTCTGACTTGTATTTCGCGACTAGCCACTTCGAGGATTCCTGAGCAATGATATTTTCAGTAAACTGCAAAGCGGTAGGTGAGAAATTCAGCGTGTAAGGTTCGTAAACCTTCTCTAAAACCTTTCTTAACAGCTTCGCATCTTCATGCGAAGCTTGTTCAATACTGATGTCCTGAATCGTCATGCTATGAATCATCACGCTTCTTAGCCATAAATAACTCACTTATATAATCTATGCTAATTTTTCCGCCAACTGAGTATTGGTCAATCAAGATTTCGATTTCCTTCCAGAATCCATTACGATCGTTCTCAATAGCTCTTTGTACCTGGGTTGAGGAAGAAATGAATCCAAAAAAATCTTCTGAAATCATTTCCATAGTCCACCCTGTGACGACTTTCTTAAAGTTCGCAATAGGCAATTTAAAAACATTGGTGATTTCATTTTCATAATCATAGTCGCGATAATGTCTGCTGTAACCCGGACTAAATTTTTCTAGCAAACCTTCATATTTGTTAAGCAGTTCATTATTTCTGTAATCTCGATTGTTTTGCAAAATTGCAAAAACCCCGCCCTTATTTAAAGATTTTATCGAAACTTCTAATGTTTTTGCTCTATCCATCCATTGGAAGGACTGTGCCGCCATAATGACGTCAATACGGCTTTTATCAGATAGAATATCTTCCGCTTTTCCTTTAACCCAGGTCACTCCGGGCAGTTTTTCCCTTCCTTTGTTTATCATATCTTCAGAGATATCTATCGCCGTGAAATCATAGTGTTTTCCAGCGACACGAGTCATACCTTCAATAGCAATACCTGTACCTGCGCCAATATCGTAGATATTTTTGGCAGTGGGCTGCATCCAGTCATGTATTTCGTTGAAAAGGATTGCAGGATAACGGGGGCGATATTTATCATAGTTATCAGCCAAACCATCAAACTTTTCATTTTTCATTATAATAACCTCTTAAAATATCACCTTTATTTTCCATAATTTTATTTATGGTGTAGGGTATTATGCCACCTGCGCTTACAATTGCCGTCATCTGCGCGCTGGGAGGAAAAAAATTTATTTGATTATTTTCCGTATAAATCACCCCTCCAGTTAGATCTATTTTAATTTTACTTAAATCTGTAAGTTCACTTGTATCGACCTCAATCGCATGTAAACCCAGGTTCCAAGAGTTCCTAAAAAAAATCCTCCCGAAAGAAGGGGAAAAAACATATTTTATACCACATGCCAACAGAGTTGTTACTGCCTGCTCCCGTGAACTCCCTATACCGAATATTTGATCGCATACAAGCACATCATTGATACTGAGCGTTTCCCTGAATCCAGGAAAACGGTTCTCAAAAAGATGCGGTGCCAGCTGGGCCGGCTCGGTATACATATGTTTATAGCGCGCAGGAATAATATCGTCGGTCGAGATGTTCCCTTCCACGCGTCTGACGCGATAATTTTCAGCAGTTTTGCTCATATGCAGGCTCTCCCTCAAAATGTGGAACAGTGCCGTTCAATGCAACCATCGCTGCAGTTCGTGGAGAACATAAAAAGATGTCTGCATCAGCATTTCCCATTCTTCCCTTAAAATTGCGGTTCATCGTACTTAATACCTTCTCCCCATCCGCAGGAATGGTTCCTTGTGTACCCACACAAGCTCCACAACCCGGTGGGGTGACAATAATGCCCGAGCGGATAAGCGTATCGATATATCCCGCCTGAAGAGCTTTTAGATAAACACTTTTCGACCCCGGAGTTAGAAGGCAGTGAACATCGGGATGTATTGTTTTACCAGCAACAATTTCGGCCACCTCTCTGATATCTTCAAGTCTGCTGTTAGTACAGCTTCCAATAAAAATATAATCGAATTTCAGACCCTCAAAGTCATTTGCAGGTTTGGCATACAAAGGACTGTGAGGTGGTGCGATATGGGGCATTAATTCTGATACAGAAAAATTAATGACACTGTCTGCCGCTGAGGCATCCGCCTTCAATAACCCCTCAGGTCTGCCTTCCCCATCTGGCATAAATATGCATTTGGCTCCTAACTCAACAGCCATACTTGCAAAACTTGCAGCTTCGTCAAGCGTTAGCTCTTCTGCCCATTCCCCTGAAACTTCGACAGATTTATAAAGAAATGGTGTTTGTCCGTATTTATTTAAAAGTGCCAACATGACATCTTTTGCCCGCACATCTTTTCCCGTTTTACCCTTGATGCACAAATGGACTGTTTGAGGGACTTTCAACCACGTTTGTCCTGTTAGCATAGCAACTAAAATATCCGAAGCCCCCATTCCCAGTGCTAAAGACTGTACGGCCCCTCCTGTACAAGTATGGGAATCTGCGCCCAGCACAATATTTCCGGGCTTAAATATTTCACTCTCTAGGGCAATGACGTGACTAATTCCCTCACCTCGTGAATAGATGTTTATTCCAAGTTTTTTTGCAAATTCCATGGCCTCGTTGACACGTTTAGCCATGGTTTTATCAGGTACCAGAACTGAATGGTCGAAGAAGAACCCGATTTTATCGGGTTTCAGTACCTCAGACAGATGATAATCCTGAAACAATTTTGCCACGGTTGGTGAATTTCCATCCTGGACATAGACGTAGTCAACATCCACCGTGATCAGTTCACCTGCTGAAACCTGACCTCTGCCACTGTGTGACGCAATGATCTGGTTAACAATCGGCTGATTACTATTCATACCTGTTTACCCCGCGGTATACAGATCAACTAATACATGTGGAGGGATCCCACCGGGGTGGCGCACGGCATGACTTCTGACGCGTTCTAAACAGCGATCAAGAGCCTTATCATCAGCAGCTTTCACGCCTGACTCTTCGAGAAAATGTTTGATAATGGCACGACCGGAATGTTTACCCACGACCAGACGTCGTTCTCCTCCCACCGTAGCTGGGTCGAAGGGTTCAAAAGTACTGCTGTCTTTAAGCATACCATTTGCGTGAATGCCCGATTCATGTGCAAAAACGTTATCGCCTACGATCGGCTGCCATGGAGTGATTTTTTGATGGCTGTACCTGGCTACCGTTTCACTCAACGCGATTAATTTTGTTAAATCGAGCCCTAAATCAACTCCGTGGAAAAAGTGCAATGCCATAGCGACTTGTGCCAGGTCTGGCATTCCAGCCCTTTCACCAATGCCATTGACGCAGACATGAAAGTAGCGTGCTCCAGCTTCAATGCCTGCCAACGTGTTAGCAACTGCAAAACCAAAATCATTGTGGCAATGGCACTGTAAATCGATGTTAACGTTCTTGTTTAACAAAGCGACTTTTTCTTTATATTGTGCTGGAGAAAGAATACCAATTGTGTCAGAGAGGCGAAGACGATCGGCGCCAGCCTCTGCAACTACCTGTGCATACTCCTGTAAGAAGCCAATATCTGTTCGGCCTATATCTTCTGCGCTGATAGAAACAAACATCCCTTTGTCTTTGGCATACTTAACTAAATCTGCAGCCGTTTTTACAAGCCATGACTTATCTTTCTTAACGCTCTTCTCTAAATGGATAGCTGAAGTCGGTAGCCCGATATGCACTGCTTTAAACCCAAGTGAGATACTGTACTCAATGTCTTCAAGCACACCTCGGTTCCACGCGATGATGTTAATTTCATTTTTTCTCTCTAACATTTCCGACAGAGCCTTTACTTCATCACCCTTCATTGCAGGTATTCCGGCTTCGATCCATTTAACGCCCATATTTGCTAGTAGATGGAAAATTTCTACCTTTTGTTCTGGTGTAAATGCAATACCTGGCGCCTGCTCACCATCACGTAAAGTGGTATCTTCAAGAATCAGATTTTTATTTAGCATTTTATATTTCCTCGCATCACATTATTGATTGAACAATTTATTAGTAGGTCTTTTAAGTCCCAGTTTTTCTCTTAATGTTCCAGTAGAATATGATTTTTTATACCACCCCCTTTCCTGAATAAGTGGAATAACATGATCGAACAGGTCGATTAGAGATTCAGGCATCAGAGGAGGCATAATGTTGAAACCATCACATGCTTCATTTTCAACCCACTTAATCATTTCATCCGCTAAATCTTGATAGGAACCTGTGAATGTATAATGTCCTCTTGAAATGATTATTTTTTCATAAAGTTGTTTGATTGATAAATTTTCTTTTCGAGCCAAATCGATAATGATTTTTTGTCTACTCTGATTACCATTAGATTTTGGTAAATCTGGTAATGGTCCTTCAGGATCATAATTTTTTAAATCAACCCCACCCAGTAAATCTGACAACATACTTAAGCCAAATGGTTCAGGAATCAGCGCGTTAAGATCTTTGAGCTTTTTACGTGCTTTAGATTCATCACTGGCAATATAAAAGCTTAACCCGGGAAGAATAAGAAGTTCACTTTTTGATCTTCCGTATTTTTCCATTCGCCCTTTAAGATCATCATAGAATTTTTTTGCATCTTCAATATTGTTTTGTGCAGTAAAAACAACATCTGCTGTTTTTGCAGCTAACTCTTTTCCTTCCTCAGAGGAACCCGCCTGGACGATGACGGGATAACCCTGAGGAGGGCGAGCTATGTTTAATGGGCCTTTTACATTGAAATATTCGCCCACAAAATTTATTTCTCGGTATTTATCTTTAACGAAGAACTGTCCACTGGTTTTATTCCTGACTAAAGCATTGTCTTCCCAACTGTCCCACAAACCACTGACAACCTGCCATGCTTCCTGGGCCATATCGTAACGCTTCGAATGTTCTGGATGAGAGGCAAGGCCAAAGTTTTTAGCCGCATCCGACTTTGAGGATGTCACCAGGTTCCACCCAGCCCGTCCTTTACTAATGTAATCCAGCGAAGCAAATTCCCTTGCAATGTTGTAAGGGTGTTTGTACGTCGTTGAAGCCGTCGCAATCAGCCCAATATTTTGTGTTTGAGATGCTAAATAAGATAATAATGATAATGGTTCAAGTACGGATACCCTGCTGCCATAACCGTCCATATTGTCCTGAAAGACAGAAGGGGTATCTGCAAGAAAAAGTAAGTCAGCTAATCCTTTCTCACATACTCTTGCAAGATTGGCATACGCATCAATATCAAGCGCTGCCGCTGCATTTACGCCACTTTCGCGCCAAGAAGCAGGATGGTGTCCTGTCCCATACGATATATAAGCACCTATTCTCATCTCTTTTCTTTTCATGGTCATTCTCTTTAAGGAATTAGTGAAATAATTTCCTTTACACTCATGCAAGAGTTCTCTACTTCTGCCGTTCTGCCATATCTCAATATTTCTTTTGAAACATTTTCCATTGCTTTATAGGCAGCCCTGAGCATATGGTTTGCATAAATGATCACATTAAAACCCGCTTCACTGAGTTCTTTGTTGCTGGTTGCAGAATAGGTAGTAGGAACACAAATTAATGGCACTGATGGATATTTTTTCCGAAATTTCGTACTGAACAAGAAAACCTCATCCGGCGTCTTCTTACAGCTATGAATCATAATTCCGTCTGCACCGGCTTCAACGTATGCGTCGGCACGTTCGAGTGCATGATCTACGTCGAACCCTGCAATAAGACTTTCAAGTCTGGCTATGATCATAAAATCATCAATATAAACTGCAGATTTTCCTCTTTTAATCTTCTCTGAAAAATCATTAATATCTGCGAGAGTCTGTTCTACTTCAGTGCCGAACAAGGAATTTTTCTTTAACCCTGTTTTATCTTCGATGATGACGCCATTGACACCGTTGTTAATCATTCTTTTTACATAGTAACTAAAATGTTCTGGTTGTCCTCCTGTATCAGCGTCCATGATGATGGGCATGTCTGTGACATTTCGGATATCAGCAATGTTTTCTAACCTGCTACTTAATGCCAGTGTTTCGTTATCGGGAATACCGCGAGATGCTGAGTCCGTTAACGAGCTGGACCATATACCGTCAAATTTGACAATACGCCCTTCTGAATTAGTTTGTTCTGCTTTAGACGCAATTAATGCGGAGAGAGGATTATGGGCCTCAATAAAAATCAGAGTACCCTTTTCTGCAATAAGATTTTTGATCATATAAACACCTTTGATGCGTAAAGATGAGAAATTAAGACGCTCATAGAGAGTGCCTGCCTAAACGCTTTACTTTCCGAGGTGAAAAAAATGAACAATCAAAATTTGAAAAAGTCGTTAGTTTATTAAATATGCGCCATTTAAAGTCTGGCAGCCTGGTTTAGCGCATTTCGACACTGAAAATGCTTATAAACATTAGTATATTTAAACAATTTATGTTGTTTACAACTGCCGCCACGCTTGTCTTGTGGAGTATTTTATAGTCATCGCGCAATAATCTTATCAACTAGATTTATATTTCTAATTGTTAATATAGGTGTAAAGTTGTGTCAATTTTGATTAAAAAATAATTAAATCAATAATTTATTTTGTTTCATTTGCGTTAAAATTAAAATAAACAGAATGGATTTGGCTGTAATCATTAAAAAAAACCAATCTTTCTCAAGTGGTATAGTAACTTTAGAAAACATGTAACACTTGAAATTTATTCAAGTTTTTAACTATATGTTTTTATTGGTGTAACTTTCATTAGGAAATAATTTGTTTCTTTTGTTAATGATCTTTGTATTAATTTGTTTGTATTTAAGCACTTTTCCCCGAGTCGCCACTTTTTAACAAATAAGATTTATCTTATATTAGAGGATAATTACCTTCTCCCAAGCTCCTACAATAATATCTTTTGGAATATTGCTTTAGGCAGGGGAGGTAAATTGACCTCACATGACTCAATTTGACTGTTACTGACTCCCTACTTTCTTCTTGGGTAATAAGACCCGCATCTTGGGACAGCTAAAGTTAGTGACATTATTTGCTCACGACATAACCTTAGAAGGCAGCCGAGTGAGTACGGTCCTTCCATTCAGCACAGTGATTCGTTTCCCGTGCTTTTTTCTTCGTTCAGTATAAATTTCCTTTCTGGCGTTCTTCTTTACAGGTGTTGGGGCCGATATATAAAAAAATGCCTACCAGTCAGGTTTATCTCTCCAAGGACTTAATCACCTGTATGTCTCTCTGATTATAAAGTTCATGCACTGGCACTTAGTCTGCTCCAGATTGCGCTCAGCATGCTTTACAGAATGCTATCGACGTTTTACTGTTTCTTTGGCCGCTTCGATCTCTGAATCCAGTGAGTTAATTTTATTCTGCAAATTTTCCATAAATCCTCCTGACACTCACCGTAGTCAGTAATAGATATGGTCACGTACAGTAAAGGAATCCCCCTAATGACTGTGTGCATGCTCAGCGCAGAACACCTCATAGTCAGCATGCTCTTTCATGGTTCTTAGGCACCGGATAATCCGGTGCCAGCTGCCAGCTGCCAGCTGCCAGCGTTACTACTCTTCACCACGCGCTGCTGCGTGAATCTTGCTGAAAAGACGTTTTGTCCAGGCATCAGTGACGTGCTTCGGATCGGATGAGATATACTTTGATACAACAAAGATCCCCGCTCTGTTGCCGGTGGCACCCGTGCCTTTGAACGTCCGGCGAACCTCAATCGTCAGCCTGTCATTTCCCGCCCAGTTTCTGGACATGTGATAATAATTGCCGGGCTCTGCCGACCAGCTGGTGCCCTCTGAAATGGCCGAGGCTGACCAGCCCGCATTCCCCTGGCCGCTGTTACGCGCGGCAGCCACATCCCCGTCTGATACGAAGCCAAACTTTTCTTTCAGGCGCATGGCCACCGTATCGGCCGGCATGGCAATGGGGCCGTAGGCATCACTGACCTGATTGCGTTTTTCCACTGTGGTCTGGTCTTTTACGTCTGAAGGCATCTGATTGCCGTCATTCAGCGAACCAAACTGGCCGATACCGCTCATAAAGCTGCTGCAGCCTGTAAGCCGTGGTCGACAGCATAATGGCAGACAGTTTGAGGGCTTTTTTAGACATACTATTCTCCGGTTAACAGGCGGGCTGCACCCGGCAGCCCGCGTTGTTCATAATCAGAAAGTGAAAGAAAGCTGCGCGGCAGCGCCATAGCTGCGGTCTGTGCCGGCCATGCCGGTCAGGTCGAGATGCACGACGTTGAAGGGTGAAATCCCCACACCGGCGGTAAACATGCTGCGATCGCTGTTACGCATGTCTGCGCGGTAACCGGCACGCAGTTGCGCCCAGTTCCAGGCATTCAGCTCGGCGCCCACGCCGGCATACTGTGCTTTTTCATCCGACGCAAAACCGCTGGCCGGTGTCAGGTCAAGGTCTGTGGCCAGCGTGACAAAACCGTTGCTCCACGCCGTGCCGGCAGTCGCCTGGGGGCGGATCTGGAACGTGTCCGTGATGCCGTTGATTTCACGCGTACTGATGTTACGCGCCATAAGGTTCTGTCCGGTCAGTCCGACGGTCCACTCTGGCGTCAGCTGAGCTGCAAAGCCGACGTCGACGTTTGCGCCGCTTTCGGAACGCTTCCAGTCACCGCTGCGAAAATCTGACGCGCTGTAGTTACCGACGGAAACGTTGTAGTTCCAGGTATCCACGCGCTGGACTTTTGGCGTGATACCGACAGAAACCGGCGTGTCGCCCAGGGTAAACTGATGCGCTGCGGCGATGCCGTATTCGGTGACCAGTGCGGCAACGCCCTGCGCCCGGGAGGTCATCTGGTCAATATCCGTCTGAGTCGGCGAGAAAATGCCGCTCTGTGCCGCATCGAGATACGCCAGGTCACGCTGTGTGATATCGGTGCGGACCTTCGCCTGTCCCCAGCCTTTGGCCACAAAGGCGAAAGGGAGGGTGTCATTGGGAATGGCAATCACCGCAGAAAGCCCGGCACTGGCATGCCCGCTGTCGCCGTCGACGTCCTGCAGGGCCTGTTTCAGCGCTGCCGCCTGTCGTGAGCTGTTGCCGGTGCCCGCTGAATCGCGGAAGTCGTCAAAGGTGCTTTTTACCCTGTCCAGTCCGTCACGCAGGTTATCCGGATCGCTGATTTGTGCCCCAACGCCCGGCAGTATGAGCCCGACGTCGTCACTGGCATCGTGGCGGGTCATCAGCGCGGGGTTGGCCAGTGCAGCGGCAAGATAACCGGAAGAGGCCACGCCGGTTCCCCCCATGGCGTCGTTACGCGCTTCGGTCCAGGTTGTTGCAGCATTCACTGGCGGTACGGCTGAAGCCAGTAATGCCAGAATGATGCTGCGGGTTAACAGTTTTGCTTTCATCATTTATTTCCTTTTCTTGTTTTTGACAAAGGGGTTTCCCTGGTGCTGACGCACCAATAAAATAAACAGCCCGGTTTTTTGTTATTTAAATACGGTTAACCGAAACTTATGACTTCTTTCAGATAATCTTCCCATTCAGGCGTAATATGAAAAGCCGGGTTTATGAAAGGAATCCGTTCCTCCTCACTCCACATGAAATTTTGCCCTGGTCTGAGCTTACCCATAATACTTTCATCAGTGACGGATGAGATCGAAAACGGCAACTCAGATCCCTCTCTCAGCCTGTCAAATAACCTGACCGGTAATTTTCGAAAAGAAATTTGAGCAACCCTTCCTTTTAACCGCAGTAATTCACAGAAAGAAAGAAAGGCGTTTGTCTCTGATTCATTGCTGAGCGTAAGAGGAACCACGCCGGTTAAATAATTACTTTCAAAGGACACGCCATTAATATATTTATCCCGGGTCGCTGTGATTACCATCTCGTGGCTGAAATTCAGTGCTGGCTCACCTGTGTCATGCTGACGTCTGTAAAAACGTAAGGACTTAATCACTGTATCTTTATGCGGCTGAAGGCATTCAGCTGCCTTCCAGAAGTCACGCAGTATCACGGTCGGAACCGGAAGAATATCTTCTCCGGCGAGCCAGCCGGACTGAACACAGAACCATGACGCAAGCTGTTCCAGCACAGGCAGGGTAAGGTGATCAAGAGTGCGCTCGCGGTTTTCAAGCACACTCATGCCGATGTTCAGCTCAGAGAGTATTGTGGCCACCTGCACCACATCAAGGCCGTGGCGGTCCATCAGGTGCCAGAAGCGCTCATAAACGCGGTTTACCGAGGCTTTGCGGGGTGCTGTGGTCTCTGTCATGACGCCCTCAACAATCACATTGACCAGCTCTGAAACGGAGATGCCGAGCTTGTGTGATACCTGATTCACAAATTCCCGTGATGCCGGCCGGAAACGAATGGTCACTGGCGGACTTACGGTTTTCTTCCCTTCCGCAAACTGCTCAAGCAGCTGCCTCTGCTCATCGGTTTGCTCTAAGGCGACGCGGGACAGGATTTCTGTCAGGTTTATGCGTTTCATAAAGGCCCTGGTGTTGGCTGAATGAGAAAATATTTTGTTAATCTTTTCTGTATTCGGTGTGAATACAGTACCTGGCGAAACCGCGTGTTGTATAACGCGATATTTCGATCGTTCAGATCGAATACATGTGTGTAATCAGTGTGAACATTGCCTTCGTGACTTAACACCCGAAATTATTTTTCCGGTTCAGAAGTTTTTTTCAGCAGCATCACCGGCCACCGGGTCCGGGACGGACAGCGCCAGTGCCACTGCCGGAAGAGGATTTCCAGCTGCATCAGGGCGCGGGCTGAATCCCGGAAAGGGACGCTGGTCAGCCTGCTGCGGTAAGACCAGCCCCGCACCTTCAGGTATGTCCTGAGCCTGGCCGCACGGGCAGGCGTCAGAAGGTGCGAAGCAACCACAACGGTTTTTCCCCCGGCTAAGGCGGCTTCAGCTGACTCAAACACCCCAGACCAGAACCAGCTCACGCGCTCAGGCGTGAGTCCGACGGTTGGCTGCCAGGGTGACAGATGAACGGTGATACGTTTTCTGCGGCTCAGTATGCAGGGCTTCCTGAGCAGCTGACGGGTCAGCCAGTCGAGCGGTCTGAGCAGAAACGGAGAGAGTGCCGTGAGCAGCCATATAAAACAGAATGCGTTACAGCCGGATGAAATAAAAAGGCTGATGCTGCCAGACAGAGTTAGCCACAGAAGAAGGTACAGCGCTACCAGACGTTGCTGCATGAGTGTGTTCAGTTTAATTAAAGGAAGGTTGCGCAAGAAAAGCACGGGACGTTAAAGCCGTCCGCCGTTAATCCTGAATCCGTTCCTGAAAATTAACGCAAGCAGAATATCTCTCTGCGCTGAATCCAGGTTTAACGTTGCAAATGACACCCCGTCTCTTAGCGTTACGTCATTTCAGATAAAGAGCGGGTGTCGATGGAACGGGTGATGAAGTGGCTGACGGGGCGGGGAAACAACAGGCCTGCAGATCAACTGGCGGGTACGGTCGTCAGGGAGGTGGCGTTTCGCCCGGTTCAGGAGGGCAGCACGCTTATGCAGACGGAGGAGCGCCGCAGGCTTGTCAGAATGCTGGCGGATAACAGCCCGCTTTCACAGTCCGTTACCGGGGCATGGTGGCTGATGCCTGCGCAGGCCATGCTTGAGCGTGTGCAGGACTGCCCGGCCGCATGGAGAGGTGCCTATTCGTCACCGGGGGGATTTGGTGACCTGAGCCTCGGCGTGGCCGTCCGGGCGGTCAGGCTCGTCAGGGGAATGATGCTGCCGCCCGGCGCCACACCTGAAGAGCAGTCGGCACAGGCCCCGGGCTGGGTCTGCGCGGTGTTCTGGGCAGGCCTGTTCCATCATCTGCCCTGGCTGACGCAGGTGGAAGGCGCGACGCAGTCCGGAAAAATCTGGTATCCGGGGCTGCACAAGCCGGACAGTTCGTGGCGGGTCCGGCCCGCTAAGAATGCCCGGGCTCCGGCCCTGACAGGTCAGTACATGGCGGCAAAGCTGCTGCCTGAGACCGGCATGCTGTGGCTTCACCAGTGGCCGGAAGCGTCACGCTGTCTTCTTCAGTTTCTGTCGGGTGAGCGTGCCGGTGCCGGTGTGCTTTACAGCATCATCATGCAGGCGCGGGAGGGGGCGGGTCTGGAAACAGGTGGTCTTTCAGATATTACTGGCACGCCTTCTGTAAACCCAATGCCGGAAGTGCAACATGCTGATAATCCCCCAAAATTAGCAGATAACGCACCTGTCCTTTTGTCGAGTCACATCATTTCAGCAAATGTTTCAGAGCCAATTGAAAGCGAAGCGGCTGCGTATACTTCCACACATACAGCCGGAGAGGAGGCCAGTCCCGGAACAGAAAAACCTGAATTACCGGTACTGAGCTCCGCGCTGCAGTCTGCCCTCAGCGGGAGCGAAGCGACTGAGTATGGTTCAGATGGTGAAAATGAAAAGGAAGATTCAGAAATTAAACAGGAAGTGGATTTACTTTCGGTACTGGACCTGATGGCTAAAGGCGAGGCACCCGTTTTATCAGCCGGACAAACTGCTGAGTCAGCGAAGCAGGAGCAAACGGAAGACGGGAAGCCGGCGGGCGACAGTGAACCCTCTGAGGGCAGTGTTTTTCTGGACTGGCTGCGGGAGAGCGTGGAGGCCGGAAAAGTTACCGTCAATGAGTCCGACAGTCTTCTGCATATGCTGTCCGGTTTTATTTTTATGATATCGCCCGATGTGTTTTTCCGGTTTATTTCCTCGCAGCCAGAAAATAAATACGAAAAAAACAAGCTGCAGAAAAACTTTGAATCACTGGGCCTTCATCACTCACGAAATGGTAAGGGTCTTTACTCTTACCATAAATATGACTCGCCGGATAAACGCGGTCAGTTCACCAAACTGTCGGGCTACATGATTAAGTCTGACATTATTTTAAAGAAAGGACGCTGTCTTTCAGACAGCAAATGGCTCTTTCCCAAAAAAGAGTAATTACCGGGTTAATAAAATACGAGGTTACCATGTCTGAAAAAACGACCTTCGATGACATTCTGAACGACTATTTTTTCAGTAAGGTTCTCCGTCCAGCCAGTGAATGGAGCTACAGAAAGGTTGTAAAAACTTTCACAGAATTCAGTGAAGGTAAAATATTGCCTGAAAGTATATGTCGCCTTGATGTTCTTAAATGGCGACGTCACGTTTTGAACGAACAAAACTGCAGTAAACGGACATGGAATAATAAAGTTGCACATATGAGAGCGCTGTTTAACCACGCTATAGCGCACTCTCTCGTTACTGCCCGGGACAATCCGTTCAATGGCGTGGTCGTTAAGCCAGACCGTAAACGAAAGAAAACGCTTACCCGGGAACAAATGAAGAAAATTGATCTCGTAATGCATCGAAAAATTGAACAGGAGCAGATCGGTATTCATGATCCCCGGCCGAACGCGCTTGAACCCGCATGGTTCTGGATGACAGTGATTGAAACGCTAAAGTTTACGGGCATGCGTCAAAACCAGCTGCTGCATATAAGGCTGTGCGATGTGGATCTTAAACAGGGTGTTATTGAGCTGAGACCTGAAGGCTCAAAAAATCATCGTGAACACCGGGTGCCTGTCACGGACAAGCTGAGGCCTCGCCTTGAAGATCTGTACCGTCAGGCTAAACAGATGGGCGCAAGGCCGAAGGATCAACTGTTTAATATCAACCGTTTCAGTCGCTTAAAAAAGAAAACCGTCACAGGCGGTAACATGGATCATCCCCCAATGCGGGCGTTTTTCAGGCGGCTTTCACGCGAGTGTCAGTGTGATATCAGCCCGCACCGTTTCAGGCATACCATCGCTACAGACCTGATGAAAACACCGGAACGAAGCCTGAATGACGTGAAAATGTTGCTGGGGCATTCAAGTGTTGCGGTCACTCTGGAGTATGTTGAAGCGAATATGGATCATCTTCGAAGGAATCTTGAAAGCGCATTTATGCTCTAGGACTATTCCTAAGTCAAATTTCTAACGGATTGATATAAGTGGAGGAAAATTAGCGCGGTTTCATTTACAGATCGTTGACACAAACCTTATGAAAAGGTAAAAACCTGTAATTGAAATACTCGGGATGTGAGAAATCCGGATGATGCGCCAACATCATCCGGATTCTTAATCCCATAATCTTCAAGTGTAGAACGAATGCAACTCATCCTGCACGATGACGAAAAGGGATCTCTGTCTTGCCCGTTAAGGATCTCATCCCTTAACGAACAGGCTCTGAAGAGTGGTGCCCGAACCCGGAATCGAACCAGGGACACGGGGATTTTCAATCCCCTGCTCTACCGACTGAGCTATTCGGGCAACGGGGCGCATTAAACCGTAAAGGCCGCAGGCCGTCAACGGCTTTCATGAAAAAACCCTGCAAAACGTGACTGATTGCCTGAATTTCAGTCAAAGGCGTTGAAACTCACGCCAGTGCACCATTTTTACGGCACAGGGCAATGCTTAATATATCTTCCGCCAGACGTTTGGCGACATCCACATCCTGCACATTGCGCTTGATCAGCAGCTTGCTTAAGCAGCCTTCCAGCACCAGCTCCATTTGATCGGCCACCATACTCGGGTTATCCAGACCCAGCGCATTTAAAATAGTGTGGGTAAATTCCCAGGAGGCGCGCTTCTGTTTTTCTGCCAGTTGATGAATGGGTTGATCGGGATGCGGATAGAAGCTGCAGGCGGCGATAAACAGGCAGCCGGGAAAGCGTCCCTTGGTGACATGCTCATTTAACCCTTCGTAGCGCGCCATTAACTTCTGTTCGGGTCGCAGTGCGCTGTTTTGTAATACCTCTTGTCGCCAGCTGTCGATTTGCTGGGCATGAAACTGCAATGCGTCATAGAGCAGTGCGTCGCGGTCAGCCCAGAACTGCTCAAGTTGCTGCTCGCTGAGTCGCATCTCTTCGGCCAGGATTTTCAGCGACGAGGTGGACGCTAAGCCATTTTGTTCAAGCACGTTTAATGCATGGTCAAGTATCTGTTCACGTTGCAAACCGTTCTCCTCTGCGATGCAGGCCCGTTCAGGTCAACGG
Organism: Pantoea sp. PNA 03-3; assembly: GCF_003201175.1. Lineage (NCBI taxonomy): Bacteria > Pseudomonadati > Pseudomonadota > Gammaproteobacteria > Enterobacterales > Erwiniaceae > Pantoea > Pantoea sp. PNA 03-3. The sequence goes on along the minus strand of NZ_QICO01000002.1, from coordinate 461,311 downwards.
GCTGTGTCCAGGTTCCAGTGTTGTTTACTCACGCAGTTTCTGCAAATGTTCGTCAAAATCCTTTGGCTTCAGGAAACCGGTGATACGTGAACCGGGAATTTCTTTTCCCTGAGCATCAAAGAATAAAATCGTGGGCAGCCCCAGCACGTGAAGATGCTGCAACAGCGCATTGTCGGTAGCCGTGTTCGCCGTGACGTTAGCCTGTAACAGCTGGACATCTTTAAGACTGGCACGTACCGCACTGTCGCTAAAGGTGTACTTCTCAAACTCTTTACAGGCCACGCACCAGTCCGCGTACAAATCTATCATCGTCATGCGGCCCTGTGTCTGTTGCAGTGCCTGATCTAACTGGCTAACCGTTTGAACAGACTGAAAGGGAAGGTGCGCGATAGTTTGTTGTGGCGCGTCATTGCCAAACGCCCAGTCCTGCAAAGGGCGGGCGCTGATCAGGGCGGCGATCAGCATGAGCATTTGCACGATGCGCCATTTGCCGCCGCTGGCGCGCAGGCTGGCACTGAAGGCCCACGCAAAAAAGGCGACGCCCAGCAGGCTCCATAAGCGCACGCCCCACAGCTCACCCAGCACCCGTTCCAGCAGGAAAACCGGCAGCGCGAGAATAACGAACCCAAACCCTTCCTTAACGGTCTGCATCCAGGGGCCGCTTTTAGGCAGGAAGCGGCTACCGAACAGCGTCACGGCAATCAGCGGTAAGCCCATACCGATGGCATACAGCCACAATGTACCGGCGCCCACCAGCAGGTTACCGCTCTGTGCGATATAGAGCAGGATGGCACTGAGCGGCGCGGTGGTGCAGGGGGAACAAATTAAACCTGCCAGCGCGCCCATCAGGAAAACGCCGGGCAATGAGCCGCCCTGCTGACGGTTGCTCCACAGCGTCAGACGGGTTTGTACGCTGGCGGGTAACTGTAGCGAAAACAGGCCAAACATCGACATGGCCAGCACTACAAACAGCACGGATAAACCGATCAGGACATAGGGATGCTGTAAGGCCGCCTGAAAACGCAGGCCAGCCGCGGCGACTGTCACGCCGAGCAAGGTATAGGTAAGCGCCATTCCTTGCACATAAACCAGGGCCAGCGCGAACAGGCGACCCAGCGAGTTGTTACGCTTACCGCCAAGGATAATGCCCGAAATCAGGGGATACATCGGTAAGACGCAGGGCGTAAATGCCACACCGATACCAATCAGCAGCGCCCACAATGGCGAAAAGGGGAGCGGGCTGGCGGTGGCGGGCGGGCGCTCCCCTGAGTCTGCATCCGCGCTGGCGACAACGGGCGTGAGTGGAATGCTGCGCGTTTCAGGTGGATAACAGAAGCCGGCGGCAGCACAGCCCTGATACGTTACGCTCAGCGTACTGCCCCTGGCGGCCTGTTGCAGCGTGACGGGCACGTTCAGGTTCTGCGGATAAATCTCGCTCTTACCAAAAAATTCATCTTCGTGTGGCTGACCCGCTGGCAAGGCCACAGGCGCGATACGCGCATTGTTGGCGACGACCCTGATTTGCTGGCGGTAGAGATAGTAGCCGTCTTTAACCTTCCAGTGCAGATTGAGCTGTGCGCCCTGTTGGTCGAAATCAAAAGCAAAAGCCTGGTCGACGGGCAAAAAGCGGCTGGTGGTTTTGGGGGCAAACAGGTCTGCCTGCGCCTGCAGGCAGATAAACAGGGCCAGTATCAGGGTAATTAAGCGAGCGATGCGTGCAGCCATGACAAGTATTCACTGTCTCCATGTTGAACCGGAAGCACCAGCAGTTCTGGTACGTCATAAGGATGTGAGCGCTTAAGCAGATCGAGCAATGCCTGCTGATGAGCTGTATCGCATTTGAGTAACATCTGAACTTCGCTGGCCTGCTCCAGCTGGCCCTGCCAGACGTAGTACGAGGTGGCACCCGGTAAAAGGGTGACACAGGCGGCCAGTCTGGCCTTCAGCGCCTGGGTGGCAAGCTGCTGCGCGCACGCCTGGTCAGGGGCGGTGCAGAGGATGACAACGGCATTCATCATGAGGCTCCTGTTGAAAATCGCGTCGATGATAGCACGTTCACTGTGCGGCCGGGACTACAGCAGCAGCCCACCAAAAATAAAGCCGAACACGACAGACAGGGTGATGGCCAGCACGCCGGGAATGATAAAGGCATGGTTGAACACGAACTTACCGATTCGGGTCGAGCCAGTGTCATCCATCTCAACGGCGGCTAACAGTGTGGGATAGGTCGGTAACACAAACAGCGCTGACACGGCGGCAAAAGAAGCGATAGCTGTCAAAGGGGTGACGCCAAGGGCTAACGCCGCAGGCAGCAGGGCTTTCGCGGTTGCTGCCTGAGAATAGAGCAGCATCGAAGAAAAGAACAATACCAGCGCCAGCATCCACGGATAGGTTTTTAAGGTATCCCCCGCCAGCATCTGGATATCAGCCAGATGGGCTTTGACGAAGGTATCGCCGAGCCAGGCTACGCCCATGACGCAGACGCAGGCACTCATACCGGATTTAAACGTACTGGCGCTCAGAATCGCGCCGCTGTCAATATTACAGGTCAGACTAATCAACGTGGCAATAGTGAGCATAAACACCACAATCGCTTCGTTGCGCGGCAGGGGCGGATTGACGATCAGGTTTACGCTTTCGCTGGTAATGGTCGCATAGATCACCACGGCAGCAATCCCGACCAGGAACAGCAGGACAGACTTTCTGGCGCCAGGTCTGGCGTGATAGACGGTTTCCCCACGCAGGGCCACGTCGCCTTTCGCCAGGCGAGCCTGATAAACGGCGTCATCTTTCAGCTCTTTTCCCAGGAAGTTAGTGACCAGCGCGGCAAGAAACAGCCCAACCATGGTAGCCGGAATGGCGATGGCCAGCAGCATGATATAGCTGACGCCGCGCGGTTCGAGCAGCGTGGCAAAGAAGACGACCGCCGCCGAGATTGGCGAGGCGGTAATGGCAACCTGAGATGCGACAACCGCCATCGACAGCGGACGAGAAGGACGCACGCCTTGCTCCTTCGCCACCTCGGCGATGACCGGCAGGGTAGAGAAGGCGGTATGACCGGTGCCCGCCAGCAGCGTCATTACATAGGTGACCAGAGGGGCAAGAAAGGTGACATAACGGGGATGACGACGCAGCAGGCGTTCGGCAAGGCTGACCAGGTAGTCCATGCCGCCAGCAACCTGCATGGCCGCAATCGCCGCGATGACCGCCATGATGATTTCAATCACATCAAACGGAATGGCGCCTGGCTTCATACCAAAGCCAAGCGTCAGGATGAGCACGCCCATGCCGCCCGCAAAGCCAATCCCGATCCCGCCAAGACGCGCGCCCAGCCAGATCGCCAGTACCACGATAAACAGTTCAACCAGGAACATGTGCCACTCCCGAAATGATGATGAGCCGAAAAGCAAACCCATCCTTTTAACAAACAAAAAGGCACATCGTTTTGATTACGATGTGCCTTTTACACCAGTAAGCGCAATTACGCCTTACTGTTCGTTTTCATCGGTATAGCGTTTCGCCTTGTAAACCGGATACATCAGGTTTTGCACAGAGAAAATATCATCCAGCTCGCTTTCGGTCAGCAGGCCGCGCTCCAGCACCACCTCGCGCACGCTTTTGCCGGTTTCGGCGCAAATTTTACCGACGATGTCACCATTGTGGTGGCCGATATAGGGGTTCAGATAGGTCACAATCCCAATGGAGTTAAACACGTAGGCTTCGCAGACCGCTTTGTTCGCCGTGATACCGTTGACGCATTTTTCCAGCAGGTTATAGCAGGCGTTGGTCAGAATGCTGATCGATTCAAACAGCGCCTGACCGATGACCGGCTCCATGACGTTGAGCTGAAGCTGGCCGGCTTCCGACGCCATCGTGACCGTCGTATCGTTACCAATCACCTTGAAGCACACCTGATTGACGACTTCAGGCACCACCGGATTCACTTTAGCAGGCATGATGGAGGAACCGGCTTGCAGCTCCGGCAGGTTAATCTCGTTCAGGCCCGCGCGTGGGCCGGAAGAAAGCAGGCGCAGGTCATTACAGATCTTCGACAGTTTGACAGCCAGGCGTTTGAGCGATGAATGCACCATGACATAGGCACCGCAGTCTGAAGTGGCTTCGATCAGGTCTTCGGCGGGCACTACCGCGAGGTTGCTGACTTCCGCCAGTTTCTGCACCGCCAGCTGCTGGTAACCGTCCGGCGTGTTCAGGCGCGTACCGATAGCGGTTGCGCCCAGGTTCACTTCCAGCAGCAGTTCGCCAGTGCGCAAAATGCTTTTCGTCTCTTCATTCAGCAGAACGCTGTAGGCATGGAACTCCTGGCCCAGCGTCATCGGCACCGCATCCTGTAGCTGGGTACGACCCATTTTTAAAATGGTCTGGAATTCATCCGCTTTACGCTGAAACCCGTCCGCTAACTGACTGATACCGTCGAGCAGTTTCAGCAGTGAGCTGTACACGGCAATACGAAAACCCGTCGGATAGGCATCGTTAGTGGACTGGCATTTATTCACGTGGTCGTTCGGGTTCAGATACTGATATTCGCCTTTTTGATGCCCCATCAGTTCCAGACCAATATTCGCCAGTACCTCATTGGTATTCATATTCACCGAGGTGCCTGCGCCGCCCTGATAAACATCAACCGGAAACTGATCCATGCAGCGACCGTTGTTCAGCACTTCATCGCAGGCCTGAATAATGGTGTTGGCGATATCACGCGGTAAGGTTTGTAGCTCTTTGTTTGCCATCGCCGCGGCTTTTTTCACCATCACCATGCCGCGAACAAACTCAGGAATGTCACTGATTTTGCTGTTGCTGATGTAAAAGTTTTCAATCGCACGCAAAGTATGAACGCCATAGTAAGCATCCGCCGGAACTTCACGCATGCCTAACAGGTCTTCTTCGATACGAATGTTGTTCGCCATGATAACCTTCTTGTTGTCACTGCTAACCATCGCAGATGATGTGTTTGTTTTGTGGGGAAGCGCCAGAACCGCTATTTTATCCGTATTCAGGCAGGTGAGCACGATCCTATTCTGACAGAGACGCAAAGCGCGAACAGAGATCACCTGTCTGGCCGCGTTACGTTAACAATATGTGAAATCGCTCACAAAAATAACCCGTAAGCAAAAATTTGCCGGGTGCGGTTGAAATTGACGATCAGAATAACCATCTCTGCTTTTTACCTTTTTCACATTCATATTCCACGCTGTCGGGTTAACGACCGGGCAGCCTGACTCACAGGAGAATCCGGTGCGCTGGTTACCGTTAGTGATCTTTTTCGTACTGGCCTGGATTGAGATCTCACTTTTCATTCAGGTTGCACACGTCCTGGGCGTGCTGCTCACCATGCTGCTGGTGGTTTTCACCTCCTGCATTGGCGTGTCTTTAGTCAAAAATCAGGGCATGAAAAACTTTATGCTGATGCAGGAGAAGCTGGCACGTAATGAAAGCCCGGCACAGGAGATGATCAAAAGCGTTTCGCTGATCATTGCCGGTTTCCTGCTGCTGCTGCCTGGTTTCTTTACCGATATGCTGGGGCTGCTTCTGCTGCTGCCACCGGTGCAAAAGCACCTCACGCTGAAGCTGATGCCGCATTTGCGCGTCTGGCGCGGGCCGGGAGCGGGCCCGGACAGTGGCTATACCATGGATGGCGAGTACGAACGTAAAGATACCGATCGTCTTGAACACCATGACGATCCTAAGGATCGTTAATTCCCACCCTGCGCGACGTCGGGTCGCGCTTTTTGTTTGTTCGCCCGCCCGTTTGCCACCTTTGTTCAAAAAGTCATCAGTCGCATCATCAGGCAAAAAAAATTTGTAGGTTCCCCCCTTGAAAGAGGGAAAGCGCGGCCCTATCTCTCTGGTCACGAGGCCGGAAGCCACACAGCCCGGTATTCAACCCAAAAATGAATGATTGGACTTCTCAAAGGAGAGCTATCAAATGAAAATTCGTCCATTACACGATCGCGTAATCGTGAAGCGTAAAGAAGTGGAAGCTAAGTCAGCGGGTGGCATCGTGCTGACCGGTTCTGCTGCAGGCAAATCCACGCGCGGTGAAGTGCTGGCTGTGGGTAAAGGCCGTATTCTTGAAAGTGGCGAAGTGAAGCCGCTGGATGTGAAAGTGGGTGACGTTGTGATTTTCAGCGAAGGCTACGGTGCCAAAACGGAGAAAATCGACAATGAAGAAGTCCTGATCATCTCTGAAAGCGACATTCTGGCGATTGTTGAAGCGTAAGTTTTACGCGTAATTCACTGAACGAAACGAATTTAAGGGAAATTTGAAATGGCAGCTAAAGACGTAAAATTCGGTAATGACGCACGCGTAAAAATGTTGCGTGGCGTAAACGTACTGGCAGATGCAGTAAAAGTTACCCTGGGTCCTAAAGGCCGTAACGTAGTTCTGGATAAATCTTTTGGTGCACCGACCATCACGAAAGATGGCGTTTCTGTGGCGCGTGAAATCGAGCTGGAAGATAAGTTCGAAAACATGGGTGCGCAGATGGTGAAAGAAGTTGCCTCTAAAGCCAACGATGCGGCGGGCGACGGTACCACCACGGCAACCGTACTGGCGCAGTCCATCATCACCGAAGGCCTGAAGGCCGTTGCGGCGGGCATGAACCCGATGGATCTGAAGCGCGGTATCGACCAGGCGGTTGTTGCTGCAGTTGAAGAACTGAAAAAACTGTCTGTGCCTTGCTCAGACTCTAAAGCGATTGCGCAGGTGGGTACCATCTCTGCAAACTCTGATGAAACCGTCGGTACCCTGATCGCGCAGGCGATGGAAAAAGTGGGTAAAGAAGGTGTTATCACCGTTGAAGAAGGCACCGGTCTGCAAGACGAGCTGGACGTGGTTGAAGGTATGCAGTTCGACCGCGGTTACCTGTCTCCGTACTTCATCAACAAGCCAGAAACAGGCGCAGTAGAACTGGAATCCCCGTTCATCCTGCTGGCTGACAAGAAAATTTCTAACATTCGCGAAATGCTGCCAGTGCTGGAAGCCGTTGCGAAAGCAGGCAAACCGCTGCTGATCATCGCGGAAGACGTAGAAGGCGAAGCGCTGGCTACCCTGGTGGTGAACACCATGCGTGGTATCGTGAAAGTGGCTGCGGTTAAAGCACCTGGCTTCGGCGATCGTCGTAAAGCGATGCTGCAGGATATCGCTATCCTGACTGGCGGTACCGTTATCTCTGAAGAGATCGGTATGGAGCTGGAAAAAGCTGCGCTGGAAGATCTGGGTCAGGCGAAGCGTGTGGTTATCAATAAAGACACCACCACTATCATCGATGGCGTGGGTGAAGAAAGCACCATCCAGGGCCGCGTTACCCAGATTCGTCAGCAGATCGAAGAAGCGACCTCTGACTACGACAAAGAAAAACTGCAGGAGCGTGTGGCTAAACTGGCAGGCGGCGTAGCCGTACTGAAAGTAGGCGCAGCGACTGAAGTTGAAATGAAAGAGAAGAAAGCGCGCGTTGAAGATGCCCTGCACGCAACCCGTGCTGCGGTTGAGGAAGGCGTGGTTGCAGGTGGTGGTGTGGCGCTGGTTCGTGTGGCAGCACAGCTGTCAGAACTGCGTGGCCAGAACGAAGACCAGAACGTGGGTATCAAAGTTGCGCTGCGCGCAATGGAAGCTCCGCTGCGTCAAATCGTTTCTAACGCCGGTGAAGAGCCTTCTGTTGTTGCCAACAACGTGAAAGCGGGTGACGGTAACTACGGTTACAACGCGCAGACTGAAGAATACGGCAACATGATCGACTTCGGTATTCTGGACCCAACCAAAGTGACCCGTTCTGCACTGCAGTACGCGGCGTCGGTTGCTGGCCTGATGATCACCACCGAATGTATGGTCACTGACCTGCCGAAAAGCGATGCGCCAGATTTAGGTGCAGGCGCTGGCGGTATGGGTGGCATGGGCGGAATGGGCGGCATGATGTAATTGCCCCCTGACCCTTGCGTCACAGGAACCCCCGATCGGAAACGGTCGGGGGTTTTTCTTTTGCTGAGGAAAAGGTATAAGTAGTGGCGCAACGGTTACGTTGGCACGGATTAGGGCAATGAATGTGCAGAAAAAATGCGTGTTTTTCTGCTACGCTGCCATCCGACTCTGATGATAATAAATGGGGATTATAATGCGGATTAACCTCTTGCTCGGTCTGACGGCTGGCGCGTTATTGCTTGCGGGCTGCAGCAGCTCAACCGAACTCTCTTCTGCAGGTCAGCGCGTCACCTTTACCGATCAGCAGCCTGGCAAACAGTGTCAGCTTCTGGGCACCCTGACCGGCTCACAAAGTAACTGGTTAAGCGGAGCCGGTGGTGAAACCAGCGCACTGCGTGGTGCGGCTAACGATCTGCGTAACCGTGCAGCAGAAATGGACGGTAACGTGATTTACGGTGCGACCAGCCCGACACAAAACCTGCTTTCAGCGTTTGCACCACTCGACAGTAAAATGACCGGCCAGGTTTATAAGTGCCCTAACTGATCGGGCAATGAACTGGCAAGATTTCTGAGACGACCGGCCCGCGTGCCGGTCGTTTTTTTATGCGTGGATGAAATGTAAGAGGCTGTATTGGTTTGAAGTGCAACCGTTCCGCGAGGCTTTGCTTCAGTGCCGGAACAGGGCTTGTCAGGGCCGGATTATTCCTGCCTAAGTTGCAGATCCAGGGGAGTTTTACTGGGCTCCCCCCCGATTTCGCGCGCCAGCTTCGGTACCAGATAACCGGAGACCAAAGGCAGCAGATCGCGCATCAGGGCACGCGCGTCCTGATCCGAAACATAAAAATGCGCCGCGCCCTGCACTTTATCCAGTACGTGCAGGTAGTAGGGCAGAATGCCCGCATCAAACAGTGCGTTGCTCAATGCCGCAAGGCATTGCGCCCGATCGTTCACGCCGCGCAGCAACACGCTCTGATTGAGTAACGTTACGCCAGCGCGCTTAAGGCGCGTCATGGCGTCGCAGAGGGCGTCATCGATCTCGTTGGCATGATTGATGTGGGTGACCATCAGAACCTGCAGGCGCGTTTCCGCCAGCGTCTGACAGAGCGCCTGCGTAATGCGCGCAGGGATCACCACCGGCAGTCGGCTGTGAATGCGTAACCGTTTCAGATGGGGAATGGCAGCCAGCGCCTCAATCAGCCAGGCGAGTTCATGATCTTTCGCCATTAACGGATCGCCGCCAGAAAAGATGATCTCATCCAGTTCAGGGTGATCGGCAATATAATCAAGCGCTGCCTGCCAGTTACGCTTATTGCCCTGATTATCCTGATAAGGAAAATGACGGCGGAAGCAGTAACGGCAATTCACGGCGCAGCCACCTTTGACCAGCAGCAGGGCCCGGTTTTGGTATTTGTGCAGTAATCCCGGCACCACGCTGTTTTGCTCATCTAACGGATCGGTGCTATAACCTGGCGCTTCAATGAATTCCTGGCGGCTGGTCAATACCTGAAGCAAAAGGGGATCCTGCGCATCGCCTTTTTTCATCCGCTGGATAAATGCGCGCGGCACGCGCAGGGCAAAAAGCCGACGTGCATCGCTGCCAGCAGCCAGATCCGGAAGATGATCGAGCGCTAAAAGTTGCAGTAATTCATGAGGATCAGTGACAACATCAGCAAGTTGCTGCAACCAATCTTCTCTGGAAGGGGAATTTAGGGTTACAATGTGTGCCATTTTTTTGGCTATTACCAGTTAATATCTACAGAGGGCCTTTATGGCGACTTATCTTAGCAACGATTTCCGTACCGGTCTTAAAATCATGTTCGAAGGCGAGCCTTATGCCATCGAATCAAGCGAGTTTGTTAAGCCGGGTAAAGGTCAGGCGTTTGCACGTGTAAAAATGCGTCGTCTGCTGACCGGTTCACGCGTTGAGAAAACCTTCAAATCAACCGATTCTGCCGAAGGCGCAGACGTGAAGGATATGACGCTGCAGTACTCTTACAACGACGGCGATTTCTACTACTTCATGCACCCGGAAAGCTTTGAGCAGTACCAGGTTGAAGCTAAAGTGCTGGATGAAGTACAGAAGTGGTTGCAGGACAATGCGGAGTGTATCGTAACCTTGTGGAACGATAAACCGATTGCAGTTCAGCCACCGAACTTTATCGAAGCGGAAGTGATTGAAACTGACCCAGGCCTGAAAGGCGATACCGCGGGTACAGGCGGCAAGCCTGCCACGCTGTCTACCGGCGCCGTCATTAAAGTGCCTTTATTCGTTCAGATTGGCGAGGTGGTGAAAGTGGACACCCGCTCTGGCGAATACGTTTCACGCGTAAAATAATCCTGAGAGGCGCATCCTGTGATGCGCCTTTTTTATGTGAGTTTCAACAATGAAAAAACTGGCAAAACTTATCGCGATGGCGTTGCTGGTCTCTTCTGGACTGAGCGCCTGTAATACCTTTCACGGTTTTGGCGAGGATGTCTCTCACCTGGGTGGGGCTATTTCTCGCGCCGCGAAGTAACACGGCAGAATTTCCTTTTTTCAGCGGGTTAGGCTCGCAGCGTGGCGTAATCGGTCTATGCTTTAAAAGCTGTACTTTTAATGCAACGTAAAAAAGGAACTGGCTTATGTTAAAGAAAAGTATTGTTGCGATTTTTTCTGTGGTGATGTTATCAGCATTGTTGTCAGGCTGTAATACCACGCGTGGCGTTGGCGAAGACGTTGAAGCAGGCGGTCAGGCGATTCAACGTAGCGCGCAGTAAGCTCCAAAAACCGGTACGAACGTCTTTCGTACCGGCTTTATTTTCTCTTCTATCCCTGTTTTACCCAAATCAACTCGTCCACCGGGAAACCGGCCTGACGTGCCTGCTGTACCAGCTTTTGCTTCACGTCGTTGTCCAGCTGCGGCGTGCGGGACAGAATCCATAAATAGTGGCGGTTAGGTCCGCAGACCAGCGCATAGCGGTAGTCGGGATCCAGCGCAATAACGTTATAGCCACCATAAAAGGGGCCAAAGAAAGAAACTTTGAGCGCGGCGCGTTGTTTGTCGCCGGTAAAGTAAGCTTTGCCCACGCTCTCCTGCCAGCGCTGCTTTTTCGGGTTATAGCCGCGGTTAACCACCTTGAGGCCGCCGTCTTCCCGAGGACTGTAGTTTGCCGTCACCTGTTCAAGACCGCGTTCAAAGCCGTGATTCAGCCGGGCAATCTCATACCATTGACCGAGATAACGCTCACTGTCGAAGTGTTCAACGACGGTAACATTCTTCGGCGGTGTGGTTGAGCAGGCAACGGACAAGAAGGTACTCAGGCTGGCGACCAGTGTTTTCCATGGAGACATAAAAAGATTCCTTTGTTATTTAACCTGTTAATTATAGAACCCGGCCAGTTTATTGGACAGTTTTGCGCCATGATTGTCTGGCACCGCCATTGCGAGTAGACTTCCCACCCTTATTTGTATCAGGAGTCATCACCATGAGTGAAACGGCAAGCTGGCAACCGGGCGCGTCCATTGCCAATTTAATTAAACGCGCAGGCATTGTGGCTGAAGTGCGTCGTTTCTTTGCCGATCGTGGCGTACTGGAAGTGGATACGCCAGCCATGAGTCAGGCGACCGTCACCGATATCCATCTGGTGCCTTTCCAGACGCGGTTTGTCGGCCCCGGCATGTCCGACGGATGCGACCTCTGGCTGATGACCAGCCCGGAATACCATATGAAACGCCTGCTGGCAGCCGGTAGCGGGCCGATTTATCAGATGGGACGTTGTTTCCGCAATGAAGAGGCCGGACGGCACCACAATCCTGAATTCACCATGCTGGAGTGGTATCGCCCCCATTATGATATGTACCGGCTGATGAACGAAGTGGACGATTTGCTTCAGCAGGTGCTGGAGTGCGACAGCGCGGAATCCCTCTCATATCAGCAGGCGTTTATTCGTCATCTTGATCTGGACCCGCTTTCTGCAGATAAAACGCAATTGCGGGAGGCCGCAGAAAAGCTGGGCGAGGGCGAGCTGGCGAATCGGGAAGAGGATCGCGATACCTTGCTGATGCTGCTGTTTATGTTGGGCGTGGAACCCAAAATTGGTCAGGATAAGCCCTGTTTTGTCTATCACTTTCCGGCCAGCCAGGCGGCACTGGCGGAGATCAGCACAGAAGACCATCGCGTTGCCGAACGCTTTGAGGTTTATTACAAGGGCATTGAACTGGCGAACGGCTTCCGTGAACTGACGGACAGCCGTGAACAGCGTCAGCGTTTTGAACAGGATAATCGCCGCCGTGCAGCACGCGGGCTGCCGCAGCACCCGATTGATCATTACCTGCTGGCGGCGCTGGAACATGGCATGCCAGCCTGTTCAGGCGTAGCGCTGGGCATAGATCGGTTGATTATGCTGGCACTGAAGGCCGACTCGCTGAGTGAGGTTATCGCCTTTCCGGTAGACCGCTGCTAGTCAAGGCTTCGCGCCAGCTTACGCTGAGAAGCCTACTGACCTGAGCCAGAAACAGACAAGGCCGCGCATTGCGCGGCCTTGTCTGTTTTTTCCGCGGGCGTTCCCGTCAAAATGTTTTGCCTACTGACTGTTGTCCGGAAACTCCTGAATCGTCACCGGCAGGGTCAGCTTCTTATCATTACGCAGCACCTGGACATCAATCACTGAGCCGGGACGGATTTCGGCAACCTGGTCCATGGTTTCCTGTGCCGATATAGCCGGTTTTCCGTTCACACTCAGCAACACATCGTTAGGCTCAATACCGGCTTTATCCGCCGGACCGCCGGGCGTAACGACGCTGACGATAATCCCCTGAACTCTGTCCAGACTGTTTCCCTGACCGTGCAGCGGGGGCACTTCGCGCCCTGTGATACCGATGTAGCCACGTATAACCCGGCCATCGCGAATCAGCTTATCCATGATTTTCGACGCGAGTGCGGTGGGAATGGCAAAACCGATTCCCTCGGGCGTTTCACCGTCGCTGCTTTTGTCGAAGGTCAGGGTGTTAATTCCCATCAGCTCGCCCAGCGAATTGATTAACGCGCCACCGGAGTTGCCCTGGTTAATGGAGGCATCGGTCTGCAGGAAATTCTGGCGGCCTGACGAGCTCAGCCCGACCCGACCCGTTGCGCTGATAATGCCCTGCGTGACCGTTTGCCCAAGGTTATAGGGGTTACCAATAGCCATCACGACATCGCCAATGTGTGCGACACGTTTGGGATTAATGGGGATCACCGGCAGATTCGGCGCGGTGATTTTCAGCACCGCTAAATCGGTCATCGCATCCGACCCAACCAGCGTCGCCTCGAAGAAGCGGCCATCCTGCAGAGCGACGATGATTTGATCGGCATTATTAATGACGTGCTTGTTGGTCAGAATATAGCCTTTGGCATTCATGATCACGCCGGAACCCAGCGTGGTGATACCACGGTTATTGTTCCCTTGCGTACTGCGGTTATAAACGTTGACCACGGCAGGCACAGCGCGGCGCACCCCTTGATTGAAGCCAAAGGGCGTTTCATCGTTACTGTCATTTTGACTATAGAGGGCAGCACCGCCCAAACGCAGTGCGGGCAACGCTGCGAGCAAGATGCCCGCAACAATCAGTCCCAACACCACTGAACGCAAAAGTTTAAGAAACATGGTGTTAAATCACGTCAGGGGAGAACGTTGGGGAGAATACCATGCGCGGGGCGGACACACACGTGCTTGTGTCCGCCATTATGCGTGGTTTATCTCAATAACAGATAGATGCTTTCCTGACCGCGCACGACATTCAGCGCCAGCACAGGTGGTTTGGCTTCCAGCACTTTGCGCATTTCGGCAATATTCTGGACGCGCGTGCGGTTAACGCCAATGATGACATCATCTTTTTGCAGGCCCACTTGTTCAGCCGGCGTGCCTTTTTCGATGCCGTCAATCTTCACACCTTTATCACCGGTTTTCGTCTGACCATCGCTCAGCGTGGCCCCCTGAAGAGCCGGTGACAGCAGTTGTGCGCTGGCGGTTGTCTGAGCACTCTGCTCAAGAGTGACCTCAACGCTGACGGGTTTGCCTTCACGCAGCAGGCCCAGCTTCACTTTCTCGCCGGGTGCCGTGGTGCCGATTTTTACGCGCAACTCAGCAAAACTGGTGATGGGTTTATCATTCACAGAAACAATGATATCTCCCGACTTAATACCGGCTTTCTGTGCCGCCGACTGCGGCAGAACTTCAGACACGAAAGCACCGCGCTGGGCATCGACGTTAAACGCCTTGGCCATATCCGCAGTCATTTCCGTGCCTTTAATACCAAGCTGACCGCGTTTCACTTCGCCATACTTAATCAACTGATCGGCCAGGTTGATTGCCATATCGCTTGGAATCGCAAAGCCAATGCCGATATTACCGCCGCTGGAGGCGAGGATGGCGGTGTTAATACCAATCAGTTCGCCGTTTAAATTCACCAGCGCACCGCCGGAGTTACCGCGGTTGATGGCGGCATCCGTCTGGATAAAGTTCTCCAGCCCCTCAAGATTCAGTCCGCTGCGGCCCAGTGCCGAAATAATCCCGGAGGTAGCCGTCTGGCCCAGCCCAAAGGGATTACCAATAGCGACGGCAAAATCGCCCACCTTAAGTTGGTCGGAATCCGCGACTTTAATCTGCGTCAGGTTCTTAGCGCCCTGGATCTGAATCAGGGCAATATCCGTTTGTTCATCGTGACCGATGAGTTTGGCGTCATATTCACTGCCGTCGCCCAACTGGACATTGATTTTATCGGCGCCGTTGACCACGTGGTTGTTCGTTAACACGTAGCCCTTCGCGGCGTCGATAATGACGCCGGAACCCAGGCCTTCAAACGGTTGTGGCTGAGACTGACCGCCGCCAGGCAGTTGGCCAAAGAAACGCTTTAAGGGTTCAGGAATATCCTGGGCCTGTGAATCCGACTGCGTGCCTTCAACATGCACACTGACCACGGCAGGTAACACTTTTTCCAGCATCGGTGCCAGGCTGGGCAGTGGCTGCCCCTGAATCTGTGCAGGTAGCGTCGCCATTGCGACGGGCGCAGCGGCAAGACTCATTCCAATACTCAAGGCTAACGCGCTTAACAGTCGTGCTTGTTTTTTCATTGCTACAACGCTCTCGCTGCAAAAAGTGGGGGGAATAAATCAGTGAGACAGCCGTTTGCGGCCGGGGTTCGCAAAAACAGCGGGCACAGCGTGGCTGTGCCCGATGCGCTTAGTCGCGCACGGCGCGTTCACCGCGCAGTAAACCGGAAGCGCCTTCTGAGTAATCGCGTGGCATCTGAACCGGTGCCTGATCGTTATCGGCTTCCGCTTCGGTTAGTTGCCAGGCAAAGGGATTTTTGTCGCCAGGCATGTTTGGCAGCAGGTCATTAGATCCTTTCGCCATATGCTGGTAAAGCTGACGGTAATCGCGTGCCATGTTGTCAAGCAGCTCGGCGCTTTGCGCAAAGTGGTTGGTCAGCTCTTCACGATAATCAGCCAGTTCGGCTTTCGTTTTATCCAGCTCATACTGCATGCTGCGCTGCTCGCGCAGTTTCCTGTTGCCAAAACGCATGGCTACTGCGCCGACAATGATACCTACCACTAAACCAATTAGCCCGTATTCCCAGGTCATAATGACTCCCGTGTTATTTCCGTTGTTCCGTAGGGCGTTGCACCACTTAATAATAGTCACTATACCCGTTAATCTTATGGATGTGGAACTCTGGAGCGCCATGCCTTAGTGTAGAGCGGCCTTTTTTTCGACAAACGATGTGTGAATAAGACAACATTCAGGGACACTGAGCGAACCATGCAAACCTCATCTCCGCTTGCCCGCTATGAGCAGGCGCTATCGCAGGGCGATTTTAAGCCCGACGATGTACAACGTGAAGCGATCACCCGCTTAGATGCTATCCAGCAAGGGCTCATCGCCCGCCAGCAGACGACTGAACCTGCCTCGCAGGGGTTGTTTGGTCGTCTGTCGAAGCTGATGGGTAAAGAGAAATCCCAGGTCAAAACGCCGGTACGTGGCTTGTATATGTGGGGCGGCGTGGGGCGCGGGAAAACCTGGGTCATGGATCTGTTTTTTCAGTCTATTCCTGGCAACCGCAAGCTGCGCTTACACTTTCACCGCTTTATGCTGCGCGTGCACGAAGAGCTGACCGAACTGCAGGGGCACAGCGATCCGCTGCTGATCATCGCCGATCGCTTCAAAGCCGAAACCGATATTCTGTGTTTTGACGAATTCTTTGTGTCCGATATTACGGATGCCATGTTGCTGGGCACGTTAATGGAAGCGTTGTTCGAACGGGGCATCAGCCTGGTCGCCACCTCGAATATTCCGCCCGATAACCTCTATAAAAACGGTTTACAGCGCGCGCGTTTCCTGCCGGCCATTGAGCAGATCAAGCAACATTGTGACGTCATGAACGTTGATGCGGGCATTGATTACCGTCTGCGCACGCTGACGTCGGCGCATCTGTGGAAGTTTCCTTTAGGGCCAGAAACCTACGCCGATATGGACCGCATGTTCCAGGCGCTGTCAGGGGAAAAACGCGACAGCGCACCGGTGCTGGAGATCAACCATCGCAAAATGCCCACGCTGGGTGTCAGTGAAGGCGTGGTGGCAATCGACTTCAAAACCCTGTGTGGGGAAGGGCGCAGCCAGCACGATTACATCGAACTGTCGCGCCGCTTTCACAGCGTGCTGCTGTTTGATGTGCCGGTCATGATTTATAAAACGGAAGATCAGGCGCGGCGTTTTCTGGCGCTGGTGGATGAGTTTTACGAGCGCCATGTCAAACTGGTCGTCGCCGCGGAAACCTCGTTGTTCGAAATTTATCAGGGCACGCGCCTGAAATTTGAATACCAGCGCTGCCTGTCGCGTTTGCAGGAAATGCAGAGCGAAGAGTATCTGCGGCTGGCGCATTTACCCTGAGATTCCGGGTAATAAATGAAAATAGAGTTCGATTTTTGTAATCGACTTCTCTATAATCTTGCGACCCCACGTTACGGCACTGGATTTTTTTCCCAAATCCTCTGCGCGCCGGTAACGCTATCCGAAGGGGTGGCTTGCTGGTCAAAATGGTCGTGTGAGCCTCATTCGTTTACTTAAGCGTTTGGGATTTCACCAACGTGTAACTTAATTTGGGTAAGCTTTTCGATGAAAACTTTTACAGCTAAACCAGAAACCGTCCAACGTGACTGGTATGTTGTTGACGCAACTGGCAAAACCTTGGGTCGCCTGGCGACTGAACTGGCACGCCGTCTGCGTGGTAAGCATAAAGCGGAATACACTCCGCACGTTGATACAGGTGATTACATCATCGTTCTGAACGCTGAGAAAGTTGCTGTCACCGGCAACAAGCGTTCTGACAAGATTTACTATCACCACACTGGTCACATCGGTGGTATCAAACAGGCGACCTTTGAAGAGATGATTGCTCGCCGTCCTGAGCGCGTGATTGAGATCGCGGTTAAAGGCATGCTGCCGAAGGGCCCGCTGGGTCGTGCTATGTACCGTAAACTGAAAGTTTACGCAGGTAACGAGCACAACCATGCGGCACAGCAAC
Source organism: Pantoea sp. PNA 03-3 (assembly GCF_003201175.1). Lineage (NCBI taxonomy): Bacteria > Pseudomonadati > Pseudomonadota > Gammaproteobacteria > Enterobacterales > Erwiniaceae > Pantoea > Pantoea sp. PNA 03-3. Next base: position 443,834 of record NZ_QICO01000002.1, on the reverse strand, counting down.
CGCAAGTTCTTGACATTTAATCGGGATTAAAGGCAATGGCTGAAACTCAAAACTACGGCACTGGTCGCCGCAAAAGCTCATCCGCACGCGTCTTCATCAAGCCGGGTAGCGGTAACATCGTCATCAACCAACGCTCTCTGGAGCAGTATTTCGGTCGTGAGACTGCACGCATGGTCGTGCGTCAGCCTCTGGAACTGGTTGATATGGTTGGCAAACTGGACCTGTACATCACCGTTAAAGGTGGTGGTATCTCTGGTCAGGCAGGCGCGATCCGTCACGGTATCACCCGCGCTCTGATGGAGTATGATGAGTCACTGCGTGGCGAACTGCGTAAAGCAGGCTTCGTTACTCGCGATGCTCGTCAGGTTGAACGTAAGAAAGTCGGCCTGCGTAAAGCACGTCGTCGTCCTCAGTTCTCCAAACGTTAATTGTTGCTGCTTCGGCAGTCACAGTTGGCACAAAAAACCCGCTTCGGCGGGTTTTTTGCTTTTCATGCCAGGCGGCGCAGTCACAGAAAACAACAATGCTGTTCGCATTTTACCCGCAAAAATGCATTCCCCCGCCCACAAGCTGCCTAAAATCTGGTAAACTCCCTGTCACTTTGCGCCCGCAAGCTGGCGCGTTATGCGCCTGGCATCAGTCGGGAGTGGTTAGCGCGGATTGCGAGCGAGTTCTATGAGCAGGTGAGTCGCCGTGTGGTTGGCCATTCGCAGTAACTTTTTGTGAACAAACTGGGAGGTTTTCATGGCTGTCGCTGCCAACAAACGTTCGGTAATGACGCTGTTTTCTGGTCCTACTGACATTTTTAGCCATCAGGTGCGTATTGTGCTGGCCGAGAAAGGTGTCAGCGTAGAGATCGAGCAGGTCGAAATGGATAACCTGCCGCAGGATCTGATTGACCTCAATCCGTACCGTACTGTGCCGACGCTGGTTGATCGCGAACTGACACTGTATGAATCACGCATCATCATGGAATACCTTGATGAGCGTTTCCCACACCCGCCTTTGATGCCGGTTTATCCGGTTGCGCGTGGCGAAAGCCGTTTGATGATGCACCGTATCGAGCAAGACTGGTACAGCCTGATGAGAAAGGTCGAGAACAGCAGCGGTCAGGAAGCCGAAGCGGCGCGTAAGCAGCTGCGTGAAGAGTTACTGGCGATTGCCCCCCTGTTTGGACGTTCACCTTTCTTTATGAGCGACGAGTTCAGCCTGGTTGACTGCTACCTGGCACCGCTGCTGTGGCGCTTACCGTCAATGGGCATCGATCTGCTGGGATCGGGCTCAAAAGAGCTGAAAGGCTATATGAACCGCGTATTTGAACGTGACTCCTTCCTTGCTTCACTGACTGAAGCTGAACGTGAAATGCGCCTGCAAGCCCGGGGCTGATTTATGGAAATGTCGCAACTTACGGCCCGTCGCCCCTATTTGCTGCGGGCTTTTTATGACTGGCTCCTGGATAACCAGCTGACGCCGCATCTGGTGGTCGATATCAACCTGCCGGGCGTTCAGGTTCCGCTGGAATATGCACGGGACGGTCAGATCGTCCTCAACATTGCGCCGCGCGCTGTAGGCAATCTTGAGCTGGGTAACGAGGAAGTCTCGTTTAATGCCCGCTTTGGCGGCGTGCCGCGCCAGGTGAACGTGCCGATGGCGGCTATTCTGGCCATCTATGCGCGTGAAAACGGTGCGGGGACCATGTTTGAGCCTGAACCGGCTTATGAAGGGGCATCCCAGGCGTTCCCGGAAAATCAGGAAGAGACGGTCATGTCAGTGATTGATGGCGATCGCCCTGACGATGCCAGCGATGACGACAACTCACCTGATGACGATCCGCCACCGCGCGGCGGTCGTCCCGCACTGCGTGTGGTGAAATAACTCAGAATGCCTGTCAGCCGACAGGCATTTTTTTTGATCGTCAGAATGATGAGCGAAAAAAATCCGGGCGCACAGCGTACCCGGATTTTTGCTTTCTGCGGCTGAGATTAGTACACGTCGCGCAGGTAGCGTTTTTCTTTCTTCAACTGATCGATGTAGTCCGCCGCGCGCTCGCTGGACAGACCACCAAACTGGCGTACGATTTCATACAGCGCATTATCCACGTCTTTCGCCATGCGTGAGGCATCACCACAGACGTAGAAATACCCACCTTCCTGCAACCAGGCGTACAGTTCTGCGCCCTGTTCCAGCATACGGTTTTGCACGTAGATTTTTTTGTCTTGGTCGCGTGAGAACGCCAGATCGAGACGCGTCAGCAAACCGCTCTCATGCCAGGCCGTCAGTTCTTCACGGTAAATGAAGTCATGCTCCTGATGCTGATCGCCAAAGAACAGCCAGTTTTTGCCTTGCGCACCGGTCACCTGACGTTCCTGCAGGAACGCACGGAAAGGGGCGATGCCGGTACCCGGGCCGACCATGATCATGGGCGCATTGCCGTTGGCCGGGACCCGGAAAGATTTATTCGGCGAGATAAAGATCGCCGGCTTTTCGCCACGTCGCACGCGCTCGGCCAGGTAGGTTGAACAGACTCCGCTACGGTTGCGGCCGCCACTGTGATAGCGCACAGCCGCAATCGTCAGGTGAACCTGGTTAGGATGCGCTTTGGAACTGGACGAAATGGAGTAGGCACGGTGCTGCAGCGGACGCAGCAGGGCGACGAACTCAGGCACGCTCAGGCTGCGGGTCAGCTCAAGTTGCAGCAGGTCCAGCGTATCTTTGCCCCACAGCCAGACACCCAGGGCATCTTTATCATCGTGCTGAAGTACGTGACGCAGTTCCTGGTTCGTGGTGTTCTGTCCAACCCACTCAATCAGCTTGCGTGAAGGCTCAGAAATTTCAAACTGGTAGGTCAGCAGATCGCCAAGACTTCTGTCGAAGCCGGGGACGGGCGTCTGATAATCGGCGTTCAGCTGTGTCAGCAGCAGGCTGACCAGCGACGGTTCGTTCACCGGGATCACACCCAGCGCATCGCCCGCTTCGTACTTCAGACCGCTGTCAGTCAGATCAAATTCGAAATGGCGAATGTCTTTCGCAGACTGCTCACTCGACAGGCGCTTGTTGGTGATGAGGGCTGCGGCATAGGGATTGGATTTGTTGCTGCCGGGGATGACCGGAGCTTCCGGTGCGCTCTCCAGAACCGTGCCGCTGCTGCCTGCGCTGCTGGCGAACTGTGGCATCGTGCTGTTCAGCCACGCATGCGAAGGCTCTTCATAATCAATATCGCAGTCAATACGATCAACAACACGTTTGGCACCCAGCTGTTCCAGGCGCATATCCAGGAATTTACCGGCCTGGCAGAAACCGTCATAGCCGGTGTCGCCGATAGCCAGAACGGCAAAGTGCATCTGCTCCAGACGCGGTGCGGTACTGGCGGAGATGGCGTCCCAGAATAACTGGGCATTGTCCGGCATTTCACCTTCACCGTAGGTCGAGGTGACGATCAGCACGTGGCGCATTGTGGCAAACACGTCGAGATCCACATCGCCCAGCGCCTGAACGACAGGCACCAGGCCTTTAGCACGGGCCGATTTGGCCGCAGACTGGGCCAGAGCTTCAGCGTTACCGGTCTGCGAACCATAAAGAATGTGCAGTTGGGTCGTTGCAGCGGCGGCGTTGCCCGCGGCAGGTTGCTGTTTGTCTTCTAACACCAGCAAACGGGAGTGCAGGCCAGCCAGAAAGCCCGCCAGCCAGTATTTCTGATCACCATTGAAAGGTGCATCTTCAGGAATGTATGGAATTTTCATGGATACCTTTACTCAATCCCGCTCTTAACCATCATGTTTCGCACCGCCGTGAGTGTGGCGAAACCCGTCCTCTCAGCGGCCGTCTGCCACAGAGAGGCTCGGGATTGACCTCCGCCCGGTACCGCGAAACCCTCCGGGTAATCATGATTAAACACAGTTCAGTTTACAGACGCGGCTGTCAGGCCAGTTTCCCTACCGCCGCCGCAATTTCAGGTAATGCCGCACGTGCAAACAACTCTTCAAAATCAGGCAGACGACCAAGGATTTCACGGTTGCAGGCATCCTGATACATGATCCAGCCATAGGTGGCCAGGCTGTCCATGGAACGGATGTTGCGTTGCGTCAGTGCCGCTTTGTAATCGGACATGCGTTTTGAACCGATCAGGCTGGCTAATTCGCTGTCGCTGTAGTTCTCAATGGCTGCCCGCGCATGGCGCTGCAGTTTACTGACCAGCGAAAAGTCCTCTGTCATCAGTAAATTACGAACCGCTTTCTCGACCGCCGGATCCTCAACGTGGGTGCCTTTCGGTAACTTGCCGAGAGCCAGCTGCTGCGCGAAGCTCAATACGGTGTAGTTATTGAGCAATACAAACATCTCGACCGTATCTGTCGCGCCATAAGCCGGTACGGCACCGTCTGCAATGGTTTTGCCCTCACGCCACGCGGCTTTGAATTTTGCGACCTGATGCGCTGCCAGCGCGGTTGAGAGTTCTTCCAGCAAATCCTTACGGGATTTCGCCTTCAGGATTTCACCGCCATCCTGATACAGCAGCAGAGAGCGCGGCATTACATACACGAAGTGCTGACATTCGGTTTCCCAGTGCTCCAGCAGCCAGGCCGCACGTGGTGACTGCGTGGCGTCCAGATGCCAGTTCAGCATGGTCAGCACGGCCTGCTTATGAATCTGTGCCAGCTCATCGGCATCGGCAATGGAACCAAACAGAACGGAATCGCCCGCTGCATGGTTAGCCAGGGAGCCGTACGGATCGTACTGGTAAGCAAAGCCGCCGCTCATGCCGTTACCGAAGCCTTTACCAAAGGTGCCCAGGTTCAACACGGCACCGTTGGTCATGTATTCGCAACAGAAGTCACCGACGCCTTCCACTACCGCAGTGGCACCAGAGTTACGCACTGCGAAGCGGTCACCGGCCTGGCCCTGCACGAACAGGCGGCCGCCCGTTGCGCCAAACAGAGCAAAGTTACCGATCAGGACGTTGCCATCGCTGTCCTGTGCGCCGCCGCCCGGTGATAACACCACCAACTCGCCGCCGCACTGGCCTTTGCCCACCCCATCGTTGCAGGTGCCACGATGTTGCATCAGCATGCCGTCATTGCAGAAGGCACCGAAGGACTGACCGGCTGAGCCGGTGGTCGTAATATGCACCGTGGCCGGCGCCAGATAGCGACGACCGCGATCGTCCTGCAGCACAGAGGGCATCGCCTGCAGTTGCTCTGCTGTCAGGGTATGATTCAGCATGCGCTCGATATCGATCGCCAACTGACCGCCCACGCTTTTATTGCGGTTGTTCAGGACGACGTCGTGACCTAACTGCAGCGATGTCTTGCCCGCTGTCACCAGTTGCTGGTTGAGTTCTTCCACCCAGCCATCATCCAGCTCAAAATCTTTTTCCAGATAAACCGGCTTGTCGATTTTCAGCTCTGGCACCACGGTGAGCATGGCGCGCAGATCCAGCTTGCCGACTTCCAGCGGGTGATCCATCAAATGGAGCAGGTCAGCGCGCCCACGGGCTTCACGCAGCGAGCGCAGGCCCATACGCGCCAGGATTTCGCGGACTTCGTGTGCCACATTCAGGAAATACTGTGCGAGCTGACGCGGATCGCCATCAAAGGCTTCAGCGTTCGTGGTTAACCCTGCGGGGCATTTGACGTTACAGTTCTTTGCCATCACGCATTTCAGCATCATCAGCGCAGTCGTACCGAATTCAAAGCTGTCACCGCCCAGCAGCGCGGATTTCACCACGTCGCTGCCCGTCTGCTGTGCACCTGAACAGCGCAGCAGGACTTTGTCGCGCAGGCCGTTCGCACACAGCGCCTGATGGACTTCGGCAATGCCGATTTCCGCGACGCGACCGGTATATTTCAGACTGGTCACCGAGGCGGCGCCCGTACCGCCCGTGTTACCGGCGACGTTAATAACGTCAGCACCGGCTTTCGCTACGCCCACAGCAATGGTGCCAATCCCTTCAGAGGACACCAGCTTCACAATGACGCGAACACGCGCCGCTTTGCAGTCGTGAATCAGCTGGGCCAAATCTTCGATAGAGTAGGTGTCGTGGTGCGGTGGTGGCGAGACCAGCTCAACGCCCGGTGTGCCGCCACGTGCCGCCGCGATTTCGACGGTGACTTTCGCCGCAGGCAACTGGCCACCTTCACCAGGTTTTGCACCCTGACCAATTTTGATCTCCAGCTCTTCCAGCATCGGATCGGCCAGGTACGCCGCCCAGACGCCGAAACGACCTGACGCCAGCTGCTTGATACGGGACGCACGGATAGTGCCATGACGGGAATAGTGCTCGCCGCCTTCCCCGCAGTTGCTCATGCCGCCGACCATGTTGGTGCCATGTGCGACAGCTTCATGTGCCGGTGCCACCAGCGCGCCGTGACTCATCGCCCCGGAGGCGAAAGTGCGAGTGATTTCACAGGCAGGCTGAATTTCGCTTAACGGCAGTGAGGGCAGCGCAGTAAAAATGCGCGACAGATAGTCGGCAGCTTTACCTACGGCGGTGATTTTCAGGCCGCCTGCGACCACGTCCGCCGATTCGATTTCGTCACTGAAGCGGGCTTTCAGAGCCCGTGACAGATTCAGCAGACGTTCGCTTTCCGGCTTCAGCCCGGCGATGGCATCGGTCAGCCGCAGCATAAAGGTGTTCGGGCTGCCTTCGATGGCCTCGCATTCCAGGCCGCGAGTAGCAAATCCGTTGTTGGTCAGCGAATAACGGCCCAGTTTACGGCGGAATTCCGCTTCGCTGTCGATATGCGTCAGATCGGCCGGGAAGGCCAGAATGTCACGCAGCGCAGCAGGGCGGCGTTTACGCTCTTCATACATCAGGCTGGAGAACTGACGGTAATCGGCTGTGATGGCAAAGTTATTCATCACGTCATCAGGAATGCGCTCAAAGCTGCTGTCCTTGAACGTGTCAGGCTTGATGCCAAACGCATTATCCAGACGGGCCAGCGTCATCAGACGAATGAAATTGTCCTCTTCGCGCGCTTTGTCCGCAAAGCGAATCGGCTCTTCCGTCATATCAATAAAGGTACGCACGGCAATGGTGCCGTAGGAGTGGCCTGCGCCCTCTGCGCGCTCTTTAAACAGCCCCAGTAATGGCACTTCTGATTCGCCCTGAATTTTCAGCGCGCTTTGATGCCAGTCCACTGCCATTTGCGCGATGGTGGCAAAGCCCGCGCCACCAACAGGCGTTTTGATATTCGGGAAATACTTCTTCAGTACCGGATCGTCAGTGTTAAGGAAGTTAGGTTCAAAGAACTCACCGCTACTGTAGCTTTCAACGGTACACAGGCCTACTTTACCCATGGTCTTCATCAGGGCCTTTTCGGCGGCTTTGGCATAGCGTTTAAAGGCTTTATTGCCTTCTTCACCTTCACCGAATTTCTCTTCGGCACGCATCTGTACGCCGAGCGGATAGACAGCAGAGGCACCAAAGCCCAGCGTCGCGGCAATGTGATGCGACGAGATAATCTGCCCACTCTCCACCACCAGGGACACGTCAAGACGTAATCCTTCCTGGACCAGGCGCTGGTTCACCGCAGAAACCACCAACAGCATGGGCAGGGCGGCATGGGTGGACGAGATGTGGCGGTCGGTCAGGACGGCGATCCCGCCCTGGGAACGCGCGAAATCCACGACCTGCTGAGCCAGATCGTCAATCGCCTTCTCCAGCGCAGTGGCGTTGGCCGTACGGCTGAGCAGGTCTTTGCCGGTGACAGGTTCGTACAACATGTCAAAACGGGCATAAGGTGCGACGTTCTGTTCGCGCAGCTGTAGCATGTCCAGGTGCGTCAGAATAGGCGTCGGCACAATAATCTGACGGCCTTTACTGCGCCCCAGGTGCGGTTTGGCTCCCAGTGCCACGCGCAGCGTCATACCGTCTGCTTCACGGATGGAGTCCAGCGGTGGGTTAGTGACCTGTGCAAAACGCTGCGAAAAGTAGTGCGCCATGCCGCCTTCATGATCGGACAGACCATTGATCGCGTTGCCGTAACCCATAGCAGAGATTTTCTCGGCCCCGGTGTTCAGCATCGGGTCCATCATGAATTTGAAGCTTTCCTGGTTATAGTAGTAAGCCACAAAGCGCTGATAGGTTTTCAGATCGCCGCGATAGCGCAGAGGCGACCCTTGTTTCTCAGCAGGGATGACAGGCAACTCATTGAGATCGACGCGAGATTTGCCGAGCAGTGCAGCGTAATCTTTTTCCGCAGCCAGCTTTTCCAGCGCTTCATGCGTGGTATAGCTGCGTTTTTCGCGATGATCAAAATAGAGCATGCCGCCGGCTTCGATACGACCACGGCGCAGTACGCTTTCCGGGGGAAAGGCAATCTGGCCGGCTTCCGACATGGCACCAATATACTCGGCGGTTTCAACCGAACGCAGTGGACGAAGACCCAGACGGTCAAGACGTGCGCCAATCACTTCCCCATTACCAAAGATCAACGCCGCAGGGCCGTCGTTCTTCTCTTCATAGAGTGAGAAATATTCCAGCATGTCACGCACCGCCGGAGAGAGCGCGGTGTCATTTTCCCATGCAGGTGGCATCATCGACACTACGGCGGTGATTAAGTCGAGATCGTCTTCCATCAGGCGGCTGTGAATGCTCTGGTCAAGACGGGAACTGTCTGACTGACCTTTCGGGCGAACGATAGTTTTTCCACGCGCAGAGGCCAGCGCGGATTCAGCAATCCGGTTTTTACGATCGGTATTCAGCTCACCGTTATGGGCCATTAACCGGAAAGGTTGCGCCATAGTGGTGTGCGGATCGGTATTGGTTGAGAAGCGGGTATGGAAAAACAGCCCACGGACCTGATGATCGGGATCGGTCAGATCTTTGAAATAAGGAATGACCTCATTGGAATTCAGACGGGCTTTGAATACCTGGGTACGGGACGAAAGCGACAGCGGATACAAACCGCCAAACTCACTTTTCGTAAAGGCCTCTGCCTCAATCGCCAGCAGGGCGCGATAAATCCGTTTTTCAAAATCGTTCTGGTGGCTGACATCCTGAGGCGCAGCAAAAATCCATTGCACGATGGGCAACTGAAACTGGACAGCGGCTGGACGCGTCACGCTGTTATCCAGCGGCATTTCGCGTTTCATGATCACCGGCAGATTAAAATGACGCAGCGTCTCTTCTACCAGGCGCTCCGCATTGGCACGCAGTTCAGCATCTTTAGGAACGAAGAAGTTACCCACGCCAAAGCGACCGGCTTCCAGCGCCTGACCGGTAATTTTACGGAAAAAGTGCAGTGAAAGATCGACGTTGACACCCGCGCCATCACCCACGCCTTCAGCGGACATGCCACCACGGTGCGGAACCGTGCAGAGTGCACTGTGCGCCATACGCAGAATGTCGTGGGTCTGCTCGCCGTCCTTACGGGTAATGAAACCTACACCACAGCTGTCACTTCCTGCTGCTGGGTTATATAAGCCATAGGATTCAGGTTTTTTAGTGGACATTGAGGGTCTCCTTAAACTGCTTTTGACATTACCTGCATTGTTTCAGGCACTGAGCTTTGTTAAACACTCTTCCCAGCGCGCATTCTTTTATTCCCGCGCCTGACAGCCTGCGCGATTTCGTTTTACGCACTTTTCATCGGCAGGAGGATAAGTCCGTGGATGTGTAGCGCGTGGTGTTTCCGTTCTCGAAAGGAGATGACTCAAACCATGCGGGCGTCATGTTGCATAGATATGCCGTGACGCTTGCCCATCATGAAAGCTTTCAGCGGAATTCCAACTTATCGGGAAAGCGAATCAAGGTCAAATAGCGAGCCTGACACAGTTTAATCACGTCTTTATGTCGATAACCAAATGAATTTATTATGCTTTTGTGTCTAAATTGTGTCAGTTTTTCATTAAGCGACAGAGAGGGAAATGTGAACTCTATCACTGTGCCAGTGGCGTGAAATCGCTGAAGTATGCTGGCGACAGGGTACTAAACAGCATCAAATGCTGCTACAGGCAGTGGAAGCGCAGGATGTATCTGTTTTTCTTATAGCAGCAAATTTGAATCAATAAGGGGCATGTGATTAGTAAAATTAATCAGGTCGCGTTGCTTAAAACTTCGAATAATGTGAATGGCTATGCATGAAAAACAGGGCGTCGTGACAATAAAGCCTTGTCAGACGGAAAAGAAGAGGTTGGATACGCGCGCCTGTTTAGCAGACGGCCCTACAGATTCATTGAGTTAGCACAATTAGTCAAGGGTTTTAGCAATAATGGGGCAAACGTCGGCGAAGCAACGGCGTTTTGCACCATATAAGTGCATGACGGTCGCGATCTCGCCGTATGCACTAAGACGACGGTGACGTAAATACGCTATCATGTGGCTGTTCTCACCCAGGGAGTGTTTATGAAACAGATTCGCCTGCTGGCGCAATATTATGTTGATTTAATGGTCAAGCTTGGCCTGATCCGTTTTTCGCTGCTGCTGGCGTCTGCACTGGTCGTACTGGCCATGATTGTGCAGATGGCGGTGACCATGGTACTGCGTGGCCATGTCGAAAGTATTGATATGGTGCGATCGGTCTTTTTCGGTCTGTTGATCACGCCCTGGGCGGTTTATTTTCTTTCCGTGGTGGTCGATCAGCTGGAAGAGTCACGCCAGCGTCTTGCCAGGCTGGTGGATAAGCTGGAAGAAATGCGTACGCGCGATCTTGAGCTGAATCAGCAGATGAAAGAGACCATTTCCCGACTCAATCAGGAAATTGCCGATCGTAAAAAAGCGGAGCAGGCACGTGAGCAGGTCATGGCTAAGCTACGCGAAGAGGTGGCGCGGCGCGAGCAGGCGCAAATAGAGCTGGAACAACAGTCGTCTTTCCTGCGCTCTTTTCTGGATGCATCGCCAGATCTGGTCTTTTATCGCAATATCGACAAGCAGTTCTCAGGCTGTAACCGCGCCATGGAGCTGCTGACCGGTAAAAGTGAAAAACAGCTTATCGGGCTCACGCCACATGATATTTATGACAATGACACGGCGACTAAAGTGTTGGAAACCGATGAAAAAGTCTTTCGTCATAACGTCTCGCTCACCTATGAGCAGTGGCTGCAGTATCCCGATGGGCGGAAAGCCTGCTTTGAAATTCGTAAAGTGCCCTATTACGACCGGGTCGGTAAGCGCAGCGGCCTGATGGGCTTTGGCCGCGATATAACCGAACGTAAACGCTATCAGGACGCGCTGGAGAACGCGAGCCGGGAAAAGACCACCTTTATCTCTACGATCAGCCACGAGCTTCGTACGCCGCTTAACGGCATTGTCGGTCTGAGCCGCATTTTGCTGGATACCGATCTGAATCAGGAGCAGCTCAAGTACCTGAAAACCATCCATGTCTCTGCCATCACCCTGGGCAATATCTTTAACGACGTCATCGAAGTGGACAAAATCGAGCGACGCAAGGTACAGCTGGACAACCAGCCGCTGGATTTCACCAGTTTCCTGGCCGATCTGGAGAATCTCTCTGGCTTGCTGGCGCAGCCAAAAGGCCTGAAGTTTGTCATGGCCCCGCAGTTACCGCTGCCTCATAAAATCTCAACGGATGGTACACGACTACGGCAGATCCTGTGGAACCTGATCGGCAATGCCGTGAAGTTTACTCAGCAGGGTGAAATCATCGTGCGTATCGCCTATGAACAGGATGAAACGCTGCGCTTTGAGGTACAGGATTCCGGGCAGGGCATTCGCGAGGAAGAGCAGGACAAAATTTTTGCCATGTATTATCAGGTTACCGATCAGCATGGCGGCAAACCGGCAACCGGAACCGGTATCGGCCTGGCGGTCTCCCGCCGTCTGGCGCAGGCGATGGGCGGGGATATCAGCGTCAGTAGTGCACCGGGCCAGGGCTCCTGTTTTACCGTGGTGATTAAAGCGCCGCGTATTGCCGAGGAAGTAGAAGATGAAGGCGTTGACGATACGCTGCCGCTTCCGGCCCTGCACGTGCTGTTGGTGGAAGACATTGAGCTGAACGTCATTGTGGCACGCTCGGTTCTGGAAAAACTGGGATGCAGCGTTGACGTTGCCATGACGGGGCAAGCAGCGCTTGAGATGTTTGACCCGCTGGAGTTCGATTTGGTGCTACTGGATATTCAGTTACCGGATATGACCGGCATGGACGTGTCGCGTGCCATTCGTCAACGGTATCCTGATGCGCATTTGCCGCCGCTGGTTGCCTTAACCGCCAACGTATTGAAAGATAAAAAAGAGTATTTTGATGCGGGCATGGACGATGTGCTCAGTAAACCGCTTGCCGTACCTGCGTTAACGGCCATCATCAAAAAGTTTTGGGATGACCAACCCGGAAACGATGATCAGGCCGTTATGACGCCGGGCAGTCGTCAGTCCGATACCTTGCTGGACATTCCAATGCTTGAACAGTATCTGGAGCTGGTGGGACCCGGTCTGATTACGCAAAGCCTGACCATCTTCGAACAGATGATGCCGGGCTACCTCGATGTACTGGACTCCAACCTGATGGCACGCGACGAAAAAGGCATTGCTGAAGAGGGCCATAAAATCAAAGGTGCCGCAGGGTCCGTTGGCTTACAGCATCTGCAACAGATCGCGAAACAAATTCAAAGCCCAGAATTACCGGCCTGGTGGGATAACGTGGGCGAATGGGTGGAAGAGCTGAAGCGTGAATGGCGGCACGATGTGCAGATATTGCGCGAGTGGGTGGCTGAGAAACAGCGGTGATCCAAAAAAAATGACCCCAGCCGAGGCCGGGGTGCGCTAATACTGCGCCAACACCAGGGAAAAAGTCGCTGCTGCTATGCTTAGTGTTTTTCAAGGCAACAACGGGTATTGGTTAACACATGCAACACCTTATCAAATTCGAATTAGCTTGTGACAAGATTCATTAAAATTTGTGATGCTGAACAGCGTTTAAATACAGGAAACATTAATTTGCCAACATAGTCAAGAAAGGAATCAATTTTACCGTTACATTGGTTGTTTTTTGAACAAAAGTTCTATTTTTTGTACGGGTTTAACCCAAATTTGTTAACAAAGCCTGTGTTAAGCCTCTTAACACAAATGATTCGTCACTGATGCGAACTAAATTGGCTATAAGCTTATGATAATAAAGAATAATGAAAGGATCGGGTCAGGAAGGTCCAAAACGTTTCGGAAAACGTCATCCGCCCTGGCGCTTAAAAGGTTTTACCAATAGAAAAGTTTGTAATGTTTGGGGAAATGTATTAATAAAAAAACATGTATTGCGGTGAAGAAATGCCATAAGTACGTTAATGCCTGCCGCATTGCTGCAACCTGTGTTCAGGCGCGCCCGAAATAAAATATAAGTTTTATGAAACATTGATGGCTGCAATTATCACGAATTAGTCTCATCGCCCTGCAAGGAATGGTGTGAGACTTCGTAAATGGAACCGATTCCTTTTTAAGGGAACTTATTGAACTCATTCATACTATTGTTGCATCGCAGATGCATTTTCTTTGCCATATCATAAAGGTGACAGGCCCGGACGGCGAATTTTTCAGGAACGCTTTTTATCATCAGGGGTGATTACACCTGAAATTAATTAAAAAACGACATAATGATGAGACGATTGTATGAGTAAGCATAAAGGGAAGCTTTGGCAGGGTGTAAAGCGCATTGTGCTGCGCATTCTGCTGATTTGGGCAGGGCTGTGGCTGGCAGGTATTTTACTTTTTTCCTTTCTCCCGGTGCCTTTCTCTGCCGTGATGGCTGAACGCCAGATCGGTGCCTGGCTGCGTGGCGATTTCAGCTATGTCTCACATTCGGATTGGGTAGGGACACAGGCGATGTCGCCCTGGATAAGGCTGGCCGTTATCGCGTCGGAAGATCAAAACTTTCCTCACCACTGGGGCTTTGATGTGGCAGCCATTCAGTCTGTACTGGACAGCGGTGATAACCGGATGCGCGGTGCGTCAACGCTGTCACAGCAAACGGCTAAAAATCTGTTTTTGTGGGATGGACGTAGCTGGATGCGTAAAGGACTGGAAGCGGGTCTGACGGTCGGCCTGGAAACCGTTTGGACTAAACGCCGTATCTTAACGGTTTATCTGAATATCGCGGAGTTTGGTAAAGGGACCTTTGGTGTTGAGGCAGCGTCCCGGCGTTTTTTCAACAAGCCTGCCAGTCGCTTAACCATGTCAGAAGCGGCGTTACTGGCGGCCGTTTTACCTAACCCGCTGCGCTTTCGTGCCGACGCGCCGTCAGGCTATGTGCGCCAGCGCCAGCAATGGATACTCCGACAGATGCGCCAACTGGGAGGAGAGGGCTTCCTGCAGCGCAATCATCTGGACTGACGTTACTCTTCGTCGAAACCGGCTTCGAAGAGTTCAATGACGGCGGCCAGCGCGTCAGTTTCCTGGGGGCCGCTGGCTTCGATCTCAATATGGCCGCCCTTGGCGGAATCCAGCATCAGCAACGCGATAACGCTGCTGGCTTCGGCTTCTGTGCCGGCCTCGTTGCGTAACAGCACTTCGGCATCGAAACTTTGCACCAGTTCAAACAGCTTCATGGCGGGGCGTGCATGCATGCCCAGCTTGTTTCTGATTTCCACGGTTTGCTTAACGGTCATGATTTACGTTTTTCCAGTGTGCGATGACGGGACTGTACATTTTTACCCCGGGAGCGGAAATAATCAGCGAGCTGTTCTGCAATATACACCGAGCGGTGTTTGCCACCGGTGCAACCAATCGCCACGGTGAGATAGCTGCGGTTGTTCGTTTCCAGCATGGGCAGCCAGAGTTCCAGATAACTGCGTGTCTGATAAATGAAGTTATGGACTTCGGTATGACGATCCAGAAAAGCCGCGACGGGACGATCCAGCCCCGTCATCGGGCGCAGTTTGGGATCCCAGTGTGGATTGGGCAGGAAACGCACGTCAAAGACGTAGTCCGCATCAATGGGAATACCATGTTTGAAGCCAAACGACTCAAACACCATAGTCAGCTCCCGCTCGCGTTTACCCAGTAAGCGGGTACGCAACATCTCAGCCAGTTCATGCACCGACATCTCTGACGTATCAATGATCAAATCGGCACGCGAGCGCAGCGGCTCGAGCAGGTCACTCTCTTCATCAATCGCGCTTTCCAGCGACAGATTTTTGCTGGACAGGGGATGGAGGCGACGCGTATCACTGTAACGGCGGATCAGCGTATTGCGGTCGGCATCAAGAAACAGCAACTGGGGCGAGAATCCGGAAGGCAAATTATTGAGCGCGGTTTCAAAAATTTCAGGCGACTCAGGCATGTTACGCACATCGATACTCACCGCCGCTGAGATATTGCGCTCAACCAGTGATTCTGCCAGCTGAGGCAACAACACGACCGGCAGGTTATCCACGCAGTAAAAACCCATGTCTTCCAGCGCGCGCAGCGCCACTGATTTTCCTGAGCCTGACCGACCGCTGACGATCATCAGCACCATGACCTTCTCTCCCGTTTTAAAGCCGGCTCACGCCGGTAAATCACGCGCTTTATTGCTCTGTTTGTTCTTCGGTAATGATGGCATACAGCTCTTCATCGCTCTGCGCAGCACGCAGACGGCGGCAAACCGTTTTATCCGCCAGCCGTTTGGCGACTAACGACAGTGTATGTAAGTGAGTTTTACACTGGTCCGCGGGCACGAGGAGCGCAAAAAGGAGATCGACAGGCTGATTATCCACGGCATCAAATGCGATGGGTTGCTCAAGGCTGATAAAGACGCCGACGGCACGTAACGTATCCTCCTCCAGCTTGCCATGCGGGATGGCAATACCGTTGCCAATACCGGTACTTCCCATGCGCTCGCGGGTCAGTATCGCTTCAAACAGCGTTTGATGCGGCAGGTTGAGCTGCTTAGCGGCCAGTTCACTGATAATTTCCAGCGCCCGTTTTTTGCTTTGGCAGTGTACGCTGCTGCGGGTGCAGTCTGGCGAAAGCACTGTGCTCAGTTCCAGTGTTAAATCATTGTTCATTTTCGTTTCACTTGCGAGTTCACTTAGCCAGTAAACCGGTACGCGGTAATCACGTAGCGGAATCATGGCGCTGGCACAGATGACAAAACGGGGCGGTTAATCCGCCCCATCCTTTCAGCTCTGCGCGCCCGGCGCGCCTGCCAGCGTGAAGGTTAGTGTTTTTTTAACTTGTCTTTATATTTGGTCAGTTGACGGGCCAGCTTGTCAATCAGCCCGTCAATTGCCGCATACATATCTTCCGCTTCCGATGTGGCGTGCAGCTCGCCCCCGTTAACGTGCAATGTGGCATCAGCAACCTGTGTCACCTTCTCAACGTTCAGGACAACATATACCTGGTTGATATGATCAAAGTAGTGTTCCAGTTTGGCAAATTTCGCCGTGACGAATTCACGCAGTGGCTCGGTGATTTCAACATTTTGCCCGGTAAGGTTCAGCTGCATAGGTCTTCCTTCTCTCTGTTAAACCAACTGCTTACGTTGGTTTGAAGGCGGTATGGACAAAGACTCTCGATATTTTGCAACGGTACGACGTGCCACTATAATCCCTTGATCAGATAACATGGAGGTCAGTTTACTGTCACTCAAGGGCTTAGCGGGATTTTCCGCCGAGATTAATTTTTTTACCAGTGCCCGTATCGCAGTAGATGAGGCTTCGCCTCCTCCTTCAGTATTAACATGACTGGAGAAAAAATACTTCAGTTCAAAAATGCCACGCGGGCTGTGAAGATATTTTTGCGTGGTGACGCGGGAAATCGTGGATTCATGCATATCCACCGCCTGGGCAATATCGGCCAGCACCATCGGACGCATAAACTCTTCGCCCTGCTCAAAAAAGGCCTGTTGCTGTTCAACAATGCAGCGTGAGACTTTTAACAGCGTCTCATTGCGACTTTCCAGACTTTTGATCAGCCAGCGCGCCTCCTGCAAATTACTGCGGATAAACTGACTGTCACTGTCATTACGCGCAGCACCGCCCATGGCGGCATAGTGCTGGTTGATTTTAAGCCGCGGCAGACTGTCGGTATTGAGTTCTACCGTCCAGCGCGTCGCAACTTTACGAACCAGCACATCAGGAATAACGTATTCAGGCTCGCCAGTATTGATCGACTGGCCCGGACGTGGATCGAGCGACTGAATCAGCAGCATTGCCTCTTTCAGTACGTCTTCCTTTAAACGCGTGACGCGCATCAGGCTGCGGAAATCATGGTTAGCCAGCAGATCAAGATGATGGCTGACGATCAGGCGGGCTTCAGAGAGCGTTGGCGTTTCAGGCGCATACTGCGACAACTGTACCAGCAGACAATCACGCAAATCACGTGCACCTACGCCGATCGGATCAAAATGTTGAATGCGCTTTAAAACGGCCTCAACTTCGTCCATTTCCAGCTCATCGTCGCCGATACTGTCGAGAATGTCTTCAAGCGAAACGGTAAGATAACCCGTATCGTCAATGGCATCGACGATAGACGTCGCGATCGCCCGATCGGTATCGCTAAACGGCGTCAGCTCAACCTGCCACATCAGATAATCTTGCAGCGACTGGGTGGTTTCGCCCTGGTAGATGGGCAGTTCATCATCCTGATAGTCCGTACCGGTTCCTGATGGCGTTCCCGCGGTATAGATTTCATCCCAGGTCGCATCGAGCGGCAGCTCTTCGGGCATATCCTTTTGTTCCAGCGCTTCACGCGTATCAAGTCCCGCTTCGCCTTCCTGATACTCTTTTGCGTCTATTTCTTCATGCTGTTCAGTCTGTTCAAGCAGGGGATTACTTTCCAGGGCCAGCTGTAGCTCTTGCTGAAGTTCAAGCGTAGAAAGCTGCAACAGACGTATCGCCTGTTGCAGTTGTGGGGTCATCGCCAGTTGCTGGCTGAGCCGGAGTTGTAAACCTTGCTTCATAGACAGGATGAATATTCCCGGGTAACCATCAGTATTAACGACACCTTATCAGAGTCTGAACTCTTCACCCAAATAAACACGTTTAACCTGCTCATCTGCAAGGACTTCATTCGGCGTACCGTGAGCAATCAGGTTGCCCTGGCTGACAATATAGGCCCGTTCACAGACCGCCAGCGTTTCACGCACGTTGTGGTCAGTGATTAACACGCCAAGCCCACTGTCGCGCAGATGTTCAATAATCTTTTTGATATCAATAACGGAAATCGGGTCAACACCGGCAAAAGGCTCATCCAGCAGAATGAATTTGGGATTTGCGGCCAGCGCACGGGCAATTTCCACACGGCGACGTTCACCGCCCGACAGTGACTGTCCCATATTGTCGCGCAGATGTGCAATATGGAACTCATCCATGAGCTCATTCGCCCGATCCTGTCGCTGTTCTTCGGTTAAATCATCACGAATTTGCAGCACGGCCATCAGGTTGTCGTAAACGCTCAGACGCCGGAAGATTGACGCTTCCTGGGGCAGGTAGCCGATACCGCGGCGCGCACGCGCGTGGAGCGGCAGAATACTGATGTCTTCATCGTCGATGACAATGCGGCCCGCATCGCGCGGAACAATCCCGACCACCATATAGAAGGTGGTGGTTTTACCGGCACCGTTTGGGCCGAGCAGGCCGACGATTTCACCGGATTTTACCTGCAGACTGACGTCTTCAACCACGCGACGGCCTTTGTACGCCTTCGCCAGGTTCTCTGCGATTAATGTGGCCATAGTGATCAGTTACTCTTTTTTTCGCTATTGGTTGACGCGGGCTTGTCCTGTAACTGCGACGGCACCAGAACTGTGGTCACGCGCTTGCTCTGGCCCTGGCTGTAAGCCTGCATTTTTTGCTCTTTGACCAGGTAAGTAATGCGGTCGCCTTTAATATTGCTGTCCAACTGCTCAATGTACGCATTGCCCGTCAGCTCAACAAAGTCATTAGCAAGCTCGTAATGCAGTTTGGACGCGTGTCCCTGTACCGGTTTACCGTTGTCCTGCATCTGATAGAAGGTCGCCGGATTGCCGTAAGCATCAACGATAGTTTTTTTGCTGTCGCCGCCCGGACGGGTCACCACGACTTTATCTGCCGTAATCTTGATCGACCCTTGAGTTACGACCACATTACCGGTAAAGGTCGCGACGTTGCCTTGCAGATCCAGCGACTGATTTTCAGAGTCGATATTAACGGGTTTGTCCGAGTCACCGGTCAGCGCCAGCGCCGGCAGGCTGGCTGCAAGCAGCAGGCTGGCCAGTAAAAACTTAATGCTGTTTTTGTTCATTTTGAATTTCATAAGAGGTTTTGACCTTTTCGAGTAACTCGGCTTGCTTTGTCCGTAAATTTCCACGCATTTTCATGCCGGTAGAGTTAAAACTGCGGCCATATAACGTCACCTGATCGTCCGAGGCGACGTCCTGAGTGACAAGATTGACCTGAGCGTTATCCGTTTTGATGCGCTCCAGTTCAGAATCTGGCGCCAGCGCATTCAGCTCAACATGACCATATAAATACAGCATACGATCTTTAGTGAGCTTTGCTTTATCTGAACGTACCGTCCAGGTCGGCATTTTATTCTCGTCGTAGGTTGTCATGACCGGATTATCAAACCAGCTGGTTCCCGTATTTTCGAAATACGTAACTTTGTCCGAGATCAGCTTATAAGCCAGGCCACCCTGAGGGTTGTAAACTACGGTATGCGAATTGGCACTGGTGTAGGTTGGCGTTTGATCATTATTCATTACCGGTGCGCCATCGTCGCTGTCCCGGTTAGTGAAATTCCAGCCAATGAGCACCAGCGCAATCAAGGCCAGCCCCAACGTTATCCAACGCCTGCTTTTACTCATACTGATTGCCCTTTGGCATCCTCAAATTTATTTTGCGCCATCAAAATGAGATCGCACAGTTCACGCACTGCGCCGCGCCCACCAGCGATACGTGTGACGTAACGCGCTCGCGCTAACAGCAGCGGGTGCGCGTCGGCCACCGCTACGCTGAGCCCTACTTTTGCCATAACTGGCCAGTCGATCAGATCGTCACCAATATAAGCCACCTGCTCGTCAGAGAGCGACAGTGTATCCAGAAGTTCGCGATAGGCCAAAAGCTTATCTGATTGCCCCTGATAAAGATGGCGAATCCCCAGCGTTTTGCAGCGGTCTTCCAGTAACCGGGCCGTGCGGCCGGTAATAATAGCCACTTCAATGTCCGAGGTCAGCAGGCAACGAATGCCGTAACCATCGCGCACATTAAAGGTTTTCAGTTCTTCTCCACTGTTACCCATGTAGATCAGGCCATCAGACATCACGCCGTCCACATCGCAAATCAGCAGGCGAATGTGCCCGGCACGGGCCATAATGTCGGCACTGACCGGGCCGTAACATGTTTCTATAGCGGCAATCTCAGACTGCATTGTGTCTTCCTGTTTACACTACGCCTGCGCGCAGCATGTCATGCATATGTACCACACCCAGCAGATGGTCGTCATCGGCTACCAGCAGGGAGGTAATGTTTTTGGTTTGCATTAAATTCAGTGCATCGACGGCCAGCACGTTCGGACGTACGCGGATGCCGCCACGCGTCATGACTTCTGCAATGGTCGCTTTTTGAAAATCGATGCCCATGTCAAAGATGCGGCGCAGGTCACCATCGGTAAAAACGCCTTCAATCTTCATCAAATCGTCAACAATCACGGTCAGGCCCAGATTTTTACGGGTTATCTCCAGCAACGCATCCCGCAATGATGCATCCCGCGTGACGTGCGGTAACTCATCACCGCTGTGCATGATGTCGCTCACGTGCAGCAGCAGTTTACGGCCCAGCGCACCGCCCGGATGCGACAGCGCGAAATCTTCAGGCGTGAAGCCGCGTGCCTCCAGCAGGGAGACCGCCAGTGCATCGCCCATCACCAGGGCTGCGGTGGTACTGGTCGTGGGGGCCAGTCCCATCGGACAGGCTTCCTGCGGCACCTTGACGCAAAGATGAATATCGGCCGCCCGGGCCATGGCGCTTTCAGGTCGACTGGTCAGGCAGATCAGTTTAATCTGCTGGCGTTTCACCACCGGAATCAGCGCCAGAATCTCGCTGGATTCACCGCTATTCGAAATGGCAAGCACCACGTCGTCTTTACCCACCATTCCCAGGTCGCCGTGGCTGGCTTCCGCTGGATGCACAAAGAAAGCCGGCGTGCCGGTGCTGGCAAAGGTCGCCGCCATTTTTTTACCAATATGACCTGACTTGCCCATGCCCATAACCACCACTTTGCCCTTACAGGCATAAATCATGGCGCAGGCGTCGGAAAAGGCCTCGTTGATATACTGGTCAAGCTGCTCAAGGCCTTCGCGCTCAATGCGCAGAACCGTTTTACCGGCTCGCTGAAAATCAAACTCTACCGTTGGTTGCTGATGTGACATGGCAAATCTGTCCTTTTTAGCCGCCCATAAACGCTGGCTGTAGCCACAGCAACGTTACCCAGACGAAGAAACCACAGAGTAAAAGCGTCCCCGCCGTACGGCCAATGCGGCGGTGACGCAACAGACAAAGCATGGCGAACAGTACGCTTACGCCAAGCATTATCCAGTAATCGCGTGCAAAAGCGTGATAATCGACGCTGCCGGGGTGAATCAGTGCCGGCAGGCCCAACACGATAGCGAGGTTATAAATATTGGCCCCAATCAGGTTGCCAATCGCAATATCATCTTCGCCTTTCAACGCACCGGCGATGACCGTGGCCAGCTCCGGCAGACTGGTGCCGACGGCGATAAGCGTCAGCCCCATAACCAGTTCACTCACGCCAAAGTAGTCGGCAAAGACCGTCGCATTATCAATCACCATGTGTGTCGACATGGGCAGGATAATCAGGGCGACAGCCAGCCAGAGAAAGGCCACGGTGTTACCCGTCTCTTCGCGTGGCAGCTCAGCCAGTTGTTCACGCGTCAGCGTATCGTTATTGTCATTTTCTGCTTTACGCGCGATGCGAATAGTCACAATCAGATAAATCGCGGCGATGGCAATCAGGGCGATACCGTCCAGTCGACTAAGATAGTTATCAAATAGCGTAATACCGCTCAGTAATGAGACCAGCACCATCAGCGGCAGTTCACGGCGAATTAAGTTGGAATGGATGCTGAGCGGATGCAACAGCGCCGCGCCGCCGAGAATCAAAAGTATATTGGTGATGTTCGAACCAAGCGCGGTGCCCACCGCCAGATCCATTTGGCCATACTGCGCAGCGGAGAAGGAAAGGATGATCTCCGGAAGCGAGGTACCGATACTGACGACGGTCATGCCGATGATTAACGGCGGGATCCCGAACGATCGGCAAAGTATTGCAGCACTAAACACCAGACGATCGGCACCATAAGCCAGTAAAAGCAGTCCGATAATCAGCAGTGCGGTTGCGACGAACATGAAAAATCCTTGCTTAAAACCCCTGTTGGCTTGCCTTCAGGTTCGATGTGACAAAACAGGCGCTGATTTTGACCGTCCGAGCGACAAAAGTAAATTTTATGACCGTTTTCGCCAAATCTTTGCATTAAGTTTCTGTAAAGCTATCGTGCGTTTAACCTTAACAGGCTACCATCGTACCCTATGTTTACGCCCGATCCGTAATAGAGGTGATAATGATCCAACAAAAAACGAACCTGGTTGAGGTTCGTGGCGTGAGTTTCTCACGTGGCGATCGCAAAATTTTCGACGATATTTCCCTTACGGTACCCAAAGGCAAAGTGACGGCGATCATGGGGCCGTCAGGGATCGGGAAAACAACGCTGCTGCGCTTGATTGGCGGGCAACTTCAGCCTGACAGCGGCGAGATCTGGTTCCGGGACGAGAACATTCCGACATTGTCGCGCACCCGATTGTATGAAGCGCGTAAAAAGATGAGCATGCTGTTTCAGTCCGGTGCACTTTTTACCGATTTAACCGTCTACGAAAATGTGGCCTGGCCGCTTCGTGAACACACACGGTTGCCGGCGGCGCTTCTGCACAGCACCGTCATGATGAAGCTGGAAGCCGTGGGGTTACGGGGTGCCGCGCAGTTGAAACCTGCGGAGCTTTCGGGCGGAATGGCGCGCAGGGTGGCCCTGGCTCGGGCTATTGCTCTGGAGCCTGAATTAATTATGTTCGATGAGCCGTTTGTAGGTCAGGATCCTATTACGATGGGCGTACTGGTTAAACTGATTGATGAGCTTAACCATGCACTGGGACTGACATGCATTGTGGTGTCGCATGACGTGCCTGAAGTGTTAAGTATTGCCGATTATGCTTATATCGTGGCGGGACAAAAAATTATCGCGCACGGGACCACGCCCGATTTGCGTGCCAACAATGACCCACGCGTGCGCCAGTTTATCGACGGCATTGCGGACGGGCCCGTACCGTTTCGTTTTCCGGCGGGCGATTATTTGGCCGATTTAACCGGGTCAGGGAGAAGCTAAGCTGATGTTGTTAAAAGCACTGGCGTCATTAGGACGTCGGGGGATTGGAACCTGCGCCAGCTTTGGGCGTGCCGGATTGATGCTTTTTCATGCGCTGGTCGGTAAACCCGCGTTTCGCAAACACTTCCCGCTGTTAGTCAAACAACTCTACAGCATTGGCGTCCTGTCTTTGGTGATCATTGTGGTCTCCGGGTTATTTATCGGCATGGTGCTGGGGTTGCAGGGCTATCTGGTATTAAACACCTATGGTGCAGAAACCAGCCTGGGCATGTTGGTGGCACTGTCATTGCTACGTGAACTGGGGCCGGTTGTCACAGCCCTGCTGTTTGCAGGTCGGGCAGGGTCGGCGTTAACGGCTGAGATTGGGCTGATGAAGGCCACGGAACAGCTGTCCAGCATGGAGATGATGGCGGTCGATCCTCTGCGCCGTGTTGTCTCACCACGTTTTTGGGCAGGTTTTATCAGCATGCCGCTGCTGGCACTCATCTTCACCGCCGTAGGGATTACCGGCGGCGCGCTGGTGGGCGTGAGCTGGAAAGGTATTGACCCTGGCTTCTTCTGGTCGGCGATGCAAAATGCCGTCGATTTTCGTAGCGATGTGGTTAACTGCATTATTAAAAGCGCCGTTTTTGCCGTCACGGTTACCTGGATCGCGCTGTTTAATGGTTACGATGCGATTCCGACCTCTGAAGGTATTAGTCGCGCCACGACGCGCACCGTGGTGCATGCATCACTGGCGGTCCTCGGTTTAGATTTTGTGCTGACAGCACTGATGTTTGGGAATTGATGCGATGCAAAGCAAAAAAAGCGAAATTTGGGTTGGCGTTTTTATGATCATGGCACTGTTAGCGGTGCTGTTCCTTTGCCTGCGCGTGGCGGATCTTAAATCGCTGGGGACAGAACCCACCTGGAAGCTGTATGCCACCTTCGATAATATCGGCGGCCTGAAAGTCAGTTCGCCTGTTAAAATTGGTGGTGTCGTGATTGGTCGGGTGACAGATATTTCACTTGAACCGAAAACATTACTGCCACGCGTCACGATGGATATCAGCGACAAGTATGCCAACCAGATTCCGGACACCAGTTCGCTGGCCATCCGTACTCAGGGCTTGCTGGGCGAGCAGTTTCTGTCGTTAAACGTTGGCTTTGACGATCCTGAGCTGGGCTCGGCGATGTTAAACGATGGTGGCACGATACGCGATACCAAGTCGGCGATGGTACTGGAGGACCTGATAGGCCAGTTCCTGTATAAAAGCGGCGACAACAAAGGTAACAAGCAAACCGGTGACAGTAAGGATGCGCAGGGTGGCGATACTGCCGCTCCCGCAGCCGCTCAACCTTAACAGAGGGATAACATGATGTTTAAACGTTTTCTGATGATTGCCATGCTGGCGATCGCGCCATTGGCGGCGACAGCAGCCGATCAAAGCAATCCTTATACGTTGATGAATGAAGCGGCTAATAAAACTTTTACCCGCCTGAAAAGCGAGCAGGCGAAAATCAAGCAGGATCCCAACTACCTGCGTGATATCGTCCGCCAGGAGCTGCTGCCATATGTGCAGATTAAATATGCGGGGGCGTTAGTCCTGGGCCGTTTCTATCGGGAAGCCACACCGGCACAGCGCGAAGCCTATTTTAAGGCTTTTGGTGATTATCTGGCTCAGGCCTATGGCCAGGCGTTAGCGCTTTATCACGGTCAGACTTACCAGATCGAACCTGCGAAACCGCTGGGCAATGCCAATATTGTCGCCATCCGTGTGACGATTATCGATCCTCAGGGCCGTCCGCCAGTGCGCCTGGATTTCCAGTGGCGTAAAAACAGCCAGACCGGTAACTGGCAGGCGTTCGATATGATCGCAGAAGGGGTTAGCATGATCACCACGAAACAAAATGAGTGGGGCGATCTGTTACGTACGAAAGGGATTGATGCACTGACTGCGCAACTTGAAGCGTCAGCGAAACAGCCAATCACACTGGATCAAAACAAATAATGCAGCCCTCACTGCACTGGAGCCGCGAGGCGAACACGCTACGGCTGGAAGGTGAGCTGGATCGTGACACGCTGCTGGATCTCTGGGAGCAGCGTGAAACGTTGATTAGCGGGGCGACGCTGATCGACGTTTCAGCTCTGGAACGGGTGGATACCTCAGGCCTGGCGCTGTTGGTCCACCTGCGGGAAATCGTCTCGCAGCAGGGCGGCGCGCTGCAGTTTGTTGGTATCGGTGACAAACTGCAGTCGTTGATCACCCTTTACAACCTGCAACAAATTATTGTTTCTGCGGATTAAAGCGCCTGTATTCGCCTTCTCAGCCTTAGCCCCGGTCGCCGACAGGGGCTTTTGCGTATTTAAGAATCAGGCACTTTCCTCTACTATGTCAGCCTTATTATTATTAAGTGAAGTTAAGAGCAATGGAAAACAGTGAAATTCAGGCTGTGCTGATGGCAGCACTGCCTTTAGAAGAAGTTCATGTCATGAGCAACGATGGCAGCCATTTCCAGGTGATCGCCGTGGGCGAACTGTTTGGTGAGTTAAGCCGCGTTAAGAAACAGCAGGCTGTTTATGCGCCGCTGATGGAATTCATTGCGGATAACCGCATTCATGCGGTATCCATCAAAACCTACACGCCTGCAGAGTGGGCGCGTGACCGTAAACTGAACGGTTTCTGATCCCCGCAAGGGCTGCGCCACCTGCGCGACCGTTTAATAGCCAGTTAATTGAGAACCGTGTTAATGGATAAATTTCGTGTGCAAGGCCCCACCCGTTTAAGTGGTGAAGTCACCATTTCCGGGGCGAAGAACGCCGCACTGCCAATTCTGTTTGCAGCTTTACTGGCCGAAGAGCCGGTTGAGATTACGAATGTGCCGAAGCTGCGTGACATCGACACCACTATGAAGCTGTTAACCCAGTTAGGTGCGAAGGTTGAGCGCAACGGTTCCGTTCACGTCGATGCCAGCGGCGTAGACGTTTTTTGTGCACCCTATGACCTTGTGAAAACTATGCGTGCCTCTATTTGGGCGCTTGGTCCGTTAGTGGCCCGTTTCGGTCAGGGCGAAGTCTCACTGCCTGGTGGTTGCGCCATCGGTGCGCGCCCGGTAGACCTGCATATCTCGGGTCTTGAGCAGTTGGGTGCGGAGATTAAGCTGGAAGAAGGCTATGTAAAAGCCTCAGTTAACGGTCGCCTGAAAGGGGCGCTGATCGTGATGGATAAAGTCAGCGTAGGCGCGACGGTGACCATTATGAGTGCCGCGACGCTGGCAACCGGGACCACGGTGATTGAGAACGCGGCGCGTGAACCTGAAATCGTGGATACCGCCAATTTCCTTAATACGCTGGGTGCAAAAATTTCGGGCGCAGGCACGGATAAAATCACCATTGAAGGCGTTGAGCGTCTGGGCGGTGGGGTTTATCGCGTCCTGCCAGACCGTATTGAGACCGGCACCTTCCTGGTGGCGGCTGCTATTTCGGGGGGGAAAGTGCTGTGCCGCAATGCGCAGCCTGACACCCTGGACGCGGTGCTGGCGAAACTGCGTGATGCCGGTGCAGACATTGAAACCGGTGAAGACTGGATCAGCCTGGATATGCACGGTAAGCGCCCTAAAGCGGTCAACGTGCGTACCGCTCCTCATCCGGGTTTCCCGACCGATATGCAGGCGCAGTTCACCCTGCTGAATTTGGTCGCGGAAGGCACGGGGCTAATCACCGAAACCATTTTTGAAAACCGTTTTATGCACATCCCTGAACTGATTCGTATGGGTGCTCACGCAGAAATTGAGAGCAATACCGCAATCTGTCACGGTGTGGAAACCTTGTCGGGCGCGCAGGTGATGGCGACGGATCTCCGTGCATCGGCAAGCCTGGTGCTGGCAGGGTGTATTGCGGAAGGCACAACGCTGGTCGATCGCATTTACCACATCGATCGGGGTTACGAGCATATCGAAGATAAGCTAAAAGCGATGGGCGCAAACATCGAGCGCGTCAGCGGCGAATAGTGTTTCGGACAAGCCTGTAAAAAACCAGCCTGGCATACGGGCTGGTTTTTTTTCGTCTGGCACTAACCCGATGTTAGTTTTTGGTCGTCTGATCGGACGATCGCACACGTTTTTTTCGATCCAGTAGGCTGTTCGTTTCAGGATCGTAATAGCGGCTTGGCCATATCTCTGATGGGTGGACATTGATCGCATCAGCAATCAGCCATTCCCCTTTTGGCCATGGCCGTGAAAGGGCGTTAGCCAGTGTTGATGAGCTTAATCCTGCCTGGCGGGACAATGCCGCCAGCGTTGTACCACGTTTGCGCAGTGCGGCAATAATATCGGCAGGATGCCAGTCCTCTGTCCTTTTTTGCATTACTGTTTTCTCCTTGTCAGTGCGAAGCGCGCGGGGGGATTCTGACGTGCTTTAAAATACATCTGGAAACTTATGGTGGTTTATATCAGAAAGTTTCCATAAGGTTCCAGTAATATTTCCGTAAGCAGACAGAACTGCGCGGCCTGACGCAAAAGGATGGTAATGACTGCAACAGCGGCGGGGGAAAGAAAGAAGACGAGGCCGTCAGGCCCCGTCAGCGATTAGAAATCGCGTTGAACCGACATGTGAGCCAGAGATTCCAGCGCTGTGCGCCATGGGGTTTCAGGCAGGATTTGTAATGCCGCGATGGCCTTATCCGCTTCCTGCTCAGCACGCTTGCGCGTCCATTCCAGAGAGCCGCACTGGTTCATCGCTTCCAGAACGGGAGCCAGTAAATGGCGGCCGTTCCCCTGTTCAATCGCCTCACGGATCATTTTAGCCTGTTCAGGCGATCCGTTGTTCATAGCATGAAGCAGAGGCAGCGTGGGTTTACCTTCGCTGAGATCGTCACCGGTATTTTTGCCCAGGGTTTCACCATCGGCACTGTAGTCCAGTAAGTCATCGATTAACTGGAAAGCCGTTCCCAAATAACGTCCGTAATCCTGCAGCGCTTTTTCCTGCGCTGGCGTCGCTTCCGCCAGGATCGCCGAGGCCTGAGAGGCGGCTTCAAATAAGCGCGCGGTTTTGCTGTATATCACCCGCATATAGCTCTCTTCGGTGATGTCGGGATCGTTGACGTTCATCAGCTGGAGCACTTCTCCTTCAGCGATCACGTTCACCGCCTCGGACATCAGCGCCAGAATGCGCAACGAGCCCATGCTGGTCATCATCTGGAAAGCGCGGGTATAAATAAAATCACCGACCAGTACGCTGGCCGCGTTACCAAATGCGGCGTTCGCGGTGGCTTTTCCACGGCGCATATCGGATTCATCCACGACATCGTCATGCAACAGCGTGGCGGTGTGGATAAATTCGATTAGCGCCGCGTTGGTCACGTGTAAATCGCCCTGGTAACCCATGGCGCGAGCAGACAGCACGGCAATCATGGGCCGGATGCGTTTACCGCCGCCACTGATGATGTAATAACCCAGCTGGTTGATGAGCGAGACATCTGAATTCAGCTGGTCGAGTATGGTCTGGTTAACGGCAGCCATGTCCTGTGCGGTTAATTCGTTAATCTGTTCTAAGTTCATTCGTCTTTTCAGCTATGACTCGTTTCTCTGCCATGGTAAGCGGTTTTACCCAGCCAGCGTTCAGTAATCTGTTACTGATTGTACTTGAATTTTCAGGTTGAGAAACGTTTGCATTGAGCCTGTGTTTTTTTTCTGCAAGAGTGTGCAAAGTACTCTTGTCTTCTGTTTGAGTTTTGCGTAGAATTCGCGCCCTATTGTGAATATTTAGCGCGCCGCCTGATGAACTAAAAGGCAAGCGCAGAAGCGGAGTTTTATATGTACGCGGTTTTCCAAAGTGGTGGTAAACAACACCGAGTAAGCGAAGGTCAGACCGTTCGCCTGGAAAAGCTGGACATCGCAACCGGTGAAACCATCGAGTTTGACCAGGTTCTGATGATTGCAAATGGCGAAGACGTGAAAATCGGCGCGCCACTGGTTTCAGGCGGTGTGATCAAGGCAGAAGTTGTTGCTCATGGTCGTGGCGAGAAAGTTAAAATCGTTAAGTTTCGTCGTCGTAAGCACTACCGTAAGCAAGCTGGCCATCGCCAGTGGTTCACTGATGTGAAAATCACTGGTATCACGGCGTAAGAGGAGATCTGACAAATGGCACATAAAAAGGCTGGTGGTTCGACTCGAAATGGTCGTGACTCCAATGCAAAACGTCTGGGTGTAAAACGTTTCGGTGGTGAATCTGTTCTGGCAGGTAGCATCATCGTTCGTCAGCGTGGTACCAAATTCCACGCCGGTAACAACGTAGGTTGTGGTCGTGACCACACTCTGTTTGCTACCGCAGACGGCAAAGTAAAATTCGAAGTTAAAGGTCCGAACAACCGTAAATACATCAGCATCGTTGCTGAGTAAGGTTGTCGTGACGCAGACGGCTACCGTCTGAACGCACGAATTGAAGGCCCCGCAACTCTTGCGGGGCTTTTTACATTCTGCGACCTGTCGCCAGACAGGCGACATAGCCTGGCTGCGTGTTGTACACTTTATGTACATGCTGGCGAGAGCCAGTTTTGATTTATCCGCCGCTGGTCAGCGCAGAACGACCCTGGCGGACCCGTTTGCAGCCTGTTGCAGACGATTGTGTGACGGAGAAAGAAAATGAAGTTTGTTGATGAAGCGACAATTTTGGTCGTCGCAGGTGATGGCGGTAATGGCTGTGTCAGTTTCCGCCGTGAAAAATATATCCCAAAAGGCGGCCCGGACGGCGGTGATGGTGGTGACGGCGGTGACGTATATTTAGTCGCTGACGAAAACCTTAACACCCTGATCGATTATCGTTTCGAAAAATCTTTCCGCGCTGAGCGTGGTCAGAATGGTCAGAGTCGCGACTGTACGGGTAAACGCGGCAAAGATATTACGATTAAAGTCCCCGTCGGAACCCGCGTTATTGACCAGGGAACGGGCGAGACACTGGGCGATATGACGCGTCACCAGCAGACGCTGATGGTGGCAAAAGGCGGCTGGCACGGTCTGGGTAACACCCGTTTTAAATCCTCGGTCAACCGTACCCCACGGCAGAAAACCATGGGCACCGCAGGCGAGAAACGTGACCTGCAACTGGAGCTGATGCTGCTGGCTGACGTGGGCATGCTGGGCTTACCGAATGCCGGTAAATCCACCTTTATCCGTGCGGTTTCCGCTGCCAAGCCGAAAGTGGCTGATTATCCTTTTACCACCCTGGTACCCAGCCTGGGCGTTGTACGTATGGACAGCGAGCAGAGCTTCGTCGTCGCCGATATTCCGGGGCTGATTGAAGGTGCTGCAGAAGGCGCCGGTCTGGGGATTCGCTTCCTGAAACATCTGGAACGCTGCCGTGTTCTGTTGCACCTGATTGACATCGCCCCGATTGACGAGAGCGATCCGGTTGAGAACGCCCGTATTATTCTGGGTGAGCTGGAAAAATACAGCAATAAGTTGTTCAACAAGCCGCGCTGGCTGGTGTTTAACAAAGTCGATCTGATTGATGAAGAAGAAGCACAGGCGCGCGCAAAAGCCATTGCTGAGGCGCTGGGCTGGGAAGAGAAGTACTATCTTATCTCGGCGGCCAGCCGTCAGGGCGTGACCGACCTGTGCTGGGATGTGATGAGCTTTATCAACGCCAATCCGAAAGAAGCGGACGTTGAAGAAAAACAGCCTGAGAAAGTGGAATTCATGTGGGACGACTACCACAAAGAAGCCCTCGAGAACGCGGCTGTTGAAGACGATGAAGAGTGGGATGACGACTGGGATGAAGATGACGACGAAGGCGTCGAAATCATTTATCAGCGTTAACACACTTTGCTGCCCCCTTCTGCCGGAATGGGGGCAGTTTTCTTTCCGGCCTGTCTTTGCCCGCTATCACGCCTTGCCGTTGATAACTCAAATGCCGCAGGCAGTGGACAAACCTCCTGCTACCCGCTTCGACGTATACGCCGAAATCCAGCGGGCAGGCGCTGGGTTCACCCGCGCAGCCCTGGCGTATGTCTGCCAGTTTCTTCATACAGCCTGTATCTCACTATGCTTTCCCTCCTTCGCATAAAAGCCTGAGGTTCGCTTACGTGGCTAACGTATCGCGGCTCACGGCGTGTTTAATGGCCCGTGGCGTCAGTCAGAGGAACGTCACTAACGCGATGGCAGTAAGAATAAAACAGTGAGGCAAAGGGGAAGGGCGAACGCCTGTCAGGCCAATAAAAAAGCGCAGCGGCGTTAATCCCACTGCGCTTTTATCGACATCAGTTAGTAGTTCTTGTTGATATCGCGATAGAGCCGACTTTCGAACCGCACCAGTGGAATACGGCGCGTGCGCTGATCTTCCGGCGGTACCGCATAGCCGGACAGGAACTGCACAAACGCAACGCGCGCCCCGCTGGACGTGGTGATAAAACCGGCAAGGTTGTAAACGCCCTGCAGTGAACCCGTTTTGGCAGAGACTTTGCCATCCAGACCGGCTTCATGGAGGCCGCCGCGATATTGCAGCGTGCCGTCATGACCCGCCAGGGGCAGCATGGAAATATAATCCAACTTGCTGTCATTTTGCGCAATGTACTGCAGCACCTGCATCATGGTGGCAGGAGAGATGAGATCGTGGCGCGACAAGCCGGAACCATCAACCTGGATACTGTTACCCAAATCGATATTCGCTTTTTCACGCAGGATACGGCGCACCGCGTCTGACCCGGCGCGGAAGGTGCCCGGCACATTAAAGTAATGATGGCCAATGGTGCGGAACACCGTGTCGGCGATCATATTGTCGGACTTCTTCAGCATCATATGCAGCAGCGTATGCAGCGGCGCAGACTGGGTTGAGGCCAGCACGGTGCCCGGCTCAGTGACCTGTGTCTGGCGCAGCAGATGTCCGCTGTAATCAATACCGGCGGAACGCAGTTCAGATTTCAGAATCTCGCCGGCCCAGGCGGCACCATCCTGAACGGCAAAGGCCAGCGGAAGGGGATCGCTACGCTGACGCAGACAGCCGGTCAGGGTATAGCGGTTCAGCTCACCTGGCACCACATCCAGTTCGCAATACTGACCCTCGCCACTGTTGCGCCCAATGGTGCGCACCTGGCTCAGCATGTGCGCCGGATAATAAGAGGCGATGCGCACGAAGGCGTTTTCGCCGGGCTTATCCGCACTGTAGAGCGACACGGAGAAACAGTTTTTATCGACGATAGCCGCAGCGGGCGGTGCGCTAAAGCACTGCGTCATATCGTTCCACGGCCAACCCGGCGCCGCATCATGGCTGGCAAACACCGAGGTATCAATGACCAGATTGCCTTTGATATGCGTGATGCCTTGTTTTTTTAAGGCTGCGACCATATTACGCAGATCCTGGCGGCCCAGCGTGGGATCGCCAGCGAAACGGGCAACAAGATCGCCATTCAGTGTGCCATCGATCAGCGCACCTTTGGTCTCAAAGGTCGTTTGAAAACGATAATCACCGCCCAGTTCCAGTAATGCCGCCAGCGCGGTGATAACTTTCATGGTACTGGCGGGAAGCGCCATCTGTTTCCCGTGGTAATCAATGATCGGCGTAGTTGCGCCCACTTTTTGCACCAGTAAAGCCAGGTTGGCACCATCTGGCAGATACTGCATGTATTCATCAACGGGTGCTGCTTGTGCCTGCAGCATAAACGCACAGGTTAATCCGGTAACAAGTCGTGAAAATCGCATAATCTCGCGGCAACTGACAGGTGAAGGCGACAATACTACGTCCCTGGACGGTGCAAAGTAAACGATGACCCGCAGGGAACTCTGGGGTAAAATACGTATCAAATTGCAAAACCTTTTCTGGCCTGGAACATTTCCGGGTCAGTCTTCTTTTATTTGCAAAATGAGGCATGGCGCCGCAGAACGCTTTTTTCTGCAGTCACCGGTCAGGATGCACCGTGAAACAGGATTGATGACGAGGAGCTAAAATGAACCAGATTCCGATGACGTTAAGAGGCGCTGAAAGGCTGCGCGAAGAGCTGCATGAGCTGAAAACGGTGAAACGCCCGCGCATTATTGCCTCCATCGCGGAGGCCCGCGAGCACGGCGATTTGAAAGAGAATGCCGAATACCACGCTGCGCGTGAAGAACAGGGGTTCTGTGAGGGACGCATTCAGGAGATTGAGGCCAAACTCTCAAATGCGCAGGTTATCGACGTCACCCAAATGCCTAAAACCGGCCGCGTCATTTTTGGCGCGACGGTGACGGTCCTGAATGTGGATACGGATGAAGAGTTTACGTACCGCATCGTAGGTGACGATGAAGCAGACTTTAAGCAAAATCTGATTTCTGTTAACTCGCCAATGGCGCGTGGCCTGGTGGGTAAAGAAGCCGATGACGTGGCGATTATCAAAACGCCGGGCGGCGATGTGGAGTACGAAATCCTGAAGGTGGAATACATCTGACAGGTGGCAACCTTTTGTAACGGGTTGCAGTACAATGTAAAGAAAGGAAAAAGGCCGCGCTGCGGCCTTTTATCCCATGTAAGAGCATGGCACTTTCTTTGCCCACTTAACGTGGCAGAGAAATCTTGCTCTCTTTAGCGGGGCGATACAGCACCAGCGTTTTACCTATCAACTGAACGTTGACGGCGCCAGTTTCACGTACGATAGCGTCGACGATCAGCTGCCGGGTCTCACGATCTTCAGAGGCGACTTTCACCTTGATTAACTCGTGGTGTCCCAGCGCGTGTTCGATCTCTGCCAGCACACCTTCGGTCAGGCCATTGCCTCCGAGCATGACGACTGGCTTGAGCGGATGGGCGAGGCTTTTCAGGTGCTGTTTTTGTTTGGTACTTAGATTCATCGTATTATTTACTTACTCGGGGATTGAAAACGGTTCATTCTACCGCCATCTCGGGTATATCGCCAAATCGACGCAACCTACTGCGTGCAGATTTATCGCTACGATGACGATTTAGTTGGAAATTTTATGACCGGTAAAAAGCGTTCAGCCAGCTCCAGCCGCTGGCTACAGGAACACTTTAGCGATAAATACGTGCTCCAGGCACAGAAAAAAGGGTTGCGTTCGCGCGCCTGGTTTAAACTTGATGAAATACAACAGGGTGACAAGCTTTTCAAACCCGGTATGACCGTGGTAGATCTGGGTGCTGCACCCGGTGGCTGGTCGCAATATGTGGTACAGCAAATTGGGTCCAAAGGGCGTGTCATTGCATGTGATATCCTGCCTATGGATCCTATTGTTGGTGTCGATTTTCTTCAAGGCGATTTTCGTGAAGAATCGGTGATTAACGCGTTGCTTGAGCGTGTGGGCGATCAGAAAGTCCAGGTCGTCATGTCTGATATGGCACCGAATATGAGTGGTACACCTGCCGTAGATATTCCCCGGTCGATGTATTTGGTTGAGCTGGCGTTAGAGATGTGTCGTGACATTTTGGCTCCCGGCGGGAGTTTTGTAGTGAAAGTGTTTCAGGGGGATGGCTTTGATGAATACCTGCGGGAAATTCGATCCCTGTTCACGAAAGTGAAAATACGTAAGCCTGATGCTTCACGTTCACGTTCACGTGAAGTTTATATTGTGGCGACTGGGCGCAAGCTGTAGCCAACGTGGTGGATCATCCAGCCTTCCCGCTGCGATTCCATGTACGAAGGATCTATAGTACCCTACGCTATCTGTTAACACCGTTGTAATATGAGGTTAATCCCTTGAGTGACATGGCGAAAAACCTGATTCTCTGGCTAGTCATCGCGGTTGTACTGATGTCAGTCTTCCAGAGCTTTGGGCCCAGCGAGTCAAATGGCCGTAGGGTTGATTATTCAACCTTCCTGTCGGAAGTGAACCAGGATCAGGTCCGCGAGGCACGTATTAACGGGCGTGAAATTAACGTAACCAAAAAAGACAGTAATAAATACACCACCTACATTCCTGTCAATGATCCCAAGTTACTCGATAACCTGTTGACCAAGAACGTTAAAGTGGTTGGTGAGCCGCCTGAAGAGCCGAGCCTGCTGGCGTCGATCTTCATTTCCTGGTTCCCAATGTTACTGCTGATTGGTGTGTGGATTTTCTTCATGCGGCAAATGCAGGGCGGTGGCGGCAAAGGCGCAATGTCCTTTGGTAAGAGCAAAGCCCGCATGCTAACGGAAGATCAGATTAAAACCACTTTTGCTGACGTAGCAGGCTGTGACGAAGCGAAAGAGGAAGTCGGTGAGCTGGTCGAATACCTGCGTGAACCGAGCCGTTTCCAGAAGCTGGGGGGTAAAATCCCGAAAGGCGTTCTGATGGTCGGCCCGCCGGGTACCGGTAAAACCCTGCTGGCGAAAGCCATTGCCGGTGAGGCGAAAGTACCGTTCTTTACCATTTCAGGTTCTGACTTTGTTGAAATGTTCGTCGGTGTGGGTGCGTCTCGCGTCCGTGACATGTTTGAACAGGCTAAGAAAGCGGCACCGTGCATTATCTTCATCGATGAGATCGATGCCGTTGGTCGCCAGCGTGGTGCCGGTTTAGGGGGAGGGCACGATGAGCGTGAACAAACTCTGAACCAGATGCTGGTTGAAATGGATGGCTTTGAAGGTAACGAAGGCATCATCGTGATTGCCGCGACCAACCGTCCAGACGTACTTGACCCTGCGCTGCTGCGCCCTGGCCGCTTTGACCGACAGGTTGTCGTGGGCTTGCCAGACGTACGTGGTCGTGAGCAGATTCTGAAAGTGCATATGCGTCGTGTACCCCTGGCAACCGACATTGATGCGGCCATCATTGCGCGCGGTACGCCAGGCTTCTCCGGTGCCGATCTGGCGAACCTGGTGAACGAAGCGGCGCTGTTTGCTGCACGCAGCAATAAACGCGTTGTGTCGATGGTGGAATTCGAAAAAGCCAAAGACAAAATCATGATGGGTGCAGAGCGCCGTTCCATGGTGATGACCGAAGCACAGAAAGAGTCTACGGCTTACCATGAGGCCGGCCACGCGATTATTGGTCGTCTGGTGCCGGAACACGATCCGGTGCACAAAGTGACCATTATTCCGCGCGGTCGTGCATTAGGTGTGACCTTCTTCCTGCCTGAAGGTGATGCGATTAGCGCAAGCCGTCA
Organism: Pantoea sp. PNA 03-3; assembly: GCF_003201175.1. Taxonomy (NCBI): domain Bacteria; kingdom Pseudomonadati; phylum Pseudomonadota; class Gammaproteobacteria; order Enterobacterales; family Erwiniaceae; genus Pantoea; species Pantoea sp. PNA 03-3. The sequence continues at coordinate 407,498 of NZ_QICO01000002.1, read as the reverse complement.
GAAGCTGGAAAGTCAGATTTCGACCCTGTACGGCGGTCGTCTGGCGGAAGAGATCATCTACGGTGCAGAACATGTCTCTACCGGTGCCTCTAACGATATCAAAGTGGCAACCAACCTGGCCCGTAACATGGTTACCCAGTGGGGCTTCTCTGAGAAACTGGGCCCGCTGCTGTATGCTGAAGAAGACGGTGAAGTGTTCCTGGGCCGTTCAGTGGCAAAAGCCAAGCATATGTCAGATGAAACTGCCCGTATTATCGACCAGGAAGTTAAACACCTGATCGATACGAACTATCAGCGCGCTCGCCAGATTCTGGGCGAAAACATGGACATTCTTCACGCGATGAAAGATGCGCTGATGAAGTATGAAACCATTGATGCACCGCAGATTGACGACCTGATGGCACGCCGTGAAGTGCGTCCGCCAGCAGGCTGGGAAGATCCGGGCAGCAGCAATTCAGACAGTAATGGTACGCCAAAGGCCCCGCGTCCGGTCGATGAACCGCGTACGCCGAATCCAGGCAATACCATGTCAGAACAGTTCGACAAATAAGACGTCAGGTCTTTTAATAAAACCCCGGCTGGTCCGGGGTTTTTTACATTTATACATTGAGCCACAAGGAGTTTTTCACCATGAAACTGTTCGCCCGTGATTCCCATCTCGATTTGTCATTTCCACATGTGATGGGCATTCTCAACGTCACGCCGGACTCTTTTTCCGATGGTGGTAAACACAATGCGCTGGTCGATGCGTTAACGCACACTAACGAGATGGTGAACGCTGGCGCAACAATCATTGACGTGGGGGGCGAGTCCACGCGTCCGGGCGCTGATGAAGTGAGCGTTGAGGAGGAGCTTGAACGGGTGATTCCGGTGGTCGAAGCTATCGCTCAACGCTTTGAGGTATGGATATCAGTCGATACGTCCAAAGCCGACGTGATTCGTGAAGCCGCCAGCGCAGGGGCTCACATTATCAATGATGTGCGCTCGCTGTCTGAGCCTGGCGCGTTGGCAGCGGCAGCGGCAACGGGCTTACCGGTTTGTCTGATGCATATGCAGGGCGAACCGCGTACGATGCAGCAGGCACCAGCCTATAAGGATATTGTAAGCGAAGTGGACACTTACTTCGTTGAACAACTGGCCCGCTGCGAAGCCGCAGGCATAAAAAAAGAGAATCTGTTACTCGACCCGGGCTTCGGTTTCGGTAAGAATCTCAGCCACAATTATGAACTGCTGGCCCACCTCAGTAAATTTCACCGTTTTGCGCTGCCGCTGTTGGTTGGCATGTCACGCAAATCAATGATTGGACAACTGCTGAATGTGGGACCTTCCCAGCGCCTGACGGGCAGCCTGGCCTGTGCGGTTATTGCCGCCATGCAGGGCGCGCACATTATTCGCGCCCACGATGTAAAAGAAACCGTCGAAGCGATGCGGGTGGTTGAAGCGACACAAAGAGCGAAAGGATGAAGAGCATGAGCGAACGTAAATATTTCGGTACCGATGGGATTCGCGGCAAAGTCGGTGAGTCACCGATTACCCCTGACTTTGTATTAAAGCTCGGCTGGGCGGCGGGTAAAGTGCTGGCCCGTCACGGCTCCAAAAAAATTATCATTGGTAAAGACACGCGCATTTCAGGCTATATGCTGGAATCCGCGCTGGAAGCCGGTCTCGCAGCCGCAGGGCTGTCTGCGGCGTTTACCGGCCCAATGCCCACGCCCGCTATTGCCTATCTGACCCGCACGTTCCGTGCCGAAGCCGGCATCGTGATTTCCGCGTCGCACAATCCGTTTGATGATAACGGCATTAAGTTTTTCTCCGCCGAAGGGACGAAACTGCCCGATGACGTGGAAGAGGCGATCGAACTGGAAATGGAAAAACCGCTTACCTGCGTGGAATCCGCCCAGCTGGGGCGTGCCAGCCGTATTGTTGACGCGGCCGGGCGTTACATTGAATTTTGTAAAGGTACGTTCCCCAGCGAACTCAGCCTCAGTGGCCTGAAAATTGTCGTCGACTGTGCAAACGGTGCCACTTATCACATTGCGCCTAATGTCCTGCGTGAACTCGGTGCGACGGTGATTGCAGTTGGCGTCCAGCCTGATGGCATGAACATTAATAAAGCATGCGGCGCGACCGATCTCAGGATGCTGCAGGAACGCGTACTGGCTGAAAAAGCGGACATCGGTCTGGCCTATGACGGTGACGGCGATCGCATCATGATGGTCGACCACCTTGGCAAGAAAGTGGATGGGGACCAGATTCTGTATATCATCGCCCGCGAAGGTCTGCGTCAGGGACAGTTGCGCGGTGGTGTGGTCGGCACGCTGATGAGCAACATGGGGCTGGAGCTGGCGCTGAAACAGCTGGGTATTCCGTTTGTTCGTGCAAAAGTGGGCGACCGCTATGTACTGGAAAAAATGCAGGAAAAAGGCTGGCGCCTGGGAGCGGAAAACTCCGGTCATGTGATCCTGCTGGATAAGATCGCTACGGGTGACGGCATCGTTGCAAGTTTGCAAGTACTTACAGCTATGGTTCGTAACCATATGAGCCTGCACGATCTCTGCACCGGCATGAAAATGCTGCCTCAGGTGCTGGTAAATGTCCGCTTCGCCGGCGAGCACGATCCGCTGGAAAGCGATGCCGTTAAAGCGGTAGCCGAGGACGTGGAAAAAGCCCTGGCCGGAAAAGGACGCGTGCTGCTGCGTAAATCGGGCACGGAACCGCTAATCCGCGTAATGGTAGAGGGTGAGGATGAAACCCAGGTGACGGCGCTGGCGAATCGAATTGCCGATGCGGTTAAAGCCGTCTGAGGCAGCTGGCAGGCGGGGACATCGCAGTGAACCTGCCTGCAAAATCATCGCACTGGCGCTTTTTTCTGCAATCAGCGTGCCGCATGTAAATTGCACTTGCAGAGGTATGCGCCATTGGTTAGTATTCACACCCGCTTCTGATGGGTGATGAAGAAACTCCCCGTCAAATTGGTTGAAGCTTTAACTGTGCGGATTACGCGCAAGGAAACAGGTTGATTATGTACGAAGCTCTGTTAGTTGTTTTCCTTATTGTAGCAATTGGCCTTGTGGGTCTTATCATGCTGCAGCAAGGCAAAGGCGCTGATATGGGTGCATCATTCGGTGCAGGCGCGTCAGGTACGCTGTTCGGTTCAACCGGGTCAGGTAATTTCATGACTCGCATGACCGCCGTACTGGCTACGCTGTTTTTCGTCATCAGCTTGATTCTGGGTAACCTGAACAGTAATAAAACAGCCAAAGGAAGTGAGTGGGATAACCTCACTGCGCCAGCTCAGTCTCAACAGCAGACTCAGCCAGCTAAACCGGCTACGCCGGGCAACGATATCCCGCATTAATAGCGTTAAGCGTCATAAGCGGCAGTTCAGCGTCGCAGTCAGTGCAGTACCGAGGTGGTGAAATTGGTAGACACGCTACCTTGAGGTGGTAGTGCTCGAAAGGGCTTACGGGTTCAAGTCCCGTCCTCGGTACCAAATCTTAGTTAGACTTGCATTTTATGCATGATCGGCGTAACATTCGCCACGTTTTCGGACGCGGGGTGGAGCAGCCTGGTAGCTCGTCGGGCTCATAACCCGAAGGTCGTCGGTTCAAATCCGGCCCCCGCAACCACTTTCCCTTAGAGTTCTTTTTCAAATATACTGTATGCATCGACGGGCGCATTAGCAGCGAATTTTGAAAAAAATTCTTTTGGATGGGCGTCCGGGCCGCAATGCGGCATACAGGGTCCAGTGATAAAAAGCCCCGACTATTCGGGGTTTTTTGTTATTAGCGAATCGTAATACTGGGCTATAGGCCCTTTTTTTATGTCTTGGGGGTGGGCTTGTCCACATTAGAGCAAAAATTGACAGAGTTGGTATCTGCTCCGGTAGAAGCGCTCGGCTACGAACTGGTCGGAATTGAATTCGTTCGTGGTCGCACATCAACCCTGCGCATCTATATTGACAGTGAAGATGGCATCAATGTTGACGATTGCGCGGACGTCAGCCACCAGGTGAGTGCCGTGATGGATGTGGAAGATCCCATCACCGTCCCTTACCACCTTGAAGTGTCCTCACCGGGGCTCGACCGTCCTCTGTTCACTGCAGAACATTATGCACGCTTTACCGGCGATGAGGTGAGCCTGGTGCTGCGTATGGCCGTTCAAAACCGCCGTAAATGGCAGGGAATCATCAAGTCTGTAGAAGGCGAGATGATAACGGTAAACGTTGAGGGTAATGACGAGGTGTTCGCGCTGAGTAATATTCAGAAAGCGAACCTGGTCCCCCACTTTTAAAAGTCCGGATTGAGGCTAACCAGGATGAACAAAGAGATCTTAGCTGTTGTAGAAGCCGTTTCTAACGAAAAAGCCCTGCCGCGTGAGAAAATCTTCGAAGCGCTGGAGAGCGCGCTGGCGACTGCGACCAAGAAAAAGTACGAGCAGGAAATTGACGTCCGCGTCAGCATCGACCGCAGAAGTGGCGACTTTGATACGTTCCGCCGTTGGGAAATCGTAGAGCAGGTCACTCAGCCAACGCGTGAGATCACGCTGGATGCGGCTCGCTACGAAGATGAGTCCCTCAATCTGGGCGACTACGTTGAAGATCAGATTGAATCTGTCACCTTTGACCGCATTACTACCCAGACCGCAAAACAGGTTATCGTGCAAAAAGTACGTGAAGCCGAGCGCGCAATGGTCGTGGATCAGTTCCGTGAGCAGGAAGGCGAAATCATCACCGGCGTGGTGAAAAAAGTTAATCGTGACAATATTTCACTGGATCTGGGCAACAATGCTGAAGCGGTAATCCTGCGTGAGGATATGCTGCCGCGCGAAAACTTCCGCCCTGGTGACCGTATTCGTGGTGTTCTGTATGCCGTTCGCCCGGAAGCGCGTGGTGCACAGCTGTTTGTGACCCGCTCAAAGCCAGAAATGCTGATCGAACTGTTCCGCATTGAAGTACCAGAAATTGGCGAAGAAGTGCTTGAAATTAAAGCCGCAGCCCGCGATCCGGGTTCACGCGCTAAAATTGCAGTAAAAACGAACGACAAACGTATTGATCCGGTGGGTGCCTGCGTCGGTATGCGCGGTGCGCGTGTTCAGGCCGTGTCCAGTGAACTGGGCGGCGAGCGTATCGATATCGTGCTGTGGGACGACAACCCGGCACAGTTTGTTATTAACGCCATGGCTCCGGCTGATGTGGCGTCAATCGTGGTTGATGAAGACAACCACACGATGGATATCGCCGTTGAGGCTGGCAATCTGGCCCAGGCGATCGGCCGTAATGGCCAAAACGTGCGTCTGGCTTCACAGCTGAGTGGCTGGGAGCTGAACGTGATGACCGTCGATGATCTGCAGGCGAAGCATCAGGCTGAAGCCCATGCAGCGATCGATATGTTCACTAAACATCTCGACATCGACGAAGAGTTCGCCACCATTCTGGTGGAAGAGGGCTTCTCATCGTTGGAAGAACTGGCCTATGTGCCAATTAACGAGCTGTTGGAAATCGACGGCCTCGACGAAGAGACCATTGAAGCCCTGCGTGAACGAGCAAAAAATGCGTTAACCACCCTGGCACTGGCTAAAGAAGAGAGCCTGGGGAATCAGGAACCTGCAGAAGACCTCTTGAATCTTGAGGGTCTGGATCGTGCACTGGCTTTCCGCCTGGCATCCAAAGGCGTTTGCACGCTGGAAGACCTTGCTGAGCAAGGTGTTGACGATCTGACTGATATTGAAGGGCTGACTGATGAGCAAGCTGGCGCGCTGATTATGGCCGCACGCAATATCTGCTGGTTCGGCGATGACGCGTAATAACAGGAAGGAACAGCATGACAGATGTAACCGTAAAATCGCTGGCAGCAGAAATTCAGACTTCGGTCGATCGCCTGGTACAGCAGTTTGCTGATGCGGGGATCCCAAAGTCTGAAAATGATGCGGTGACCCAGCATGAGAAAGAAACCTTACTGTCTCACCTGAAGCATGGTCAGGCCGGTTCAGGCAAACTGACCCTGCAGCGCAAAACGCGTAGTACCTTGAATATTCCTGGCACCGGGGGTAAAAGTAAATCGGTGCAAATCGAAGTCCGCAAAAAGCGCACGTATGTAAAAGGTGATGCAGAGTCTGAGCAAGCTCAGGCAGAAGCAGAAGCCGAGGCGCAGCGTGAAGCGGAAGAGCAGGCGCAACGCGAGGCCGCTGAACAGGCGCGTCGTGAAGCGGAACAAAAAGCGCAACGTGAAGCCGAAGAGAAAGCCAGGCGCGAAGCCGCTGAAAAGGCTAAGCGTGCAGCAGCGGAAAATGAGAAAGTGACTAATCAACCTACCGACGAAGTGACCAAGGCCGCCCAGTCCGATAAAGCACGTCGTGAAGCTGAAGCCGCTGAACTGAAGCGTAAAGCGGAAGAAGAAGCGCGTCGTAAGCTGGAAGAGGCTGCCCGCCTCGCCGCGGAAGAAGCCCGCCGTTTAGCCGAAGAAAAAGCGGCTGAATGGGAAAAGCCTGAAGAAGAGGATAAGGGCGACTATCACGTCACCACCTCAACACATGCCCGTCAGGCCGAAGACGAGAACGATCGTCAGGTCGAAGCGGGTCGTGCCCGCACGCGCAGTGCTAAAGCCGCGCGTCCGGTGAAAAAAGGCAACAAGCATTCAGAAGCCAAAACCGACCGCGAAGAAGCCCGTGCGCAGGTTCGTGGTGGTAAAGGTGGTAAGCATCGTAAGCCAAGCGCTCTGCAGCAGGGCTTCAACAAGCCAGCACAGGCGGTTAACCGCGATGTGGTGATTGGCGAAACCATCACCGTTGCTGAATTGGCTAACAAAATGGCCGTTAAAGGTTCACTGGTCATCAAAGCGATGATGAAAATGGGCGCTATGGCGACCATCAACCAGGTTATCGACCAGGAAACCGCACAGCTGGTTGCCGAAGAAATGGGCCACAAGGTGACCCTTCGTCGTGAAAACGAGCTGGAAGAAGCGGTAATGGACGATCGTGATACCGATGCAGCGCAGGAAGCGCGTGCGCCGGTTGTGACCATTATGGGCCACGTTGACCACGGTAAAACCTCACTGCTGGATTACATCCGCTCGACCAAAATCGCCTCTGGCGAAGCGGGCGGGATTACACAGCACATCGGTGCATACCACGTCGAAACCGACAACGGTATGATCACCTTCCTGGATACCCCGGGCCACGCCGCGTTTACCGCGATGCGTGCACGTGGTGCGCAGGCAACGGATATCGTTATCCTCGTGGTGGCGGCAGATGATGGTGTGATGCCACAAACCATCGAAGCGATTCAGCACGCCAAAGCCGCGAAAGTGCCGGTTGTGGTAGCTGTCAACAAGTGCGATAAGCCAGAAGCCGATCCGGATCGTGTTAAAAATGAACTGACACAGTACGGCATCATTCCGGAAGAGTGGGGCGGCGAAAACATGTTCGTCAACGTCTCTGCGAAAGCGGGTACCGGTATTGACGATCTGCTGAACGCGATTCTGCTGCAGGCAGAAGTGCTTGAGCTGACGGCCATTCGTGCCGGTATGGCCAGCGGCGTTGTGATCGAATCGTTCCTCGACAAAGGTCGTGGTCCGGTTGCGACCGTTCTGGTACGCGAAGGTACGCTGAACAAAGGCGATATCGTTCTGTGTGGCTTTGAATACGGCCGTGTTCGTGCAATGCGTGACGAACTGGGACGTGAAGTCATGGAAGCGGGCCCGTCTATCCCGGTTGAGATCCTCGGCTTGTCCGGTGTTCCGGCGGCAGGTGATGAAGCGACCGTGGTGCGTGACGAGAAGAAAGCCCGTGAAGTGGCACTGTATCGTCAGGGCAAATTCCGCGAAGTGAAACTGGCACGTCAGCAGAAATCTAAGCTGGAAAACATGTTTGCTAACATGACCGAAGGCGAAGTATCTGAACTGAACATCGTGCTGAAAGCCGACGTTCAGGGCTCTGTGGAAGCGATCTCCGACTCCCTGCTCAAACTCTCCACCGACGAAGTGAAGGTGAAGATTGTGGGTTCAGGCGTAGGTGGTATCACCGAAACCGACGCGACGCTGGCAGCCGCATCTAACGCGATTATCCTTGGCTTTAACGTCCGTGCTGACGCATCTGCGCGTCGCGTCATCGACGCTGAAAGCCTGGATCTGCGTTACTACTCCGTCATCTATAACCTGATTGACGAAGTGAAAGCCGCAATGAGCGGTATGCTGGCACCAGAGTACAAACAGCAGATCATCGGTCTGGCTGAAGTGCGTGACGTGTTCAAATCACCGAAATTTGGTGCTATCGCAGGTTGTATGGTGACGGAAGGTAACATCAAGCGTCACAACCCAATCCGCGTCCTGCGCGATAACGTGGTGATCTACGAAGGTGAGCTTGAATCACTGCGTCGCTTTAAAGATGACGTTAACGAAGTGCGTAACGGCATGGAGTGCGGTATCGGCGTGAAGAACTATAATGACGTTCGTGTCGGCGATATGATCGAAGTCTTCGAAGTGATTGAAGTTAAACGCACCATCGCTTAAGTCCTGGCGTTGATGATGCAATTTGGGAGGCCGCTGGCCTCCCGAATTATTTGGGAGAAATAAAAATGGCGAAAGAATTTGGCCGTCCGCAGCGTGTATCACAGGAGCTGCAAAAAGAGATTGCGATGATTCTGCAGCGTGAGATTAAAGATCCACGCCTTGGCATGATGGTGACCGTTTCGGGTGTTGAGGTATCACGTGACCTCGCTTACGCCAAAGTGTTTGTGACATTCCTCAACGATCAAGATGAAGAAGCCGTAAAAAATGGCCTGAAAGCGTTGAAAGAAGCCTCGGGTTATATCCGTACGCTGCTGGGTAAAGCCATGCGCCTGCGTATCGTGCCTGAACTGACCTTCTTCTACGATAACTCGTTGATTGAAGGGATGCGCATGTCCAACCTCGTGACTAACGTGGTGAAAAAAGACGTTGAGCGTCGTGGTCCAGAAACCACGGATGATGACGAGGAGGCGTAATGAGTCGTCCTCGTCGTCGCGGTCGCGACGTCCATGGCGTTTTGTTGCTGGATAAGCCACAAGGCATGTCGTCTAACGATGTTCTGCAGAAGGTGAAGCGCATTTTTAACGCTAACCGTGCAGGACACACCGGTGCACTTGATCCGCTGGCAACCGGCATGTTGCCGATCTGTCTGGGTGAAGCCACCAAGTTCTCGCAGTATCTGCTGGATTCCGATAAGCGTTATCGCGTGATTGCCCGGTTAGGTGAACGTACCGATACCTCCGATGCGGACGGGAACCGGGTACAAACCCGTCCCGTGACCTTTACCCAGGCCGATCTGGATACCGCACTGGACAGTTTTCGTGGTGACATTATGCAGGTGCCGTCGATGTTTTCAGCATTGAAACATCAGGGCCGGAAACTGTATGAATATGCCCGCGAAGGCATCACTATCGAACGTGAGCCCCGGCCGATCACCGTGTATGACTTGCAGTTTATTCGCTGGCAGGGCAGTGAGCTTGAGCTGGAAATTCACTGCTCTAAAGGTACCTACATCCGTACCATTATTGACGATTTGGGTGAAAAGCTGGGCTGCGGTGCGCATGTCATCATGCTGCGTCGTTTGCAGGTAGCACGTTATCCCTTCGAAAGAATGGTCACGCTGGAGCAGCTTCAGGCGTTGCAGGCAGAGGCGAACGCCTCAGGCGACGATCTGGCGTTACAGCTCGATCCTCTGCTGCTGCCCATGGACAGTCCGGCTGCGGATTTTCCTGCGGTCAACCTCTCAGCGGATGTGGCGGCCTACTTTAAACAGGGCCAGCCGGTGCATGCAAGTCAGGCACCTGACCAGGGGCTGGTTCGGGTCACCGAAGGTGAAACACGCAAGTTTATCGGTATGGCAGAAGTGGCCGACGATGGCCGGATTGCTCCACGCCGTTTAGTGGTTGAGTATCAGAATTAAGTTGTGCGCTTTTCATTAAGGGCATTTGCGTTGCCTTCTGGCGAAGAGTAGAATAGCGCGGCTTTAAAGCGGGATGCTGAATTAGAGATCGGCGCCCATACATTCATTTAACTGGAGTTTATTATGTCTCTAAGCGTAGAAGCTAAAGCAGAGATCGTTGCTAAATATGGTCGTGGTGCTAACGACAGCGGTTCAACTGAAGTTCAGGTTGCACTGTTGACCGCGCAGATCAGCCATCTGCAGGGCCACTTCTCTGAGCACAAAAAAGACCACCACAGCCGCCGCGGTCTGCTGCGCATGGTATCTCAGCGTCGTAAGCTGCTGGACTACCTGAAGCGTAAAGACGTTGCACGCTACAGCAGCCTGATCGAAAGCCTCGGTCTGCGTCGCTAAGTCTTAAAATCGGATCGTCTGGGATGCCACAAATGTGTGCTAAAACCCCTTTGGCGATCAGATTTGTGCGAGTTTCATGAAAAGGGGGCCTTTATGGCCCCTTTTTTCGAGCAATGCGCAGCAATCCTGAGCAAACTCATGTATTGTTGTTGGGTGTGATCTTTGTTTGCAGAGGTTCGCGCGGCTAATGAGAGGCTTTACCGCAGGGGCGGTTAAGGGTTGTCATTAGTCGCGAGGATGCAACGGAGATCGGTAATTAATGGCAGGCCAAGATAGCACTGCCCCGATGTTAAGGACTTTGATTTTGCTTAATCCGATCGTACGCAAATTCCAATATGGTCAACATACCGTCACGCTGGAAACCGGCATGATGGCTCGCCAGGCGACTGCCGCCGTTATGGTGAGCATGGATGACACCGCTGTTTTTGTCACCGTTGTTGGCCAGAAAAAAACCAAACCAGGCCAGGACTTCTTCCCACTGACCGTTAACTATCAGGAGCGTACTTACGCTGCTGGTCGTATCCCGGGCAGCTTCTTCCGTCGCGAAGGTCGTCCAAGCGAAGGTGAAACGCTGATTTCACGTCTGATTGACCGTCCGGTGCGTCCTCTGTTCCCGGAAGGGTTCGTTAACGAAGTTCAGGTGATTGCGACCGTTGTTTCGGTCAACCCACAGGTTCACCCAGACATCGTTGCGATGATCGGTGCCTCTGCCGCGCTGGCGCTGTCGGGTCTGCCTTTCAATGGCCCAATCGGTGCGGCGCGTGTGGGTTATATCAATGACCAGTACGTACTGAACCCAACGGCTGACGAACTGAAAACGTCACGTCTGGATCTGGTGGTTGCAGGTACGCAGAACGCCGTTCTGATGGTGGAATCTGAAGCAGAAATCCTGTCTGAAGAACAAATGCTGGGTGCTGTGGTGTTCGGCCACGATCAGCAGCAGGTGGTGATTGAAAACATTAATGCACTGGTCGCTGAAGCGGGCAAGCCGCGTTGGGACTGGCAGCCAGAAGCGGCCAATACTGCACTGATTTCACGTGTCGCGGCCCTGGCTGAAGCGCGTATCAGCGATGCGTACCGTATCACTGACAAGCAAGCGCGTTATGCCCAGGTTGATGCCATCAAAGACGAAACCATCGCGGCGCTGCTGGCGGAAGACGAATCCCTGGATGCGGCTGAAATCGGTGATATCGTGCACAGCCTGGAGAAGACGGTTGTTCGTACCCGTATTCTGAACGGCGAGCCGCGTATCGATGGCCGTGAAAAAGACATGATTCGTGGTCTGGACGTGCGGACCGGCGTACTGCCGCGTACCCATGGTTCAGCCCTGTTCACCCGTGGTGAAACACAGGCGCTGGTGACCGCAACGCTGGGTACCACCCGCGATGCGCAGAACCTGGATGAACTGATGGGTGAGCGTACCGACAGCTTCCTGTTCCACTACAACTTCCCTCCCTACTCAGTAGGTGAAACCGGTATGGTGGGCTCGCCTAAGCGTCGTGAAATTGGTCACGGTCGTCTGGCGAAGCGCGGCGTGTTGGCCGTAATGCCAAAAGTGGAAGATTTCCCTTACACCGTTCGTGTCGTGTCTGAAATCACTGAATCAAACGGTTCATCTTCTATGGCTTCCGTCTGTGGTGCTTCTCTGGCGCTGATGGACGCGGGCGTACCTATTAAAGCGTCTGTTGCCGGTATCGCGATGGGCCTGGTAAAAGAAGACGACAAATTTGTTGTTCTGTCTGACATTCTGGGTGATGAAGATCACCTGGGTGATATGGACTTCAAAGTGGCGGGTAGCCGTGACGGTATCACCGCGCTGCAGATGGACATCAAAATTGAAGGCATCACCCGCGAGATCATGCAGGTAGCGCTGAATCAGGCCAAAGGTGCACGTCTGCACATTCTGGGCGTGATGGAGCAGGCTATCAGCACGCCGCGTCAGGAAATCTCTGAGTTCGCACCGCGCATTTACACCATCAAGATCAGTTCAGATAAGATCAAAGATGTGATCGGTAAAGGCGGTTCTGTTATCCGTGCGCTGACCGAAGAAACCGGCACCACCATCGAAATCGAAGATGACGGTACGGTGAAAATCGCGGCAACTGATGGCCTGAAAGCGAAAGAAGCGATTCGTCGCATCGAAGAGATCACCGCTGAAATCGAAGTGGGCCGCATTTACAGCGGTAAAGTCACGCGCATTGTCGATTTCGGTGCTTTCGTTGCTATCGGCGGCGGTAAAGAAGGTCTGGTGCACATTTCACAAATCGCTGATAAGCGCGTTGAGAAAGTGACGGATTATCTGCAGATGGGTCAGGAAGTACCGGTGAAGGTGATGGAAGTGGATCGCCAGGGCCGTGTCCGTCTGAGCATCAAAGAAGCGACAGAAACCAAGCCTGAGGCTGTTGCAGCTGAGAGCGCACCTGACGCTGAATAAGTCTTTCCTGATTTGCCTCTCCTTGCCTGGCAGGGGGAGGCTTTTGTGTCATCGCGAGGGCAGGAATCCTTGTGCACAGCAGGCGGATGACAGGACGGTTGTCCCAATGTTTGTATTCGGGAGTGGGAAATGAAGCCTTTTTTGCGCTGGTGTTTTGTTGCGACAGCTTTGACGCTGGCAGGATGCAGCAACTCCAATTGGCGTAAGAACGAAGTTCTTGCAGTACCTTTACAGCCCACACTGCAGCAGGAAGTGATTCTGGCTCGCATGGAACAAATTCTTGCCAGTCGAGCCCTTACCGATGATGAACGCGCACAGCTGTTATATGAGCGCGGAGTGTTGTATGATAGTCTGGGTCTGAGGGCATTAGCGCGGAACGATTTTTCGCAAGCGCTGTCTATAAGACCTGATATGCCAGAAGTGTTTAACTATCTTGGTATATACTTAACGCAGGCGGGCAACTATGATGCCGCCTATGAAGCGTTTGATTCTGTACTTGAGCTTGATCCAACTTACAACTATGCGCATTTAAATCGTGGTATCGCCCTCTATTACGGTGGTCGATACAAGTTAGCGCAAGATGATCTGCTGGCGTTTTATCAAGACGATCCTAACGATCCTTTCCGTAGCTTGTGGCTCTATCTTGTTGAAAGCAAGATGGACGCAGCCAAAGCAAAAGTGGCGCTTAAACAGCGTTACGACAAAGCGGTTAAGGACCAATGGGGATGGAATATTGTCGAGTTCTACCTGGGCGACATCAGCGAAGCAACACTGATGGAACGTCTCAAGGCGGATGCAACGGATAACACCTCGCTCGCTGAACATCTCAGTGAAACCAACTTCTATTTAGGTAAGTATTACCTAAGTCTGGGGGAGAAGGACAACGCAGAAGCGTTGTTCAAACTGGCGGTCGCCAACAACGTGAATAACTTTGTTGAACACCGATACGCATTGTTGGAACTGGCGCTACTCGGCCAGGCACAAGACGATTTATCAGAATCTGACCAGCAATAGCTGACGAACTTTTTTGCCTGTAAACCTGTCAAGTCATCATCTTCAGGGATGAGGGCTTTTCTGTTCGTCAAAACTTCTAATTTGAGCCGGTTCACACTTTTTGATGAAAATGACTGAAAGTTTTCACGACGAGTTATGTAGACTGGCCGCCGCAATCAACGAGGCACGTGTACTACATGACTGATATTCAAACCACTTTTGCAGACCTTGGCCTGAACGCCGACATCCTTGAATCACTGAACGGCATGGGCTACGTAAAGCCATCCCCAATCCAGGCTGAGTGTATTCCTCACTTGTTGGCGGGCCGTGACGTGTTAGGCATGGCGCAGACCGGGAGTGGTAAAACGGCAGCGTTCTCTCTGCCGCTGTTAAACAACATTGATCCGACTATTAAAGCACCGCAAATTTTGGTGCTGGCTCCGACCCGCGAACTGGCGGTTCAGGTTGCTGAAGCGATGACCGAATTCTCTAAGCACATGCGCGGTCTGAACGTAGTTGCCCTTTACGGCGGCCAGCGTTATGACGTGCAGCTGCGTGCTCTGCGCCAGGGACCCCAGGTTGTTGTGGGAACCCCAGGTCGTCTGCTGGATCACCTGAAGCGTGGCACGTTAGATCTGTCTAATCTGCGTGGTCTGGTGCTGGACGAAGCAGATGAAATGTTACGTATGGGCTTCATCGAAGACGTTGAAACCATCATGGCGCAGATCCCCGAAGGTCATCAGACCGCGCTGTTCTCTGCCACCATGCCAGAAGCGATTCGTCGCATCACCAAGCGTTTCATGAAAGATCCGCAGGAAGTGCGTATTCAGTCGAGCCTGACAACGCGTCCTGACATCAGCCAGAGCTACTGGACGGCTTACGGCCGTAAAACCGATGCACTGGTTCGCTTCCTGGAAGCAGAAGATTTTGATGCGGCGATCATCTTCGTTCGTACCAAAAATGCCACTCTGGAAGTCGCTGAAGCGCTGGAGCGTAGCGGTTACAACAGCGCGGCCCTGAACGGTGATATGAACCAGGCCCTGCGTGAGCAGACGCTGGAGCGTTTGAAAGATGGTCGTCTGGACATCCTGATCGCGACTGACGTTGCGGCTCGTGGCCTGGACGTTGAGCGTATCAGCCTGGTTGTTAACTACGATATCCCGATGGACGCCGAATCTTACGTTCACCGCATTGGCCGTACGGGTCGTGCGGGTCGTGCGGGTCGCGCACTGCTGTTCGTTGAGAACCGCGAGCGTCGTCTGCTGCGCAACATCGAACGCACCATGAAGCTGACTATTCCGGAAGTTGAGCTGCCAAACGCAGAGCTGCTGGGTCAGCGTCGTCTGGCTAAGTTTGCCGCGAAAGTTCAGCAGCAGCTGGAAAGCAGCGATCTGGAACAGTACCGTGCACTGCTGACCAAAATGCAGCCTGAAGAAGAGCTGGATATCGAAACGCTGGCGGCCGCCCTGCTGAAAATGGCACAGGGTGAGCGTCCGCTGATCGTACCTGCTGACGCACCGCGTCCTCCGCGCCGCGAATTCCGTGAGCGTGATGATCGTCGCGACAGCCGTGGTCCACGTGACAGCCGTGATGGCGATCGTCCACGTCGTGAGCGTCGCGATGTTGGCGACATGCAGCTGTATCGCATTGAAGTGGGCCGTGATGACGGTGTTGAAGTTCGTCACATCGTTGGCGCGATTGCTAACGAAGGCGACATCAGCAGCCGTTACATCGGTAACATCAAACTGTTTGGTACGCACTCGACGATCGAACTGCCGAAAGGCATGCCGGGCGATGTCCTGCAGCACTTTACCCGTACGCGTATTCTCAACAAGCCGATGAATATGCAACTGCTGGGTGATGCACAGCCGCATGAAGGTGGCCGTGGTGAGCGTCGTTCAGGTTCTGGCGAGCGTCGTGGTCCTCGTCCTGAAGGTCAGGGCCGTCGTTTCTCTTCTGAGCGCCGTGAAGGTGGTCGTGAAGGTGGACGCAGCTTTAACCGTGAAGGCGGTCGTGGTCCACGTCGTGAAGACGGTGCTGCTGCACCTCGTCGTCGTGACGCATAAGCGAGACGATTTCGCATGATAAAAAGGGAAGCCTGCGGGCTTCCCTTTTTTTTGCCCTTGCGGTAAATCCATGTCAGGGCAGACCGGCTGAGACAGCGGGGAAGCAAGATAAGTAAAGGGAAGCCAGCAGGCTTCCCTTTTTGTCTTTGTCTTTTACCTGGCGCGAAACAGAACGAGGCGTTTACAGCCCGCGTGCCGCCTCCATCGCCAGCTTAAAGGAGTGCAGACGTGCATCGGTATCGTAAATCTGACCGTTAACCATGATCTCATCGGCCTGCGTTTCACGCAGCAGCGAGGCCAGACCGTGACGCACTTTATCCACGTCCCCGACCAGCGACATGCTCAGAGCCTGCTGGACGCCATACTGTTCTGACGGCGACCAGAGACTGTCCATGTTCTGCACCGGGGCAGGTAACGGACCAGGCTTGCCGCGACGCAAATTAATAAACTGCTGCTGCATCGAGGTAAACAGAAAACGGGCGTCGCTTTCCGTGTCCGCCGCCACGATGTTAATGCAGACGGTAGCATAAGGTTCAGCAAGGCGGGCTGACGGTGTAAAGTTTTCACGATAAACATGCAGAGCCTGGAACAGCTGGTCCGGTGCGAAATGCGAGGCAAACGCAAACGGCAGCCCCATTTTGGCCGAGAGCTGGGCGCTGTACAGGCTGGAACCCAGTAACCAGACGGGAATTTTCATCCCTAAACCAGGTACCGGCTGAACAGGCGGCTGTGCGCCAGCTTCTGCATCAAACCAGTGAATCAGCTCGGCCACATCATCCGGAAACGTATCGGCCTGCATGCCTGACAGGTTGCGACGTAAAGCCAGCATCGTGCGCTGATCCGATCCTGGCGCACGGCCTAATCCCAGATCGATGCGATCGGGATACAGCGATGCCAGGGTGCCGAACTGTTCTGCGATCACCAGCGGCGCGTGATTGGGCAACATAATGCCGCCAGAGCCCAGACGCAGCGTCGTGGTGTTTGCGGCCAGATAGCCGATTAACACGGCTGTGGCGGCGCTGGCGATGCCGGTCATATTATGGTGCTCAGCTAACCAGTAACGTTCAAATCCCAGGGCTTCGGCCTGACGTGCCAGCGCAAGTGAATTCTGAAACGCATCACGTGGCGTAGCGCCCTGAGGAACAGGGGCAAGATCGAGTACAGAGAGGCGAACGTTTTTTTTCTCAGACATGGGTACTCCAGAGGTTATAGCGCAGGTTTCATACCCTGCACTATTAAGTATTGCGCAACATTCGCTATATTAAAACGCTTTACGCCCACTCTCTGTTGCCTGTATGTGCGTTTCAGTCGGTGGTCTGTAAAACCATCCCCGGCAGTTTACGCCAGTAGCCATTGCAGTCCCGGTTTTTCTCGATCGCTAACGGGGCCTGGCCCGCTTCGTTGTCGCGAAAACGGTCAACAAGGCTTAAGGTTTCCACGCTTTGTGGTGAAAGTCGCACAATATCGACACAGTTGTGCATGCTTACCAGATCGTTGCCCAGGTTGTAACAGTAGCCACTCAGCGTCTGAATACCGTTCAGAACGAAAACCTGTTGTTGCTCCTGCGAAAGCACCCTGCGTCCGTTCGGATAATGACGGCAGCAGGTTTCGCAGTCATCTTTAGCACGATTCTCCGAGCGGGCCGTAAAGCATCGCGCTGACAGGGCTAGCGGTAAATGCCCATAGCCCAGCACCTCCACTTCAAACTGTTCGCGAATACCGCGCGTTTCGCACTGCGCCAGCAGAGTTAACAACCAGTCTCGTGGCATTTCAACGGGCAGGCACCAGCGCGTCATACCTTCTTTCACCAGCAGATGTAAGGTGTCAGCGTTATAAACGTTCAGGGTAGGACCGGCGACAAAGGGCAGCTTGCGCTCCGCCGCCATGTTGACCGTCCCCATGTCGTTGGCCTCGATAAGAAACTCGCCATTTTCGACATAACGCTGTAACTCTTTCAGTTCGGATGGGGATTGCAGCAGCGCCAGCGTGCTCACCACAACCTGCTTGCCGCTGGCAGCCAGCTCACGCGCTAAATCCATCCAGGCGGCAAACGAGGTTGCGCGGCGCTTGCTGCATACGGTTTCGCCCAGGTAAATGATGTCGGCACTGCTTTGGGCGGCGAGGTGGTAAAAGCGTTGCAGTGTGTCGCCAGGCCAGTACCACAGCACCGGGCCAAGGGAATATTTCATGCTGCCTCCTTATTGCCAGTCACGATGGTAAGCACCTAACGTGGTTTGCGTTCCTTCAGACAGCGCCCCTAATGTCTGCATCCATTTCTCGCTGACATCAAAGCTATCCGGCGCGGCCTGACAGCGATTGATCGCCTGACGCCAGACGCGCGCCACCTCAGAAATATAGGCGGGGCTGCGCTGACGGCCTTCAATCTTCACAGAGGCAATGCCCGCCTGCAGCAGCTCAGGCAGCAGTTCCAGGGTATTCAGGCTGGTGGGCTCTTCCAGCACGTGGTAGCGCTGTTCGTCAATCTCGTAACGCCCTTTACACAAGGTGGGATAACCCGCGCTTTCATCCGCACCGTAACGGTCAACCAATACGTCATTCAGGCGCACCTCCATCCCGGCAGGCGTTTGCTGCCAGCGCACAAACTTCGCCGGCGAGCAGGCGCCTTTGCTGTTTGGCGATTCCCCTGTGAGCCAGGAGGACAGATAGCAGCGACCTTCGGCCATAATACACAGGCTGCCAAAGGCAAATACTTCCAGCGGGACTGGCGTACTGCGCGCCAGTTGTTTTACCTGATGGAGGGATAAAACACGGGGCAGCACTACGCGATGCAAAGTGAAATGACGGTGATAAAAACGGATGGCTTCCAGATTGGTGGCCGAGGCCTGAACGGACAAATGTCGCGCTATGTGTGGATAGCGTTCGCGGGCATAGGCCAGCGTGGCGATATCGGCCAGTATCAGCGCATCCGCTCCACAGTCCACCGCCACATCAATGGCCCGCTGCCAGCGATGCACGCTATCAGGGTGTGCAAAGGTATTAATGGCAACGTGCAGTTTGCGACGATGCTGATGTAAGTAACAGGCTGCTTCACGTAATTTCTTATCCGTAAAGTTTAGCCCGGCAAAATGACGCGCATTGGTATCGTCTTTTAGCCCGACATAGACCGCATCGGCCCCATTCTCAACGGCGGCGCGCAGGGCTGGCAGGCTCCCGGCCGGACACAGCAACTCCATACACAATCCTCTCGACATACAGATGGAGCCCGAGTCTAGTCATGCCGCGTTGCGCAAATCTTGATTTGGGGCAGTGAAAGCCATTTTGATGCGTGAGGCTGGCGTATTTTTAATCGGTCAGCTGTTGGTTTTATTGATCTCACCGACAGCGATAACCGGTGTCTGTGGCAATATAGCTAAAATTTTTTTTAACAGGAGTGACGAGCGTGCTTCAGCGGTTTTCAGCCAGTTTAGTGAAAAATGGCCCTAAAATTATTGGTTTACCGGCGAAGATTGCCCCGTTTACCTTGAAGAAGCCCCTCTTGCAGCAACTCTTAAACTGGCAATTTCGTCATGTTTTGGCTGAAGGTGAGTTAGACTTCCTTCAGGGACGCTTTTTAGGCATTGAGATCCTTGATATGCATCTCACCTGGATGACCACGCTAGAGGATGGCCGACTGAAGGTGTTGCAGCATGCCGAAGCAGATGTCTGGTTCCGGGGCAATGCCAATGATTTGTTGCTGGTAGCCGCGCGTAAAGCGGATCCTGATATGCTTTTCTTTCAGCGTCGATTGCTGATTGAAGGGGATACTGAACTGGGACTGGAGGTTAAGAACGTAATGGATGCAATAGAACTCGACACCATGCCCGTAGGGTTACGTACCGCCATTCAGCACATGGCTGCGATTGTGGAAACAACGATGCAACAGGACGCGAACGCCGCACAGGCACGCGCAGGTGTTTCATGTTAATACGAACGGAAATTGGCGTTGACGCCGCCGGAATCGATGCACTGCTCCGACGTTGTTTCCCTACATCGGCCGAGGCGGAACTGACACAGGCACTGCGCGAAGATGGCCTGTTAACGCTTGGCGTCGTGGCAACCGATGATGAAGGACAAGTGCTGGGTTATGCTGCCTTTAGTCCGGTCACGATGCAGGGCGAGGATCGCGGCTGGGTCGGCCTTGCGCCGCTGGCCGTTGATGAACCTTTACGGGGACAGGGCATTGCGAAACGCCTCATTTACGAAGGTCTGGATACGCTCAATGAGTTTGGTTACAGCGCGGTAGTCGTACTTGGCGAGCCAGCGCTGTTTCATCCGCTGGGATTTGAACCTGCGGCGCGCCGGGGATTGCACTGTCGCTGGCCGGACAGTGAAGCCGCTTTCCAGGTTTACCGTCTGGCCGATAATGCCTTCGACGACGCGGAAGGGCGCATTGAGTATTCAGCCCCCTTTAACGCACTGCGCTAAGCCAGGTTTCGAGACTCTGCGGTTGCTCGGCAACCAGTTGCAGTTTGCGTTGCCGGGGAAGTTGCTTGACCTGATATTCCAGCCTGGATGCCTGCGCGCGGTCACCTGCCGCGCAGGCATAAACCAGCGCCAGTGGGCCTTTTCCGCGCAGGGCCCGGGCTCCACGACCACACTCATGTTGCGCAAGGCGGCGCGTGACGTCGGTCGTGATGCCGGTATATAACAGACCGGCGGCCGTTTTTATCAGGTAAAGTTGCCAGTGCTGACTCATAATCTGTCCCAGAAATGCCTGCCCGGCAGTGTAACGCGCTTCCCTATCGTGCGCTATCCGTTGCCCTTATCCGGAGTTGATTGTGTCTGATCTTTCCCATCTTATTCGCTACCTGAAGAAGCAACATGTCCTGTCACTGTG
Organism: Pantoea sp. PNA 03-3; assembly: GCF_003201175.1. NCBI lineage: Bacteria > Pseudomonadati > Pseudomonadota > Gammaproteobacteria > Enterobacterales > Erwiniaceae > Pantoea > Pantoea sp. PNA 03-3. Next base: position 386,851 of record NZ_QICO01000002.1, on the reverse strand, counting down.
CTGCAGTGCCGGAAATGAACTGTGGTGTGCAAACTGTTACTACGTGTTTGATGAGGCACGTATGGCATTCTGGTTGATGACGGAACCGGATACACGTCATGGCCTTCTGGCCAGCAAAAATCCTCACGTGGCCGGAACGATCAATGGTCAGCCGAAAACGGTCTTACTGATAAAAGGGGTGCAGTATCGTGGTCACATCAGGCAACTGCGTGAGGAGGTGGCGGTTGAAGCTCGCCATGCCTATCAGCGCCGTTTCCCGATGTCACGCAGCGTGTCTGCACCGCTGTGGGAAATCACGCTCGATGAGCTGAAAATGACCGATAACGCGCTGGGATTTGGCAAAAAGATTGCCTGGCTGCGGGAAGAGTAGTGCGCCCTGATCCCTGACGGAAAAGGGCGCCAACGCGTTACAGCGCTTCCAGAATGCGCAGGGACTCACGGTTAAAAGCAGGCAGGTCAGCCGGGGTGCGGCTGGTTACCAGCTTGTCACTGTCCACCACCACTTCTTCATCGCGGAAATCAGCCCCGGCATTAATCAGGTCGACCGCAATGGCTTTTACGCTGGTCATTTTTCGGCCGCGGACGCCATTGGCACTGATCAGCAACTGTGGTCCGTGGCAGATCGCAAACACCGGTTTGCCGCTTGCCACGAAGTCTTTGGTGAAAGCGACGAAGCGGTCGTCGCCGCGCAGGGCGTCAGGTGAATGGCCGCCAGGCAGCAGCAGCGCGTCAAACTCAGCCGCACTGACATCGTCGATACTGCGGTCAATCTTCACTTCCGCATCACCCTGTTTGCCTTTAACGGTTTTACCCGCCTGCTCCTCAATGGTCACCACCTCGTAGCCAGCACGTTTATACACTTCCGCTGGCGAGGTAAACTCAGAGTCTTCAAATTCATCGGTGATCAATACCGCAATTTTGGTGCTCATCTTTACCCTCCTGTAGGCATGTTAGGCGCTTAATGCGCTATCCTGATACGCATTAAGCCTGGCTGCCGACATCAGGAAAGCAAGCCAGACGGCGCACATTGACCAGATTTTGCACGGCTGGTGATGAAACAGGGACAATTCTGAGATGAATCGCGTATTAGTGACCGGCGCAACCGGATTAGTCGGGTCATATCTGCTGCGTTTACTGGTTGATGATCCTCGCATCGATGAGATTATCGCCCCGACGCGCCGCGCGTTGCCTGTTATGAACAAGGTGATCAATCCGGTTGAGGACGATCTGACCGATGTGCTTCAACCCCTGGATGGGCCACTGACCACAGTATTTTGCTGTCTGGGCACCACGCGCAAACAGGCAGGCAGTAAAGCGGCCTTTATTCATGTGGATTACACGCTGGTGGTGGACACCGCCTTGAATGGCTTACGACTGGGTGCCACGCAGATGCTGGTGGTGAGTGCGCACGGCGCGCATCGCCATTCGCCCTTTTTATACAGCCGCGTAAAAGGTGAGATGGAGAATACGCTGCGCCACCAGAACTGGGCACGCCTGGTTTTCGTCCGGCCATCTTTATTGCTCGGTGAAAGAAAAGAGAAACGCCGCGGAGAAAGCCTGATGGCACCGTTGTTTTCCTGGTTGCCCGGCAACTGGCGTGCAGTGTCAGCACAGGATGTGGCCCGCTGTCTGCATCAGCAGGCCTTCATGGATAAAGCCGGCGTAACCCTCATTGAATCCGGGGCGATTCCCCGCTCTTCAGCGTAAATACCAGATGTGCTGATTACGACTGCCGCGCCATAAGAGGGTGGCGTCTTTTTCGGCCTCTTCAAAGCGCCCGTCGATCAGAACGTCAATCCAGGGCAGCACTTCACGCTGCGCGGACGTCAGTGACGCCATTTCATAGCCGGTCCATAGCCAGATATCTTTGCCCGGGCAGGTCTGTTTGACGCGTTTCACCAGACGACGAATATGCGGCACATTCTGTGGATGCAGGGGATCGCCGCCGCTTAACGATAAGCCCTGTCGTGGGATGCGCGTGTCGTTCAGATCGGCCAGCAGTTGTTCTTCCATCGCCAGGGTAAACGGCACCCCGGAATCCAGCCGCCAGGTACGTTGATTGTAACAGCCGCGGCACTGGTGCTCGCAGCCAGAGACAAACAGGGTACAGCGGGTGCCGGGGCCGTTCACGATATCGACATCGTAGTAACGATGGATGCGCATCATTCCAGCTGGCCGCTAGTAAGATGTTTCACCCGACGCTGCACTTCCTGTTGTTTTCCCGCATTAAACGGGCGCGCGTCCGGACTGCCCAGATAGCCACAAACCCGCCGTGTGACCGAAACCCGTGCAGGATCGTGATTGCCGCAGTTCGGGCAGGTAAATCCGCGGCTGGTACAGGTGAATTCACCGTTGAAGCCACAGTCGTAACATTCGTCAATTGGCGTGTTGGTGCCGTAGTAAGGCACGCGGTCGTAGCTGTAATCCCAGACGTCTTCCAGCGCCTTAAGGTTGTGCTGCACATTGGGATATTCGCCGTAACAGATAAAACCGCCATTGGAGAGTGGCGGATAGGGGGCTTCAAAATCGATTTTTTCGTAAGGATTCACCTTCTTCTCAACGTCCAGATGGAAGCTGTTGGTGTAATAACCTTTGTCGGTCACGCCTTTTATCACACCAAATTCAGCCGCATCCAGACGGCAGAAACGGTCACATAAGTTTTCGCTGGGGGTACTGTAGAGGCTAAAGCCATAGCCCGTTTCCGCTTTCCAGGCGTCGGTCGCCGCGCGCAGACGTGCCACGATGGCCACGCCTTTGGCGCGCAGGGTTGCATCATCAAAAGGATGGACTGAGGCGCCGCTCAGTGCATTCAGTGTTTCGTGCAAGCCGATGAAACCGAGAGACAAGGAGGCGCGGCCATTGCGGAAAATCGACCCCACCTCATCGTCTGCCTGCAAACGCACGCCGCAGGCACCTTCCATATAAAGAATGGGCGCAACCCGGGCTTTGGTTTTTTCCAGCCGGGCAACACGCGTCATCAATGCCCGTTTCGCCAGCATCAGCCTGTCATCCAGTAACGCCCAGAAACGCGCCTCATCACCCCGTGCTTCCAGCGCGATACGTGGCAGATTCAGACTGATGACGCCGATATTGTTGCGCCCTTCATGAATCTGCTCGCCATTTTCTTCGTAAACGCCCAGAAAACTGCGACAGCCCATCGGCGTTTTAAAGGAGCCGGTAACCTTAACGACCTGATCATAATTGAGAATATCGGGATACATTCGTTTGCTGGCACAGGCCAGCGCCAGTTGCTTAATGTCATAGTTCACATCGCCGGGACGACGGTTAACGCCTTCCCGAATCGCAAACACCAGCTTCGGGAAGACGGCCGTTTTGCGATTTTTACCCAGTCCTGCCAGACGGTTACGCAAGATGGATGTCTGCACCATACGGGCGGCCCAGCTTGTCCCCAACCCGAACCCAAACGTGACAAACGGTGTCTGGCCATTTGCCGTATGCAGCGTGTTCACCTCATATTCCAGCGACTGAAAGGCGTCATAACACTCTTTTTCGGTACGCTGGCGGGCATAGGCTTCCGCCTGCGGGATATCCCAGTGCTGCGCTACCTCTTTATGCCGGGCAAAACTTTTTTCAACATAGGGTGCCAGCACCTCGTCAATTCGATTCAGCGTGGTTCCGCCATAGATATGGCTGGCAACCTGGGCAATGATTTGCGCGGTCACCGCAGTGGCGGTAGCAATCGACCTGGGCGGCTCGATCTCCGCGTTACCCATTTTAAAACCGTTGGTCAGCATGCCTTTCAAATCGATCAGCATGCAGTTAAACATGGGGAAGAAAGGCGAGTAATCGAGATCGTGATAATGGATCTCGCCGCGCTCATGCGCCTGAACCACATCACGAGGCAGGATTTGCTGCTGGGCGTAATGTTTCGCCACAATCCCGGCCAGCAAATCGCGCTGGGTCGGGATCACTTTGCTGTCTTTATTGGCATTTTCATGAAGCAGGGCGGCATTGGTCTGATCGACCAGGCCACGGATGGCATGATGCAGCTGGCTGCGGCGTTCGCGCTCGACGTCACGATCGTGACGATAGGCAATATAAGCCCGTGCCAGTTGTGGATAAGGTCCGGCCATCAGCGTCTCTTCCACCGCACACTGAATATCCTGAATGTCGACGTCCTGACGATCAACCAGTTGTGCGCTAACCTGTCCGGCCACCGCGTCGCACCATGCGGCATCGTCGACGTTCGCTGCCCGCGCAGCCGCCATAACGGCCGCTGCGATACGTTGTGCATCAAAGCTTACGCGGCATCCGTCGCGCTTTATCACCACCGTTGCCATGCTCTCTCCGTTAACTACATATAGGTGTTGTTTCGGATTTTAGGCTCAACATGTAGTGACTGCAGCGAATTAATTCGTCTCGTTTTGACCTGAAACAAAGAAGCCGTAAACACGCGCAGAAAATCAGCACGACAAAAAAATCGCCCCGGGGTCGCCTTTTCGGACGGACTGATTTGATCAGCCACGCAAAATGACATTACTCTGGTGACCGACCTTTTTTGCCATCGACTTGCAGGGTACCGTGCCAATGTCGCTACGCCGAAATGTGCTTATCTGTTGTTGTGCTTTGTCCTTTTCTGCCGTAGCGGACACGTTGCCGTTAATGCCATGGCCACAGCAGGTAGAGCAACCTGCCAACGCAGGCTGGCTGACGTTGACGCCACAGCTCACCTTGCGCATCGAGGGGGACAGGTTACCCGGTGCCGAAACGCGCTGGTTGTCACGCATTGCCCGACAAACCGGCTGGCCTTTACTGCCCATCGATCAGGCCGTGACCCCGCCTACGATTCGCGTTCAGATTGCCAGAGCCACCGATCCCATTCCGCAGCCAGACAGCGATGAAAGCTACCAGCTTAACGTCAACAGTGATGGCGTTCTGCTACGGGCTACTACCCGTTTTGGCGCGATGCGCGGCATGGAAACACTGCTGCAACTGATTGAAAACACGCCCGAAGGCACCCGCATTCCCTGGGTGACGATCCAGGATAAACCGCGCTTTGCGTGGCGCGGCATCCTGATCGACAGTGCCCGTCATTTCATGCCGATCAGAACGATTAAGCGGCAGATTGATGGCATTGCGGCGGCACGGATGAACGTGCTGCACTGGCATCTGACGGACGATCAGGGCTGGCGTTTCGCCTCCAGCCGCTATCCTCAGCTACAACAAAACGCCAGCGACGGCCTTTTCTATACCCAGGAAGAGATGCGCGACGTGGTGCAGTATGCGGCGGAACGTGGCGTGCGCGTAGTGCCGGAACTCGATTTTCCCGGACATGCCTCTGCGCTGGCAGTGGCGATGCCGGAACTGATCAGCGCCCCCGGTCCTTATCGGATGGAGCGCGGCTGGGGCGTCTTTAAGCCGCTGCTGGATCCCAGTAATGAGCAGGTTTACCAGGTCATTGATGCGCTAATCGGGGAGGTCGCCGCCATTTTTCCCGATCCGTATGTGCATATTGGCGGCGATGAGGTCGATCCCAGCCAGTGGCAGGCATCATCCCGCATTCAGCAATTTATGCACGATCGTGGTCTTGCCGACAGTCACGCGCTTCAGGCGTACTTTAATCAGCGCCTTGAAAAAATTCTCGAAAAACATCAACGACACATGGTGGGCTGGGATGAGATCGCCCATCCGGATCTGCCCCACAGCATCCTGATCCAGTCCTGGCAGGGCCAGGATGCGCTGGGTACCGTCGCCAAAAATGGCTATCGCGGCATTCTCTCCACCGGTTTCTATCTGGATCAGCCGCAACCGGCCAGCTATCACTATCGCAATGAAATCTATCCCCAGGGGCTTGAGGGCAAAGATGTCATTCAGCCGGGTGACCAGGCGCAGAGCTGGTCGTTCTCTATGCCGCGGTTAAAAGGCAGTCCGGTGACGGGCAGCTTTACGCTGATTAAAGGTCGTGACGGCTGGCGCGGGTTTATTGATTTCGCGGGTAAGTCGCGCCGTCTGGTGAAAGGGATTGCGTGGCTGGCACCCGATCGTCTGACGTTCGAGGTCGATACGTGGATGGGACCGTTCCAGCCCGTGGTGACGCTGACCGGTAACCAGCTCAGCGGGTATATGCGGGTGGGGAACGTACGCTATGCCACCGAAGGCCGACGCCTTGATGCCGTGCCAGCCGGTATTCAGCCGGTGCTGCCCGATGCGCGGCAGAAGCAGCAAAACCTGCTGGGCGGCGAGGCCGCGCTGTGGGCTGAAAACGTCAACAGCACGATCATTGATACCAAACTCTGGCCGCGCGCTTTTGTGGTGGCCGAACGGTTATGGTCAGCGCAGAACGTGACCGATCCAGACAGCATGTATCAACGGCTGGCGGCGATGGATCGCTGGACAACGATCTCCGTCGGCCTGCAACAGCACGATCAGACGGAACGACAGATGATGCGGCTGGCCAACAGTACCCATATCGAGCCGCTGCGCGTGCTGGCCCAGGCGCTGGAACCGGCACAGTACTATACGCGTCAGCATCTCAAGTTTCAGGCCGGGCATTACAACTACTTTGAACCGCTGAATCGCCTGGCGGACGTCTTACCGGCTGAAAGTGATACCGTCCGGGCGCTGGAGAAGCAGGTTGCCCTGCTGATTGAAGACCGGACCGATCCTGCCGCCGCGACGGCGATTCGTGCACAGTTACAACGCTGGCACGAAAATTATTCGCAGGTTCAGCCGCTACTGAATGCCACCCAGCCGCTCCATGCGCTGGCGGGCAGCGCCAGGCAGGTTGATGCACTAAGCGTGATGGGCATGGCGATGGTGGATGCCTATGTACGTAACCAGGCCTTTGGGGCGGGCGAGGTGGCGCAGATGCAGGCGAAGCTGGATGCCGCGGCACAGGTGCAGGATGAGACGGTCATTGCACTCGTACGGCCGCTTGAACGCCTCCTTCATGCTTTCAAATAAGCTGGCGTCCTGCGCGCAGCAGGCGCATTGTCTGCGGTTCGCCATCACGGTCACTGACAACAGTAAGTTCCCGGGGATGGCTCATCTTGCCGCCTTCCTGCAGCGCGAATGCCCGGCTTATTTCGCAGAACAGACAGAGAGAGAAAAGATGCAAAAAATGGTGGGTATCATCCTGCACCATCAACATATGCCGCGCCAAAGCAGGAACTCAGGATGAGGGGGCCGGGCCGCTGACCGAGTGGCGGCGGACTAACGTCGGGCTGAACATATTGGTCACTTCAGGAACGGGCTGGTGGTGAGCCAGCGCCAGCGCCAGTTCGGCGGCTTGCTGCGCCATAGTGACGATGGGATAACGCACCGTCGTCAGGCGCGGGCGAACGTAGCGGGAAACCAGCACGTCATCAAAACCGATCAGGGACATCGCTTCGGGAACCTGTACGCCATTATCGCTTAAGACCGCCAGTGCCCCGGCGGCCATGGAGTCGTTATAGCAGGCTACGGCAGTAAAGTTTCTGCCGCGTCCCAGTAATTCCGTCATCGCCTGCTCGCCGCCGACTTCATCCGGTTCGCCCCAGGCGACCAGCCTGTCATTGCAGGGCAGGCCGTGCTCTTCCAGGGCATCGTAATAGCCCTGCAGGCGGTCTTCCGCATCCGAAATGGTGTGAGTGGAACAGATAAACGCGATATTTTGATGGCCCAGTTGAATCAGATGGCGCGTGGCCAGCCAGGCACCGTAGCGGTCATCAAGCGCAATACAGCGTTGTTCAAACCCCTTTAGCAGGCGATTTACTAATACCATGCCGGGCATCTGCTTCATCAACACTTCCAGCTCGCTGTCGGGGATTTTCTTGGCGTGAACCACCAGCGCCGCGCAGCGATGACGCATCAGTTGTTCGATAGCCTGGCGCTCTTTTTGCTCATTATGGTAACCGTTACCAATCAGCAAAAAGTTGCCTGTCTGGCCTGCCACTTCATCTACCGCTTTCACCATCGCGCCAAAGAACGGGTCGGATACATCGCCCACCACCAGCCCCAGGGTTTCGGTTGACTGCTGTGCCAGCGCCCGTGCATTGGCGTTTGGATGGTACTGGAGCGATTCCATGGCCTGATTCACCGCCTGGCGCGAACTGTCACTGGCCTTAGGCGAATTGTTGATCACGCGGGAAACCGTGGCGACAGAAACACCCGCCAGCCGGGCAACATCCTTAATGGTAGCCATGGGTTTACCTGATTTTGGGGAAACGTTTACACATCGCTCCAGTGTTACGGAAAAGCGCACGTACATCAAGCCAACAGAATGCCAGTGCGGTCGCAAACAGGGCAAAATCAGACGATGGGTGATGCCTTCTGCTACGGTCACAGCCCATGGTATGCTGCTTATCCCAACACCTGCCGAAGCGATGACCATGAAAATAAAAGTGCCACATCTGGCGCACTGGGGCGCCTTTACCGCGGTAAGCGAAAACGACCGTCTCATCGGTTGCGAACCTTTTTTTGCCGACGCCGATCCGTCGCCCATGCTCAACACCATTCCTGAACTGGTCTACTCGGATAAACGCATCCGCCAGCCTATGGTGCGGCGTTCGTGGTTAACCTCCCGCGAGAACAGCGATCGCACCTTGCGTGGACGCGAAGATTTTGTCGCCGTTGACTGGGATACGGCGCTGGATCTGGTGGCTGAGGAAAATCGCCGCATTCGTGAACGCTACGGTGCCTCCGGCATTTTTAATGGCTCTTACGGCTGGTCATCGGCAGGGCGCGTCAACCATGCGCGCACGCTGGTACGGCGTTTCTATTTTCAGGGCGGCGGCGGGGTCGATCAGCAAGGCAACTACAGCTGGGGCGCAGCGCAGTTTTTCCTCCCTTATGTTATGGGCACCTACATGCCGCTCACCGGGCGCGTCACCGACTGGCCGCAGGTGGTGGAACACGCCGAGATTTTTGTCGCCTTTGGCGGACTGGCGCTAAAAAATGCCCAGGTGGCTTCCGGCGGCGCAGGTCAGCACAGCCTGAAACCGGCGCTGGAACAGCTGGCCGCGAAAGGCACGCCCGTCATCAACATCAGCCCCATGCGCGACGACTGCCCTGAATTTGTTCGCGCCGACTGGATCCCGATCCGGCCGAATACCGATGTGGCGCTGATGCTGGCGCTCGGTTATGAAATTTATCAGCGCGGTGCGACCGACGAGGATTTCCTTGCCCGTCACTGCACCGGCTGGCCGCAGCTGCGTGCTTATCTGCTGGGCGAAAGCGATGGCATCGCCAAAACGGCGGGTTGGGCGAGCCGGATCACCGCGGTCCCGGCGGAGCGCATTGTGCAACTGGCGCAGCAGCTGATCGGCAAACGCAGTTTTATCACCTGCTCCTACTCTGTCCAGCGTGCTCATCGCGGCGAACAGCCCTACTGGATGATGATCGCGCTGTCCTCCATGCTCGGACAGCCAGGCCTGCCGGGCGCGGGCTTCTCATTTGGTCACGGCTCCATGAACAGCGTGGGCAATCCGCGCCAGGAAGGGCCCGCGCCGATGATGAGTACCGGACCCAATCCGTCGGGCCTCTCTATTCCCGTGGCGCGCATCAGTGACATGTTGCTTAACCCCGGCCAGCCCTATAGCTTCCAGGGCGAAACCCTGCACTACCCGGACATTCACATGGTGCACTGGGCGGGCGGCAACCCGTTCCACCATCATCAGCAGTTGAACCGGCTGGTGGAAGGCTGGCAAAAGCCGGATACCGTCGTGGTGCAGGATATCGTCTGGACACCGGCCGCACAGATGGCCGATATCGTACTGCCGGCAACCACCACGCTGGAGCGCAATGATATCGGGGGCTCGTCGCGCGATCGCTTTGTGCTGGCGATGCATCAGGCGATTAAACCCCAGCATCAGGCACGTAACGACTTTGATATCTTTGCGGATCTGGCCGAGCGACTGGGCTATCGGGATACCTTCACGGAAGGGCGCAACGAGATGCAGTGGATCGCGCATCTTTACCAACAATGCGCCGTCGCCCATGGTCGTCGCGGCATTGCTTTCCCCGAATTTGAGGCGTTCTGGCAGCGCGGCTTCGTTGAAATCCCCGAAGGCGGTAAACCCTACGTCTTTATGGCGGACTTCCGCGCCGATCCCCTCGCGCATCCGATCCAGACCGCCAGCGGCAAAATTGAGCTGTTCTGCCAGACCATTGCGGATTATCAGCTGGAGGATATGGCCGGTCACCCGGAATGGCGTGAGCCGCGGGAATGGCTGGGAGCGCCGGCAAGTCAGGACTATCCACTGCATATGATCTCCATTCAGCCCTCGGATCGCTTGCACAGTCAGCTGGATGCCACCGCCACCGTGCAGGGCAATAAAACCGCCGGCCACGAAACGCTGTACATGCATCCTGAGGATGCGAACGCGCGCGGCATTGTCGATGGTGACGAGATTGAAGTCAGCAATGCGCGCGGCAGGATTCTGGCTGGGGTGCGTTTAACCGACGGCCTGAAGCAGGGCGTGGTGATCATCTCTACCGGTGCCTGGTTTGATCCCGGCTTTGGCAACGCCTGGCAGCCGTTTGATCGGGCGGGCAATCCCAATGTCTTAACGCTGGATATCGGCACCTCGTCACTGACCCAGGGGCCGAACGCCATGAGTTGCCTCGTGGACATCAAAAAACATGTCGTTTGCACAAATACGTAAGGATCACACGGCTGGTTACATTTTGCAGGTAACTGTTGCGTTTCTGTCGTGGCAGAACGGGATCGCCGCTTGCTACAGTCAGGATCCCAGAGGTATTGATGGGTGAACATCAACTGATTTTTTTGATTACACCAACCTGCGTAGATACGCAGGTTTTTTTTGCCCCGAGGAAAACGATCAATAACGAACTGATACACAGTTTTCCTGTGTTTTCACCCGCGCTTTGATTATAACTGCTGGATTGACCTCTTTTTTTTAAGCGCAGCGGATTGCTATGCCCCGGATAAAAAAATTACTGGGTAAAGACCAGATAAAAGCCCCGTTTAACCCGTTTCGTTTTCGCCTGATTTGTCTGGGCGTATTGGCCTGCATGGTCGTTTTACTGGCGCGCGTGGCCGATTTGCAGTTCCTGAATCAGCCGATGCTGGAGCATGAGGCGGATCAGCGCTCTCTGCGTACCGTGACGCTGCCCACCAGCCGGGGCACCTTACTGGATCGCAATGGTGAGGCACTGGCACTCAGTGTGCCCTCGCGTGACGTGATCGCCGATCCGCAGCGCGTACTGGAAAGTAACCCCGACTTTACCAGCGCCAAATGGGCCTATCTGGCGGCGGCGCTGGGTATGCGGCCCGAAGAGGTCGCGTCACAGATCACCGCCAATCCTAAACGTCGTTTTCTCTATCTGGGACGTAAAGTGGAGCTGGGGATCGCCAAAGACATCAAAGATCTCAAGCTGAAGGGCATCAGTGAGGTCTATGACGACAGCCGCTTCTATCCGATGAGTGAAGCCTCGGCACCGCTTATCGGCATCGTCGGTGCTGACAATACCGGACTGAATGGCCTGGAAAAAGGCTTCGATAAAGTGCTGCAGGGTCAGCCGGGCAAAGAAGTGTATCGCCAGGATGCGGCCGGCAATATCATTTCGATGATTAGCTATCAGCCGCCGACGCAGCCGCCGACGGTACAGCTCAGCATTGATAAATTCAGCCAGTACACACTGTACAGCAAACTGCGTGACGGCGTGTTGCTCAACAAGGCCGACTCCGGTGCGGCGGTGCTGGTCAAAATTGATACCGGCGAGATTCTGGCGATGGCCTCTTATCCGTCGTTCAACCCCAACAACTATCAGGGTGCCACACCGGCACAGATGCGCAATACCGCCATCAACGACAGTTATGAACCGGGTTCGACAGTGAAACCGCTGGTAGTGATGGAAGGGCTGGAGCGCCACCTGGTGCGACCGGATTCTGTACTGGATACCACGCCTTATCGCGTGAACGGCCACCTGATCCGTGACGTCGGGCACTGGCCGCGTCTGACGATGACCGGCATCCTGCAAAAATCGAGCGATATCGGCGTCTCGCATATTGCCCTGGCAATGCCTGCGGAAGCCCTGGTGAACACCTACTATGCCTTTGGCCTCGGTAAACCCACCGGACTGGGCTTAACCGGCGAAAGCGTCGGCTACTTCCCGCTGCACCGCACGCGCTGGGCCGATATCGAACGCGCGACCTTCTCCTTCGGCTATGGTTTACGCGTGACGCCGCTACAGATTGCCCGGGAATATGCCACGCTGGGTTCCTATGGGGTTTATCGTCCGCTGTCGATCACCAAGGTCACGCCACCCGTGCTGGGCAAGCAGGTGGCCAATCCTGAAACGGTGAAAGAAGTGGTGCATATGCTGGAAAGTGACGTCTTACCGGGCGGGACCGGGGTGAAGGCGGCGGTACCCGGCTATCGTCTGGCTACCAAAACCGGGACAGCGGAGAAAATGGGCAGCAGCGGTAAATATGACGGCGGCTATGTGAACTACACCGCTGGCATTGCTCCCGCCAGCCATCCTGAAGTGGCGCTGGTCGTCATGATTAACCACCCGACCGCTGGCGATCACTTTGGTGGCTCCGTGGCCGCGCCGGTATTCGGCAACATCATGGGGCCGGTGCTGAAGCACATGAATATCGCCCCCGATGCTATCTACAGTAAGCCTGTGGATAACGGTTCAGATAAATCCTAATCAAATCAAACTGTAAGCGAGGTGTGGATGTTTTTACACCTCGTTTCATTTCGGCGAATTCATTTTCTTTTTTCACCTGTCTCTGACCGACTAAAGGGTGAGAGGATAGAAATCCCAGAGGTATTGATGGGTGTGAAAACGGGCACTGCTCCGGCAAGGCCAGTCGTTATTACACCGACCCACGCAGATGCGTGGGTTTTTTTTGCCTGAAATCTGGCCTGGTCTTGTCATGATCTGCATCAGCTTTCTCCCGCGCATCCGCCAATAATCAGTTGTCGATTACCGCTAAATCCTGCATCGTGAGTGGCTGTTTTCACCATGCTAAGGAGCCGGCATGTTATTCACTTTTTTCCGTCTGCTTTTTCGCCTGCTGTGGCGGGTTGAACTGCGGGGCGATACCGCTGAGCTGCGCAAGCAGAAAGTGTTGATTACGCCCAATCACACCTCATTCCTGGATGGCGCGCTACTGGCGCTGTTTCTGCCCGTTAAGCCAGTATTTGCAATCTACTCGTCTATTAGCGAACACTGGTTTTTACGCCTGATAAAACCCTATGCGGATTTCGTGCCGCTCGATCCTATGAAGCCGATGGCGCTGAAGCAGCTGGTGCGGCTCATCGACAGCGGCCGCCCGGTGGTTATTTTCCCCGAAGGCCGCATTACCGTGACCGGATCGCTGATGAAGATTTACAGCGGCGCGGGCTTTGTCGCAGCAAAATCTGGCGCGACCGTGGTGCCGATGCGCATTGAAGGGGCAGAATTTACGCCGTTCGGTCGCCTGGCGGGCGTTTTCAAGCGTCGCCTGTTTCCCCGTATTACCCTGAGCATTTTACCCGGCACACACATTCCGATGCCCGAGGCGAAGCGCGCCCGCGACCGTCGCGTGCTGGCCGGTGAGCACCTGCACCATATTATGATGGAAGCACGCATGGCGGTGCGACCCAGGGAAACCCTGTATGAGGCTTTCCTGAGTGCCCGTCAGCGCTATGGCGCGTTTAAGCGATGCATCGAAGACGTGAATTTCAAACCCGACAGCTATACCGGCCTGCTGAAAAAAGCGCTGGGCGTTGGACGCATTCTGGAACGGTACAGCCAGCCTGGCGATTACGTCGGGTTGCTGCTGCCCAACGCCACGGTCACGGCGGCGGCGATCCTGGGCGCATCATTACGTGGGCGCGTGCCCGCCATGCTGAACTACTCTGCGGGCGTAACGGGCCTGCGTGCGGCGCTGACTGCGTCACAGGTAAAGACCGTGTTCACGTCGCGGCAGTTCCTGGATAAAGGCAACCTGTGGCATCTGCCGCAGGCGCTGACCGAGGTGCGGTGGATCTATCTGGAAGATCTGAAAGATACCGTCACGTTGCAGGATAAGCTCTGGATACTGGCGCATTTGCTGGCGCCGCGTCAGGCGCAGGTGACGCAACAGCCGGAAGATGCCGCGATGGTGCTGTTTACCTCTGGCTCCGAAGGGCATCCGAAAGGCGTGGTGCATTCTCATAAAAGCCTGCTGGCGAACGTTGAGCAGATTCGCACGGTGGCCGACTTTACGCCACGCGATCGCTTTATGTCAGCGTTGCCGCTGTTCCATGCCTTCGGCTTGACTGTGGGGCTGTTTACGCCGCTGATGACCGGGGCGCAGGTCTTTCTGTATCCCAGTCCGCTGCACTACCGCGTGGTGCCTGAGTTGGTGTACGACCGCAACTGTACCGTGCTGTTTGGCACTTCAACCTTCCTGGGGAATTACGCCCGTTTTGCGCAACCTTATGACTTTGCCCGTCTGCGCTATGTGGTCGCGGGGGCAGAAAAACTGCAGGAGAACACGCGCCAGCTTTACATGGAAAAATACGGCATCCGGATTCTGGAAGGCTATGGCGTCACCGAATGCGCGCCTGTTGTCGCCATCAACGTGCCCATGGCCGCCAAAGCGCACACGGTAGGTCGTATTCTGCCGGGAATGGATTCGCGCCTGATGTCCGTGCCGGGCATTGAACAGGGCGGGCGGCTGCAACTGCGTGGTCCAAATATCATGAAAGGCTACCTGCGGGTGGAGAATCCCGGCGTACTGGAAACCCCGGCTGCGGACAACGGGGAAGGGCAGATGGAAGCGGGCTGGTACGATACCGGCGATATCGTCAGCTTTGATGACGGCGGTTTCTGCCAGATCCAGGGCCGGGCGAAGCGCTTTGCCAAAATTGCCGGGGAAATGGTCTCGCTGGAAGTGGTCGAGCAGATCGCCCTGAGCGCGTCGCCGGAGAAACAGCACGCGGCCTCGCTGCGGCCCGACGGTAATCGGGGTGAAGCATTAGTGCTGTTTACTACCGACAGCGCCTTAGCGCGTGAGGATTTGCAAAAGGCGGCCCGGTCGCTGGGTGCCGCGGATCTGGCCGTACCGCGCGATATCCGCGTGGTCAAACAGCTGCCGCTGCTGGGCAGTGGCAAACCTGACTATGTCACCCTTAAGAAAATGGCGGAAGAGGACCAGGCATGATCCCAGAACGTGATGCGCCGTTACTGTCGCGCGGCATGATAGCGGTAATCGTGGCGCAGTTTTTCTCCGCGTTCGGCGATAACGCCCTGCTGTTTGCCACGCTGGCGTTGCTGAAAAACCAGTTCTATCCCGACTGGAGCCAGCCGGTACTGCAGATGCTGTTTGTTGCCACTTATATTCTGCTTGCGCCCTTTGTCGGCCAGATGGCAGACAGCATTGCCAAAGGCCGGGCCATGATGTTTGCCAACAGCCTGAAGTTGCTCGGTGCGATGGTGATCTGCTTCGGTTTTAATCCTTTCCTGGGTTACACCCTGGTGGGAATCGGGGCTGCCGCGTACTCCCCGGCGAAGTACGGCATTCTGGTTGAAATTGCGCATGGCGAAAAGCTGGTTAAAGCCAACGGGCTGATGGAAGCCTCCACCATTGCAGCTATTCTGCTGGGCTCGGTGGCGGGCGGCATCCTGTCGGACTGGAATCTGGTTGCCGCACTGGCCGCCTGTGCTCTGACCTATGCGGTGGCGGTGGTGGCGAACCTGTTTATTCCCAGACTGCGCGCCGCGCGTCCGGGGCAGAGCTGGAATGTGGCGGCCATGCTGGGCCGTTTTCTCCGCGCGACGCGCCTGCTGTGGAACAATGCCGAAACCCGATTTTCTCTGCTCGGTACCAGTCTGTTTTGGGGCGCAGGTGTAACGCTGCGTTTTCTGCTGGTGCTGTGGGTACCCGTGGCGCTGGGCATCAGCGATAACAAAACGCCGACCATGCTGAATGCTATGGTCGCGGTAGGGATTGTGGTGGGCGCGGCACTGGCGGCAAAGCTGGTGACGCTGGAAACCGTGCGCCGCTGTATGCCCGCGGGCGTTCTGATCGGCGTGATGGTGGTGATTTTCGCCCTGCAACATACCCTGCTGAATGCTTACCTGCTGCTGATGATCATCGGCGTACTGGGCGGTTTCTTTGTTGTACCCCTCAACGCGCTGCTTCAGGAACGCGGTCAACAGAGCGTCGGCGCGGGCAATGCGATTGCAGTGCAGAACCTGATTGAAAACACCGCCATGCTCATCATGTTGGGGCTGTATACGCTGGCCATTCGCGCCGGTGCGCCCGCCGTGGCGACCGGCATTGGCTTTGGTGCATTGTTCGCGCTGGCGATTACCTTCCTGTGGCTGTGGCGTCCGTCCTCCCGAGCCTGATGCAACAACCGCGGGGCGCGCTGTCCCCGCGGTTCCGCTTTTCTCCTTTATGCTGGCCCCGAGGGTATTACGCCTTTTTTTGACGTATCACCAGAAATTTATTATTCAAAAAAATATAGTTTGTTTTGTTATTGTTTTTTTCCGGTTATTTATTTAATTTCGATAAGTTTTTGCAATGAATAATTAATTTAAACTTGAAATCGAATTCAGGTTTAAAAAAATTGAAATAAATTTTTATTTATTATTGCCGATTAATTTATGGCTTCCTTCGGGAATAGGCTCGGAGGAAAGAAAGGAGCTCGGTTTAATGAATATGACGCAAAGACTTTCTCTGGCTTTTTCGCTTTTAGCAGGTTCGTTGATTATTCTGGGGATCGTAACGCTTTCACTTCTCGCCGGTTTTCAGGCGAGATTTGAATATGTGCAGGTAAACACGATTGATTCGCTTAAGGTATTAAACCGGTTGGTGGATGAAAGTAATCGCCTCTCTGTGGCGTTATATCGTCATCAGACAGAGGATGAGAGCGGCAAGCTGGCCAGTCTCGAAGCGGTTATTCAAAAACGCATTGAGGACATTTCGACACTGACGAAATATTATTTCGATAACGATATTACCAACGACGACGATCGGGTGATGACAGAAAAGTCATTCCGGCTAATCGATGCCGTTAAACAAAATCTTCCGGCATTTCTCACGGCTTCCCGGGCACATCAGAATGAACGCAGCCTGGCATTGTTAAGTGATGATGAAGGCATTGGCGGTGCCATCACCCAGCTAAAAAACAGTTACCGCGATCAGTTTGAATTTAACAGCAAAATGGGTGAAGCGTTACGCCTGCAAAACCAACATATTTATCGGCTGACCAAATGGGGCATGGCCGCCGGTATTGCCCTGGCGATTACTGGCCTGGGGATGCTGACGATACTGACCATCATGCGCGTCCGCCGCAGCCTGAATGCCATGGGTGGGCTGATGGAACGCGCCAGCAATACGCTTGATCTTTCCCTGAAGGCCGATGACAGCCGCCGTGATGAAGTCGGTATCATGGCACGCTCTTATAATCGTCTGATGACAAGCATTTCGTCCGCTATGCATGCGGTCAGCAGTGCCTCACAGTCCGTCAGCAGTGCGTCGGCACAGATTGCGGCAGGGAATGAGGATTTGTCTGCCCGTACAGAAGAGCAGGCTGCCTCGCTGGAGCAAACGGCTGCCAGCATGACGCAAATCAGCGAAACCGTCAGACAGACCGCCGACAACACGCGTCAGGCGAGCAATCTGGCCGAAAATACGCGTAACCTCTCCGAAACCAGCTCTGCGGCACTCACTACCATGCTGGATACCATGACGTCGATCCGTGACAGCGCGGGCAAGGTGGGCGACATTATCACCCTGATTGAAGGCATTGCGTTTCAGACCAATATTCTGGCGTTGAACGCGGCGGTTGAAGCGGCGCGAGCCGGCGAACACGGGCGCGGCTTTGCGGTCGTGGCAGGGGAAGTGCGCAATTTGTCGCAGCGTTCCACCACCGCCGCCCGTGAAATCAAAACGCTGATTCAGTCGTCGAATGCATTGATTGAATCGGGAACGTCGCAGGCGGATAACGTGAATCAGAATATGGAGACGATGCGCGGTGCGGTCAGTCAGGTTACCGATCTGGTTAACGAAATCGCCGCTGCGGCCACAGAGCAGAGCCAGGGGATCGCGCAGGTGCATCAGGCGGTCAATCAGATGGACGATATGACCCAGCAGAATGCAGCCCTGGTGGAAGAAGCCTCGGCCGCATCGCTCTCACTACAGGAGCAGGCCGACGGCCTGGCTGCGCTGGTGCGCAGGTTTACGCTCGCGGGCCAGCAGGCGGCTGATGTGACGCCTCAGCGTCAACCCACAGCCGTTGTTGCGCCCAAACCCGTAATGGCTCTGGCGACAGGCGGACAGGATAACTGGCAAAGCTTTTAAGGTTGATCACACCGTGAACGGTCGGCGGTAAGCAGGGCAAATTCCTGGCTTGATGGCAGACCGAAAGCCGCGTGCGCACCCGGTGCGCACGCGTTTTATCAGCGACGCAGTGCAATTGCTTCGATTTCAATCTTCACATCTTTGGGCAGACGGGCGACTTCCACGCACGAGCGCGCCGGGAAGTTTGCCTTGTGCTCAGTAAAGAACGCTTCGTAGGTGGCGTTTACGGTCGCAAAGTCATTCAGATCTTTCACGAACACGGTGGTTTTAACGATATCGCCTACCGTCAGTCCCGCCGCTTCCACAATTGCCTTCACGTTTTCCAGCGACTGACGTGCCTGCGCAGACACATCATCGGCGACCTCACCGGTGGCCGGGTTCACGGGAATCTGGCCCGAGGTGATGATCATGTTGCCGAGATCAACGCCCTGTACGTAAGGGCCAATGGCCGCAGGGGCTTTTTCCGTACTGATTTCACGAGACATCATTTCTCCTTAAAGTAAGGCCGGGGCAGCAACGATGCCGCCCGCAACAGAACGCGTTCCATTATAGGCGCGCCCGGGACGATTAAAAGTGGCCCAGCACGACATGGCGGGCGAACTCTTTCTCACAGTATTTGCACTTCAGGTGCACCTCATCGGCGCGGTGCTTGACGGCGAAGCTGGAGAACACCGGCTCGCTGCGGCTGATGCAGTTGCTGTTCGGGCAGGTAAGCACCCGATCGATGTGATCCGGCAGCGCCGGGGCGATCTTGGCCACCACTTCATAGTCGTCGATGCGATTGACCGTCGCATGCGGCGCATAGAACGCCAGTTGATTGATCTGATCGTCGGTCAGGTAGGTGTTTTCGATCTTGATCAGGTCCTTACGGCCCATTTCACCTGACGGCAGGTTCAGACCAATAGTGATGCGCTGGTCAGTTTCGGTCAGGCGAAACAGCGACAGGAGCTTAAAGCCCACCTGCGCCGGGATATGATCGATAACCGTGCCGTTTTTGATGGCTTCGACCTGCAGTTTGTTATCGTGGCTCATTGTGCACTCCTTACAGGGCGATGTCGCTGTTCAGTACCAGCGCCAGCAGGGCCTGGCGCGCATAAATACCGTTACCTGCCTGCTGGAAATACCAGGCGTACGGCGTGGTGTCCACGTCAGGGGTAATTTCATCAATACGGGGCAGCGGATGCAGCACTTTCATGTTATCGCGGGCTCCGGCCAGATCGGCTGCCCGTAAAATAAACTGGGCTTTGACGTTGGCATATTCTGAGGGATCGAGCCGCTCTTTTTGCACGCGGGTCATATAGAGAATATCCAGCTCAGGCATCACCTCTTCAAAGCTGTCATGGCGCGACCAGGCAATATTCTGCTCGTCCAGCATATCGGTGATATAGGCAGGCATTGCCAGCGCATCCGGCGCGATAAAGAAGAAGCGGTTGCCGTCGAACTTGGCCAGCGCCTGGGTCAGCGAGTGAACGGTACGGCCATATTTCAGATCGCCCACCATGGCCACGTTCAGATTGCTGAGACGACCCTGGGTTTCGTGGAGAGTAAACAGGTCCAGCAGCGTTTGTGTTGGGTGCTGATTCGCGCCGTCGCCCGCGTTCAGAATGGGAATGCCGTTGGAGAACTCCGTGGCCAGTCGGGCTGCCCCTTCCTGCGGATGACGCATCACAATCGCGTCCACATAGGTACTGATGACGGAAATGGTATCCGCCAGGGTTTCCCCCTTCTTGCCCAGCGAGGTGTTACTGCCATCGGCAAAGCCGACGGCGGAGGCACCCAGGCGATGAATGGCGGTTTCAAACGACAGCCGGGTGCGGGTGGAGGCTTCAAAGAAGCAACTGGCGATCACGTTGTGTTTCAGCAGTTCCGGCTGAGGGTTGGCTTTGAGCCGGGCGGCGGTATGCAGCACCAGCTCCAGCTCGTCGCGGCTGAGATCGTTAATTGAAATGATGTGCTTGCGATATAGCGGGTTAGCCATAGCTCTCTCCTCTGCGCGGCCGGATTGCGGACAAAAAAAAGCCCCTTAGAAAGGGGCTTTTTTGAGATCGGTTCGATGACGGAAAGAAACAGCGGTGCCGCCTGCGGTCAGGCGAGATAGCGCGTCACATTGTCCACGATGCTGTTGCATGTTTCCTCCGGCAAATTGTGGCGCATTATACGCCATCGCGGGTTGGCATCAAGGAAAAATCGCGTAACAGGTAACGGTTTGCGTCTGTCTGATTAGCGCTGTCCCAGCGTGGCGACCATTACCGCTTTGATGGTGTGCATCCGGTTTTCAGCCTGGTCAAACACGATGCTGTGTGCCGACTCAAAGACCTCATTGCTGACTTCCATGCCGTCTTTAAGGCCATACTGTTCTGCCATCTGGCGGCCCAGCGTGGTCTGATCGTCATGGAAAGCCGGTAAGCAGTGCAGGAATTTCACCGCCGGGTTGCCGGTCAGCGCCAGCATCGCACGGTTCACCTGATAGTCGCGCAGCAGGGCAATCCGTTCTTCCCACACCGCTTTGGCTTCGCCCATGGAAACCCAGACGTCGGTATAGATAAAGTCGGCACCTTTTACGCCCTCGGCAATATCCGCCGTCAGGGTGATTTTACCGCCGGTCTTTTCGGCGACCTGACGGCATTCTGCGACCAGCCCGGCTTCCGGCCAGCAGCTTTGTGGCGCAACCATGCGTAGATCCAGCCCGACCAGCGCGGCGGCTTCCAGCATGCTGTTGCCCATGTTATTGCGGGCATCGCCAACGTATACCAGCGTCATCTTATTCAGCGGTGTAGCGGGCAGATGCTCCTGCATGGTCAGCAGGTCAGCCAGCAACTGGGTAGGGTGAAACTCGGTGGTCAGGCCGTTCCAGACCGGCACGCCCGCGTGCTCGGCCAGCGTTTCCACCAGTGCCTGACCGTAACCCCGATACTGAATGCCGTCGTACATGCGGCCCAGCACGCGCGCGGTGTCTTTCATCGACTCTTTATGGCCGATCTGGCTGCCGCTCGGGCCAAGATACGTGACGTTAGCTCCCTGATCGTAGGCGGCAACTTCGAAAGAGCATCGGGTACGGGTCGAGTCTTTTTCGAAGATGAGCGCGATGTTTTTGCCTTTCAGGTATTGGGTTTCGCTGGCGGTTTTTTTGGCGTGTTTTAATTCGGCAGACAGGGCAAGCAGGTAATCGATCTCGGCCGGGGTAAAATCCAGCAGCCTGAGAAAATGACGATGATACAACTGACTCATACAGCACTCCGGTACGGGTTTCGTAATGAATTAAAATTCAATTTAACCGTATGAATATGCATTTTCAACCCTGGCGAGAATAATCTTTTCTGTTTTGTGTAGTGGCGCGACAGGCAGTATGGGAAAATAATGACTTATTGCCGAACTCAGAGAGGATATCGCCATGGCATTTGAAGCATTGTTGGAAGAGCAGCGTGAAGAGACGCGGCTGATCATCGAAGAACTGTTAGAGGATGGCAGCGATCCCGATGCGCTCTATACCATTGAGCACCATCTCTCCTGTAACAACTTTGACTCGCTGGAAAAAGCGGCGGTGGACGCGTTTAAGCTGGGCTATGAAGTCACCGAGCCGGAAGAGCTGGAGCTGGAAGACGGCACCACCGTCATGTGCGTGGACATTCTCAGCGAAGGCGCGTTGAAAGCGGAGCTGATCGACGCGCAGGTAGAGCAGCTGGTGAATCTGGTGGCAAAATATAACGTCGACTACGATGGCTGGGGCACCTACTTTGAAGATCCGAATGCCCAGGATGACGATGAAGACGATGGCGATGTCATCGACGAAGACGATAACGGCATTCGCCATTAATCTGACGAGGGCGGAGTCTGCTCCGCCTTTTCTGTTTTCCGGCCCTGTCTGACATTCATGAATTACGCACCCTTACTTGAACCGATACAGCAATTTTTACACTGCCGCACGCCGCAGGCCTGGATTGATGAAGCACGCAAACCTGAAAACCTCACGCTGCTCCTGACCGACCATCTGGTGTGTGAATTAAAAGCCGCACAGACCGCCGTCTGGCTGATTCGCAAATATGTCGCCGACAAGCCAAGTGGAGACCGGATTCTGACGTGGCTGCGGCCTTACGAGAATTTTATCTTTCGCGAAGACGGCGACAGCGATTTTATCAACGCCCATAAAAATCTGACTAAAACGATCATCGTACGCAATGCGCTGCCGTGGGCGGATGATCTGGTAGAGAAAATGGTGCTGCTGATTAAAGAAGAGCTGCATCACTTTTACCAGGTGTGGGAAATTATGCAGTCGCGCGGTCTGGTGTACGAGAAAATCACCTCAAGTCGTTACGCCAAAGGGCTGTTGCGCGAAGTGACCACGCACGAACCCGATACGCTGGTGGATAAGCTGATTTGCGGTGCCTATATCGAAGCGCGCTCCTGCGAACGGTTTGCCAGCCTGGCGCCTTTCCTGGACAGTGAACTCGAGAAGTTTTATATCTCGCTGCTGCGTTCTGAAGCCCGCCATTACCAGGATTACCTGGCGCTGGCGGCACAGATATCACCCAAAGACATTACGGCGCGCGTACGGGCGATTGGTGAAGCGGAGGCCAGGCTGATTAGTGAGCCGGACACGGAGCTGCGCTTTCACAGCGGCGTCCCGGCTTTTTGACGGCGTTACAGCGTTTTCAGCATCCTGAACTCGCAGTCGCCATGGCCGGTGCAGCCCAGCGCATGGTCGATACGCGCAAAGCCCAGCGATTCATAAAGCTTAATGGCGCGCGTCAGGCTGCCGGTGGTTTCCAGATAGCAACGACGAAAGCCCCGCTGGCGCGCATGATCCATGGCTAACAGCGCCAGTTCGCGCGCCACGCCGAAGCCGCGGATAGCGGGCAGGAAATACATCTTTTGCAGTTCACAGATATCCGGCGCGCTGCAGGCGAGCGGGGCAATGCCGCCGCCGCCCATCACCTTCCCCTGATGTTCCACCACCCAGTAAGCGCTGTGTTCAGCGCTGTACAGCTCAAACAGCTGGTCCAGATTAGGATCGGCAACGGTGTAGCCTTTATCCGCCGTCAGGCCAAATTCCGCAGAGACGTCGCGGATGACCCGGGCGATATGGGGATTGTCGGCGGCGACGATTGGACGCAGCAAGGAATGTGGTTGGGTATCAGGGATCATAGCGGAGCAGTATGAGGGAATCAGGTTAGACATTCATCAGAAATAGCATTATCGTCAGGTAAAAGCAATATTCTTCACCATGCATGGAGCCATATAAAATGTTTTCCCGTTTCACTCTTAAAACCATTAAAGACCTTTTTCCTTTCTTTATTATTATGGGTTTTTTCAATGCATGGGCGTATTTTCAGTGGATTGGTCGGCCGGATGTCTTTCCGCGGATAATAAACAGTGTGACAGGTGTTGTTGCCATATTTATCACCTCCGTACTCTTTTTTAGCGTATTTTCTTTAACGTTGATTGCTCCATCGGCACTGTGTTCATTTACGGGTGTGCAAAAGGGGAAAAAAGCTCGGCTAGCACGGCGCTATAATGAAGGATGCTGCGCAATCGCCGCCCTTAGCGCCTTCCTGACCATCTTTACATGGTTTTATTTTGGCGACACTACCAATGCATGGCTGATATTACTAGTAGCATTTGTTGTGGCTTTATGCATACACAGCCTGGTGAATCACCGGGTTAATCGTCACCGGCAGCAGCATCACCGCCAGCTGCTTGCCAGACTAAAGCACATTAAGTCGGTCGAGAACGGACTAAATGCGAAACTTAAAAGAAGTTTTTTTCTGGCGGAAATAAGCCTGAATGTCATTGTCATCAATATCTTTTACACTATTTTTTCTATTAGTATATCTGTTCTCTCTTTTTTTCCTCTGTTATTTTTATTGCCGGGTGATATCTACTTTTCAGCGAAAAATACCTTACCGCAGTATTTTATTATTACCGGTTTATATATTCTGCTATTTATGCCAGCTCTATTTTCCCTGTTGACTAATAAAATGAAAGCTCATTATGGCTTCAAACCCATTCTGGCGTTTTCACCGGGTCTGGTACTTGGCGTGTTTACGCTGTTTTCTGTTCAACTGGTGCAGATTAATCAGCGCGCGATTGAAATTGTTGGCATGGCTTCCTGGCACGAAAAGGTGTTTTCCGTGCCGTCGAAAGACTTTCCGGCCTATTACTTTCCCGCTTCTGTCTGGGGGGCCAGTAAAGAGACGGGTGATGCACGTTTGTTTGCAGGTATTGATGCATTTACCAATGGCGAAACCCACCTTATCTGCCCAGTACGTTTAAAAACGCTCAGGCAAAGGGCTTTAAAAAGGAATGCCTTCTTTTGGCAGGCAGATGAGAAAGTCAAAGCAGAACTGGTTGCCATGAGCCAGAACTGTCTTCTGATTAAGGGCGACCAAGTCAATACGGCGGCGGTATTGAAAACGCTACTTCCCAATGTGCCGCAAATGAAGCCATAAAAAAACCCACGCCTGAGCGTGGGCTTTAAAGAACGCCAGCCGATGCGATTACAATGCCGCAATCACCGCCTGCTGTTCAATCAGTTTTGCTTTGGACTGTTCCATGTCGGCAACGCGTTCACGCTCTTTGGCGACGACCGCTTCCGGGGCACGGGACACAAAGCCTTCGTTGGCCAGCTTGGTCTGAATCTTCTCGATTTCAACATCGAGTTTCACCAGCTCTTTCGCCAGACGTTCCAGCTCGGCGGCTTTATCCACCAGATCCGCCATCGGGATCAGGAGCTCGGCGCCTTCGACAATTTTGGTCACCGAAACCGGCCCTTTCTCGCCCGCAGGCAGAATGGTCAGGCTTTCCAGACGCGCCAGGCGTGACAGGAAGTTACGGTTGGCCTCAACGCGGCGCTGGGCCGCCGGCGAGCAGTCACGCAGCAGCACATCCAGCAGCTTGCTCGGCGCGATGTTCATCTCCGCACGGATGTTACGCACCGCGATGATCGCCTGCTTCATCCACTCAATGTCGGCTTTGGCTTCGGCATCTTCTTTCGCCGCATCAAACTGCGGGAACGGCTGCAGCATGATGGTGTCATCGCTGATATTTTTCAGGCCTTTCACGCGCTGCCAGATGGTTTCCGTGATGAACGGAATGATCGGGTGCGCCAGGCGCAGCAGCGCTTCCAGTACATGAACCAGCGTATGGCGCGTACCGCGCAGTTCTGCTTCGCTGCCGCTGTTCATCACCGGCTTGGTCAGCTCCAGGTACCAGTCACAGAACTGGTTCCAGGTGAAGTCATACAGAATGTTGGCGGCGATATCGAAGCGATAGCTGTCCAGGGCTTCACGGTAGGCTTTCACCGTATGGTTGAACTCGGTCAGAATCCAGCGATCGGCCAGCGACAGCGTCATCTCGCCACCGTTCTGACCACAATCCTGATCTTCGGTATTCATCAGCACAAAGCGGCTGGCGTTCCACAGCTTATTACAGAAGTTGCGATAACCTTCCAGGCGCTTCATGTCCCAGTTGATATCACGACCGGTTGATGCCAGCGCGGCCAGCGTAAAGCGCAGCGCATCGGTACCGGATGGCTCAATACCGTTCGGGAACTGTTTCTCGGTGCGCTTACGGATTTTCTCGGCCAGCTGCGGCTGCATCATGTTACCGGTGCGTTTTTCCAGCAGATCTACCAGCGAAATGCCGTCAACCATATCCAGCGGGTCAATCACGTTGCCCTTGGATTTGGACATCTTCTGGCCTTCTTCATCGCGGATCAAACCGGTCATATAGACGGTTTTAAACGGCACCTGCGGTTTACCGTTTTCATCTTTGATGAAGTGCATGGTCAGCATGATCATGCGGGCAATCCAGAAGAAGATAATGTCAAAGCCACTGACCAGCACGCTGGTCGGGTGGAAGGTCCGCAGGGCCTCGGTGTTTTCCGGCCAGCCCAGCGTTGAGAACGTCCACAGACCTGAGGAGAACCAGGTATCCAGTACGTCGTCGTCCTGGCGCAGCGCCACATCGGCGGCCAGGTTGTTTTCGCTACGCACTTCGTCTTCGGTGCGACCAACGTAAACGTTGCCGTCGTTATCGTACCAGGCCGGAATGCGGTGACCCCACCACAGCTGACGGGAAATACACCAGTCCTGAATGTCACGCATCCAGGAGAAGTACATGTTCTCGTACTGTTTAGGTACAAACTGAATATCGCCGTTCTCAACGGCTTCAACGGCCACTTTTGCAAGCGGTGCCGTGCGGACGTACCACTGGTCGGTCAGCATCGGCTCAATGACCACACCGCCGCGGTCGCCGTAAGGAACGGTCAGATCGTGTGGTTTGATCTCTTCCAGCAGGCCCAGTTCGTCCACTGCGGCCACGATGGCTTTACGCGCCGCAAAACGTTCCATCTTCTGGAACGCAGCCGGGATCGCGTCACTGTAGACGGTGCTGGCTTCGCCGTTGGTATCGTAAACCTGCGCGCTTTCACGGATATCCCCGTCAAAGGTCAGGATGTTGATCATCGGCAGCTTATGACGACGGCCCACTTCATAGTCGTTGAAGTCGTGCGCCGGGGTGATTTTCACGCAGCCGGTGCCTTTTTCCATATCCGCGTGCTCGTCACCCACGATCGGGATCAGGCGATCAACCAGCGGCAGCATGACAAACTTGCCGATCAGATCTTTATAACGCGGATCGTCCGGGTTCACGGCCACGCCAGTATCGCCCAGCAGCGTTTCCGGACGCGTGGTGGCGACAACCAGATAATCTTTCCCGTCGGCGGTTTTGGCGCCGTTGGCCAGCGGATAGCGGATGTGCCACATGGAGCCTTTGCTCTCACGGTTTTCCACTTCCAGGTCAGAGATCGCGGTGCGCAGTTTCGGATCCCAGTTCACCAGGCGCTTGCCGCGGTAAATCAGGTTCTCTTTGTACAGGCGCACAAACACTTCTTTTACGGCATTGGACAGGCCTTCATCCATGGTGAAGCGTTCACGCTCCCAGTCCACAGAGTTGCCCAGGCGGCGCATCTGGCGGGTAATGGTGCCGCCGGATTCGGCTTTCCACTGCCAGATTTTGTCGATAAAGGCATCACGACCGTAATCCTGACGGGTTTTGCCTTCTTCTGCGGCGATCTTACGCTCAACCACCATCTGCGTGGCGATGCCCGCATGGTCGGTACCGGCCTGCCACAGGGTATTTTTGCCCTGCATGCGCTGGTAGCGAATCATGGTATCCATGATGGTTTGCTGGAAGGCGTGACCCATGTGCAAGCTACCGGTGACGTTCGGCGGCGGGATCATGATGCAAAAGCTTTCCTGGCTGGTGTCGCCATTCGGTTTGAAGTAGCCCTGCTTTTCCCAGTGCTCGTAAAGCGGCTGCTCGATATCTTGCGGGTTATATGTCTTATCCATTTCTGCTATGTCGTTTGCGGCTGTGGTGGCGTTGCCGTATTCAATTGGAAGCCAACGCTGCGATAGGCTTTATAGCGATCGCGCGCTAACTGTTTGAGCGATTCTTCATAAGGAACGAAGTCTATCACTTCATGGAAAGCAGTAGCAAAATCTGCAAACTGCGGCAGCAGGCTGATCAGCAGGTCGCGCGGTGAATTGCCCCGACGCTGCGGCCAGGCCAACTCGACCGGTGCGCCGTAGCGCGGGCCTTCGCCAGCCAGATTATGTGGCACAAAGGCATTGGCAGGGCGCTGCCAGAGCGCCTCATCCAGCCGAATGGCTTGCTGCTCATCTTCACAGGCGATGAGCACTCGCTTACCGGCCCGCCAGCGTGTTTCCGCCAGATCGCACACCAGCGCTTCCACAGCGGTTAAGCCGTCGCGGGATGCATCGGTTTCCAGCACGTAGAAGGTTGCGTTTTTCATCGAATTGCCTGCTAAAAGAAAAGCGGGGCGACATGGCGTCCACCCCGGTTGGTTCGGTTGCCCGGACGTTTAGTCGTCGCCGTTCAGACCTGCACGGTTCAGCAGGAACTGTGACAGCATCGGCACCGGACGGCCGGTGGCCCCTTTGGCCTTGCCGGAGCGCCACGCGGTGCCGGCGATGTCCAGGTGCGCCCAGTTATATTTGCGCGCAAAACGCGCCAGGAAGCAAGCGGCGGTAATCGCGCCGCCCGGACGGCCACCGATGTTGGCCATATCGGCAAAATTGGATTCCAGCTGTTCCTGGTACTCATCGGCCATCGGCAGGCGCCAGGCGCGGTCGCCCGACTGTTCTGACGCGCTGATTAGCTCATGGGCCAGCGGGTTGTGGTTCGACAGCAGGCCGCTGACGTGATGGCCCAGCGCGATCACGCAGGCGCCGGTCAGCGTCGCCACGTCGATGACCACTTCCGGATCAAAACGCTCGACGTAGGTCAGGGCATCGCACAGCACCAGGCGACCTTCGGCATCGGTATTCAGCACTTCAACGGTCTGGCCAGACATGGTGGTCAGCACATCGCCCGGGCGCATGGATTTGCCGTCCGGCATGTTTTCACAGCCGACCAGTACGCCCACGACGTTCAGCGGCAGGTTCAGCTCGGCGACCATGCGCATCACGCCATAAACGGATGCCGCACCGCACATGTCGTACTTCATTTCATCCATGCTGTCCGCAGGCTTAATAGAAATACCGCCGGAGTCGAAGGTCAGCCCTTTACCGACCAGCACGATGGGGCGTGCATCGGTATCCGGGTTGCCTTTGTACTCAATCACCGACATCAGGGATTCATTGTGCGAACCGGCCCCGACGGCAAGATAGGCGTTCATGCCCAGCTCTTTCATTTGCTGCTCGCCAATCACGCGGGTTGAGATGTGTTTACTGTAGGCATCCGCCAGCTGACGCGCCTGAGAAGCCAGGTAAGCCGGATTACAGATATTCGGCGGCATGTTGCCCAGATCTTTGGCCGCTTTCACGCCCGCCGCAACGGCCAGGCCGTGCTGAATCGCCCGTTCTCCGCTGGTTAACTCACGGCGGGTCGGCACGTTAAACACCAGCTTGCGCAAAGGACGGCGCGGTTCGGCTTTGTTGCTCTTCAACTGGTCGAAGTTATACAGCGCCTCTTTAGAGGTTTCGACAGCCTGACGCACTTTCCAGTAGGTGTTGCGCCCTTTGACGTGCAGTTCGGTCAGGAAGCACACGGCTTCCATCGAGCCGGTGTCATTCAGCGTGTTAATGGTTTTCTGAATCACCTGCTTGTACTGACGCTCATCCAGCTCGCGTTCTTTGCCGCAGCCAATCAGCAAAATACGTTCTGACAGGATATTCGGCACATGATGCAGCAGCAGCGTCTGACCCACTTTACCTTCCAGCTCACCGCGGCGCAGCAGGGCGCTGATATAGCCATCGCTGATTTTATCCAGCTGCTCGGCAATCGGTGACAGACGGCGCGGTTCGAAAACACCAACTACAATGCATGCACTGCGCTGTTTTTCCGGACTACCGCTTTTTACACTGAACTCCATGCACTCTCCTGAATCTTAAAGACAACAGCCGTAGCTGCCGCTAGAATGTAGCGCATTCATGACTCATTTATTAATCGGTGCAACATGCTAGCATGCTGTCGACGGTCGTAATGAATCAGGGTGACAACGTGTTGTTTTTTCACCACCCACATGCAATTCGTATACATTTTTAGCGCTGGCTTCGGCCATTTATGAAGAAAAATGGCTAATAAGCGTTGAAATTAGCGATTTTCCTGCAAAAAGACAAGTTTTCACAGGCGTATTAAGCGTGATCATTATTAGATATCTGGTTCGGGAAACGCTCAAAAGCCAGCTGGCTATCCTGTTTATCCTGTTGTTGATCTTCTTCTGCCAGAAGTTGGTCAGGATTTTAGGGGCTGCGGTGGATGGCGAAGTGCCGACAAACCTTGTTCTGACGCTGTTAGGACTCGGTGTGCCTGAAATGGCGCAACTTATTCTGCCCCTTAGCCTGTTTCTGGCGATTTTAATGACGCTGGGAAGGCTGTATACGGAAAGTGAAATCACCGTGATGCACGCCTGCGGGCTGAGCAAAGCGGTGCTGGTCAAAGCGGCGATGATTCTGATGCTGTTCACGTCGATTGTGGCCGCGATTAACGTCATCTGGCTCGGCCCCTGGTCGTCACGTTATCAGGATCAGGTTACGCAAAACGCCAAGGCCAACCCCGGCGCAGCGGCCATGGCGGCCGGGCAGTTCCAGACCTCCAGCGACGGCAATAATGTGCTGTTCGTGGAAGACGTAAAAGGCAACCATTTCGGCCATGTATTCCTGGCGCAGCTACGGCCAAAAGGCAATGCCCGCCCGTCCGTCGTACTGGCCGACAGCGGCCATATGCAACAGGAAAAAGACGGTTCGCAGATCGTCACCCTGGACAAAGGTACTCGCTTTGAGGGCACAGCGTTGTTACGTGATTTCCGCATTACGGATTTCACCAACTACCAGGCCTATATAGGCTATAAACAGGCGACGCTGGATCCTAACGATGTGGATCAGGCTCCCCTGAGTACGCTCTACGCTAACAACACGCCGGAATTTAAGGCCGAGTTTCACTGGCGTCTGACGCTGGTGTTCTCTGTGCTGGTGATGGCCCTGATGGTGGTACCACTCAGCGTAGTCAATCCACGTCAGGGGCGCGTACTGTCCATGCTGCCCGCCATGCTGCTGTACCTGATCTTCTTCCTGCTGCAGAGTTCGTTGCGTTCAAGTGGAGCCAAAGGCCGCCTGGATCCGGCCATCTGGATGTGGGTGGTTAACCTCAGCTACCTGGCGTTAGCGATTGTGCTTAACCTGTGGGATACGGTGCCTGCGCGCCGGATTCGCGCGCGCTTTTCACGCGGAGGATCGATCTGATGTTTCGCGTTCTTGATCGCTACATTGGTAAAACCATCTTTAATACCATTCTGCTCACGCTGTTTATGCTGGTCTCGCTGTCCGGCATCATCAAGTTCGTCGATCAGTTGCGTAAGACCGGTCAGGGTGCATACAGCGCGCTGGATGCGGGCTACTACACCTTGCTGAGCGTGCCAAAAGATATCGAAATCTTCTTCCCGATGGCCGCCCTGTTAGGCGCATTGCTGGGACTGGGAACGCTGGCGCAGCGCAGTGAGCTGGTCGTGATGCAGGCGGCGGGTTTTACCCGCATGCAGGTGGCGCTGTCGGTGATGAAAACGGCGATTCCGCTGGTCCTGTTGACCATGGCTATCGGCGAGTTCGTTGCCCCGCAGGGCGAGCAGATGGCGCGTAATTTCCGCGCGCAGCAGCTCTACGGCGGCGCGCTGGTTTCAACACAAAACGGCCTGTGGGCAAAAGACGGCAACAGCTTCATCTACATTGAGCGCATTAAAGGCGACGATGAGATCGATGGCGTCAGTATTTATAACTTCAACGACGCGCGCCGCTTAGAGAATGTTCGCTACGCGGCCTCGGCCAAATGGGATAAAGACAAAAAGCTGTGGGTGCTGTCGCAGGTGGATGAATCGAACCTCACCGATCCCAAACAAATTACCGGCTCACAAAGCCTGGGCGGCGAGTGGAAAACAAATCTGACGCCTGACAAGCTGGGCGTGGTGGCGCTGGATCCGGATGCGCTCTCGATTAGCGGCCTTTACGATTACAGTAAATACCTGAAGCAGAGCGGCCAGGAATCCGGTCGTTACCGCCTGAACATGTGGAGCAAGATCTTCCAGCCGCTGTCGGTTGCGGTGATGATGCTGATGGCGCTGTCGTTTATCTTCGGCCCCCTGCGCAGCGTTTCAATGGGCGTTCGCGTGGTGACCGGCATCAGCTTCGGCTTTCTGTTCTATGTGCTGGACCAGATTTTCGGCCCGCTCAGCCTGGTCTACGGCCTGCCGCCGATTTTCGGCGCGATACTGCCAAGCTTCGTCTTCTTTGCCATCAGTCTGTTTATGCTGGTGAAACGGCGTTAAGCGTCTGCCGTGAAAAAGGCCGCCTTTCGGGCGGCCTTTTTGTTTGCAGCTACTACGCATCGGTCAGTCATCCAACAGCCTGATGCATTCCCCAGGCACCCAGCCGCACTCGCCCGATGCGCGTTCAGCCCAGTACCAGTCGTTCAGCGATGTCGTTACGCTCACCGGCTCACCAGGACTGACCGTCAGTTCCTGCGCACTGTAGGCTTGCCGACAGATAACCTGATTTGGACTACGTAGCGAAAAGTATTGCTGAGGTGCCCAGCCTGCTTTTCCACCGGGCAAAATTATCCACAGCCAGCCTCGCCATGCCAGATCACAGTGGCTGACCACCGCAACGTCGCCTGCCTCCACGAAAAGGGGATCGGGATACGCAGACACATAACGCTTTATCACGCATGCTCGCCGTCTCATCATGTTCTCTCTGGCCTGAAACACCGCAATCATTATAGAGGGGAAATCCCTGATGGCTTTTACGTCGATATCAGGCCGTGTCGGCGCAGCGTAAAGGCGGAAAGGTTTGAAGTGAAAAAGCCCGCCGTGCAGGAAAAGATTAAGCCTCAGGAAAACGGGGCTGACACCGCTCCGCGCATGCATCATCTCTTCATCACGTCATCCAGTCGTGAATCAACGCACCATACAGCACCTCCGCTTCCGCTAACCGGCTCAGCAGACAGTATTCATCGGTCTGGTGCGCCATCGACGGCTCGCCGGGGCCGAGGATAATACAGGGCGGATTGCCCAGCGCGGGCAGCAGCAAGGACGCATCGGTGAAGTAGGGCACAATGCGCGGTGTCAGCGGGGCATCATGTAACGTCTGGCAGTGCTGATAAACCGACTGAATCCAGGCCTGATTGTCTTCGCTCAGCACCGCGGGCAGATCCACCAGCGTGGTCACCGTTACGCTGTCGCCCAGTAACGTCGTGAGCTGCTGACGAATGGTGGCGTGCTGCAGATTGGGGGCGCTGCGGATATCCACGTCAAACTGCGTGCGATCGGGCACGGAGTTAATGTTCAGACCGCCCACGATGCGGCCGACGTTGAGGGTCGGCTGCTTCATCAGCGGATGCGGCGCGCCGGGTGAGAAATGCTGAATTTTGCCCAGCGCGTCCGCCGCCAGATAAATGGCATTGATACCCAGCTCCGGCATCGCGCCGTGGGCCGTTTTGCCCCGGGTTTCACAGCGCAGCCAGAGTGCGCCTTTATGGCCGATAACCGGATAGTTGGCGGTGGGCTCGCCGACGATCAACGCGCCCACTTCGGGCAGGTCAGCGCTGTCGATTAGCGCCCGCGCACCATCGCAGCCTGTTTCTTCGCCGCCGGTAATCAACATCACCACGCCGGAACCCTGTCGAATCGCCTGCTGGTGCGTAACGCAGGCGACGGCAAAGGCCGCAACGGCGGCCTTCATATCACTCGAACCGCGCCCATACAGTTTATCCCCGACGATTTCACCGAACGGATCGTGCTGCCAGTCGGCATTGCCGAGCGGAACCGTATCCAGATGACCGGTAAACCCCAGTTGCGGTCCGGGCTGGCTGCCAGGCAGGCTGGCAATCAGGTTCAGGCGGTTTTCGCCGAAGGTGGACAGCATGACGTCAAAGCCCCGTTCCGCCAGCCAGTCCGCCAGAAAGTGCATGCAGGCTGCTTCGTTGCCCGGCGGATTAATGGTGTCAAAGCGCAACAGCTGCTGCGCCAGTGTCTGGCTCTCGCTCATCAGCCGCGCACCGTTAACCAGTCCAGGCAGTTGATCCACAGCTGGCGATAACCCGGCCACTGA
This sequence comes from Pantoea sp. PNA 03-3, assembly GCF_003201175.1. Lineage (NCBI taxonomy): Bacteria > Pseudomonadati > Pseudomonadota > Gammaproteobacteria > Enterobacterales > Erwiniaceae > Pantoea > Pantoea sp. PNA 03-3. The sequence goes on along the minus strand of NZ_QICO01000002.1, from coordinate 352,981 downwards.
GCAAATTCCTGCGGCAGCCAGTGGGCAGACATATCGCTGGTCCAGACCAGCGAACGGCCCTGTTGATATTCGCGCACCGCCAGCAGCGGATGTGACGTTCCGGCAATGGTCGCCAGCAGTTTACCTTCCGGGTGCATTTCCACTTCGTTATAGCCCAGTAACCATGGCCAGTCGCCCGGCATATCGGTAAACAGCGCGTGAGATTCGGTCACGCTGGGATAGGCCCCTTCGGGCGTTTCGATGCGGTCATCCCAGGCCAGGCAGCGCACCGGCAGCACCTTCTCGACCGCCGTGTTGCGATAGCGCGCGCCGCCGTTGATGCCCTGAAAACTAAAATAGCCGCCAATCATCATCAGCGCGCCGCCCGCCGCCACGTAATCGTGGATCAGCGTCAGGCGGTTTGCCGTGCGCTGGCTCTTCAGCCAGGTATCCGGGTGCAGCAGCAACGTATTGGCGCCGATGTCGGACAGAATAATCGCATCCCACTGCTGAAGCCCGGCAGGCGTCAGCGGAAACTCGGTCGCGGCGGCATGGGCGGGCATGTAGGTAATGGCATAATCACTGTCGGCCAGCGCCGCCATAAAGTCGGTCGCGCCATTGTGCCAGGTGGCGGTGGCAAACTGATCGAAGCCTTTGACGTGAACGGATGTGCTGGTCCAGGATTCCCCGACCAGTAAAATTTTCTTCTGCATTACGCTTCTCCCTTACCCACCAAAAACGCGCTGTGGGTTAGCAATCAGTAAGGTTTCAAGTTGTTCGCCGCTGACGCCGTGGCGTTTCAGGCGCGGGACAAAATGTTTAAGGATGTAGCCATAGCCGTGACCGCCGTAGCGGGTCAGCATGGTTTTCAGGAACACGTCCTGCGATAACAAAATCTGTTCGATAAAGCCGTCATCGATCAGCTCGCGAATGGCGCGGGCATTCTCTTCATCGGATGGTGACTGCGCGGACTCATCGGCGTAGTAATAGCTCATGCCGATCATGTCGTATTCCAGAAAGGCGCCGCGCTGCGCCAGGTCGCGCTGGTAGCGCTTATCGGCAAAGCTGGGGTTCATGTGGCACAGCACCACGTGACGCAGGTCAGCGCCTTCTTCTTCCAGAATATCCAGTACCCGATGGCCTAATCGCTCCCAGCCGGGCAGATGTACCTCAACCGGCACCCGTGTCGCGGCACTGGCGCGGCCCGCCGCCCGCAGGGATTTCTCCTCGTTGGGAGTAAAGCGGCTGGAAACGCCGATTTCGCCGATCAAACCGGCCAGCACCTCAGGTTTCTCTTCCCGGCCGCCCAGGTCGTAAATCAGCTTGTCAGCAAGCGCTTCGATGCTGATCGTTTTGACCCAGTCCGGATGAGATGGCTCCAGATACAGTCCGGTGCTCATAATGATGTTCAGCCCGGTCAGGCGCGCGATGCGCTGCAGCGCTTTCGGGTCACGGCCAATGCCGATATTGGTGGGATCCACCACCGTCTCGCCGCCCAGTGCACGAAACTTCATCAGCTCTTCAATCGCCAAATCCACATCAAACAGCTGGCAGTTATCGCGACTGATCAGCGGGTTAAGCGACAGCTCGCCCAGGTTTTCGATGCTGACCGGCATTTCCGCCAGGTGACGATCGCCACAGCAGCAGGGCGGAACCCACTTGCCGGAGGCATCCAGCAGAATATGTTCGTGCATCAGCGTCACACCCATTTCACTCACCGGCAGCGGACCGAGTACGGTCATCACATAGCCGCTGTTGATGCCCAGCGGCAGCGGATTGGGATGGCGAAAAATAGAATGTTTCATCAGCTATCCTTTCGCCGCCGATCGCGTCGGGTTGAGAATGCGGGTGTTCAGCCAGATGGCCAGCAAAATAATCGTACCGGTGGCGATCTGCGTATAAAACGGGGAGATATGCGACAAAATCAGGCCGTTCTGGATGATGGCAATCGACAGCGCGCCGAGCAGCGTGCCGATAACGGTACCGAAACCACCGAACAGGCTGGTACTGCCCAGCACCACCGCAGCGATAACCTGTAACTCGAAGCCTTCGCCCTGGTTGGAGGAGCCGCTGCCCAGACGCGCGGTGATGATCATGCCCGCCAGCGCCGCCGCCATGCCGCTGATAATGTAAACCTTCATGGTCACGGCTTTGGTGTTAATGCCGCTCCGGCGCGCGCCTTCCGCATTCGCGCCAATCGCCGTGACATAGCGACCAAAGCGCATATGATTCAGCACGATATGGCCGACGATCAGCACCACGATGCCGATCAGCGCGGGCATCGGCACGCCCAGTACCCAGGCGCGGCCCATAAAAGCGAACGGGCTGTCGGCAGGGATGGGAATGGAATAGCCCTGCGTAATCAGCAGCGCCACGCCGCGCACCACCGCCAGCGTCGCCAGCGTGACGATAAAGGCCGGAATGCCTTCATAGGCGATAAAGAAGCCGTTGATGGCTCCTACCAGTGCGCCCAGCAGCAGGCCACCCAGCAATACCACCGGCCAGGGCAGGCCCCAGTTATTCAGCGCGATAGCCGACAACGCGCCGACCAGCGCCAGCGTCGATCCTACGGAAAGATCGATGCCGCCCGTGGTGATCACCAGCGTCATCGCCGTGGCGACGATCAGCAGCGGCGCGCTCTGGCGAATGATATTCAGCCAGTTAGCACTGCTGAGAAAGTTGCCGGTGATCAGGGAGAACACCACGCAGCAGAACACAAAAAACAGCGCGATGCTCACCACGCCAGAGTGGTTGTGCAGCAGGCGGCGCGGCAACGAGTGTTGCGCCATACGGGAACTGCTCAGATTCATAATAGTCATCCTGTTACCTCGCTCAGTGCGCGGCGGCCGAGCGGGCGACAAACTTCTCACCCACGATCAAATTAACGATCTCGGTCAGATCCGTGTCGGCCACGCGGCGCTCCGCTACGTTGGTGCCCTCGTACATCACCATGATGCGATCGCACACCAGGAACAGATCCTGTAAGCGATGGGTGATCAGGATGACGCTCACGCCACGCGCCGAGACCCGACGGATCAACTCCAGCACCGCCTCGACTTCGGCGACGGCCAGCGCGGCGGTGGGTTCATCCATAATCAGCACTTTGGGATCGAAGGCGGCGGCGCGCGCAATGGCAATCGCCTGGCGCTGACCGCCGGAGAGATTGCGCACCAGTAAGCGCGTATCGGGGATTGAAATGCCCAGGCCTTTCAGCATTTCCCGCGCATCTGCGTGCATTTTTTCTTCGTCCAGAAACGGAATGCCGAGAATCGACTTCATCGGCTCACGTCCCATAAACAGGTTGCCCGCCACATCGACGGTGTCGCACAGCGACAGGTCCTGATACACCATCTCGATATGGCAGCGGCGGGAATCCGCCGGGTTACTGAAATGCTGGTCTTCACCATCGATACGAATCGTGCCGCTGGTGGGCACGACTGCGCCAGACAGCACTTTGGTCAGCGTGGATTTACCCGCGCCGTTATCGCCCACCAGGCCCAGCACTTCGCCCGGGGCCAGTTGCAGATTGACGCCGCGCAGGGACCGTATCGCGCCGTAAGTCTTGGTAATATTCACCATTTCTACCCGTGCCGGGGCAGGTTGTATTTGCTGCATGTGATCACTCCCATCACCGCTAACGGGAAAGTTGTTCTGTGGGTAAAAAGAGGTTATCCGGCACGGTTTACGCCCTTGTAAACCGGTTTACCTGCAAGATAAACCCTTTGTCATTACATACAGAACAACGCGCTACAACGATATTTGTTTGCCGGGTACGACATTGCAGCTTCCGTGCCAGCCTGGGAACAGGCGCGACATTCACGGTCTAACCTTTTGTAATGCAAAACATTTAAATGTTAATTTCAGGTAAACCGGTTTACTCACTATAACGCTGTGAAATTAAAAAGCGCGTTATTTGCGCTAAAATTGTGCGCTTTTGCGCCATTTTGGGACGTTGTTAACACATTTGTATTGAATCGCGCGCCACCCATTCCACCGGCAGGCGGGTTTCGGCGGGCACGGCGAGGTCGTCATTCAGAATGCGCAACATGATGTGAACCGCCGTGCGGCCCAGTTCCCGCGCGGGCTGGCGGATGGTAGAAATGCGCGGTTGGGTAAAGTCGGCATAGGTCGCGTCATCAAAGCCCACCAGCGACAGCGCCTCAGGGGCTGTGAGTCCGCGTGCGCGCAGGCCATCCAGCAGTCCCAGCACCAGATAATCACTGGCGGCAAAGACAGCGGTAGGGCGCTCATCGCGGCTGAACAGCCTTTCCAGCGCCTGCTCACCGAATTCACGCTGGTATTCGCCGTACATCACCCATTCGGGCGGCACGTGCAGGCCCGCCTGCGTCATCGCGGTGCAAAAGCCCTGATAGCGTTCGCGCACACTCATCAGCTCATCCGGCCCGCCGACAAAGGCGATATGGCGGTGACCGGCGGCGATCAGGTTTTCGGTGGCAATCCGGCCGCCCTGTACGTTATCGGCAAAGACCTTGGGCACCATGCTGCCGGGAATGTCTTCATCCAGCAGTACGATGCGCTGGTGGCGGTTAATTTCTTTGCGTAACAGGCCGTTATCAGGATGGTTAGTGGTAAACAGCAGGCCATCCACCTGGCAGGTATCCAGCCAGCGAATAAACTGGCTCTCTTTGTCAGGATGGTTGCGGGTGAGGCACAGCACCAGGCTGTAGCCGTGGGCCGAGGCGGCTTCTTCGGCGGCATCGGCCAGTTCGGCAAAGAAGGGGTTGGTAATATCGGGCAAGACCAGCCCTAAGGTTTCGCTGCCGCCCTTGCTCAGACGGCGTGCCAGGCTGTTGCCGCGATAATCCAGTTGACGAATCGCCGCTTCAATCCGGTCGATGGTTTCCTGCGGCAGCATAATGCTTTGATTCATATAACGGGATACGGTCGCTTTTGACAGCCCGGCCAGCGCTGCGACGTCGGATAACAACACCCGTTTTTTACTCATATCATCTGCCATCTTGCCCGCAATCGGCTATCAGTAACACAGTTACGCGCAGCGAATACAGTATTTTCCCTGACCGCTGACGATAAAATAATCGCTTGACAAAATTTTGCCGGAAGCGAATGGTAGAGACAGTTTACCGCATGACCCGGGAGTCACTCCCAAACCCGATTAATCCCTTTCACAAGTTCACCATAATGGACGGCGAACAGAAAGTCGGTTATTCAGGTCCTGGCTGAATCAGCCATTCAGACGATATTTGCCCGCCAACAATAATCCCTCTGCATTACGATGCGGAGATCGACTGGTTATCGCACATTCCCGACGAGGAATTTTATGATGATGGCATTTAACACCAGAAAACTGCGCGCGGTTGCGCTGGCTACCGGCTTACTGTCTGCGGGTTCGTTATTTTCACTGGCGCACGCCGCCACGACGTATGCGCTGGTTCAGATTAATCAGCAGGCCCTGTTTTTTAATCAGATGAATCAGGGCGCACAGGAAGCCGCGAAAGCCAGCGGTAAAAATTTAGTGATCTTTAACGCCAACGATAATCCCGTATCGCAAAACGACGCGATCGAAAATTATATTCAGCAGGGCGTGAAGGGCATTATGGTGGACGCGATTGACGTCAACGGCATTATGCCTGCAATTAAAGAAGCGGCCGCCGCCAAAATACCGGTCATTGCGATTGATGCGGTATTACCGGCGGGCCCACAGGCGGCACAGGTGGGCGTGGATAACCTGGAAGGCGGCAAAATCATTGGTAAATATTTTGTCGACTACGTGGCGAAAAATATGGGCGGCAAAGCGCGACTGGGCATTGTGGGCGCGCTGAATTCAGCCGTGCAGAACCAGCGTCAAAAAGGGTTTGAAGAAACCATTAAAAGTCATCCAGGCATCACCGTCGCGGATGTGGTTGATGGCCAGAACGTGCAGGATACGGCGATGACGGCGGCAGAAAACCTGATCACCGGCAACCCGGATTTAACCGCCATCTACGCGACCGGCGAACCGGCCCTGCTGGGCGCGATTGCGGCGGTGGAAAACCAGGGCCGCCAGAAAGACATCAAAGTCTTTGGCTGGGATCTGACCTCTAAAGCTATCAGCGGCATCGATGGCGGGTATGTCACGGCTGTCCTGCAACAGGACCCGAAAAAGATGGGTGAAGAGGCGGTGAAGGCTCTGAACGCGATTACCGCAGGCAAAACCGTGTCGAAAACCATTCTGGTGCCGGCCACGGTGGTGACCAAAGCCAACGTGGACAGCTATCGCGCGATGTTTAAATAACCGCTGACTCGCCGCCTGCCTGGAGCAGCGCGGCGAGCTCCTCTGCGGTGGGAAAGGCCTGACGTGTGCCATGCCGACTGACGGTCAGCGCGGCAGCCTTACTGGCGTGAGTAAGTGCTAACTTATCAATCTCGCCCCCACGCAGGAGTGCGGATGCCAGCATCACGGCAAGAAAGGTATCGCCTGCACCGGTGGTATCCACGGCATGAGCGGCCTGCGCCGGGCAAAACGTCCGCTGCTCGCCCTGAATCAGCCAGGCCCCGGCGCTGCCGTGAGTAACCACTAACGTTTTAACGGCACCGGGCGCTAACTGTTGGGCTTCATGCTGATTCACTACCGCAATATCTACCTGCGGCCAGCAGGCGCGAAAACCGGCGTGCACCGGCGAAGGGTTAAAGACGGTGATCAGACCAAGGGATTTCGCCAGGCTGAACAGCGCGTGGGTTTTCCCGGGCGAGAAATTACCCTGCTGGACCAGCAGATCGCCCGGACGCGCGCCGGCAAGATGGTGACTGAGCGTCGCGATATCCAGCGCCTCAGCCGCCGCTGTACTGGTAATAATGGCGTTATCGCCGTCGGCGCTGTTTAAAATAAGTGAGGTATCGCTCAGGGCCGCAACAGGCTGTGCAGGCAGTAACGTCACCGGCTCGTTTATAAGCTGCTGACGGATCCAGTTTCCTTTACTGTCATGACCGGTCGCGGCAAGTAAAACCGTCTCGATGCCGCAGCGGGATAATACGATCGCCTGATTCGCGCCTTTACCGCCGATATCCTGCGAACGGTGATAACCATGCACAGAGGCGCCCTTAGCCGGAATATCCGTCACAGACCAGGTTTCATCGACAGTAATATTACCAGCCACATAAACACGCATAGTGTTTTCCTGAACAGGATAAAGACGCGATGGTTGCTATATCAGCAGAAAAAAATGACGCAATACAAGCGATATTTTCCCGCCCCAAAGCCGTTATTGGCGTGATTCACTGTGACCCGTTTCCGGGCTCGCCAAAATATCGCGGCAAATCCGTCAGCGCGATCATTGAGCGTGCCTTACGTGATGCCGAAAACTATATTCTCGGCGGTGTTCACGGCCTGATCGTGGAAAATCATGGCGATATTCCCTTTTCAAAACCCGAGGATATTGGCCCGGAAACGCCGGCATTAATGGCGGTAATTACGGAAAAAGTGCGCGAACGTTTTGGCGTACCGCTGGGTATTAACGTGCTGGCGAACGCCGCGCTGCCTGCCTTTGCCACCGCGCTGGCGGGCGGGGCGGATTTTATCCGCGTCAACCAGTGGGCGAATGCCTATATTGCCAACGAAGGCTTTATTGAAGGGGCCGCCGCCAAAGCGCTGCGCTACCGCAGCCAGCTACGTGCCGAACATATTCGGGTGTTTGCCGACAGCCACGTTAAACACGGCAGCCATGCGATAGTCGCCGACCGCTCCATTCAGGAACTGACCCGCGACGTTGATTTCTTTGAAGCCGATGCGGTTATCGCCACCGGACAGCGTACCGGCGACAGCGCCACGCTGGACGAAATCGACGAGATCCGCGCCGCCACCGCCTTACCGCTGCTGGTGGGTTCGGGCGTCACGCCCGCCAATGTCTGCCAGATTCTGGGGCGCACCCAGGGCGTGATTGTGGCCAGTGCGCTCAAGGTGGACGGCGTCTGGTGGAATGATGTGGATCGGGACAGGGTAAAACAGTTTATGGCCGTGGCGCAGTCGGCGCTGGATCAGGCATAACCGCCGTTTATTCTCTGGCGCAGACAACAAAAAAACCCGCGGGTGAGGCGAGGTTTTTTGTTTACGTCAGCACGATTGCGTGCGGTGCACATCATGCATTATCAACGTTTTGAACTATACGAATTAATCCGGCATGGTGCAAGCAGGTGATGCTTTATTGTACGCTCTGACTGGATTGGTTTGAGGCTTCGCTCGCAATCATTGTATTTTTCTGTTTATTTATACAGTGTTTTTATTATGCGTTTCCAGGTTGATGTTGATGTGCTCTGAGGCCGCACCGTGCTGTGAAAGATGCGTTTCATGACTGACAAGTCCTGGCTGCAACGGGTGGTGCCGTCAGTGCCTTAACCTCCAGGGGCACATCATGCATTATCAACCTAATCAGCCTGTTACAGGCAGCGGAAAGGTACGCAGGTTGTAAGTGCTCCTGACCACAGGAGCCAGCGTATGAGATGGATAGAAATCGCTCGCGTATTTCTGAAGCTCATGGTTGCACTACTGCAACTGCTTGAAATTATCGTGAAGTCCTTCAGGTAAATCACGTTCAGGCCGCATCTAAGGGAGGTGATGTTTACCTCCCTTTAATCATGTAGTTGAATTAAGCAGAACAGGGCAGTGTTAAATCAGGCCAGCCAGCCTTTCACCACCGGCAGCAGCGCCGGAATCTGCGACAGCAGATACAGCACCAGCCCGATGGTGCCGCCTACCAGCGTGCCGTTGATGCGGATAAACTGCAGGTCCTTACCGATGTTCAGCTCGATCTGCTGCGACATCTCCCGCGCATCCCAGCTTTTCACCGTGTCGCTGATATGGCGCGTCAGGAACGCCGCGAACTCCGGCGCAACGCTGCGGGCAGCGTCTTCCAGATGCTGATTCATCGAGCTGCGCAGCCCTTCATCAGCGGCCAGGGTTTCGCCCAGCCACAGGGCCGCCTGGCGGACCTTATCCTGCACTTTTGACGCCTCGCTGTTGAGATCCGCTTTCAGCCAGTCGCGCAGATCGCCCCACAGCTCGCCGATATAGCGGTTCAGCGTGGGATCGTCTTTCAGCCAGCCTTTAATCACCTCGGCGCGTTCCGCCATTTCCGGATCGTTTTTCAGCTTCTCAATCAGGCGATCTACCGCGCGGTTAAAGCCCAGCCGCAGTTCATGGCCCTGATCCAGCGCCACATCATCCAGCAGCGAATCCACCGCATTCGCCACCAGTTCTGCGCTGTGCTCGCCCAGCCACTCGGTCGGTAACATTTTGGCCTTGATGGGATGCTCGCGCTTCAGCCAGCGCACCAGCTGGTTAGCAATAAATTCCCGGGTACTGGGTTTATCCAGCAGCCGCAGCAACTGATCGACCGCGGCATCCAGCAGCTCCTGATGGCGGTTATTTTTGGTCAGGCTTTCCAGCATCAGCGCGCCGGTCTGGCTGAGATCCACCTTGTCGATCGCCTTGTGTACCGCCCGGCGCATAAAGTGCTGGATGCGTGCGTCATCCGTCAGATCGAGAAAGCCGCGCATCACCTGCAACAGATGACGACCGACCCGATCGGCATTACCGGGCGCGCTCAGCCATGTCGCCAGCATGTGCGACGGATCGTGGCGGCGGATCAGATTCAGCAGCGAATCGGTATCCAGAAATTTTTCCTGCACAAAGCGGCCCAGATTCTCACCGATGCGATCTTTATTACGCGGAATGATGGCCGTATGACGGGCAATAAACGGCACCGGCACGCGGCGAAACAGCGCCACCACCGCAAACCAGTCGGCCAGCGCCCCGACCATCGCAGCTTCGGCAATGGCTTTGATACCGCTGACGTAGAAGTTGGGCGGCAGAAACAGCGTGACAACAAAAGTGATGGCGGCCAGCAGCAGCAGCGAAAGCGCCAGGCGTTTGGTCCGTTTTAGTTCGCGTTGTTTATCCATATCCTGATCTTAGCAGCTTGCCTGCTGAGTAAGTCAACGTTGCCCGATCCAGGCCGAAAAGCGCAGTTAAGTCTGGTACTAAACCGCTCTGTCTTAACATGTCGGGCGATGTGCTAATCAGACTGTTCCTAAAAACTAATAACATTAAAAATTACCACTCTTATAAACAGTTACATCAGTGTACATTTCGGGAGCAGTCTCCGTACGTTGACGCACCCTATCCATGGAACCAGACCAGGAGAATTCACGTGAAAGCAATCGCAACGGCAACCGCAAGCCTGTTGATGTTAATGAGTGGCATCGGCGCGCACGCAGAAGGGCTGACCACCTCTGCCGATGGAAAAAATCTGACCGTCAGCTTCGGAAAGCCCACCATTAAGCAGGTTCTGCATTACCGTAAAATGTACGACAAAAAACCCTTCCCCGATGCCGAAATTTATTACTACGACAACGGCACCTATAAAATCATCTCGCAGGGGGAAAACCATTACGGCGTATACGTGATGCAGGGCAAGTTCGATGATGAGACCTTCACGGTGCGCTTTATCTCGCTGCCGTCCACCGACTGGGGCAACAAGACCGCCTTCCATCAGCTGACCTTTGTGCGCGGCGATAAGCAGAACGTGTTTATCCAGAACGCGATTGTCGATACTGGCGAGGCGATTGCCCAGCAGAACGGCACCTACACGCAGGAAAAGAACACCGTCACCAACCCGGTGTCTACCAGCTGGAAACACAAGTAGCGTTAAGGTGGCAGCCAGGCTGCCACCGACCTTTAGCGACGGCGACCGCCAAACAGGCTGCCCAGCACGCCGCGAATAATCTGGTTAGTAATCTGTCGTCCCGCGCTTTTTGCCATGGTTTGCACCACACCATCCCGCTGTACTTCAGCGTTAACGGAGCTTAACGCTATAATTTAATTTTTAAGTAAGACCTCGCCAGATTCCAGTCCAAAAACTTCAATCCCGGCTGAAACACTTTTTCCAGTTGTAATTGGTCTTTTAACAGGTGATGAATGGGGGGCATTACGGTACAAAACGTAAGCATTACCATCACTGTCTCGCATAATTGCCTGAGGAGGTACAGCTATACCGTGTGGATTTGAATAAACAAGCACTTCCAGCGTTGCGCTCATGCCTAATTTAATTGAATTTATTTTTTTTATCTGTTCTGGAGATAAGGAAACGGTTATTTCGTATTCAACTAACCCTCCTGAGTTTTGATCACTACTGTTTTGGAAAGCAATTCGGGTTATTTTACCTTGACGGGAAACGTTTCCAAACCCTTCTCCCGATACTGTCACTGGCATGCCCTCTTTAAGCAAAGATATATCACTTTCTTGAACATGAGCCAGTACTTTAAAATTTTTTAGGCCAGTGATTGAAAAAACAGGATTGCCTTGTGATATATGCTGCCCTGATTCTACAATTACGCTTTTGTCACCTCCAAAAAATTTGGCGGGAACAATTACGCCATCGAAAGGAGCCCGAACCTGGTAATTTAAAGCCATATTTCTAAGCGATTCATAGAGGGCTTGAGCGTTAAGGAAAGCGATTTCAGCAATTTGTAGTGAATCTTTATCGGCTCTTGATTCAAGAGTGGCCAGATCTTCCCTGGCATTTTTTAAGTCTTGATCTTGCGTCTGGATTTGAAGACGTAGATTGTCAACCTCATTGCGTGCAACAATACCTCTGTCGTAGAGTTCTGTCGTTTCTTTCAAATTTTTACGGCTATTGTTTAGTACTGCTGTTGCTATGCTTACCTGTCGTCTCAGGCGATGAACTTCTGGATCTTGATCCCAGTTCTTAAGTCGTACGACTTCCCGTTTAGTTTTAAGCAGTTCTGAAAGTGCGTTCCTGATCTGAATATCAAGCTCTAACGTTCCCATAGTAAAGAGCATATCGCCAGCTTTAACGCTATCTCCAGCCTGAACGTTTATTTTTTCAAGGACACCGTCAAAAGGTGCACTAAGCGTCTTTTGTTCAACAGCTTCAACATGCCCTATAAGGCCTAGAGTATTCGTCAGAGATCCCGGTGCAATCGGATACCATTGTTCTGCGGTTTGATGTGATTCATCAGGCGTTTTAGAAAAGTATAAACAAGCCCCAATCACGCAGGTGCAAATAACCAGAGACCAAAGTTTCCAGTTTTTATTAAGATTATGGCTCATTTCTTTCTTCATCTTTTAGTGATATATGCCAGCTTTGAAGAGTGGTACCAACAATTTCATCCAATTCTGTAAGGGCGTTTTGGTAACTGATAGATGCATTCAGTTTGAAGTTGTTTGCGTTACGAAGATCATTCTCATACGAAATTATTTGGAAGTTTGTGGAACGCCCTACCAGTAATTTTTCTCTTTCAATTTTTACTTTTTCAGCAGTCAGCCTGTAAGCGCGTTGAGCTATCTCGTACTGTTTCCATTTAGTGTTTATTGTGTTGACTGCATTGAGAACATCTTCTCTTATTTTTTGTTGCATATCTTCTGTGCGGAGTTTATTTATTTGCATTGTCACGCTTGTATCAATAAGCGTTTTTCTTGTTGAAAGATCCCCTACGGGTATTTCAACTTGTACCCCAACATATTTATCCCACGTTTTTTCAGGACTTGAATCTCCCGCATGAGAGCGAATTTGACTTGCGCCAGCAACAAGTGATATATCCCATAGCTGTCCATTTCTGGCAAGCAAAACATTGATATCTGATTTTCTGTTTTCAATCAACTGACTTAAGTAAGCGGGCTGGTTTTTTTTAGCAACACTAATTGCTTCATTAATATTTATACTTGCATAAGCAGGATCAGCATTTTCAGATACATCGATAGGCGTATTTAAATCAAGTGCCAAGAGGCTAAGTAAACCGAGACGAGAACTTTCATAGTTATTTCTGGCCTCCTCCAGAGATAACTCTTGATTTGCAACATCCGCTTCTGTCTGAACAACCTCGAATCGAGCCATTCTTCCTGCTTTTATTAAAGCCTCGTTGACCTGTGTGAGATTTTTTGCTCTGTCCAATGACTCTTGAGCAATATTAATTTCTTCCTTCGATCTCAAAAAATTTCTGTAGGCCACAACGATTTGTGTAATTCTGTGAGACAGAGTCGATTTAAGAGATAAACGGTTTTGCGCCTCGGTCATCCTTGCAAGCTCTCGAGATGCGGTGGTAACGTCTTTCCCTGCATTTTTAAGTAAGGGTTGGATTACAGTAAAGCTTGCACCGTCATTGCTGAATGAGTTCTGCGTATCAGATTTTCGGTCTTGATAAGCCCATCCAAGGCTGAATCTCGTTCCATAAGGAGTGAGCAATGTCGCAGTCGGTCCAATCCTGTTTTGGCGATAACCATTCTCATCATTTTCACCGTTAAGATATTCTCCAGTAATAGTCATCTTCGGTGTAAAACTATCCTCGGCAACCCGAAGATCGAATTTTTGAGAAATCCTTTCAAGGTAGGCACTTTGAATATCTCTGTTATTTCTTAAACCGATTGCAATGGTATCAATTAAATTTAGTTTAATTTTATTTTCAGGTGTTGAGAGCGAACTTTCATTTGCACCATGTGAAGATTGCGCTGAGATATTTGAGTAGGATGAGTTAACTGTAAATGCATATATCATGGCAAGAATAAGAGTATATTTACGCATCATTAAGCGCTCTTACAGGTTCTATTTTAGATGCATTCATTGCTGGATAAAGTCCAAAAAATAATCCAGTCCCGAGTGAGCTGGTTACGCCAAGTATGAGAGAGTAGGGCGTAATAATAAAATGAGACCATACAGAAAAGTAAAAAAATATAAGTGAACTAATGATTCCACATACGCTTCCAACTAAAGCCCCTGCCGCGCTAAGGATGAGAGCCTCGAGAAGGAATTGTATGGTTATATCGAATGGACGAGCACCTATTGCAAGTCGTATACCTATTTCTTTTTTTCTTTCGGCTATATTCATAAGCATAACATTCATGACGCCTATACCACCGGCTAACATTGAGACGCCGCCTATGCATATCAGTAACCAACTAAAAAGCCCGGTTTGCTGTTTCATACCATCAATGAGTGATTCGGGGATCTGAATGTTAACTGACAGTCCATTTTTCAGTTTTTTTAAATAATTACTGATATTTTTTCCTGTATCTTCTGCAGAAGATTTTTCTTGATATACCATCATAATTGCAGAAAATATTGGCCGATGAATTACTCTTTTCATACCTTCAACAGGCATAACCACGGCATCATCGATGTTGAAAGGGAAGAGATAATTTTCACCCTGTCTTTTCAAAATGCCAACTATTTTGTACATATAGTTTCCAATAACTATATTTTCACCCGTATTTAAAGAAGCATAACCCGCGCGATGAGCGACATTATAACCAACAAGGACGTAAGTATTGACTGAATCTTCATCCCCCAAAAAACGACCCGAGGTTAGTTTTAACTGCATTATTTTTGCGAGCTCGCCACTTTCACCAATAACTAATGAACCTATGATCCGGCTGCCATATTTTACTTCAGATGAAGTGAAAATCACTCCACTCGCACTTTTTATATCTTTTAAAGCGCGTAAAAGCGAAGATGGATTAAATTCTCGAGGTGTAAGACCTGCATTAAACTTTCCCGGGGAAGGTTGAAGGTTGGCTATAATGAGATTACTGCCCAATCCTTTAAAAACTTTAATCGATTCTGCCTGCGCCATGCTTCCCATATTTATCAAGGCGGTTACAGCACAACAACCAATAGCTATTCCAGCAAAAGCGAGTACAGCTCTGCGTCCAAGGTAACGAATGTTTTCGATTGCAGAAAAGAAGTGTTGTCTTGGCGTAGGGCCATACATTCCACCATCCGTGAATTTTTCAAAAAAGTGGGGCCATCTAAAAAATTGCATTTTTATTCAAATACTTTTCCGTTGAGTACATTCAGGCGTCTTTTCATTTTACTCGCAAGAGCATCATCATGTGTCACCATAATCAGCGTTGTATTTTGTAATGCATTCAGCGACAGAAGAAGATTAGCAATCATATCTCCTGTTTTACGATCAAGGTTTCCAGTGGGTTCATCCGCGAGCAAGAGTATCGGCTCTCCAACAAGTGCTCTTGCAATGGCTACTCGCTGACTTTGTCCTCCAGATAATTCGTGTGGACGATGATTTAACCGATTTGAAAGGCCAACCAGTTCAAGTTTATCTTTCGCGCGAATAAAAGCTTTCTCTTTACTAATACCCCGATAGAGAAGCGGTAAAGCAGCGTTCTCAAGGGCGTTAAGACGAGGAAGTAGATTAAAATTTTGGAAAATAAATCCAAGCAGGCGATTTCTTAATACTGCCCGTTCGTCAGGAAGGGCTGTAGATGTGTCGTAGCCGGAAATAATAACCTTCCCTTTAACAGGCTTTTCGAGCAAACCAATAAGGTTAAGTAGTGTACTTTTTCCTGCACCTGATGGTCCCGTTATAGCACAGGTTTCACCACGATGAATTGAAAGAGAAATGTTATTTAAAATGGTTGTAGCATCCGACTGTATCCCATAAGCATAGGTTATTTCTTTTAGGCGAATTGCTTCAGCGGATGCAAAAACTGATTCGGGCAACTTTTCTGCGATGTTCATACTTTATAACTTTGCAAATTAAAACAATCACAGGACTGAATAACCAGGAGCATTGGCCTTAAATCCATTTTTACCCATCAGAAATAGTAATAACGCAATCAGTGATGGCTGCTATCACTGATTGCGTTTACCAGGCACAAATAAATTTATTTGCTTGATGTATAGTTGACGCTTAACTGCGATACACCATTTCCAGTAATGGTTCCGGTTGCTCGGTTACTACTGACCATGTAGTACAGAAACAGTGGATTTCCAGCAGGTTTACCCTTGAAAAAAGTAGTCGACCCTGATTTAGCTGAGGAAACATCAGTGCAGTTTATGGTAGAGCCCTGGCACAACTGGACAGTTAAGGTACCACGACTCCCCACGTCTGACTGACCAAGTGAGTAATCATAATATATTTCTGTCAGTGTGGCATTGCTAACCGGAATAGCCCCCGATGGGATTGGAAAATTGAGCGTGTACCAGGTGTTAGGTGCACTGACAGTCATAGGGCGGTTTGCCTGCGTACTGTAGGCACCATCCACAGCATAGGCTGCCTGTGAAGCCATTCCCAGAACCAACCCTGCCATAACGAGTGTTTTCATGCTTTTTTTCATTAGCTTCCCTTGATTGTTATCATCATTTGTAAGAAACGATAAATTACATCAAGTTTCATGAATGACAAAATATATTAATGTTATTTTTTTATTAAATTAAGCTCTTTTGGAGGTTGTTTCGTAATCATTTTTCAAGGTAATCATGACCTGCGTCCATCGTTAAAGAGCGTTGTATAAATTTACATGATGGTTTCAAAGTGGGGAGAGATAAGAATCTGATAAGGAAAACAACCTGTCGTCTCTCAACAAGATCTGTGCGGCTTAATGTTGAAAGAACCTGATGAAAAGTCAGTCATGCGTCAAGCATAGCCAGCGGGGCGGCAGCCGTCAGTAAAGATTGCGTGTTGCCGCCCGGAAATTTACTTCTGCACCTCTTCAAAATTCAGCAGCGTCACGCCAATGCCCTGCTGGGCGTGCGTCACGTTCTTGCGCAGCGCGACCTGCACCTCGCCCTGCAGCATCACCACGTAAGGCGAGTTCTGCTGAAGCTGCTGTTGCAGCGAGACGTAATCGGCCCGGCGCTTCGCGGCATCGCTTTCTCCGGCGGCTTTACGGGTCAGGGCGCTCAGCTCCGGAATATCCCAGCCCACGCGCCAGGCCAGCGTTTTGCTGCCGTTTGGCACGTTATAGGCGAAGGTGCTGGCGTTAGTGTTCGGGTCGATATAGTCCGCGCCCCAGTAGGTAAAGATGGATTCGAACTGACGGCTGCGCATCTTGCTCCACAGCTCCGATTCCGCTACTGGCTGGATATCCAGATTCACCTCCGCCTTGGCAAAGCTCGACTGCAACGCCTGGGCAATATCGATATACGGCGGCTGATTCACCACCGACAGTGCGATATGCGCGCCAGGCTTAATGCCGCCTTTGGCTAAAATCGCTTTGGCTTTCTCAACATCGTAGTGGAACGGTTTGGTCTCCAGCGCGCCGTCAAAGCCCTGCGGCAGGAAGCTCTGGTGCACGCGATATTGCCCCTTCAGCAGCTGATTCGCCAGGCTGTCGTAGTCCACCAGCCAGCGCGCCGCCTGCCATAAGGCCGGATTGCCCAGCGCAGGTTGCTGCGTGCTTTTGGTGTTAAAGCCCAGATAGTAGATCAGGCTGGAAGGAAAGGCCGCGATGTGCACATTGGGATCGCTTTTCAGCGAGGCCAGCTGATCCGGCCCCAACTGATACGCCGCATCCACATCGCCCTGCTGGATCAACAGCCGACGTGTGCCCGGATCGGCTACGCCTTTCAGCAGCACCCGTTTCAGGTGCGCTTTCTGGGTGCTGTTGGGATTGGCCTCCAGCACCAGCGCCTGCAGGGGCACGAACTGTTTGATCGCATAGGCCGCGCTGCCCGCCGAGTGGGTTTTCAGCCAGCTGTTGCCGTAGTCATTACTGGCGGCATGCGACTGCGCCAGCTTGCTGTCGACAATGGAGGAGACCGGCGCGGTCAACAGGCGCAGGGCCAGATCCTGACCGATTTGTGCCGGCCAGCGCAGTTCCAGCTGATGATCGTTGATGACGGTGAACTGCTGGTCGATGTTCTCCGGCGTCCAGCCAAATTCACTCAGGATAAATGAGGGCGCTTTGTTCAGCTTCACCGCGCGGGTAAAGGAGAACACCACGTCCTTCGCCGTCAACGGGTTACCGCTGGCAAAACGCGCCTGCGGATTCAGGTCAAACACCAGACTGTTTGGGGTTTTACCCGGCTGCCAGCGCAGCGCCGCCAGCGGGGACAGCTTCTGCGGATCCTGATGGTCCGGCTCCAGTAACGTCTGGTAGATGTTGCGCAGGCTGCTGTTGCTGACGGTTTCAAAGCTTTCCGCCGGGTCAAAACTAATAATGCCGTCCAGCGGCACGGCGACCACGAACGTATCTTTCGGCGTTGCCGCGTGGGCGGCAGAGGAGAGAGCAAGGGCAGTAAGCAGGAGCAGCGGTTTGCGCATGGCGGTTATCCTTAATGATTGATAACCCTACTGTAACCTGCGCCAAAGCAGGTCAAAATGCCGGTTTGTTCTGAGCTATGCCAGTTTCGCCTTAGCTGATAAGCCGCCCGTTAAGGGCGGCTCAGATCGTCAGTGGAAGTTATGAATCACTTCCAGCACGCCGTTAATAATGAACTGCACGCCCATGCACACCAGCAGAAAGCCCATCAGACGCGAGATCGCCTCGATGCCGCCTTTGCCCACCAGGCGCATAATCGCCCCTGAACTGCGCAGGGAAATCCATAAAATCACGCTCACCACCAGGAACGTCAGCACCGGCGCGACGTTAATGACCCAGGCCGGAAAATCCACCCCGCTGCGCACGGTAGACGCCGAGGAGATGATCATCGCGATCGTCCCCGGCCCGGCGGTGCTGGGCATCGCCAGCGGCACAAAGGCAATGTTCACCGGCTCCTGCGCGGTTTCCAGCTCATCGTGCTTGTGTTTGGCTTCGACCGAATGGCCCACCGGCTTCGCCGGAAACAGCATCCGAAAACCTATAAACGCTACAATCAGCCCGCCCGCGATGCGCAGCCCCGGAATGGAGATGCCGAACGTATGCAGCACCGCGCTGCCCGCGTACCAGGCCACCATCATGATGGCGAACACATAGATGCTCGCCTGCAGGGCCTGACGGTTGCGCTCCCGAAAATTCATCTCACCGGCCAGGCCCAAAAACAGCGCCACGGTGGTGAGCGGGTTGGCGAGCGGCAGGATCACCACCAGCCCCAACCCGATTGCTTTGATTAGCTCCAGCATGCCTTATTCCGCTTAGTGTTTAGGCCGTTCCAGCGCTTCCAGCAGCTCCGGGAAGAAGTCTTGCAGGATTTCCGGCGTCATCAGCTCCGGGTACTGCATCAGGTGCTCGCGGATACGTTCGTTCACGTCCGGGATCAGGCGCTGTGCCGCATCGCTGGCGCTGATTTTATGCTTCTTCATGCTGCGCAGCAGGTCGGCGGGCAGGTTGTCTTCGTCTTCGTTGTCTTCCACCATCTCCAGCGCATCCAGCTCGTCGAACATCTCCATCAACGCTTCGGTTTGCGGCGTGCGGGATTCATATTCGCGCGGGTGTTCTTCGGCCATGTAGCGCAGCATCAGGCGCATCGGTGTGCCATCCGGGGATTTAGGTGGTTCGGCGGCGAACCAGGTCAGCAGCTGGTGGATGGTGACCTGATGGACGTGATAACCGTTATCCACCAGTTCGTCGGCCAGCAGCTCAGCGCTTTCGTTTTCAATCAGGCAGATATGCGTGCGGTTGGGATCGTACTCTTCGAGCCACTGGTAGATCTCTTCGATCACCCCGTCGTCGTACTCGAACTTTTTGTTTACATAGCTCCCTTCTGACGCATTTACGCAGGCTGTGATCAGGTCTGGATCAAAGTAAATTGCGATGTTGATACCTTTCATGCGTGCCGTCCTGTTCAAATCCAAAACATCACTATAACGCTCAACGCATTAGGAAGGAAAACTTATGACTTAACGTGTTGCGATACAAGATGATACAGACAGCGGGCGGGATGCTGACAGGCGGTAAACAGGCGGAAGAGAAGGGCGAAAAACCTGCCAGCGCGGGGCTGGCAGGCGACGGTCAGGAGATAAAGTTTTTACCCTGCTTCAGCACCACGTCACAGGCTTTGGTTTTGAGCTTCTCGCCCATCGGCGAGTTGCTGAGGCTTTGCAGGTTCAGCTGCTGGCCATTGCCGGTGTTCAGCAGCCCGGCCACGCCCTGGGTGTAATCCGGTTTTTGCTCCTGCGCAGCGGTGGTGTTCAGGCCCAGCTTGCTCAGCACCTGGTCTTTTACCGACTGCACGTTGTTTTTCACCACGTTGTGCTCCACGCAGTACTGCATCACGCCGGCGGCATTGGTCATGCTGTTGGCGCTCATGGCTTTGTCGTTGCTGTTCAGTAGGCTGGTAATGGAGGACATCGACAGCCCGCCGTTCTGCTGACCTGCTGTACCGTTGTTTTGCTGGCTGAGCTGGTTGGCGGCACTGCTCAGTTGATCCTGCCAGCTTGCGGCTGACGCATTGCCCGCCAGCAGCAGGGCTGCCAGGGCGCAGGCGATATGGCGCTTTTTCATTTCGACCTCGGTTTGGTTTAGTGCTTCGTGTTGCTAAGAGGCGGTGCGGATGAGAAAGTTCCGACGGAAAGGTGAGGGGAAGGCGGTTTGGGAAGATTCTGGCGGTGGTAAAGTGCGGGTTTATCCGGTTCCGTGTGTTTTTTCGCCGCTTAGCGCACAACACTGCGGAATAGAGTTGCGCGCCGGGCACGTAACGGTATAATCCCCAACGTTTTCCGCATCCTCTTCAGTGCCGAAGTGGCGAAATCGGTAGACGCAGTTGATTCAAAATCAACCATCGAAAGATGTGCCGGTTCGAGTCCGGCCTTCGGCACCATCGGAACATCAATAGACGTCAACAGACGTCTTTTTTTGTGCCTGAAATCCAGTATTTACCTATCTTTCCCGCTATAGTATCTCTCTCAAGGTCAACCGACCTCAACGTACATCTACCAACAGATGTTGGTATAGATGATGGTATTTCCGGTTCGATAATGCTTGTACCAACAGGGAGGGGATAAGCATGGCCCTAACAGATATCAAAGTCAGAACAGCCAAGCCAACGGATAAGCAATACAAACTGACCGATGGCAACGGTATGCATCTTCTCGTCCACCCAAATGGTTCAAAATATTGGCGTTTGCAATATCGTTTTGGCGGAAAGCAAAAGATGCTGGCACTGGGGGTCTATCCTGATGTGTCACTTGCTGATGCAAGGGCTCGCCGTGATGACGCTCGTAAGCTGTTAGCAAACAGCATTGATCCGGGAGACAAAAAGAAAAATGATAAGGTTGAGCAGGAAGAAGCACGTACTTTCGAACAGCTAGCTGTTGAATGGCATGCCACAAATAAAAAATGGTCAGAAGAACATAGCCGACGAGTATTAAAAAGCCTGGAGGATAATCTCTTTCCAGCCATAGGTAAGCGTAATATTGCCGAACTAAAAACGCGCGATCTTTTAGCGCCTATCAAAGCTGTTGAGTTGTCTGGGCGTCTTGAAGTGGCTTCTCGTCTACAACAGCGCACCACGGCAATGATGCGTTATGCCGTTCAGAGCGGTTTGCTTGACTATAATCCCGCGCAGGAGATGGTGGGTGCTATTGCTTCAAGTAACCGACAGCATCGACCGGCGTTAGAGTTGAAGCGTACTCCCGAACTGCTTCAGCGCATTGGCAGCTATACCGGTAGGCCGCTGACTCGCCTTGCAGTTGAGCTAACTCTATTGGTCTTTATCCGCTCCAGTGAACTGCGTTTTGCTCGTTGGTCAGAGATCGATTTTGAAACATCTATGTGGACGATTCCAGCCGAGCGAGAAGCTATTGAGGGAGTAAAGCACTCACAGCGTGGCTCAAAAATGCGTACACCTCATCTGGTGCCACTTTCCCGACAGGCTCTGGCGATTCTTGAACAGATAAAGAGGTTCAGTGGCGATCATGGACTGATCTTTATTGGCGATCATAACCCTCGCAAACCGATGAGTGAAAATACGGTAAACAAGGCGCTGCGCGTTATGGGTTATGACACCAAGGTAGAGGTTTGTGGGCATGGTTTCAGGACGATGGCATGTAGTTCATTGATAGAATCGGGATTGTGGTCGAGGGATGCGGTTGAACGGCAGATGAGCCATATGGAGCGTAACTCTGTGCGTGCGGCTTATATTCATAAGGCCGAGCATCTGGATGAGCGCAGACTTATGCTGCAGTGGTGGGCTGATTTTCTTGATGCTAACAGGGAGAAGGCGGTGAGTCCGTTTGATTTTGCTAAGAAGAAATGATCAATGGAAAAGAGGGTTCAGATAAGAGAGAATGTTGCAATATGATTGCTTTTTAGATACCTGTAGGTCTAGGGTAGCAAATATGAGTTCTTGTGATTCACATTAACCCAGAATTCAATCCAAAGGTTTTGGAACTGGTCTTGACTTGAGGTCTACCAAGGTAACGGCAGTCTACGTTGGGTGGACTGCTTTGTTTCATGAATGCTGCTAGATTATAGAAATCTTGAGTTTTTCACACTCGGCAGCTCCCACAAACTTCTTATTCAAGGACTCGAGACTGTGGCAAATTTTTCGGTAGCTGCCAGAACATTAATCCATCTCGGCGCAGAGTTGATCACTTCAGACGAAGTAGCAATAAACGAGCTTGTAAAGAATGCTTTTGATGCTGAGTCAAAAAGGGTGAAAATTAATGTATTTATACCTTTCTCACATTCGTTAATAGATAATTGCATTACGAAAATACTTAGTAGTGATAACGATAATACTCTTCAAGACAGTATAATTGAAATAACCAAAACTCTGATCGATAGCATCTCTGAACCTGCCGTCTTAATACAAATTAAACAAAAATTGTCTAGTTTGACTCCAAGTTCTAATAAGGATGAGGTTCTTCGGGTAATTGAGTCATTAAACTATATTTCTATTGAAGATTCTGGCTGTGGAATGGATTTGAAGACGTTAGAGTCTGTTTTCCTAGCCATAGGAACACCTTCAAAAGTTAATACTGGCAGAACAAAGGACTTAAATCGAAAAATTCTCGGTAATAAAGGTATCGGGCGTTTAGCAATGATGAGGCTTGGTGATGTTGCTAATGTTACATCTTGGACTAAAGATGGGGAGGCTCATGAAGTAATATTCGACTGGCGAATGTTTGATGACCCAACAAAAGTAATTACTGATATTCAATTTGATATACAACCTACTTCTTGTCCAAGGCAAACACCATCTGGAACTGTAATAACAATATCTGCACTTAAAAGCTCCTGGACTGAAGAAAAGGTTCGTAGCAAGCTAGTCGGTGATTTTTTCAGACGGCTGCAAAATCCATTCATTATGTCATTGGATGAAGATACTTCAGAGAAAAACCCAAAGATTAGAAACGCTAAAGTAACAGGTTTTCCTATTGATGTTCACATTAATGATGGTGCGCGTATCCCAATTGAAGGGATGAAAAAAGTCTTAACAGATTTGGTTCAGGCTGATATGGAACTCTGGTTCGATCCAATGGGAATTGGTAGCATTCCTGAGGTTATACTTAGAACTAATCTAACTGATTATCAGCGTGGAAACGAGCCTGAAATTACTTCTAGGACAATAAAAGAAGTAACGCATGCTTTAAGTGTCAACTTCGAAGCACTTCAAAAAATTGGACCTATTCGAGCTACTATTCGATGGTTTAACCGAGATAGACTGCGTCAGCAAGCTACTTTACATGGTAACTGGAAAGCTGCGAAAACCGAATTGGATTTATGGTGTGGGGGTATTGCAATATATCGAGATGGTTTCCGCATTGGGTTCTCTGGACAATCAACAGGTGAAGACTGGCTAGGTCTTGATAGTTCAGCGCTTAAAAGAGGTGGCTTTGCAGTAAACCGTATTCAGACTGTTGGTGCATTAGAGATCTCTCGAGCAGATAACCCAGGTCTGGTAGATCGGTCAAATAGAGAAGGATTGATTGAATCTCCGGAAGCTAATCTCGTCAGAGATATGCTCACGAAATTTGCTATTGATGAACTTCGTCGCTATATCGGTCATGAAGGGCAAGAAGAGAAGAAAGCTCGCTTGGATGATATTGTAGAAAGTGCCCCCGCAACAATACGAGCCCGCATTTTGCAAGCTGAACAGGGACTTACATCTATTAGATCAAAAGTTCCTGCTGATGTTCAGGAGTCAGTTCAATCAATCGCAAATAATTTACACTTTATCAAAAATGAGGTAACTCGTTTTGAAGAGGCAAGTAAATTAGCAACAGAAAGGCGTGAGGATATTCTTGAACTTGCTGGAGTAGGCACTGTTATGTCAGGAGTTCTGCATGAGCTAACAAGAACTACTGGTCATACTCGCCAATTATTGCAAAAGTTATCAAAAGACGAGTCCCCTGCTACTAAAGCCTTATTAATGAAATTAGATGCAGAAATCAAAGCAATAAATACTCGCTTGCGACAATTAGACCCTTTAACTCCTTCCGGAAGACACAGGAAAGAGGTATTTGATTTGTCAGCACTGCTAAATACCATAATAGAAGGATATGGAGCACGTTTTGAACGCCATAATATCATCCCTGAGCTTTTAATTTCGGGAGATGATAATATGCGACCGGTAGAGGTGAATATGGTGCGTGGTTTTGTAAGTCTTGCCATTGAAAATCTAATTACTAATTCAGTTTACTGGGTACAGCAGGGAGGTGTAGCTGGTAGGATTGACCGTCGTATCACCTTAGAACTAGACCCTGAATCAAGAACTCTAACATTGCGTGATAATGGCCCAGGTATTTCTCCTGCAGATAAAGACAGAATATTCACCGCAGGATTTTCAATGCGTCCCAGGGGACAAGGCCTGGGCTTATTTATCGCGGCTGAAGTAGCTACTTATCATGACGCAAAACTTTTATTGGATTCTGCTGATGAGGATGGCCGATATAGAGGTTTTGTGCTGGAGCTTCCTAAGGAGTAAGTATGGACCTTAAAAAGTCACTAATTGACTCAAAAATAATTAAAGTGGCTATTGTGGACGATGATTTGTCCAATGATATTAC
The DNA here is from genome assembly GCF_003201175.1 of Pantoea sp. PNA 03-3. Taxonomy (NCBI): domain Bacteria; kingdom Pseudomonadati; phylum Pseudomonadota; class Gammaproteobacteria; order Enterobacterales; family Erwiniaceae; genus Pantoea; species Pantoea sp. PNA 03-3. The sequence goes on along the minus strand of NZ_QICO01000002.1, from coordinate 328,342 downwards.
GATGGCTGATTTGGAAATAATTGATGGCGATATTACTGGAATACTCGGAGATCCTAATGATCCCGATTATCAAGATTATTGTGAACTTTTAACTTCTTTTGGCTATGATATCGATAAATTAAGTGATCTTTCTCAACCTCTTTCAAATGAAGAATTAAGGGAACAAGCTCCTGAACGGCTGAAAAGTGCAGCGGGTAGGGTTCTTGATTTCCGAGACGGAAATGCTGAACCTGTCAGACGTGTTAAGCAATTATTACTAAATGCTGGTGTATTAGAAGTTAATATCGATTATTATTGTAGTCCTGTAATACCTAAGGGGAAAATTTACGATCTTCTAGTTGTTGATTACTATTTAGTAAATAACTCGAATAAATACACCCTACCATTTATTAAAGAAATGATCTCAGCTCATGTAGATGCTCCAGAACCACTTCAAATAATTTTAATGTCAACACATGAAGCGCAATTAAAAGCAGAATTCAGAGATATTCGTCCTATTCTTGAAACTTCGAGTTCTCGAATGAGGATTATGAGTAAGCCTATGACTGATGACGAACTAATACATTGGGAGTCTGCACTATTTCAATTGTCTTCTGATCGGCAATTTGTAAATGCAGTAGAAAGTTTTGTTACTGAAACATCTAAAGGCTTTCAGCTTGCGGCTAAAGAACAAGCCAAAAAATTATGGGAGCTTGATCTGCAAGCAATGGACATTCTTCATGAAACCGCAACATTTGATAATGACGATTTCTGTCGTTATGTTGAGGAGTGTCTAAGCCGACAACTGTTAACTGCTTTAGAGCAATATTCTGGAATACGACAGTCTTTAGATGTGTTAGGTAATTTATTAAAAGACCATCGAACCACGAATGTAATTGCTCCTGTTGCAGAAATTGGCGATTCAAGGGCTGCAATAAGGATGTTGATGAAGAGCATGGAATGGCGTGGTGGTAATAGCCCGAATACAGCAGAGCTTGCAAAATACGATGATCCTAAAGACAGAGCAAAGTGGGTTCAGAAAAACCTGCGATTTGGTATGGTCTTACAATCCCCAGATGGGAAAGAGTGGCTTAATCTAACTCAAGCGTGTGACCTTGCTCAAACAAAAGAAGAGCATTTGGACGCGGTATCTCTTTTACTTATTAGTGGATCGTATGTTCGTCCAGTTGGTCGTGAAAATGGCCAATCACTAGTTTTTTTGAACACATCATTATCTGACGTCGGAAGTGAGGTTTTGTGTTGGAATGTACGTAATGTTCAAACACCATCAATATTTGGCTTTGCTCAAGAATTTTATAATGGTTGGTCTATTACTGGTGAACTTCGTCTGGACCAAGCCCAGAGTATAGCAGCTTTATATAGTTCTCGTACTTTAAGGGTAGGTCTTCAAAGGCGGCTAAGTAGTTGGTGTCTCGATGGTTGTGCCTTATTCATAAAAGATTTAAATAGCGGTGCTGCAGATACTAAAATCACAGGCACACCTCTTTCTGGTCATGCTATGAATCGCGGCAAACCTGACGAAGTACATATCGATAGAGATAGCATGATACTTCTGCAAAAAAATTTCCCTAATTGTGTTAGCAAAATATCTTTAAAGTTATATATGGGACTGCAACTGAAGCCTGGTGGCAAAAATAAGGAAGAAGGGATTCTGATATATTGTAATGAAAAACCAGAAAATATAGAATCACTTCGTATTGCTCTTAACGAAGACGTTTTTTTAGGCCAGGCGGCGAATCAAAATAAAGTAGTAATAGCACTATGGCATAGATAGCTTTATTACTGTTCCTTACGCAAGGGATTTTAAGTATGTGACAATCATAATATTGATTGTCACATTATTTTTATGGTTTATTTTTTGTTTTATTTGGAGATGAAAAATTGAAAGGATATAGGGGTAAAATAACACCCCCATTCTTAATTTTTATTTATGACAAATTGCGCAAGAACCTCCACCTTCATCATCCCCATATATCTCGTCAATATCTATTAGAGATTCTCCAGGACGCAAAGGGTTAATAGGTTTTCGGGCTTTATCCCGTGCTTTGCGCTTTTCAAAATCTGCAATTATTTGAGAAATCCTTTCTGGATTTTCAAGTGCATCTAATGGTTCTCCTTTTGTCCAAGTGAAAGGTGAGCCATGCTCTATAGCATTTTTTTCGTAGTGTTTAGCTTCCTCAAATGCTTCAGGGTGTCGCTCTTTTAATCTCACCCATTCAATTTTTTGCTGGAAAAAGCAAAATGTGCAACCACTACGTGAACGCCAATCGTAATATCTAGGTAAACCAACCCCAGATGAATCAAGAATGTCCATAACACCTTTGCGGTCAATGCCATAGTCTCTGAAAGGTAAACTAATTGTTAAATTGGCATTCTTCGAGCTATATCCTTCGCGATATTCCTCGTCAGCTCTGATTGCCACATAACTGGTGACTTTATCACCTGCTGCGAGCATTGGGCGGATCCATTGTTCAAATGGAGCCAATTTCAATTGTCTTGTGCACCAGCGGGTTTGTGGTGAAGGTAGGTAATGATTATATTCGCGTAACCAGAAATCGAAATCACGCCGAGGATTTAGCCGTGCAATTGGCTTACCCAAAAAACCTTCTAATTTACCAAGGAATTCGTAGACTTCAGGTAGTTCTTTACCTGTGTCAGTAAAAAAATAATCAATATCTAGCTCAGGACGGGTTTGACGCATAAAAACAGCAAGCGCTGCACTGTCCTTACCTCCAGAAATACCTAGAACATGTTTTTCAGTCATCGCGCACCTCTTCCCCATTTTGAGCTAATTGAATATAGGCTTTACCTAATGCGGCCATGATGATTTCCGAACTCAGTTCCTTCGCAGACAAGGTATTAATCAGTTCATTGGTTAGTCTTTCGATCTGATGAACACTTTGTTCTGGCACACTAAATTCGTGTTTAAATGTTCGCATTTCAGCACCAGCACCGATTACTACTGCAAAAGCTTCGTTCGTTGGTTTCCTTCCTTGTATGGCCACAAGGGCTTCAGACTGACGAAAGCGCAATGAAAAATTAGCTATTTCCATGAGGGCTGAATCAATATCCCGATCATTCCAGTCTCTTGGTGGCTTGTTAGCGGCAAGGCTGAGTATGCCCTCAATCGCAGACTTGCTATTGTCAAACGTAGCTAGTCGAGTAGCAAAGGCATCTTGGCGGAGTTCACCTGTTATACCTGATAGTGTTTCTGCACGTTCTCTCAGCACAGACAAATTGTTTCCATCAGCATTTAGCGCTTTTAACATGCTTGATGCTATTTGATGTAACATTCTGTCGTATGCATTCCAGATTTCTTCTATTGGTGCTTTTAAAGAATTGATATAATCGTGACCACTTTCAACATCTAAAGCTGCGGCTAAGTCGATAAACAACACTTTGTGAGGATCGCTGGCTTTAAGCAACGTATCTCTTATCTTTCTTGCCTCAGATGAAAGCTTTGCTGTTCTCTGTGTCCAATTTGGTAAACCTATCACCATTGCAACCAAGCTTCTGGCTGCTTCTAAAGGATCTGCTGAATTGGATGTTGCGCCAATAGAAGCAAGGATTTGACCTATTCCCTTTAAGATTTTTTGTTTTTCGTTATCTATTACAATCCAGCGCAAGGCAAATCGTCTTTCATCTTGTAAGTATTCATCAATATCTGCATCTGTAATATTTGGAACAAATACTCCATCTTTATAGACTGCAATATTTCCCTTATAGGCCAGTAAGAAAGCCATGAATATTATTGGCATGGCTCCTTTTTTAAGGCCAAAAGGAGGAGCAGCCCAAAGAGCGTGTATATCAGATGCTGAGGTTATTGTACTTTTGTTTTGTAGTACTTTATGTGTCTTTTCCCAAAGAGCAGAGAATGATGAATTTTTTCCGCCCTTAGGTGGGATGAAATGATAATGTCCAACATCATTTTTTCTATACAAACCAGTACGGTATAAAACGGTTTCATAAAGCCCTCGTGCAGCAGGGTAGCCTTCTATACCAAGATTAGGCTCTCCCTCATTTTCCAGCATTCGGTATAATAGTTCCCGTCTAGCTTTAACACTATTACTGGATAGGTTGTCCCGATTAACTAATTCGCTCCACAAACGTGGAGCTTTATAAAAAAGGTTATCGGCAAGAGATGAAACTAATGAAGATAACGTTATTTTTGGCTTCAGCTCAATATCATTAGCATACCAATCTGCAGTCGCTAATGATTCGGCTAGTTGTTCTTCTAGTGTTGCTTGTGTTGCAGCCATTCTTGCATGAACTTCTCTTCGGGCGACAGTATCACCTTGTAGTTCGTGTCCACGCTTAGTCTGTACAACTTGTAGTGCCAGAAGTTCAGTGCCTAAATCTGCGATGCGCAAATAGTTATGTGGCAATCCTACAACAATGGGCCATGGTTTAGACCGGGCCGCTTCAGCACATAATAGCTTAGCTTGGTTTTCATTGATATTTTGGTCAGGGAGTGTAAGTAGTAGTAGCCCAAATTCACCATTTTTCGGTTTAAATTCATTGGCAAATTTCTGCACATCATTTAATTCACACAGAGCAATGTTCATCCAACGAAATGAACCTGTTTGATGATAATGCCGCTTAGCTATTATTGGGTAAAGATTTGCTATTTTATTCAGTAAGTTGAAGTCAGTTCCTGGCATTGTAGCACGAACTTGTGACACAGCTTGGTCAATATTGAAATCGCTTCCTTCAAAAACAGACCATGCACCTGTGTGCTTTTTGAAGATTATTACATGCCATTTAGATAGATCATCGAGTGCTGTTATGATTTTTTCTTTATCTATATTAATAAACAGCGACTCGAGGATAGTTGTTTCAGCTATTAATCCTGAACCATCTTTAAAAAGGTCTAATATTGCAATGCTTTTAATTAAAGCGATATGTAATGTGCTATCGGATTTTGCTTCCGCTCGTTCCACTGCATCGGCAGCTTGTGCCCAACGATGCCCATCAGTTGAAGCAAGAATAAGCTGTTCAAGGTTCGCCTGGAGATAGTCAAAGTAGTTTGATGGTAAATACCAAGTTGCTTCCTGAAATGATGTTACATTAAGGAAGGTTTGAAACCCGTAAGGCTCCGATGAAGAGAGGAAACCGAATGTTGATCGTTCGTTCTGCCCGAACTGACGTTTTGATATAGGGCCTAGCAACGCCGCCATTACTGGGTGTAACGGCCAGCAAAGTTCTAATGCATGCTCGTACTGAGCACCAACCATAGGGCGTCGCTCACGTATCGCATTAGCAACTATCTGCGCTGCAATTTTGGCATGCTTAGGTCTTGTATCAACATTGAGAGCTTTACCTATCAGTTCAACAATCTCATCACTGCCAGCAACTAAAGGTATATCTGTGTATCGACCCTGAATTTTGGCCCACTCATCACGAGTATCAAGCCCGAGGCGTGCAGCATATTGACCAAAAGATTGGTGGAGTATACCGATAATAACGACTTGACCATTACTACGAGCTGCTGCTTCAGCTAACTCTTGGTAGAAGTAAATATCATCACCATTACCTAAAGCTGATGCTTCAAGAAATTTACCCAATTCGTCAAGAATGAGCAGAGTGCCATCTAAATTTTCTTGTTCTGCTGCGGAACAAATATGTTTAATCAATAGTGATGCCGATTTAGCATAATCCTTTTCCTGACCACACATCTTATTCAATGTATGAGAAATTTGTTGAATTACACTACCTCTACGGCCTACTACGGGTAAAACAAGCCAACCTTTTCGAACCTGAAATACTTTGTCAAAGTCGCTATGTGGTAATACGTTTAACATAGCTCGAGCTTTGCTGCGTAGAACCTCGTTGGGTGATAGAGCGCTTGCAAGAGCAATTGCTAGAGAGGATTTGCCACTTCCATATGGCCCGGTCCATGTAAAAGCTCGTTGTTGACTATTCAACAACTGTCTAGACATGTTTTCGAGCAGCGTTTTTGCCGTGCCATTGCATACATAGCCATCAAGAGCATCTTCACGCCCAAGGTCGGTATCAATGCGGATAGAACGTTGGTACTGTCTTGCTATATAAACCTGTTCTGAAAGCAGGTTTTCATTATGTTCAGTCATAAGCCTTCCCGAGCATGTTCAACATTACTTTTTCTGTTTCTGATGTTTTTCGATGAACTTGACGTAGACCAGCTGTATCTGTCCATGCAAAGGAACCTTCAGTTAGTTCCTCCAGTGCAAATAAACGTTCTGCGATTGAATCTTCATCAAGCTTAAAAACTCTGCCGGGTGAGCCTTCACCATATGCAATAGACTCAAATGATAATGTACTCATTTTTTTCGCTTTCCGTTCCCAATAATCGATTAGAGCGTATGCAAATACTCCATCCAACAGCGTGATCTTTGGTCCCCGACGGAACGCAAAATGTCCCTTTTTTTCTTCCGATACAAGGCCTAGTTCTCCGAGCATAGGCTCTGCGAAATCTTCAGGCGTGCTTCCACCAGACCTAGGGGCATAACTTCGTAAGCATGTCTCAATATCTCGTGAGAGCGTCATTGCGGAAAGCTTTCGGCCAGGACTACATTTAGCGGCATATTCAGCTAAAAGGCTTCTGAGGTCTTCTTGTGTGAAGATGGGGGAGACTACATGGTTAAAAAACCAGTACCAAGTAGTGGAGCGATATCCTCTTCCGGATAATTGCCAATGACTCAACCAGGATGTCGAAGAATGCTCCGAATAAGGATCTAAGCCATTGTCATCAAATATTTTTTTAGAAAATTCAGTAAGTTTAAATCTGCCATCCTCTTCTTGCATGACCTCACAAGCGAGTGCCCAATGCTTGATTGATGCGACCATATTTTTGCCAACACCAAATTTGGCGATAGCCTCGTCATCAGAGAAAACAGATTTATCAATGTATCCATCCGCTGTGGCGCAACTGTAAGCTTTTTTAAGCCACATTTGTCTTAACGGGAATGTCTCGTGACCTGAAAAATGAGCCATGACTTATCCTAATGCAGTAACAACTAAATATGGGGCAGATTGTACATGAACTGGAGACTTTCTCCAGTGGGCGGTACAATTGCTCATGTTTACAAGGCTTCGATGGAAAATTCCATTGATAATTGTGATTTATTTATAAATTTCAATTAATTAACGTTAAGTTGTTAAGCGATTTTCAGCACGTGTGGCTACTTGGTACTGCTGAGGACATTAATCTTGTAAGTATGCAAACGATGCTATGGAAAGCGAGTCAGACTACGACAGTGTGCATCACAAATCTGCCCAGCGCTTTCAGCCAGACTTACAGAAAAGTTGATGCTGACAACCGCATGACTATTCGATTGTCAGAACTCAATCATTTGTTATCAAGGTGTTTGAAGCTGACATTGGGCGGGATTCGTGGACGACCTGTCAGCGGACGCTCAGGTACTTCATTGCAACCATGGAGTAGCAACCCCTCCTTCTGTTGGATTTTTGTCATATAGGCGAGTACCTGCCGTATGTTGGTAATACTTCCAGGATCGTTGTAGTGAACAGGGATATTGATATTTGCTCGATAGTTTTCCTTGTACTCGCAACGGTGATGCCAGCCTTCCCTGTCTGTAATGTTGCTCCATAGCTCGCCCGCTTTCGTAGCCCATGGATAGGTTATCTGGGTCCTATTACCATCTAACCAGAAGACTGCGTGGGCGTGGTAGCGGTGATCCTCAGTCCACTCTATGACCCAGAAATAACCTACTACGGCTCGCAGACTCATCATATTTTTCATTAATAATTGGATATCCAGTTCCAGTTGGTGGTGTCCAGGTTGTGCATATCTAGTCGTTCCATTTTTGTAGAACAGGTCTATTCGAATAGCCCGCAGGGAAGCATACCGGTTGATCATACTATCCGTATGCCAGTTTAAGACAGACTCCAGAAACCAGTCTGGTGTCCAGGATCGTTCAATATTCATATGGTTATTTCCTGACCGCTGCTTGGTTCAGCCATGTAGAGGAGGGTAATCCCCCGGCAAGAAGCTGAGGGATGGATTATTAATGGGCAGATCTGTAGACAGGTTTAAGAAGAATATAAAAAGGGAGTACCTATTAATTATATTAATTAACCGATATTAATTTTAACTCCCTGAACATTTCTTAGCCCTTACAGAACAAGGCTTGAGGTTCAAATCAGCGGATCGAGTACAGTGCGGTATGCAAAGCAGACGTACTCATCCATCTTGCTGGTAAGCATGTGGTTCTCAGCCTGACGGTCATTGACCCAGCTATTTACCTCCTCGCTTGTTTTGAATTTTAAACTTTCAACCCAATCAGCAAGACAGTTGCCCAACATCAAATCGTACCAGCATAGCCATACAAGCTTTAGACGGAGCTCAGTCCCTCTAAACTGCTGAAACAGACTGGTGAGCTTATTTGCCAGTGAACGCTGTTTTAAACGGACACATTCGGAAAGCAGAACGCCTTCAAGCATGGGATGGTGGGCCAATAGGTGTTCCTGCGTTAGTAAGCTTACGTTCAGGTCATCATCTATCGATAATGATGCTGCCGCTGCCTTTCCGTAAATGACTCGGTGTAGCCAGTGAGGTACAATAGCAATAACAGCTTCTTTTCCAGAAAATTTAAGACAGCCAACCGTCAGGCTATGATAGTGATATATATTTTGATGACACATACCTTGGCGAACGGTCAGCTTTGTAAAATCCAGTAGCCAGGTCTGATAATATCTGTGGAGCTCTTTGTAACGCGCCTTATAGTCTTTCATAGTTCTTGTTCCTTCTTGCTTAAATTACAGGCAGCAGAAAGCCTCCGGGTAGCTGGATAATTATTTTCATGCTGCGGGTTTAGTTAGGGGAGAGGCCTATTTGCGGGACTGGTTAATACGTTCCTGAAGCCAGGCTTCAACTTCGCTTTTTAACCAGCGAGAGCTACGACCCATTTTTATTGGTTTTGGGAAAACTTCATCTTTAATTAGCTTATAGAACCACTTATCTGTTAACCCAGTCAGACTGGTGATAAATGCCATATTGACAAACTGGTCTTCTAAAAGAGAAGTATGGGTGTTCATTATTCGATTCTCCGGTTAAGAAAGTTAAGCCGGACTCGTGATGTTTGATAACGACCACGTGCTTCGGCATACCAACCCGGTAATCTGTAAAAAAAGTTGAAGGTCATTGACCTCTATGCCACTACCGGCCTAGAGGAAAACTGAGTCCCTAAGTGCTGCATCATAACGAACCGCCAGTTATCAGCTACTGAGTTCTCTGAATGCTACTCCATACCAATTTCTTGGCTGCCATTGAGCACTGCACTAAGGGAAATTTTTTTATTGCATGTCAAAGGTCGTTTACTGCGGGAGTGAATAAAGCATCCACTTCTTTCCTTGGCAGTTTCTGAGCAGTCAATCGAGTTAATGGTAGAAGGACGTGCCTGATGAATTTGGCTACGATTTTTGTGCAGAACACCATGGGGTAGGTTTCTTCGTGGGTTGTAAGTAGAATACTGTATTCTTGATGCGGAAAAGGCTAGGTATTATTCCTAACTTATTGATATTTTTATCTCAACCTAAATTTAGCACTACACTTTTACTACGTTATTGCACGGTTTTTATATCATTCTTCCCTTCAGAAAAAGTATGGTTTACATCTGAATTGTCTTCTTTTACTCTTGAGTGAAATGATGGAAAACAACCATTCTAGGGTAGGAGAGGTATCGTGGAGGGGTATGAATTCGATGAACGGGAAATGCGAAAAAAGAGACTGCGACAGGCAAGTCGCCTAAAGTGGTTGAGGAAAAACCCAAGGGCTATGCATTTCTTTCTCTTTCGTTTACTGGCGAACAAAACCGTAGCACTCGCCAGTATGAACATCCGAACAAAGCTCGATATGCCACAGTTTCATGTCCATGCACCCGATGTGGTCATGTCCCCTCAAAATACGGGAAAAATAAATAATAAAGGCGAGATAAACTTCCAGGATTTAGACATAAATCTGCAGGACTTGGATCTGAATTTTCCCCCACCAAAATGTGAACAAGCTAATGGATTAGACTTCTCTAGGGTAACGAATACGGATGTTATCCCAGATGTAATGGAAAAAATAATCGATGTCATTTTGAATATGCACCAATCGACGAGGGAAGCAGACCAGGCTATCACGGAAGTCATGAGGGCTTGGGCTAATGCCAGCAATCAGTTCCCTAGAGCATTTTCATGGCTGGATAAGAATAATGAAGAGCAATGTTTATGGGTTTGGGAGCAAATGAGGAAGAAATATATTTCTATTGATACCAAACCTATTTCCTGTGAGCAACGCTACCATTTTATTATTGCTATCTTTGATAACTGGAAAGGGTGGAGTGACGAGCAACTAGGTTATCTGAAAGAAAATAAAAGAAGAAAGGATGGGAAATTCATTTCTTATGGATTGGGTGGTACAAGTACTTTAAGCCACAAAGAAATATTGCTCGAAGAACTGAGTAAAGCTTGGGAACAAAAATCCCGTAGGAAAAAGATAAAAGATACGCATCCCTCTTTGAAATTGAACAAATTATACCAAAAAAGGCTGGGCCAGATTGCTGAAAGTAAAAGCATGACGCTAGATGAGACACTCAAATTTCTTATCGACAATGAGTTATCACGCTTGAGCATGTTGAAACCTGTATAGTGTAAAATCAGATGTGATGTAGGACACTTGTTTGCACATCATTCCAAATAATTTCAGACAGATATTATCGCAGTGAATCACCTCTGACGCCTTCCTGGCTCGGGGGTTTTGTTTTTTCTGTCTGAGGTAGTTTAATGAAAAAATCAGAAGTGCTAATGGCCATTGAAAAGCCACTAGCGTCACTCCCCCATGCCATTGGCAGACATATTCTTGACCATGTTCAAAAACTCACTCACTACGAACCAGTCATCGGGATCATGGGCAAAACAGGCGCGGGAAAATCATCTCTCTGTAATGTGCTTTTCCAGGGTGAGGTTACGCCCATCAGTGATGTCCACGCCTGCACCCGTGACGTACTGCGATTGCGTCTGAGCAGTGGTGACCATAGCCTGATACTAATAGACCTACCCGGAGTAGGCGAGAGCGAGCAACGGGATAAAGAATATGAATCTCTATATCGCAATATTCTCCCTGAGTTGGATCTCATCCTGTGGGTTATCAAAGCCGATGATCGAGCCTTCTCTGTGGATGAACGCTTCTACCGGCGAGTGATGACTGGCTACCAGCAACTGTTTCTGTTTGTCGTTAACCAGGCTGACAAAATCGAGCCATGCCATGAATGGTTTGTCACCAGCAATGCACCATCCCCGCATCAGTTGGTGAATATCGAGGCCAGACTGGCGTCTATTCGCCAGTTATTCTCACCACACCATCCGGTGTGCGCTGTCTCAGCGAGAACAGAATGGAATCTCCCATCAATGATAGAAACGATGATGTGCTGCCTGCCAGACCGAGCCACCAGCCCATTGGCGACACAACTGCATGGGAGGTTATGCAGTGAGCCGGTAAAAAAGCAGGCTCGTGAGGGCTTTGGTAATGCGGTCGGGGAGGTATTTGATTCTGCGGAAGCGGCATCATTTATTCCCGCGCCACTGAAAGCAGTTATTCGCACTGTCCGTGATGCCGTAGTATCCGCTGCTCGCGCCGTTTGGGACTGGATTTTCTTCTGACTTGGCTTACCTGCCATTATCTTCGGGACATACCCTGTCCGTTCTGATGTTTTATAATCTGCTGAATTTCGACAGTTTTCCCTTTACGCCCCGTCACGGTTGATTTTGGCAACTGTAAAAAATACGTCTTCTTGTGTCCATTCCCTGTCCCCCCGCCTCGTTACAATAATCGTTTATTTTCAGCTAATTATCCTGCTGGAGTATCAATTTCATGACTCAGGCTGAACGTCGCCATGACCGGCTTGCCGTCCGACTGTCATTAATTATCAGCCGCCTGGTGGCGGGTGAAACGCTAGATTTACGAGCGCTGGCAACTGAATTTAGTGTGTCGGTTCGAACTCTACGCCGGGACTTTCGGGAACGTCTGATGTACCTGGATCTGGAGTATCGCAAAGGCCGATGCCGCTTGCTATCTGGTAGCCGCCAGAGAGAGTTAGCGGTGATGAAATTTGCCCGTCAGTCAGGCGTTGAAGCTCTGTTTCCTGATATGGATAACCATCTGGTCAGTTCACTGTTGAGCGGATCAGGAGAGTCTCCTTGCCTTATCTGGCCGGGAACAGCCCAGGTTTCATCCCCAGAATCAGGCGTATTCACTCGGTTGGTGAGCGCGGTATCAGAACATCGAAAGGTGACGCTGCTCGGTAACGGTTACCGTTGTGCAGGCCTCGCTCCCTATCGGCTGGTTCTGCGTGACGGCGAGTGGTATCTGACAGGCGAGCATCAGACCCGGATAGCAGTATTTCCCTTGACGGATATTCGTGCAGTCACGCTCCACAACGGCAGCTTCGCTCCTGATATAGCGATGCGCGATATCCTCTCTCACCCGGATCTTCTTCAGGCTTTACCCCACTTTCGCTTTTTCCATTCATTGCTTGTCGCAACTGACGGCGGGCTTATACCTCAGAAGGAATAACCACGATGAAATTACTTACCACTACATTGCTGGCTACCAGCATTTGTCTAAGTGCAGTTTTTCCGGCTGACGCTGGCAATATCGTCAGTTCTGTCAAAGCCTGGGAGTACATGCAGGCTGACGGCTGGAAATCAGCTGATGGCATGGATGACAATACGCTGCACAATATGCTCTACCAGGCCAATGTTATTGATAACTACCCGTGGACGAAGCAGTTTTTGCTACGTACCCGTGGTGGTGGTGCAATTTTCCTGGCCGATAAGAAAACCCACACTATTCGTCAACTAAAACTGAATCCTGTCGGTGAAACCTACAACGATATTGAAACGGTTTATCAGGGAGATGATAAAGGAGAAGGCTGCTACTTTGCCGTTATTGATAACCAAGCTTCGGTACGTGATAAGGCTATCGATGCTCTTATATACCCCGATTGGTCTGCACCCCAAGATACGGATGCTGTTCTTAAGGCTAAGATTGCAAAAGTCAGACAACAGATAGCCCCAAAAGTCATTATGGTGATGCCAGATAATTGTGTTAATAAACAACAGCAAGCCACATTGGCGGCTAAGCGCTCGGACGAGGATCGGAAACTACAGCAATGGGTCGCACAGCAAAGCTTAGCGGAATTGTGTCGTCGCACAGGCAACTGCTGAACACTTCCCAAAAGCCACGTCCCAAATGCCACTAAAGGAAAAGAACGATGGAAAAGGATTGTCAGAAAGATATAGATATACCTTCTTTCCCGATAGTAAGGGTATGGGCAAAACCTACTTACAGCAAAATCATGCCACTCGTCAGCCGATTTGCTAAAACCTTACCTGCCATTGTCGTTTTAATGCTGTGCCATCCGTCATCCGCTTACGCAGATGAACAACGCTATATCAGTATCCGCAACACCGATACCGTGTGGACTCCCGGTAATATCTGTGTGTATCAGTTCCGTCTGGATAATGGTGGAAGCGGTGTGGGGTTTGGCCAGCTGTCTGTTTCGCTGGGGCTGAAAGACAAGGCGGGCAACACGCTGGCGACGGGAACAATGGACGTTGCCCCCTTTGGCGACAGTGATGCTACTCGTTCTCAGGAAGCTTTTCTTGAACATGAATGTGTCGAAAACGTCAGCGCTGTTGAAATCATGAAGGCGACCGAAGAGCGCAACGGCCATCAGGCTAGGCTGCCACTGTCCGTTTTCGATCCACAGTATTATCAGCCACTGTCAGTATCGGTTGCTATGAATAAGGCATCATAACTGGCTTAGACTTAAATCTGCCAGACCTCAGACTCACAACAACATCAGGCCATGCCTCCTTCGGGAAGCATGGCCTTTTCGTTTTTCATCTCCCAAAAAGGAATTAATCATGATCCGATTAGCCAGCCGCTTTGGTGCGGTTAATGTTGTACGCCGCGACCGCCCATTAACTCACGACGAACTGGCACATTACGTGCCCAGCGTCTTTGGTGAAGAAAAGCATGAGTCCCGCAGCGACCGATACACTTATATCCCGACAATAACCCTGCTCGATAATCTGCAACGTGAAGGTTTCCAGCCTTTCTTTGCCTGCCAGACCCGAGTGCGCGACCAGAGCAAGCGCGAACACACCAAACACATGCTGCGTCTTCGTCGTGAGGGCCAAATCACTGGCAAGCAAGTTCCGGAAATTATTCTGCTCAACAGCCACGATGGTTCGAGCAGTTATCAGATGTTGCCGGGATTATTTCGTTCAGTCTGCCAGAATGGACTAATTTGCGGTGAGAGTTTTGGTGAGGTTCGTGTACCTCATAAAGGCAACGTGGTGGAGAAAGTCATTGAAGGGGCTTACGAAGTGCTGGGAATATTTGACCGTGTAGAAGAGAAACGCGATGCCATGCAGTCGCTAATGTTAACTCCGCCAGCACAGCAGGCGATGGCGAAAGCGGCATTAACCTATCGCTTTGGTGAAGAGCATCAGCCGGTGACGGATTCGCAAATCCTATCCCCGCGCCGCTGGCAGGATGAAAGTAACGACCTGTGGACCACTTATCAGCGCATTCAGGAAAACCTGATTAAAGGCGGTCTGTCTGGACGAACCACCAAAGGCAAACGTGCCCATACTCGTGCTGTAAAAGGCATCGACGGCGATGTGAAGCTTAACCGCGCCCTTTGGGTTATGGCCGAGAATATGCTGCAGCTTGCCTCATGAGCCTTTTTATTATCCCTTCCTTCAGGCCTTGCCAATAAACCGGCGAGGTTTTTTGTTTTAAGGAGCAATTATGCCTGTATTCAATTTGTCCCCTGTATTTCCTGCAAACGAGCAACGCGTCATTCGTCGGGCATTACGCCTGCTGGAGAAATATCAGCGTCAACCGAGTGAGTCATTTACCTCCACCAGCTTCACTAAGACCTGGCTGCAATTACAGATGGCTCATCAGGAGCGTGAAGTTTTTATCGTGATGTATCTCGACAATCAGCACAGCCTGCTGGGATGCGAAACACTGTTTACCGGCACACTTAGCCATACCGAAGTGCATCCCCGCGAAGTGGTTAAATTGGCTCTGAAACACAATGCCGCTGCGGTAATTCTGGCGCATAACCATCCGTCAGGTACGACAGAAGTCAGTCAGCAGGACAAACACATCACTCAGCGGATAGTGAAAGCGTTAGCACTGGTAGAAGTGCGAGTGCTGGATCATTTGGTTGTTGGGAACGAAGTCGTTTCTTTTGCTGAGCAGGGTTTGCTTTAAACGGAGGTTTTCATGTCAATCACACCACCTCATGAATGGGGTCTACAAAGCGATATCACCCCACGATTTGGCGCGAGATTAGTTCAGGAAGGCAACCGGCTGTATTACCTGGCTGACAGGGCTGGATTGACGGGGAGTTTTAGCCCCATGCACCTGCAGAAATTAGATCTGGCTTTCCCGCTGTTTGTAGAACAACTGGAAGATATGCTGCGTGCTGGCGAACTAAATCCTCATCAGCAACGTCAGGTGAAAATTCAACTTGCGAGTTTAACCTGTATAGCTGATCCCCGTGGTAGCTGCGGTTACGTTTACATCTCTATTTATCCCACACCGTAACACCTTCTCTCTTCTTCTTTTCTCAGGATTCTACCCATGCACATTTCAACTGTACCGGCCAAGGTGCCGGTTTCGTCACGTCCGTCGCCCGTGCAGGTCTGGCAGCAACTTTTAACGTATCTGCTGGATCACCATTACGGCCTGACGCTTAACGATACACCATTCCATGACGACGCGGCCATCGAGGAGCATATCGATGCAGGAATCACGCTCGCCGATGCTGTTAATTTTCTGGTAGAACGTTATGAACTGGTACGCATCTACCGCCAAGGGTTTAGCTGGCAGGAACAGACTCCGTTCCTGACCGCGACTGATATTCTCCGAGCCAGGCGAGCTACCGGATTAATAAATACTTAAATTCTTCGAGCCTCATTCCTGATTTTGGCTTCTGAACTTCCCACCTTTTTTATTCATCGCATAATGCGCCTGCCATTCCCGGCAGGCGTGTTTGCTTTTATGGACGATTAACGATGCAAACAGAACCCGACGTGTTGACGGAACACAATGAACTCATTCTTTCGACCAGTATCGAGCGTGTTGTCACGGGCCGCGATACCGCACTAAAACGGATCGAACAACTCATTCAGCAGCTTGATGCCATTTCACGGCTGACCTCAGAAATTGGCGGTGGTACAGCGCAAGACTGGGCGATGAAGTCCGGGCACCGCTACGATAGCTGGCTGACTGAAAAGGCTGATAAAGCAATGCCTGCCGTCACCCGCAATATAGATCGCAGTATCTGGCGCGATTTGATGCTGAAGTCTGGCATGATGGCCTTGATGGATGCTCAGGCTCGCGACCAGTGGCATAAGAATCTGGAGGAGGGCGATCTTCCTGCGATCAGTGAGGCGAATATCCTCAGTACTTTTGAGCAGTTACATTTGAACAAAATGGATGTCTTTGAGCGCGGGATCATCAACGTGTTCAAAGGTCTGTCATGGGATTACAAAACCAATAGTCCCTGCTGCTTCGGTAAGAAGATCATCATTAACAATCTGGTGACGCATAACCGCTGGGGCTTTAGCCTTAACTGGGGTTGGCGACGGGATCAACTGGCGGATCTGGAGAGAATGCTGTTTCTACTGGATGGCAAACCCATCCCTGACAACCGGGGTGATATCTCTACCCGATTGATGGAGCATATTCGTGATAATCCGGCTAAGAATTTTTATGAAGATGAGTTATTCAGCATTCGTTACTATCAAAAAGGTACGGCGCACTTGACCTTCAAGCGTCTGGAGTTGATTAAACGTATGAACGATATCATAGCTAAACACTATCCGGGAATGCTGGCTGCGAGGTAAGTGAGTTGTCGTATGTTTGCTGTTAAAAGTGTCGTATGTTTGCTATGATGAAGAAACGAACAAAGGAGGATGACATGACCATAAAAGCTCGAATTCAGTCACGGCTGAAGCGCTCAAAGCGTTATGTTTTCACTCGTGACGATTTCAAAGATCTTGCTGGCTACGATCAAATAGGCAGAGCACTGCGTGAGCTGATGAAGGAAGGGCAGCTACTGAAAGTAGGCTATGGCGTCTACACCAAAGCGCGGCAAAATGCGATTACCGGTAAGCTGATGCCTGCTGCTCCCGGAGGCTCTGCTGCGGTAATGATTGAGGCGTTGGAACGTCTGAAAGTGGATTACCGTCTGGCAGGCGCAACAAGCGCCTATAATAGCGGTAAATCCACCCAGATCCCTGCGTTAGTGGAAATCAAAACCTCACCACGTTTTAAGAGAACATTGTCAGTAGGGAACAGCAAATTAAATGGCTGATTTAATAAAGTTATTCCCTGATGTTGCCGATGCCCTGGGCATTGAATCAGTTGCAATTGTAGAGAAAGATTATTACATCGTTGAGTTATTGCGATTGCTCCAGCCTCTGGCGTTTGACACGCATCAACTGGTTTTTGCCGGTGGAACGGCATTGTCAAAAGCGGGGATATCTTTGAACAGGATGTCGGAGGACGTGGACATTAAGCTTGTTCCTGTCGCCGGTATTTCCCAGCAATATTCCAGAGGTCAGCGTAAAAGCATTCGTAAGGGTATTATTCAGACCATTATCGAAACGATTGCAGCCTCAGATACGTTCCGCATGGATGAAGCGTATCCAAAGGTTACTCGTGATGAATATCGCTATAATGAAATTTCGGTACGCTACCCGCAGGAATATGCACAAATTCCCTGTTTAAGGCCATTTATCAAACTGGAACTGATGGAAACGGATTTGCTTGAGGCTGCGGAAAATCGTGCTATTAGCTCACTGGTAATGGATCTAACAAAGAAGGGCGAAGTAGTGAGGGCTTTTCCCTGCGCAACTATCGGTAGCACGCAGGCTGAAAAACTGATCTCGATGATGCGCAGAACGGCTGCAAGCGTGCGTAATGTGGAGCGTGCAGTGGATGAGTCACTGGTGCGTCATATCTACGACAACTTTTGTATTGTCAGAGAAAAAGGTGCTGACGTTCCTGTTTTGAAGCGCTTTGTGCAGGAATGTATTGAGCAGGATATCCAACGTTACGGTGCTCAGTATCCTGAATTCTGCGAGTCGCCTGTTGAAGAACTAAAAATGGGGTTGGAAGAACTGGCGAGCAACCCTGTTTATAAGGAACGCTATCTGCAGTTTGTTACACCAATGGTGTTCGGTGAAAGCCACGTTTCCTGGGAAGAGGCCTATGCCTGTTTTCGCATAACGGCATTGGATGTGATTGATGCATAGAGCCAGAGATACGCTCGATGGTGAGCATTTTCCAGGTAACTCTTGCCCCGATTCGAGTCCCAAAATCAATGATTTAATGTGTTGGTATCGATGTTGGTACATTAACTAAATATTATTTTTAATTGTTTTCAAATCAAAGGATTAATTATCATGTGCGAGTCCGGCCTTCGCACCATTCATATTTGAAGACTTTCTATTTTTTTAATTCAGTATGTACCATGATTTTTATACTCTGTGTAGTTCAGAGGGGCCCGTTAGGATCGTGAGCTGAGTAACTGGATTTTCTTATTTTACATTAGTGGAAATTAAAAAAATGAAGAGCAATGCCAAAAAATTTTAGGCTGTAAATCTTAAGGGGGAAATATAAAAGAAAAACTCATTTTATTAATTTTTATCCTCTGCCTTGATTAATAAATACAGATTTTTTTCGAGGAAATTTATAATCCTCACGTTCGATATTCTGTGCTTACCGTATATCAAAATTTATAAAGAAAAGAGCAGAAAGATAAAACGAATTTT
Source organism: Pantoea sp. PNA 03-3 (assembly GCF_003201175.1). NCBI lineage: Bacteria > Pseudomonadati > Pseudomonadota > Gammaproteobacteria > Enterobacterales > Erwiniaceae > Pantoea > Pantoea sp. PNA 03-3. Next base: position 309,496 of record NZ_QICO01000002.1, on the reverse strand, counting down.
GTCCAGATCATAGTACGCGTCATGCTCTGGTTAGATCAGCCAAATTTAAGGGGCGTTTTGGACAAATAAGTTTTATATGTCCATACCACAAACAAATCATTGCACTCGTGCTCACATCGTGGACAATGCTTAATCATAAGGTGCGTTTATATCTATCAAATCAATAATTTGACTTAAGTTGCGGGATGCGGGATGGACAGTAACACTAAAGGATTCACTTCATACTGGCGTAACTCTCTGGCTGATGCAGAGTCGGGCAAAGGTGCTTTTGCGAGTAAGGATGTAGAGCCATTCACCAGATGGACGAACATTAACTCAGCAAGGCTGAAGGATGAAACAGTCTGTGCGTTTTTTGAGGATGAAGATGAAGACGTTAAAACCGTTGAGGTGCTTTTACGGCCTCGGGTATTTATCCGGCTGTTGAAGCATGGCAAAGAGCGGACTGCAGGCGCACCAGAGTTCGTCACGCCACTGGTCACTTCTGCTCTCCTGAACCGCGAAGGTTTTTTGTTTCCCAACGCACCGACCACCATTCCGCGTGACCTGCTTGAGCCACTTCCCAAAGGTACATTTTCAGTCGGTGAGATGGCGAATTATGACAAATACAGAACAACACATGACTCAACCACCTTTGGTGTGGATGATGAGCATGAGCACCACGCGGAAACGGATGAGCAGCGTGAAAAGCGATATGAACGATACAAAAACTTATGGGAAAAATATCGTAAAGAGTCAGAAGAGCTTCTTCAAAACGTTGCTAAAGAATGGATTGAATCCCACGAGCAATATGAACTGGCTGAATATGGATATATAATCAAAGCTAACCGGGTTGGCGGGGCAAGCATACATATACTGCCTATGTATGACCATCTGCTGCTGAGCAAAAAAGAAGTGCCGTTGTTATCGCGCTTTGCCTCTAATGCAATGCCCCCATTAGAATCACTTCTGCCTGACGACGCCATGTTTAGCGAGCGTCTTGGGCATTCTGGCGATACATTTCCGCTGGCTTTGGCGCAGCGTGATGCTTTGAGTCATTACCTGACTCAGCAACCGGGCGATATGCTCGCTGTGAACGGTCCTCCGGGAACCGGTAAGACTACGCTGGTGCTTTCCATTATTGCGACCGAATGGGCCAGGGCTGCACTTAATAAGTGTGAACCGCCTGTAGTTATTGCTACGTCGACCAATAACCAGGCTGTAACCAACATCATTGAAGCGTTCGGTAAAGATTTTGGTTCTGGTACCGGGATAATGGCGGGGCGTTGGTTACCCGACGTGACCAGTTTTGGCGCGTTTTATCCGTCTTCCACTCAAAAAGCCGACGCTGTAAAAAAATACCAGACGGAAGATTTTTTTAATCGTATCGAATCCCTCGAATATGTTGAAGACGCCAGAGTTTTTTATCTGGAGAAGGCAAAGGCGGCGTTTCCGAACGAAGACTGTAGCTCTCCAGAGCTGGTTATAGCGCTTTTACATAATCGTTTAACTGAGATGTCTTTTCAGCTTAAGCAAATCGAGCCGGCATGGAACAGGCTGAATGCGGTTCGCCGTGAGCGGGATGCCATCAGCGAAGATCTCGACCAGTACATTGAAGATAAAAATGCGTTACTGCTTAACAGTACGAATGACATCACGCTTTTGAATCAAGGTAAAAAGCAGTGGCGGCAATATCGTGCGAATGAGTCCGTGTTATATGCGCTTTTCTCCTGGCTGCCTGTCGTTCGCACTAAACGTCACTATCAAATGAACTTCTTTTTAGAAGAGACGTTTGGCGCAAAAAAGGTGGAGTTTAAGGGATCACTGCCTGAAGATATTGACGCATTTATAGAAGGTTTAATTTCCCAAGCGTCTAAAGAACAGGTGGGTTACCAAAAGGAGATCGAACTAGCCCAGGACATCTCCAGACGCGAAAGCGAAGCATCTCAGCGCTGGCGCGAGCTGACATATTCATTAGGGCACTCAGATGCAGATGAAGTGACCTTGTCCAAAGCGGATGAGCTGGCAGATACAGGGATCCGTTTCCCTGCGTTCTTACTGGCAACCCATTACTGGGAAGGCCGCTGGCTAATGGATATGGACGGGATTGATAATCTTCAAAAAGAAAAAAAACGTTCTGGGGCAAAAAGTGTTAAGGCACGCTGGCAGCGTAGAATGAAACTCACGCCTTGTGTAGTGATGACTTGCTACATGTTGCCGTGCCATATGAAGACCAGTGAGTTTGTTGGCGGCAACAAGAAATTTGACGACAACTATTTATACAATTTTGCCGACTTGCTGATTGTCGATGAAGCGGGGCAGGTCCTCCCTGAGGTTGCTGCAGCGTCTTTCGCACTGGCTAAAAAAGCCTTGGTAATTGGTGATACAGAACAAATTTCCCCTATCTGGAACAGCCTGCCAGGCATCGATATAGGTAACATGATGGAGGAGAATATCCTTCACGGCAGTACGCAAGAGGAGCTTACTGAAGCCTATATCTTAATGAGTGAGTCAGGAAAAAGTGCTGCATCAGGCAGTGTTATGAAAGTGGCTCAGTTTAACTCACGCTATAAGTACGATCCTGACTTTGCCCGCGGAATGTACCTGTATGAGCATCGACGTTGCTTCGACAATATTATTGGCTACTGTAACGCTCTTTGTTATCACGGTAAGTTGCAGCCAAAACGAGGCGAGGAAAAGGAAACGATTTTTCCTGCGATGGGTTATCTCCACATTGATGGCAAAGGTGTAAAGGCAAACGGTGGAAGTCGCTATAATGCCTTTGAGGCTGAAACGATAGCGGCCTGGCTTGCGATTCATAAAGTCGAAATCGAGGCGCATTACGGAAAACCGATACATAAAGTGGTGGGTGTGGTGACGCCATTTTCTGCACAGGTTAATGCCATAAAGTCATCATTACGCAACCAGGATATTAATTGTAGTGGTGATGAAAATTCCCTGACGGTAGGAACTGTGCACGCTTTGCAAGGGGCAGAACGATCCATCGTGCTTTTCTCACCCGTATATTCGAAGCACGAAGATGGTGGATTTATTGATAGTGACAGCAGCATGCTGAACGTTGCCGTTTCACGGGCTAAGGACAGTTTTCTGGTCTTTGGGGATATGGACCTCTTCGAGATCCAGCCGGGCTCTTCGCCCAGAGGATTACTGGCGAAATACCTGTTTGCTTCCGCAAATAATGCGCTGCAGTTTGAGTTCAAAAAACGCCCGGATTTAAGTACTGCTCAAACACAGATTTCTACCCTACACGGGGCAGAAGAGCATGATGCCTTTCTCAACCAGACGTTTGACTCAATCGGGAAGAGCATCATGATTGTCTCTCCCTGGTTAATCTGGCATAAGCTGGAAGAAACCGGATTTCTGGCATCAATGAAACGTGCTCTTTCCCGCGGAATTGATATCACAGTCGTGACAGACAAGAGTTTCAATACCCAGGCTTCCAGTTATGATCAGCGGATAGAAAAACGGCAGCGCCTTGATGAAGCTCTTGGAAAGCTAGAAGAACTCGGTGTATCAACCAGACTTGTTGACCGCATACACAGTAAAGTAGTCATTGGTGACGAAGGCCTCTTGTGTGTCGGTTCATTTAATTGGTTCAGTGCATCTCGTGATGAGAAATATCAACGTTATGATACATCCATGGTATATCATGGAAATAACCTAAAAAATGAAATTGATTCCATTAATAAAAATTTGCAGCAACGCCAAGTATTGTATAGCTCCTGATTTATGTATGATTCTTGGTGAGCATTTTTCATGAGGTTGTTTTTAATCGAACTAAATGTCGTGAGGTATTCATGGGCTTTAAGGAAAGAATTTTTGAACTACGCAATAAAAACAAAGTAGACGGTGAGGTTGTTAGAAAAATTTTTTTAAATGATTACATTTCATCCAATCAAAAATATTTTTCTGAGCTACTAGGCGACAGAATAGGGGAAAATTTTAAGTTAAATAAGGAGTATCTTCAAGTTCTAAAGGAAGCATATGATAAAGCTCACCGGATTAGAGAGATCGAACTCGATCTTTTTTGGAAGAGGGCTGTCTTTTGCCTTACTCTAATTGCAGGTTTTATAACATTGGCAGGCGTGGTATCAACTTCTTATTTCAGAAACCACTTCTGAAAGTGGTGATTTGACTACATTGTGGACTATAGTAACAATATCTTTATTTGGTGGTTTTTTTACATACTTATCTAATCTGGTGGTAATAGGGGGGGAATACTGGAAAAGAAACTGGGAGATGCATGTGGTTATGCTTGAGCCTTTTTTTAGTGGAAGGTTGTACTCCACTCACCTGGTCAACTCATCTCACAGAGCATCGATTGTTAAAGTAATTACGGCGTTATTTTATTTTATATATTTTTTTTGGATTTTAGTCTTGTCTTTTTCATTATTAACTATTTTTAAGAGTGACTCGGAAAAGTTAATGAGAGCACTGGTTGTGCTGTTTTGGGGTGTGACTATGGTAATTGTTTTTTTGGGTTGTATAACCTCTTCTAAAAATAGAAATATTGAGGTTTATATCACTGATTATAAAGTGAGTGTAGTAGATAAGCCAGAACTACCAAAGCTCTTTTTTTTAAGGTTAGCTAATATATTTAGAATAATATTTGTTGGGGTTGTTGTTATTATTTTATCTATGTGTGCCATGGAGTATTTCTTATTCGGTAATTTTTCACTTCTAGGTTATTTTTTTTGATTCAGATACCTTGAGTGTTCAGAGAAGGTGTTAAGTATGCCATAAAAAACGGCTATTAAATTGCTGCATCGGGCATTGAAAGTGGGGCTACTTATCATTGTTGCTGGTTTTTTCTTCAATTCGAGTGAGAATGATCATTCAAACAATCCGCTTATCTGTTCGCGACAGCCTGAAGCGCATACATGATTTTTTATCTCGAGTTATAAGTGCGATAGGGAAATCTTCTCTAACAGCTATCGATATTACTTGAATGGTAAAATACAGAGTAACATTAGTGCTAATCTTGCGAAACTGGTTCCGTTCCTTGTCGCGACTGATAGCGGTGCTAAAGTAAGGGTAGAGAACGAGTTCTTCAGAGTGATCGCGTTTACTCATCCGGTTAATCAATCGTTTAGCATTAAAAGGGGCAATGATTCTTGCCGTAACTTGATTTTCAGGCAATAAACTGATTTTATATTTACGGTATAACTAGTTCTTAAATATTGGTTGGGTAGGGGATGGCCGCTTTGTTTAAATATTTTATTTTTATATTGAAATGAAAACATTCATTTTTGTTATTATACTGCTTGCTAATATGGGCTTCGTTTTGTCTGTCCTTCTGTACGCAATAAACAGAAGGAAATATTATGAGCTTATTAAGCTTTTCCAGAAAAAGCATGTACTTCCTGCGCCGTATCTTTACAGCAGTATGATTGGCTTCTTTGGTGCTGCCACGATGGCATATTTCTTTATCAGGCTTAAAAGGAATAAAAGTATATTTTTTCTGGATAAAAATAGCGAGGCATATCAGTTTGTCGATTCGAATAATGTCGAATTTATGCGGTGGATGATTCCTTTTTTTTATGTTTTTGTATTGAGTTTTGGATGCGTCTTGTTCCTGATTTGTTTTGGCGGTGTACTAATCTTAATCGATAAATTCACAGTTTGACTTCTTTAACTTTAAATTCCCCAGCGTAACGTTTCCTCTCACAAGTACTTTTTTATGCCATCAAAATGATTCTGAAGTCTCTGTTAAAACCCTGGCTATACAATATAATGAGCGAAGACTTGTTGAAATGCATAAAGAGGCTTGAGCTTTGGATAATCAAGACGGCGTAAGATTAGTGCTCTCTCCTGTACAGATGGCAGCATTGTTGTCTGATAAAAGCGTCAGTGAAGGGGAAACGCTGAGTAATCGGCTATACGGCGGCTTAGGCCTTGCGGGGGGGATTGTTGAATTATTTGGTGCAGGTGCAATGTGCGTTGTTCCTGAACCCACTATGTTAACTAAAGCCGGATGCGTTGTTGTGGGTACTCACGGACTTGATACTGTGCAAGCCTCAACCCGTCAGATCTGGACCGGTAGAAGCACAAACACTGATACCTATAACACAGCAGTATCCCTGGCCCAAAGTTTTGGTGCTGATAAAAACACAGCAATGAAGGTGGGTTTTACGGTTGATTTGGCTATCCCCCTGGCCTTTTCATTCGCCTTAGGCGCTCAGCGTGTAATCGCAATACGTAGCGGTCGCATCAAGCTTGCTGAGCATGAGTCACCTCCGGGAAGTAATGCCGCTGGTCACGCGATTGAAAGGCATGTCGGCAAAACAGTAGAAGAGCTGTTTGAAAGGCTTGAGAAATCACCACGTTTAACCTCATCAAGCAGTTTTAAAAATACGCTTGATGCTGAGGTTCTTATCTCTAAAGTATTAAGAGATAACAAAAATATGATTTCAATTTGGGTGAAAAACATACCACCTGGCTCAAAAGGAACAAGAGTGCTGGATGGAAGTTTTGCCAGACAGACTGGAATTTCAGTATCCAGAGGTTCAACTGAAGCAAAACCCTGTTATAAGGTCCGTATAGTGCTTAGATTTGAATATTGGTATGGCAAACCTTATTTCATCCTTACCGCTTATCCAATGGTTTAATTATGAAAAAAATTAACGTACATGTTTTGGACAGCCTGATTGCCATCTATTTTGGGCAAGATTATGATTTGTTTGGTAGTGGAGAGAGCGTGGATAAGCAAATAGACGCATGGATTGCAGACACACCATCCGCTACACGACATGGCTTGATAGGGGATATTGATCAATTTATTCAGGAATCTGATAACCTCGAAGATGATTTTGAAAGCCGCTATGGTAATGAATTTTCGGCACAGTTATGGGATACCACGCCAGCTAATTTCCTTAGCTTATTAAGACAAAAGGTAATTGATTCACTTTCTTGACGCGAATGCCTAAGACCAGGTGGTGCTTATTCGGTGCCCATACGGTTCTCACTGTTTCGTGAAAACCTCGTGAGAGGTTAGATGAGCACCATAATGTATGGCAACGCCTTCTCGTTAAAGTGAAGGAAAAGGACTCATCTATACCTGTTGATGGTGCTTTTGAGCGTTTTTCATGTAATTACATGTACAGCTCTGTTTCTTTAAAAGACGCCATTTTTTGACCTCTAGGGAAGGTCATTAAGGTAATCCTGTGTTCATCTTTAACCTTATGCTCCCCAACCACTCAGGCAACACCTCCCCGTACCATCCCAAATACTTCACCAGTTCCGGCCTTCTCCGCTCACTCAATATCACCACCACCTCATTCACAATCCACGCTTTAGCAAGGGCGATCTCTTTCGCCAGCACATCCGCATCAAACCTGCTATGCAACTGACAATAGCGTCGCGCTATCGCCCGATAGTCTTCTTCTCTTCCCATCCCTTTGACCAAAGGCGCTAAATCTATCGCCGGGCTACCCAGGCCAAAGCGTTCCCAGTCGAACAGCACCAGTTCGCCATTCTCTCTCTTTCCCCAGTTACCTGCATTGGTATCACCGGAGATCATGCAATACGGTTCAAAAAGCACATTGCTGTGCTTCTGCATTGCCCGAAGCTGCCGTTCCGCCTCAGCAGGCAGGCGAAGCAGATCGAGGCAGCTTTCCAGTGCTGCCTCGTCCCACCGATGTGTGCTGAATGTCCATGAGGGATCAGGCGGTACAGAATGTAATCGTGCAAGAACGGAAAGGAATGCATCGCCTGTAACTGCGTCTTGTTGGATGGGTTCAGGAATATATTCGAGTATGAGCTTTCGTTGTTCGTAGCAGGCTGATTTCACAACGGGCGTCAGAATGCCATGCCGGGCCAGAAGGGGAGCGGCATCGCAGTAGAAAGCATATTCCACCTCACTTACCGGCGCTTTTTCAATGGCGCAGGGCTTACCATCTTTATTCGCAAGGTGTTTTACGCGTGCAATGCCCATTTTGGCTAAATCGGCGTTGGTCATAGTAACTCTGCATTTACTCTTAACGTAAGAAATACAGCCTGCTCCCACCTCCGCAGGAGCAAGCCCCCTCAACCCCTTACCACTCAGTCAGCCCAATCGCCTTCATCACCCGCTTTCTCTGCTGCACGGACAGCGAAGCCAGATCCTTAATCGATCCCACCCGCGTCCCGTTTATCACATCCCTGGGTTTAAAGCTGATAATAATCTGGCACCAGGTGACCTTCACATCCAGTTGCACACCAATCGGAAAACCCGCTTCTTTTAGCCAGCAGCCCTTCAGCGTAATCGCTGGAACGCGGCGATAATTTGGAGTGCGGGTCACATAACCCACGGTCGCATAGCGCTGCGTATAGTTTGGTGCTTTAGGTTCAGTGTGGCCTGAAATACAATCAAAGGCAGTCATGATTACTATTCCTCGTAAATAGTGATTGTGATTAGCGATGCGGATGTGTTGCCCCACATTCGTATCGCGCTAAATGACCGGAATATTTAATCAGGCAGGAGAAAACGCAGCGAGAGAGAAAATAGCAAACTGCGAAAGCGTACGCAGAAATTTCACGCAAATCGCAACGTAATCCATCATTTTTAGTGGCAGATCTAAATTCTGATAATGGCGAAAAGAAAGGGGAAATACCCGACCATTTCACGCGTCCTCAGCGTCAATCCGTTGTCCTGTTGCCCTGGCCTAAACCGCCTCCGGGACTTTCACCGCGTCACCAAACCCTGACCCCGAAATCCTTTATCAGCCACTCGCACTCTCCTGGGATCTCCATAACAATCTCCACATCGGCATTGTTAACGCCTTAGCTAGCCACAGGATCAGGCGCTTCCGCTGGTGATGAGTAATCTGATGATCGCCGAGCCGTTCGTGACCGTTGCCTCACCGCAATACTTACTGATGCCAGCTTGCTGACCGGCAGCAACGACTGGGCTTATGAGAACAATAAGGAACGTCCCTTTTTCAACATTCCCAAATCGCTTGAGATCTGTGACAGCACGTCGTTACGAAAATCGGTGCTTTCAGGGGCTGGGATTGCCTGCATGCCGGAATATGTTGTCCAGCGTGATATTTGCAGTGAAAAACGCATCTGCCTTTTTAAATAGATGAAATCATCGAAATGGCTATTAAACCTCTATTATCCGGCCCGCAGCCAAATAGCTGAAGTCAGATGGACAGCAAGAGAGATAGGCTCGTCGCCTGATATTGAAATCCTTTCGAATAATCCTGTAATTACGCAGAATGCTTTGCAAATGTGAAGTCTGTTGATTGCTACGAAGATGCAGTAAGGCTCCGTTATTACTTTATCCCCCTGTGTCGCCGTGCTCTTGATAATCTGGTATACAGACCCGTAACGCCCTTAACGTCAGGATAAAAATTGAAAGTCAGCGAAGAAACCCTTATGCAGGCCGGTTTCACGTCACGTGAGCTGGGCAGAATAAAAAACATGTCACAACGCTCTGGTGATACACTGGGCGAAGCGATTAACGACCTGGCCCGACGCTTTATTATTGCTGCTGTCGCCGTGACATTTTGCCTGGTCGTGTTCTTTATCCTGCTTGTTTTTGGATCAGCCCAATCGGTTATCCCGGGTGCTCTCGGTCTGGCCTGTGGCGCTGCCGTTGCAGCATTCTCTCAGCCGCCTGTTATCACTTACAAAGCCTGGCGTTTCAGACGCGCTCAGCGCGGTTGATCGCTGTTTTTGCTGTCGTGAAGCAGTTCGAAAATGCCCCTGGCCTTCACTCCGTAGTTCACGATCTTCATTGTCAGCTGTGACCTGTCCATCGTGTCTGTTTTCCGGAAGTAGTCTGTCGGTAGCCATCGAAATTTATGCAACGCCACTGACTGTTTCGGCGCGACCTTTGTTAGCCTGTTTCTGACGGATACATCGCCGCAGAAGGCTCTGAGATGGGCAAATACCAGCGGTTCGCTGGCAATGAGTCATCGTGGTCCCAATGAAAGGTACGTCGACGCAGGCCCAGATCAGGCTGGTTTTGAGGAAAACAGGCTAAAATTAAGCTTACGATTAACGTCGAGGCTTTTATGCATCGCCAGCGTTCTGCGTTTTAAAGAAGATAATATTGTCGTTGTGTTATAAAATTGAAGTTCCTGAAAAATAATAAATAATAATATGCATTCTTTTCTGTCATTGAGTCTAACGCTGGCGCTTATCATTTTGCTGATTAAGTATTTCTTTCTGCCACTGTTCAAACGAGACGATTTCTTTGCTGCTAAAGGTGAGTTGAAGAAGATTTCTATTGATACACCGCTGCTTAAACGTCTTGGGATGAACACGGAGGATTACTATTACGAGGCAAATTTCCTCTACCAAAAGCGTAAGGAAGACATCTTTAATAAAAAATCTCGCTGGGCCAACTTATTCAGGTGAGACCGACCGGAACGCAGATTAGCAATCGTCGTGTCTGGCAGCTTCGTTATCACACAGGTGCCTCGCAGACAGAAAAAACAGTCAGTATCCTGAATAACTACTCGCTATTTAATCAGGACTTTGCCGGTTTTCTTTCAGCCGTTCGGGCAGCCAATCCCGAGGCTAAAGTAAAAAATGATAATCTGGGGCATATAAACCTTTGGAGGCCGGTGCTGAAATGAGTCCTGAACTGGAGGAAGTCATCGCATTTGTTCGTGACTATGCGGGATGGAAGTCTAAAGTCGTCAATGAAAATACATTGTTGGAACGAGACCTTCATCTTGCCGGTATGGATGGCGTCGATTTTTTAGAGGCAGCCGAAACGTTTTTTGCCGTCAGCTTCGATATCGAAGATGACGATTTTCGTACACTGTTTGATTTGAAAGAAAACGAATACCTGTTCAGCAGTGAAGGACTCGATTTATTGGGCATTGGCTACTTTTTTGAATGGCTGCGGGGAAAACCGCATTCTGTCGTTAAAGATCTCTCTGTTGGTCAGCTTCACCAGGTTCTGGTGAAGCTACGCAGCAAAAATTCGCGAGATGTCCGTCGTGACATCTGAAGCAATGTGTCACTCTGGGCACGGATAAGTGTTTCCTAAGCGCGGTCAGAACCAGTCAGTAAACCTCATCACGTCACGTTATTTAGTCGTGCTTTTTCCATCTTTATCCCAAACACCGCGATACTCAGTAGCAAACAGATAACCGCACCAACGCCGAACAGCAAATTAACGGCCAGGTCCAGGCTGGCATGATCCACCACCGCGCCTAACAGCACGGGCACCCAGTTAGCGATATAGGCAATCACGTAAAACAATGAAATCAGTTTTGCGTGACTGGCGGTAGGGGAGAGCATATTCACCAGAGTTGCACTTCCTACAAAGATCGCGCCATAGGAATAGCCGGCGACGATCAATCCTGTACATGCCCAGACCAGAGAGTGGTGGCCAATCGCCCAGGTAAAAAGCACGATGGATATGGCCTGCGTAAGGCAGCCAGCAGCAAGAGACGTGCGGGCGCGAATCCGGCGGCTCAGAATCTGACTGATACCAGCCACCACTAAATAAACCGCAATCACATAGCCATAAACGCCCTGGCTATGAATGCCAAGCAGATGCTCGGACACGGTCGGACCAATCGACAAGATACTGGCGGCAAACGCCCAGCTCATAAACAGCGCGCCGGCACAGAGGAAAAACCGCACGCCTGTCGCTTTCAGTCCGGCTTTCAGTGTCGCCTCCACTGAGGTGGCAGGTGAAGAGGTGGCGACCGAGGGTTGGTCGTGACGCCCATCTGGCCAACTGAAACGTAACCCGATAAGGGCGATTGCGGCCGTCAGCATGATCAGCAGAAACGGTAACGTCTGACTGTGGAAACCTGTCTGAATCGCCACGCCGCTAAAAACCGGCCCCAGCGCCAGACCTGTGGTGAAAGAGAGCGTAGCGAGCAGGGCCGCCACTTTACCGCCATCTTTGGGACCAAACCGCACCAGGGCGATATTCGCTGCGCCGGTTAATGCCCCCGTTCCCACACCCGCGAGCAGGCGTGCCATAAACAGACAGGCAAACGAATCGGCGAGAGAAAACAGCAGGGCACCGGCAAAGACAGCCAGCAGTGCGGGCATCATCAGGCTGCGCAGATCGGCGACCTTCCCGGCAAGATTTCCCACGCTAAATAACGCAATCAAAACGCCCGCCGCATAGGCGCCGTAGATAACTGTCAGGCTGACGGCGGTTAAGCCCAACTGCTGTTGATAGAGAGGGTAAAGCGGCGTTGGCGCACTGCTGTTTAATAAGGCGGCGATCAAAGCCAGTGCAAGAAAGAATAAAATGCTCTTTGTGGAAACAGACTTTTTTTTGTCTGTCGAACGGCTATTGATGGTTAACACTTCTGACATGTTTATTTCCTGAGCTGTAGATAATTCAGCTCTGCTTAGCAAGCGCTAATGTCACAGAGCAGTAAACAGATGGATAATAGTGTCTGCTTATTGCTTGTAATAGAGACAATAATGCATCACAAGTCTTCATTTATGCAGCTTGATGATTTATACAGAATGTGTTTTGTTAAGCAGGATGCGGGTAATGAAGATACAACTTGCTAATAATGCCAAGCCATAAACAAAATGATTGATGAGAGCCGCTATTAACAATTCATAATTGCCACTTTTCATTCCCCACAAACCCAACCCTACAGAAGGATAGATAAAAACTAAGGTTATCAATGAGCATATCAACCCATAAACAGCCGTTTTGAAAACTGACAGGTTAGAAATAAAATTTGTCTTAAAAAATAGCCAGCAATAAGGAAAGGCTAATGCAATGCCTGCAAAGTAATGGAAAAAGTAACCTATTAGTAATCCGTTTTTGTTTGTTGCGATTTCACTGGGGTGAGAAAAAATAAAATCACCTTCCATCCATTGTGACAGCATGTTGCCAATGAAATAGATATTTAGTGCTGGTATAAGATGGATTGTTGATGTGATTTTGTTTATTAAATCCATGCTAATTGTGGAGGTTACGCCACTTAAAAAAGTTAGAAAAATAATTTTCTTGAATGTTTTATGCATTTTTTTCTTCCATTGATGTTAAATTTATTTTCGAAGGCGAACGTTTTTTTATTGATGCCAGGATGCCGGATGCAACTATACATAACATACCACCTGCAGCGATTATGGATATTTTCTCTCCAAATAAATAATAGCCAATAAACGCTGTGAAAATAATAGTGCTATAGGAAATAACACTTACAGTGGTTGCTTCACCTAAACTGTATGCGCGCGTCATAGCCAATTGACCAAGGGTACCAAATCCACCAACAGCGATAAGAGCAATAAATTGTTTTAACGTTGGCAGGCTGATCTCAGACATCAGACACACACCGAGGCCAATAACTGCACCTGGCAATGAAAACCAGAACACGACTCTGAGGATTGGTTCACCGCTCAGAGTCAATTTACCTATGTTATAATAAGCGAGCGCAGTAAGCAGACCCGATAAAATTCCAGCTACAATGAAAATATGGCTGCTAACGGGATAATTAGGATTTAACAAAATGACCACACCCAAAAAGCCTAGTAAAATCGATGCCAGTATGCGACTGGATGATCTTCCTTTTTTGGTAGACACCATGATTATTCCTTGAAAAATGGGGTTGGTATAACTCAGCGTTGTAGCCATAGCTACAGGTAGATGCATAAGAGAATAAAATCCACAATACATCGCGCTATTACCTAATGAAGCACGTTTCAAATGTAATAATGGCTCATTAGGTCTAAAAGTGATGCCTTTGTAAAACATCATTACAGATACGGTAAGCATATTAATAAAACAGCGAAAGAAGATTATCTCAAAAAAACTCATCTCTATTGATAATGATTTTATTGTTGCGTTCATTAGTGAAAAATAAATACAAGCGAGTAGCATCCATAAGACAGCCATGATCGTATTCTATCTCCTATTAATTAGGATTTTTATTGTTTGTGGTTTCAGTCGTAAGTGGTGTGTTTTTTGAACAGGCAAAGAAGACTAACATGCCCGCTCCCTGGCTACCAGAAATCCCCTGATGAACCGAGTTCACTGTGTCGCTAAAAGTATCTCCTTCAGAGAAGGTGATTTTTTTCTCTGCGTTCTTCATTGTGAGGGTTACGCTTCCATGCGTCATATAGACCGTACTTATGCATTTATGGTAATGCCATGGAAGAACATGTACAGGCGGAATTTCAACTTTTAAAACTGTAATTTCTGGTGTGCCATTAGGATAGGCATGATAAATATTTCCATCCCATGAGCGCTCGGTCTGTAGTAAGATTTTTTTTTCAACTCTCGTCTTTGCAATTACAGTATTCATGAAAAATATAGTGGTTAACGCGATTATTAATTTATTCCATTTAAGCATAATCATTCCCTGAGTATCTTATTTGTGAGGTATTAAAGAAAAACTCTGCGCAGCAATTCGTGCCTCATAAGCCGTTACGCTTTGTGAGTAGTAGTGATTCGGTGTTGTGTGATTACCGACAACGATTTCGATCAGGAAAGGCCCGGAATGTTGATTTGCTGCGTCGACGGCTGTGTTTAATTCTTCCAGTCGTGTAACGCGGGTGGCTTCAACACCAAGGCTTGTCGCAAAGCCTACCCAATCATGGGCTGGAAGATGGGTAAAGTCTGCAGAAACGCCACGTTGATGTAATGTATCAATGTGCATAGCGCCGTGGGCTTGGTTGTTCAGGACTACGAAAAGCGTTTTAACACCGTAACGGGCTGCGGTTTGAATTTCTATGCCGTGCATCAGCATGCATCCATCACCAGTTACCACCATACACGGCCGTTCTGGTTGGGCCAGTTTAATGCCGATACCCGCACAGATAGCCCAGCCCATGGGGGCAAGCTCACTGGAAGTATGATAATCACCGATGCCAGCAGCGGACCAGTAATGGGCCATAAAGATTCTATGCGCACCAGAATCAACAACAACGTTAGTATTCTCGGGCAAGATATTACGTAAGTAGCGAACAACATCACCAGCAAACAAGCGGTTATCTTTTTCATCCTTTGCTGTAAAAATCGATGTTTTAGAGATGGTTAACGGTAATCTATGAATATCAGATATCCAGCGTAAACGTTTCTGTTTAGCCGCGAGCAAAGGTGTTCTTCTCGGTATCTTGATATTGAAGAGGTAATCTAAGGTTTTACTAAGATTTGAGAATATTTGAATATCAGGTTGGTAGTGTAAGCAGTTCTTTTCGAAATCATCGTCAATGAATATTAGTGTCTTATTACTGTGAAGTTCTGGGCACCAATTGAGGCTGTCTCGCTGTGTTAAATCACTACCGAGAACAATCAAAACATCAACACTGGTATCATTAATAGTTGTTATTGCGCGAGTATGGCCGGCGAAACCGTATAAGCCAAGGGCTAAAGAGTGTTTTTCAGGGAAGGCACCTTTACCTGAAAGGGTAGTCGCTACCGGAATAGAAAATTTCTCGGCTACGCCTTTCAACAGTTTAGCATCATGATAATTATTAACACCGTTACCTGCTAAAATAGCAACATTGAAATCATTACAAAGATAATCATGAATAAGCATATCCATTGCTGATGTATCAATCGCTAAACCATGTTGTATACTATTTGTCTTTATCGAGTTGTCTTGTTGAGATTTCTTTTGAATGTTTACTGGCAAGTTTAAATAGGCACGCCCTTTTCTATGAGGGTTAAGTAGATCGAAGGTACGCCGTAATTCGTGGTTAAACACAGAAGGTGTTTTTATTTCAATAGCACTATTAAGTAAAGGTTTGACGACGGATATTTCATCAAGTCCACCATTACTGCCATCTTGAAAGGCTCCCTGAGCTTCATGGTAAGTAGCTACGCCGCCTGTGATGTAGAGCACGGGTATTCGGTCAGCTCGGGCAGCTGCCATCGCTGGTATAAAATTCATTGTGCCAGGCCCGGAAATTCCCAAACAAACGCCAAAATTCCGATTACCTCTTGCATAACCGTCAGCCATGAATCCGCAGGCGGTTTCATGTGCCCCCATAATTCCGATGATTGATGATTTTTCCAGTGCTTTGATGATGGGATAAATCAATTTACCAGGTACTAAGAAAATGTGACTTATTTGTTTATTGTATAATTGATTAATAAGATCTTCAGCAAAATTCAAAGCAATTTCTGCTTCGCTAATATTATTTTCAACAACTTTATCGGAGTTAAACGCCGGGTAGATGGTTACGAAACTATCATCTTCAAACAATTTCATTATCTAAATCCATTAGAATAAAAGTAAAGATAATCAGAACTGATCGGGCAATAAAATGTGCGTTAGATGGAGGCCACTACAGGATAAAACACAGCGAGGCTATATCCAAAAAACGGCCCATCATAGTCACAATTTGAAATTTTAAAAGTTGCATTAATGCTTCACAATAATGCAAAAATACTTATGATTGCATAGTGGTTTTTATGATATGGCTGATGGCGTTCGATAGTTTTTTAGCCAGTTTGAAGACACACGTTTAGCTAAAATAACATGGAGTAGTGGATGAACTGGGATGATGTCCGTTTTTTCCTTGCACTGGCAAGGCATAAAACGTTGCGCGGGGCTTCGAAATCGTTAAATGTTGATCAGGCAACGGTAGGACGACGTATCGCTGCTTTTGAAAGCGCGCTCGGTTCCCGGTTGTTTATCCGCACGCCCCGTGCCTTTACGCTAAGTGAGTTTGGCGAACAGGTGATGGCAGAAGCCAGTGCCATGGAAAGCGCCATGCAGGTAATGCGTCGCAAAGCGGCCTGCGGCGATAACCTCCCTGCAGGTAACGTTCGCATTGCCACCACCGACACGCTCGCCTCGGCGTTTGTCATGCCTGCCATTGAACGTCTGCGTGAAGACTATCCGGATATCACCGTAACCTTGCTGACCGGACTGGAATTCGCCGATATCTCCTACCGCAGCGCAGATATCGCCATTCGTGGGGCACGGCCAGATTCTGAGGAGTTGATCGTCAAACGTCTGGCGACCATTCAGATGGGGCTTTACGTCAGCCAGCGTTATTTCGACAGACTCGGTGAACCGAATGAAGATAGTGGATTAACCGACCATCAATTGGTGATGTTTCCGGCAGAGCTTGTGCCGCGTCATCGACAAAACCTGTGTGGATTTGCCGTAAACAGCCAACAGGTGGTGCTGGAATGCAATACGCAACTGCTTATGGAAGCCGCCATTAAACGCGGGATTGGCATTGGCTTACTCTCGACGTTTTTGGCTGAGCGCGATCCGCAATTAATCCCGCTCTTTCCCGACAAACGCGACCCGGTTGATATCTGGCTGGTGCTCCATCCGGATTTGCAAAAGGTCGCGCGCATCAGGGCGGTGATTACGGCGCTTGAGCAGTGTTTTGCTGCGTAAGCAGTATAAGGATAAATTTGCAGTCTATCTCATAAAGTAAATGTTTAAATTCTTCTTAAACAGGTATTTATCTATAAGGAAAATAGACGTGTGATCGCTTTATAGTAATTGCCTTTTTGGATAGAACCCAAAGAAAAGCTGACGAATCGGTAAACCTCGCAGGGAAAGAGTACCGAGTCGTCATGTTATTAAATTAATCAATAAAATATACGCGATATAACAGGGCTGATTATAAAAAACTAAAGAAAACTCTGGGTTATGGTTTTAATCAAAGGTAATAACTTTATGGTTCTCAGCTGGAAATATTGTTTTTCTATTAAATTGTTATATCGTATCAACAACCGTAAGCAAAGTACGTAAACCCATCAGTAGCTTATTGGAAGTGCAACTCGGGTATTTTTATTCCCATATTTCTACTGTGAACGGTATAATCCTCTGGGATGTTATATTTCTCCCCGTCAACTCCAGGGGTGAGTATATTTTTGACATAATATTCTACCGCCTTTTTAAAATCTGCGTCATCCTCAATAATTTCAAGCTCTTCAATCTCGTTAACAAGAATATGTATACCTTTAAGGCATTCATTTAGATTGAGAGCGGGCTTATCAGGAGCAGCGTCATATGAGAAAGAAAAGTTATTTCTTTTTAACCAGGTAAATAAAAAGACACCTGTTGCTGAATCAAAGTTTCGCGTTGCATCATGCTGGGCCGGGTACCTTGCCAGTCTTTCGAAAAGGATAAACTCAGTGATTTCTTGCCACCATGGATACTTTCTCTCTTGTAAAGTCATAATTGTCTTGCAGTCAACTTTTATTTCTTCGAGAATACCAGCCCAGAAGTTCATTTTAACGTGTATGTTTCTGTCAAAAGGCCGGGTGCCGCAATGATGATAATAATCATGAAGATATCCCCATACTGTGCGAGCGGCATAGCAGCTTTCTTCATCAATCTCTTTAGAATAGATTTCTTTCAAATTGAAAATATTTTCAGCTCTACATATTGTATCTTGAGTGTAGATTTTGTGAAACTTGTCGAAAAAAAATAAAGCAAAAGATTGGTCAGTTATTTTTTCCTTTGTCTTAACATTTTCAGGAAAAAAAACTAAGCAGCGTCCAGTTGAAAAACCATAACTAGATGAAAGTAGGCATACAGTTTGGCTTACATTTTTTGGGTGCGGGATTTCGGCTTCAATTTCCTTAACAACCGCAGGTTCTTTACGCTGTACCAAAAAACATTCTAACCAGTATCCCTTTTGATGGCCGCTGTTGGGTGTGGTAATTGCTGCCAGGCAGAAAGTCGTCTCACCATCTTTGGGAACTACAAAGTTAGCAAGAGAGTTATCAAAAAAAGGCTCTTTATTAAGGCCTCGTTTTTTCCAGTCATTGAGGTCAGCAATAAGATGTGTTGCATAATTCTCTTGAGAGAGATCTTTAAGTATATTGCCCGAAATAGATATAATCTCGTCTAATAATTTCTCAGCTCGGGTAAGTTCATTAATGACTGCGCCAGTATTGCACTGATAGCGTTGAAACTCATTAATCATTGGGACGAGTTTAGAGGAAACTTTATTTTTAATATCTGTCATAATATTTTCCATTAATGACGATGCCCATGAATGGTGAAACACATAGGAACCTCGCCAAAGTCCTCAATAATATGCAATCCATTTTCTTGAACTGCTTTCAATGTAGTAATGCAGCCGACCGTATTGTCATTAGCGCATTCAAGTGCAGCCTGTACATTACTATTTACCAGCTTTACATGCTCACTATATAGTGAAGCAAGGTGTGCTGGCGCTGGATGTGAGGAAATAGTTGATTCTTTTGTTAAAGATGTATTTTTATCCTTTACTGCAAGAACCATATTCCATGTTGGCATAATAAAACTGTCTTTGATTTCCATTTCTATTAAGTTTTTAAAAACGATATGATGTAAATCAGGGTAAACTGCACAACCCAAAAGAAGATCTTGCTTGTTTTTTTTTACCTCAACCAGGGCTTCCTCAAGAGTAGAGTAAAGTATAACCTCTCCATTGAAGTTATTATTTTTAAGCCATAAATAACCTGCTTTTTCACAATTTGTTCCAGCAGGACCTAAAGTATGAATCGTTCTACTTAACATTTTAATTTTCCATTTAATTAGTTATTGGTATACGACAGTAAGGTTTTTATCTAAATATTCATGAAATTCAACACAGTCTTGATGACTCTGATGTTGTGTAAGGATAAAGCCAGGGTAACCTGAGAAGTGAGGATATGGAAGGATTTTCGTTCCCGGTTCAATGAATTGAAATATCCTCTGAGTTTCTTCCATGTTGTTTGCTTCATTAATTCCTTTAATTTCCTTGAAGATACCATCTCCCTGAAGTGGGATTATATAATTTCCGGCGGTGTGTTTGCTTGTTATATTATCGGGCAAGTCTGGTTTGGCTATATTTAAAGCCTGGCATATAACAAGTTGCAAGAAATTTATACCCGTACTGGCTTTAACTATAAAATGTGAAATGCCAGAACCGCCTATACGTGGGGCCACCTCAATAACATAAGGCTTCCTGTTGCTGTCAATACGTAATTCGACATGCGCTGGTCCTTCCGTAATACCCAAAGCTAGAACAACCCGTTTAACTTCATCACATATATCCAGATGTAATTTATTATCGATATTTGCTGGCGATATGTAGATTCCTTCCTCGAAATAAGGGCCTTTACAGTCACCTTTGTCTCCAACTGAAAGCACAGTTACAACACCTTGACTCGATAAGGTTTCAATAGCAAATTCAGGACCATCGATGAAAGATTCAAGAATTACGCCACCTTTACCATATACAAACTTACCTAATTCCGTATGGTTGATTTCCCATACTTTTTTTACAGCTTTAACAAGACTTTCATAATCTTCAACACGGATAATACCTTGACTTGAAAATCCGTTAGTAGGTTTAACAACTAATGGAAATTCAAGGGCAGCTTCATTTGGTATTTCTTCTTCGCTCAGTTCAATGAAAGTAGGCGTATTTAGCCTATGCTCAAGCATTATGCGACGAGTTAAATTTTTATTTCTGCAGTTTTCAATTACACTTTCAGGTAAATAAGGTAGTTTTAATTTTTTTGCAACTTTTGATGCGAAGTTAAGAGCGGGCTCAAAGAGTGTCAATATGCCGTCAAAGGGATGATTCTTATATTGTTCCTCCATGATTTTTAAAGCTTCTGATTCATTGCTAAACAGAGGTAAAGGTACAGCATATTTTACAGCAGGAAGGGAAGGTGGAGCACATTCTTCTGAGTTGTAAAAAAAAGTGATGTCGATCCCTAATTTTTCCGCCTCTTCGAAAACAAAAGGCAGTTTCCTGTTTTGACATATGATAGCTAAGTTCTTTCTAACATTTGACATCTTTCAAACCTTTTCTAAAAGGAGGAAAATTAATTAACATTACACCTAAAATCACTATGGACGTTCCAATTCCGACATTGGTAGTGATAATCTCGTCCATAAAGACATATCCGATGTAAAGCGCTATGACTGGAGATATAAACAAATGAGAGGTTGCTTTAGATATATGCCAGTGTTTCAAAAGTAATATATTAAGGGAGAACCCTAATACAGAACCAATTAAAGCAAGATAGAGGAGGGCATATAAACTTGTACTTGAAAAGGTTCTAACGCCACTTTCTAAAATTAGGCTGGCCGACAATAGTAATACGCCACCACAAAGCATCGATAATGATACAAAGTTTAGAAATGGTAACTCGCTAATGTGACGTTGGACTTTTAATGTTATTGCTGCTGAGCTTCCCATCGCAAATAGTATTGATACCATCGCAAGAATGCCAATGCTATTACTTTCAATATGTAATCTGTTGCTGAAAACTATTATTATGCCTATTACAGCACAAGCTACACCAAGTATTTGGCGGAATGAGGCTGGCTTACCACGTAAGAAATGATTCAATAATAAGGCATAAACACTAATACTTGAAGCTAGCACCGCAACCAAACCACTTGGGACATGTGATGAGGCCCAGTAAACTGTTCCAAAAGGTACCGCAAAATAAAATAACCCATTTGCGAGAGCGAGTTTTATTAAGTTTTTATTTAATTGAAATTGACGACGTAAAAACTGAAATAAAAAAATTATTGTTCCCGCAATCAGGAATCTCATACCTGCAGACCACAACGGTAAGCTATTGTTTAGACCCGTTTTCTGAAGTGCCCACGTTGTTCCGCCTATTAAGCATAACGCAACGAAAGCTAGTACCGGAATGCTTGATTTTGAAAAAATACGACCTTGAAATGGCATTTACAGACTCCGTGCCTGAAAGAATTGATGCTTAGTTGGTAGTGAATCAATAAATTTCTCTCACTTATCCCTGCTTGTTCTTAACATATCAGACTGCTAAATGTGATGTAAATGATAAAAAAAGGTTAATTTACATTCGCACTAACATTCCTTGTTTTTTTAAAAAAGTAATATGAAAGCCTGTGTTCTGTGAGAAAGTTGGTTGAAATTGCTGCGTCGCAGGAGGTCTGTAAAATGTTGTCAAATCAGTATAACTTAATGATTTTAAATGTTTTTATCTTTGGATTATGTAAGAAGGAGAGCTACTTCATCAGATAGTTTGTTTTATGACGCAATGAATTATTGCGTCATTTAGAAGTAACATCTTAAAAATTTCATTATAAAAATGGCTTAATAGTGACCAAGCTAAACTGCATTTATGGTTATCATGAATTTTCATTGATCTTTTTATGAATTTATTAAGTTATGCATTGCATCTACAGATGTATGTTTTTTTCCTTCATATTTAGTTAATTGTAAAAAATGATTGTATTGGGAGTTTATTTGTCCTTATGGTATTTATTGAGGTTATGTTAGACCTACATCTTTTGTATCTATGACACCAAAAACCCCACCGCCACCAACGGATAAAACCCCGTAAAAATCACATCAAAACTGCGCCGCGCCCGATTGAGATACGCCTCCGCCGTTTGCGAAGCAAAATCCACGCATACAACCCAAATATCATCACGCCGGTTAGCGCGCAGATAGCAACCAGAACATAGCCCTGCCACTGTGGGGCCCGCGGGTCAGGCCTACGCTAGTGACGGTGAACCGGGTCAGGGCGGCTTTGGGATTCGTATGGTGCAATCCCAGCCCTTGCAGATAGTAGCCGCGTAAACGCGTGTGAGAACGTGCGGGACGTGCCGCCAGGTCGCCAGGGCGAAAGGCGTTGCGCAGGGCTTTTGACGCCAGCCAGAGTAAACAGGCCGCGCCGGGCAGTTTTAGCCAGAAAATAAAACCGTGGAAAGAAACCAAAATCGCAGAGATGCCAAAGGCAGTAAGCAAACCCCGGCACTGGGAACCTGAGATGACGCCGGTTGCCAGCACCAGCCCGGCCTGACGGCCGCAGTAGCGATGGGCAGATTGCCCGGTCCGGGCGAGGCGGTGCCAATGGTGTAAACCAGTGAGGTAGCTAAAAACTTAGCGGGGTTGCACAGGGGCAACCCCATTGAACCGCTAATGGCTCTGCTTACTCTCTTCGTCTTTATGCTTCTTCGCCAGGTAATGCCCTGCCGCGCAGCCCGCCACGGCACCGGCAACCGCATGGTGTTTAAGGTGCCCGGCTACGCCGCCGACCAGCGCGCCTTTCAGGCAGCCTTCTGCCTGTGCCTGAGAGGCAACCGACATTAACAGGCCAAGCGTGACCACAAAAAGGGGAAGTTTACGCATCGTTTCTTAATCCTTATCGGGAGTGCTGTGTTTACGCTGCGACAATAACCGTAATGAAGGATGAGTGGGCAAAAAAGTGCAGGGCTGTTGTACGACGGTTGCAAAAAAAGTGGTCAGGTCCGGTGGCAAAGCTCTGGTACAACGGGTGCCTGCGATAACTGAGGTTTGCGCAGGCAACACCGGGTTCAGGGCTTGCGCATAATCCGTTGGCCATATTCGTCAGTGCCCGCCGCGCGCCAGCCGTGTTTTTCATAAAAACGTTCAGCAGGGGAACCTGTGTCGGTGGTCAACATCATCGACCGGGCCTGTTGTTGTCTGAACCAGTCGGTGATGTTTTCAAGCAGTTGGCTACCTATCCCGAGCCGCTGAAACGCGGGCTTGATAAACAGGCCACCGATTAACGGATCGGGTGCATAAATACCCAGCCCGTAACCGACGTACTCGTCATCGACGTTGGCGATCCAGCCACCACCCTGGCGGATATCGTCAAGCGCCTGCTCACGCTGCAGATAGCGGATCTGGTGAGCATGCAGCCGGTTTTCCGTCACCGAGAAGCGGATTTCATACATCTCTTTCAGATGCCGATCGGCCAGTTTTTCGTAGGTAATATGCATAGTGCCTCGCAAATCATCATCGAACCGTTGATGTCATGACCTTACCGGTTTGCGCCTGAACAGCATCTCAACGCGCCGGGGCGATCGCGTACCGGTGAGGCTGACGGCAGGTTAACGCCATTCTTTGACGTTCATCACAGCCTGCGCTTTTTGCGACGCTATCACCTCGCTTCCCGGAGAAAAAATGTAATAAATACCGCGTGATCAATTCAATTATCGGGACGCAAAATGAAGAAAAAATTAACCTGTTTATCCCTGGTGGCCGGAAGCCTGCTGATGGGATATGGACCCGCACTGCTTGCCGCACCGTTACCGCAAACCCCGGATACTCACATCCCCGTGAGCCGCTATATCACCGCGCTGAATCCCGATCACTCCATTACCTTTCGCCTGTTTGCGCCCGCCGCGAAGCAGGTTGCTGTGGTCACGGGGGCCACGCCGCTGAGTCAGCAATCCCATGATATGAAAAAGGACAGTGCCGGCATCTGGTCGTGGACCAGCGAGCCGCTGAAGCCCGATTTATATGAGTACTATTTTGATGTGGATGGTTTCCGCACGCCGGATACCGGCAGCCGCTTTACCAAACCGCAGCGCCAGGTGAACACCAGTATGATTCTGGTGCCGGGCAGCATTCTGGATGAGCGTAACGTGGCGCACGGCGATGTGCTGACGTTGACGTATCATTCCACCGCACTGAAATCCGAACGTCAGGTCTTTGTCTGGGCACCGCCGGGCTATAAGGCAGACGGTAAACCGTTACCGGTGCTCTACTTCTATCACGGTTTTGGCGATACCGGGCTGTCCGCCATCTCGCAGCTCCGCCTGCCGCAGATCATGGACAACCTGCTGGCCGAAGGCAAAATCACGCCGATGCTGGTTGTGGTGCCTGATACCGAAACGGACATCGTGCAGGCCATTCCTGAAAACTTTCCCCCAGCAGACCGTCGCAAAGACTTTTATCCCCTCAATGCCGCCGCCGCCGATAAGGAACTGATGCAGGACATTATCCCGCTGGTGGAAAAGCGCTTTACCGTCAGTCGCAAACCGGCAGACCGGGCGATTGCCGGACTGTCTCAGGGCGGCTATCAGGCGCTGGTGTCAGGCATGACGCACCTGAACGACTTTGGCTGGCTGGCCAGCTTTAGCGGCGTGACCACCAGTACGGTGCCGAATGAGGCTGTGACACGCCAGCTGAGTCAGGCGCAGGCGGTGAATAAGCAGCTGAAAAACGTTACGCTGGCGGTGGGCGATAAAGATATCGTGACCGGCAAAGACATTGCCGGACTCAAAGCCGAGCTGGAAAAGCAGGGCGTAAAATTCCATTACACTCAATATCCGGGGTTGGGGCATGAGATGGATGTCTGGCGACCTGCGTATATCGAATTTGTGCAGCAGGTATTTAAACCGCAGCAGCCATAGTCAGGCCCAATCCCTTCCTGTGATGGTGATTCAGGGCAGCATTTACGGAATCACCGTTATTCACAGCATTCTTCCCCGGCGACGCTAAACAACGTCGCTGAAATACCCTGCACGTCCTCTAAAAAGCGTTTTTATTTATTTCTTCAGCCTGCCGGGTCAGGTAAGTAAAAAATCACTGCCTATGTCGACAGTAAATGCTGCAAACGCCGTGTGGGAAAAACCTGCGTCAGCCATTTTTCAAAATGACCGGTATTGATGTATTTAAGTTACCCGTTAACCGGATGCGGCAATATTATCCTTTTTATTTTTTCTCACTGTCTCCATTTTTCACTGGTCTGCAATGCTTAATTCTTAGCACGCGAAGGATACAGGCGCGTTGAGCTGCGCGCAGGAAATGGGGTCAATACCTTATGCAGCAGGCGTTGTAAAAGGCTTCGCAATCCGGGCCAGCATAAAATAAAGATTTTAATTCCTGAAACCTTATTAAATAACAAGGGATTAACGATCAATCTTTTAATTTTGATAGGTTAAATCATAGCTTAACCCGATAAATAACATTTGATTGATAGTCTGTAGCGATCAATAATCACGCTACTTCATCGCGTTGAATCAGAGCATGGGAATGGAAATCCACAATCTCGATAATAACAACCGTGCCTGGTGGTTCATTGCTGAACCTGTCGTTAACAACGCGTCGACATTAATTGCTGTAGAAGTTCTGACGCGATTCGCCGCACCGGGAACCCCCTGTTTTCATATTGCGAAATTAAATAAACAACAGAAAATAAAGCTGTTACGAGAACAACTTTCTCTAATCGATAAGAAGCATCATTTTTTTGAAGAAAACCAGTTGCTGTGTTCTGTAAATGTCGATCTGGAAATGGCTTTTGCGCTGCTGGAAGAACGGGATATTGTTGAGCTCGCCACAGCGCACTCTTTTCTTCGCATTGAAGTCGCGGAACACTTTCCCGATCTTGCGCAGGGATTAAATAATCCCTTACTCCGGGAACTACATAATAAATACACGTTATGGCTGGATGATTTTGGCAGTGCGGCTTCCCACTTTCCCTGTTTACAGCGTGGAATGTATGAAGCCGTGAAAATGGATAAGCATTTTTTCTGGCGGCATCAAAACAGCCCCGTCTGGCAAGCCACGCTGGCGGAAATTAAACACTATTGTGAATTTATTATTGTAGAAGGCGTCGAAACGGCGCAACACTTCGAATTCGCCAGACCGCACGCTGCGGCATTTCAGGGCTATTTGTTTGAGGCGTTTTTATTCGATACGCTCGCGTAAGCGCTCAGCGATAATTCATACCGGGTTTTCTTTCTTCAGTAAGAAAGGCCCGCATAATGCGTTGGCCAGACAGCCTGATGCTGTCAAAGAAAAACCGTGCCCTGCGATTTACGGCAGTCGCGTGGGCTACAACCGAACCAGCGGCGAAAGGCGCGTGAGAAGGCGCTGACTTCAGAATAGCCCAACAGCAAGGCCATTTCAGAGACCGACAGATGGTGTTGTTTCAGGTAATGCGTCGCCATCTCTTTACGGACGCTGTCGACCAGGGCGGAAAAACTGGTTTGCTCATCGCGCAGTCGCCGCTGTAACGACCAGGCAGACAGTCCCTGTTTTTCGGCGATAATGTCCAGTGAGGGTTCGCCATTGAGTAGCTGAAGGTGAATGTCGGTGCGGGTTTGATTAACGGTATCCTGAATGATGACGGGCGGGCTGAGCCGACGGATCGCATCCTGCATCACCAGCAGCAGCATGGGATCGTGATCCGGCATTTTGCGGCCCAGATCCGTTTTGGCGATGATCATCGAGTTAAAGGGCTGATCGAAATAGACCGGCGCATCAAAGACTTTACAGTGCTCGTGCCAGTGCTCAGGGCGCGGATGCTCGAAATGCACTTCACGCGGTGCCCAGTGGCGTCCTGCCGCGTGGCGAATCAGGTTAAGAAACATGCCTAACGTCAGTTCCGCATCCTGACGGCGCTGAAGAATCGCGCCGTGACGCACCTGATAATCCAGCTGCCAGCAGTCGCTGCGCTCCGTCAGACGAATACAGGTGTTGTGTTGATGGTAGGGAAAAGCATTGACCACGTTTTGCAGCGCCTGTTCCAGCGTGGCCGAGCACAGACCAATATAGCCAATCAGACCCAGAGACTGTGGCCGGAACTGATGACCATACTGTAAACCGAAGTTGTCCACGCCCGCCTGGCTGGCCGCTTCTTCCAGCACCCGACAGTAATTGACCAGGTCCAGGCTCAGCGTCGGGCAGGCGAGCGTATCCGGATCGATCCCGCTGATGCCGAAAATACGATCCACATCGCCGCCCTGGGCGTTAATGAAATCACCCAGTCCCGTCGCGGCGGCCGACAGGACGCCACGGTGACTGCTACCCGCGCTGGACATGGCCGTTATGGCGGCCTCTGGAAATCTGCTGGTCATGATGTTTTCCGCCTGCAACTGAACATCGTTAGCTTCTGCAAGAAACATACCAGCCGTCAGGCACCAGTTAACAGGCACTTAGCATCGCCCCCGTGAAGATTGCACCGCGATCTGTCATTCAGGCACCGCCAGAGTGCGCTAGACGCCAATCGGCAATCGGGCCCCTTCGAGATAGCGGTGGCACAGGCGTACCGTGTCGTTCGCCCAACCGTCGCCCAGGCTGCGCGCCATTTCTGTTTCGCGATGGGAAGCGACCCAGGCGGTCAGCTGAATGCGGCGCTGAATCAGCATGCACGGGATCATCGCCAGCTCTTCATCGCTAACGTGCGCCACCTGTTCGTAGCCGTTTAGCCAGTTTTCCACCCACTGTGGGGCGCTGGGATGGTGTTCGACAAAGCTGATCGCAGCGGCAAGATCGTGCAGATACCAGCCCATTCCGCAGTCATCAAAATCAATGACCCGCGTTTCGCCTTTGTGTACCAGCAGATTGGTCAGGCGCAGGTCGGCGTGAATCAGACCATAGCGGTCGGGCGACTGGCCAAACGCTGCCATCTCACGGCCTACATGCGACAGCGTTTCTTCAATCACGCCATGTTGTGATGGCGCTAAACCGGCCACATCGCGCCAGTCACCCCAGTGACCCGTAGGGGAAACCATCGTGTGATGATCCCAGACGATACGGCGAAAGGTTTGTGGCTTTTGCCAGCGACGACTGTGGTGGTGGAGCTGCGCGGTGATGCGGCCTAACTGGCGAAAGGCGGCCGGATCGACCGCATCGGTGAGCATCTCGCCCTCGATCCAGTGAAACAGCACAGCATAGCGTTCACTGCCGTCCGGCAGCGGCAGCGTCTGAATGCGGTTATCGTGCCCGTCGCGCACCGCCACCGGCACGCAGATGTCTGCGGCCTGAAGCGCATCCAGCCAGTGCAGCTCGCTTTCAATATCCTGCTTAGCGTGGTAATCGCCGCGGTGAATACGTAACGCGTACCGGCCCTGCGGCGTGCTGACAGACAGGGTGGCGTTCTCGGAACGGCACAGAAGTTTGACCTCTGCATGCAAACAGGCCGGATACGCCTGCAACGCCTGGTGGGCAAGCTGAAGAATGCTGTCGTTCGTTAAGGTGTCATATTGCTTAATGCTCATGTCTGTCTCCCTTTCTCTGCGTGTGGAGGCAGCATGGCGCTGAACCGGCCTGGCGCGCTTGACCTGAGAGCAGGCAAAAATTGACTTCGGCAGAGGCGTCACAACCCGACCCGGGTCAACTTGACCCCAGCCGACGTGTTTCTGTTTTCTGCGGTCAAGTTTTTCTGTTGCGGCTGTGTCCATCATCTACCCGTCAGCTTTTTAGGCATCGCCTTTTCACTTTACACAGACGGGGAACGCAGTGATGAAAGAGAAACTGAAACCCACCCTTGGTACCCTGCAACTCTGGGGCATCGCTGTGGGACTGGTTATATCGGGAGAATATTTCGGCTGGAGCTATGGCTGGGGAGCCGCGGGTACGCTGGGTTTTCTGGTCACGACGTTTTTTGTCGCCGCCATGTACACCTGTTTTATCTTCAGCTTTACCGAACTGACGACCGCCATTCCGCAGGCCGGAGGACCGTTTGCCTACAGTCGCCGTGCTTTCGGTGATACCGGCGGGCTGATTGCGGGCATTGCCACCTTAATCGAGTTTGTGTTTGCGCCCCCGGCCATTGCTATGGCGATAGGCGCCTACCTCAATGTGCAGTTTCCGGAAGTGAATCCTAAGCTCATTGCGGTCTGTGCCTACCTGATCTTTATGGGACTGAACATCATCGGCGTCAGCATTGCGGCAACCTTTGAGCTGCTGGTGACGCTGCTGGCGGTGATTGAACTGCTGGTGTTTATGGGCGTGGTCGCGCCGGGCTTCAGCCTGACGAATTTTGTCGCTCATGGCTGGGCTGGGCAGGATACGTTCTCTCTGGCCTCGGTATCCGGGATGTTTGCCGCCATTCCTTTTGCCATCTGGTTTTTCCTTGCCATTGAAGGCGTTGCCATGGCGGCCGAAGAGGCAAAAGACCCACGCCGGACCATTCCCCGCGCCTACATCAGCGGTATTTTAACGCTGGTGGTGCTGGCGATGGGCGTCATGGTGTTTGCCGGAGGGGCAGGTGACTGGCGCACGCTGTCAGGCATTAACGATCCGCTGCCGCAGGCCATGAAAATGCTGGTCGGTAACGATTCACGCTGGATGCACATGCTGGTGTGGATTGGCCTGTTCGGCCTGATTGCCAGTTTCCACGGCATTATCATGGGCTATTCGCGTCAGTTCTTTGCGCTGGCGCGGGAAGGTTATCTGCCACCTTCACTGGCAAAACTGTCGCGCTTTAATACACCGCACCGGGCGATCCTGGCGGGCGGAGTGGTCGGCATTGTTGCCATTTTCTCTGACGGCATCAGCTTTCAGGGAATGAGCCTGACCGCTGCGATGATCACCATGTCGGTGTTTGGGGCGATCGTCATGTACATCATGAGTATGCTGAGCCTGTTTAAACTGCGTCGCACGGATCCGACACTGGCACGTAGCTACCGTGCACCGGGGTATCCGGTGATCCCCGCCATCGCCCTGTGTGGCTCGGTGATCTGCCTGATCGCGATGCTGTGGTTTAACCCGCAGATCGGCGCGCTGTTTGTGGGCTTTATGGTGGCGGGCTATCTCTACTTCCTGACCACGCACTCCCGCCGCGGTGCTGTCGCGCAGCGCTCTGTTGCCGCAGAAACCGATTAACGTTTATACCCGCCTGGCGGTGCGTAACGCGCCGCCGGGCAGCACAAAGACCAAGGAGTCACGATGACGGTACGTTCAACCATAATGGATACCAACAGCTTTCGTGCTGAAAACGCGGAAACGCTGGCACCGGACATTCGACAACTGACCGATAAGCGCAGTCAGGTACTGGGCGAGTCCTATCGGCTGTTTTACCGCAATCCGGTGCATCTGGTGCGCGGAAAGGGCCAGTATCTGTGGGATAAGGCGGGCAATCAGTATCTGGATATGTATAACAACGTTGCCAGTATTGGTCACTGTCATCCGGCGGTCGTGGATGCCGTACATAAACAGATGATGCAGTTAAACACCCATACGCGCTATCTGCATGAATCGATCCTTGCGTACAGCGATCGCATTCTGGCCACGATGCCGGCCGAGATCGATCGGGCCATGTATATGTGTACCGGATCTGAGGCAAACGATCTGGCGATCCGCATTGCCCAGTGCTGGAGCGGTGGTACGGGCATCATCGTGTCCAAAGAAGCCTATCACGGCACCAGTGCGCTTACCTCCGGCGTTTCGCCCGCGCTGGGCAGCGGTCAGCCGTTATCACCGCATACACGGCTGGTGGCCCCGCCGGACTTTTATCGCATTCAGACGGCGGATCAGGGTGCCTGGTTTGCGCAGGAAATTCAGAAGCAAATCGATGATATGGCTGCGCACGGCATTAAATTTGCGGGGTTCCTGGCCGACTCGATTTTCTCGTCAGACGGCGTTTTACCCGGTCAGCCCGGCTTTTTAAAACCGGCGATTGATGTGGTGCATCAGAATGGCGGCATTTTTATTGCCGATGAAGTGCAGCCTGGCTTTGCCCGCACCGGCGAGGCGTTCTGGGGCTTTGCCCGACACGGCGTGGTTCCGGATGTCGTAACTACCGGCAAACCGATGGGGAACGGCATTCCGGTCTCGGGGCTGATGGCGAAAGCGCCGGTCATGGCGGCGTTTAGCGATGCGCTACCTTACTTTAATACCTTTGGTGGTAACCCGGTCTCCATGGCGGCGGCGCACGCGGTGATGGATGTCATTGAACAGGAAGAACTTCAGGCGCACAGCCTGAAAACCGGCGCTGCACTGCTGGCGGCGCTGCAATCCCTGCAGGCAACGTATCCGTGCATCGGTGAAGTCCGTGGGGCAGGGCTGTTTATCGGCTTTGAGCTGGTGAAGGACAGAGAAAGCAAAGCGCCTGACAAACGTCTGGCACTCGATCTGGTGGAGGCGTTACGTGAGGCCTTTGTGCTGACCTCCGTTGCCGGACCATACGGTAACGTGCTGAAAATCCGCCCACCGCTCTGTTTCCAGACGCACGATATCGACTGGGTGGTCAGTGCCATGGATCGCTGCCTGAGGAAATTACAGAGCTGAACGCCATCCCAAAAAAACAGGGACCACGCAGACGGAACGCAACCTGTCTGCGGCATACAGGCTCATCCGTTTGCAGCGCCAGAGAAAAATCCTCTGGCGCTGAGCTTCCTGTCCTTTACATGGCCGCGCAGGCCTGGCCGCCGCCGGGCCTGCGCATTCTCAGCTTAAGTGTGGGCGCCCGAAGGCAACTCCAGTTCATGGCTTTCCCCCGCAAGGGTCCAGCTGTCAGGATCCAGCAACCGGCCCTGGCCAAAGACACAACCATTCGGCTGGAAGAACACGTCGCCGTAAAGGGGATCGTTCACGCAAATCGTGCCGTCCTCACGCTGTTCGACACTAATCTGGGCGAAGCGCGAGTCAAATTCTTCCAACGTGCTGAGTTGCGGATCGTCATTCAGACGAATCAGCCAGCAGGTCTCTTTTCCCGCTAAGCGGGCTTCACAGTGCTGCGCGGGACCGCGGGTTGTCAGCCGGAAAGGCTGGTTGCCCGAAATCTGCACCATGCCGTTACCGCTGCGGAGCAAAATGCGTTGCTCACAGACGCGCATCTCATCGAAATAGCGCTGCGGCAGCCAGGCATGGGTAAAATCGGGCTGATCGTCATGAACGTTGAACATCACGATGGCCAGGCCACGATATTGCTGAACGCGCGGCAATGTGCCACATCCTCCCCAGTACGAAGGGCGACCAAAACCGCCGTGCAGCTTTTCGCCCGGATGATTGATCCAGATTTGCGCCTCAGGCACGTCGCCAATCCTTAAATGAATCGGGGTTTCCTGATAACCCCACTCGCCCCAGCGGTAACCGGCAAGCGAACCCATAGCCGCGTGGCGGGTTTTATAGTGATAAAGGCGGGCAATGCGGTTTTTCCCCTGAGCAAAATACCATTCCTGCGCGGTGTCACCCTGCCAGCAGGCGACCTTTGCCTGGCCGGGCGGAAGGGGTAATTTTTTCTGCTGCAACAGCAGGGCCAGCTGCGGCAGGGCATGGAAGCGGCAGCCGTAGTAACCTTTTCCCCACAGCAGGCGAGAGATCGCCGACAGCTCCAGCGAGCGGCCTGCGCACAGCGTGTGCTCATAGGAACGTCCCTGCGAGGCGGTCAGCATGCCCTGATGTGATGAGCGGGCGAGCTGCTCCAGCAGGCGCAATATGGCCCGCTGGCTGCGCGTCACGATGTCCGCATCTTCTGCCAGGGCGGCAAGGGCGCTCAGACCTTTCAGGTCTATCGGGAAGTACGGTGCTGAATTCCACTCGGCCATCTCGCACTGCTCGAAATGATCGAGCCAGGCCCGCACGCGCGCCAGACCGGCTGCGGCCTGCTCACGGCCCGTTCGCCCAGATCGGATAAACGTCGCGTCAGGAAAGGCGCTGCCTGCCAGGTATGCGGCGGTATGAAACAGCAGGGCATGATTTTCTGAGAAGTACCACTGCACGTCATTACCCGGTTCATCCATCCAGTAGCGGAAGCCTAAAATGGCCCGATCGATTTTTTCCCGTGTGGCGCTGGCCAGGCGATCGGCCCACTGGATCCGGCACCAGAGCAGCGGCACCAGGGTAAAGTCGGCGCAGTCGTGACAGGCTTCAACGGAAGGCAGAACGCCTTCCAGCATCGACTGGGTTTCCGCGTCATCCATCCCGCAGGCTAAGCGTGCCAGCGCTTTTACACTGCTGTACTCGCCGTGCAGCGCAACGTGCCTCAGGGCTTCTTCTGCCCTGGCTGCCAAAGTGTCAGGCACCTGCGCCTGGCGTTCAGCGTGGCAGATTTCGACGCCCAGCGTGCGGGTGATGTGGAAAGCGCCTTTTTTCAGGCTGACAGCAAAACGGCGAAAATCGGCGGGCAATGTGTCGCTCTCGGCGAGCGTGACGGCCCCTTCGCCTTTCTCCAGAACGGTACGAAGCCGCACCGGCTCATCCAGCGAAATAAAATCGCCGGAAACCAAAACGTTCAGGTCGAAAGTGTCTGTCGCAGGGGACGGGAAACACAGGCGAACCGGCCCCTGCGTATAAGTCGGTTGTTCAAATGCCATCCCTTCCAGCATCGACTCCATATGCCGTACCTGTTCTGCCTCCGCCGGCACCGCCAGCGCAACCTGAAGCGGATCCCCCTCGACGTAATCCAGCTGGAAAAAGAAGCGGACATCGCGTTCGGCCAGATCGTCAAACCAGATGCGAAGCGTATTTAACCCGGCCTGAAGGTTAAGCGTAAATTCAACCTGGCTTTCCAGGTTGCGCTGATAATCGGCCAGCCAGGCAACCTCCTCGCCGTTCAGGGTGACCAGTGCTGCGCCACAGGTGGTCAGGCGAAAACGACGGCTGCCGGGCGCGGCTGCGACCAGACAGGTTTCCGCCTGTGCGCCAATGCGGGTGGCGCGAAACCAAAACCCCGACAAATCGACCCGATCGGACCCAAAAGGAAACCACCAGTTTGTCAGCGTGCGGTCGCCAAACGGACAGGGTTTTTTGCCGGCGAACTGTTTTTGAAATTCAGTACGGCAGGGATAGGTATGCGGAATAAAGTTTTTATGTTTGCTCAGAAAGAAAAAAGGATCCATCTCGCCCGACATGGGAACATCGTCCACGTCATAGGGTTGTGGAGCCACTGCCGAGAGCTGCCAGTAGCGCACAGCATCTCGTTGTTGCAGCGGAAAGTGACAATAGGTTGTCTGCGTCATAATTCGATTCTCCTGGTGTCAGCGTTATTATTATTTTTGGGTGTGCCTTAACCCTTCGGTCAGGCATAAGATGGCCAGCGCCTGACCGTAGCCGGTCGGCTGAAGCGGAATGTCTTTATAAAATTGCAGGGTTCTTCCCATGCGGGTGCCATAAGACACATTGTGCACGGTGCCCTCGTCATCAATATTTCGCTGCACGGCTTCCAGCGCGCGCAACCCTGCCTGTAACCAACGGTCATCGCCATAGCCCAGACGCGCGCCTTTTAACAGCCCATAGCCAAACCCGGCCGTGGCCGAGATTTCTTCGTAGCTGTCGGGATGATCGAGTAGGGTGTGCCACGCGCCCTGCGGGGATTGCAGATCGATGAGGGTATTCACCTGCGTTTTCAGGCACGCCAGCAGATAGTCACGTACGCCACCGCGAAGCGCGGTCAGTTCCAGAAACTCAATAATGCCAACGGTGATCCAGGCATTGCCGCGCGCCCAGCGGGCGTGAGCAAAATTATTCTTCTCGGCGAAGCTCCAGCCGTGAAACCATAAACCGGTTTGCGGATCGTTAAGATAGCGGGCATGCAGTAAAAACTGACGCACGGCTTCCTCCACCAGTTCCTGCCGCCCGGCGACCATGCCGTAGTGGCCAAGAAACAGCACCACCATAAACAGCGTATCATCCCAGATTTCCATGGGATTAATGCCGTCGGACACGACGTGCTGAAACCCGTCCTCCGGCGTACGCGGCAGCGCGGTCATTACCCTGTTGGCCCAGTGATCCAGCACCGCTTGATACTGAGGATCACGATTGTGAGCCCACAGCAGCGACAGCGGCAGCATCGGTGCCGTGGTATTAATATTTAAGGGCGGCAGGCCTTTCTGAATATTATTCTGGAACCAGGTCTCAATAAGCTGGTAAATATCTTTGCGTTGCGTGAGTTCCCATAACCGGACGAGGCCAAATAATCCCACGCCCTGCGGCCATTCCCAGTTGGCGAAGGAAATATAATCTCCCGCTGTGCCATCAATATTGGGTTCGTTAAATCGTCCTTCGTCTTTTAGCTGTGTAAAACCCGTCAGTAACAGATTGAGTTGATGCTCAATAGATTGCGTAGTCATTGTTATTCCTGTGTTTTATCATTATTCCATGGTGATTATTTTTCATGCCTGGCCCTCGCGATTTACGCGATAATCGTCAGCTTCAAATGGCCGTGTTTAATGCTGTCCGCCCAAAAGGCGTAAACGTTTCAGGTAAAAAACAGCGTCCTCTTTTATTGATGCCATTATTACGTGGTGCGAACCTTACCCGTTTTTACGCGCGACGATTTAACACCGATATAAACTGTGTTGTTTAATCCGTGATATTTAAATAACACGTAACAAGGGCCAGAATATAATTTCCGCGCTGAGTATCAGTGATGCGCAATAACACCGCCACACAGACGGCGATGAGCGTATGCTGGTTAACGTGCCAGCCAGCCGCCATCCACGGCCAGGGTATAACCATTGATATAGTCGGATGCTGGCGAGGCGAGAAACACCACTGGCCCCATGACATCGTCCGGCTGTCCCCAGCGCCCGGCCGGAATGCGATTCAGAATGTCAGCATTACGCTGCGCATCGGCCCGGAGTTGCTGCGTGTTATCGGTAGCCATATAGCCCGGTGCGATAGCATTCACGTTAATCCGGTATTTGGCCCACTCGTTTGCCAGTAACCGCGTGATGCCCATGACGCCGCTCTTTGATGCTGTATAGGACGGAACACGGATCCCACCCTGAAACGACAGCATTGAGGCAATATTGATGATTTTGCCGCCGCTGCCCTGTGCGATAAAGTGTCGGGCCACGGCCTGAGACATAAAGAACAGACTCTTAATATTCAGGTCCATCACATCATCCCAGTCTTGTTCACTGAAGTTGATGGCATCCTCACGGCGAATCAGTCCGGCGTTGTTGACCAGGATATCGATACGACCAAAGTGGGCAACCGCGCTGTCCAGCAAGGCAGGGATCGCGTCAATCTTGCGCAGGTCGGCTTTCAGGCTCAGGAAACGTCGCCCCAGTGCGGTAACACGCGCCTGGGTTTCATCGGGCTCAACCTGGTTAATGCCTACGATGTCGCAGCCTGCCTCCGCCAGACCTATCGCCATTCCCTGGCCCAGGCCGGTGTTGCAACCCGTGACCACCGCGACGTTACCGTGTAGAGAAAATGCGTTCAGTATCATAATGATTCCTTCCAGGCATATTGCCTTGTGCTTACTGCATCATGCCGCCATGGGTTAGCGCAGATCGTTGACTGCGACATGGTCCATATCATCAAACACCTGGTTTTCACCGACGGTGCCCCAGATAAAGCTGTAAGCACGCGTCCCCACACCTGAGTGAACAGACCAGCTGGGTGAGATCACCGCCTGTTCGTTATGGATCACGATATGACGCGTTTCCTGGGGTTCTCCCATCATATGGAACACGCAGGCGTCATCGGCTATAGCAAAGTAGAGGTAGACTTCCATGCGGCGCGCGTGGGTATGACAGGGCATAGTGTTCCAGAGATTGCCGGGTTCGAGCTGGGTCAGCCCCATGCTGAGCTGGCAGGTTTCCACTACCTCGGGGACAAGGTACTTGTGGATAGTTCGGCGATTGCTGGACAGCGGATCGCCCAGCGTGACCGAGGCCGCATCCGCTGCCGTGACTTTACGAATGGGTAAGGTTTTATGGGCTGGCGCGCAGTTAAAATAAAACTTTGCAGGCTGGTGTGGATCCAGACTGGCGTACACGACCGTTTTGCTGCCTTTGCCGATATACAGCGCCTCGCGATGACCAATCTCATAGTCGTCGCCATCCACGGTAACTTTACCGGGACCGCCAATATTAATCATGCCCAGTTCACGGCGTTCCAGGAAGTCACTGACGCCCAGTTGCTTCGCCACCTCATTGTTAATCGAGACAGCCCGTGTGACAGGCATAATCCCGCCGACAATAATGCGATCGATATGACTGTAAGTCAGGGTGTAATCGTCCGGGACAAAGATTGTCTCGATTAAGAACTCATCGCGAAGGCCTTGTGTATCCAGCGTGTTGGCGTGCGCGCTGTGAATGCTTTGTCTGATATCCACGTTTATCTCCCGTTAAATAGAATAGTAAATGCAATACGTAATAAATGGCTTATTGATTCCAGTTGCACGCATCCTATTCGGCACACCAATGACTTTCAATTAAAAATGAAACGTTGTTTTGATTTTTTATTTTAAAGGGTGAGGTATGTCTGATTTTTATGCGTGTCCGGGCTTGTATGAGCAACATTAATTACGAGTTCTGTTACAAAAAAACGGGCCTGTTGCGATGAGTTGTATAAAACAGGCTTGAGAATTTCTGTCTGATGTAAAATGGGCATTATCGTTAAAAGCGTGTGCGAAAGGATTTAGTGGCTCAATTAAATAAAATAAATAACTTTCTTTATCTTCTACAAGGAAACGTCATTCAAACGATGTGGATGTGACAGTTTTGTCAGAACCTTCTGGATAATCGCTGTGGGAAATTCTGTAAGATGATAAAACCCATGGTTACCACGGGTTTTTATTGAGGTTTTAAAAGACTATTTTGAATGCGTTTTATTTCTGAGCTTGAGTTGCTTTCGCCAGACGCGGTTGTGCAAATAAAACGCATTACTTTTGAAAAAAAGATGACTGTTAAGGCACGATAACGCAACAAGAACAAATACCATGCCGATACAGGATGAAATTAAAGTAAAGGTTGTAACAGAACCGCCGAATAGCGCGGAAATTAGCGTTTTTAAGAAATAGATTGCCACTACCGCTAATGTGAAATATATGAGGTTAATGTATGTTTTTAGGGCGGTATGGTTTCCACGAGCGATTAATGTTAATGAGGGGAACATGACTAAGCAATAGATAAAACCAGTAACAATGACGCCTCCTGACAACGCTTTATCAGGCCATGCCATAAGAGAAAAAACAGTTTCCCATATAGAGGTTTGAGGGACAGTAAAAGCCAGAAGAGAGAGAACAAAACTGATCAGCAATGGGATGCCCATAGTATGCCATCCTATAGGCGAGACCATCAAATCCTTCATGTTATCTTTGAGCTGTTCGAGTTCATCGGCGTCATCCGTAGACATTTTTTCATTAACCATTTTACTAAGTTCAAGCGTTCTTTTAAGTTGCATTAGCATGATTTAATTAACTAATTAATTTACTGAAAAAGACTGAACGACGCCAGTCAAATACTTCCCGGACTGCGGGATAGTGTGAGGGTTCCTTATTGTACCTGTAAGCGCACTCCCCATAAACGCAGAGCTGTTAACAAACGCTGTGGCCAACTCCCGCTGAAGTGATTTTTGCAAGGCATCAGAAGGATATCGTTTAGGATAAATCCCTGCTTTTATAGCCGCTTTAATACCGCTGTTTGAGATGCCAGGATTTTGTTGCCGTATTGTTTCCTCAGTAATACGTCTGCGTTCAGCTCTACTTAGTGTTTTAAGCCAGTTAATCAGGTTTTCAGAAGACGTCGTTGCCTTCAGAACCTTATGCGTTTTATCAACGCTTTTTAAACCCGCTCCTGAACCAGATGATATCAAGTGCGGCGATTGTAGTGGTGCACCGACCTTATGAGCCGAACCAGGCCACTTTTTTAGTCTATTTAAAAGAGGTTGTTTTCCTTTTTAGTTCCAGTTGCTTTCGCCAGGCCCGATTATGAAGCATAAAAGCGCAGGACTTATAAAACATTTGACTGTTAAGGTACTTGAGAGCGGTCAGACTTAACGCAGTGCTTAATAATGCACCTGCAAAAGATAGCGAATAATTATTATTGCCACTCATTGATGAAACCATGGTGAGAAAGAGAAACACTAAAGCAGTCATTAATACCAAAAACAGGATGGAAATATAAGCTCTTAGTGCCAAATATATTCCGCGTGAAACCAGCATCATTGTTGTAAACAAGACCAGGGCATAGATAAATGCTGCGGCAATTATACCGATAAAGACAGCGTGTTTTTGCCACCCCATCAGGTCATAGATGAATAACCATAATGAAAACTGAGGCAGGGAGAAGCTGATCAACGTCAGCACCATACTGATGACTAAGGGGGCGCCAAAAGTATGTAATCCGATTGGCATACCCATTTTTTCTTTCATGTCATCTTTAATATGCTCCAGCTCATCAACGCCACTAATATTTATTTCTTTGTTCGTTTTTTCGCTGAGCTTGATTGTTTTATTAATGTATTTCATTTTGACAACTTATGTAGAGGGAAGTGACTGAATGACGCCGATGATATACTTCCCGGACTGGACAATGTTTTGTGGATTTTTTAACGTGCCTGTCAATGCGCTACCAGCAAACGCCGATGAATTCACCAGTGCAGACGTTAATTCACGCTGAAGAGATTTTTGTATAGCCTCGGCCGGATAACGTTTAGGGTACACACCTGCTTTCATGGCTGCCCTGATACCGCCATTTGAAATACCGGGGTTTTGCGCGCGGATGATTTCCTCTGTAATTCTTTTTCGCTCAGCGCGACTTAACGTTTTAAGCCAGTTGATGGCCTTTGCAGAAGAGGACGCTTTTATCACCTTATACGTTTCGATCGCGCTTTTTAGACCGGCACCCGCTCCGGCAAGCGATATAACATCCAGCGCGGTCGTTGTTGCAACATACCATGACTGTGAATCAATCCACGCGACATAGTCTTCCTGACCTTCGTAGATAGCATATAATCGTGCGCTACCGATGGCGCACTGCATACCTGTCGCTAAACCCCCTGCGATAATCATGCCTGCTACAATACCCGATGCTCCTGCTGTCAAAGGTACGGCAACGGCATAACCTATCGCAAGAAATCCCGTAATAATTAAGCACCACATGAAAATATTGTCGATATCATCTCGCCAGCCAGCGAAGGCTTACTAAGTGTTTCCGTCAGCGCCTTAATGGCAACCTGAGGATTTATAGCATTGACCTTCGTTATTACTACATGGCTAACACGACTTTTGCTGGCTTGAGCGTCATAACGCGAAGGCCGGACCAGCCATTGCTGTGGGCCGTCAGAATAGATGATACCGACCTGGCTAAAGTCCCGCAGGCAATCCAGACGATTCGCCAGTGCGTTAAAATCAATGTCATCAGCTGACACCAGCCCCATCCGTCGGCCCACGCCGTAATCCGGAAGAGAATTTGAATACGGTTGTGGTAAGGCCATTCGATCACTCCCTGATAATGAAAGGCAGGTTAGTGCCGTTAAAGAGTAAAGCGCAGCGAAAGGTGAGAGATTAAGAACAGTCTTAATAATCGATTCGTTAAGTAAATGGATTATCAAGACAGAGATGGCTTGCTGCCAGAACCTGTCGCATGCGCCTGTACAAAAAATATTAAAAAGGTTTATATTTTAAACCCTCAGTCTCAGCAACCACTGGCATCAAAAAACAGAGCAAACTGTGATTATGTCGTGGGTTTTACGCGCCGAGGATGCCTTTGTCGCGTAAGGCATGGGCGTAAATTGTTGGGGCCTTTGCCACATCATTCAGTCTGTTTGTATTAAGAAAAGGACAGCATTGCGCGTGCCAGCAAAAACCGGGACTGGGCTTTCATAAAAAATTAATAAAAACCCCGCTATCAGGTGAGCATACGTTTAATAATCCTGACTGATAATCCCTCACCTGAAATACTTCAGTCGCTCCGTGATGAAAAGAAGAGAGGGCTCATGAACTTCCGATTCACCATGCTGGCGGCTAACAGACGGTTGCTGCCAAACGTCTGGGATGCCGTGGCATTTCCCCTGATTATTTGCCTGATTGCAATGGTGGCGGTGGGCTTTCATCAAACGCTGATGCCGATTGACAGCCTGAAAACCCAGGCCATCTCCCTTGATCCGACTAATCTGCCGGAATATGCCATGCGCACCACGCTGCGGATGTTGGTGGCGATGCTGGCTTCACTGGTGTTCAGCCTGATCTACGGCACGCTGGCGGCCAAAAGTCGCCGGGCAGAAAAGGTGTTAGTGCCCATTCTGGATATCCTGCAGTCCGTGCCGGTGCTGGGTTATATCTCTTTTACCGTGACCTTTTTTATTGCCCTGTTTCCCGGGCAGGTGCTGGGCGTAGAACTGGCGGCGATATTTGCCCTGTTTACCAGTCAGGCCTGGAACATGACCTTTAGCTTTTACCAGTCGCTACGTACCGTACCGGCCGATTTGGTGGAAGTCTCACGTGGCTTTCATCTGACCGGCTGGCAACGTTTCTGGAAGCTGGATGCGCCTTTCGCCGTGCCGGGACTGGTGTGGAATATGATGATGTCGATGTCGGGGGGCTGGTTCTTTATTGTCGCCTCAGAGGCGATCACGGTGGGTAACAATACCTTTACCTTACCGGGCGTGGGCGGCTATCTGGCACAGGCGATTCTGCATAAAGATATCCATGCGGTGGGCTGGGTACTGCTTACGATGGTGATCGTGATTCTGGCTTATGATCAGCTGTTGTTCAGGCCGCTGGTGGCCTGGGCGGATAAGTTCCGCATGGAAAACACACGTTCGGGGAGTGCGCCGACCTCATGGGTGCGTGATCTGATGCGCCGTACGCGCCTGATTCACCAGATCTTTACGCCGCTGCGCCTGCTGCTGTCTGCGCTGGCGCGTATCTCGTGGCGCTGGCCTGCCTCCAGGTCGGTCCGGGCCGAAAGCAGCACGGAATCCCGCTCGCGTCTGGGTGACTTTATCTGGGGCGCCTTCGTCATTTTACTGACCCTGTATGTGGTCTGGCGGGTTATTACCTATGTGCAAATCGGTGTCACGCTGGCGGACGTGAAACATGTCTTCGGCCTGGGGCTGATTACGCTTCTGCGCGTCACCGTGTTGATTCTGATTTCATCGCTGATTTGGGTGCCGCTGGGCGTGATGATTGGCCTGCGTCCTGCACTGGCCGGAAAAATTCAGCCGGTTGCCCAGTTCCTGGCGGCGTTCCCGGCCAACCTGATGTTTCCGGTGTTCGTCATTATGATTGTGCACTTCAGGCTGAATCCGGATATCTGGCTGTCTCCGCTTATTGTGCTTGGTACGCAGTGGTACATCCTGTTTAACGTCGTGGCGGGCACCACCGCCTTTCCCAATGATTACAAAGAGGCTGCCGCAAACTTTCATATTCGCGGCTGGCAGTGGTGGCGTCAGGTGATGCTGCCCGGCATTTTCCCCTACTACATTACCGGTGCCATTACCGCTTCCGGCGGAGCCTGGAACGCCAGCATCGTGTCCGAATTTGTACAATGGGGAAATACGCAGGTCACCGCCCACGGCCTGGGGGCGTATATCGCGCAAACCACGGCCGCTGGGGACTTCCCGAGGATTATTCTTGGTATCGCCGTGATGTCGTTGTTTGTCACCTTGTTCAACCGTCTGCTGTGGCGGCCGCTGTACGTCTACGCTGAATCAAAATTCCGTGCTAATTAAGGGACCCGAGATGTTAAACAACCAACCCACACACCATGCAGACGTGTCGACCAAAAAAACGGACGGTCGTCAGGCGGTCCTGACGGTAAAAGACATTAAGCACGGTTACGATAAAGCGCACGGTGAAGTGCTGATTCTGGATGACGTCAATCTGACTCTGCAGGAAGGCGAGATAGTGGGGCTGCTGGGCCGCTCTGGTTCGGGAAAATCGACACTGCTGCGCATTATTTCTGGTCTGATTACGCCCGGTTCGGGTTCCGTTGACTACCTGGGCGCACCGCTGAACGGCCCCGCCAAAGGCGTGGCGATGGTGTTCCAGACCTTTGCGCTGTTTCCCTGGTTAACGGTGCTACAGAACGTAGAAGCCGGGCTTGAAGCGCTGGGCGTGGAAAAAGCGGAACGCAGAAAGCGTGCGCTGGCGGCCATTGACCTTATCGGCCTGGACGGTTTCGAAAACGCTTATCCGCGTGAATTATCGGGCGGCATGCGTCAGCGTGTGGGCTTTGCACGCGCTCTGGTCGTCGATCCCACCTTGTTGTTAATGGATGAGCCGTTTTCCGCGCTGGATGTGTTAACCGCCGAAACGCTGCGTACCGATTTACTCGATCTGTGGAATGAGGGACAGATGCCGATGAAATCGGTGCTTATCGTCACCCACAATATCGAAGAAGCCGTCTTTATGTGTGACCGCATTCTGGTGCTGTCCTCTAACCCCGGGCGCGTAGTGGCAGAAATCAAAGTGCCCTTTGGCCATCCGCGTAACCGGTTGGATCCGGCTTTTCGTCGGCTGGTCGATGATGTTTATACCCAAATGACCGCACGGCCTACCAGCGATAATGTGAAAAAGAGCCTCAGACTGGGAACGCGGCTGCCGCATGTGTCAACCAACCTGATGGCCGGGTTGATCGAAACCCTGGCAGCAGCACCGTACCACGGCCGCGCCGACATGCCAGAGGTGGCCCGTTCGCTGCATCTGGAAGTCGATGAACTGTTCCCGATAGCCGAAGTGCTTCAGTCGCTGGGCTTTGCGGACGTGCGGGAAGGGGACATCTTCCTGACGCCGCCCGCCCGGGTGTTTGCCGAGTCAGACACGCAGCAGCGTAAGGTGATGTTTGCCGATCATCTGCTGCGTTACGTGCCGCTGGCCGCCCTGATTAAAACGGTACTGGATGAGCGTCCGGGACATCGTGCACCGCGCGTGCGTTTTGAACAGGAACTGGAAGATTCGCTTTCCGACAGTGCGGCTAAAGAGACGCTGGATAGTGTGATTAACTGGGGCCGTTATGCGGAGATCTT
Source organism: Pantoea sp. PNA 03-3 (assembly GCF_003201175.1). Classification (NCBI taxonomy): domain Bacteria; kingdom Pseudomonadati; phylum Pseudomonadota; class Gammaproteobacteria; order Enterobacterales; family Erwiniaceae; genus Pantoea; species Pantoea sp. PNA 03-3. The sequence continues at coordinate 265,432 of NZ_QICO01000002.1, read as the reverse complement.
CTCTTATAACGACCAGACCGAGTACTTTAGCCTGGAAGACGTCGAATTCTGATTGGGGTGGATGAACCGGTAGCGACTCGGGGGTACTGACCCGGTCCCTGGTCAGAACGCGAGTACGTTTCGTTTACAGGACCGGAGAGAATAAAGCAAAGGCACCCTGTTGCGCCTTTGCTTCCCGTTAACGGATTCAGGGACGCCAGACCGTGCCATCGGGCGTACGGGCCATCGTCCAGGTGGGGTTACCGCCTTCGCAGGGGTATTTCGCCGCCAGCGTTTCATTAATGTCGATACCCAATCCCGGCCTGTCATTAACGTACGCATAGCCTTGCTCGACGTCCGGGCAGCCGGGAAACACTTCACGCAGAGCATCGTTCATCGGCGTGTATTCCTGAACGCCAAAATTTGGTGAGCTCAGGTCCAGATGCATATTCGCACACACGCCGACCGGTGAAATATCGCCGGGGCTGTGCCAGGCCGTGCGGACACCGTTTAATTCACTGTAAACAGCAATTTTCTTCGCCGGCGTAATTCCGCCAATGGAACTGATATGGCAGCGAATATAGTCAATCAGCTTATTGTCGATCAGCGGCTTCCATTCGTTCACATTCACGAACAGCTCGCCCATTGAGATCGGCGTAGAGGACTGCTGGCGCAGCATCTTCAGCCACTCCGTGTTCTCTGGCGCAACCGGATCTTCCAGGAAAAACAGCTGGTACGGCTCCAGGGCTTTAGCCATATGAATGGCGTTAATCGGCGTAATGCGCTCATGCGCATCGTGCAGAAGCTCAACGCCAAAACCCAGCTTGTTGCGCAGATGATCAAACAGGCGTGGAATGCTTTTCGCATAGGCTTCCGGATCAAAGTACATGCCCGCTGTTTTGCTGCGCGGTGAACGCTTAGGCTGGATATTTTTCGCTTTGACCATGCGGTTCGCGATGAGCCTGAGATCGTCGGTACCGGCACCGCCATACATGCCCATCTGGCAGCGGATATACTGATAACCTTCCTCCATTTTGGCCCGGGCACTGTCTTCCACTTCGACTTCGTCTGCGCCATCGGTGTGCACATAGAGCGCAATGCCATCGCGACACTTGCCGCCCAGCAGTTCATAAACCGGCAATCCGGCCAGTTTGCCTTTAATGTCCCACAGCGCCATATCGACACCGGACAGGGCGTTATTCATGACCGGACCATTGCGCCAGTAGCCACTGACGGCGGCAGACTGCCAGATATCTTCGATTCTTGCCGGATCCTTGCCCGTCAGAAAAGGCGCCAGGTAATCATCAATGGCGCTTTGTACCGCATAGATACGTTGGGTAAAGGTGGCGCAGCCCAGGCCGTACAGACCCGGCTCGTTGGTTTCGATTTTAACCACGACCAGATCGATGCCGCCGGGCGCAGTCAGAATGGTTTTAACATTCGTGATGGACAGATTACTCACAATCGCTCCTCTTTTATCAGGCCATTTACCGCCACCGTCGTGCTCGTTGCTGCTCATGGCTAACAGGTATGTTGTCATACAACATGACTGTTTTATCACAAAGCCGGGTCGTTGCCCTTATTAGCTTTCGATTCTGTGATGGGGATCTAATGACTGAACTTTATGCACGTAGTTAAGATTTATTTTCTTAAAATACAGCATCCTAATCAATTTCAGGGTGAGGGCTTTGTGATAGACGCCTCATAACGCATCATTATGTATTGATTTAATCTGCGCATAAATTCACCTTAATAAGATAGTTGTCATACATATTTAAGGGTGGAATATGACTGCACTGTTCGATCTGACCGGGAAAACGGCATTAATCACCGGTTCATCTCGTGGGCTGGGTTATGCCTATGCTGAAGCCCTGGCGGCGGCCGGGGCACAGGTGATTTTGAACGGCACGCGTAAAGCGGGGCTGGATGAGGCGGTTGAACAACTCGTGGCAAAAGGCTATCACGCCACGGGGCGGGTATTCGATGTGACAGATGAAGGCGAAATTGAACAGGCATTTGCCGCGCTGGATGAGCAGGCGATTGCGGTGGATATCCTTATCAATAATGCCGGCATTCAGTACCGTAAACCGATGCTGGAACTGGCGCTTGAACAGTGGCAAAAAGTCATTGATACCAACCTGACCAGCGCCTTCCTGGTTTCACGCGCGGCGGCAAAGCGCATGATCGCCCGTCACCAGGGCGGAAAAATCATCAATGTCGGTTCGTTAACCAGTCAGGCCGCGCGTCCGACGGTTGCGCCTTATACGGCGGCCAAGGGCGGAATCAAGATGTTGACCTGCTCAATGGCGGCCGAATGGGCGCAGTTTAATATCCAGACCAACGCGATTGGGCCGGGTTATATCTTAACCGACATGAACCGTGCGCTGGTGGACGACGCCCGGTTTGATAGCTGGGTGAAAAGCAGCAATCCCTCTCAACGTTGGGGCCGGCCAGACGAAGTAGCCGGCACCGCCGTTTTCCTCGCTTCGCGCGCGTCAGATTATATCAACGGGCAGATGATTTACGTTGATGGCGGCTGGCTGGCCGTGTTGTGAGCCTTATTGACCTGCAAAGGGGAACCCATCGTGCATAGCTTAATGACCCAGGCCTGCGTGGCAAAGGGTAAAAAAGACATTGTGGTAGAAGAGCGCGAGCTGCATTACGCAGAGGATGACGTCGTGATAAAAGTGGAGTGCGGCGGCATTTGCGGATCCGATATTCATTATTATCACGAAGGGCGGGCCGGGTTATCCGTCATTCAGCATCCTTTTATTATCGGACACGAATTTGTGGGGCGGATTTATCATGCGCCGGAATCTTCTGCCCTTAAACCCGGACAGAAAGTGGCGGTTAACCCGTCGCAGCCCTGCGGGCGATGTGAATATTGTCAGGCCGGGAAACAAAATGCCTGCCCAACCATGCGCTTCATGGGCAGTGCGCAGTTCACGCCGCATGTGGAAGGCGGGTTTGCACAGTATGTCGTGGTGTCCGCGCAGCAGTGTGTGCCCTACGACGAGCAGGTTCCGGCCAGCGTGATGGCGGTTGCCGAGCCCACCGCGGTCGTCATTCATGCGCTTAATGTGGCAGGCAGTATCGTGGGCAAAAAGGTGCTGGTAATGGGCGCTGGCCCCATAGGCGCGTTAGCCATTGCCGCAGCAAAAGCATCGGGCGCAGCGGAAATAGTGGCCTGTGATCTCAGCGAGCGGTGTCGTCGTATTGCGTGTGAAATGGGTGCCGATGTCGCCGTGGACCCGGCCGATACGGCGGCCATGGCCCGCTATTGTGAACACCGGGGCTACTTTGACGTCACACTGGAGGCCAGCGGGGCAGAGGCAGCCATCAGCACCAGTATCCTGGCGACGCGGCCAGGTGGCACGGTGGTTCAAATTGGCATGGGAAAAAGCCCGCTTCATTTTCCCGTCGCGCAGATGCTGGTAAAAGAAATTAGCTGGAAAGGTTCCTTTCGTTTTATTGATGAATTTGCGGTTGCAGTGAAATGGCTGGAAAAAGGCATTATCGATCCGCGACCGATCCTGTCCGGTCAGTATGCGCATCAGGATATTGAAGTGGCTTTGCAGGCCGCCAGTGATAAAACGCAGCATTCAAAAGTGTTAGTCGTCTTTTAAGTTCATTCACAACAGCGCTGTTATTCAGCGTGCAAATAACTTTAATGATCAGGGCGAGTGAAATGCTCTCACGTCTCGCGTGGACTGCGCTCGCCTGTCTTTTATTCACCTGTCAACGCCGGGTTGGCCTCGGGGTAAAACATGAGTCATTCACATACGCGTACAAAAGAACGTAATACGTCTGATCTTGTCAGGGCCTCTGTTTCAGGATGGTTGGGTACCACGCTGGAGTTTATGGATTTCCAGTTATATTCCCTCGGTGCGGCTCTGGTTTTTCATGAAGTCTTTTTTCCCGGGCAATCAGGCGCAATGGCGTTAATTCTGGCTATGGGCACCTACGGCGCAGGTTATATCGCGCGTATTGTGGGCGCCGTCTTTTTTGGCAAAATGGGCGACCGCGTGGGCCGAAAAAAAGTGCTGTTTATGACCATCGCATTAATGGGCATATGCACCACATTAATTGGTGTGTTACCGACCTATCAGCAGGTCGGTATTCTGGCGCCTTTATTGCTGGTCGCGTTGCGCGTAATACAGGGATTAGGGGCAGGGGCAGAAATCGCCGGGGCCAGTACGATGCTGGCGGAATATGCGCCCAAAGGGAAAAAAGGCCTTATCGCTTCCCTGGTTGCCATGGGCACTAACTGCGGCACCTTGAGTGCCACCGCTATCTGGGCCGTCATGTTCTTGTTTTTCACTAACGAAGAGGTCGTCGCCTGGGCATGGCGTATTCCTTTTCTGGCCAGTTTTGTTGTAATGGGGTTTGCGCTCTGGCTGCGCTTTAATTTGAAAGAAAGCCCGGTGTTTGAAAATGTGGCAGCATCCGCAACCGTTACGCTCCGGTCGAAGGAAAGTCAGTCCATTTTTCAGTTAATTCAGGGGAAAGCGTTCTGGATAGCAACCGGCCTGCGGTTTGGCCAGGCCGGAAATTCGGGGATTATTCAGACCTTCCTGGCAGGCTATATGGTGCAAACGCTGTTATTTAATAAAGCGATTCCCACCGATGCCATCATGGTCAGTTCCGTGATTGGTTTTCTGACGATTCCCCTGCTCGGCTGGCTCTCAGACAGGGTCGGGCGGCGCATTCCCTATCGCATACTGACCGTCGGCTCGATCCTCCTGGCCTACCCGATGATTTCACTGATCGTCGACAAGTCCCAGGCTGTCAGCACCATTATGGTGTGCCTGATCGTGATTCATAACATCGCGGTGCTGGGCCAGGCCGCTATTGAAGGGATCACCATGGCAGAGATGTTTGGTTCGCAAAACCGCTTCGCACAAATGGCGATTTCAAAAGAAATTGGCGGGTTGTTTGCCACCGGATTAGGTCCTCTGCTGGCGGGGATATTTTGTCAACTTACCGGCTCCTGGCACCCGATTGCTGTGATGTTAATCTGTTATTCCTGCATCGGTCTGCTGGCGTCACTGATCATGCCTGAGGTGGCCGATCGCGATCTGACCGCAGAAGCCGATGCGGTGGAGGCACAGTCTGCCATCAGTCAGCACAGGGTGTCCGCGCTCAGCCCGCGTCGCGGCGAATAATGACCTGTTTTCGAACGGCGTGCTTTACGGTGTCAATACAGGACTTTGTCTGAAAGGATGAGATAGAATGGGATCATGTAGGACATCATATGAGAAGGTGTTGTGAGCATAAAATCCATTCAGAAACAGAACGTTGTTAACGAAGTGTTCGAGCAAATCAAGGCCCGGCTACTGGACGGTAGCTGGCCCGCTGGCGCTCGCTTGCCTTCTGAAGCGGAGCTGACACACTCTTTCAATGTCAGCCGGGTGAGTGTGCGCAGTGCGGTGCAGCGGTTGCGTGATCTTGGCATTATCATCACCCGTCAGGGCAGCGGCAGCTATGTGTGCGAAGATTTCACGCCGCAGATGCTGAACAGCAGTGCCAGACCGCTGATGCACCTGAGTCGGGAAGCGTTTAATGACATGATGGTGTTTCGTCAGACCGTCGAGTTTAAATGTGTCGAGCTGGCAGTTGAACACGCGACGGAAGACGACATTACCCTGCTTGAGCAGGCCCTGAATAACATGCTCATCAACAAAGGGGATTACAAGAAATACTCGGAGGCCGATTATGAATTTCATCTGGCGATTATCCGGGCTTCCCATAACAGTGTGTTTTACAACGTGATGAAGTCAATTAAGGACATTTACTACTATTACCTGGAAGAGCTGAATCGCTCGCTGGGTATCACCCTTGAGAGCGTGGAAGCGCATATTAAGGTGTTTATGGCGATTAAAAACCGCGATGCGTCTTCGGCAGTGCAGGTGCTGAATGACGCGATGAAGCACAACGTGGTGGCTATCGACAGGATTAAGAACGGCGAAGGTCTGTCACCTGCGCAGCCCGTTCCCACGCCGCGTTAATGTCATGTACCTGTAACAGTGAAGGGGGCCGGTTACCGGCCCCGGGTGGCTTAGTGCAGACAGCACTGCTTGTATTTTTTACCGCTGCCACACGGGCAGGGATCGTTGCGACCAGGCTGCTTTGCTGCCGTGACAGGCTGTTGAACCTGAGGAATCGCCTCAGGCTGCGCAATCCAGTAATCGTGCAGCGCAAGAGCGGCAGGACGAATGGCATCCATGCTGCTTTCCATCTCTTCCGGCGTTAACGCATCGACTTTTTCGAGGTTTTCTTCCTTGCCATGCAGCGCGATGACGTCCAGTGATTCGTGCAGTTCGGCAGGCAGCGCAGACCAGTCCGTCAGCGCTACGCCGCGCATATAGCCATAGCACCACTCTTCCACCACGGTGAATTCCAGACTTTCCATTTCACGCACGCCAAACAACGGCTCAAATTGCTCCGGAAACTCGGACAGGCGGTCAGCGATATCATTCATATGCTGAAAGCAGAGCTCCATAAAGCGCGTCATTTCGCGCTCATTGCTCCATTTAGGGATATGCTTTTCGCCGCCCCAGAGCGCAACCAGCCAGCGGCTGGGTTCAACCGTTGTCGGGCCTGACAGTACGGCGGTGAGCAGGCCATCCAGTTCGGACACATCAAGAATAGATGCTTCGCTACCGTATTTTTCCAGCATATCATCAAGCCACTGCAGCTCTTTCTCGCTTAATGGACCTTCTTTCATGGTTCTCTCCGGGCGTTTCTGGTTCAGCAGAAAATTGACTGCGTGTAAAAGCGCGCAGTGTACACGCTTATGCATCTGATGGCAGCGCCATCAGATGCATAACGCAATAAGGAACACGACAGAGGCATTCTCTCTGTCGCTATGTTACTCTCCCGGCCCCGCAAGGCCTGATGCCAGAGGGAACGACAGGCGGAACGCCGCCTGGCAACCGGATAAAGATTTAGCTGACTGTGCCGATATAAGCACAGCGGTATCATCTTGCAGGATCGCGATGAAGCTTTTCGTCAGCGCCCTGATACGACAATAAGACGGGCGCGAGGACGTGACCAGAAAAAAGACGCTCATCCGGACGTTATCCGGCCTGCTGACCGGATGCTGCGGTATGTTGACACGGTTCGGCATAGTGACGATCGGTGCGGTAGGGTTAACCGCCTGCGGCACACTGTCGCAAACGTCCGCCCCCACGGGCGACAGGCTTTATCTGACTCACAGCGCCTTCCACGATAATCTGGATGACCTGGTGCGCCATTACATGCAGCGCAAACAGGTCTCCGGCATCAGCATTGCCATTATCCACAAAAACGCGCCCACGTTGTTCTACAGCGCCGGCGTGACGGACGATGTCCATCGTTATCCTGTTACGCCTGATACCTTGTTTGCGCTGGGCTCCTTGAGTAAAGGCGTAACCGCAGAGGTGATCACGCAACAAGTCGATGAGGGGCAACTGCGCTGGGAAGATACGCTGACTACCCTGCTACCCGCAACGGTGGCATTGAGCCCGGATGCCCGTCGTATCACGCTGTTACAACTGGTGACGCACACGTCAGGATTGCCGCGCCAGGACATGGACCTGGCGATGTTTATGCAGTTCATGACTTATCTTCGCACGGGGCAGAATTTTTACGGCAATCTCGACGATGACCGGGTGCTCAGCTATCTGGCCGACTTTAGGGCACCCCGTCACCGCGTTCCTCAGTATTCAAATCTGGGTTATGCGCTGTTGGGCTATATCTTACGCACCCGATGCCACAGTGATATTGACAGCCTGGCCCGTCAGCGAATCTTTCGTCCACTGGGAATGACGCAAACGAGTTTTGTGCCTGAGCGCCTCAGCGGTTTCCCCATGCGGGCGCTGGGCCATGCTGGCGATCAGCCAAAGTTTATTCCGCGCGGCGATATTACGCCGGACTGGCGCTTCAGACGTAATATGATGGCTGCAGGCAGTCTGTACAGCAATGCCCGCGATCTCAGCGTCTATCTGCGGGCACATTTGACGCCCGGTCCGTATCCTGAAATCAACCGCGCGTTCGCCGGGGTGAATAAACGCGTATACCAACAGGGCAACCAGACGCAGAATATCGCCTGGGTAACGGACCGGCTGGAAGGGCGAAACATCACTTATCAGGTAGGCTATATTGGTGGTTATTCGGCATTTATCGGTTTTGACAGAGAGGCTGGCAATGCGATTGTGGTGCTGCAAAACGCGTTTAACTGGAGTAACTACCTGGGTATCACATTGCTGCTTAACCTGGCAGAAAAAGACAGGTAAGGTGTAAGCAGGAGCTGGAATACGTTGCGATTCCCTACACTTACCTTTATGAGTGATGGAACGGTAATCCTGTTCAGATTGTCTTCAGAGTGGTCTACTGTTATTAAAATCAATTCAATGTGGAAATTATTATGCGCAGGACTCAAATTGCTTTAATTTCAGCGGGTTTACTGTTCGGCTCGCTGAGCCTTATCCCTACTGTTCAGGCCGCAGGCGAAACCACCGAAAATGTGCCGCCGCCGCCGCAGGTTCAACCTGCTGCGCCTGCCAGCCCGTCTGGCGAGTCGAACGTACAGCCAGGCAGTAATGCGGCTCAACCCGAAACGGCACCCGTTCAGTCCCAGGCACCTGCGAGTTCTGACTCTAACGACGGTATTACGCCAACCACGCCATCGCATGCGGAGGGTAATCCCGGTAAGCCGAACTACGATCTCAGCACCATCATCATCGATTACAAAGAGCATAAAATCGGTGATACCGTGCCAGATAAATACCGCAGCAAGACCTATACCATCACGGAGTGGCAGAAACGTAACCTGCCTGCGCCTCAGCCCGGTACGCACTGGGCTTATATCAATGCCAATTACATCCTGATCACCGATGACACCGGTAAAATCGTCATGGGTAAATCAGGCGATATCTTCTTCCGCGGATAAGCCCGTCGCCGGACGCCGGCACGACGCAACCGGAGAATGTGAAATAACGGCCTCGTCACGGGGCCGTTTTTTTTGGTTTTATCAGGTTAAGACTTCTCAACCTCTGCGTAACGTGGCAACGTGTTTTGATTAACCGAAACGCAGGAGGCACGATGGCACAGCACCTCAATCAGTATGGTCAACCGGTAGGGCAATCAATGCCCGACTGGCAGTCACGCCCTTTACCACAACGCGAGATTTTTCAGGGACAGGTCTGTCGGCTTGAACCCTTTAGCGTTGCTGCGCATGGGGCTGCACTCTGGCAGGCCTGGTCACTGGCGGAAGATGGTCGTGACTGGACTTACCTTTCAGATGGCCCTTTTGATGATGAGGCCGCATGGTTAGCTCATGCCAGAACCATGGAGGCGAGTCGGGATCCGCTGCATTTCAGTGTGGTTGATCGAAAAACCGACAGGGCTGTGGGGACGCTATCGCTGATGCGTATTGACGCGGCGAATGGTGTGATGGAGGTGGGATTCGTCACCTTCTCCCGCTTACTTCGGCAGACAAGAATGGCGACAGAGGCACATTTTCTGCTAATGCGTTACGCCTTTGAACAGCTTGGCTACCGACGTTATGAATGGAAATGCGACAGCTGCAATCTGCCTTCTCGCCGGGCCGCGTTACGTCTGGGGTTCCAGTTTGAAGGGGATTTTCGCCAGGCCCGCATCTATAAAGGTCGCACGCGCGATACCAGTTGGTTTTCGATCATTGACAGCGAATGGCCGCAGGTGAAAGCGGGTTTTGAACGCTGGCTGGCAGAGACCAACTTCACCCGTGAAGGCCAGCAACGAGAAAAGCTGGAAACGCTTCGGGGCTGAGATCTGCCCCTGCCTGGTCGTTCAGACAAGCATGTATTTCATGGCCGCCATAAGCAGAGTGGTGGTCATGACCATAAGCAGACGTTTAACCCAGCACATATCGTTTTTTAACCCGCCGACATCCGTCCTGATTTCATCCACATCGGTTCTCAGCGTACTGACATCCATAGTCAGCCTGTTCACATCGGTTTTCAGGCTATTAACGTCTGTTCTCAGCACGCTGACATCACTCTTCAGGCTGTCAACGTCCGTTCTCAGTACGCTGACATCACTCTTCAGGCTGTCGACGTCCGTTCTCAGTACGCTGACATCACTCTTCAGGGTGTCGACGTCTGTTCTCAGTACGCTGACATCACTCTTCAGGCTGTCAACGTCTGTTCTCAGCACGCTGACATCACTCTTCAGGCTGTCAACGTCCGTTCTCAGCACGCTGACATCACTCTTCAGGGTGTCGACGTCCGTTCTCAGTACGCTGACATCACTCTTCAGGGTGTCGACGTCCGTTCTCAGTATGCTGACATCACTCTTCAGGGTGTCGACGTCCGTTCTCAGTACGCTGACATCACTCTTCAGGCTATCGAAGTCCGTTCTCAGTATGCTGACATCACTCTTCAGGCTACCGAAGACGGTTCTTAACACGCTGAGATCGGTCTCCATATTCTCAGACTGCTTACTCAGCCTGAGAATATGCTGGTTATGACGCGTAAAAGCCTGCATGACATCAGCGCGCGAGAGTGCGTTGTCCTGCTGTATCTGCGCAAAAATATCGACCATCACTTCGGCCTGACGGTCATTGATGCCTGCCCGTTGCAGACGTTTAAACGCTTTATGTGTATTCATCATTGCGGTCGCCATTCATGCCTCTTCCCGTTTCATCACACCGTGATGGCATCATGACAGGCAAGCTGAAACAGTCACAGTACAGAGGCAATATCTTGCGGATTAAATCCAAAAATATCAATTAGTTAAACAGGTAATAATCATTTTTTTGCGTGGCGCTTCGCAAAAAGATGAGCGTTTTGCTGCTGCCGACATCGTCATTTCAATGCCGGCAGCCAACGTCAGTGGCGTGACCACTCAGGGAAGGGGAACGACCTTGAGCTCGACCAGACCAATACCGAGTTTGCGCGGATCTTGTCCGGCGATATTGTTGAGGTTACTGAGTTGCGGCTCGGGCGGCGAGAGCGTTAACCGGTGGCTTCCTTCAGGATTGTCAAAACGTAGCGTATGGGTAGAGGGAATCTCCCCCAGCGTCAGCAACTGCTCAGTATCGCCCACCCTGACCGGTATTGGCCGGTGGATGTTCGGACCGTAGGCACGAGCGGTGATCACCAGATCAAAGTGCGCGGGCAACGGATCGACAAACTCAATCGTCACGTCGGGGGCAAGACTGGCATTCGACCAGCGTCCCCAACTTTCCTGGCGCGAAATGCCGCTAAACTGCTTCACACTGGCTGGCGCGCCGGGGATCGCAAACAGAAAGCTTTCAGCGTCATAACGAATCGCATTATCTTCGATGCGCAGCTGTGCCACAGCAAGTTGGTAGCGGGCATTGCTGAGAGTGTCTGCCGGGAACCGGGCCTGGCCTTTCCACTGAGGCGTATCAACGCGTGTGACGGTGGGCTGACCCGCAGGTTGCCCCATCGCAACGCACCAGTCACCGGACAGTGCCAGAGAAGGTTGCCAGATGCGGCCCATTTTGAAACAGCGATCGACCCAGATAAACTTCTCATCTGCTTTGAAATCGGCCAGCTGGAAACGCAACGGCGCGGAGTATTCCCCTTCCGGCAGCGGCTCTATATGTTTATCTGTTACGCGCAACAGAATCGGCAATTTAAAGCTGGTTCCGGAAAAGCTGAAAGTATTTTTGGCCTGATTGATAATAAAACTGTCGATTTTGCTGGGAAAATTCCAGAGCTGAATAATATCGGGCTTCCAGCTTAAAACTTTGGTTTTCATGTCCTCAAACTGACTGGATAACGACACCGCTGACAGACTGCTGCGGCCCAGGCCAATCGCATTATCCCCGCCCAGGATATCCAGCAACGTGGCGCCGTTATCCAGCGTACTGCGTTTCATATCAATCACGTCGGTATCAGGCCGATCGCCGCGAATCACCATAAACAAATCGTGGCGGGGATGCGTTATCAAAAAAGGATGCGCGGTATTGTTCATCGCCAGATGATCGGAGGCAACTACAATCACCGTGTCAGCGAACCACGGGGACGCTTTGATACGGGCGATCAGTCGGGCGATATGTTCCTGTGAGCAGGACACCGCGCTGAACGACTGGTTGGGTTTGCCCGCATAGCTATAGCTTTTGCGCTGGCAACCGCGAGAAATAAAACCGTCGGGATGGTGCGTGTCGACGGTGAGCGCAAACAGCGCAAACCGTTTTTGCTGGCGTGACAGCGAGGCATAAGTGTCATAAACCTTATCCAGCACCGTGTCGTCATAATATCCCCAGTTATTGCGGTACGTGGGATCGCGCACCTGATCTTTTAGCTCCTGTGCACCGTACATATGTGCGGCATCGAAACCGTGGGAATGCAAAAAGACATCTTTGCCTGCAAAGCGTAAATCGGCCCCCTGAATAAACCAGTTCTCATAGCCCGAGTTTTTCAGGATATCGCCCAGGCAGATATTTTGTGGATAAAAGCTGGAAAGGGAAGCGGAGGCATTGCCGTCGAAAGGGGCAAAAAGGGGAATGCCGCATTGCGATGCGACCATACCGGCAATGGTGTAATCCGTGCCGGGCAGTTGTTCGGTCTGACTGAAGTCCAGGCTTTGCTCTTTCTCGCGATTCAATTCGGGGGCCAGACCCGGAAAGGCCATCTGGTCGAAATAGGTGCGCTCCAGGCTTTCAGCGTAGATATACACGACATTAAGCGCAGGCCGCTCAATGCGGTTCTTCGGCACCTTATAAACTGTGTCGAAGTCAGAGTCGTCCCGCAGTGAGTTAGAGGTGATCAGTGCGCTGAGCTGATGAAAAGCCGGCGTGGTCTGCACCGCACCGGCGGCGCAGATAAATGCGACCAGGCTCCAGCCAGGGTGAAAAGGGCGCTTACGGCGTCGGAGCAGCCATGATAAGGCGCAAAAGAGTAAAAACAGCACGATAAGCAGGCCAAGGCCGGGTACAACATATTTGCTCAGGCCCGCACCGGTCAGGCTGTTTGTCAGTGTATACACCACGGCATCGGTAATGCCCTCGCCCGTAAAATAATTGCTGGCAAACAGCGTGGCATTCAGCACGACAAACAGCATGAGCAACACCAGGACGAGGCAAAACCAGATTCTGTTTCGGCCTGCTTTACAGGAATAAACAGCAATCGCGGTCAGAAAAAGGAGCACTGACACGAATTCGGGCAACGTCACATCCTCTTATTATGTGAACCTGTCTCTTCTGAGGGGGACATTTTCATTAAATTGCGGCTCAATCTAGCTTGGCTGTCATCGGGCTGCAACCTGTCTGCCGCCATTTTGGCGGCAGATTCACATTGCCAACAGATAAAAACACGCCATCGCGAATGCTGAAGAACCCGTGACGGATTACGCGCGTTGCTCCTGGGGGGCCAGCAGTCTGGCGGGCGACGACAGAGTTTGATGCATGACTTCACCTATCAGGCTGGAGCGATTGTAAAAGCGCAGCTTAAGGTTGAAATCAAGATGTGTGCGTTCGCGGGCACTCAGTTTGATCACCGGAGGAGGCGTCAGAGGACGTTGCTGGAATAAAACACAGCGGACAAACGCCGTGCTGTTACCGGCATCAACCCTGTGATAATACCCGGCGCTCGCTTCGGCTTTACGCAAAAGGAAATTGACCCGACGATATTCGTCCATCGCCAACTGGTGGGCCAGCGACGGCAGCTCACTGTCAGGATGGCTGAGGTTTTGTCTCAGCGCAGGGAAGTCACTGCGTTTCTTTAACTCCAGTAGATAGTTATGCATACCGACATATTTTACCGGTGCCAGTTGTTTGAGCCATTCCCGGATAAACGGGTTTTGGACGGGCGCGGCGAGAACGCTGGTATCAATCACCGGCCTGAGTGAATGACAGGTGGATTCCTGGCGGTAATAGCCGATCAAATCCCTGGGGCTGAGGCTGTGGGCCTGATGTATCCACGTCAGATCTTCAAACAGTAAGGTATGACAATCAATGCTGATGCCGCCATAACGGAGCAGCAGTTCCAGCCGGATGATGTCGTTTTTTAGCGCCTGCGTCAGATCTGAAGAGATAAACTGCAACTCAGGCAGCCAATGACTCAGCGTTTGCGGAGTCACCAGATGAACATCATGATCCGGATTATCGCGACGAAGTTTGCGAATTGTTAAGGCGACAGAGGCAGGTAACCGTTCGCCAGGCCAATAGAGCCAGACCGTTCTGGCAATGGCAGGCAGTGACTTAGGCACCGCGGTCAGTTCCACATCGTGTTCAAGGCCAGGATCATATTCTGGCGCACTGAGGGCACGGTGCTGTTTCATCGTCAGCAGCATACGGCTGGTGAAGGCGAGTTTTTCCCAATGGCGCCAGAGCGGAAGCAAAGAACGGCGATGCGAAGTCATATTTCACCTGTTATTTTGGTTATTGTGTTTTATGCCGGTCGTCGAAATAACGTGCTTAACTGCCAGCCTGTATCTGAACCGCTATAAAAGCAGACATCGCTGTACTGCAATGCTTATTCGTCTTGCCGGGTGATGTGACGATGGCACGTGGCAACGACGTTTTGAACAGGCGAAATCAACCACGCCAGGTTATTTAATAGAACACAATGTAGTCATTCGCTATGCCTGATAAACACTTTAGGATAAAACGGAAATAACGCTCAGCCGGAAACAAAAATAAATATTTATTCACGCTAATGGTTTATTTGTTTATGACAAACTGAGTCTGTCGTCATGCTGAACATTTAACTTCAAAAAAAACCGATACACTGTGAAGCTGTCAAAGGGATACAGGCTAAATCGGGATAAAAAAATTATTTAGCATATTTTATCAATTCTCAGGTGTACGCAGCCCGATAACCCTTGTCTACGCTTTAAGCTTACCGATGATAAAGGAGATGCCATGTCGTTTGACTCTCGAGGATTACTGGCGATCGACAGACAAACCCGCCGTGCGCTGTTTCTCGATCCCGACACGTTTGCCGTCAGCCAGGCCGTGGACGTGATTCCGACGCGGCTGCATGAACTGCTGATGCTTGCGCCCTGGGGAAAAGCTTTTTTGCCCTTGTACGGCGATGCGATGCGAAGTGAACTCCCGCATCCCGGGCACAAAGTCGCCGTAATTGATCTTCGACGGCGGGAAATTACCGACTACATTGATCTGTCGCCGTCTAAAGCGCCCCACAGCGGTCAGTTAGGGCGGGATGGCAAAGTCTATTTGTGTTGCGAGAATCCAACGGCCGTCGTGGTGATCGACCCGCAGACGCATCGTGTTGAAAAGACCATTCCCATTCCGCTGGATAATACCCATCGCCTGACGCTCTCTCCGAGCGGCCGCAAATTATTTACCGACAACGAGCAGGACGCCACTATCACCGTGGTGGATCTCTGTGAGGCGGAAGGGCGCGTCATTGATACGGTGCTTATGCCGGGCCCCGTTTCGGGTCTGACAGCTTCACCCAAACATCCCTACCTGATCGCCAGCGCCGCCGATGCGCCCTTGCTGTATGTGGTGGATCGCCAGAGTCATCGTATCCGCCAGAGGCTGGCTTTGCCCGATCATCAGCATCCCTGCCAGAAAGTGCGCTTTAGTCCGGACGGGGACTACCTTATGGCAATGGGTGATCAGGAGCCGACTGTGACACTGTTTGACGAGTTGCTTAATCCGCTGGGGCGAATCACGCTGGCTGGACAACCGCTCGATGGCTGTTTCAGCCCGGACAAAAAAAAGCTGCTGATCACGCATGATGACAATAAGACGTTAAGCGTGATTGATTTGATGCGCCAGACCGTGGTGGTGACCGCAGAAGTGGGCGCGGGTTATGAAACGCTGAGCTACTTCCAAATCGATTAAATAAACGGGCGATGATAAATCGCGGAACTCCAGTGACGGCTGCTGGCATGCTTTTCGGCCTGCCAGCCACGCTTACGCAGTTCGCGGGCAATCATTTTGTTCATAATGCCGTGACCCAGCAATAAAACCGTGCCTTTCTCCGATAAGGCGATCAGCCTGTCAGCGGCGCGCGACGCCCGTGCGCGCGCATGTTGCAGTGATTCGGTCTCGCCCGCGTAACCACACAACCACATCGCACGCAGAATGGCCTGCCAGACAAAGGTGGGTAACTGAAGGCGATCGGCCCGCAGCAGCGGAATGCCGACTTCACTGAACAGCGCATCGACATGATGGGGGCGCAGCCCCAGGTGCGCCAGCGAGGAGTGGGCGCGGGGTAACGGACTGCAGACGACAACCGCGGCGTTGCGCGCGATATTGATGCTGCGCTCAGGCGGCCCATCGCTGACCAGCGAAAGATCATAGGCTTCGCACCAGTCCGCCATGCCCTGCGCACTCAAACGGCGGGCAAAAGGGTGGGCGGGTTTGCCGTGTCGCATCAGGATAATGGTCATAACGTGTAAACAGCGTCCTCCAGGTCAGGTGCGGACAGGGCTCTGCGCGACTGTACGCGATACAAACGTGGTGCGTTGTCATTTTGCAGTCACACCTGTATGCGACAACAGCATCTGATGAAAGGTTCTGACGGCCAGTTTGGCTTAATGATAAAAGAAAAGTGAACCGGGTCTAGCGTTATGCTGTTTTTTTGCGCGTCAGGTTACAATTAACTCTCTGATTTTGCGTTAAAAATAGCATCTGATGCAGCTTGATACTAAAGAAAATCTAACAAATTTTCTCAAGTGCTATTGATTTATCTACGCGCGTAGATAAACTAGCTTCCAGTGATTGCTCTCGGTGCCCGATGCACGGTAGGCCGATCGAGGAACAAGTTACATTCGCCAGACTTATACGACCGCTGAAAAATACAGCGGCGAAGCTCGCGATACTGCGGATTCCAACACCAGGGAATCTTTTAACTTTCCTTTCATCATGGTTAGCCAACTGAATGTCGCCACCAGAGCGATTCTTCTGCTTACAGTCAGGGAATTGTCTCTCGGAATGGCATTTATCTATCTGCATATTTTCAAGGGACAGCGTTTATGACGGCACAGCACTCCGTTACGACACAGGCATCACTGCCTTCTACCTCCGCCGCAGATGAGCGGTTTAACACCTCAGCCGGCCGCAAAGATTTTTGGCGCGCTACGGTTTCCTGTTGGTTAGGCACGGCAATGGAGTATGCAGATTTTGCGCTCTATGGCCTGGCTGCGGGCATCATTTTTGGTGATGTCTTTTTCCCCGAACAAACGCCCGCGATGGCACTGCTTGCCAGTTTTGCCACCTGGTCCGTTGGGTTTATTGCCCGTCCGATCGGTGCCCTGTTTTTCGGCTGGCTGGGCGATCGTAAAGGCCGCAAGGTCGTCATGGTCACCACCATTATCCTGATGGGCGCCTCCACCACGTTGATTGGGCTGATTCCCAGCTATGCTTCGATTGGCATCTGGGCGCCGGCCTGCCTGGTGCTGTTACGCTTCAGTCAGGGCTTTGGGGCGGGCGCCGAACTCTCAGGCGGAACCGTTATGCTGGGTGAATATGCACCGGTCAGGCGCCGTGGCCTGGTGTCATCGGTCATTGCACTCGGCTCTAACAGCGGCACGTTGCTGGCCTCGCTGGTCTGGCTGCTGGTGGTACAAATGGACAAGCAGAGTCTGCTGGAGTGGGGATGGCGCATTCCGTTCCTGAGCAGTGCGTTGATCGCACTGGTGGCCTTGTGGATCCGTCGTAATCTGCGTGAAACACCGGTATTCGAGCGTAAGAAAGCAGAGCTTGCCGAAACGCGCGCCCAGGTGATTGCCGCGCATCGTTCTGAAGCGGATACACGCCCGTTCTTTCAGCGCACACGTGCCTTCTGGACAATGGTCGGGCTGCGCATCGGTGAAAACGGCCCCTCTTATCTGGCCCAGGGCTTTATTGTGGGCTATGTCGCCAAGGTGCTGATGGTAGATAAATCCGTGCCCACCACGGCGGTGTTTATCGCCTCATTGCTGGGGTTCCTGATTATTCCGTTTGCAGGCTGGCTGTCTGACCGTTTTGGTCGCCGTGTGGTCTATCGCATGTTCTGCCTGCTGCTGATGATCTATGCCTGGCCTGCTTTTACCCTGCTGGATACGCGTGAACCGGCCATCGTGATTCCGGTGATTGTGGTCGGCATGGCGCTGGCTTCTCTGGGCATCTTTGGCGTACAGGCGGCCTGGGGCGTGGAGATGTTTGGCGTGAATCACCGTTATACCAAGATGGCGGTCGCGAAAGAGCTGGGTTCTATTATTTCAGGCGGCACCGCCCCGTTAGTAGCGGCGGCCATGCTCTCTTATACCGGACACTGGTGGTCGATCGCCGTCTATTTTTCCGTGATGGCCACGATTGGTTTCCTGACTACGTTTGTGGCACCGGAAACACGTGGGCGCGACCTTAACCTGCCAGAGGACGCTATCTGAAACAGGCTATGCTAAAGGCAGTGCACGTTAAGTGAGGAAGGGGAAGTGGCGAAACAGGTGAAAACCGCCGTGACGCGGAGTGACGTTGCTAAAGCTGCCGGGACCTCCGTCGCTGTGGTGAGTTATGTCATCAATAATGGCCCGCGTCCGGTCGCGGACGCGACCCGGCAACGGGTACTGGCGGCAATAGAGCAGACCGGCTATCGCCCGAATGCCGCCGCGCGTGCCCTGGCGTCAGGGAATACCAAAACGTTTGGTCTGGTGGTGCCTAATATCAGTAACCCCTTCGTCGCCTCCATGGCGCATATGCTGCTTCAGGAGTCGCTCAACCACGGCCATGTGATGCTGCTGGGTGATGCCGGCGACGATCGCAAGCGTGAACTGGAGCTGATTCAGGGGCTGCTGAACCGTCAGGTCGACGGTCTGTTTTACACCAGTGTCGATCGCCATCCTTTCATCGATATCATCAAAGCCAGCGGGACACCGCTGGTCATGCTGGATCGGGTCGACCCACAACCCGGTGTCAGCATGCTGCGGGTAGATGAGCGTGACGCGGCGTTTCAGGTGACGTCGCATTTACTCAGCCATGGCTATCAGCAGGTCGGGATGATCAGCGGTCCCCGGGACATGCTGAATGCGCAGGATCGTATTCAGGGCTGGCGCGATGCGCTGCGGGCGTATGGTTTGCCAGCCGATGATGCCAATATTTTCCCCGCAACCTATACACGTGAGGGCGGCTATCAGGCTGCTTTACGTATGATTGCCAGTAAACGGGTGCCGCGCGCCCTGTTTGCCAGCAACGAAGGTCAGGCGATTGGCTGCATTCGCGCCTTCAGCCAGCATGGCCTTCGTGTGCCGGACGATGTGGCCCTGGTCTGTTTTAACGGAACCGATCAATCCGCCTACCATGTTCCGGCATTAACCACCGTGCGCCAGCCGGTTAAAGAGATGGCACGCTGTGCGATTCATATGCTGAAAGCGTGGAATGGCGAGGCACGGATTGAAGCATTCCCACACCAACTTGAGATTGGTGAATCTTGTGGCTGTCGGCCATCAGAACAAAACAAATAAAGCGACCTAATGAAAAGACTGATTATTGATTGCGATCCGGGGAACGGGATTGCCGGGGCCAATACTGATGATGGCCTGGCCCTTTCCCTGGCGTTAGCCTCACCAGGGCTCTCGCTGGAGTTAATTACGACGGTCGCCGGGAATACCCCGAGTGATGTCGGTGCACGAGTCGCTAAAGACTTAATGGCGCGGCTGGGCTGTGCGGTTCCTGTCGTACAGGGGGCAACGCGGGCGTTGTGCGAAGATCCTGCGCCCTGGCGCGCGCTGCTGGATAAGCGGGTCGAACAACTCGACCTGATGGCGTTATGGCAGGGCGTTCCTCAGCCTGCGGCATTACCGGCTGACGGAAACGATGCTGCTGAGGCGATGGGGCAGCTCATCTGTGATAATCCCGGCGAGATCACCCTGATTGCGATTGGCCCGTTGACCAATGTGGCGCTGGCCATGCAGCGTTTTCCCGCCATGGCCGAAGCGGTAGCCGAGATTGTGATTATGGGGGGTGTCTTTGCGCTGGAAGACTACATCAAAGACACGAATTTCGGTGTGGATCCCGAGGCGGCTCATCAGGTGTTGCACAGCGGTGCCGCCATTACCCTGGTGCCGATGGATGTGACAACACAAACCATGCTGACCCAGGCCGATCTCAAACGTCTTACCCGGCATGCTCATCCGCTGACCCGTTTCGTGCGGGAGACGTTGCAGCCCTGGATAGATTATTCAATGCAGACCCGGCATCTGCCAGGTTGCTGGATTCATGACGCGCTGGTTGTCGCCTGGTTGCTTAATCAGCGTGTCGCCTGGGGCACGGATTACCGGGTCGATATTGAGCTCCGTCCGGGAGCCACACGCGGGAAAAGCTGGCGTTATCGTCAACCCCTGCGGCTGGATGTCGGTATCCCACCGGACAGCGGTGCGCTGGTACATGTGCTGCACAGTGTGGATAACGCTCTTTTGCTGTCCATCATTGAGTCGGCATTTCAACACCTTCCTGAATAACGTACAGGCGATTCGTCGCCTGACCTGCTGGCAGAAAGTCAGACACGCTTTCTTACAGCCTGATCCACTGCCTCACAATTACGCAATACGCTCTCCTCCTGAACATGATGTATACATTTGATTAACAATCACATCACTCTTCGTTAGCCACCAGAAAATTTTTGGGCGGAGCGCCAGAGTGTCTCAGAGAGGAGACTTGTATGCTTGACTGGACATCGACCCAGCGCAATGTGGCTTTCGCCTGTTTTGCCAGTTGGACGCTGGACGCTTTCGACTTTTTTATTCTGGTGTTTGTCCTGAGTAATCTTGCTCAGTACTTCCATAATTCCGTCACCGACGTGTCGGTCGCTATCATGCTGACGCTGGCGGTGCGCCCATTGGGTGCCTTACTGTTTGGCCGGATGGCGGAAAAATATGGCCGCAAGCCTATCCTGATGCTGAATATCGTCTTTTTCTCGGCGTTTGAGCTGTTGTCCGCCTGGTCACCCACCTTCACCGCATTTCTGGCCTTTCGTGTTTTCTACGGTATTGCCATGGGCGGAATCTGGGGCGTGGCATCCTCGCTGGCGATGGAGACAATACCCGATCGTTCACGCGGTCTGATGTCGGGACTGTTCCAGGCGGGTTATCCCTGTGGCTATTTGCTGGCGTCCATCGTGTTCGGTCTGGTTTTCGACATGGTAGGCTGGCGCGGCATGTTTCTTATCGGCGCTGTCCCGATTCTGTTGTTGCCGTTCATCTACTTTAAAGTCCCGGAATCCCCGGTCTGGCTGGCTGCGCGTGAACGTAAAGAAAGCAGTGCCCTGATGCCCGTCCTGCGCCAGCACTGGAAAATATGTATTTACATGGTGCTGCTGATGGCCTGTTTTAACTTTTTCAGCCACGGCACGCAGGATCTGTATCCGACTTTCCTCAAAGTGCAGCATCAGTTTGATGCGCACACGGTCAGTATTATTGCTATCGCCTACAACATCGCTGCGATGCTGGGGGGCATTTTCTTCGGTACGCTGTCAGAACGCATTGGGCGCAAGCGAGCCATTATTATCGCGGCGCTGCTGACGCTGCCTGTGTTGCCGTTGTGGGCCTTTTCCAGCGGTTCCTGGACGATTGGTCTTGGTGCCTTCCTGATGCAGTTTATGGTGCAGGGTGCCTGGGGCGTGATCCCGACTTACCTGAACGAACTGGTTCCGGGAAACGCAAGAGCAGTGTTGCCCGGCTTTGTTTATCAGTTGGGGAATCTCATTGCGTCCGTCAACGCGACGCTACAGTCGCGCATTGCTGAAGCGCATGGCGGCAATTACGGTCTCGGTATGGCCATTGTAGCCGGGACGGTGGCAGTATTGATTTGCCTGTTTGTCGCCTTTGGCCGGGAAACGCGCGGCATGACAATTTCGGGAACGGTGGCAAAGCAGACGCACTAGCGCGTTTCACAGACATCTACCCATTTTGCCGCAGTGAGTTCAGCCATTTGCTGCGGCGAAATGCGGACAGCGCTGTGAATCGATCCTGCGGCAGGCAACACTTCATCAAAGCTTTTTAACGAGATATCGCAATACACGGTCACCGGGTTTTCCAGGCCAAAAGGGCAGACGCCGCCCACAGGATGCCCGGTCCAGCTAATCACTTCGTCCACACTCAACATGCGCGCTTTCGCACCCAACACCGCTTTCAGCTTACGATTATCTAACCGTGCATCACCGCGTGTGACCACCAGGATCACCTCATTTTTCACTTTGAGTGACAGCGTTTTCGCAATTTGTCCCGGTTCAACACCGTGAACACGTGCCGCCATTTCTACCGTTGCCGTACTGTATGGCATCTCAATGATGTCTATTTCCGGCGCACGCTCGGCAAAAAACTGGCGTACAGACTCCAGGCTCATTTTTTACTCCCGACTAATCGAAGGCGTAGAAATTGCCATAAGCCCGCGGTGGTGTAAACGGCAGAGCGAAAGAATAGGTAACAGAATGCATAACGGTACGTTAACAGAGAGCTATGGCCGTCAGGCCGGGGACAGACAGCCCCCGGTGATGTACGTGCCGACGGCTGGTGGTCCTGCGACCCGGCACGGCGGTTAGCCGATCTCGCTGACGGTATTGTGAAGTACGGGGAGATCTTCCCAGGCGAGGATGGTATTGCGCCCCTGATTTTTTGCCACGTAAAGCGCACGGTCGGCGTTCGCAACCGCCTGATCAAATTCATCATCGTAAATAGGGGCAATGCCTGCGCTGATAGTCACATGCGTAGAAACGCGCTCATTAAACATATGCGGTATTTCCAGGTTGACGACATATTGCCGAATACGTTCAGCCAGTTTCATGGCAATCGAGGCATTCACATTGGTCATCAGCACAAGAAATTCTTCGCCGCCATAACGGGTTACCACATCACGTGACCGAACGGCGTCACGAATAGCGACGGAAACGCGGGCCAGCGCCTGATCGCCCATCGCGTGGCCGTAATTATCGTTGTAGGCCTTAAAATGGTCGATATCAAGCAATAACACATAATGGCTGCCCGCATGATTATCCAGAATGTTATCAAGGCGGTTCTTCAGTCCGCGGCGGTTATATAAACCGGTTAACGGATCGAGCATACTGAGATCGCTAAACGATTCTTTCTCTTCATATAATTGATACATTAAGCGCAGTGTAAAATCTTCCGAACGTCGGCGCATTAAATGTTGTAAAGAAAACCCGATCAGCGGCAAGGCAATGGTCAATAAAATCAAGGGCAAATGCTGTCCGTGATCCAGCATCAGCACGGTGAGCATTGCGGGCGTGATGTGCAAACAAAACGCCACTAAATAATCGCTTAAGGCAATCGCACTGATAAAAAAAACGCACAGCAGACTGACAATCAGAAATCCACCATCCGTCAAAGAAACAAACTGGTAGCGGTGCTGAATATGCCACGCCCATAACCCGCCTAAAATCAACGCCACAGGATTTAACAGGGGTAATTTTAGTTTTGCCTTTATTAAACACGTGGCCAGCATCGTCATACTGAAGAAAGCCACCATAATCACCGGTACAGTAACTTGTGTTTCATTGTTTTCTGCTAAAGGGAGCAGACAAAATAGTGAAACTGCAGCGTTTAAAAACAAAAAGAGCATGAAAGAAAGGCGGTATTTGCTGTGTTTCAATTCATCATAAGATTCTATTTTCATTATTAATACTCGTGACGGCCCTGAAATAACAAAGCAAAAGCCGGCAAATGATTTCAGCCGATCGACAGATTTAATATTGCTGTTATAAATTGTGTAATCAGCCGCAATTTAGCATTTTCTTGTTTCTCTGTCATCTTCCCGCCGGGCCACAAAAAACAAGCTGCGCATTGAGAATAGTTATCATATGATAATGGGAATGGTTATCATCCATGTGATCAGGTACTGTCCTGACAGCGATGACAGATGAGGAGACGATGATGCGCGGGATAAAACTGGACAGTGCATGGGCGGGCGTACTGGCCTGTGCGGTAATACCAGCCATGACGCTGTGGCAACCCAGCTTCGGGCAGTGGCGTATGATGATGTTGGTGGCGTTACTGCTGACAGTGCTGATGCTGTTTAATCAGCGGATGCGGCATTATGTGTTACTGCCTTCCTGTCTGGCGCTGGCGAGCGTGCTGGCCGCGATTAGCGCGAGATTAACCGGATAGTAACAGTAAAAAGGGAGCAGAAGAAAAAGAGAGGGAGGACAACGTTGGTGCGAAGAGAGGGACTTGAACCCTCACGTCCGTTAAGACACTAACACCTGAAGCTAGCGCGTCTACCAATTCCGCCACCTTCGCATCCTGTTGTCTTTTCATATCACCGCATTGGTGCGAAGAGAGGGACTTGAACCCTCACGTCCGTTAAGACACTAACACCTGAAGCTAGCGCGTCTACCAATTCCGCCACCTTCGCGCAGTGCTCGCGATATGAAATCTGTGATTTTGGTGCGAAGAGAGGGACTTGAACCCTCACGTCCGTTAAGACACTAACACCTGAAGCTAGCGCGTCTACCAATTCCGCCACCTTCGCATACCCGTAATACGTTACCGTATTACAACCACGGAGGCGCATTTTAGAGATTTTACTCAATGCGTCAACACATATTTCGCCAGACGGAAACGATCGCTGCAAAAAGCAACGTTTTCAGCCTGGCAACACGCAAAAAGGGCGAAAAAGGCAGAAAAAAGATTAACGGGCTTTCGCACCGCGACCGTAAACGGCACGGTAAACTTTGAAGCGACCGGTCTGCGCCAGCACTTCATGATTGCCAAAGGTTTCGTCCAGCACCTGGGGATAAGGCAGGAAGGCATTCGCCACAATGCGCAGTTCTCCGCCGCTGTTAAGGTGCTTAACGGCACCACGAATCAGCGTTTGTGCTGCATCCAGGCTGGTCTGGGTGCCTTCATGAAACGGCGGGTTGGAGATAATCATGTCAAAGCGCCCGGTGACATCGGAAAAGACGTTACTGGCAAACACTTCGCCTTCCAGACCGTTAGCGGCCAGGGTGGCTTTGCTGGCCTCGATTGCGGCGGCATGGACATCGCATAACCACAGGCGCACTTTGGGCGAATGCGCCGGTAACGACGCCGCAATCACGCCTGCACCACAGCCGATATCCAGCACTTTGCCTTTGGTATGGGGCGTGAATGTTGAAAGCAGTAACGCGCTGCCGGCATCCAGGCCGTCGCGGCTGAAAACGCCAGGTAAGGTATGGATGGTCAGGTCATCCAACTGATAGCGGTTGCCAAAGGCCGAAGCATCAAAGGCGGGCTGCTTCTCCAGACGTCCGTGATAAAGACCGCAGCGACGCGCACTGTCGATTTTTTCCAGGGTCACCCACTGCTCCAGCATGCCTTCTGCGCTGCGCACGCCGCTGCGGTTCTCACCGACGACAAACACATCACAGCCGACGGGCAGTAACGACAGCAGGTTCTGCAACTGAAACTGCACTTCAGGTTTGTTTTTGGTCCAGAAGTAAACCAGCGTATCGCAACCCTGCACATCGTCGGCCTGCGCAACCAGTCCATAACGCGCCTGGTCGCCCAGGCGGCGGCTCAGGTTTTGCCAGTGATGATATTGCTGGGTATGCACACGGGAAGCGGCGGTCTCCAGTTGTGCGGGCAGGTCATCCTGCAGGTCGCCAGCAAATAAAACGTGGCGGGTGGAAAATTCATCACTGTGGCGCAGAATGACTTCACTGGCCGGGGTAAAAGCAGACATGTCGGGCTCCTGTAAGATCTGAGCGGAGATTATAGTGGTTTGTTGGCGCATGTTCGATGGGTTTGCTAGCATAGCGTCGCATTCCGCGAGCAAAGCAGGTATACCATGACGTCCAGGCGCGACTGGCTTTTACAGCAAATGGGGATAACGCAGTATCAACTGCGCCGCCCGCGCGTGCTCCAGGGCGAAATCGCCGTGCGGCTTTTGCCGGATACCCAACTGATTATCGTGGCGGAAAATCCGCCCGGTTTGCAGGAGCCTTTCCTGCGTGATGTTCTGCACACGCTCGGTCTGAAACCCACTCAGGTCATGACCGTTACGCCGGATCAGCTGCAAATGCTGCCGGAAACGTTGAACTGTGCAGGGTGGTTGCTGGGCGTTGAGAGCGAGCAATCCTTTAACGGCGTGGCATTATCGAGCGCCTCTTTCAATGAACTCCTGAGTAGCGGTGCCGCCCGGCGCGCGCTCTGGCAACAAATGTGTGAACATGACAGCCATTTCTTTTCTCACGCCTGACGCGATTCCCCAGGCTTTCGCGATTGAGTGCCGTAGCCATGCGTTTCCATGGCGCGAAGAGACCTTTATCAGCAACCAGGGCGAGCGGTTTCTCAACCTGCGGCTGGATGTCGAGGGCCAGATGGCCGCCTTTGCCATTACCCAGGTGGTGCTGGATGAAGCTTCGCTGTTTAATATCGCTGTCGATCCGGCGTATCAACGGCGCGGCTTCGGGCGGGCGCTGCTGCAGCATTTAATCGATCAACTGCTTGCACGCGATGTGATGACGCTGTGGCTGGAGGTGCGTGCGTCCAATGCACCGGCCATCGCGCTGTACGAACAGCTGGATTTCAACCAGGTCAGCCGCCGTCCCAACTATTACCCTTGCGCCAGTGGCCGTGAAGATGCCCTGATCATGGCGCTGACGCTGTAGCCGCTTGTAAGGAATGTCGATGTTAGATAACTGGGATTGCATTCTGTTTGATGCAGATGACACGCTGTTTCACTTTGATTCGTATGCCGGCCTGCAACGCCTGTTTGCCGGGTACGATGTCCGGTTTACCGACCAGGATTTTGCAGATTACCAGGCGGTCAACAAGCCGTTATGGGTGGAATACCAGAATGGCCAGTTATCCGCACTGGAGCTTCAGACTCGCCGCTTTGCCGGCTGGGGGCAAAAACTGAGCGTGGCGCCCGCCATTCTTAACGATGGCTTTCTGTCAGCGATGGCGGAAATTTGCCTGCCGCTGGAGGGCGCAGACAGCCTGATGACGCTGCTACACGGCCGCGTCAAAATGGGCATCATTACCAACGGCTTTACCGCCCTGCAGCAGCGCCGTCTGGAGCGTACCGGCTTTCTTGATTACTTCTCTGCGCTGGTGGTGTCAGAAGAAGTGGGCGTGCCTAAGCCTGACGCCAGAATCTTTGACTATGCGCTCGCGCAGCTGGGAAACCCACCGCGCGATCGGGTGCTGATGGTCGGCGATACGCCGGAATCCGATATCCTTGGCGGCATGAATGCCGGTATTAAAACCTGTTGGGTTGACCATGGGACGCGCCCCTTGCCTGACGCAATTAAACCCGACTGGCGGGTGAACACGTTATCAGAGCTGGAAGCGCTGCTCAGAGGCTGACTCTCGCCCGAAGTGCAACGTCAGTAAGGCCCGTGAAACGGGCCTTTTACATTGGGCTAAGCGTTAAGGAAAGCAGGAGAGGGCTGTCAGACGTTGACCTGTAAACCCTTCCGTCACGCGGAAGGTTTCGCGGCGTCGTCTTTTTTCTCATCCTCTTCGTCATCCTCTTTCACAGGCGTACTGGCCGTGAGCAAAAACGGAGACTGCTGCCAGCGCGTGCGACGGTCGCGCAGTAACGTGCGACTCAGGATGATGCCAATGGCCAGCGCCAGCAGCATCATCAGGCGCAGAATATTGGTGGTGTTATCCACCTGGCGTGATTCGGTGACCAGCACGTGCGTATCCAGCGTAACGCGCAGAAAGCCAGCAGGGCCATTGCTGCCGCTGAGCGGCTGGACAATTTGATGATTAAAGTAACTGCCCGCGCGCTTGCCATCCAGCGCCAGCCGATCGCGCACGTTGATATTTTCGCCGCTGTGCGCCACCAGGCTGCCATCGCCTGCATAGACGGACGCATCCAGAATACGGCTGTTGTCGGTCATCTGACTGATGATGGCCTCAATCTGGCTACGATTGTCTTCGCTGTTATCCATCAAGGGTTTCAGACTGAAGGCCACCTGCCGGGTCAGCGTCTGGGCCAGCTCTTCTGCCTGTTCAGAACGGGCCATTTGATGGCCAAGGCTAAACCAGGATGCGCCTTGCATAAGCACCACTAACAGCGCCAGTGAAATCAAAACAATCACCGTGCGATGTAAGCGAAATTTCAGTGCGGTTTTAGCCATTAATTATCCGAATCACGTGACGACAGAAAGCCTGGATATTATGTTGCCAGAAGCAGCGCAGACAAGGTAGCCTCTTGCGTGGTTTTGTTGTTCCTACAGGAGCCCTGATGTCAAATCATCTTACCTGGTGCGATCTGCCTGCTGATGTCTCTCTCTGGCCGGGGTTGCCCCTTTCACTGAGCGGTGATGAAGTCATGCCGCTGGATTACCGTGCTGGCCGAACCGGCTGGTTACTCTATGGTCGCGGTCTGGATAAACAGCGTCTGACCGATTACCAGCATCAGCTTGGGGCCGCCATGGTGATCGTCAGCGCCTGGAACGTTGACGACTATCAGGTCATCCGCCTGGCGGGCTCCCTGACGCCGTTTGCCAGCAAACTTGCGCACGAGCTGGCGCTGGACGTAGCGCCGCTGGGGAAAATCCCCCACCTGAAAACGCCGGGCCTGCTGGTTATGGACATGGATTCTACCGCCATCCAAATCGAATGTATTGATGAGATAGCCAAACTGGCGGGCTGCGGCGAGCAGGTGGCAGAAGTCACCGAGCGGGCGATGCGCGGCGAGCTGGATTTTACCGCCAGCCTGCGCCAGCGCGTGGCGACGCTAAAAGGGGCGGATGCCAATATTCTTAAGCAGGTGCGCGACGAACTGCCCTTAATGCCGGGTCTGACCACGCTGACCAAAAAATTACAGGCGCTGGGCTGGCAGGTCGCGATTGCCTCAGGTGGCTTCACCTATTTTGCCGAGTTCCTGCGCGATAAGCTGCATCTGGCGGCAATAGCCGCTAATGAACTGGAAATCCGGGACGGAAAACTCACCGGCGAGGTGCTGGGTCCTGTCGTTGACGCACAGTACAAAGCAGAGACGTTGAAAAAGCTGGCGAAGCGTTTTGAGATTGCGCCAGAGCAGACCGTGGCGATCGGCGACGGTGCTAATGATTTGCTGATGATAAAAGCGTCGGCGCTGGGCATTGCTTACCATGCCAAACCGAAAGTCAATGAGCAAACCGCCGTCACGATTCGCCATGCCGATTTGATGGGCGTGTTTTGCATCCTGACCGGTAGCCTGATTCACGAAGAGCGTTAACTGAGGAGTTGTTTTGGCCAAAGCGGCAAAACGCGCATTTGTCTGTAACGAGTGCGGCGCAGATTATCCACGCTGGCAGGGGCAGTGCAGCGCCTGTCACGCCTGGAACACGATTACCGAGGTCCGTATTGCGGCCTCACCGGCGGCGGCGCGCAATGAGCGCCTCAGCGGTTATGCAGGCAATGCCGGAACCAGTCGGGTGCAAAAGCTGTCCGAAATCAGTCTGGAAGCCTTGCCCCGTTTTTCGACCAGTTTTAAAGAGTTTGACCGCGTGCTGGGTGGCGGTGTGGTACCGGGCAGTGCCATTCTGATTGGCGGTAACCCCGGCGCCGGGAAATCGACGCTGCTGTTGCAGGTGATGTGCCGTTTAGCCGAGAGCATGAAAACCCTCTACGTCACCGGGGAGGAGTCATTACAGCAGGTCGCTATGCGCGCCCATCGTCTGGGATTGCCGAGTGACAATCTGAACATGCTGTCGGAAACCAGCATTGAGCAGATCTGCCTGATTGCGGAGCAGGAGCAGCCGCAAATCATGGTGATCGACTCGATTCAGGTGATGCACATGGCGGATATCCAGTCGTCGCCGGGCAGCGTGGCGCAGGTGCGTGAAACGGCCGCCTATCTGACGCGTTTCGCTAAAACCCGTGGCGTGGCAATTATCATGGTGGGCCATGTGACCAAAGACGGATCGCTGGCCGGGCCAAAAGTTCTGGAGCACTGCATTGACTGCTCCGTCCTGCTGGACGGCGATGCCGATTCCCGCTTCCGGACGTTACGTAGCCATAAAAACCGCTTTGGTGCCGTCAATGAACTTGGCGTATTTGCCATGACCGAGCAGGGCATGCGTGAGGTGAGCAACCCGTCCGCCATTTTCCTGTCGCGTGGTGAAGAGATCACGTCCGGCAGTTCGGTCATGGTGTTATGGGAAGGCACCCGTCCTTTACTGGTTGAGATTCAGGCGCTGGTGGATCATTCGATGATGGGCAATCCGCGTCGGGTTGCGGTCGGTCTGGAACAGAACCGCCTGGCCATTCTGCTGGCAGTGCTGCATCGTCATGGCGGTTTGCAAATGGCGGATCAGGATGTGTTCGTCAACGTGGTCGGCGGCGTGAAAGTCACGGAAACCAGTGCTGACCTGGCCCTGATGCTGTCGATGGTGTCCAGCCTGCGCGATCGCCCTTTGCCGCAGGATCTGGTTATCTTTGGCGAGGTCGGACTGGCCGGAGAGATTCGTCCGGTGCCCAGCGGACAGGAGCGCATTGCTGAAGCGGCTAAACATGGCTTTAAGCGGGCGATCGTGCCGGCGGGTAACGCACCGAAAAAGCCGATTGAGGGCATGCGCGTATACAGCGCGAAGAAGCTGGCGGATGCGTTGGCTATCCTTGATGATCTCTAAGCGAGTCCGTTTGTCCGGTGGCCGTATGGTCACCGGGCAGACGACAGGCTACGCTCTTCCCCTCGTTGAACATTGCTTGCAGGAGGCACCACATGTCGGCGTTTGATTATTTAAAAACGGCGATTCGCCAGCAGGGCCACACGCTTCAACAGGTGGCCGATGCCAGTGGCATGACCAAAGGGTATTTAAGCCAACTGCTTAACGCGAAAATTAAAAGCCCCAGCGCGCAAAAGCTGGAGGCACTGCACCGTTTTCTCGGCCTGGAATTCCCCCGTCGCGATAAAAAAATAGGGGTGATTTTTGGCAAGTTTTATCCGCTCCATACTGGCCATATCTATCTGATTCAGCGCGCCTGTAGTCAGGTCGATGAGCTGCATATCATCATGGGCTACGACGAGCCGCGCGATCTGAGCCTGTTTGAAAACAGCGCCATGTCGCAGCAGCCCACCGTCAGTGATCGTCTGCGTTGGTTACTGCAAACCTTTAAGTACCAGAAAAATATTCGCATTCACGCCTTCGATGAAGAGGGGATTGAGCCCTATCCTCATGGCTGGGATGTGTGGAGCGCAGGGGTAAAGATCTTTCTGGAAGAGCAGGGGATTGCGGCAGACTGCGTCTATACCAGTGAGGCACCTGATGCTGAGATGTATCAACAGCATCTGGGCATTCAAACCATACTGATCGATCCGAACCGATCGTTTATGAATATCAGCGGCGCGCAGATTCGTCAGGATCCTTTCCGCTTCTGGGATTACATCCCCACCGAAGTGAAGCCCTTCTTTGTGCGCACCGTGGCCATTCTGGGCGGTGAGTCGAGTGGGAAATCGATGCTGGTGAATAAGCTGGCGAACATCTTTAACACGTCCAGCGCCTGGGAATATGGCCGCGACTATGTCTTTTCACATCTGGGCGGCGATGAGATGGCGCTTCAGTATTCAGACTACGACAAGATCGCGCTGGGCCATGCACAGTACATCGATTTTGCGGTGAAATATGCCAATAAAGTGGCATTTATTGATACCGATTTCGTCACGACCCAGGCATTTTGTAAAAAGTATGAAGGCCGTGAGCATCCGTTTGTTCAGGCCATGATTGACGAGTATCGCTTCGATCTGGTGATCCTGCTGGAAAACAACGTACCCTGGGTAGCGGACGGGTTACGCAGCCTAGGCAGCTCTGTAGATCGCCGCGAGTTCCAGAGCATGTTGATAGCGATGTTAGGTGAAAACAACATCGACTTTGTTCATGTGCAGGAAGAAGATTATGACGCGCGCTTCCTGCGCTGTATTGAACTGGTGAAAGGTATGCTGGGCGAACAAAGCGCCCTTTGAGATTTTTGCCTGCACGCCGGGGCGGTGAGGGGACACCCTGCCGCTCCTCACGTCCTGTTTTCTGCGCCTGTTATTTTCCCGCCTTTTTGATTACAAAAAATAATGCTTTGCGAAATACCGCGCCCTCCAAATAACGTACGTAACATACACAAACAAAATAAAGAATTTTGAATTCCTGAGTAACATTATTTCGTATTTAAAGTCTGAAATTATTTTATTTCTTCTGTTTGTTTATGTTAAATGTAAGTTCAATATTATTTACTGGCTTATATTAAGGGAGCATTCATAAGACAGAAATAAGGATATATCCGGATTTAATAATATGAAAAAGATAAGTATTGGTAATGAAGTGGTTTTTTATCCTGGGAAAAGGGAAATTGTTGGTAATAATCAGGTGCTGAAGCTGCATTCTTCAGTCTCATATTGTTTTGAATTGCTGATCGCGCGGCAGGGCGAAATTGTCGATCATGAGGCGTTTTATCAGTATGCCTGGCGACAGTTTGGGATGGAGGTCAGTGCCAATGCGTTATATCAAAGTATTTCGCTCATCAGAAAAGCGCTGTTGGCATGCAATATCCGTCAGGATGTGATCAGGACCATTCCACGCCGTGGCTTCATGCTGGCAAATGCGGTTCTTATTGAGGAGTCGACAATTGCGCCTGCTGATGAGGACGCTGGGGCAGGAAAAAACGACCAGAAAGACGAACAGAATATTCCGCCCTTCGCTACGTCCGGTGAAGAGGCGAGTGCGTGCGATACAACGGAATCCGTTATTCAGGATGATGAGGATATTTCAGAAAACCTTATTAAGAACGCAACGTATTCTGAACCAGAATCTCAACAGCCCATCAGCCGTCCTGAGCCTGCTGAATTCACTGTCAGCAAAGGCGCTTATCGCTATGCTATTTCGACACGGCATCTTTTTATCACGGGACTGGCGGTGATGACGATACTGGTTTGTGGTTTTGCCATCATGACCTTTTCACTTCACCGCCACGAGATGATTTTTATTAAACGGTTTGATATGAATGGATGTGAAATATACGCCAATGAAAAAGCCGGTAATGGCCTGGTCGCGCGCATCGCCGTTGACAGTAAAGTCAGTTGTACAGAACGACGAAAGATTTATATCACGGCATTTACCAATGGTGAACGCATTTCGGTACTGCAATGTAAAAATGCACTCTCGTTTTTCGGTTCCCCCGACTGTATTTCGTATTATTATATAAGGAGTAAGTAGTGAAGTTAACCTTTCTGTTGGCTGTAATCGTGATGACAGCAGCAGGCATTGTCGTGTTTTTATTCAGACAGGATTCTGTCCATTGTATTGCAAACAGTAATTACATCAGAAATGGTGAGACATTTTCCGTCATCACCTCTCATGATATGCGAGAGGGTCACGGTGTTATCGCCATCACCGGCCGACTCACCGATCACGATAATAACGTTACCCGTCTGAGCAAAATTATCCGGTTTACTTATCAGCGCGAGGGCGATCTGTACCTTGCCCGGTCAACATTAATCGAATCGTCCCCGGATAATCAAATGTCCCAGCAGGAACAGCAAAAGTGGCTGCCGGCATTTTTTATTAACGTGGGGGCGACGTTTCCCTTTGTCATCAAAAGGACAGGTATTGACACCTGGACATTTTATTCCGGCCCTGTTCCGCTTTACCTCTGCGAAAAATAAGCCATAAAACGTGGCGATCGTTAACGTTCTTTGTGGGTTCCCGGCCTGTGGTTATCTTAAGGGGACTCTCATTTCAGTAACAGAGGATTAACACCATCTAATTGAATTTAAATATCTTTCTATTTGATGGTGCATTCCTTCACATAAGTTCAGAACACTTCACACACCGTTCCCCTGCCGTGCGCCTTATGATCCTCGCCGCCAATGCGCATCTTTATTCATCAAAAATCATAAGAGGGAATCAATGAAAGCCTGCTCTTTTTCACGCTGCATGACGCTTGTTGTTTGTAGTGCGAGTTTAATGTCTTGCCATGTTTTTGCAGCCTCAGAAAATACAATTCGCTTTCAGGGCGAGGTCAATGCACAAACCTGTAACGTCAATGTTAATGATGCAACCGGCAGCCCGATTATTTTGCTGCCCACCGTTTCAACGGCCGAGTTGAGTACAGCAAAATCAACCGCCGGTAAAACACCTTTTACGATTAACTTAACCGGTTGCGTCGCACCGGACGCCGGATCAACACAGGCAATGGCAATTAATCTGGCTGGCAATAATATTTCGCCCACCGGCGATTTACTCAATACCGGCACCGCCGAAAACGTGGCGCTGCGTTTACTGGACAGTAACGACAACGCGATAGATTTGTCGGGTGGGACGGCCAGGGTCACCGGTATGACGCTGGAAAGCGGAAGCACCAGCGCATCGCAAAACTTTTCAGTCGTCTATTACAGCGACTCTGGAAAGGCGGGCGCCGGTACGGTTTTAAGTAGCGTTCAATATTCTGTCAGCTATCCCTAATCATCAGGCCCCCTTCTTTTAAGGGGGCAGGAGAACCCTGTGTTGAAGTCTCTTGTTCTTCTTTTTCTGGCCTTTTCAGCCATGTTTTGTCAGGCAAGCGTCGTATTAAATGGCACGCGCGTCATTGTAGAGGGTGCGAAAAAAGAAAAAACGCTTCAGTTTACGAATACTGGCGATCAGCCAGCGCTGATTCAGATTCAGGCGATCAATCTCAATAATCATTCTGTTCCCCCTTTTGTGGCGTTGCCGCAAATATTCAGGATTGCTCCTGAAGCCGGCCAAACGGTAAAGCTCAACGTGACGGAGAATAATCTTCCTCAGGACAGAGAGTCACTGTTTTATATGGATTACACCGAGATTCCCTCGTTAAAAAAAGGGCTGGAGGATAAGAATAAACTCTATTTGATTATTAAGAACAGAGTAAAGGTTATCGTTCGCCCAAAGGGACTGAATTTTTCCATGGATAACCTGAAGAATGCGCTCTCATACCATATTCAGGGACATGACATCGTCTTCCGCAATGCCTCGCCCTTTTACGCCAATATTCGATCTTTTGCGTTGGTCAAAGAGAATAACCGTGTTCCCTGGCATGAAGCCGTGACGCTGGCACCGTTTAGTGAGCAGCGTATTACGTTAAAAGGCCAGTCATCCCTTCAGGGATATACGCTTAACGCCGTTCTTATTAATGATTTTGGTGCCGACAAAAGAATAAACGTGAACGAAAAGTAGCAGAAATGAATATAGTCTCATTATTCTTATTGTTCGCTTTGAGTCTGCTTTTTCTCCGGGGCGGTCAGGCGGCTGAAGGTCAGGATGACTATCTGTTTGATCCTGCCTTAGTGCGCGAAATGCTGCCTGGACAGATTGCGATGCCTGACAATGTGCAGGACGCCTGGTTCCAGCCCGGCCGCTATGATGTCGATCTTTATCTCAACGGTAAATTTCAACAGTCCACGTCGGTTGATATCGTTCGTGCGGGCAGGGCGCTTTCGGTATGCCTGCCGTTGTCCTTTTATCAGGCCTTTGGCGTCAAAGCCCACTATCTCACTGCGCTCAAGGCGAAAGACTGTGCCAGGCCCGATGCGCTTTTGACGGGCGCGTCAGTTAACGTGAATACGGGCAGCCTGCGTGTAGACGTTACCGTCCCACAGGCGATGCGGGTTCAGCGGCCCGTCGGCTATATCGCGCCCGAAAACCTGACGGCGGGCACGACCATGGGGTTCGTGAATTACAATCTGAACCAGTTCTATTCCGATTATAAAAATGCGCAGCGTTTCGAATCCACGTATCTGGGTATTAACAGTGGCATCAATGTCGGCATGTGGCGTTTTCGTCAACAGGGAAACTTTACGCATGACGAGGTCGGCAATCGCTGGCAAAGCGCCAGGGCCTGGGTACAACGTGCGCTGCCGTCATTGCGAAGTGAGGCGGGCATAGGCGAGCTTTTCAGTAACGGCGATCTGTTTACGGCGGTCAGTTTCAACGGGGTCAGTCTGGACTCTGATGACCGTATGCTGCCGGATTCTGTTCGGGGTTACGCACCGCTGGTACGCGGCGTGGCAAACAGCAATGCCCGCGTGACGGTCTGGCAGGGCAAGCAACGGATATATCAGACAACCGTGCCGCCAGGGCCGTTTACGATCAATGATCTGAGCCCGGTGAGCTATGGCGGCGATCTCAGCGTGGAGGTTCAGGAGTCTGACGGCAGCCTGCATCGTTTTAGCGTGCCGTATGCGGTCTTACCGCAGTCGCTGCGTCCAGGCCGGACAGACTACAACTTTGCCGCCGGTAAAATCAGGGATTACAGCAAAGCCAACACCTTTACTGAGTTAACCGTCAGGCACGGCCTGAGCAATGCCATTACGCTGAACGGCGGCGTCAGGCTGGGCGAACGCTATCATGCCGTGCTGGCTGGCGGCGTCTGGGCTTCAGACATAGGGGCCGTGGGATTTAACAGCGCGTATTCCAGCGCGGTTCTGAACGGCGGTGAGTCGACCCAGGGATGGCGTTACGCACTGAGTTACAGCCGGACATTTCAGCCCACGAATACCACTCTGACGTTTGCGGGCTACCAGTATTCCACCCAGGGTTACCGCGATCTCAATGACGTGATTGCACTGAATAATGCGGAAACGCCGGGCCGCAACAGTATTATCAGCGAATATATGCAGCGTAACCGCCTGCAGATGACCCTGAATCAGACGCTGGGGCAGTGGGGCAACATCTATCTCTCCGGCTCGAAGCAAAATTACTATGACGGTCGCTCGCGGACGACACAGTTTCAGGTCGGTTATGGCACGGTGCTGCCCAAAAACATCGCACTGAATATTTCCCTGTCCCGCCAGTATTCGCGCAGAGCCTATGCCACCGATCCGCGCAGAGCTGTCATGGCTCAGTACGCAGACGAGACGTTTTATAAAGATACCCAGTTACAGGTCAGTGTCTCTGTGCCGCTGGGCACGGACGCCACTTCACCTTACCTGGCTCTGGGGGGATCCCGTGGAAGCCAGAACGGCAGTAATTACACAGCGTCGCTCAGCGGGCTGAGTGGTGAGAGCGGCACCAGCTACAGCCTGAATGTGAATCGCGATCAGCAGCAGCGTGACACGACAGTAAGCGGCAGCCTGGGCAAAACCTTTTCTGAGGCCAGCGTGACCGGTACTGCCTCGACCTCTTCACGGTTTAATCAGATGTCCGTTAACGCCATGGGGGCGGCGGTGATCCACAGCGGTGGCGTGACGTTAGGCCATTATCTGGGCGATACCTTCGCCCTCGTCGAGGCGAAAGGGGCCAGGGGCGCACGCATCCTGAACAGCCAGGGCAGTGAAATCGATCGCTTTGGCTATGCGCTGGTTCCTTCGCTCAACCCGTATCACTACAACACCATTACGCTGGGTGCCAGCGGCAGCGACGGTCATGTGGAAATTCAGGACAGCGAAAAAAGTGTCGCGCCTTATGCCGGTGCGATGGTGAAGGTGTCGTTCAGAACCTTACGCGGTTATCCCCTGATGCTGAAAACCCGCACGAATCGCGATGCTATGGTGCCTGTGGGCGCGGATCTGCTGGATGAGACGGGCAAGCGCGTGGGCACGTTTGGCCAGGGCGGCAATGCCTGGTTACGTGTGGCGAAAACCCAGGGCCGACTGAAAGCCGTCTGGGGTGACGATGCGCAATCGTCCTGTGTGATGGATTACCACATTCCTCAACCTGAACCTGACGCGGTGATGACCTACGCGGATGCCGTCTGTCGTTTTTAGATTCTAAGGTGTTAATGATGAAACGCGTTTTAGCGGTAATGACATTCTTTTTTTTGACAGCGTGGCTCCCGGCTTACGCGACCTGTACCCGGGTCAACCCGGTCGATCAGGGCTGTGATGCCTGCGGTGCGCCCCTGAATTTCGGCAATATCGGGTTAATGAATCTTCGCTATCAGCCCGCCGGCACCGTGCTGGCCCGTTCGGTGTTCCGGGTGGTGCCGTCTGTTGCTAACAACAATCCCGATCGCGTGTTGTACGAGTGTGACCTTGCTGATAAAGACCAACTGTTTGAAGTCTTCGCCACTAACGGTGACAGCAACGTTGGCGGTGCCTGGGACATGGGGGACAACTATTTCCAGACCTATTTTCCTTTTACTGCATTAAAGCTGGTTCACGTGCGCAGTGGCAGGCCCTTTACCCGTATCTGGCAAAAAGTACCGCTCACCCAGTATGAAATACAGGGAAATAAAATCCTGATCCGGGGACGCGACTTCAGCCCCATCAGTGCGGAGCTCATTCGTACCGACAGAAACAACCGCACGCCGGGTTACGCGTCGTGGGGCTGCCTCTGGGCGGCGGCCGATAATTACACTGGCTCCTACAGTTGCAACCAGCCCAATGGCTATGTGGTGTTTATGGGGCCGGGGATGAATGTGCCCGAAGCGGGTCAGGACAGCTGGAACCATTTTGAAACCTGGGGAACCGGACGTTACATGGCCTTTGGGATGAATACCGCGCCGGTCGCCACTCTGACGCAAAATATGACCCAGGGCTGCCGGGTGGAGAATTATACCGCAAACGTCCTTTTCCCCGGCATCAGCATCAATGCGCTCAATGAAGGCCAGGCGGTGACGGCGCCGCTCAGCATTACGCTGGCCTGTGCGAACGGAACCGAAAACCTCTCTGGCGTTCAGTCGGGTCAGCTGTCTCTGGGGTTTCAACCGAGCTACGCCGCGTGGCTGCAGGCGCAGCAGTTGGGACTGACGACGGGAGACGGTCTTTCGCGCTACCTGGTGTCCGATCATTACGACAGTTTACCGTCGCTGGCGAAAGGCGTGGGCATTCAGCTGGAAACGTCAGGTGGCCAGCCCGTCTCCTTTTTAAGCTGGAGCAGCTTCAGCGGGAGTGCGGGCTGGCGACCGGTGCTGGAGGACGCGCAGGTGATCAGCGGCAGCCAGCAGAATGACGAGAAACTGTATCAGCGTACTTTCAACGCCCGTCTAGCAAAGCTCCCGGGTAAAACGGTGACGGCGGGCCATGTTGATGCAACCGCATCTATCCTCATTCGGCTGCAATAAGATGAAAACGTTTCTTTGGTTATGGATGTGTATCGTGATTAACGCCCAGGCCGCGGTAATTCCGCAGCAAAGCCGACTGATCTTCCATCCCGGCGAGGTGCAAACCCCGTTACTGCTGGTTAACAGCGGCGACGCACCCGTGCTGATCCAGACCTGGGTCGACAGCGGCGCACCGGAAAAATCGCCGGGCAGTAAAGCCTTTCCTTTTGTCGCGCTTCCCGGCGTTTTTACGCTGAACAAAGATGAAAAAAAACAGATTACCGTTTTACGCACTGAGCTGGCCGCAACGCTGCCACAGGATCGGGAATCCCTTTACTGGCTCAATCTGTACGAAATCAGCGCCGTAAAAAAAGGAACGATACAGCCGGGCAGCGATAAGATCAGCATGGCGCTGAATACCCAACTTAAAGTGATCAACAGACCGTTTAAGAAGGCGATACCGTTTACGGCACGGGTGAACGCCGTCACCTTTCAGGTCAGGAAAATGCAGGGGCAGGTTTTCATTCGTGCCACCAACCGTAGTGGCTACTTTTTCACGCCGGGCAAAATGACCGTGCGGGCAGGCGGAAAAGGCTACACCGTTTATCTGGACGGGGATAAAACGCTCGCGCCTTTTTCCAGCAAAGAGTATCCCCTGATGGGAAACGCGTCGCCTTCCGCGGCGAGCCAGATCCTTGTTGATTACACGGCGCTGGACGATGAGGGGAACCCGCAGGCTTTTACCGCGCCTGTGGCTCCCTCCGAGGAAGCCCCGTGAAACGGGGCGAGCGGATGCCGCACGGACCGGCATCCGCAGGTGATCAGTAAACCATGACCACTTTGCCGCGCATATGGCCTTCCAGTACACGCTGGTGGGCCGCTTCCAGAGTTTC
Source organism: Pantoea sp. PNA 03-3 (assembly GCF_003201175.1). Classification (NCBI taxonomy): domain Bacteria; kingdom Pseudomonadati; phylum Pseudomonadota; class Gammaproteobacteria; order Enterobacterales; family Erwiniaceae; genus Pantoea; species Pantoea sp. PNA 03-3. The sequence goes on along the minus strand of NZ_QICO01000002.1, from coordinate 225,695 downwards.
CACACTTAACCCGTGCAGGGTTTCACTCAGGGTGGTTTGCAGCTTTCCGTCATCTAACAGGCGGGCAACGCTATTCAGAATCTCACCCTGTTGCGCCATATCCGGCGTGGTGAACATGCTGCGAGTGTACATAAACTCAAAGTGCAGCGAGGCGCTCTTAAGCTTCAGTTGATCCATTGACAGCGGATGTTCGTTCTCGACGATGGTGCAGATATGACCCTGGGGCGCGATGAGCTGGCTCATGGTTTCCCAGTGGCCGTCAGTGTCGTTAAGGCAGAAAATGTAGTCGACCTGCTTAATGCCGTGCTTTTCCAGCTCAGCGGGCATGTCTTTATAGTTGATCACCAGGTCGGCCCCGCGATCGCGGCACCACTGGGCAGAGTCTTCCCGTGACGCGGTGGCAATCACTTTCGCCTTACTGCGCATTTTCGCCAGCGGAATCGCCAGAGAGCCTACACCGCCTGCGCCGCCAACGATCAGCAGCGTTTGATCGTCACGCGCGGCTGCCATATCCAGTCGCTCGAACAAACCTTCCCAGGCGGTAAGCGCCGTTAAAGGAATCGCCGCAGAGGCCGCCCAGTCGAGCGTTTTCGGCTTATGGCCAGTGATACGGGAATCGACTAACTGTTCGGTGCTGTTACTGCCCGGGCGGGTAATATCACCCGCATAGTACACTTCATCCCCGGGCTTGAAGCCCGTGACTTTGCTGCCGGTTTCCAGCACCACGCCGCTGGCATCCCAGCCGAGGATACGCGGCACCTGCAAACCATTTTTGATCGCGCCTTTATGCACCTTGGTATCCACCGGGTTGACCGAGGCGGCTTTTACCTGGACACGCAGGTCATACTCGCCGGGTACAGGCGTTTCCGGGAAAATTTCGGTAAAGTTTTTTGGGTTTTCGGGATCAACAGCAATCGCGCGGACAGACATAATCTATTCTCCTGTAGTGTTTCTTCAAGTGTAGAACCCCACCGCCAGGCTGATAAGATGGACAATAGTTATTAGAGTGTTCGTCTGAGGTGAACAATGGCGTTTCGTGAGTGGCAGGATATGGCGCTGTTTGCGCTGGTGGCGGAGTGCGGCAGCTTTACCGCTGCGGCAGAGCGGGCAGGTTTGCCCAAATCCAGCGTCAGTCAACGTATCAGCCAGCTTGAGCAGCGGCTGGGCATCCGGCTGTTAAACCGGACGACGCGCCAGCTTAACCTGACCTTTGCCGGGGAGCGTTATCTGCTGCACTGTCAGGAGATGATGCAGGCTAGCGAACGTGCCGAACAGGCGATTGCCAACCTGCGGGAAAATCCCAGCGGTCGCCTGCGCATCACCAGCCCGGCAGGCATTGGGGCAACCTTACTGGCGCGCTGTAACGCCGCGTTTTTACGGCGTTATCCTGATGTCACGCTGGACATTTCCGTTTCAGACGAGATTCGCGACCTGGTACAGGATGGCTTTGATCTTGCCTTACGCACCGGCCAGCCACAGGAATCGTCTCTGATTGGGCGACGAGTCGGGTACTGCGAGCGATTGCTGGTGGCCTCGCAGACTTATCTCGATCAGCATCCGCCGGTTACTCATCCGCAGCAGCTGGCTGAACATCGCTGTATCGCGCACCGCGCCTGGAACGAGTGGGTGCTTAAACGCGACAGTCAGTATCATCGCTGGCTGCTGCCGCCCGCGCACCTGACCGACAATTTGCTCTATGCCCGCGAATCGGCGCTGGGGCATGCTGGCATTACGCTACTGCCGCGTTTCTTAACGGACGGGGAGATGCGCGATGCGCGCCTGGTGCAGGTGTTACCGGAATGGACGGTTGAGGGAAACGAGCTGTGGCTGGTCTATCCCAGTCGTAAACTGAATTCGCCCGCGCTGATGAGGTTTATTGAATTTGCGTTGCAGTCGCCGGTGTTTCGCGACTTTTACCGCTGAGGAAAAGAAAAGGGCGGCATTGCTGCCGCCTCTGAATCATTTGGCAATACGCTTGTACTTGATGCGCTTCGGCTCCAGCGCATCCGCGCCCAGCGTGCGTTTCTTGTACTCTTCGTATTCGGTAAAGTTACCTTCGAAGAACTCGATCTTCCCTTCATCCTGGTAGTCCAGAATGTGCGTCGCGATGCGGTCAAGGAACCAACGGTCATGCGAGATCACCATGGCACAGCCAGGGAATTCAAGCAGGGCGTTTTCCAGCGCGCGCAGGGTTTCAATGTCCAGGTCGTTGGTCGGTTCATCGAGCAGCAGCATGTTGCCGCCAACCTGCAGCAGTTTTGCCAGATGCAGACGGCCCCGCTCACCACCGGATAACTCACCGACGCGTTTGCCCTGATCGACGCCTTTAAAGTTAAAGCGTCCGACATAGGCGCGGCTTGGCATTTCCGTGTTGCCGATACGCATGATGTCCTGGCCGCCGGAGACTTCTTCCCATACGGTTTTGGCGTTATCCATGCTGTCACGGAACTGATCGACAGAGGCCAGCTTCACGGTTTCACCCAGCACGATCTCACCGGAATCCGGTTGTTCCTGACCGGACATCATGCGGAACAGCGTGGATTTACCGGCCCCGTTCGGACCGATGATGCCGACGATGGCACCTTTCGGTACCGAGAACGACAGATCGTCAATCAGCACGCGGTCACCGTAGGATTTACGCAGGTGGCTGACTTCCAGCACCTTATCACCCAGGCGGGCACCCGGCGGAATAAACAGTTCGTTGGTTTCGTTACGTTTCTGGTAGTCGGTATTGTTCAGCTCTTCAAAGCGTGCCAGACGGGCTTTGCCTTTAGACTGCTGGCCTTTTGGCCCTTTACGTACCCACTCCAGCTCTTTCTCGATAGATTTACGACGGGCCGCTTCAGTCGAAGCTTCCTGTGCCAGACGGGCATCTTTCTGCTCCAGCCATGAAGAGTAGTTACCTTCCCACGGAATCCCCTCACCACGGTCGAGTTCCAGGATCCAGCCGGCAACGTTATCCAGGAAGTAACGGTCGTGGGTAATCGCGACCACGGTGCCTTCGAAGTCATGCAGGAAGCGTTCCAGCCAGGCGACCGATTCGGCGTCCAGGTGGTTCGTCGGTTCGTCCAGCAGCAGCATGTCTGGCTTTTCCAGCAGCAGGCGGCACAGCGCAACACGGCGGCGTTCACCACCGGACAGGTTCGCGATTTTGGCGTCCCAGTCTGGCAGGCGCAGCGCATCGGCGGCACGTTCCAGCTGTGTGTTCAGGTTATGGCCGTCGTGGGCCTGAATGATCTCTTCCAGACGTCCCTGCTCAGCTGCCAGCTTGTCAAAATCCGCATCTTCTTCGGCGTAAAGCGCATAAACCTCATCAAGGCGTTTCAGCGCGCCAACCACTTCCGACAGCGCTTCTTCAACGGATTCACGCACGGTGTGCTCAAGGTTGAGCTGCGGTTCCTGCGGCAGGTAACCAATTTTGATACCGGGCTGTGGACGGGCTTCCCCTTCGATGTCTTTATCGATGCCTGCCATGATGCGCAGCAGCGTCGATTTACCGGCACCGTTCAGGCCGAGTACGCCAATTTTCGCACCGGGGAAGAAGCTGAGGGAGATGTTTTTCAGAATATGGCGCTTTGGCGGTACCACTTTGCCAACGCGATGCATGCTATAGACGAATTGAGCCACGTTGTATTGAGCCTCTGGGTCTGTTTGTCGTTTGGATGATGTCGAAGTTTAGCCTTTTTCGCCGCCTAATCACAGCCGAGGGGACGGGATTATTCGATGGCGGCCGCGGGTTCAGAATAACTGTTTGATTTATGTCCGTTGTCAGACCGACCCGGCACAGGGCAACGCGCATCAGAACGCCGGTGGACAGGCTGAAGTCAGGGCAGGCGCACGGGAATAGACTGTTGCGCTAACCACTGACTCAGCGTGGCATCTGGCGCGCTGTCGCTGACCAGCAGGTCGAAGCGTGAAAGTGCGCCAATGCGGGCCGGTAACACTTTCCCATATTTGCTGCTGTCCGCCACTAAAACTCGCTGGCGCGCGCGCCGCATGGCGTGGTGTTTCATGGGCAGTTCATTGAGGTTATAGCAGGTCGCGCCCTGATCGTGGCTGACGCCTGCCGCAGAAATAAAGGCCAGGTCAGGGCACAGGTCATCCAGAATGCACTGTCCGCCCACCGGCGTGAATAAGGCGTTATCCGCATGGAATTCACCGCCGCTCAGGATGACATGGCAGGCGGGCTTTTCTTTTAATGCCAGAAAGGTATTCATGGCACAGCAGATGGCGGTGAAGGGCAGGGCATCCGGAATGGCATCCACCACATAGGGCAAGGTCGTCCCGCAGTCGAAAAAGACGGTATCGTTCTCCCCGATCAGACCTGCCGCCGCCTGCGCCAGTTGCTGTTTGCGGGTGGCGTTTTGCCCGTGCTGATCGGAGACAAAATAGTGACCGGGTTGGCTTCTGGGATCGCTGACGATATAGCCGCCGAGCAGGACGACGCTGGATGTCGGTTCGCTTAGATCCCGGCGAATCGTCATCTCTGAGACGTCCAGCAACCGGGCGGCATCCTTCAGGTGAAGTTTATCGGTGCGCTTCAGTGCCAGAGCGAGTTTGCGCAGACGTTCGTCGCGGCGGGTTTCCATTGTCATCTCTGAACCTGTATTCCTTGAGGAGGACGTCATATGTCTGTTACACCGCGAAGGTGGCCGGTAACGGGGGCGTTCAACTCGCCCGTTTTCACTTCGTGACCTTTGATAAAGGCAAAAAAGAAGGCGTTGCATGCTCGACGCATCCGTTTTTTATCTTACCTGCAAAGCGATTATCCCGTAAATCGCTGGCATGCCACACGGGGAACCGTACTGTAACCTGCAATAAGCCGATGTGTGATGTTGAAATTTTAACAATGTCTTTGCGCGATATCGGACGGTTTGTACCGCAGCGCAATATGCCAGTGCGCAGGTCACACCGGTAATGCCCGCTGAGCAACCTCCGTTACAGGTCAAAGCGCACAGGCTGTGAAAGCGCAAGGCAAGATATTATGGGTAAAAATGTCGCTATTTGGGGGCTTTCTGTCACAAAATTGTCACGTTATTTCCTCAACCGGCTCCATAAAGGTTGCTACCCGCCAGGACGATAATCAATGTGACGAAAGTCACGTTTGTTCTCCTATTTATTCATCAGGTAACAGTTTTTATGAAGCTCAATCGATTTAAAATTGGTCAAAGACTCGGTTTTCTTGCCACGTTGCTGCTGCTTGCAACCCTGTTGATGGGGGTGAACGGATTGCGTGTTAACGGACAGGCTTTAGAGAACAGTCAGGCCGTTATGGCAAAGGAGATGCTCATTGCAGAAAGTATTGATACTGCGCGCAGCGCGCAGGTGCAGTTCAAAATACAAGTGCAGGAGTGGAAGAATATTCTGCTGCGTGGGACACAAGGACAAAATACATTTGATAAATATAAAACGGCCTTTTTGAATGAAAGCCAGAAAACGCAGCAATTATTGACCCGGCTCAGTCAGATTCAGGCCAAGCTGAACCTGCCAGTTGCCCCGGTTGAGCAGGCGCGCGCGGCGCATGCCGGGCTGGAACGCCAGTACCTGACGGCGCTGAACAGCTATGTTATCAACGACATCAGCAGCCCCGCGCGGGTCGATCATCAGGTAACGGGCATTGATCGTGCGCCCACCCAGCAAATCGATGCGCTGGTCACGTCGACCTTAGCGCGTGCGCAGGAAATGCATCGGGACATTGATGCGAGTAACCTTGCGCATTACCAACAAACGCGCCTGCTGTTGCTGATCGCAATGGGATGCATCCTGTTAGTGGGCGCGGGAATTACATGGTGGCTTATCCAGAGCATTACGCAACCGTTGAAACAGGCAATCACGATAGCCAAAACGGTAGCAGCGGGTGACCTGCGCGCCCGTATTAGCGTCAGCGGACATGATGAAACGGCACAATTGATGGCCGCACTGCGCGATATGAATACGAGCCTGACACGCATTGTGATCGGTGTTCGCGGTGGAACAGAGGCCATTGCGGCCACGACAGATCAGGTGGCACATGGCAGCCGTGAGCTTTCTTCACGTAATGAAGCGCAAGCCAGTGCGCTGGAAGAAACGGCGGCGTCAATGGAACAACTGACCTCTGTTGTAAAAATCAATGCAGAAAATGCCCATCATGCCAGCATCATTGCACGTGATACGCGCCAGCGCGCCGATGATGGCGGTGAGGGGGTCGAAAAAGTGGTCATTGCCATGGAAGATATCCATCAGTTTTCACGCGAAATTAATGACATCGTTACGGTAATTGACGGCATTGCTTTCCAGACGAATATTTTGGCCCTTAACGCGGCGGTAGAAGCCGCCCGTGCTGGTAACGACGGACGCGGTTTTGCCGTTGTCGCTTCAGAGGTCCGTGCACTGGCGCAGCGTTCCGCTACGGCGGCCCGCGAGATTCGGGGACTCACGGATCGATCGGTGACGCTGGTTGCGCAAGGCAATTCACTTGTAAAAGGCGCGGGGGCATCCATGCAGGCGATCGTTGAGAGCGTAAAACAGCTGTGTACGCTCATGGAGAATATCTCTGCTGCCAGCGCTGAACAGAGTGCCGGTATTGAACAAGTCAATTTGGCGGTGACGCATATGGATGCCGCGACGCAGCAAAACGCAACCTTATCACAGCAGTCAGCCCAGTCCGCACGGGCATTAGACCAGCAGGTCAGCGCGCTGGTTGAGAACGTCAGTGTATTCAGGCTTGATGCCCAGACCGCAATGTAGAACCGTGCCGGGGCTGAGCCTCTGCATCCCGTCATCTGTATTCACATCTTGAAAACAGCACTTCCCTACGGAATCAGGGCCGTGGGGAAGCCTGTTTTGTCAGCCTGGCGGCTCCTTTCGCCTACTTTTTGTGATCAAGATCACGTAAATAGATATTAGTCATACTTATGAGAATGGTTACACTTCCATAAATTGAATGATAATGATTATTATTTATGTTGTCATTTTCGTTAACAATCACTCAGTAAATACAAATAAACCACACAAAATGTAGTTTTTTAGATTTTTGCGAACATAAATTCTCAATTTTTCAGGGCTGATGGGTTAGCTGTACCGGCTAAAGATTACCGAATCTGAACTGACACGTGCGGTCTGGCACGATCTGCTGCCCTTTTACCGGGGCGGCCAGGCGACTTACGTCTTAAACAAAGGAACAGGATATGGTGTTACGTAAGCAAACTCTGTCGGTCCCGCGCCGACATCTGTCTGAAGATATTCCTGCGGCTCAGGACGTCATCTTTAACGAGGCGCAGATTACGGCGTGGCAGCAGCAAACGCACGCGGCGCTGACGCTGATCAGCAGCACGGTGCAGCGCGTGGAGAAGCCGTTCAGCGGAATCCTGCCCCATGAGCTGGCCCCGGCGTTCAGCGCCGTCGACCTTGATCAGCCTCTGGGCAGCAACGAAGCCGCGCTGGAAGAGCTGCGATCACTTTACCTGCGCGATGCCGTCTGGTTCCACCACCCCAAATATGTCGCCCATCTTAACTGCCCGGTTGTGCTGCCCTCGCTGCTGGCAGAGCAGATCATGGCGGCGGTTAACAGCTCCGTCGATACCTGGGATCAAAGCGCGGGCGGCACGCTGATTGAGCAGAAGGTCATTGACTGGACGCTGGGCCGTATCGGCCTGCCTGCGAGCGCAGACGGCATCTTTACCAGTGGCGGTACGCAGTCCAATCTGATGGCGATGCTGCTGGCGCGGGACAGCTGGTGCGTCACGCACCATCCGGGTCACCTGATCAAGCATAAGGGGTTGCCGGCGGAGGCCGCGAAATGGCGCGTGCTGACCTCCCGACTGAGTCATTTCAGTATTCAGAAGTCGATGGCGATTCTTGGCCTGGGCTACGATGCGGTGATTTCCGTGGATTATGACGAACACTACCGCATGGACAGCGTACAGCTTGAGCGCGAAATTGAGCACTGCCATGCGCAGGGCCTGATTCCCATCGCCGTCGTGGCCACCAGTGGCACCACCGATTTTGGCAGTATCGATCCGCTGAACGCTATCGCGGATCTGTGTCAGCAGTACGGCATCTGGATGCACGTCGATGCGGCTTACGGCTGTGGCCTGCTGGTATCTGAAACGCAGCGGCAGCGCCTCAGTGGTATCGAAAAAGCGGACTCGGTGACGGTGGATTACCACAAGTCATTCTTCCAGACCGTCAGCTGCGGGGCGTTTTTCGTGCGCGATAAACAGCACCTCAGCCATGTGACGCACCATGCTGATTACCTCAATCCGCTCAGCGCCCAGCAGGAAGGGACGCCAAACCTGGTCAACAAAAGTATTCAGACGACGCGCCGGTTTGACGCGCTGAAAATGTGGCTGACGTTGCGCATCATGGGCCCGGCGGCGCTGGGGGAAGCATTCGATACCATCCTGACGTTGACCGAGGCAACCCATCAGTTGCTGAAAGCCCATCCGTCTATTGAGGTGCTGCATGCGCCTGAACTGACCACACAAATCTTCCGTTTCGTACCCCGGCCTGACATGCGGGCCGCACAGCTGGATGCCATCAATGCCGGTATCCGCAAGGCGCTGTTCCGCTCGGGTAACGCGGTGATCGCCGGTACGAAAGTCGAGGGTCACCAGTACCTCAAATTTACCCTGCTGAATCCCACCACTACGGTGGCCGACATGGAAGACGTCATTGCCCTGATTGTCCATTACGGCCGGGAGCAGGCACGTGACCTGACTTTGCAAGCCGCTAACCAGTGAGAACGGTACGATGAACGACAACATTTATGACTTTATCGGAATTGGCATCGGTCCTTTCAATCTCAGCCTGGCCTGTCTGAGTGAACCTGTTGAAGGGCTGAATGGCCTCTTTCTGGATCAGAATCCGGGCTTTGACTGGCATACCGGCATGATGCTGGAAAGTGCGCATCTGCAAACGCCGTTTATGGCCGATTTGGTGACGCTGGCCGATCCCACCAGTCCTTACAGTCTGCTGAATTATATGAAGCAGAAAGGAAAACTGTATTCGTTCTATATCCGCGAAGACTTTTTCCTGATGCGTAAAGAGTACAACCAGTACTGTCAGTGGGCCTGTTCAAAGCTGAGTAACCTGCGCTGGAACACGCGCGTGGACTATGTGAGCTACGACGAAGCGTTACAGTGCTACCGCGTGCGGGCAGTCGATACGGTCAGTGGGCAGCAGCAGGACTGGCTGACCCGCAGGCTGGTGTTGGGCACCGGTCCTGAAGCCTGGCTGCCTGGCTGCAGCCATCCATACCGGTCGCGTTTTACGCACTCCAGTCAGTATCTGGCGAATAAGGCGGATTTGCAGAAAAAACCGTCCATTACCGTACTGGGTAGCGGGCAGAGCGCGGCAGAGATCTATTACGATCTGCTTACGGAGATCGATCGGTTTGGCTATCAGCTGAACTGGATAACCCGTGCGCCACGCTTTTATCCGCTGGAATATACCAAACTGACGCTGGAGATGACCTCGCCAGAATGGGTGGACTATTTCCACGCGCTGCCGGGTGAGAAACGCGATGCGCTGAATGCGCGTCACAAAAATCTCTATAAAGGCATCAACAGCACGCTGATCAACGCTATTTACGATCTGATGTACGTTAAGCAACTGGATGGCGCGCTGAACGTTAACCTGTTCACCCATTCAGAACTGACCGGAATGCGCGCGTTACCCAACGGAGAGTTCGAGCTCGCGCTGCATCAGCAGGAGCAGGATTGTGCCTTTACCCGCCGTACGCACGGTCTGGTGATGGCAACGGGCTATCAGTATCGTCCGCCGATGTTTATTGAAGGCATCAGCCAGCGTCTGCGCTGGGACGAGAAGGGCCGTTACGACGTTCAGCGTAACTACAGCATTGATCGCCACAACCAGATCTTCGTGCAGAACGCGGAGCTGCACACGCACGGCTTCGTTACACCGGATCTGGGCATGGCCTGCTATCGCAATTCGGTGCTGCTGCGTGAAATCACCGGCAAAGAGATCTATCCCGTCGAACGGCAGATTGCCTTCCAGACTTTCCCGGCTCAATCGGAATCGTAATATGTCACAGTTAACGCTTTTCACTGCCGCCCGCCCGGCAGGCCAGTTTACCCTCCGCCCCATGCAGGCCGCTGACGCCACGCTGATTCATCGCTGGGTGACGCGCGACTATGCCCGCTTCTGGGGAATGCAGAATGACACACCAGAGCAGGTCGCCGACTTTTACCACCAGCTGACGGCCAGGGATCCGCATGCGGCGTTGATCGGCTGCTGCAATGGTGAACCGGCCTTCCTTGTCGAATGCTATCGCGCCCGCGAGGATGAAGTAGGTAAATACTATCCCGCTCAGCCGGACGACTACGGCATGCATATTCTGATCGCGCCCGCGGAAACCCCGGTCAGGGAATTTAGCTGGCAGGTCTTCAGCACCGTTATGGACTACCTGTTCAGCCGCCCCGAGGTCAGTCGCGTGGTGGTCGAACCGGATGTGCGCAACGACAAAATCCATCGCCTGAACAAACGTGCGGGTTTTCGCTACCAGCACACCATTGATATGGGCCACAAAACCGCCTGGCTCGCCTTCTGTCAGCGCGACGATTATCAACAGGCATTACTGCAGGACTCACGAATGAATCACGCCACCTCACTGTTAACCGGTGCCCATCTCACCGGACCTCACTGGCTGCAGGCTAACCGTTTACTGATTCGTAAAGCGATTGCCGAATTCGCGCATGAAAAGCTGATCGTCCCCGACGAAATGCACCCAGGACGTTATCGCCTGGCCGTGCCGGGTGCCGAGGCAGAGTACCATTTTTCCGCTCAGCGTCTGGCGCTGGACCACTGGGATATCGACGTTGCCTCACTGGAAAAGCAGGAGAATGGTCGGGCGTTACCGCTGGATGCGCTGCAGTTTATTGAGGAGTTTAATGCGCAGATCGGCATTCCTCAGGCGCTGTTAGCCACCTACATGGAAGAGATCAGCAGCACCTTATGCAGCAGCGTATTTAAGTTGCAGAAGCAGAATCCAGACAGCCAGGCGCTGGTAAAAGCGGACTTCCAGACCGTGGAATCCTCCATGACGGAAGGGCATCCCTGCTTCGTCGCCAATAACGGCCGCATCGGCTTCGATGCGCGGGATTACCTGGCTTATGCTCCAGAGGCCGCCGCGCCGGTAAATCTCATCTGGGTAGCCGTGCATCGTCGTCATGCCCATTTCTCCAGCCTCAGCGCGCTGAGCTATACGCAGTTGCTGCAGGAGGAGCTAGGGCAGTCCATTCTGGATCGGTTCGCGGCTCAGCTGACAAGCCACGGGGTGGAACCCGAGGATTATATCTTTATGCCCGTGCATCCGTGGCAGTGGCAGAATAAACTGCTGACGGTGTTTGCGGCGGATATTGCCAGTCGGGACATTATTTATCTGGGCATCGGTGATGACCAGTATCAGGCGCAGCAGTCGATTCGTACCTTCTTTAACCGCAGCCAGCCCCACAAGCGTTATGTGAAAACCGCCCTGTCGGTGCTCAACATGGGCTTTATGCGCGGCTTGTCGCCGTACTATATGGCGACCACGCCTGCGATTAATGAATGGCTGGAAACGCTGGTGGCAAACGACAGCTGGCTTCAGCGCTGCAACTTCCGCATCCTGCGCGAGGTGGCCGCCGTGGGCTATCACAACCGCCATTACGAACGTGCCATTAAGGGCGATTCCGCCTATAAGAAAATGTTTGCGGCCCTGTGGCGCGATAATCCGGTTCCTGATCTGCAGCCCGGCCAGCGCTTGATGACCATGGCGGCGTTCCTGCATGTTGATCACCATCAGCAGCCGTTACTGCCCGCACTGATCGCCGACTCAGGCCTGCCCGCGGCACAGTGGGTTGAACGTTACCTTAACTGTTACCTCAGTCCGCTGCTGCACTGCTTCTATCAACACGATCTGGTGTTTATGCCCCACGGCGAAAATCTGATCCTGCTGCTGGAAAACAATGTGCCGGTCAGCGCCTACATGAAAGACATTGGCGAAGAAATCGCCGTCATGAACCCGGAGGCGGTGCTGCCGAAGAACGTCCAGCGTCTGGCGGTAGACGTGCCTGAAGAACTGAAGCTGTTGTCGATTTTTACCGACGTCTTTGACTGTATCTTCCGCTTTATCAGCGCGATTTTGCACCAGTCAGGTACGCTGCCCGAGAGTCAGTTCTGGCAGTTGGTGGCACAGTGTGTGAAGGATTATCAGCAGGCGCATCCGCAGCTGGCCAGTAAATTTGCCCGCTACGATATGTTTGCGCCCACCTTTACCCGCTCCTGTCTGAACCGCCTGCAGCTGGCCAATAATCAGCAGATGATCAACCTGTCCGATCCTGCCGAAAACCTCAAGTTTGCCGGCACGCTGGAGAATCCTGTCGCCCAGTGGCGTTAACGGGATCATCACCGCCTTTCCCATCAGCGCGGTCGCCCTGGCGGCCGCGTTTTTCTCGTTTTACTGGATAATACTGACGATGGCTCGTTTTCAACCTGTCTCGCGCCTGACGCGACGACATCTGTTATTTCCTTTATCGCTGGTGCTGTTTGAGTTTGCCACCTATCTCGCGCATGACATGATTCAGCCCGGCATGCTGCGGGTCACACAGGCGTTTCACGTGGGCCCGGAGTGGGTGGCCACCTCGTTGACCGCCTATCTGATGGGCGGGATGCTGTTACAGTGGCTCCTGGGGCCGCTGTCCGACAAGCTGGGCCGCCGTCCGGTCCTGCTGACCGGTGTTGCGTTTTTTATGCTGACCTGTCTGGCGACGCACTGGGTGCAGGGCATCGGGCCGTTTATCCTGCTGCGCTTTCTGCAGGGCATCAGCCTGTGCTTTATCGGTGCGGTGGGCTATGCCGCCATTCAGGAGGCTTTTGACGAGGCACTCAGCGTAAAGATGATGGCGCTGATGGCGAACGTTGCGCTGCTGGCTCCGCTGGCCGGGCCGCTGGCGGGTACGGCGTTTCTGGCCGTCGCAGACTGGCGCACACTGTTTCTGTTTTTCGCTGCTCTGGCCGCGCTGTCGCTCATTGGCCTGGGCCTGTCGATGCCGGAAACCGCAGGGGACAGACGCACCTCCGTATCGCTGCCGTCGCTGGCGGCGGGCTATTATGCGTTGCTAAAAGACCGCCAGGTGATGTGCGGTTCGCTGGCTATTGGCCTGGTGACGATTCCCTGCCTGACATGGGTCGCGCTTTCGCCTGTTATCCTGATTCACGGTCTGGGCCTGAGCCGACTGGATTACGCACTGCTTCAACTGCCGGTCTTTATGGCAATGATTGCCGGGAATCTCACGCTGGGACGACTGGCCAGCCGTCTCTCCGTCGAGCAGCCGTTACGGTTGGGTGCCTGGCCTGTGGTTACAGGGCTTTTGATCACTGCGCTGAGCACGTTATGGCAGGCGGACAGCTACATTGGGCTCACGGCTGGCCTCAGCCTGTACGGCTTCGGCAGCGGGATGGTCAATGCCGGACTGTACCGACTGACGTTATTTTCCAGTCAGGCAGGGAAGGGCAGCGTGGCAGCGATGCTGGGCATGGTCAGTATGGTGGTCTTTGCTTTTGGGATTGAGGCAGGCAAAGCGGCTTATTTTCATGGCGGTACCGCAGGCTTCAGCCTGTTGAATCTGATCTGTGGTGTGCTGTGGCTGTGGTTAGTACGTGTTTTTCTGCGAGAAAAACAGCGGCGACATTGCGCCGCTGTGGCATAAGCGCTGACAGGCGGCACGGATTGCCGCCCTGGGAGGGATCAGAAATCGTAGCCGACGGTCGCCACCACGGTGCGCTCTGCGCCCCAGTAGCAGAAGCCCGTGCCGTAGCAGGCAGAAACGTAGTCGCGATCGGTCAGGTTATTGGCATTAAGCTGCACAAACGCGCCTTTGAGGCTGCTGTTCCAGGCACCTAAATCAGCGCGGACCGAGGCGTCAAACAGCGTAGCGGAAGGCAGACGTGTGGTGTTCTCATTGTCTGCCCACTGCCGACCAATGTAACGCACGCCAGCACCGACGCTGATTCCCGCATCAAACTGGTATTTCGCCCAGGCAGACGCCATCGAGTCAGGCGTCACGTAAGGCGTGTGGCCGTTATTGCCGTCGATGGAATCTTTGAAGCGCCCATGGTTCACCGTCACGCTCGCCAGCGTGCTCAGTCGCGGGGTGAGCTGATTATGCGCTTCCAGTTCGAGGCCCTGAGAGTGCACTTTGCCAGCCGGTTCATAATAGGAGCCTACTACCACGCGGTTACCGACATCATTCTGTGTCAGGTCGTAGATCGCGGCGGAGTAGAGATCGGACGTGCCCACGGGCTGGTACTTAATGCCGGTCTCATACTGCTCCGAGGTCGTTGGCTTCAGCAGGTTACCATCCCGTCCGGAAAGGGATTGTGGCGTAATGGCCTGGCTGTAGCTGACGTAGGGCGAAATCCCGTTATCAAAGGCATACAGCAGCGCCGCCCGGCCACTGACGTGATCATCCTGACGACGATATTGGGTATCGGTGCTGTACTGGCGGTTTTCAGAAACGATGCGATCGTAGCGGCCTGAGAGATCCAGATGCCATTTGTCCCATTTCAGCTCATCCTGCAGGTACACGCCGGTTTGATAGTAACGACGCTGTGAATTTGTAAACACGTAAGCCGGATTCACGCCCATGGCCTGACCTGTCAGCGCATTGAGTGAACTGGCCGGGCCGCTGGCACCCCGTAAATCGTTCGTGTACTGATGGTATTCCGCACCGAGCACCACCTTGTGATCCACCGGACCGGTATCAAAGTCGGCTTCCAGCTGGTTATCAATCGCGTACGCCTGCAGCGACGAACGCGAGCCGGAATAGTAGCGATTGAGCAGTTCTGACTGCGGTGATGCCCAGCCAATCTGATAAACCTGATCCAGATCGACATTGGAATGGGAGTAGCTGGCATTCGAGCGAAACGCCCAGGTTTCATTAAAGCGGTGAGCGAATTCCGCGCTGTAAATCTGCTCTCGCCGCTTGAACTGATCCAGCGCGCTGTCGCCATCATAGAAACCGGTGCTGAGCTTACGCCCGTTATGTTCGGTGATGCTGCCGTCCCCTGGCACGGCACTGTGATAGCCGCCGGACGGATCTTTTTGCAGATAAGCGCGCAGCAGGAGTGACGTATCCTCATCAGGTTGCCACAGCAGTGAAGGCGAAATCGCATATTTTTCTTCGCGTGTGTGATCGTACTGCGTATCACTGTTGCGCGTTATGCCGGTCAGACGAAACGCCCACTGATCGTTGATGGCATTGGTGTAATCAAACGCAGCGCCGTTGGTGTTATGGTTGCCGGTAGACAAACGGAAATGTCCCTCAGGCGCATACTGCGGACGTCTGGAGCTTTCCATCACTAAGCCACCCGGCACCGTCTGTCCATAGAGGGCAGAAGAAGGACCTTTGATCACATCAATACGGTCGAGGAACCAGGGATCGACCTGCAGCACGTTATAGCTGCCGGGATCGCTCATCAGACGCAGACCGTCCAGGAAAATGTTATCGACATCGCCGCCGTGGAAGCCGCGCAGAGAGACCGTGTCGTAGCGGGTGGCTGCGCCAGCGAAGTTCGTGAAGGCACCGGCGGTGTAGTTAAGCGCCTGATTCACATCCATTGCGCCCTGATCGGCCATTTGCTGGCGCGTCACGACCGAAACGGACTGACCGGTGGTGATCAAAGGACGATCGGTTTTGGTTGCCCCTTTACTGACGGTCGCCGTGTAGCCTTCAGTGGGCGTGGTCGATGTTTCTTCCGGCTTTGCTGTCACCACCAGCGTATCGGCGGCAAAGGAGACCGCAGGGGCGGCAATGGCGATGGAACACAGTAGCGCTAACCGTTTCGGGCCAAAAGGCATTCTCATTGTTTATCCCTTACAAAGGCAAATACAACGCGCCCGGCAGAAGAAAGGCGCAGAAAGTCATGTGACAAAGGTGTTATGCACATTGAATGCAAATGAGAATTATTATACTTGCTGTTATTTATTACAAGATGTCTTGTGCGTTATTACACAAGAATTTAACGACGGAAATGAAACGGGCCGGTCACGGATGCGTACCGTGGGCGTGCATGGCTCATGTGGGAAGAAAGCTCAGGGTGCCGCGATCCAGGCAGGTCAGCCTGCGCGCCGACCTGCCTGACAGGAGGAGAATCAGATGGCGACCAGGCTCTGCACGTTATCCGTTTCCATCTCTTCACCGCGCCCGCGCTGGATAATTTCACCGCGCGACATGACCAGATAGCGGTCGGCCAGGTCCGCGGCAAAATCATAAAACTGCTCGACCAGCAGAATCGCCATGTCGCCGCGCTGTGCCAGTTGGCGGATCACCAGGCCAATCTCTTTGATCACTGAAGGCTGAATCCCTTCGGTAGGCTCGTCGAGGATCAGCAACTGTGGACGGCTGGCCAGCGCCCGGCCAATGGCCAACTGCTGTTGCTGGCCGCCGGACAGATCGCCGCCCCGGCGGGATTTCATATCGAACAATACCGGAAACAGCTGGTAAATCTCTTCAGGCACCTGCTTTGCCTGCGAGGATGAGAAGCGTGACAGGCCCATCAGCAGATTCTCTTCAACCGTCAGACGCGGAAAAATCTCCCGCCCCTGCGGCACGTAAGCCATGCCGGCCTGCACGCGCTGGTGGGGCTTTCGCCCGTTGATGATATTGTCCTGCCAGCGCACCTCGCCCGATTTAGCCGGTATTAAGCCCATCAGGCATTTCAGCAGCGTGGTTTTCCCCACACCGTTGCGGCCGAGCAGGCAGGTGACTTCACCCTGTTTAACCTCAAAAGACAGGCCACGCAGAATGTGGCTGCCGCCATAATACTGATGCAGTTCAGATACCTGTAACATTTAGCGCCCCAAATAAACGTCAATGACCTGCTCGTTGGCCTGTACCTCGCGCAGGGAACCTTCTGCCAGTACGGCTCCCTGATGCAAAACGGTGACGTGATCGGCAATGGTTTCCACGAAGCCCATATCGTGCTCAACCACCATAAGTGAATGCTTGCCCGCCAGACTGCGAAACAGTTCGGCGGTGTAGTCAGTTTCCGCATCGGTCATGCCCGCAGCGGGCTCATCAAGCAGCAGCAGGTGCGGTTCCTGCACCAGCAGCATGCCGATTTCAAGAAATTGCTTTTGGCCGTGCGACAGCAGACCTGCCGGTCGCTGGCGGGCGGCGCTAAGCCGCAGCAGCGTCAGGATCTCATCGATCCGATCCCGTTGCGCGCTGTCAAGGCGCGCACGCAGGCTGGCCCAGACGGTTTTGGTGGTTTTCAGGGCAATCTCCAGATTCTCAAATACCGTCAGCGCTTCAAACACTGTCGGCTTCTGAAATTTGCGCCCAATTCCGCTACGGGCAATCTCCACCGGCGACAGGGCGATGAGGTTTTTATCCTGATCGTAAATGACCTGCCCTGTGTCGGGACGCGTTTTGCCGGTAATAACGTCCATCAGCGTGGTTTTACCTGCGCCATTAGGGCCAATGATGCAGCGCAGTTCACCGACACCAATCTGCAAAGAAAGATTGTTAAGCGCACGAAAGCCCTCAAAGGTTACGGTGATGTTAGCCAACTGCAGGACCGGATCGCGCCGGGCACGATAACGATCGGCTGGCAGGGTTTGGGTGAACAGGGTCTCAGTCATCTTTTCTCCGGCGCAGTAAACCCATCACGCCACGCGGCAGAAACAGCGTGACCAAAATAAACATCATCCCCAGGAAAAACAGCCAGTACTCCGGAAAAGCCACGGTGAAGACGCTTTTCGCGCCGTTGACGATGGCGGCCCCGAGCAGCGGACCGATAAGCGTACCGCGCCCGCCAAGTGCGACCCAGATAGCGGCTTCAATGGAGTTGGTCGGGGACATTTCACTGGGGTTAATAATGCCAACCTGGGGCACATAGAGCGCGCCTGCCAGGCCACATAGCATGGCCGAGAGGGTCCAGACGAACAGCTTAAAACCCCGGGGATCGTAACCGCAGAACATCAGGCGGTTTTCGGCATCCCGAACAGCGGTCAGCACCCGGCCAAATTTACTGCGGGCCAGCGCGAAGCCCAGCACCAGGCTTGCTAACAGCAGCAGGACGGTAGCAATAAACAAGCCGATGCGCGTGTTGGTTGAGGTCACACTAAAGCCCAGCAGGGTCGTAAAACCGGTAAAGCCGTTGTTACCGCCAAAACCGGTTTCGTTGCGAAAGAACAGCAGCATGCCGGCATAGGTCAGCGCCTGGGTCATGATGGAGAAATACACGCCTTTGATTTTCGAGCGGAAGGCAAAGAAACCAAACACCAGCGCCAGCAGGCCCGGCACGAGGACAATCAGACACAGCGCCCAGGCGAAATGCTGCGTGCCTGCCCAAAACCACGGCAGCCGATCCCAGGACAGGAAGGTCATAAACGCGGGCAGGCTGTCCCCGGAGGCCTGGCGCATCAGGTACATGCCCATCGCATAGCCGCCCAGCGCAAAAAACAGGCCATGCCCCAGAGAAAGTAAGCCCGCATAACCCCACACCAGATCCAGCGCCACCGCGACCACGGCGTAGCACAGAATTTTACCGACCAGCGTTAAGGTATAGGTGGAGATCGCCAGCGGATGCGAGGCGGGCAGCAGTGCCAGGAACGGCATGATCAGCAGCAGCAGCGTAACGACTGCGCCAATGCCCAGCGTCAGGCGCGGTGCCTGACGCGTCAGACGTAAGGTGAGAGGTTGCGTCATCAGTCAGTCACCCTTCCTTTCACGGCAAACAGTCCCTGCGGACGTTTTTGAATAAACAGCACGATCAACACCAGAATAAGGATTTTCCCCAATACGGCCCCCATCTGCGGCTCCAGCACTTTGTTGAGAATGCCCAGTCCCAGTGCGGCGACCACGGTTCCGGCAAGCTGGCCGACGCCGCCCAGCACCACCACCAGGAAAGAGTCGATGATGTAGCCCTGGCCCAGTTCTGGCCCGACATTGCCTAACTGCGACAGGGCGACGCCGCCCAGCCCCGCGATACCGGAACCCAGACCAAATGCCAGCATGTCCACGCGGCCCGTCGGCACGCCACAGCAGTCGGCCATGGCCCGGTTTTGGGTGACGGCGCGCACGTTCATCCCCAGCCGCGTACGGTTGAGAAGCAGCCAGGTTAGTATCAGCACAAACACCACGAACAGGATGACTGCAATGCGGTTCCAGGGCAGAACCAGATTGGGCAGCACCTGCAATCCGCCCGACAGCCAGGCGGGATTGGCGACCTCCAGGTTCTGCGCACCAAACAGCATACGCACCAGCTGAATCAGCATCAGGCTGATGCCCCAGGTCGCGAGCAGGGTTTCCAGCGGGCGGCCATACAAATGGCGAATGATAGTGCGCTCCAGCGCCATTCCTATGGCTGCCGTCATCAGAAACGCGACCGGCAGCGCCAGCAGCGGATACCAGGCGATATACTGCGGAGCAAACTGCTGAAACAGGTTTTGTACCAGCCAGGTGGCGTACGCGCCCAGCATCAGCATTTCACCGTGCGCCATATTGATCACCCCCAGCAGACCGTAGGTGATGGCCAGGCCCAGCGCGGCCAGCAGCAGGATCGATCCCAGCGAGAGCCCGCTGAATGCCTGTCCCAGCAGATCGCCCCACATCAGGCGACTTTTCATCTGCTTCAGGCTGTCTGCCGCTGCCTCGCGTACCGTTTCATCGGGCTCGGCTGCGGGCTGCGTCAGGCGCTGCAGGCTGGCCTGAGTATTAGGATCGCTGGATTCGCCCAGCAGTTTGACCGCTCTAAGCCGCACTATCGGCTGCGGGCTGGTCAGCTGCAGACTGGCCGCCGTCATGGCCAGCGCAGCATGAACCTGAGGATCCGTTTCAACACTGAGGCGTTTTTCTATGAGCGGAAGCAGGTCAGCGGCCGCGTCGTTTTGTAACTGTTGCGCCGCGCGCAGGCGCACGCCGGCATCAGGGCTTACCAGCTGATGGGCGGCGAGAGCACTGGCGACCAGTACACGCAGACGGTTGTTCATAAACAGCTTTTTAACGTCGCCGTTGGGCTGTGCGGCGTCATCCAGTGGCTGAAGCGTATTCCCGGTTTTACTAAAGGGATGGTGGTCCTGATCCGTCACGACGGTTTCGGCTTTTAACGCTTCCAGCAAGGGTAAACGGCGGGCATCTGGCGCAGCGGCCCACTGTTGCAGCAGATCGGCCTGCTGAGTTCGGCTGGCGGCGGCAAAATCCGTAGCGGGTCCGGCGCTGGCAAACAGCGGCAGAAGCAGCAATAACGCTAAAAAATTCAGGCGAAGCATCATGGTGAGCCTCATCAAAAGGGCGAGCATAGGATGTCCTGACGGCCGCCCTCACAGCCAGCGCGAGGGCGGTCTGAGTTTTACTGCGTCGTTTTCACGGGATGATCCGGTTTTTTATCATTGCCGGGAATATACGGGCTCCAGGGCTGGGCACGTACCGGTTTGTCCGTCTGCCAGACCACGTTAAACTGACCGTTTTCTTCAACTTCGCCAATCATCACGGGTTTGTGCAGATGGTGGTTGGTCTGATCCATCGTCAGGGTAAACCCGTCCGGGGCCTTAAAGGTCTGACCGGCCATGGCCGCACGCACTTTATCCACATTGGTCGTACCGGCTTTCTCGACGGCCTGCGCCCACATATGAATGCCTACGTAGGTGGCTTCCATCGGGTCATTGGTTACCACGGTGCTGGCATTCGGCAGATTGTGCGCTTTTGCATAAGCCCGATAGTCGGCAACAAATTTCGCGTTGGTCGGATTATCTAAGGATTCAAAATAGTTCCAGGCTGCCAGCTGACCGACCAGCGGTTTAGTATCAATCCCACGAAGTTCCTCTTCACCCACCGAGAAGGCTACGACCGGGATATCGGTGGCTTTGATGCCCTGGTTAGCCAGTTCCTTGTAGAACGGTACGTTGGAATCGCCATTGATGGTGGAGACCACCGCGGTTTTGCCGCCAGCGGCGAACGTCTTGATATTAGAGACGATGGTCTGGTAATCGCTGTAGCCAAACGGGGTGTACACTTCCTCGATATCTTTATCCTGCACGCCTTTTGAATGCAGGAAGGCGCGTAAAATCTTGTTGGTGGTGCGGGGATAAACATAATCTGTTCCCAGCAGGAAGAAACGTTTGGCCCCGCCGCCATCCTGGCTCATCAGGTATTCCACCGCCGGAATCGCCTGCTGGTTTGGTGCTGCACCGGTATAAAAGACGTTCGGCGACATCTCTTCACCTTCGTACTGCACCGGATAGAAGAGCAGACCATTCAGTTCTTCAAAGACCGGCAGCACGGATTTGCGCGATACCGAGGTCCAGCAACCAAACACCACAGCCACTTTGTCCTGGGTCAGCAGTTGCCGGGCTTTCTCGGCGAACAGCGGCCAGTTTGAGGCTGGATCCACCACTACGGGCTCCAGTTTTTTCCCCAGCACGCCGCCTTTGGCGTTAATTTCATCGATGGTCATCAGGGCGACATCTTTAAGTGGCGTTTCAGAAATGGCCATGGTGCCGGAAAGGGAGTGCATGATGCCTACTTTAATGGTGTCAGCCGCCTGAGCGCTCCAGGCGAACCCCATGCCCGCGACGGTAGCTGAGAGAGCAAAAGCTTTAAGCAATGAACGTCTTTTCATCGATGATAAACCCCTAATGGTATGGATACGTTATTCAATGGGTTGAAGCCGGGCCTGCTGGAGCATGTGTAGCGTGATTTTTCTGACCTCCGCTTTACTGACGGCAATGTGCCCGGTCAGGATCTGGCGGGCGTCGCCGGTTTCTTGCAATAAAATGGCCCGCAAAATCTGTGCGTGTTCGCGATAGGTCGCCGCAATACGATCTTCCCGGGTAAAATCAAGCCGCCGGATAATGCGGATTTTCTCTGTCAGCTCGGCATGGATCCGCGCCATTTCCGCATTGCCCGCGGCGGCGACCAGCGTCATATGAAACGCCTCATCATGCTGTGAAACCCGCTTGCCATCTTCTACCTGCGCGGCTTCGCACCAGAACTGATACAGCTCGCGTAGTCGGTCGGCGCACTGGGTCGGCGGCAACGCACACAGGCGCGTGACCGCCTCGCACTCCAGGACGGTACGCAAATCGTACAGCTCTTCGAAGTAGGCAAAATCAAAGGCTTTCACCTGCCAGCCGCTGCGAAACCACACGTCGACATAGCCTTCACGCTCCAGCCAGAACAGGGCCTGGCGAACCGGGGTGCGGCTGACCGCCATGCGCTCTGCAATCTCACTTTCGCTGAAGCGGTCGCCGGGCATCAGGCGGAACTCAAAAATGTCGTTTTTCAGTGCCTGGTAAACCCGTTCTGCCAGTGCTTCCGGGCGGGCTTTGCTTCGTGGTGATCGGGTCGTCATCGGCGCTCCTTATTCCAGCCACAGCAGCGTGTCGCCAGGGCTGACAGGGCGGCCGGCCTGGCAGGCCACGCGTTTCACCCGACCCGCGCAGGGAGCCGTAATGGCCAGTTCCATTTTCATTGCCTCAACAATCACCAGCGTTTGTCCGGCGCTCACCGTCTCGCCCGCCTGCACCAGCACTTTCCAGATATTGCCGTTCATATCTGCCTGTACAGCCTGCGCGCTGTTATCCTCAGCGGGCGCGTCTGACTCGGCCTCAGTGGAAGCGGGGGCTTCCGGCTCCTCCTGCGACCAGAGCCGAACCTCCTGCTCAAATGCCGCGGCCTGGCGCTGGCGAAACGCCGCTATGTCGTCGGCGTTCGCCGCCAGAAACGCCTGGTGAGCGGCAAAATCGAATTCAGTTTCTTCGATACGCAGCGCAGCTCGGCCCTCGCGGAAATCATCACGAAGTTGCGCCAGTTCCTCTTCGCTCACCGGATAGAAGCGCACCTGATCGAAGAAGCGCAGGAGCCAGGGCTCACCGGCACCGAACTGCGGGTTTTTCAGGAAGGTGTTCCAGATGGGTAACGTACGGCCGACCAGCTGGTAACCGCCGGGAGAGTCCATGCCGTAAATGCACATGTACATGCCGCCGATGCCGACGGTGCCCTCTGCGGTAAAGGTACGGGCCGGACTGTACTTGGAGCTGAGCAGGCGATGGCGAGGATCAATCGGCACCGCGCAGGGTGCACCCAGATAAACATCGCCCAGGCCCAAAATCAGGTAGCTGGCATTGAACAGCGTATCGCGGACCTGTTCACGATCGGATAATCCATTGATACGTTGAATAAAATCGACATTATTGGGTAGCCAGGGCGCGCTGGCGCGCACGGTTTCTTTATAACGTTCGACGGCACCGAGCGTGGCGCTGTCTTCAAACGCCATCGGCATCCAGACAATGCGAGAGGGCACTTTCAGCGTGCTGACATCACCGAGCATGGCTTCCCGGGCCAGCAGCTCGGACATTAACTGGGACTGCGACAGGGTAAGGCTGTCATAGCGAATTTGCAGTGAACGCACGCCGGGGGAGAGCTCTTCGATGCCGTCAACCGGTCGCTCACGCAGCGACGCCATCAGCAGATGAACACGGAGGCGGAGCGCCAGATCCAGCACGTTGTCGCCATATTCGATCAGAATGTATTTATCGCCGGCCTGACGATACACCGCCTGCGGTGTGGTGTCGGTGGCGGCAACGGCGGCGAGCACGGTAGCGGAGCCAAAGCGGTTGTCGGCCAGCGACGGCACGTCAAACGTCTGCGCCGTGTGCGGACGCAACGTGGCGATGACCTGCAACCGGGCATTTTCCAGCGCGACGGCTTCTTCGACGCTGATGGGATGGAAGCGAATTTTATCGCCCGGTTTGACCTGGCCGACCTTCCACAGTTCGGCTTTGGCTATCGTCACCGGGCAGACAAAGCCGCCGAGGCTGGGACCGTCGTGGGTCAGGATGACCGGAAAGTCACCGGTGAAGTTGATTGCGCCAATCGCGTATTCACAGTCGTGCACGTTGGACGGATGCAGGCCCGCTTCACCGCCGTTAGCGCGCGTCCAGGTCGGTTTAGGCCCGACCAGACGTACACCAAGGCGGTTGGAGTTGTAGTGAACCTGCCAGTCGCTGGCGAAGAATTCATCGATGGCGGCCTGGGTGAAAAAGTCAGGTGCGCCGTGCGGTCCGTACAGGACACCAATGTGCCATTCGCTGGTGTACGTTGGGATCAGCGCCGGGCTGAGTGCCTGCGGAGCGCTGACCGGCGCGGGCGTGGTGCAGGCTGCCAGTGACGGTTGCGAGACAGGCAGCATATCGGCAACCCGAAGCGTGCGACCGGCGTGCCCGCCAAACTGGCCCAGAGAAAAGGTGGAACGACTGCCAAGGTATTCCGGGACATCAAAGCCGTTACGGATAGCCAGATAACAGCGGCAACCGCGCTGGGCGCGACCCAGTGTCAGCGTTTGGCCAGCATTGACCGTTATCGGCTGCCAGTTGCTGACAGGGATGCCATCCAGCGTGGCACCGCAGTCTGCCCCTGTGAGAGCAAGGGTCGCCGCGCAATGAAAGCGCAGCGTTGGGCCCTGCAGGGTAAATTCCAGCCCGGCCGCCGACTCATGATTTCCGACGATGCGGTTGGCAAGGCGGAAGGCATAATCATCCATCGGACCTGACGGCGGTACGCCGATATTCCAGTAACCCAGACGGCCCGGCACGTCCTGGATGGAGCTGAACGTGCCCGCCTGCAGCACTTCGACTACGGCTGCCGCGGGCGTAAAGCTGTCCAGAAAACGTGTCCAGACCTTGCCGCTACGGAACGCCTCGGTGGCCACGATCTGCCGCAGATAATCAAGATTGGTGGCGATACCGTGCAGTTGTGTGGCGTTCAGTGCGCATTGCAGTTTTTCCAGCGCCGCCTCTCGCGTGTCCGCATGGACGATGAGCTTGGCGATCATCGGATCGTAATAGCTGGAAACCTCGCTGCCGGTCGTCACCCAACTGTCCACACGGACATCGTCAGGAAAACTGACATGCGTGAGCACGCCGGGGCTGGGCTGGAAGTTTTTTAACGGATCTTCGGCGTACAAACGGACTTCAATCGACGCGCCCTGCGGTGCCTGCTGCAGGCGCGGCCAGTCGATCGCTTCGTCAGCGGCGACGCGCAACATGCATTCCACCAGGTCGAGGCCGGTGACGCATTCGGTGACCGGATGCTCAACCTGCAGGCGGGTATTCACTTCCAGGAAATAGAAGGCGTCCTGCTGTGCATCATAAATGTATTCCACGGTCCCCGCGCTGCGGTAATTGACTACCTCACCCAGCCGAACGGCCGAGGCGAGCAACGCCGCGCGCGTGGCCGCGGGCAGGCAGGGCGCGGGGGTTTCCTCCACCACTTTCTGGTTGCGGCGTTGCAGCGAACAGTCGCGCTCACCCAGCGCCACCACGGTGCCCTTGCCATCACCGAAGATCTGCACTTCCACGTGGCGGGCATGATCGATACAGCGTTCGAGGAAAACGCCGGCATCACTAAAGAATTGTTCGCCCAGTCGACGGACGCTCTCCCAGGCATTGCGCAGTGCCCCGGCGTCGGCACAGCGCGTCAGTCCAATGCCTCCGCCGCCTGCCGTGCTTTTTAACATCACCGGATAACCGATGGATTCGGCTGCGCTGAGGGCGTCATCAAGTGTGTTGAGCAGCGGCGTGCCTGGCGTCATCGGTACTCCGGCCTGCGCGGCTAACTCACGCGCGCGATGTTTCAGCCCAAACTCGCCAATCTGCGCAGCCGTGGGACCGACAAACACGATACCGGCCTCTTCACAGGCGGCAGCAAAGGGCAGACTCTCTGACAGAAAACCATAGCCGGGCCAGACCGCCTGGGCGCCCGTTTCCTGCGCCGCCGCCAGAATTTTGTCGATGCGCAGATAGCTGTCACTGGCTTTGTCGCCGCCCAGACCCACGGCGATATCCGCCTCTTTCACATGCTGCGCGTTGCGGTCGGCATCGGAAAACACGGCCACGCTTTTAATGCCCAGACGTTTCAGCGTGCGGATGGCGCGACAGGCAATTTCACCCCGGTTAGCAATCAGGACTGTGCTGAACATAATTAGTTACTCCCAGGCGAGGCAAGCCAGTTACGCCAGCCGCCAAATTCAGTGATTTCCAGCGCGCCGGTTAGCGCGGCACCTTCACAAATAAAGCCTTTCACCACACGTCCATCGGCAAGCGTCAGATTGCCAATGCCCAGTGGGGCAGGAATTTCCGCCACAAACTCACCGAAGCGCGCCAGCGGGATATCCCAGAGTTCAACGGTAATGGCCGTCCCCTGTTCTGTGCGCATCAGGCCGGGTTTCTTAATCGGACCCTCTAATAAGGCAAACAGGCGATACTGGCTGGCGGTCTGCGTCTCTTCCACCAGAACGGCCTGGCGCGTGGTGAGCTGGAAATTAAGGGGCATCCCGGTCAGGTGTGCGCCGACGACGGCCACACGAACATGATCGTGGGATGGAGGAAGCGCCATCGGGGAGGGCGGCAGTGGCAGGCCGGTTGCGCCGAGAGGCAGGGCCAGAGCCTGCTGCCAGCGCAGGCCAAACTGCGCCAGCGCGCGGTCATGCCAGGCGGGAGCGATGAGCGTAATGCCCGCCGGCAGGTCGTCGTTTCTGAACGGGGCGGGCAGGGCCAGTGCAGCAAGATCGGCCAGATTAGTGAAGTTGGTATAAGTGCCAAAATGCGCGTTATACAGCACCGGCTCCTGCTGCATTTCGTCCAGCGTGTAAATGGTGGGCGAGGTGGGCACCACCAGCGCATCAAACGAGGCCAGAACCTGCTGAATGTGCCGGGCCAGTTCGGCACGCTGGTATTCGGCCTGCCAGGCATCCACGGCGCTGTACTTCAGGCCATTCGCCACAATGCCGTGGACCACCGGATCCATGTTCTCTGGCTGGTTAAGCATCTCGCCTACGGCGACGGTGCGCTCGGCGACCCACGGACCCTGATAAAGCTGCTCGGCGAGCTGGCGGAAAGGGGTAAAGTCAATGGGATGCAACGTCGCGCCGGTCGCCTTCAGTGCGCTGAGCGCGGCATCCCAGGCGGCTTCGGCGGCGGCATCATCGTAAAATTCCGGTGTAGCCGGAATGGCGAAATCAGGACGGGCTTTCATGCCTGCCGGTGCCGTACGGGGATTTACGCGCGAATAGGCGTCTTTCTCGTCGTAGCCACCGGCCAGGCTGGCCACGGTAAAGGCGTCTTCAACCGTCAACGCAAACACCGAAATCGTATCGTTCAGGCGACAGGCCGGGACCACACCACGGGCAGAGAACCAGCCCTTTGTCGGTTTCAGGCCGACAATATTGTTAAACCCTGCCGGCACCCGACCTGACCCGGCGGTGTCAGTGCCGAGTGAGAAAGCCACCAGGCCACGCGCCAGTACCGAGGCCGATCCGGAACTGGATCCGCCACTGACAAAATCCGGATCAAAGGTATTACACACCGCGCCATAAGGTGACCGTGTGCCCACCAGGCCGGTTGCAAACTGATCAAGGTTGGTTTTGCCGATGACCACCGCACCTGCTGCTTTCAGGCGCGCCACCACAAAGGCATCCTCTTCAGCGGTGTAGCTAAACGCCGGGCAGGCGGCGGTGGTCGGCCAGCCTGCGACATCAATATTGTCTTTGACCGCGAACGGCACACCGAACAAAGGAAGCGCGTCGGGATCCTGCTGATAGCGTGCCAGAAGCGGCGTGATTTGTGCTTCGAGCTGCGCCGGACTGGCAAGACAGATCCAGGCATTATCACTGGGTTCCTGTTCCGCCAGGTGGGTTGCCAGCAACGTGTGAAGCTGCTGTGGGTGCTGCCGGGCGCGTTGCTGCCATTCGCTAAGGGTCAAGCCAGATGTTGAAGCCATGCAATAAATTCCAACTGGTATACAAGATGGCATTCAACAGAGCAAAGGCTGTGCCAGATTTTTAACTTGATGAATCAAAGAGATAAAGCGGCATGCCATAAGTTTATGTGATGATAAAATGCACAACGGTAGCGCAGAACGTGTGACATTGCGGTGCGCCACGCCTGCGCAAAGGTAAATTTTGTGAAGAACATGGCAAGAGTGGCTTCCCCTGGTTAGCATGAATAACGTCTGGCACCCTGCCAGGGCCCAGCAACAGAGGAGATTTACGTGGAGAAGTGGCGTAACGGGATGATAGGGATCTGCCTGGTGAGCATGGCCGGCAGCGCATGGGCTGATTCGCTTGATCAACAACGGCAACGATATCAACAGATTAAACAGGCGTGGGACAGTAACCAGATGGCGACAGTCGATCAACTGTTACCGACGCTGCAGGATTATCCGCTTTATCCCTACTTAGAATACCGTTTGCTGGCGCAGGATCTCGATCAGGAAACCAGCCTGGCGGTGCAGAACTTCATTCAAAAGTACCCCACCTTGCCCCCGGCACGGTCGCTGAAAACACGGTTTGTGAACGTGCTGGCCCATCGTCAGGACTGGCAAGGCGTACTGAATTTCAGCCCGGATGAACCGACGCCGGTGCAGGCGCGCTGCAACTGGTATTACGCAAAATGGTCTACCGGTCAGCAGCAGGCGGCCTTTGCGGGCGCAAAAGCGATTTGGCTGCGCGGCACCGCCTTGCCGAATGACTGTGACAAGCTGTTTTCAGTCTGGCAGGCCTCAGGGCAGCTCTCGCCTATTACGGTGCTGGAGCGCATTCGTCTGGCGATGAAAGCGGGCAATGACAGCCTGGTCAGCTATCTGGCGAAGATGCTGCCCGCTGATTATAAGACGATGTCGGATGCCTTACTGACGCTGCAGAAAGATCCCCAGTCCGTAACGACTTTTGCCAACAGCGTTGGTGCCACCGACTTTACGCGCCAGGCCACTATCTTTGCCTTCGCCCGTGTGGCGCGTGCCGATATGGAAAATGCCCGCAGCATGATTCCCGAACTGGTCCGGGCGCAAAAAATGGGGCCGGAGGATGAACAGGCGCTGAAGGAGATTGTGGTCTGGCGCATGATGGGCAGCGATCTGACTTCTGAGCAAGCGCGCTGGCGCGATGCGGTAGTGATGAACAGCGAATCAACTGCCTTGCTGGAGCGGCGCGTCCGCCTGGCGCTGAGTGAAAATGACCGTCGTGGCCTGAATACCTGGATTGCCCGTCTGCCGGTAGAAGCGAAAGAGAAAGACGAATGGCAATACTGGCAGGCCGATCTGCTCTATTCCAAAGATCGCAAAGAAGAAGCCGATGAGATTCTGCGCAAACTGATGACGTTACGCGGCTTTTACCCGATGGTGGCTGCACAGCGTCTGGGCGTGAATTATCCTCTGCAGGTAGATGCCGCACCGAAACCCGACAGCGCCACGATACAGGGGCCCGAGCTGGCCCGGGTACGCGAGCTGATGTACTGGGGGCTGGATAATCTGGCGCGAAGCGAATGGGCCAACCTGATTAACAGCAAAACCCATGTCCAGCAGCAGATGCTGGCGCGTTACGCAAGCGAGCAGGACTGGTGGGATCTCAGCGTACAGGCCACCATCACCGCAAAAATGTGGGACAGCCTGAAAGAACGCTTCCCGCTGGCATGGCAGAATCTTTATAAGCAGAACACACAGGGGAAAACCATTCCGCAGAGCTATGCGATGGCGATTTCCCGTCAGGAAAGTGCGTGGAACCCGAAAGCGCGTTCCCCGGTCGGTGCGAGTGGCCTGATGCAAATTATGCCCGCCACCGCCACGCATACCGTGAAGATGTTTAGCATTCCTGGCTATGTGAATCCGTCTCAGCTGTTCGATCCGCAAACCAATATCCAGATTGGCACGCAGTATCTGGATTATGTCTATCAGCAGTTTGATAAGAACCGGATCTTCGCCTCGGCGGCCTACAACGCCGGGCCCGGTCGCGTACGGACCTGGCAAAACAGCACCGCGGGCAATCTGAGTGCCGTCGCCTTCATCGAAACCATTCCGTTTTCCGAAACGCGGGGTTACGTGAAGAATGTGCTGGCTTACGATGCCTACTATCGCTACTTCCTGGGCCAGCCTGACAAGATCCTGTCAGATGCTGAGTGGAATCGCCGTTACTAGCTGTGTTAAGCTTCCGTACTCTTTAGTGAGTACGGAAGCCCTCTCATGAACCAACCTGCTGTGCCACCCGAAACTGAACAGGCTGCGGAGTCGAACTGGCTACGTTTTGTTGATCTGATTCAGCAGGCGTTTGCCGACCAGCATGCGTTACCGCTCCTGCAACTCATGATGACGCCCGATGAGCGGGAAGCCTTTGGCACACGTCTGCGTATCATCGAATCGCTGCTGAACGGCGACATGAGCCAGCGTGAGTTGAAAAATGAGCTTGGCGTCGGCATCGCGACCATCACCCGGGGATCGAACAGCCTGAAAGAGGCGCCTCCCGCACTCAAGCGCTGGCTGGAGGCCCAATTGCGCCACCCGGAGTCGATTACGCGTAATAAGGATGTGTAAACGGGCAGAGCGCCAGAATTAACGCCTGATGATACACACTGGAGCGGCTGAGCAGACCATGGGTTAACGTGCCTATCGCACCGCCTTTGTGTTTAATGTTTTCTATGCCGGTCAGGCGCGCCATCTCGTCGCCCAGTTCACGGCCTTCACGTAAACCCGCCATCACGGGCGGCGGCAGCGTAAAGCTGGCTGAACGTGATTCACCCCGCTGCTTGTGGTTTTCCACCACTATCCAGGCAAACGCACTCTCTTCTTCAATGCCTGCTTCAATCGCGACCCAAAAATCGGCTTCCGGGCGAACCTGACGGGCATTCATGACGCGCTGACGTGCGCCGGTGCGGGTTTCAAGATTAGAGAGGGGCTGTGCTGCCACGCCGCTCTCGACCTCCACCCCTTCTGTGTGGCAGGATCCCTCGCCGAAAACGTCGTTGAATGCCTGAGCAATCGCACGAATCTTCGCTGGATTGGTGGTAGCTGCGACGACATGGTACATAATTAATTGAACCCTCAGGTAATAAAGGCGATTTTGGTCGCAGTATAACGGAAACTACGCATGCTACAGGTCTATCTTGTTCGTCACGGTGAAACGGTATGGAATGCAGAACGCCGCATTCAAGGGCACTCCGACAGTCCGCTGACGGCAAAAGGCGAGCACCAGGCCCGTCAGGTCGGTGAACGGATTAAACACGCAGGTATCACCCATATCATTTCCAGCGACTTAGGACGTACCCGACGTACGGCAGAAATCATTGCCGATGCCTGCGGCTGCGATGTCACCTTTGACGCCCGCCTGCGCGAACTGAATATGGGCGTGCTGGAAAAACGCCTGCTGGACGAGTTGAGTGCGGAAGAAGAGGGCTGGCGCGCGTCGCTGGTTAACGGCACTGAGGGTGGCCGTATTCCGCAGGGCGAATCTATGACAGAACTGGCGCAGCGTATGCAGGATGCCCTGAATGCCTGCCTGGCGTTACCGGCTGGCAGCCGCCCCTTGATTGTCAGCCATGGTATGGCGCTGGGCGTGCTGGTGAGCACCATTCTGGGATTGCCTGCGTATGCGGAACGTCGTCTTCGTCTGCGTAACTGTTCGATTTCCCGCGTTGATCATCAACAAAGCGCCTGGCTGGCAGCGGGCTGGGTGGTCGAAACGGCGGGAGATATTTCGCATCTTGACGAGCCCGCGCTGGACGAACTTCAGCGGTAAGTTGACAGATCATGCCGTCATCGCGACGGCATAATCACAAACGCGATTAACGGCGAATCGGGATCAGATACTCGCACTTAATATCTGCTGGGGGTTCGGTCCGTTTCTTTCCGCCATGGGTAATAAAACGTTCAATATCCTGGCCCTGACGGCGAGTCAGTCCCAGTGTCGGCATGCAGGTGCCATACAGTAACAGGATAAATTCCTGCAAATCTACGCGGGGACCTGCATAGTTGAACTGCACATAGTCGCCTGCTTCCAGGCTGACGTTCTGCCCGGAGTGCATATTCGTTGCGCTGTCCACAGGCACCGCCGTGGTATACAGAATCTCCTGCTCATCATCCTTTTCATGACTGGCACGGACCTGGTGCAGACCGTAAAGCACTGGCGGCACCGTATCCGTTTCCAGCAGAAACTGCCGCCAGAAGTGGAGGCGCATTTCATCACGATATTTGGAAATTTGTTCCAGCGTGCAGGTGTAGCTCTGTGTCTGACCAAACAGTACGGTTTCCGGCAGCGTAACGAACTGGTGTTCCGGCAGCGTGTCATTGCCCAGACGAATCGGTGGGCGAATGCCGAAGGAGTTCCAGTCAGATGAACGGCGATACCATGCAGGGGTTTGATTAAACTGCTTTTTAAAGGCACGCGTAAAGGTCTGCTGGGAATCGAACCGGTACTGTAAGGCGATATCAAGAATCGGGCGACTGGTCAGGCGAAGCGCGACGGCGGCTTTAGAAAGACGCCGTGCCCGGATGTAAGCGCCGATGGCGTGCCCGGTGACATCTTTGAACATCCGTTGTAGATGCCATTTAGAATAACCTGCCTTAATGGAAACGTTATCCAGTGAAAGGGGTTGATCCAAATGGCTCTCCAGCCAGGCAAGCAAATCGCGAATGATACCGGCTTGGTCCATAAAACATCCTCATACTCTGGTGGCGCAGCTAAATGAAGTCGACGAATAATAGTACTTATAGCGTAAAGACGTGATCGGCTTTGATTGGGGTAGTTGTACTATTCACTAACGCGGGAGTTTATACCCTTTTTGCATTGGTTATTGTATCAATTGACAGTACATTACATGCTCATCTATTACATTTGCAATGGTAACTCATGACAATAACTCGTCTTGCGATCGCCACCTTCGCTGGTCTGCTATTTTCCAGTTCGCTGCTGGCCGAAGAGATCGGCTCGGTCGATACCGTATTTAAGATGTTTGGGCCGGACCACAAAATTGTGGTGGAAGCGTTCGATGATCCTGATGTTAAAAATGTAACCTGCTATATCAGTCGGGCGAAAACGGGCGGGATTAAGGGCGGACTGGGACTCGCAGAGGACACGTCTGACGCCGCTATTTCCTGTCAGCAAACCGGACCGGTTGAGTTAAGTGATAAGATCGCCAAAGGAAAAGCGCAGGGTGACGTTGTGTTTCGCCAGCGTACTTCACTGATTTTTAAAAAGTTGCAGGTTGTCCGCTTCTTTGACAGCAAGCGCAATGCGCTGGTCTACCTGGCGTATTCGGATAAGGTGGTGGATGGTTCACCGAAAAATGCGCTGAGTGCCGTGCCGATTATGCCCTGGCATTAACGCATAAAAAAACGCCCGAAAGGGCGTTTTTCTGAGGCCGTTACTCTTGCAGGTCACCGCAGAAACGGTAGCCTTCACCGTGAATGGTAGCAATGATTTCTGGCGTATCCGGTGTGGATTCGAAATGTTTACGAATACGGCGGATGGTGACATCAACGGTACGATCGTGAGGTTTCAGATCGCGTCCGGTCATTTTTTTCAGCAAATCAGCACGGGTCTGAATTTTGCCGGGATTTTCGCAGAAGTGCAGCATGGCGCGGAACTCACTGCGCGGCAGTTTGTACTGCTCACCGTTGGGATTGATCAATGAACGGCTGTTGATATCCAGTTCCCAGCCGTTGAACTTATAGCTCTCGACCTGACGACGCTCTTCATTAGGCAGCGGTAAGTTCATGGTGCGTAACAGCAGATTACGTGCACGAATAGTTAACTCACGCGGATTAAATGGCTTCGTGATGTAGTCGTCTGCGCCAATTTCCAGTCCAAGGATCTTATCAACTTCGTTATCGCGTCCTGTCAGGAACATTAATGCCACATTAGCTTGCTCACGCAGTTCACGCGCCAGTAACAGGCCGTTTTTGCCCGGCAGGTTGATGTCCATGATAACCAGGTTGACATCATTGTCGGTCAATACCTGATGCATTTCTGCACCATCGGTCGCTTCATACACGACATAACCTTCCGCCTCAAAAATACTTTTGAGGGTATTACGCGTGACCAGTTCGTCTTCAACGATGAGAATGTGCGGGGTCTGCATGTTTAGCTACCTAATTTTGCCAACTAAATTGAAAACAGGGCGTACAGCGGTTAGGTGCTCTCCAGTGCGGAGAACGGCAAGCTTTGCTGAACCGTTGTACGAAAGTCATTGTGATAAGCTTTTATCAAGGTCAACAACCGTGTTCGCTCAGCCAGCCGTAACGACAATTCCATGCCCTGCGGAATAATAAATTGAAACATATACTAACTGTCTTAACAGCAACCTAACAGCAATAACAACAACTGCTAAGCATAAAAACAACGCTTCGTTGACTTATATCAAATGCAATTGTAGCACGTTAACATTTCTGTGAAAAACATCCCGAAAAATTGACGCAGAAGGCGATTACACGTCATTTTTGTACCGACAGGCACAGCACAGCACAAAACGGGATGTTAGAAACTTACTATCACAGAGGGCTGAATTGAAAGGCTTTTATTTTGAAGTTTCTGATAATGTGCACTTTATGATAAAAAAGGACGCAATGGCTTTTTTTAACGTGTTTTAACATGTATTTCAGGGTGTTAACCTCAAAGCTTATACCTCTTAATATCACGCTACATGTTACACTGCACCGTCTACATTTACTGATGGAATGATCATGCTTTTTCCTCTTATCCTCGTCTCGCCCGCCCGGCCGGAAAATATCGGCGCAGCGGCCCGTGCCATGAAAACCATGGGTTTTAGTGAACTGCGCATTGTCGCCAGCGATGCCTGGCAGGACCCGGCTGCGCGCCGTGTGGCGCACGGCGCGGGGGACATTCTGGATAACGTGAAAACATTTGCTACGCTGGCTGATGCGCTGGCGGATATCGATTTTTCCGTCGCCACCACCGCGCGCAGTCGCGCCAGGTTCCGTTATTACGCCACGCCCCAGCAGGTTGAAGCCCGGTTGCTTGAAAAGCGGCAGTGGGTAGACAGCATGGCGCTGGTGTTTGGTCGCGAAGACAGTGGGCTGACCAACGAGGAACTGGATCAGGTTGACCTGCTCACCGGGATCCCTATGGCGCAGGACTATCCTTCATTAAATCTCGGGCAGGCGGTGATGGTGTACTGTTATCAGTTAGCGGCCCTTAACCAGGTCACAGCACCCGTTACGCCGCTTGCCGATGCGCAGCAATTGCATGCGTTGCGCCAGCGTCTGACGCAGCTACTCCAGCAACTGGATGTCAGCGACGACATCAAAATGTCAGACTGGATTAATCAGCGTATTGGTTTGCTGGAACAGCGCGACAGTGCAATGCTGCATCGCCTGTTACATGATGTGGAAAAAAAGCTCGCAGAGAAATCCTCGGGGAATGCGTAACTATTTAGTGACAGATGTTAATTAAGCGCACGATACCAAACGATTCGCCAGGTTTTTTTCCTGCAATCACACGCTAAGCATGGCGAGTTTTTTTTGCACAAAGGATAAAACCGTTGACTTGATGTGCGCTTTGATTTACTTCTTAGAACCAGACGGACAATCAATGACAGACAGAAAATAAATCTGAATGCGTAATCACAGCCTGAACACCACAATTATTACCACCACCATTACCATGGGTAACGGGGCGGGCTGACGCATCCAGGAAAAACAAAAAAAGAAGCCCGCACCTCACGAGTGCGGGTTTTTTTTTGACTCAAAATCAGGAGAGTTGACATCATGCGAGTGCTGAAATTCGGTGGGACCTCGGTGGCCAATGCAGAGCGTTTTCTGCGCGTCGCCGATATTCTGGAAAGTAATGCGCAACAGGGACAGGTTGCTACCGTGCTTTCTGCACCTGCAAAGATTACCAACCACCTGGTTGCGATGATTGAAAAAACCATCAGCGGTCAGGATACGTTGCCCAATTTGAGTGATGCGACGCGCATCTTCGCAGAACTGCTGCAGGGGCTGGCCGAGGCACAACCCGGTTTCGACTATGAGGGGCTGAAAAGCCGTGTTGACAGCGAATTTGCGCAACTTAAACAGGTTCTGCACGGCATCAGCCTGTTAGGACAGTGCCCTGACAGCGTCAATGCGGCCATTATCTGTCGGGGCGAGAAGCTCTCCATTGCCATTATGGAAAAGCTGTTAGAAGCCCGTGGCTATGGCGTCAGCGTGATCGACCCGGTCGAAAAACTGCTGGCCATCGGTCATTATCTGGAATCAACCGTGGATATCGCCGAGTCAACCCGCCGCATTGAAGCCAGTCAGATCCCAACAGAAAACATGATCCTGATGGCTGGTTTCACCGCCGGTAACGAACGGGGTGAACTGGTGGTGCTGGGCCGCAACGGGTCTGACTATTCAGCGGCGGTGCTGGCGGCCTGCCTGCGGGCCGATTGCTGTGAGATCTGGACCGATGTGGACGGGGTTTATACCTGCGATCCGCGCCAGGTTCCGGACGCGCGCCTGCTCAAATCCATGTCTTACCAGGAAGCAATGGAGCTGTCCTATTTCGGGGCCAAAGTTCTGCATCCTCGCACTATCGCACCTATCGCGCAGTTTCAAATCCCTTGCCTGATCAAAAACACGGCCAATCCCCAGGCGCCAGGTACGCTGATTAGCGGCAACGGCGAGCAGGATGAGTATCCGGTCAAAGGCATCACCAACCTGAACAATATGGCGATGTTTAACGTCTCCGGTCCGGGCATGAAAGGCATGGTGGGCATGGCGGCCCGCGTCTTTGCCACCATGTCGCGCACCGGCATTTCTGTGGTGCTCATTACCCAGTCTTCGTCTGAATACAGCATCAGCTTCTGCGTTCCTCAGAGCGAGCAGGCCCGCGCCCGTCGCGTGCTGGAGGACGAATTCTATCTTGAACTGAAAGATGGTCTGCTGGATGCGCTGGACGTTATCGAAAATCTGGCGGTGATCTCGGTCGTGGGTGACGGAATGCGTACCCTGCGCGGGATTTCAGCCAAGTTCTTCTCTGCGCTGGCGCGGGCCAATATCAATATCATTGCGATTGCACAGGGCTCGTCTGAACGATCAATTTCCGTCGTGGTAAACAATGACGACGCCACCACCGGTGTTCGCGTGGTGCACCAGATGCTGTTTGCCACCGATCAGGTGATTGAAGTCTTCGTGGTGGGCGTTGGCGGTGTGGGCGGCGCGCTGCTGGATCAGTTGCATCGCCAGCAGGCCTGGCTCAAACAGAAGCATATCGACTTGCGCGTATGCGGTATCGCCAATTCCCGTGCGCTGTTAACCAATGTACACGGTATTGATCTTAGTAACTGGAAAGGCGAGATGGAGCAGGCCAAAGAGCCGTTCAATCTGGGACGCTTAATTCGTCTGGTAAAAGAGTATCATTTGCTCAATCCGGTCATTGTGGACTGCACATCAAGTCAGGCGGTGGCCGACCAGTACGCGGATTTCCTGGCTGAGGGCTTCCACGTAGTGACGCCGAATAAAAAGGCGAATACCGCGTCATGGGAATATTACCAAAAGATGCGCGCCGCCGCTGCCGGATCGCGCCGTAAGTTCCTGTACGACACTAACGTGGGCGCCGGTTTGCCCGTTATTGAAAATTTGCAAAATTTGCTGAATGCAGGCGATGAATTGATCCGCTTCTCCGGTATTCTGTCGGGATCGCTGTCGTATATTTTTGGCAAACTGGATGAAGGTGTCTCGCTGTCGGAGGCCACGCGCATGGCGCGCGAAATGGGATTCACTGAGCCGGATCCGCGTGACGATTTATCCGGCACGGATGTCGCGCGTAAGCTGCTCATTCTGGCCCGCGAAGCCGGCTATCAACACGAAATGCACGACATTGAGATTGAGCCGTTGCTGCCAGCGCACCTGACCGCCATTGCCGATGTTGAGCAGTTTATGCAGCAACTGCCCGACGTCGATGCGGCGATTGCCGCCCGAGTGGCGCAGGCGCGTGAGGCGGGCAAAGTGTTGCGTCTGGTCGGCGTGATCGAAGAAGGCGGAGCGTGCAAAGTCAAGATCGAGGCAGTAGACAGTAACGATCCGCTTTTTAAAGTGAAAAACGGTGAGAATGCACTGGCTTTCTACAGCCGCTATTATCAGCCCATTCCGTTGGTGTTGCGCGGATACGGTGCAGGAAATGACGTGACAGCAGCGGGCGTGTTCGCCGATCTGCTGCGCACACTGTCGTGGAAGTTGGGAGTGTAATGATGGTAAAAATTCATGCGCCGGCCTCAATAGGCAATGTCAGCGTGGGCTTTGATGTGCTGGGCGCGGCGGTCTCGCCAGTGGATGGTTCATTGCTGGGAGATTGCGTCTCGGTCGAGGCGGCCGACAGCTTTAGCCTGAGCAATACTGGCCGCTTTGTCAGTAAACTGCCCAGCGATCCTAAAGAGAATATCGTTTATCAGTGCTGGGAGCGGTTCTGCGAAGCCATTGGCAAAAGCGTGCCGGTGGCGATCACGCTGGAAAAAAACATGCCTATAGGCTCGGGGCTGGGCTCCAGCGCCTGTTCCGTGGTTGCGGGTCTGATGGCCATGAACGAATTTTGTGGCAAACCGCTGGATGACAACCAGCTCCTGACGTTAATGGGGGAGCTGGAAGGGCGCATTTCCGGTAGCGTACATTACGATAATGTCGCGCCGTGCTTCCTTGGCGGTATTCAACTGATGATCGAGGAAAATGGGATCATTACCCAGGCGGTGCCAGGCTTTGACGACTGGCTGTGGGTGATGGCCTATCCGGGCATCAAAGTGTCAACAGCGGAGGCGCGGGCGATTTTACCGGCGCAGTACGCGAAGCAGGACTGCATCAAGCACGGCCGACTGCTGGCCGGATTCATTCATGCCTGCCATACGCGCCAACCCGCGCTGGCGGCTAAACTGATGCAGGATGTGATTGCTGAGCCGTACCGGACTCAGCTGTTACCGGGCTTTGCCCAGGCACGTCAGGCTGCTCAGGATATCGGGGCGCTGGCCTGCGGTATTTCGGGCTCTGGCCCCACGCTCTTTGCCATTTGCAACCAGATGGAAACGGCACAGCAGATGGCCGACTGGCTGAGCCAGCACTATCTGCAGAACGATGAAGGCTTCGTCCATATCTGCCGTCTTGATACGGCTGGCGCACGTAAACTGGGATAACGCATGAAACTCTACAATCTTAAGGATCATAACGAGCAGGTCAGCTTCGCCCAGGCGGTGAAACAAGGTCTGGGTTCACAGCAAGGGCTGTTTTTCCCGCTTGAGCTACCTGAATTTGAACTGACCGACATCGATGCCATGCTGGAGATGGATTTTGTTACACGCAGCAGCAAAATCCTCTCTGCCTATATTGGCGACGAAGTGCCGGCGGCGCATCTGACCGAACGCCTGAAAACGGCCTTTACCTTTCCGGCACCGATCAAAGCGGTGACCGATGATGTCGCCTGTCTTGAACTGTTCCACGGCCCAACCCTGGCGTTCAAAGACTTTGGCGGCCGTTTTATGGCGCAGATGCTGTCCTATGTAAGTGGTTCAGATGAGCAGATCACGATTCTGACGGCAACCTCTGGCGATACCGGTGCCGCCGTCGCCCATGCGTTTTACGGCATGGAAAATGTGCGCGTCGTGATCCTGTATCCGCAGGGCAAAATCAGCCCGTTGCAGGAGAAATTGTTCTGTACGCTGGGCGGCAACATCGAAACCATTGCGATTGACGGCGATTTTGATGCCTGCCAGGCATTGGTCAAACAGGCCTTTGATGATCAGGAACTGAAGAAAGCTATCGGCCTGAACTCAGCCAACTCCATCAACATCAGCCGTCTGCTGGCGCAGATTTGTTATTACTTTGAAGCCGTCGCGCAACTGCCGCAGGAAAAACGTAATCAACTGGTCGTCTCTGTACCAAGTGGCAACTTTGGTGATTTGACGGCAGGTCTGCTGGCGAAGTCACTTGGGCTGCCGATCAAGCGGTTTATTGCGGCAACGAATGCCAATGACACGGTGCCGCGCTTTCTTGGCAACGGCGAATGGCAGCCTAACGCGACCGTCGCGACATTGTCGAACGCCATGGATGTGAGCCAGCCGAATAACTGGCCGCGCGTTGAGGAGCTGTTCCGTCGCAAAACCTGGCGCCTGAGTGATTTAGCCTACGGCGCGGTATCCGACGCGGTGACGCGCGAAGCGATGCGTGATCTGGCGAAACTGGGTTACGTATCAGAGCCGCACGCGGCGATTGCCTGGCGCTTGCTGCGTGACCAGTTACAGGACGGCGAGTACGGCTTATTCCTTGGCACGGCGCACCCGGCGAAGTTCCTGGAGAGCGTGGAAAGTATTCTGGAGCAGAAGCTGGCGCTGCCGACTGAACTTGCAGAGCGTGCCGATCTGCCGTTGCTGTCGCATACCATGAAGGCAGATTTTGCCTCACTGCGTGCCTTTTTGCTGAAATAAAAGAAAGGTGGCTCGTGCCACCTTCCTGCATTCCGTCGCGCGTCGGGCAGGTTTACTGTTCGGCGCGTTTAAACACCAGTTCGTTGTCTCTGCTTTCCTCTGCTACAAACCGATAACCCTCAAGGTCAAACCGGGTTAACTGCTCAGGTTGGGTCAGGCGCTGCTGAATAATAAAGCGGCTCATCAATCCCCGGGCCTTCTTCGCATAGAAACTGATGACTTTATACTTGCCGTTTTTCTCATCCAGAAACACCGGCTTGATCAGGCGCGCCTGCAGTTTTTTCGGTTTGATCGCTTTGAAGTATTCGTCTGACGCCAGATTAATCAACACGTCATCGCCCTGGCGGGCAAGGGCTTCATTCAGTTTTTCAGTGAGCAGGTCGCCCCAGAAGCTGTAAAGATCCTGGCCTGCCGGATTCGCCAGCTTGATGCCCATCTCCAGGCGATACGGCTGCATCAGATCCAGCGGACGCAGTAAACCGTATAAGCCCGACAGCATCCGCAGATGTTGCTGCGCAAAGTCGAAATCGTGTTCGCTAAAGGTTTCAGCCTGCAAACCGGTGTAGACATCGCCTTTGAACGCCAGAATAGCCTGACGGGCATTATCCAGGCTGAAGTCGGGATGCCAGCTGTTGAAACGTTCGGCGTTCAGATGGGCCAGTTTATCGCTGATACTCATTAATGACGCGATCTGTGCAGGCGACAGCGTACGCGCAATCTGAATCAGCTGTTGTGACTTTTCTAACAGGGCAGGTTGGGTAAAGCGCTGCGTGGC
The DNA here is from genome assembly GCF_003201175.1 of Pantoea sp. PNA 03-3. Taxonomy (NCBI): domain Bacteria; kingdom Pseudomonadati; phylum Pseudomonadota; class Gammaproteobacteria; order Enterobacterales; family Erwiniaceae; genus Pantoea; species Pantoea sp. PNA 03-3. Next base: position 184,707 of record NZ_QICO01000002.1, on the reverse strand, counting down.
CAGGGGGCTTTCATAATCCAGCGTTTTGGCAGGCGAGATCACCATCAACATCGTCGCGTCCTTAGTAAGTCCCTTTCAGAAAGGGGAGAGCCAGTCATTGTTGCTGCGAGTGTAGCAAAAAAGCCGCAAGGATCGGCAAATCACTCCCATTCGTTCGCGCTATCGTAAACGGCATTCCCCGACCTTGCACCGCCGTTGCCGCGTGATATTATCCCAACAGCCTTTTATCACCCTGACAGTTAACTAAGAGAAAAGAACATGACGGACAAACTGACCTCCCTGCGTCAACTGACCACCGTAGTGGCCGACACCGGTGATATCGCAGCGATGAAGCTGTATCAACCCCAGGATGCCACCACCAACCCTTCTCTGATTCTTAACGCTGCTCAAATCCCTGAATACCGTAAACTGATTGATGAAGCGATCGCGTGGGCACGTCAGCAGAGCAACGATAAAGAGCAACAACTGCAACTGGTCTCTGACAAACTGGCCGTAAACATTGGTCTGGAAATCCTTAAACTGGTCCCGGGCCGCATTTCGACCGAAGTGGATGCGCGTCTTTCTTACGACACAGAAGCCAGCATTGCCAAGGCACGCAGCCTGATCAAACTCTATAACGATGCCGGTATCAGCAACGATCGTATCCTGATCAAACTGGCGTCAACCTGGCAGGGTATTCGTGCAGCAGAACAGCTGGAAAAAGAAGGCATCAACTGTAACCTGACGCTGCTGTTCTCCTTCGCCCAGGCGCGTGCCTGTGCGGAAGCGGGCGTGTATCTGATTTCGCCTTTTGTAGGCCGTATCCTCGACTGGTACAAAGCGAACACCGATAAAAAAGAGTACGCGCCACACGAAGATCCAGGCGTGGTATCCGTCTCTGAAATCTATAACTACTACAAGCAACACGGTTATGAAACGGTGGTTATGGGGGCAAGCTTCCGTAACGTCGGTGAAATCATTGAGCTGGCTGGCTGTGACCGTCTGACCATTTCACCTGCGCTGCTGAAGGAGCTGGCTGAAAGCGAGGGCTCGCTGGAGCGTAAGCTGAGCTACAGCGGTGAAGTGAAAGCGCGTCCGGAGAAAATGACCGAGTCAGAGTTCCTGTGGCAGCACAACCAGGATCCGATGGCGGTGACCAAGCTGGCGGAAGGTATCCGCAACTTTGCCATCGACCAGGGCAAACTTGAGAAGATGCTGGCAGAAATGCTGTAATCGTTCACCGTGGCGGCACCGTCGCCACGGTTTTCCCTTTCCGTCACGGTTTGTTATTCTTTTCACTACGTCCTTTCCTTATCACCGCACTGCGGTAAACCACAGCGAACAACATCATGAACACATTACGTATCGGATTGATCTCGGTTTCCGATCGCGCAGCGAACGGCATTTATCAGGATCAGGGCATTCCGGCTCTGGAAGCCTGGCTGAGCGGTGCGATCAGCACGCCTTTTGAGCTGGAAACGCGACTGGTCCCGGATGAGCAGCCCATGATTGAGCAGGCCATTTGCGAGCTGGTGGACGAACGCTTCTGTCATCTGGTGCTGACCACCGGTGGAACCGGTCCGGCACGTCGTGATGTGACGCCGGATGCGACGTTAGCGGTGGCCGATCGCGAGATGCCAGGATTTGGCGAGCAGATGCGGCAAATCAGCCTGAAGTTTGTGCCGACCGCGATTCTATCGCGCCAGGTGGGCGTGATTCGTAAACAATCCCTGATCCTTAACCTGCCCGGTCAGCCGAAATCCATTAAAGAAACGCTGGAGGGGCTGAAAGACGCGCAGGGCAACGTCCTGGTCCCAGGAATTTTTGCAGCTGTACCTTATTGTTTACAGTTGCTGGACGGACCTTATGTCGAAACCCACGCGGAATGCGTAGCAGCTTTTCGCCCAAAAAGCGCCATACGTGAGATAAATAACTAAATATTCTGCTTTTCAGGAATAAGCTACAGCCTGGCTGGTGTGGTGATAAATTGACGGTATAGTAAGCACAGCTTTACAACCGTTCTCTTTATCTCTGGACGCCTATGACCACACTTGAGACGCCGCGCCTGAAACCTCAGGACTATAAAACGCTGGCACTGGCTGCGCTGGGTGGCGCGCTGGAATTTTACGACTTTATCATCTTCGTTTTTTTCGCCGCCGTTATCGGTGAACTCTTCTTTCCCGCCGATATCCCCGACTGGCTTCGCCAGTTACAGACGTTCGCCATTTTTGCCGCGGGTTATCTGGCGCGTCCGCTTGGTGGCATCATCATGGCGCACTTTGGCGACAAAGTGGGCCGTAAAAAAATGTTCAGCCTGAGCATATTGCTGATGGCCTTACCCACCCTGGCAATGGGCGCGTTGCCCACCTGGACGTCGATTGGTCTTGCCGCGCCGCTGTTGATGCTGCTTCTGCGCATGCTGCAGGGGGCGGCTATCGGTGGTGAAGTGCCTGGTGCATGGGTGTTTGTGGCGGAGCATGTGCCTTACAAACGCATTGGTATTGCCTGCGGCACGCTGACCGCCGGCCTGACGATTGGCATCCTGTTGGGATCGGTGGTGGCAACCTTAATTAATACAACGCTGACGCAGCAGGCGATTCACGATGGCGGCTGGCGCATTCCTTTCTTTCTGGGCGGGGCGTTTGGCTTAGGCGCCATGTATTTACGCCGCTGGCTGCATGAAACACCGGTTTTCGTGGAGATGCAGCAGCGCAAAACGCTGGCGCAGGAACTGCCGCTGAAAACCGTGGTCATGAAACATCGAAAATCGGTAGCGATTTCAATTCTGCTGACCTGGATGCTGTCGGCCTGTATCGTTGTGGTGATTTTGATGGCACCGGTCTGGTTGCAGAAACAGCATGGAATGGCGCCGGCGCTGACCTTAAAAGCCAACAGCATTGCGATTATTATGCTGTGTGTGGGCTGTATCGTATCCGGACTGCTGGTGGACCGCTTCGGTACCAGCCGGACATTAAGCACAGGAAGCGTATTGCTCGCACTGTGCAGCGGGCTGTTCTATTCGCTGGCACCGCAGCATCCCGATTACCTGTTTTTGCTTTACGGGCTGGCAGGTCTTAGCGTGGGTGTTGTCGGGATTGTGCCCTTTGTCATGGTGCGCGCGTTCCCCGCCGAGGTTCGCTTCACCGGCCTGTCTTTTTCCTACAACCTTTCCTATGCGGTGTTTGGCGGGCTGACGCCGATTTGCGTAACATTGCTAATGAATGTGTCTCCCCTGGCGCCTGGCTGGTATGTCATGGCGCTGGCGCTGGTGGGACTGATCGTCAGCGTCTGGCTGAGACAGGATATCAGCCACGAGCCTTGCCTGAGTGAAGGCATCAAGCAGGCCTGAACCCTGTACGCGGAGCCCGGCTCCGCGCTTTCTTTTTCTCTGCCAGCCGCGGCGTGCAGTCTGATGCTCGCCGCCGCGCCCTGCGCCAGATAAAAGCGTACCGTACCCGGACTGCCCATTGTATGGATGAACAGAACCGAAACGTGGACTGTTTCGAGGCGGCATTTTGCCGCACTCTCGTCAGGGAGCGCGTCAGTTTATTATCTTGGTTAAGGCAGCCTGAGCGGCCGTTGAAAATTTTTTTTCATTTAACCCTTGATGCGCTTCTAAGCGACCCCATTTACTTGTCATCGAGCGTTGTGGACGTTGGAAAAAAAAGCATGTGAGGTCGGGTTGAATGTCATCAACCTGCCCACATAAAAGGTTCACAACCCAAACTGGCAACGAATTTAAGTGGGAGATGTTTAGATGGGTAAGATTATTGGTATTGACCTGGGTACAACCAACTCTTGTGTTGCGGTCATGGACGGCACCAAAGCGCGTGTGCTTGAGAACGCCGAAGGCGATCGCACCACGCCTTCGATCATCGCTTACACACAGGATGGTGAAACTCTGGTCGGACAACCGGCTAAACGTCAGGCTGTGACCAACCCGCAGAATACCCTGTTTGCGATCAAGCGTCTGATTGGCCGTCGCTTCCAGGACGAAGAAGTACAGCGTGATATCAAAATCATGCCTTACAAAATTGTGGGTGCTGATAACGGCGACGCATGGCTGGAAGTGAAAGGCCAGAAAATGGCACCGCCGCAGATTTCTGCGGAAGTGCTGAAAAAGATGAAGAAAACGGCTGAAGATTTCCTGGGTGAGCCCGTAACTGAAGCGGTTATCACCGTTCCGGCTTACTTCAACGATGCACAACGTCAGGCAACCAAAGATGCTGGCCGTATCGCAGGGCTGGAAGTCAAACGTATCATCAACGAACCGACGGCAGCAGCGCTGGCGTATGGCCTGGATAAAGGCCAGGGCAACCGCACCATCGCAGTTTATGACCTGGGTGGCGGTACCTTCGATATCTCTATTATCGAAATCGACGACGTTGATGGCGAAAAAACCTTTGAAGTTCTGGCAACCAACGGTGATACGCACCTGGGTGGTGAAGACTTCGACAGCCGCCTGATCAACTATCTGGTGGCAGAATTTAAGAAAGACCAGGGCATCGATCTGCACAACGATCCACTGGCGATGCAGCGCCTGAAAGAAGCTGCCGAGAAAGCCAAGATCGAGCTGTCTTCTGCGCAGCAGACCGATGTTAACCTGCCGTACATTACGGCGGATGCTACCGGTCCTAAGCACCTGAACATCAAAGTGACCCGTTCTAAACTGGAGTCGCTGGTTGAAGATCTGGTTGCGCGCTCTATCGAGCCGCTGAAAGTCGCACTGCAGGATGCGGGTCTGTCCGTTTCGGACATCAACGACGTTATCCTGGTGGGTGGTCAGACACGTATGCCACTGGTTCAGGCTAAAGTAACTGAGTTCTTTGGCAAAGAGCCACGTAAAGACGTGAACCCGGATGAAGCGGTTGCGGTCGGTGCTGCGGTACAGGGCGGTGTGTTAGGTGGCGACGTGAAAGACGTTCTGCTGCTGGACGTAACTCCGCTGTCACTGGGTATCGAAACCATGGGCGGCGTGATGACTTCGCTGATCAGCAAGAACACCACCATCCCAACCAAGCACAGCCAGGTGTTCTCGACGGCAGAAGACAACCAGTCTGCGGTAACGATTCACGTGCTGCAGGGTGAGCGTAAGCGTGCCAGCGACAACAAGTCACTGGGCCAGTTTAACCTGGACGGCATTCAGCCTGCGCCACGCGGTATGCCGCAGATCGAAGTGACCTTCGACATCGATGCGGATGGTATCCTGCACGTATCAGCGAAGGACAAAAACAGCGGTAAAGAGCAGAAGATCACCATTAAAGCGTCTTCCGGCCTGAACGAGGACGAGATTGCGAAAATGGTGCGTGATGCTGAAGCGAACGCGGAATCTGACCGTAAGTTCGAAGAGCTGGTGCAGACCCGCAACCAGGGTGACCAGATCGCTCACAGCACACGTAAGCAGCTGGATGAAGCGGGCGACAAACTGTCAGCGGATGACAAAGCCCCAATCGAAGCGGCGCTGAGCGCGCTGGAAACGGCGCTGAAAGGCGAAGATAAAGCAGAGATCGATGCCAAAATGCAGGCGCTGATGGAAGTTTCCAGCAAACTGATGGAAGCCGCACAGCAGTCTCAGGCGGGTGCAGCGGATGCCCACGATGCGTCAGCGAAGAAAGATGACGATGTGGTCGATGCTGAATTCGAAGAAGTAAAAGACAATAAGAAATAATTGCCCCTGACCGGGCGCGACGGTTGCCCTGACAGCCGTTGAAACCAGCACGGGCGTAGGAGTTTTCTCCACGCCCGTGCGATCATGTTAAGGGCTAAATAAATGGCGAAGAGTGATTACTACGAGATTTTAGGCGTCGCCAAATCTGCAGACGAGCGTGAAATCAAAAAGGCGTACAAACGCCTGGCGATGAAATATCACCCGGACCGTAATCCAGGCGATAAAGACGCCGAAACCAAGTTTAAAGAAGCAAAAGAGGCCTACGAAATCTTAACGGACGCCCAGAAGCGCGCGGCCTACGATCAGTACGGTCATGCCGCCTTTGAACAAGGCGGTATGGGCGGAGGTGGATTCGGCGGCGGCTTTGGCGGCGGCGGTGCAGATTTCAGCGATATCTTTGGCGACGTTTTCGGTGACATCTTTGGTGGTGGCCGCCGTCAGCGCGCAGCCCGTGGTTCAGATTTGCGCTACAACATGGAGCTGACGCTGGAAGAAGCGGTTCGCGGCGTGACCAAAGAGATCCGTATTCCGACGTTAGAAGAGTGCGATGTCTGCCACGGCAGCGGTGCCAAAGCGGGGACCAAACCGCAAACCTGTTCGACCTGTCATGGCGCAGGCCAGGTGCAAATGCGTCAGGGCTTCTTCACCGTGCAACAGGCCTGTCCAACCTGTCATGGCCGGGGTTCGGTGATCAAAGATCCGTGCAACGCCTGTCATGGTCATGGCCGCGTCGAGAAATCCAAAACGCTGTCGGTGAAAATCCCGGCGGGCGTCGACACGGGCGACCGTATTCGGTTGAGCGGTGAAGGTGAAGCCGGTGAGCAGGGCGCACCCGCGGGCGATCTGTACGTTCAGGTGACGGTGAAAAAACACCCGATCTTTGAACGTGAAGAGAACAACCTCTACTGCGAAGTGCCGATCAACTTTGCCATGGCGGCGCTGGGCGGTGAGATTGAAGTGCCTACCCTGGACGGACGCGTGAAGCTGAAGGTACCGGCAGAAACCCAGACCGGTAAGCTGTTCCGCATGCGCGGTCGCGGTGTGAAATCGGTGCGCGGTGGTGCGGTAGGTGACCTGCTGTGCCGTGTCGTGGTGGAAACCCCAGTCAGCCTGAATGACAAGCAAAAAGCGCTGCTGCGTGAACTGGAAGAGAGCTTTGGTGGACCCAGCGGCGAGCACAACAGCCCGCGTTCCAAAAGCTTCTTTGACGGCGTGAAAAAGTTTTTTGACGATTTAACCCGCTAATCGCACGGACGTATGTCACTAAAGCGGAGAGGACATTCTCCGCTTTTTTTATGCCAGCACCAGGGCGGAGGTACGCCGTTACTTAGGGCCCTGTCTTCTCTTGCCTGCTTTCCTTCTTCTCTTTGCTGTCGCCAAAATGTCGACATTACGTAAAAGCGGATAAATTAGCTTTTTATCAGGTTCAGTGAATCGTTACACTGCTCAGCATTGTGTTTTCCGCTCAGGAGGAGTGCATTTTGTCAAAACCTCGTCGTATCAGGCATTTAATTAAAAGTTTTATTGAGAGTGATGCCAGCAACGGTATGGTGTTAATTCTGGCTGCCGTGGTGGCGATGGTTCTCGCGAACAGTGCGTCCACCGCTCAGGGCTACCAGGCGCTGCTGGAGACACCGGTGCAGATTCGCTTCGGTGAGCTGGATATCAGCAAAAATCTGTTGTTATGGATCAATGACGCCCTGATGGCGCTGTTCTTCCTGCTGATTGGTCTGGAGGTGAAGCGTGAACTCATCTCGGGTGAACTGGCCAGCCGCGATCGGGCCGTCTTCCCGGTTATTGCCGCCTTAGGGGGAATGGCGGCACCTGCCATCCTGTTTTTACTGTTTAATCACGGTGATGAGATCGCCCGCAATGGCTGGGCCATTCCCACCGCGACGGATATCGCTTTTGCGCTGGGCGTGCTGGCCCTGCTGGGCAGCCGTGTCCCGACGGCCCTGAAAGTTTTTTTGATGGCGCTGGCAATTATCGATGACCTGGGGGCGATTATCATTATCGCGCTGTTCTATACCAGCGATCTCTCAGTCACGTCCCTCAGCGTGGCGGTAGGAGCCATTGTCGTGCTGGCCATCCTGAACCGGTGTAACGTGCGTAATATCGCCGTTTATATGCTGGTCGGGCTGGTGCTGTGGACTGCGGTACTGAAGTCCGGCGTCCATGCAACGCTTGCGGGCGTCGTCGTCGGCTTCTTTGTCCCGCTGGAAGAGAAAGACGGTCACTCGCCGGCTGAACATCTGGCGCATGGCTTGATGCCCTGGGTGAACTGGCTGATTCTGCCGCTGTTTGCCTTCGCCAACGCCGGGATTTCCCTGACGGGGATTACCTTTGGCGATGTGCTGTCACCCGAGCCGCTGGGCATCATCCTTGGCCTGCTGATCGGCAAGCCATTAGGGATTACCCTGTTCTGTTGGCTGGCGGTGACGCTGAGGCTGGCGGTGCTGCCCAATGGCACGACGCTGCGCGATATCATGGCGATTGGCGTGCTGTGCGGCATTGGTTTTACGATGTCGATCTTTATCAGCTCGCTGGCTTTTGATGCGGCTCATGAACAGCTGGTGACATTCTCGAAGCTGGGGATTCTGAGCGGTTCACTGCTCTCGGCCGTGCTGGGTTACACGTTATTGCGATATAAACTGCGGTAAACGAAAGGAGGCGTAAGCCTCCTTTTTGCCTTCCCCGACGCGGTTATGCAGCCAGGGCGAATATAACAGATTACCTTTTTGCGTACGGGGATAACGCGAAAAGGGCAGATATCGGATCGGGACGGCACAGGCTGAATTATGGGCACCTACCGCTTATGCCTGATAGCGTTTTCCCGTCGTCCGTGGGCTATCCGTTGTCACAGAAAGGCGAGCTTTGAAGCGGTTCGCCATCTGCGCGGGCTGTCCGGCAAGGAAGCGGGAAAGAGGAAGGTCAGCGGTGAATCGCAGACATAAAAAAACCGGCTCAGAGCCGGTTCTTTCAACAAAGCGATAAACAAAAGGCGATTAAGCCAGTTTGTTGATCTGTGCAGTCAGGTTTGCTTTATAACGTGCAGCTTTGTTTTTGTGGATCAGACCTTTAGCAGCCTGACGGTCCACGATTGGTTGCATTTCATTAAATGCATTCTGCGCAGCAGCTTTGTCGCCTGAAGCGATCGCCGCGTATACTTTCTTAACGAAGGTACGCATCATAGAGCGACGGCTTGCGTTATGCTTGCGACGTTTCTCAGATGTTACGGCACGTTTCTTAGCTGATTTGATATTAGCCAAGGTCCAACTCCCAAATATGTTCGATAGAGACAAATCAAAGGCCGAGGACTATGCCTTTTGGACCTTCTGTTGTCAATGGATTTGTGCAAATAAGCGTCGTTCACAAGTGATAACCTGCACGACACTCGGTTACGTATTTGATGGCGCAAGATTCTACCAGCTTCTGTGTCCTGAATACAGTATTTCGCAACAAAATTCTCTTTGTGGCTCTGCGTGCCGGTAAATACGGCCTGTTACGCATGAAAGGCGTGTTCACGGGTTAACCTCGGCGGCTTTCGAGGGTATAATCCGCCGATTTCCACCGGTTTGAGTCAGCCATGAAGTTTATCCGCGGTATTCATAATCTTAATGCGCAGCATCACGGCTGCGTTCTGACCATTGGTAATTTCGATGGTGTGCACCGCGGCCATCAGGCGCTGATGGGGCGGTTGATGGAAGAAGGCCGGAAGCGTCAATTGCCGGTCATGGTGATGGTATTTGAACCTCAGCCGCTGGAACTGTTTGCCGGTGGCAATGCCCCTGCCAGACTGACCCGCCTGCGCGAAAAACTCAGGTACCTGGCAGAAATCGGCGTGGATTATGTGCTGTGCGTGCGGTTCGATCATCGCTTCGCCGCACGCTCGGCGCAAAGTTTTATCAGCGAATTGCTGGTGAGCAAACTGGGCGTGAACTACCTGGCCGTTGGGGATGATTTCCGCTTTGGCGCTGGTCGGCAGGGGGATTTCCTGCTATTACAGAAAGCCGGAGTAGAATACGGTTTCGACGTCGTCAGCACAGAAACGTTTTGCGACGGCGGTAAACGCATCAGCAGCACAGCGGTGCGTCAGGCGCTGGCTGAGGACAATCTGGCGCTGGCGCAGTCGCTGTTGGGCCATCCTTTCAGTATCTCAGGGCGCGTGGTGCACGGTGATGCACTGGGACGCACGCTGGGATTCCCTACTGCCAATCTCCCTTTACGCCGCTGCGTCTCGCCGGTCAAAGGCGTGTATGCGGTAGAAGTCGAGGGCCTGGGGCCGAAACCCCTGCCCGGCGTCGCCAACATTGGTACGCGCCCGACAGTAAAAGGTTTACGCCAACAGCTTGAAGTTCACCTGTTGGACATCAATATGGATCTCTATGGTCGCCACATTGATGTGGTATTGAAGCAGAAAATACGAAACGAGCAGCGCTTTGCTTCACTGGACGCGTTGAAAGAGCAAATTGCGAAAGACACGGTAACGGCCCGACAATTTTTTGGCCTGTAACCTGAGCAAAAAACGGAATCGAGAATCTGATGAGTGACTATAAATCTACCCTGAATTTGCCGGAAACGGGGTTCCCCATGCGTGGCGATCTGGCCAAACGCGAACCGGGAATGCTGCAGCGTTGGTATGATGACAATCTTTACGGCATCATCCGCGAAGCCAAAAAAGGGAAAAAAACCTTTATCCTGCATGATGGCCCTCCTTATGCGAACGGCAGCATTCATATTGGTCACTCTGTTAACAAGATTCTGAAAGACATTATCGTCAAGTCGAAAGGCATGGCGGGCTACGATTCACCGTATGTGCCGGGCTGGGACTGTCACGGTTTGCCTATCGAGCACAAAGTTGAGCAGATGATCGGTAAGCCGGGCGAGAAAGTCACCGCCGCCGAATTCCGCGAAGCCTGCCGTAAATACGCGGCCGAACAGGTTGAAGGACAGAAAGCCGACTTCATTCGTCTGGGCGTGCTGGGCGACTGGGATCGTCCTTACCTGACGATGGATTTCACGACCGAAGCGAATATCATTCGTGCGCTGGGCAAAATCATCGGTAATGGCCACCTGCACAAAGGCGCCAAGCCGGTGCACTGGTGCATGGATTGCCGCTCTGCGCTGGCGGAAGCGGAAGTTGAGTATTATGACAAAACGTCGCCTTCCATCGATGTCATGTTTAATGCCGTGGATGCGGATGCCGTGCGTGCGGCATTTGGGGTAACGGCCTCAGAAGGCCCCGTTTCGCTGGTCATCTGGACAACCACGCCGTGGACCATGCCTGCTAACCGCGGCATCTCTCTGCACCCCGAATTTGACTATCAGCTGTTGCAGATTGAGGGCCGCAGCCTAATCCTGGCGAAGGATCTGGTTGAGAGCGTCATGAAACGCGCGGGCGTCAGCCACTGGACTGTGCTGGGCACCTGCCAGGGCGCAGCACTGGAGCTTCAACTGTTCCAGCACCCTTTCCTGGCGCAGATCCAGTCGAAGGTGGTTCTGGGCGATCACGTGACGCTGGATGCCGGTACCGGTGCGGTTCACACAGCACCGGGTCACGGTCCGGATGACTATGTGATCGGTCAGAAATACGGTCTGGAAACGGCGAATCCGGTTGGGCCTGATGGCGCCTACCTGCCCGGTACCTATCCCGGGCTTGACGGCATTAACGTCTTTAAAGCTAACGAGTTGATCGTTGAACTGCTGAAAGAGAAGGGCGCGTTGCTGCATGTTGAAAAACTGCTGCACAGCTATCCGCACTGCTGGCGCCATAAAACCCCGATCATCTTCCGTGCTACCCCGCAGTGGTTTATCAGCATGGATCAGAAAGGCCTGCGCGCGCAGTCCCTGAAAGAGATTAAAGGCGTTCAGTGGATCCCGGACTGGGGCCAGGCGCGTATTGAATCCATGGTCGCCAACCGTCCTGACTGGTGTATTTCCCGTCAGCGTACCTGGGGCGTCCCAATGGCGCTTTTCGTCCATAAAGAGACCGAAGAACTGCACCCGGACACCCTGTCGTTGATGGAAAAAGTGGCGCAGCGCGTTGAGCAGGACGGTATTCAGGCATGGTGGGATCTCGATCCCCGCGATCTGATGGGCGATGATGCCGACAACTATGTGAAGGTGCCGGATACGCTGGACGTCTGGTTCGATTCAGGATCGACCAGCTATTCCGTCGTGGATGCGCGCCCGGAATTTGGCGGTAATACGCCGGATATGTATCTGGAAGGATCGGATCAGCACCGTGGCTGGTTTATGTCCTCGCTCATGATCTCGACAGCGATGAAAGGCAAAGCGCCTTATCGTCAGGTGCTGACGCATGGCTTTACCGTTGATGGTCAGGGCCGCAAGATGTCCAAATCCATTGGTAATACCGTTGCGCCGCAGGATGTGATGGATAAGCTCGGGGCAGACATTCTGCGCCTGTGGGTTGCTTCGACCGATTACTCGGGCGAAATGGCCGTTTCTGACGAAATCCTGAAGCGCTCTGCCGATGCCTATCGTCGTATCCGTAACACGGCGCGTTTCCTGTTAGCGAACCTGAGCGGCTTTAATCCGGCCACCGATCTGGTTAAACCGGAAGAGATGGTGGTGGTCGATCGCTGGGCGGTAGGACGTGCGCAGGCGGCGCAGGCGGATATCGTGGCTTCCTACGAGCACTACGATTTTCACGAAGTGATTCAGCGCCTGATGCAGTTCTGCTCCATTGAGATGGGCTCCTTCTATCTGGATATCATCAAAGACCGTCAGTACACCGCGAAAGGTGACAGCCTGGCGCGCCGTAGCTGTCAGTCTGCGCTGTGGCACATTGTGGAAGCGCTGGTGCGCTGGATGGCGCCGATCATGTCTTTCACAGCTGATGAGATCTGGGGCTATTTGCCGGGCGAGCGCGCGAAGTATGTGTTCACTGAAGAGTGGTACACCGGCCTGTTTGGTCTGCCTGAAAACGAAGCGCTGAACGATGCGTACTGGGCTGAACTGCTTAAAGTGCGCGGTGAAGTGAACAAGGTGATTGAGCAGGCACGTAGCGATAAACGCATTGGTGGCGCGCTGGAAGCCTCTGTCACGCTGTATGCTGATGCCGAGCTGGCGGCGAAGCTGAAGGCGCTGGGTAATGAGCTGCGCTTTGTGCTGCTGACCTCCGGTGCTGAGGTTGCCGACTACGCTCAGGCTGACGCTGATGCGCAGCAAAGTGAACTGGTAAAAGGTCTGAAAATCGGCCTGCACAAAGCCGAAGGCGAGAAATGTCCGCGCTGCTGGCACTACACTACTGACGTCGGTCAGAACCCTGAGCACGCTGCGGTGTGCGGTCGCTGTTACACTAACGTAGCCGGAAACGGTGAAGAGCGTAAGTTTGCCTGATGAGTAGACCTGTTTTCTCCACCGGATTGCGCTGGCTGTGGCTGGTGCTGGTTGTTATCGTTGTTGATTTTGTCAGCAAGCAGTGGGTAATGAACAACATGATGCTGCATGAAACGCAGCCGCTGATGCCGTTCCTTAACCTGTTTTACGCGCACAATTACGGCGCGGCGTTCAGTTTCCTCGCGGATAAAGGCGGCTGGCAGCGCTGGTTCTTCGCCGGTATTGCGCTGGCGATTGTGGTGTCGCTGCTGGTGATGATGTATCGCAACAGCGCCCAACAGAAGATCGCCAACAGTGCTTATGCGCTCATTATCGGCGGCGCTGTCGGTAATCTGTTTGATCGTGCGTATCATGGCTTCGTGGTGGATTTTATCGATTTCTATATCGGTAACTGGCACTTTGCTACATTTAATATCGCTGACTGCGGCATCTGTATCGGTGCGGCGTTGGTGGTGCTGGAGGGGTTTTTTAATCCGTCCAGCAAGCAGGTTAAAAAAGGGTAAACCATGTCTGAGTCTGTACAGCGCGACAGCGCGGTGTTGTTGCATTTCGTTCTGAAGCTGGAAGATGGCTCAGTGGCGGAATCCACCCGCGCCAGCGGTAAACCTGCGCTGTTTCGTCTGGGTGACGGTAGCCTGTCCGGCGCGCTGGAACAGGCACTGCTGGGCTTAAAAGCCGGGGATAAACATCAGTTCTCACTGGCACCGGAAGAGGCGTTTGGCGGTGTCAGTCCTGATCTGATCCAGTACTTTTCGCGTCGCGACTTTAATGAAGCGGGCGAGCCTGAGATTGGGGCTATTATGCTGTTTACCAGCATGGGCGGCAGTGAAATGCCGGGCGTGATTCGCGAAATCAATGGTGATTCAATCACCGTTGATTTTAACCATCCGCTGGCAGGCCATCGCGTTCAGTTTGACATTGAGGTGCTGGAAATCGATCCGGTACTGGAGGCGAACCATGCAAATTCTGCTGGCTAATCCACGTGGTTTTTGTGCTGGCGTCGATCGCGCCATCAGCATTGTTGAAAACGCACTGACGCTGTTTGGTGCGCCGGTCTATGTGCGTCATGAAGTGGTACATAACCGCTACGTGGTGGACAGCCTGCGCCAGCGCGGCGCAATTTTTATTGAGCAAATCAGCGAAGTGCCGGATGGTGCTATCCTGATTTTCTCTGCCCATGGCGTTTCTCAGGCGGTACGTAACGAAGCGAAAAGCCGTGATCTCACGGTCTTTGATGCGACCTGCCCCCTGGTGACCAAGGTGCACATGGAAGTCGCGCGCGCCAGCCGCCGGGGCGAAGAGTCGGTGCTGATTGGTCACGCCGGGCACCCGGAAGTCGAAGGCACCATGGGGCAGTACAATAACCCCAAGGGCGGCATGTATCTGGTGGAGTCCCCGGATGACGTCTGGAAACTGGACGTTAAAGATCATGACCGGCTGTCTTTCATGACGCAAACCACGCTGTCGGTCGATGATACCTCTGAAGTGATTGATGCGTTGCGTGCCCGTTTCCCGAAAATTGTCGGCCCACGTAAAGATGATATCTGCTATGCCACGACAAACCGGCAGGAAGCGGTAAGGGCACTCGCTGAAGAGGCGGATGTCGTGCTGGTAGTCGGATCTAAAAACTCGTCAAACTCTAACCGTCTGGCCGAACTGGCGCAGCGCATGGGTAAAGCGGCTTATCTGATCGACGATGCAGAGGATATCCAGCCCGAATGGATCGCCGCGGCCCGCTGTGTTGGCGTCACCGCGGGTGCATCGGCGCCGGATATTCTGGTGCAGAATGTCATCAGCCGTCTGCAGGCGTTAGGTGGCGGCGAAGCCAGAGTCCTGGAAGGGCGGGAAGAAAATATCGTGTTTGAAGTCCCCAAAGAGTTGCGGGTTGATGTCCGCAACGTGCAGTGACAACAAACCTGTAGTAGCAAAAAGGCCGACTCTGTTCGGCCTTTTTGCTATCCGCCGCCCGGCCAACGACGAGGTGAAATTGCTTTTACTGATAATCGCCTTCGCCTGGCATAAAAATTCTTATTATCCCCGAGAAAAAGTGGCGCAGTTGTTATCTCATGGTTAACCTGATTGCGCTTGCATGCATAGTTTTGTTTTAGGAATGAATAAATATGAAGAATATCCGCATTGCCATCGTGGGTGCGCCGGGACGCATGGGCCGTAACCTGATTCAGGCGGTCGTTCACGCCAACGGCGTGGATCTGGGCGCGGCACTGGCACGTCCGGGCTCGTCATTAATCGGCACCGATGCTGGTGAACTGGCGGGCGTGGGCAAACTGGACGTTCCCGTTGTCGATGATCTGCGTGCTGTGATGGATGATTTTGACGTCTTAATCGATTTTACCCGTCCCGAAGGGACGCTGGCCTACCTGGCACTGTGCCGTGAACACCGCAAGGCAATGATTATTGGTACGACCGGATTTGACGAAGCCGGTAAGGCGGCGATTCGTGATGCGGCAACAGAGACGGGGATTGTCTTTGCGGCGAACTTCAGCGTTGGCGTCAATCTGGTTCTGAAGCTGCTGGAGAAAGCCGCTACCGTGATGGGCGATTATGCGGATATTGAGATTATCGAAGCGCATCATCGTCACAAAGTGGACGCTCCTTCAGGAACGGCGCTGGCCATGGGGGAAGCCATTGCCGACGCCATGGAGTGGAAACTGGCTGATCATGCCGTTTACAGTCGCGAAGGGCACACCGGCGAACGTAAGGCTCAAACCATTGGTTTTGCAACAGTGCGAGCCGGTGACATTGTCGGCGAACACACGGCCATGTTTGCAGACGAGGGAGAGCGTGTAGAGATTACTCATAAGGCGTCAAGCCGTATGACGTTTGCTAATGGCGCGGTTAAGGCGGCATTATGGGTAAGTGCGAAGAAAAAAGGGCTTTACGATATGCGTGATGTCCTTGATTTAGCCAGTTTGTAATGGGTTTTACCTGTGTGATGTGGTGATTTCAATCGCTAATTCATTGATTGAAAAAGGGTAATAATATTATTGCCCTTAATTTTGTAAAAAATAAGCCTCTTGTTTATTTTTTCTGTATAAATGCTCATAAACTTATTTATTCTCTCTTCATCTTAACGGTAAACCTGTTAAATTTGACCATTTGGTCAAAATTAATAGCCTTGTCAGGCAGAATAATGCTTCTCCACGATGAGCAAACGATTATTTGATTGTGTTTGCCCCTGTTTTTGTCCCTTATCCTCTTTTTTTTCGCTCTGAGCCTGAAAAGATGTTAAAAAAGTGGCTTCAGGGTGGACAAGTACCAGAGCGATCATTAGAATGCGCGCAATTTGCCAAAAATTGACCACTCAGGCCGTTTTTGCATTGATTCAGATCATCATTATGAATTAATATGCAGATATTGTGACTGTTTATTCCCTGGAGGATGTTTTGATTAAGTCAGCGCTCTTGGTTCTGGAAGACGGAACCCAATTCCACGGTCGGGCCATCGGGGCTACAGGGTCGGCAGTGGGGGAAGTCGTTTTCAATACGTCAATGACTGGTTATCAAGAAATCCTCACTGATCCTTCCTATTCTCGTCAAATCGTTACTCTCACTTATCCTCATATCGGCAACGTTGGTGCCAACCCCGCCGATGAAGAATCCAGCCAGATTCACGCTCAGGGGCTTGTCATTCGCGACCTGCCACTTATTGCCAGCAACTACCGCAGCGAAGAGAGCCTGTCAGCCTATCTGCAGCGCAATAACATTGTTGCTATTGCCGATATTGATACACGTAAGCTGACGCGTCTGCTGCGCGAGAAAGGCGCACAGAATGGCTGCATTATCGCGGGCGACAATCCGGATGCCGCTCTGGCCTTACAGAAAGCGCAGGCCTTCCCGGGGTTGAAAGGGATGGATCTGGCGAAGGAAGTGACGACGGCAGAAACCTATACCTGGTTGCAGGGGAGCTGGACGCTGGAAGGGGATTTACCTGCGCAGACGTCAGCAGAAGCGCTGCCCTACCATGTTGTGGCTTACGATTATGGCGCTAAACGCAATATTCTGCGCATGCTGGTCGACCGCGGCTGCCGTCTGACGGTTGTCCCGGCTAAAACGCCCGCCGAAACCGTTCTGGCGATGAATCCGGATGGCATCTTCCTGTCAAACGGTCCGGGTGATCCGGAGCCCTGCGATTACGCCATTGAGGCGATTGAAGCCTTTCTGAAAACCGACATTCCGGTGTTTGGCATTTGCCTTGGCCACCAGTTGCTGGCACTGGCCAGCGGCGCAAAAACCGTAAAAATGAAGCTGGGTCACCACGGTGGTAACCACCCGGTGAAAGATCTCGATAACAATCGCGTCATGATTACGGCACAGAACCACGGCTTTGCGGTGGATGAAACCCATCTGCCCGCCAGTCTGCGGGTAACGCATATTTCGCTGTTTGATAAAACCGTGCAGGGTATCCATCGCACCGACAAGCCTGCGTTCAGCTTCCAGGGCCATCCTGAAGCCAGCCCGGGACCGGGTGATGCCGCACCGTTATTTGACCACTTTATCGAGTTGATTGACGCATTCCGTTCGAAAGCAAAGTAATCAGGAGCTAATCATGCCAAAACGTACAGATATAAAATCCATCCTGATTCTTGGTGCCGGTCCGATTGTGATCGGTCAGGCCTGCGAATTCGACTATTCCGGTGCCCAGGCCTGTAAAGCCCTGCGCGAAGAGGGTTACCGCGTCATTCTGGTGAACTCGAACCCGGCGACCATTATGACCGACCCGGAAATGGCCGATGCAACCTACATCGAGCCGATTCACTGGGAAGTGGTACGTAAGATTATTGAGAAAGAGCGCCCGGATGCGGTGTTGCCAACCATGGGCGGCCAGACGGCGCTGAACTGTGCGCTGGAGCTGGAACGTCAGGGCGTTCTTGACGAGTTTGGCGTAACCATGATCGGTGCCACGGCCGATGCGATCGATAAAGCGGAAGACCGCCGCCGCTTCGACGTGGCGATGAAAAGCATTGGTCTGGATACGGCGCGCTCCGGTATCGCACATACGATGGAAGAAGCGCTGGCAGTGGCTGCCGATGTCGGCTTCCCCTGCATTATTCGTCCGTCGTTCACTATGGGCGGCACCGGTGGCGGTATCGCGTATAACCGCGAAGAGTTTGAAGAGATCTGCGAACGCGGACTCGATCTTTCGCCTACCAACGAGCTGTTAATCGACGAATCGCTGATTGGCTGTAAAGAGTATGAGATGGAAGTTGTGCGTGACAAAAACGACAACTGCATCATTGTCTGCTCTATCGAAAACTTTGACGCCATGGGCATTCACACCGGTGACTCCATTACGGTGGCGCCCGCACAGACGCTGACCGACAAAGAGTACCAGATCATGCGTAACGCCTCGCTGGCGGTACTGCGTGAGATCGGCGTGGAAACCGGTGGCTCCAACGTCCAGTTCGCGGTGAACCCGAAAAATGGCCGTCTGATCGTCATCGAGATGAACCCGCGTGTGTCACGCTCTTCAGCGCTGGCATCGAAGGCCACCGGATTCCCGATTGCCAAAGTGGCCGCGAAACTGGCGGTAGGCTTTACGCTGGATGAACTGATGAACGATATCACTGGGGGACGCACACCAGCCTCGTTCGAGCCGTCTATCGATTATGTCGTGACAAAAATTCCTCGCTTCAACTTTGAAAAATTTGCCGGTGCGAATGACCGTCTGACCACCCAGATGAAATCGGTGGGTGAAGTCATGGCGATTGGCCGTACTTTCCAGGAGTCGGTGCAGAAAGCACTGCGTGGTCTGGAAGTGGGAGCTAATGGTTTTGACCCGAAAGTGCATCTGGACGATGCGGAAGCGTTGACCCGCATTCGTCGTGAGCTGAAAGATGCCGGTTCGGATCGTATCTGGTACATCGCGGACGCGTTCCGTGCAGGCATGTCGGTCGATGGCGTATTTAATCTTACCAATATTGATCGCTGGTTCCTGGTGCAGATTGAAGAGCTGGTTCGCCTGGAAGAGCAGGTAGCGCGTGAGGGCATCAATGGCCTTAACGCGGATTTCCTGCGCGCGCTGAAGCGCAAAGGTTTTGCCGACGCACGTCTGGCAGCCCTGGCGGGCGTCGCGGAAGGCGAGATTCGTAAACTGCGTCAGCAGCATCATCTTCACCCAGTCTATAAGCGCGTGGATACCTGTGCGGCGGAATTTGCAACAGATACCGCTTATATGTACTCCACCTATGAAGAAGAGTGCGAAGCTCATCCTAATCAGGATCGCGACAAGATTATGGTGCTGGGTGGCGGACCAAACCGTATTGGTCAGGGCATTGAGTTTGACTACTGCTGTGTCCACGCAGCACTGGCGCTGCGTGAAGATGGCTATGAAACCATCATGGTCAACTGTAACCCGGAAACCGTGTCCACCGATTACGACACTTCTGACCGCCTCTACTTTGAACCTGTCACGCTGGAAGACGTGCTGGAAATCGTGCGCATCGAAAAACCGAAAGGCGTTATCGTGCAGTACGGTGGACAAACGCCACTGAAACTGGCTCGCGCGCTGGAAGCGGCAGGTGTGCCGGTCATTGGCACCAGCCCGGATGCCATCGATCGCGCAGAAGACCGTGAACGTTTTCAGCAGGCGGTTGACCGTCTGAGTCTGAAGCAGCCAGCTAACGCCACCGTTACCACGCTGGAGCAGGCGGTTGAAAAAGCGGCGGGCATTGGTTATCCGCTGGTGGTCCGCCCGTCTTATGTCCTGGGCGGACGCGCCATGGAAATTGTCTACGACGAAATCGACCTGAAACGCTATTTCCAGACGGCGGTGTCAGTGTCCAACGATGCGCCGGTCTTGCTGGATCGCTTCCTGGATGATGCCGTCGAAGTCGATGTGGATGCTATCTGCGACGGTGAGCGCGTGCTGATCGGCGGTATCATGGAACATATCGAGCAGGCTGGCGTTCACTCGGGTGACTCGGCCTGTTCACTGCCGGCCTACACCTTGAGTCAGGATATTCAGAATGTCATGCGTCAGCAGGTTGAAAAACTGGCGTTTGAGCTGAATGTGCGTGGCCTGATGAACGTACAGTTTGCGGTCAAAGACAACGAAGTTTACCTGATTGAAGTTAACCCGCGTGCGGCGCGTACCGTCCCGTTCGTGTCAAAAGCAACCGGCGTTCCGCTGGCAAAAGTGGCAGCCCGCGTAATGGC
The DNA here is from genome assembly GCF_003201175.1 of Pantoea sp. PNA 03-3. Lineage (NCBI taxonomy): Bacteria > Pseudomonadati > Pseudomonadota > Gammaproteobacteria > Enterobacterales > Erwiniaceae > Pantoea > Pantoea sp. PNA 03-3. The sequence continues at coordinate 164,523 of NZ_QICO01000002.1, read as the reverse complement.
AGGCAAAACGCTGGCGGAGCAGGGCGTCACCAAAGAGGTGATTCCACCTTACTACTCTGTCAAAGAAGTGGTGCTGCCGTTTAACAAATTCCAGGGCGTTGACCCGATTCTGGGACCTGAAATGCGTTCAACCGGGGAAGTCATGGGCGTGGGCCGTACCTTTGCCGAGGCGTTTGCCAAGGCGATGCTGGGTGCGCAAAGCAACATGAAGAAAACCGGACGTGCGCTGCTGTCCGTTCGTGAAGGCGACAAGAAACGTATCGTTGACCTCGCGGCGAAGTTGCAGAAGTTTGGTTTTGAACTGGATGCGACGCACGGTACGGCTGTGGTACTGGGCGAGGCCGGTATTAACCCGCGCCTGGTGAATAAGGTTCACGAAGGCCGCCCGCACATTCAGGACCGCCTGAAAAACGGTGAGTACGCCTATATCGTAAATACCACAGCAGGTCGTCAGGCGATTGAAGACTCCAAGCTGATTCGTCGCAGCGCACTGCAATATAAGGTGCATTACGACACGACGCTGAACGGTGGCTTCGCAACGGCAATGGCGCTAAATGCCGATCCAACCGAAAAAGTCATTTCGGTGCAGGAGATGCATGCGCAAATCCTTGCGCATAAATAGCGCAGACTGAGCGCTCAGGCCCCTGTCGGGAGCATCTGCCATAAGCAGAGCACTTCTGGCAGGGGCTTTTTTTTGCAGTACGTCCAGTTCACATCGCATGTGTTTACACGATGTGCCTGTAAAGCTGATGCAGAGAGTGTTGTATTGCAACAGCCTGACCAGCGTGCCTTTTCTGTCTTACGCCACCATTCGCACCCCGTCTAAATGCGGCTGTGGCTCTCGGCCATGCGTCATCACAGCCCACAGGTTTAAACGGCGCTGTAATATTCCAGATCTGCTCTGAATCAGATGAAAAATTTATTTTATAAAAAATAAGAATGCTGTGTTGCCAATGGATCATCCATTTAAAAAATATTAATTATAAGTTAATTTCTTTTTCATATTTAATTGGTTTCAGCTGGCTATTCATCTAATTGTTTATTTTTCTCGTTGCTCTTGTTTTTAATATTACTCGTCAGGCATCGCCCTGTTATTTTAAATCATTGCCAATAAATCAACGAAATCTAAACGGGATGCCATTATTATATAAAGTCGCGAATAACAAACTGTTCTGTTGTTGTGCTTAACTTTACAATGCGGAATTGGTTAAGGCCATGCTGTTCCGGAGTGCCGACAGGTACTGTAAACCTTTTTCGCTAATATAAGTGCGTATTTACCATGTTGATCCCCAGGTTTTTCAGATGGGAGCAGTGCTCTTTTAACGACTATCAAAAAGCGTGTGATGATTTTGGGTACAACTGTGAGTCAGCGCCGGAATTTATCGCTTTCCGGATGCGCCATCAGCAGCCTTTCACGTTTTATGCCTATAAGGTGAAAGGGGCTATGGTAGGGAGCGTTTGCGTTGAAAAAGGCTGGCTCGCCAACGATGGTAAAAATCCTCAGCGTTCGCTTCCTGCGCTACTGACCCCATCAACATCCGTTTATATACCCTTTTGTCGCGACACCAAAACAAAGGTCCTTTTGCCCTTTCGTTGTAAGTCGTTGCATCATCTGCACGGTAATACGTTTCTTAATGCGTCTTATCGTTTGTTGAGCAAGAATAAAGCAGCATTGACGAAAAATCCTGCTGTCGACTTCTCACGAAAAACTGTCTCAACCCGCGAACGCGAATTAAGAAAATTCCTCGCTGATGGCGGAAGTTTGCTTAATGTAAATCATCTTGATGGTGAGCATATTTTTGAGGTTTTCGAAGCGTTATATCGCGCGAGACGGGAGCAGCCAATTGCTGAAAGAGACATCAATAAAGCCTTTTTCCGTGAGTTCCAGCACTGCTTCAAAGGGCATATGATGTTCCTGAACAATGAGCCAATCGGGCTGCAATTACTGGTCTCTGTAAATAGCCAGGTTGGCATGTTTGTGGACTTTATCAATATTGGCTACCGGATGGACAGCAATGCGGGCGCAGTGGGGACGATGCTGATGTGGAAGAATCTTACCTCTTTGCATCAGGAGGCGTCTGATAAACAGGTTCCTCTCTATTATTCCTATGGTTCGATGTCAGGAGAGTACAAAAACAGATGGTGCCATGCTGTGCCTAATGGACGCGTCATTATCTGAAGTCAGTGCGTTGTGAGAACGCGTCTTATCTTCAATAACAGTTACCAGGCGTGCCTGTTTCTCTTACCGTTTTTCAGGAAATGACTGAGGCAAAAAAGCCGCACGATGTCTGATACGATTCCGGCAAAAGAGAGAGGTGGGTAAACAATTTAAGAAATTTGATTTAATTATTATCAAATCATGCCTGATTCGCTTTTTCGCACGAATTTATAATACAAAGTACTACCAACTCATGCATGGCCAATGTAATATCCTGCCCGCTCATGAAGAGAGCGTAAACAGGATATTCATAACAATGAAAGCGCGTAATTTTGCACTGAGTGCAGTGGCTGCACTGTTGGCTCTGGTCACGTTTTCCAGCCAGGCTGAAATCACTCTTCTTAAACAAGACCCACAAGCAGGCGATCCCCTTAGCCGTCTCGATTTCAAATTTGGTGGCAGCATTCGCCCCCAGTTTAATCATCAAACCGGCGTCAACGATAAATCTTACAAGCGTAATGGCTTTGACGGCGGATCCCGTTTCCGTTTCAGCGCCGACTACTACCTGTTCGATGATATTAGCTGGACCAGCTACTATGAACTGGGCGTTAACATTCCGGCCGTGTTCAACTGGGATAATCACTACGCTAAAGGTGCGCACGAGACTACTCGCCGCCAGCTTTATACCGGCCTGAAAAGTAAGACCTGGGGCCAGTTAACCTTTGGTCAGCAGAACAGCGTTTATTACGATGTTGTGGGTGCCAAGACGGATATCTGGGATTACGACATGCTGGCCCAGGCACCGGGCAACGGCATTAATGGTGATTACGATGGTTCCTACCGTTCTCGTAAACAGCTGAAATACAAAAACAGTTATGGGGCAGTCGATCTTTACGCCTCTTACCTGTTTAGCGATAACGAGTATCTGCCGGGCAACGGGCTGCGCTATAAGCGCCAGGGCGGTGGCTCGCTGGGTGTGAATTACAATATTACGCCTACCCTGGCATGGGGTACGGCCTGGAACTACACCCGCGCCAGCATGCGTAATCCTGCTACTGGCAACAGTAAAGATTACGACCAAAACATTTTTGGAACAGCATTGAGCTGGACGCCAGGTAACTGGACCCTGTCAGCAGGGGGTGGCTGGTACCAAAACTTCCTGACCACCAAACAGCGCAACGTGAATAACTATTTTGCGGATGATGCCTGGGGCATCGAATATTACGCCGGATATAAAATCCCGGTGGCGCAATATGGTGTCAAAGCCGTTCAGCCTTATGTCATGGGTGACCGTTTAGAATATGCGAATGGCCGTAACTACCAGCGCATCGACAATGGTCTGGGCGTAACGCTGTTCCTTGACTATGGTTTCCGTGTGGATTACGAACATGTCTTCACGTCCAGCACGGATAATCAGGGCGACATGAATCTGGTTCGTTTCCGCTACGATTTCTGATAATCCCAACGGCTCCGTCTGGAGCCGTTTTATTCTCTGTGTTTATCACGCACTCGCGTCATTATCTGGCGATTTAAGGGTTATAACCGCGATTTTTGCGGAGTAAAACCCTGTACAAACTCTGAAAGGCGGTGTCTATGCCGCTTTATTTAAGAAGCCCGTTCCTGCTATCGACGAAGGTTTAACCTTTACGTATCATGGCGCCTGTTTTTTTTCAGCGAGCTTTTTAACATGATTAGTCTTATCGCGGCATTAGCAGCAGATCGCATTATTGGAATGGAAAACGCCATGCCGTGGGACCTGCCTGCAGATCTGGCGTGGTTTAAGCGCAACACACTGAAAAAGCCCGTCATTATGGGCAGGCTGACTTTTGAATCGATCGGCCGGCCTTTACCGGGCCGGTTGAATATTGTGGTCAGCAGTAAACCCGGTCACGCAGAAGGCGTTACCTGGGTAACGTCGCTGGATGACGCAGTAAATGCTGCGGGCGAAGCTGAAGAGATCATGGTCATTGGCGGCGGCCGCATTTATGAACAGATGTTAGCCCGCGCTGACCGCCTTTATCTGACGCATATTGATGCTGAAGTAGAAGGGGATACCCAGTTCCCGGACTACGAACCGGATGAATGGCATTCTACCTTTAGCGAATTCCATGACGCTGACGAGCAGAATTCACACAGCTACTGCTTCGAGATCCTCGAACGACGTCGTTAATGGGGGATCGAAAAACGCCTTGTTGTTGGGACAAGGCGTTTTTATGGCGGTGGATCAGCTGGCTGACTGTTGGGGTGACAGATCGTCTGGTACAGAAAGCTGGCGGTTGGAAGGCTGAACATAATAACGCTGCGTTTCCCAGTGCAGCAGGGTCAGATTCCCACCCCAGCAGCAACCGGTATCCAGACCGATAATGCCCTCTGGTGTCCCTTTGCCTTCCAGTGATGCCCAGTGCCCAAACACAATGGTGTGATCGCGGGCAACGGGCCCTTCAATCGTAAACCAGGGTTTAAGCGGTGGCGGCGCTGATTCAGGCGCATCCTTACAAATCATATCGAGCTGTCCGTTTGGGAAGCAAAAACGCATACGGGTCAGCGCGTTAGTAGAGAAACGTAGCCGCGCCAGGCCGGACAGGGATTCGCTCCAGTTATTCGGCATGTCGCCATACATGGCATCAAGGAACAGCGGATAGCTGTCACTGGCCAGGACGGCTTCGACTTCACGCGCGCAGCGTTGCGCCGTCTCCAGATCCCACTGCGGCGTAATGCCCGCATGGCCCATCACCAGCTTCTTTTCTTCATCAACCTGCAGCAGAGGCTGCCGACGTAGCCAGTTGATCAATTCATCTGCGTCTTCCGCTTCCAGCAGTGGCGTCAGGCGATCTTTAGGTTTATTGCGGCTGATGCCGGCATAAACGGCCAGCAAATGCAGATCGTGATTGCCCAGAACCAGGCGAACGCTGTCTCCCAGCGATTTGACGTAGCGTAGCACCTCCAGCGAGCCGGGCCCACGTGCGACCAGATCACCTGTCAGCCACAAGGTATCCTGACCAGGATCATAGTTCACCTGGTTTAGCAGAGCACGTAATTCATCATAACAACCGTGAACGTCGCCAATCAGGTAAGTATTCATTGTGAATTATCCAACTAAAAACAGTCGCCCGTTAGTCGGGCGAAAGGCATCAGGTTCAGTGAATATGGCTTTCAACAGCCAGGCGGAAAACGGGGATGTCGACGTGAAACGTATCGCCTTGCTCATCCACCATCACATAGTGGCCCTGCATCGTGCCCATAGGCGTTTCAAGCACCGCGCCACTGGTATATTGGTATTCACTACCGGACGCAATGTGTGGTTGTTCACCGATTACGCCTTCACCCTGAACTTCTGTTTCACGTCCATTGCCGTTGGTGATCAACCAGTAGCGCCCGAGCAGTTGCACAGAGGAGCGGCCTAAATTGCGGATCGTAACGGTATAAGCAAAAACATAACGCTCTTCTTCCGGTGAGGATTGCGAGGCGACATAAAGGCTTTGGACGTGGATCGATACGCGGGCCGGTTCACTCATAGGTTACTCCTGCGGTTTATCCAGATGGTCTGCCAACCAGTTTGCTAACTGACAATATTGCGCAACCGACACGTTTTCTGCACGCAGGCCCGTATCGATCGACAAGTCTTCCAGCGCACCCGCAGTCACCATATGGCTCAGGCTGTTACGCAGCGTTTTACGACGTTGGCCGAACGCTTCCGTGGTAATACGGCTTAAAATACGCACGTCTTTTACCGGATGCGGTGGCGTCATAAAAGGCACCAAACGTACTACCGCTGAATCCACCTTAGGAGGCGGCGTAAAAGCGTGCGGTGGCACTTCCAGCACTGGGATGACCTGGCAGTAATACTGCGCCATGACGCTCAGGCGACCATATGCTTTGCTGCCCGGACCGGCCACCAGGCGATTAACCACTTCTTTCTGCAGCATGAAGTGCATATCTTTAATCGAACCAGTATAGCTGAACAGATGAAACATCAGCGGGGTCGAAATGTTGTAGGGCAGATTACCAAAGACGCGTAGCGGCTGGCCTTTCTCTTTAGCCAGCGCGGCAAAATCAAAGGTCATGGCATCCTGCTGATAAATCGTCAGCTTAGGACCTAAAAACGGATGTGTCTGCAGGCGGGCTGCCAGATCGCGGTCAAGCTCCACAACCGTTAAGCTGTCGAGACGTTCGCCGACCGGTTCTGTCAGGGCACCGAGGCCCGGCCCAATCTCAACTAACGCTTCGTCGCGTTGCGGATGAATGGCGGAGACAATGCTGTCGATAATGTATTGATCGTTCAGGAAGTTCTGCCCGAAACGTTTACGGGCGTAGTGCCCCTGATGGACGCGATTATTCATTACTGCTCTTGATCATAGTGATGGCGAGATTAAGCGCCGTGATAAAGCTGCCCGCGTCAGCCTGACCCAGCCCGGCTAGTTCAAGCGCGGTGCCGTGATCGACTGAGGTACGGATAAACGGCAGGCCGAGGGTAATATTCACCGCGCGACCAAATCCCTGAAATTTGAGGACCGGTAAGCCCTGATCGTGATACATCGCCAGCACCGCATCGGCATGTTGCAGATATTTGGGCTGGAAAAGTGTGTCCGCGGGCAATGGGCCAGTCAGCTGAATACCCTGCTGGCGGAGTTCATTTAGTGCCGGGATAATCGTGTCTATCTCTTCCCGACCCATGTGGCCGCCTTCACCCGCATGAGGATTCAGCCCACAGACAAAAATATGCGGCTGGGCGATCGCGAATTTCTCTTTGAGATCCTGATGCAGGATGGTGATCACTTCATGCAGGCAATCCCGGGTGACGGCGTCAGCGACCGCTTTTAACGGCAGGTGCGTAGTCGCAAGCGCGACGCGTAACTGCTCTGTTGCCAGCATCATGACCACGCGGTGCGCGCCTGCACGCTCGGCAAAGAATTCGGTATGGCCTGTAAACGGTATCCCCGCGTCATTGATCACGCCCTTATGCACAGGGCCGGTAATCAATGCAGCAAACTCACCGGACAAGCAGCCGTCGCAGGCGCGAGCCAGCGTTTCCAGTACATAGTGACCGTTGTCGACACAAAGCGTACCGGGTGTGACGGGCTGCGGGAGTTCAACGGGAAGGACGGTGAGTGTACCGGCCTGCTGGGGCACTGGAGGCTCGGCAGAATCGTAAAGACGAAGGGTCAGAGGCAAACCCAGCAATGCGGCGCGCTGCAGCAAGAGCTGGGGAGACGCACAAACGACCAGCTCAACAGGCCAGGCCTGTTGAGCCAGTTGCACAGCCAGATCGGGACCAATCCCGGCGGGTTCGCCGGGCGTAATCACCACACGACAATCACTGCGCATTGTTATCCAGAATTTTCACGTAAGCCCCTGCACGTTGCTCCTGCATCCAGGTCTGCGCTTCTTCCGCGAACTTGCGGTTGAACAGCATGCGGTAAGCACGCTCTTTCTGGGCTGCATCCGTTTTATCAACCTGACGCGTGTCCAGCAACTGAATCAAATGCCAGCCGAAAGAGGAATGAACGGGCTGGCTAATTTCCCCTTTTTTCAGGCGTAGTAGCGCATCGCGGAACGCCGGGTCAAAGACTTCAGGCGAGGTCCATCCCAGATCGCCGCCCTGGTTAGCCGAGCCCGGATCGTCAGAGAATTGTTTTGCGGCGGCCGCAAAAGTGGTTTTACCGCTGCGGATATCGGCGGCAATTTGTTCCAGCTTCGCGCGGGCCTGATCGTCAGTCATGATCGGTGACGGCTTCAGCAGAATATGGCGTGCATGCACCTCGGTGACAGAGATGTTTTTGCTTTCGCCACGCAAATCGTTCACTTTCAGAATATGGAAGCCCACACCGGAACGAATCGGACCAACGATATCGCCTTTTTTTGCCGTGGCCAGAGCCTGAGCAAACAGCGTCGGCAGCTCTTCAATTTTTGACCAGCCCATATTGCCGCCTTTCAGGGCCTGGGAGTCAGCGGAGTAGGTAACGGCCAGTTTGCCGAAATCAGCACCGCCCTTCAGTTCGCTCACCAGCTGTTTTGCCAGTTTTTCCTGGTCGTCAACCTGCTGTTGTGTCGGGTTTTCAGGCAGCGGCAGAAGAATGGTACTGATATTCATCTCAGTCCCTTGAGTATTCTGCGCACCCACCTGTTTTGCCAGCGTATCCACTTCCTGCGGCAGGATGGTGACGCGACGGCGGACTTCGTTATTACGGACTTCAGAGATCAGCATCTCTTTACGAATCTGCGACCGATACGTGTTGTAGTCCATACCGTCATAGGCCAGACGACTGCGCAGCTGATCGAGGGTCATGTGGTTTTGTGCGGCAATATTCTGAATGGCCTGATCCAGCTGCTGATCGCTGATTTGCAAACCGGCTTTATCGCCTAACTGCAGAATGATCGCGTCCATAATCTCACGCTCAAGGATCTGATGGCGTAAGGTTTTATCGTCCGGTAGCTGCTGGCCGGCCTGTTTCGCCTGAGATTTAACGGTGTTCATCATGCTGTCCACGTCACTCTCAAGGACCACGCCGTTATTAACCACAGCTGCAACTTTATCAACCACTTGTGGTGCTGCGAACACGGTGTTGGCACTGATCGCCACACCAAGAATCAGCATTCTCCAGTTCTTCATACTTTATCCATTATTGGTTCCGCACTGCGGGATTGCCTGTCAAACATCACAACATCAGAATGCACGCTGGTAAGGGATGATCCCCTGACTCAGCATCTGGCCAGTGCCCAGGCCATAATTCGAGCTCAGGCCACGTAACTCAATGTTGAATGAGATTTGGTTGTCGTACTTACTGTCGTTGTTTTCCCAACCGTTGATTTTACGTTCATATCCCAGACGAATCGCGTAGCAACACGAGCTGTACTGTAGGCCAACCAGCTGTGATGCCGGGCGATTATTGCGCGTATCGTAGTAATACGCGCCAACCACCGACCAGGCATCATGAATTGGCCAACTTGCCGTGGTGCCAACCTGTGAAATCCCGTTTTTATAAATCGGGTTATTCACCAGTGAGCTGTCGTTAAGCGCAGAAGCAACATACTCCGGGCTGCTGTAACGGTAGCTCAACTGCACCATACGGTCAGCATCACGACGGTATTCCAGCACGGTATTGCCCTGCGCCACGTTATTCAGGCGGGTATCGTATTGCAGCCCGCCACGCACGCCCCAGCGTTCGCTGATCTTCCAGTACGTATCCCCGGCCCAAAGAAGACTGCCGGTATCGTCATCTTTATTGGTCTGGTTAACGCCTGTACGCGAAGGCGTGAACGAATAGATTTGACCCACAGAAACGTTAAAACGTTCAACCAGATCATTATCATAAATTCGTGTAGTCACACCGGTCGCGACCTGGTTCGCTGAGGCGATGCGATCCAGACCGCTGTAAGAGCGATCGCGGAACAGGCCGGTGTAGTCCGTTTGCAGCAGCGTGGAGTCGTAAGGATAGATGTCGCTCTGGTCCCGATACGGGATATACAGATACTGAACCCTTGGCTCCAGCGTTTGGGTGTAACCCTGTGCCCAGTCCATATCACGATCAAATACCATGCGCCCATCAACTTTAAACTGCGGTAATGTGCGGTTGACGGAGTCTTTCAGGACACCGCTGGTAGTGCTGGTGGGGGCAAAGTTAGCGTTGTAGTAATCAACATCTTTTTGCTGATAGTGCGTGGCCAGAAATTTGGCTTCAGTATCCAGGCTGGCCCAGCTGTTTGATAACGGCAGATCGAGCGTAGGTTCAACATGTAAACGCGTGGTTTCAGGGAACTTGCTGTTTACATTGACAAATTTCACAGCCTGAGCATAGACCCGCGTGTCGAACGGACCGACATCGTTCTGGTACCAGTTCAGGTCAAGTTGCGGGAAGGCACGATAGACATTGCTGTTACTGGTATTACCAAAAATCTGGAAATCTTTGGTCGACAGGGCTGCGTCCCAGTTAGTATCCGCATAACCGACGCTGAATTTCTGTGAGGCATAGCCGTCGGTGGACGTGTAATAGGGTGACGTCAAATCGTTGAAATAGAACGGATCGCTGACTTTGGTATAGTCGGCGTTAAAGCGCCAGTGCTGGTCATATACACCGGCATGACGCCAGTAAAACAACCAGCGATCAGAACTGTCGTTCTGCGCGATTTGACGTAACGCTTTATCATTGTCGTACTGCTTGTCTGAGGCCAGATAGTCAAATTCGACCAGGCCTGCGCCCGCTTCTGTGAGGTAACGGAATTCGTTCTGCAATTGCAGACCACGTTTACTCATATAGTGCGGCGTAATGGTGGCATCGGCCTGAGGCGCGATGTTCCAGTAGTAAGGCAGAATAAACTCGAAACCGTTACTGCTGCCGTATTTGGCATTAGGGATCAGGAAGCCTGAGCGGCGCCGATCGCCCAGCGGCAACTGCAGATACGGGCTGTAAAACACAGGAACCGGGCCAAGCTTAAAGCGCGCGTTCCAGATCTCTGCCACTTCTTCCTGGCGATCCTGAATGATTTCGGACCCCGCCACGCTCCAGCTGTTACTGCCGGGCAGACAGGACGTGAAGGTGCCGTTTTCCATGATGGTGTAACGGTTTTGTCCACGCAGCTTCATTTGATCGCCCGTACCCCGCCCCTGGCGGCCGACCATCTGATAATCACCGTCCCAGACGTTAGTATCTTTGGTGTTAAGATTCGACCAGGCTTTCGGACCTTTCAGGATGACCTGATTATCGTCGTAGTGCACATTACCTAGCGCATCGACGGTCCGGACGGGCGTCGTCTGACCTTCTGGCTGGCGTTGATGAAGTTGCACCTCATCAGCCAGCATGCGGCTGTTGCCCTGGCTGACGTCTACATCACCTTTGAAAATGGCATCATCAGGATAGTTGCCTTTCACGGAATCCGAGTGAATAGTAACGGGCAACTGATTGGGATCGCCATTGACCAGAGGGCGATTATAACTCGGCACGCCTAACATACACTGCGACATTAAATCGTCGGCGAAGGCTTGCTGGCTAATGGCTGCGCCGATCAGGGTGGCCAGCAGAGTAGGTATACGTTTTTTCATACGCGGTATCGAGAATTCCATGAAAACTGGCATCATGCCGACAATCGGGTCAGAGACTAACGCACTGCCTGGCGTTGCGCCAGTGTTAATCCTTTTCTGTCCGCGCTGCCGTTAGGCGCTGAGATAAATGACAGGTATGATAATGCAATTTTCAGCCGTAAGCATGGCGAATTGAGGAGTTTATGCGCTACTGGGGAAAAGTTATAGGTCTGGTGCTGGGATTATTGTCTGGCGCGGGCTTTTGGGGAATTGTAATCGGCCTGATCATTGGGCATGGATTTGACAAGGTTCGCGGCGCACAAAGCAAGGCGTACTTTTCAAACACCCAGACCCGACAGTCACTGTTTTTCAGCACCACGTTTCAGGTGATGGGGCATTTAACCAAATCGAAAGGGCGCGTAACGGAAGCGGACATCCAGATTGCGTCTCTGTTTATGGACCGCATGCAGCTTCACGGTGAGGCGCGTACTGCCGCACAACGTGCTTTTCGTGAGGGCAAACAGGGCGAATATCCGTTGCGGACCAAACTGCGCGAATTACGCAGTGCCTGCTTTGGTCGTTTTGACCTGATTCGGATGTTTCTGGAAATTCAGATTCAGGCCGCGTTTGCCGACGGCACACTGCATCCCAACGAACGTCAGGTCCTGTACGTTATTGGTGAAGAGTTGGGCATTTCACACAGCCAGTTCGATCAGTTTCTGCGCATGATGGAAGGCGGCCAGCAGTTTGGCGGCGGCCGCAGTTATTCTCAAGGCGGTTTCCAGCAGGCACAACGCGGTCCTACGCTGGACGATGCCTGTAATGTACTGGGCGTGAAAAGCAGTGATGATGCCACTACCATCAAGCGAGCCTATCGCAAACTGATGAGTGAGCACCATCCCGATAAGCTGGTGGCAAAAGGGTTACCGCCAGAAATGATGGAAATGGCCAAACAGAAAGCGCAGGACATTCAGTCGGCTTACGATCTGATTCGCAAAGAAAAAGGCTTTAAGTAAGTGGCGTGCGCCCCGGTGATTCATCCGCGGGGCGCGAGTCATAAACGGGCCGGTCAGAAATCGGCGGGCTGCTTGAAGGTCATCGCACTGCCAAACGCAGGATGCGTGATGGTCAGCGATTCGGCATGCAGCAGAAGCCGGCTTGCCATTGCCCTGGCTTCCGGGTGAGCATAAAACCCGTCCCCAAGTATCGGATGGCCCAGCGCCAGCATATGCACGCGCAACTGGTGCGAACGGCCGGTAATGGGCTTCAACGTGACGCGTGCGCTGTTATCGTCCCGATATTCCACCACCTGATACTCGGTTTGTGCCGACTTACCCGTCTCAAAACACACTTTCTGTTTTGGCCGGTTGGGCCAGTCACAAATCAAGGGCAAATCCACCAGGCCTTTTTCCTCTGCCGGATGTCCCCAGACCTGAGCGACATAGGTTTTGGCGGGTTCGCGCTCGCGAAACTGACGTTTTAGTTCACGCTCAGCGGCTTTCGTCAGTGCGACGACAATCACGCCGCTGGTGGCCATATCCAGCCGATGCACCGATTCGGCTTCAGGATAATCCCGCTGGATCCGCGTCATCACGCTGTCTTTGTGCGCCTCAAGTCGACCCGGCACGGAAAGCAGGCCGCTGGGCTTATTCACCACCATGATGTGCGCATCCTGATAGAGAATGTGCAGCCAGGGCTCAAGCGGCGGATTATAGGGTTCCATACATTATTCCAAAAAAGAGGGCTTTGCGGCCCTGAACTTACTGATGCGTAACCACAATCAGACGCAGCGCATCCAGGCGCCAGGTGGCTTCATCCAGACTTTCCAGCACCTGCTCGCGATTGCTTTCCAGCGCGTCAACTTCATCGTCACGAATATTGGGGTTGACGGCTTTCAGGGCTTCCAGACGCGATAACTCGGCCCCCAGCTTTTCACTCGCTTCGCGCCGTGCCGTATCGATTATGGCACGTGCTTCGCTGACGACTTCTTTTTCCGCCAGGGTAAGAATAGCGTGAACATCCTGCTGAACGGCGTTCACCAGCTTACTGCCTGTGTGGCGGTTGACCGCATTCAACTGACGGTTGAAGCTCTCGAACTCCACTTTACCTGCCAGGTTAGTGCCCTTGCGATCTAACAGCAAACGCACAGGCGTTGGCGGCAGGAAACGGGTTAACTGCAGATGCTTAGGTGCCTGAGATTCCACCACGTAAATCAGTTCTACCAGCAGCGTGCCGACAGGCAATGCCTTATTCTTCAGCAGCGACAGCGCACAACTGCCCGTGTCGCCCGACAGGATCAGATCCAGGCCGTTACGGATCAGCGGATGTTCCCAGGTAATAAACTGGGTATCTTCACGCGACAGGGCCTGATCGCGGTTGAACGTGATGGTGCAACCGTCTTCAGGTAAGCCCGGGAAATCCGGGACTAGCATATGATCTGACGGCGTCAGCACAATCAGGTTATCGCTACGATCTTCCTGATTGATGCCCACGATATCAAACAGATTCAGGGCAAAGTTGACCAGCTCGGTGTCGTTATCCTGCTCGGCAATGGTATTCGCCAGCATCTGCGCGGCGTCGCCGCCGTTCGAGTTCAACTCCAGTAACCGATCCCGACCTTGTTCAAGCTGAGATTTCAGCGCGTCATGCTGTTTACGGCAGGCGTCGATAAAGTCATCAAAGCCTTCACTGTTTTCCGGCGCAGCCAGATAATTAATCAGTTCAGCGTGCACGCTGTCATAGAGGGTTCTGCCGGTCGGACAGGTGTGCTCAAAGGCATCCAGCCCTTCGTGATACCAGCGCAGCAGGACCGCCTGAGCGGTTTTTTCCAGCCATGGCACCAGAATCTGAATGTCATGCGCCTGACCGATACGATCCAGACGACCGATGCGCTGCTCCAGCAGATCCGGGTTAAACGGCAGATCGAACATAACCAGGCGGCTGGCGAACTGGAAGTTACGGCCTTCAGAGCCGATTTCTGAACACAGCAGAACCTGTGCGCCGTTTTCTTCTGAGGCAAACCAGGCCGCAGCCCGATCGCGTTCAATAATCGACAGCCCTTCGTGGAACACGGCGGCACGGATACCTTCACGCTCGCGTAATACCTGCTCCAGTTGCAGAGCGGTTGCGGCCTGCGCGCAAATCACCAGCACCTTCTCTTTACGGTTGCTGGTCAGATAGCCCATAAGCCATTCTACACGTGGATCGAAGTTCCACCAGGTGCCGGTGTCGCCTTCAAACTCTTGATAAATCTGCTCCGGATAGAGCAGGTCGCGCGCGCGTTCTTCGGCGCTTTTACGCGCGCCCATGATGCTGGAAACTTTGATGGCCGTCTGGTACTGAGCTGGCAACGGCAGGCGAATGGTATGCAATTCCCGTTTCGGGAAGCCCTTCACGCCGTTACGGGTGTTACGGAACAACACGCGGCTGGTGCCGTGGCGATCCATCAGCATGGAAATGAGTTCCTGGCGCGCCTCTTGTTTGCCCTCGCGGTCACTGTTGGCGACCTGTAGCAGCGGTTCGATATCCTGCTCGCCAACCAGCTCATTAATCATATTCATCTCGTCTTGCGAGATGGGATTATCCGCCAGCAGGGAGGTGACCGCATCGGCAATCGGACGGAAATGCTGTTGCTCTTCGACGAAGGCGGCGAAGTCGTGGAAACGATCGGGATCGAGCAGGCGCAGGCGTGCGAAGTGGCTTTCCATGCCCAGTTGTTCTGGCGTGGCGGTCAGTAGCAGGACGCCTGGTGTGTTTTCGGCGAGCTTTTCAATGACCTGGTATTCACGACTTGGCTCACCTTCAGACCAGGCCAGGTGATGCGCTTCATCGACCACCAGGAGATCCCAGTCCGCGTCGGCCAGCTTATCAAGACGCAGCTTATTGCGACGAACAAAGTCCAGCGAACAGATAATCAGTTGTTCCGTATCGAAGGCATTGTCGCTGTCGTGCTGGGCTTCGGCGTAACGATCGTCATCGAACAGCGCAAAGCGCAGGTTGAAGCGGCGCAGCATTTCAACCAGCCACTGATGTTGCAGCGTTTCTGGTACCACAATCAGTACGCGCTCAGCGCGGCCAGCCAACAGCTGCTGCTGAATGATCATACCGGCTTCGATGGTTTTACCCAGACCCACTTCATCCGCCAGCAGAACGCGCGGTGCATGGCGACGGCCCACATCATGGGCGATATGCAACTGGTGGGGAATCAGGTTGGTACGCATCCCACGCAGGCCACTGACGGGCAGGCGGTACTGTTCACTTTGATATTTACGCGCACGAAAACGCAGGGCGAAGCGATCCATGCGATCGAGCTGGCCAGCGAACAGACGATCCTGGGGCTTGCTGAACACCAGTTTGCTGTCGAGCATGACTTCACGCAGCATCACGTTGGTTTCTTCAGTATCCAGGCGCGTACCGATATAGGTTATCAGGTCATTGTCATTACGGACTTCATCCACCCGCATTTGCCAGCCCTCATGGCTGGTCACGGTATCGCCCGGGTTAAAAATCACGCGGGTGACGGGCGAGTCGCTGCGAGCGTAGAGGCGATTTTCCCCTGTGGCCGGGAAGAGCAGCGTGATCATGCGAGTATCGATCGCCACCACGGTACCTAATCCCAGTTCACTTTCTGTATCACTAATCCAACGCTGACCTAATGTAAAAACCATATAATTTTTGCTCGAATTTTTAACGTTTTTGAAGGTGTTCCCCATTCTCAGGCAATAGCATGTCAACCAGGCAAAAGGGGCCTGGTGCGTATGTCAGAGCAGTGAGTTTTGAGGAAGGGCGTTATGGTACTGGATGGCAGGGCATTCGTCACCTGTCAAAAAAGCCCCAGTTGCCCGGTAATCAGTGTAGCAAAGTCACCCTCGACGAAAGGCAAAATGCCTTCGGCAACAGGTTGCAGCTGTTTCGTGACGTAGTGAGCGTAGTCGAGCGGCGTGGTCCGGGCTTCAACGGGTTCGGGGCCGCCCGTCGCTATCACATAGCGAATGCGGCCACCGGTCTGATATTGCAGCGGCCGACCCAGTTTACGGTTGTGTTCATCCGCCAGACGGGCGGCGCGCACGTGAGGCGGCACATTGCGTTCATACTCCTTCAGCGGACGACGCAGGCGTTTCTTATAAATGAGCTGATCGTCCAGTTCGCCCGCCAGCAGCTGTGTAACGGTTGTGCGGACGTACTCTTCCCAGGGCTGACGATGAAATATCCGGCTGTAGAGTTCCTGCTGAAACTGCTGCGCCAGTGGCGTCCAGTCGGTCCGGACGGACTCCAGCCCTTTAAACACCATACGTTCACTGTCGCCTTCACGAATTAATCCCGCGTAGCGTTTCTTACTGCCCTGTTCCGCACCGCGAATGGTTGGCATCAGGAAACGGCAAAAGTGATTTTCATATTCCAGTTCGAGTGCGCTCGTCAGGCCATATTGCTGCTGGAGATGTTCACGCCACCAGTCATTGACCTTCGCGGCCAGTGCGCGGCCTGTTGCTTCCGCCTCGGCTTCATCCCGGGCGGACTTCAGCCAGACAAAGGTAGAATCCGTATCGCCATAGATCACATCATAGCCTTCGGCTTCAATAAGCTCGCGGGTTTGCTGCATGATGGCATGACCGCGCAGCGTAATCGACGAGGCCAGGCGAGGATCAAAAAAGCGGCAGGCGCTGGTGCCCAGCACGCCATAAAACGCATTCATAATGATTTTCAGGGCCTGCGACAGGGGCTTATTGCCCTGTTTTTTCGCGGTTTCGCGTCCCTGCCAAATCTGTTCCACAATCGCGGGCAGGCAATGCGTTTCGCGTGAGAAGCGCGCCTCACGAAAGCCGGGCACCGAATCCGCATCCGTTGGGTGCGCCAGCCCTTCGATGAGGCCGACGGGATCGATCAGAAAGGTGCGGATAATCGAGGGATAAAGACTTTTGTAATCCAGCACCAATACGGAATCATACAGGCCTGGCCGGGAATCCATCACATAGCCGCCGGGGCTGGCTTCCGGCGCAACATCGCCGAGATTGGGGGCGACAAAACCAACCCGATGCATGCGGGGAATATACAGATGGCTGAAGGCCGCCACAGAGCCGCCGTGACGATCGACCGCCAGCCCGTTAACGGCGGCGCGCTCCAGCAAAAACGGCATGATCTCGGTTTTATGGAAGATGCGTGTGACCAGCTCGCAGTCCTTCAGGTTATAGCGTGCCAGCGCCGGTTTATCGTTGGCAAAACGCCAGTTGATTTCTTCCATGCGCTGCCACGGGTTATCAATAGCTTTGCCTTCGCCGAGCAGTTGTTGTGAAACCGACTCCAGACTAAAAGAGGGGAAATCCCAGAAGGCGGATTTCAGCGCATCAATACCGTCAATGATCAGCCGACCTGTCGCCTGGGCAAAAAACACGCCGGGTTTAAAACCGTGCTCACGCCATTCCAGTACAGCCTGCTGGCGGCCCAGGCGTAACGGAATGCCATAGCGGTCGGCATGTTTCTGCAGAACGCGCAGGTCAAACTGCACTACGTTCCAGCCGATCACCACATCGGGGTCGTGGTCGGCAAACCAGCGATTGAGCGCCTCCAGCAGTTGAGGGCGGGTTTCCAGGTAAATGAGTTCGAAATCCAGTGCGCTGGCATCGCCGTTAGGCGGTCCCAGCATGTAAACCTGACGCTGGCCGCAGCCTTCAAGGCCAATGCAGTAAAGCTCGCCATGCTGGGTGGTTTCGATATCCAGAGAGACCCATTTCAGCGGTGGGCGGTAGTCAGGATGCGGTTTGAGCCGGGCGTTAACCAGCGCATCGCCCTGCGCGTCACCATCGAACCACACGGGCGCGGTGATAAACCGTTCCATCAGATAGCGTTCAGGCGGACGAATATCGGATTCGTAAAGGGGAATGCCGTTTTCGCGCAGTTTCTTTTCAATCCACTGAAGCTGGCGATGCTGGCGGCAGTAAAGGCCAAATACCGGCCGGCGGCGAAAATCGGTTAACTGGAGAGGCTGCATGCGCACCTGGCGCTCGCCCTGCAGCAGCGTTTCGACCTGCGCCTGGTACTCGCAGGGAATAAACGTCACCGATTCCTGCACAGGCAGCACGACGCGCTGAGCACCGTCATCGGTGGCCAGCCAGAGCGTAATTTCGGTGCCTTGCGGCGTATCGCGCCAGTGACGGCTCAGCAGAAACCCTGCGCGGGGCTTATTCACGTATTCTCCAGGCTGATAGCGAATCGGACATGCGGTTAAAAAGTATAACATGGATATTTATACAGTGTCTCCCGGTGCGTTTTGTCAATATTGGCCTACAATTCTTGCCTTGACGCTGTGATGTCTGCTCTGGACAATCCAGCCTTCTGCTTTTTCTGAGGATTGATATGGAAGCCTGGGTTCAACACCTGATTACACAGTCGCTGGAGTGGGCGCTGTTTGCCGTGGCGCTGGTGACGTTTCTGGAGTCACTGGCGTTTGTGGGGCTGCTGCTCCCCGGCACCGTGATGATGGCGAGCCTTGGCGCGCTGGTGGGCAGTGGGCAGATCGGTTTGTATCCCGCCTGGGCCGCTGGCTTCGTCGGTTGTCTGCTTGGCGACTGGGTTTCTTACGGGATTGGCTGGAAATTTCAGGGGCCGCTTCATCGCTGGAAATACCTGCAAAAATACAAAGGGCTGCTGGATAAAACCGAACATGCGCTCTATCAGCACAGCATGTTTACCATTCTGGTCGGCCGTTTTGTGGGACCCACTCGCCCGCTGATCCCGCTGGCGGCAGGTATGCTGGAATTGCCGGTACGCAAGTTTCTGCCCCCCAATCTGATCGGCTGTATTTTATGGCCCCCGCTTTATCTGTTGCCGGGGATTCTGGCAGGCGTGGCGATTGATGTCCCGAAAGAAGCCCAGGGCGGTCACTTTATCTGGCTGCTGGTTGCCGTTGCCCTTGTGGTGTGGCTGGGATGCTGGCTGTGCTGGCGCTGGTGGCGCGGTGAAAAGACCCGCGACTGGGCCACCGCGTATTTGCCGCCTGAACGACTGCGCTGGCTCGCGCCACTGGGCCTGGTCGTGGCCGTTGCGGCCTTCGTCGGTATTCAGTTTCACCCGATGATGCCAGTTTTCCGCCACCTGCTGTGGCAGGTCTTTATCGGTTAACGACGTGGGATGCCGAGCACATCGGCTTCCCGCACGTCCCCTGACAGCAGCCGGTCCGTTGCGCCATCCCAGTAAACCCGTCCATCTACCACCACCACGCTGCGTGGCGCAATCTGCTGCGCATCTTCAAGACTGTGCGACACCATAAGTAATGTGATTTCACGGGCTTCGCAGACGGTACGCACCAGGTTGAGCATCTCGCCACGCAGTGCCGGATCAAGCGCCGAGAAAGGTTCATCCAGCAGTAATACCGGCCGCTCGCGCAGCAGGCAGCGTGCCAGCGCTACGCGCTGACGTTGTCCACCTGAGAGCTGGCCTGGCAGGCGCGACAGCATCTCACTGAGCCCGACCTGCTGTGCAATGGTGGCGACCTGCTGACGCTGGTCCGCAGTCAGCCTGAGCCCGGGATGTAAGCCCAGCCCCAGATTCTGTTCCACGCTGAGATGCGGAAACAGATTGTTTTCCTGAAACAGCATCGATACCGGGCGCTGAGCGGGCACGCTGTGGGTATGATCGACGCCATCCATTATCAGACTGCCCTGGCTGACGGGCAGAAAGCCGGCAATCAGATTTAACAACGTACTCTTACCCGCGCCGCTTGGACCAAGAATCGCCAGCCGTTCGCCGCGCCCGGCGTGAAGGGAAAAACGCATCGGCAAATGCTGATACAGGTAAGTCAGATTATTCAGTGTCAGCATGGCGACCCGGTAATTTTTCCATCAGAGTAAACAGAGACAGGCAGAGCACCAGCAACAGTAATGCGGTAACGGCTCCGTCGGCCCCGCGATAGGCACCAATCTGCTGATAGAGGTAGAACGGCAGCGTACGGAAATCGGCGTTACCGAACAGCGCCACGACGCCAAAGTCTCCAATTGACAGTACGCAGGCAAACGCCAGCGCCTGTGCCAGTGGCCGCTTCAGTGCACGGAGTTCTATCAGCGTCAGGCGGTTCCATCCGCTGATCCCTAATGCGCCGCACAGGTGGTTATAGCGTTCTGCGATATCCCGCATCGGGTTTTCCAGCACTTTCAGGGCATAGGGAATGGCGATCAGTGCATTGGCGAACATCACTACGCCATCCGCCGCATCGGGCAGCCCTGTAGTGGCATTCAGCAGCAGGAAAAAGCCGGTTGCCAGCACGATACCCGGCATGGCCAGAATCAGCATGCCGCTGGTGTCCATAAATTGTGCGGCAAGTTTACGCTGGCGCAGGCGCAGTTCGCGGCTGCTCCAGAGCAGCATGGTCGTCAGTAACACGCACAGCACGCCAGCGCCCAGGGCGATGCGCAGTGAGGTGAATGTTGCCTGCCACAACGCCGGTTGTTGCAAGGCGCCGCGCAGTCCGCCGTCCAGGCCATTAATAATCACTGCGATCAGGGGCGGTAGCAGTAACAGCAAGGCTAAACCGATGAGGGCGATGTCGCTGATGCGCGCCAGCACGGAATCCTGCGGATCGCGCCAGCCCTGGCGCTGCGTGTTGCCAGCGGGAATGGCGTGACTGAAGCGCTGACTGAGAAGCACCAGCACCAGGCAGCAGCCAAGCTGAATCAACGCCAGGAGTGCGGCGCGTCCCGGATCGTAGTCATAACTTAAAGCCTGAAAAATGGCCAGTTCGATAGTGGTGGCCCGCGGCCCGCCACCCAGTGAAAGAACCGTGGCAAAACTGGCGAAGCAGAGCATGAAAATCAACGCACCGGTAGGCAGTAACTGGCGACGTAGCCACGGCCATTCAAGGAGCCGAAAGTGATGCCAGCCACGGATATTCAGCTGTGCAGCAAGCTGACGCTGTTCGGCCGGAATGCTTTCCAGCGCCTGCAGCATCAGGCGCGTGGCCAGCGGCAGGTTGAAAAAAACATGGGCCAGCAAAATGCCCTGAAGCCCGTAAGGCGAGAAGTGATAGTCCACGCCAAGCCAGGCGCAAAGCCGGGCCAGCCAGCCCACCCGACCATAGACAGTGAGCAGACCAAATACCGCGACCAGCACCGGCAAGACCAGCGTCATGGCGCACAGGCGTAATAATCCCTGACGGCCAGGAAAACGGCGTCGATAAAGAGCCCGGGACAGCGGAATGGCCGGCAGCAAAGAGAGCAGGGCGGAGAGCAGCGCCTGCGTAAATGAAAAGCCAATCACATGATGCAGATAGGTATCCTGCAGAACCGCGCGCCAGTCGGTCGCCGGGGCCGCCATCCACAGTGCAGCAAAAGCTGACAACGCCACGCTGCAGAGCAGCAACGTGGCGAGTGAACCCGGAATCAGCCAGAAGGGGATCAGCGGCTCACGGCGCGTTGCCATTGGCTGACCCATTGTGAACGGTGGCTGGCGACGGCTTCAGGCGAAAACTGTAATGCCGTCTTCGGCACGCTGAGTGAAGCAAAGCCTGCAGGCAGGTCGGTTTTGATCACCGGGTACATCCAGTTGCCGGTTGGAATCGTATTCTGGAAAGCGGGCGTGACCATGAACTGCATAAACTGCTCTGCCAGTTTTGGTTGTTTGCTGTTAGCCAGGCGGGCTGCCACTTCCACCTGCAGATAGTTGCCTTCGGCAAACGGTGCCGCGGCATAGTTATCCTTCTTCTCTTCAATAATGTGATAAGCCGGCGACGTGGTATAGCTCAACACCAGATCGCTCTCGCCTTTCAGAAACAGACCGTAGGCTTCACTCCACCCTTTGGTCACCGTGACGGTTTTCTTTGCCAGCTTTTGCCAGGCTTCAGGCGCCTTGTCCCCGTAGACTTTTTGCATCCACAGCAGCAGGCCAAGGCCCGGCGTGCTGGTGCGGGGATCTTCATAAATCACGCGCCATTTTTCGGGGCTTTCGACCAGTTCTTTGAGGCTCTTTGGTGGGTTTTTCAGCGTGTTTTTGTTATAGACGAACGCGAAGTAGCCGTAATCGAAGGGCACAAAGGTGGTGTCCTTCCAGCCGCCGGGAACCTGCAATTTACCGGTATCAACGTCGCTTTTGGCAAACAGCCCGGTTTGTTGCGCGGCCTGCAGGAGGTTGTTATCCAGTCCTAAGACCACATCGGCCTTGCTGTTCTTGCCTTCCAGACGGACGCGATTCAGCAGCGAAACCCCGTCTTCCAGGGCCACATATTTCAGTTCGCAACCGCACTGGGCTTCAAAGGCTTTTTTAACGGCCGGACCGGGTCCCCAGTCAGCGGAAAACGAATCATAGGTGTAAACCGTCAGGACAGGTTTGGCCGCGAAGACCGGGGCAGAGAGTAACAGCAGCACGGGCAGGACGTTTTTTAACACTTTGCGCTCCTATAGCGGCAGGGGTGAGTCGCAAAGGATCTGAGCAAAGTTGCCTCTCAAATCCCTACGTCGGCATTAACCGATTCAGGTTCGACGGGTATATCTCAGCGCTCTGACATGATGGAAAGAGGCACCCCGTTGAGAACGTCACATTCTAGTCATTTAATGCCCGCCGGGAAAGGATCACAGCGTGGGCGGTGCAAACCAGGCGGATTTAAAGTCAAACCACCCCAGCGTATTCATCCGTACTCCGCGCATACTGCGCTGGCCTTCCAGCAGCAGCCAGTGATGAAACAACGGATGAAGCCAGTTGCTTTCAACCAGCTGTTTCGCCCATTCAGCAAGGGGGAGTGTTTTCTCACGCCAGCGCGCAGCATCCTGCTGCCAGTTCACCGGCAGGCAGTGCTGCAACAACGGGACTTCGTATAACAGCGCAAACAGAGAATAGTCCAGGGGCAGGGTAAAGTTGACGCTGCCGAGCCAGATATCGCTTTCACCTGTGCCCTGATGCCAGGATTCATAACTGACCTCACGCACGTCCAGCGTCACGTCGTGTTGCGCCAGTAGTGGACGCAAGGCATCGGTGATACTGACGTGCTCAATGTGCTGGTTATAAACGGTCAGCGTCAGGTGTGTCAGGCCTGCGGGTTTTTCTACCGGTGTCAAATCACGCCGGTGGTGCCAGCGGGGCAGCAGGCCGTAAGCAGGAAACCAGTAACGCTGGTAGCCCAGATCCGCATTGTTCAGTAAGGCGATGGGGTTAAGCAGGAAGCTAAGCCAGCGTCGAATGCCCGGTTCGCCTGCCTTCGCGGAGCGCTGGTCAAACAGTAAAAAGTAGCAGCCCTCTTCAAGCCGACTCTCTTCCTGTTTCTCATCGGCCTGTTCGCCCTGCAGGCGAACACCGGCATAAACCACTTCGTCACTGATCTCGGGCAGCACCCATACCGACACGTCATCGATCAAGGCGCGATAGCCAAAGTAGTCGTCGAAGGCTTCGATCTTCAGCTGACTTTGCTGATTGCGGATGACCCGATAGGGCCCTGTCCCTATGGGCTGACGGGCAAAATCGCGCATATCGGGCCACTCGCGCGGCAGAATCATGGCGCTGACGCTGCCCAACAGCCAGGGTAGCCAGCTGTCGGGCTGATCTAAATAGATATCCAGCGTCCAGGGGGCAGGGGAGTCAAGTCGCTGAAGATGGGAAAACAGCGGATGCTGGCGCAGGCGCTCAAGGCTGGCAATCACATCGTCCATGTCGAGTTCCCGGCCATGATGGAAACGGATAGCCGGACGTAAATAAAAGCGCCAGTGTCGATCCGAATGTTGCTGCCAGTGATGAGCGATATCGGCTTCGATTTCCCCCTTTTCCTCGTTTATGCGTGTCAGACCGCTAAAAATCTGGCGAGCGATATGGGTTTCTGACCGACGCAGGGGCGATCCAGGCAGCAGATTGAGCAGAGGGCGGTAGTAGAGGACGCGAAGAATATGTTTTCCCTGCCGGAAACTGCGGCCCAGATGCGCGCTGATCATCTGTCTGACCTGATCTTTATCGCCGACAAGCTGCACCAGTTGATCAATACGATCCTGTTCCAGCAGGTCTTCAGCGCGCTGCTGCTGCAGGGTTAGTCCGGTGTAGCAGAAGGTGAGCACGGATCGCTTGCCCCGTCCGGCCTCCGCCTGCCAGGTGAGCCAGCCGGCTTCCTGCATCCTGTTAAGCAGGTTCCGCATATGGCGACGTGAACAGTGCAGGGCGTCGGCCAGTTCACCCAGGGTGGTTTCCTGCGATTGCCCCTGACAGCTCTGCCACAGACGAATGAACTGCTGCTTCAGACGTGATGACGACATAAAAGAGGAACTCCCTCTGAAACCTGCTCTGTTTTTCCTGCCCTATTTTAGAGGCAAACTTTCTCGCATTGGAAGAGCGGGAGGCATTCAGCGATGGATGGCGCTCTGACATGGACGGCAGCGATGCCCGTCCCTTCTGAGTAGTGTGCTACGATTTTGCCAGCAGAGTTATTCTGCTGGTTTTTTTTACGTTGCAGGTTATGGTCGGGGGACACGCTTCCCGTTTCTATTGTTGTTCTGTCAGGGATAAGGCATGAAATCTTTGTTAGCATTCTCGCGCCGTTTCAATCCAGTGTTTTTCGCTTTTATGGTGACCGCCTTTATCCTCGGCGTAGCGGGCGCGCTTCAGGCACCGACGCTGAGCCTGTTTTTATCGCGAGAAGTGCAGGTGCCGCCGCTGTGGGTTGGACTGTTTTTTACCCTCAATGCCGTTGCCGGGATTGTGGTGAGCATGATGATCGCAAAACGTTCCGACCGGGTCGGCGATCGCCGCAATATCATCTTGCTGTGCTGCATGCTGGCATTGGCAAACGCGCTCCTGTTCGCCTTTACCCGCCATTATCTGACGCTGATAACGCTGGGCGTACTGCTGTCGTCGCTGGCGAATGTCGCCATGCCGCAGCTTTTTGCCCTGGCGCGTGAATATGCCGACAGTGCTTCGCGCGAAGTGGTGATGTTCAGCTCTGTCATGCGTGCTCAGGTCTCGCTGGCCTGGGTGATTGGCCCGCCATTGTCATTTGCGCTGGCGCTGAATTTTGGCTTTGTCACGTTGTTCAGCGTGGCCGCCGGGCTGTTTTTTCTCTGTTTTCTGCTGATCTGGTTCACGGTGCCCTCGGTGCCGCGCACCGCGTCCCTGATGCAGTCAGGCGGAATTCCGCTGAGTGGCTGGCGTATTCGTGATGTGCGTATTTTGTTTGCCGCATCGACGCTGATGTGGACCTGCAATACCATGTATATCATCGACATGCCGTTATGGATCAGTACGGATCTGGGCTTACCTGAAAATCTGGCCGGAATCTTAATGGGTACGGCTGCCGGGCTGGAGATCCCGGTCATGATCGTGGCGGGCTTTTACGCCAAACGATGGGGCAAACGGAATATGATGGCCGCCGCCGTGGCTGCTGCCGTCGTGTTCTACAGCGGCCTTATCCTGTTTCACAGCCATCTGGCGCTGCTGATCCTGCAGGTGTTTAACGCCCTGTTTATCGGCGTGGTCGCAGGCATTGGCATGTTGTGGTTTCAGGATCTGATGCCTGGACGGGCGGGCGCGGCCACCACCCTGTTTACTAACAGCATTTCGACCGGGATTATCCTGGCGGGGCTATGTCAGGGTGCGCTGGTTGAACATTTTGGGCACGGCAGTGTGTACTGGGTGATTGCAGCGATTTCGCTGGTTACGTTGGTGATGATCAGAAGAGTCAAAGAGGCGTGATCCGCGCCTGTGAGATGCGCAGGACAAAAAAAAGCCCGGTCAGCAGACCGGGCCGTACGGTGATAACGAAGCTTAGCGCATAAAGGCGGGCTGGTTATTTTCGTAAGCTGAAATCGCGCTTTCGTGCTGTAGCGTCAGGCCGATGCTGTCCAGTCCGTTCAGCATGCAGTGGCGACGGAAATCATCAATCTTAAAGCTGTAGGTCTTGTCGCCGGCTTTAACCACCTGCGCTTCCAGATCCACTTCGAAGTGGTCGCAGGCATTGGCATGTTGTGGTTTCAGGATCTGATGCCTGGACGGGCGGGCGCGGCCACCACCCTGTTTACTAACAGCATTTCGACCGGGATTATCCTGGCGGGGCTATGTCAGGGTGCGCTGGTTGAACATTTTGGGCACGGCAGTGTGTACTGGGTGATTGCAGCGATTTCGCTGGTTACGTTGGTGATGATCAGAAGAGTCAAAGAGGCGTGATCCGCGCCTGTGAGATGCGCAGGGCAAAAAAAAGCCCGGTCAGCAGACCGGGCCGTACGGTGATAACGAAGCTTAGCGCATAAAGGCGGGCTGGTTATTTTCGTAAGCTGAAATCGCGCTTTCGTGCTGTAGCGTCAGGCCGATGCTGTCCAGTCC
>NZ_QICO01000002.1:0-137977 GCF_003201175.1 Pantoea sp. PNA 03-3 | reverse complement strand
TGATAACGAAGCTTAGCGCATAAAGGCGGGCTGGTTATTTTCGTAAGCTGAAATCGCGCTTTCGTGCTGTAGCGTCAGGCCGATGCTGTCCAGTCCATTCAGCATGCAGTGGCGACGGAAATCATCAATCTTAAAGCTGTAGGTCTTGTCGCCGGCTTTAACCACCTGCGCTTCCAGATCCACTTCGAAGCGGATGCCCGGACGGGCTTTTACCAGGGTAAACAATTCGTCTACCTGCTCCTCAGTCAACGTGACCGGCAGCAGTTGGTTATTAAAGCTGTTGCCATAAAAAATATCGGCAAAGCTCGGCGCGATGACGACTTTAAAACCGTAATCGGTCAGTGCCCATGGCGCATGCTCACGTGACGAACCACAGCCAAAGTTTTCACGTGCCAGCAGGATGGATGCCCCTTTGTACTCCGGGAAGTTGAGCACGAAATCCGGATTGGGCTCCAGGCCGTGATCGTCCAGGAAACGCCAGTCGTTAAACAGATGCGCACCGAAACCAACACGCGTCACTTTCTGCAAAAACTGCTTTGGAATGATGGCGTCGGTGTCGACGTTAGCGGCATCCAGTGGCACCACCAAACCCGTATGTTGCGTAAATTTTTCTGCCATGATGGAGTCCTTATGTCAGGCTGCGAATATCAGCGAAATGGCCATTAACGGCAGCAGCAGCGGCCATCGCCGGGCTGACTAAATGTGTCCGTCCGCCACGGCCCTGGCGGCCTTCGAAGTTACGGTTACTGGTTGAAGCACAACGCTCGCCGGGATTCAGGCGGTCGTTATTCATCGCCAGACACATGGAGCAGCCAGGCAGGCGCCATTCAAATCCGGCCTCAATAAAGATCTTATCCAGCCCTTCGGCTTCGGCCTGGGCTTTAACCGGGCCTGAACCTGGCACCACCAGAGCCTGAACGCCCGGCGCAACTTTACGCCCTTTGGCAATCGCGGCGGCGGCGCGCAGATCTTCAATGCGCGAGTTAGTGCAGGAACCAATAAAGACTTTATCGATGCTGACGTCGGTCAGTTTGATACCGGGTTGCAGGTTCATATAAGCCAGCGCCTTCTCTGCGGATGCCCGCTCCACGGGATCCGCAAACGAGGCCGGGTCGGGAATCTGCGCATCCACCGCGATAACCTGCCCAGGGTTCGTTCCCCAGGTAACCTGCGGGGCGATCTCTTCTGCACGCAGCGTCACGACGCGGTCAAATTTCGCGTCCGGATCGGATTTCAGCGTGCGCCAGTATTCAACGGCCTGCGCCCATTTCTCACCTTCCGGTGAAAACTGACGTCCTTTCAGGTAGGCGAAGGTGGTTTCATCGGGGGCCACCAGACCGGCTTTTGCGCCCATCTCGATAGCCATGTTACACAGCGTCATGCGGCCTTCCATGCTCAGCGCTTCGATCGCGGAACCACAGAATTCGACAACATGGCCGGTCCCGCCCGCGCTGCCGGTTTTGCCGATAATGGCCAGCACGATATCTTTCGCCGTAATGCCCGGGGCAACCGTACCTGTCACTTCAATCTTCATGGTTTTAGCACGGCCCTGTTTCAGGGTTTGGGTGGCAAAAACATGCTCGACTTCAGAGGTACCGATACCGAAGGCCAGCGAGCCAAAAGCGCCGTGTGTAGCCGTGTGCGAGTCACCGCAGACAATGGTCATGCCCGGTAAGGTCATGCCTTGTTCCGGACCGATGACGTGCACGATGCCCTGGAACGGGTGATTCAGGTCATATAACTGCACGCCAAATTCCGCACAGTTCTTGATCAGCTCCTGCATCTGAATACGGGCCATTTCACCCGAGGCATGAATATCTTTGGTCTGGGTAGAAACGTTGTGATCCATGGTGGCGAAGGTTTTCGACGGCTGGCGCACTTTACGACCGTGCGCCCGCAAGCCATCAAACGCCTGCGGTGAGGTCACCTCATGAATCAGGTGACGGTCAATATAGAGCAGCGGCGTTTCATTCGGCGCTTCGTGAACGACATGTGCATCAAATAACTTCTGGTATAAAGTTTTCATTTTATTATTTTTCCTCGGCGACAAAGCGAGCAATGATGCTGCCCATCTCATCGGTGCTAATCGCAGGGCCATCACCGGCTAAATCTTTGGTGCGGTAACCTTCGGCTAACGCACGGCTGATGGCGCGTTCAATACTGGCAGCGGCCTCATCGGCGTTCAGGCTGTAGCGCAGCAGCAGTGACAGCGACAAAATCTGAGCAATCGGGTTGGCAATGTTCTGCCCGGCGATATCCGGTGCGGAGCCGCCAGCCGGTTCGTAGAGGCCAAAGCCGTCTTCGCTCAGGCTGGCTGAGGGCAGCATGCCCATAGAACCGGTGATCATCGCGCACTCGTCTGACAGAATGTCGCCAAACAGGTTTGAGCACAGCAGCACGTCGAACTGAGAAGGATCTTTAATCAGCTGCATGGTGGCATTGTCGATGTACATATGGCTCAACTGCACATCGGGATAATCTTTCGCAATCTCGTTGACGATCTCGCGCCACATGACCGAGGTTTGCAGTACGTTGGCTTTATCCACGGAGGTCACTTTGTTGCGGCGCTTGCGGGCGGACTCGAAAGCCTGACGTGCAATACGTTCGATTTCAAAGCGATGGTAGACTTCGGTATCAAACGCGCGTTCATGCGGACCGCTGCCTTCACGTCCTTTCGGCTGACCAAAATAGATGCCGCCGGTCAGTTCACGGACACACAGAATGTCGAAACCGCGTGCCGCGATATCGCTGCGCAGTGGACAAAACGCTTCGAGACCACTGTACAGCGCCGCCGGGCGCAGGTTACTGAACAGTTTAAAATGCTTACGCAGGGGAAGCAGCGCGCCACGTTCGGGCTGGGAAGCCGGGGGCAGGTGTTCCCATTTTGGCCCGCCCACGGAACCGAACAGAATCGCATTAGCCTGCTCACAACCGGCTACAGTGGCCGGGGGGAGCGGTTCACCATGGCGGTCAATGGCGATGCCGCCCACATCGTATTCGCTGGTGGTAATACGCAGATTAAAGCGCTGACGAACGGCATCTAATACCTTGATAGCCTGCGCCATCACTTCCGGGCCGATACCGTCGCCCGCCAGTACTGCGATATGTGAAGAGTTTGACATGATTACACCGTTTCCTTCTGATCTTTAGACTTGCGCTGTAACTCTTTCTCGACCTGTTTGGCTCGCCAGATGTTGTTTAAGGCGTTCACCATCGCTTTGGCAGACGATTCGACGATATCTGTCGCCAGACCAACGCCGTGGAATTTGCGGTTGTTGTAGCTCACCACAATATCGACCTGGCCCAGGGCATTTTCGCCGTGGCCTTTTGCCGTCAGCTTGTAATTAACCAGCTCGGCATTGAACTGGGTAATTCGGTTAATGGCCTGATAAACCGCATCAACCGGACCGTTCCCGGTCGCCGCTTCTGATTTCGTCTGTTCGCCACAACCCAGATTGACCGACGCGGTCGCCGTAATACTGGAGCCTGACTGCACAGTGAAATCATTCAGTTGGAAAAATTCAGGCTCTTCGTTTTGTTTGTCGATGAAAGCCAGCGCTTCCAGGTCGTAGTCAAAAACCTGACCTTTCTTGTCCGCCAGTTTCAGGAAAGCGTCATACAGGGAATCCAGATTGTATTCGCTCTCTGTGTAGCCCATCTCTTCCATGCGATGTTTTACCGCTGCACGACCGGAACGGGATGTCAGATTAAGCTGAATTTTATGCAGGCCAATGGATTCTGGCGTCAGGATTTCATAGTTTTCACGATTCTTAATCACGCCGTCCTGATGAATGCCCGACGAGTGGGCAAACGCGTTCGATCCGACAACCGCTTTGTTGGCCGGAATCGGCATATTGCAGATCTGGCTTATCATCTGGCTGGTACGATAAATTTCATGATGGTGAATGTTGGTATGGACATTCATGATCTGCTGGCGGGTTTTAATCGCCATGATCACTTCTTCCAGCGCACAGTTACCGGCACGTTCGCCCAGGCCGTTCAATGTCCCTTCCACCTGACGCGCCCCGGCCTGCACCGCTGCAATCGCATTGCCGGTGGCCATGCCTAAATCGTCGTGTGTGTGCACAGACAGAATCGCTTTGTCGATATTCGGTACGCGGTTGATTAACTGGCTGATAATGTTGGCGTATTCATTCGGCAGGGTATAGCCAACGGTATCAGGGATATTGATGGTGGTTGCGCCCGCATTTATGGCGGCTTCGACCATGCGGCACAGGTCGTCAATGGGCGTACGACCACCGTCTTCACAGGAGAATTCAACATCGTCCGTATAGTTACGGGCACGTTTTACCATGCGCACCGCCCGCTCAATTACCTCGGGTAAGGTGCTGCGCAGTTTCGTGGCGATATGCATCGGCGAGGTGGCAATAAAGGTATGGATGCGGAAGGCCTCGGCAACCCGCAATGATTCGTAGGCGGCATCAATGTCCTGCTCAACGCAGCGCGCCAGGCCGCAAACCCGACTGTTTTTAATAGTACGCGCAATGGTTTGTACGGATTCAAAATCACCTGGTGACGAGACGGGGAAGCCGACTTCCATCACATCAACGCCCATACGTTCCAGCGCTAACGCAATCTGCAGTTTTTCTTTCACACTCAGGCTGGCCTGTAAGGCCTGTTCACCATCACGCAGAGTGGTATCGAAAATAATAACTTGCTGGCTCATCGTGTTCATCCTTTTGCGTTTCTTGCCTTGCAACGAGCATAAAAAAACCCGCGACAGGCGCGGGTTTTTAACTTTTAGCAGGTTCGAATCAGTGTTTGATTTCGCCCACAAGTCTACCGCGCAGAGAATTTGCGATAAGTAGTAGACCTGATAGACGAAAAGAACGTGACATGTTTCAAACCCCG
Organism: Pantoea sp. PNA 03-3; assembly: GCF_003201175.1. Lineage (NCBI taxonomy): Bacteria > Pseudomonadati > Pseudomonadota > Gammaproteobacteria > Enterobacterales > Erwiniaceae > Pantoea > Pantoea sp. PNA 03-3. The sequence continues at coordinate 133,105 of NZ_QICO01000002.1, read as the reverse complement.
TGAATTTTTTGCTGCATCTATTGGTACTGGAATCAACAATCGATGTCAACCATAAGCGAAGGGTTATTTTCAGCCGCCACAAAGAAAAATGTTCTGACATTTTTGACGCTCACAGAGTATTAAACGAGGCGGACAGAACCCATGACGTTCATTACTGCTGATACGGGGTTACAGAAGAAAGGCTGCTTTTTAAGGTGATGAAATATAATGATAAATTAATATTCCAGTATCGCTTTATCCATAATCAGGCCATCTCAGGCAGCATAATCTCATGCGCTTTAAATTTTTATAAGATAATTACGCCATAAAAACGCATGAGGAAAAGATGGCTGGCTGAGTCCGTTCGTCATAGGTTTTTTTTATTTCTTAGATATGGCTACAAAAAATATCATTCACAGCATTTTCCTCTGCCATTATTGAACGTATTTAGTTTAATAATCGCAGGCAAAAGTTGGCGGGCAGAGGCTTTGAATCCCGCCGCCTTTCATCAAATGCGTTTGGCGTTTGCCAGCCCGTTTTTCTACGGTTATGGTAATCGACCTACTCTTAGAAAAATTAACCCAGCAGAATTCTCTGTATCTGGATCGCAGAAATGAGTTCTGCGGTCTTAGCAAAAACATAAGGTTTTGATTTTAATTGGCGAAACAGGGCAGGATGCATATGGCTAGCGGAAAAGCCGTCGCCAGTGGATTCAGTTCCTCAAGCCGGGAGGCAGAAAATGGAGATGTTGTCAGGAGCCGAAATGGTCGTCCGGTCGTTGATCGACCAGGGCGTGAAGCAAGTGTTCGGTTATCCGGGTGGCGCAGTACTCGATATCTATGATGCACTGCAAACTGTGGGGGGCATCGACCATGTTCTGGTCCGCCACGAGCAGGGTGCGGTCCACATGGCCGATGGTCTGGCACGCGCAACCGGTGAAGTCGGTGTGGTGCTGGTGACGTCCGGGCCGGGTGCAACCAATGCGATCACCGGTATCGCGACCGCCTATATGGATTCTATTCCATTAGTTATTCTGTCGGGCCAGGTGCCGTCTTCGCTGATTGGTTATGATGCCTTCCAGGAATGTGACATGGTGGGGATTTCCCGCCCGGTGGTGAAACACAGTTTTCTGGTGAAAAACACCGAAGAGATCCCGACGGTACTGAAAAAAGCGTTCTGGCTGGCATCCAGCGGTCGCCCGGGACCGGTGGTTATCGATCTGCCAAAAGATATCCTTAATCCTGCGAATAAGCTGCCTTATCACTATCCGCAGGAAGTGAGCATGCGCTCGTATAATCCGACAATTCAGGGCCATAAAGGCCAGATTAAGCGTGCGTTACAAACCTTACTGGCGGCGCATAAGCCGGTTATCTATGCCGGCGGCGGTGCCATTACATCGTCGTGTGAAGCCGAGCTGTTGCAGCTGGCTGAGCGCCTGAATATTCCGGTCACGACTTCACTGATGGGGCTGGGTGCGTTCCCTGGCAGCCATCGCCAGTGCGTAGGTATGCTCGGTATGCACGGCACCTACGAAGCGAATATGACGATGCACAATGCCGATTTGATCTTCGGCGTTGGTGTACGTTTTGACGATCGCACCACCAACAATCTGGCAAAATACTGCCCGAACGCCACCGTGATGCATATTGATATCGATCCGACGTCGATTTCCAAAACGGTCTCCGCGGATATTCCGATTGTGGGCGATGCAAAACAGACGTTACAGCAGATGCTGGAACTGCTTGATCACACGGAGGCGAAGCAGCAGTTAGACAGTCTGCGTGACTGGTGGCAGTCGATTGAGACCTGGCGCGGACGTCAGTGCCTTGCCTACGATCGTACCAGTGACAAAATCAAACCCCAGGCCGTGATCGAAACCATCTGCCGTCTTACTAATGGTGATGCTTACGTGACATCGGACGTAGGGCAGCATCAGATGTTTGCCGCGCTCTACTACACCTTTGATAAACCCCGTCGCTGGATTAACTCTGGTGGCCTCGGCACCATGGGCTTCGGCCTGCCTGCCGCGCTGGGTGTCAAAATGGCGCTGCCTGACGAAACCGTGATTTGCGTGACGGGCGATGGCAGTATTCAGATGAACATTCAGGAGCTTTCGACCGCGCTCCAGTATGATCTGCCGGTATTAGTGCTGAACCTGAACAACCGTTTCCTGGGCATGGTGAAACAGTGGCAGGACATGATTTACTCTGGCCGCCATTCTCAGTCTTATATGGAATCATTGCCTGATTTCGTTCGCCTGGCGGAGGCCTATGGTCACGTAGGCATTGCCATCAGTCATCCTGCGGAGCTGGAAGAGAAGCTGACGCTGGCACTGGAAACTCTGGCAAAAGGACGACTGGTGTTTGTTGATGTTAACGTTGACGGCAGTGAGCATGTTTACCCGATGCAGATTCGCGGTGGCAGTATGGATGAGATGTGGTTGAGCAAAACGGAGAGGACTTAATTATGCGTCGCATTTTATCGGTTTTGCTGGAAAACGAATCCGGCGCATTGTCTCGTGTTGTTGGCCTGTTTTCACAGCGTGGCTACAACATTGAGAGCCTGACGGTTGCACCCACGGACGATCCTACGCTGTCACGCATGACGATTCAGACTGTTGGCGACCAGAAAGTCCTGGAGCAGATTGAGAAACAGCTGCACAAGCTGGTCGATGTTTTGCGTGTGACCGAGTTAGGGCAGGGCGCTTACGTCGAACGTGAAATTATGCTGGTGAAAATTCAGGCGACAGGTTATGGCCGCGAAGAGGTAAAGCGCAGCGCAGAAATTTTCCGGGGCCAGATTATTGATGTGACGCCTTCGCTTTACACGGTTCAGCTGGCAGGCACCAGCGATAAGCTGGATGCATTCTTAAGCACGGTACGCGAAGTGGCTGAAATTGTAGAAGTCGCGCGCTCCGGCATCGTCGGTGTTTCACGTGGCGAACGGATAATGCGTTAATCACGCGCCGTAACGATCTAAAACGAATGTAACCCGGCGAAATGCCGGGTTTTTTCTTTTTTGTGCAGAACAAGGTTCACCATCAGAAAAGCGGTTGCTCCGCGCACTTTTCTGCTGTTAGATGTGATAAAAGAATGTCCATAGCTTATCTGCGGGTTATCAGACCCGCTTAACGGTGGGGTTACAGTGAAACTGGATGAAATTGCGCGCCTGGCGGGTGTATCGCGCACCACGGCCAGTTACGTCATTAATGGAAAGGCACGGCAGTATCGTGTCAGCGATAAAACCGTCGAGAAAGTCATGGCGGTGGTCCGCGAGCATAACTATCATCCTAATGCTGTGGCGGCAGGGCTGCGCGCCGGGCGCACGCGCTCGATCGGTCTGGTGATTCCCGATCTGGAAAACACCAGTTATACACGTATTGCTAACTATCTTGAGCGTCAGGCCCGCCAGCGTGGCTACCAGTTATTGATCGCCTGTTCTGAAGATCAGCCTGACAATGAAATGCGCTGTATTGAGCATCTGCTGCAACGCCAGGTGGACGCCATTATCGTATCCACTTCACTTCCTCCTGAGCATCCTTTTTATCAGCGCTGGATTAACAATCCCCTGCCCATTATCGCACTGGACCGCGCGCTGGATCGTGAACACTTTACCAGCGTGGTCGGTGCTGACCAGGACGATGCTTATGCCCTGGCGGCTGAACTGCGTCAGCTTAAGGTCAGCAACGTTCTGTTCATGGGCGCGTTACCAGAATTATCGGTCAGCTTTCTGCGTGAACTGGGATTCAGAGAAGCCTGGAAAGGGGATGAGCGTCCCATCGACTTCCTCTATTGCAATAGTTTTGAGCGCACGGCGTCGGCCGCCGTGTTCGAAAAGTATTTGCAGGATCACTCAATGCCAGACGCGCTGTTCACCACGTCATTCGGCCTGTTACAGGGTGTGATGGATGTGACCCTGAAGCGTAACGGCCGCCTGCCGTCCAATCTGGCGATCGCCACCTTTGGCGATCATGAACTGCTGGACTTCCTGGAGTGCCCGGTGTTATCGGTAGGCCAGCGTCATCGTGATGTAGCCGAACGGGTACTGGAATTGGTATTAGCGTCTCTTGATGAACCGCGTAAACCCAAGCCTGGATTAACGCGTATTCGCCGCAATTTATTACGTCGCGGACAATTAAGCAGAATTTCTAATTAATAATACGGGCAGCGATTTGTCTGCCCCGATGTTTAAATGCTGTTTTTAAACTCTTTCTTATCCAAAGTAAAAAAGCGTAAGCGTTTAACATTCATTCTAACAAATTAAGTTAACAGACCATTCTTGTTTACTTACAACTTAACGCTGGTTTAGCCCCTTAACATCAGGCGAGTGGCTAGGCTTCCGTTAAGAAATCCCCTAAAATGCGTCCCCTGTCTCAAAACGGCATCGGATTATTCAACCGTAATAAACGTGTTAATTTTCGCCGTTTTTTTTCAGAGCTGAATTTTTTATTCAATTATTCATTAGTTTAATTTTGATTAATCATCTTCCGGCGTTTTGAAACCTTTTCAGTGTTAATTCCCGCCTCGGTAAATAATCATATTCTACTGCCGCTCCGGCTTGACAATGATTTCCTACGATCCTTAAACTCGTTTTGTGGTAAAAAGTGGGATAAAGTGGTGCAAATGGGTAACTGAGGGGTGAGACTGACATGTTCCGTGGAGCAACGTTAGTCAATCTCGACAGCAAAGGACGACTGGCGGTACCAACCCGTTACCGTAATTTGCTGAACGAGGAATCGCAGGGGCAGATGGTTTGTACCATCGACCTCCATCAGCCATGCCTGTTGCTTTACACCTTACCCGCATGGGAAATCATTGAGAAAAAACTGGCGAGTCTGTCCAGCATGAATCCGATGGAGCGCCGCGTGCAGCGTTTACTGTTGGGACATGCCAGTGAGTGTCAGATGGATAATGCGGGCCGCTTATTGCTGGCGAATACCCTTCGCCAGCATGCAAATTTAAGCAAAGAAGTGATGCTGGTTGGGCAGTTCAACAAGTTTGAACTGTGGGATGAACAGACCTGGTATCAACAAGTCAGGGATGATATTGACGCAGAACAGTCAGCTCAGTCGCCTTTATCTGAGCGGTTGCAGGATTTATCGCTATAGCTATGCAGGAAAATTATAAACACACTACCGTGCTGTTGGATGAGGCAGTGAATGGCCTCAACATCAAGGAAGACGGAATCTATATTGACGGCACCTTTGGGCGTGGCGGTCACTCACGCTTGATTCTGGCGCAGCTTGGCGCCAACGGAAAGCTCATCGCCATTGACCGTGATCCGCAAGCTATCGCCGCGGCCGCTGAAATAAAGGATCCGCGTTTTTCCATTGTTCATGGCCCCTTTTCCGCGCTGGCGGAGTATGTGGCAGAGCGTGAACTGGCAGGTCAGATTGACGGCATATTACTGGATCTGGGCGTGTCATCCCCGCAGTTGGATGATGCCGAACGCGGGTTTTCATTTATGCGTGACGGGCCGCTGGATATGCGCATGGATCCCACGCGCGGCCACTCTGCCGCCGAATGGTTGATGCAGGCAGAAGAGGCCGATATCGCCTTTGTGCTGAAAACCTATGGTGAAGAACGTTTTGCGAAGCGGATTGCGCGGGCGATTGTGGAACGCAACCGGGATGAACCGATGACGCGCACGAAAGAGCTGGCAGAGGTGATTGCCGCAGCAACACCGGTTAAAGACAAGTTCAAACACCCGGCGACCCGTAGTTTCCAGGCCATTCGCATCTGGATCAACAGCGAACTGGAAGAGATCGACACCGCATTAAAAGGTGCAGTCGATGTGCTGGCTCCGCAAGGGCGTTTGTCTGTCATCAGCTTCCATTCGCTGGAAGACCGGTTGGTGAAGCGGTTTATGCGCGATCAGAGCCGCGGGCCGCAGGTGCCCCATGGCTTACCCATGACCGAGCAGCAACTGAATGCACTGGGTGGGCGTCAGTTGAAGCTGCTGGGCAAAATGGTACCTGGCGACACGGAGGTGAAAGAGAACCCCCGTGCGCGCAGTTCCGTTCTACGAATTGCGGAGCGAACTGACGCATGATTGGCAACGAACGGCACAGCTTACCCGCGGTCATCGCGGGCGACATTATGCGTAAAGGGAAACTCCCTTTTCTGTTGCTGATTGCTGTGCTGGTTTCTGCCGTGCTGGTCGTGACAACGACGCACAAAACACGCTTGCTGACTGCCCAGCGAGAGCAACTGGTGCTTGAGCGTGATGCGCTGGACATTGAGTGGCGCAACTTAATTCTGGAAGAGAATGCCCTTGGCGATCACAGCCGCGTTGAGCGGATCGCCACCGAGAAGCTGCAGATGCAGCACGTTGATCCTTCGCAGGAAAACATCGTGGTGCAAAAATAAGGACCTGTTACTGCTAATGAGCGGCGTAAAAAGAACGCTGAAGTTAAAAAAACCAGAAGATAAAGCCAGCTTTGTAAGCTGGCGTTTTGCGTTGTTATGCGGTTGCATTTTACTGGCCTTAGGTGGGCTGTTATCACGCGTGGCCTGGCTGCAGGTGATTAATCCGGACAAACTGGTTAAAGAGGGCGATTTACGTTCACTGCGCGTTCAGGCCGTGCCCACCTCGCGGGGGATGATCAGCGACCGCGGCGGGCGTCCGCTGGCGGTCAGCGTGCCGGTTAACGCCATCTGGGCCGATCCCAAAGAGCTGCATGATGCGGGCGGTGTCACGCTCGACAGTCGCTGGCGTGCGCTCTCAGATGCGCTTTCTGTTCCCATTGATCAACTGGCCGCCCGCGTGAATGCCAATCCTAAAGGCCGGTTCATCTATCTGGCCCGCCAGGTCAATCCCGCCATTGGTGAATACGTCAAAAAACTCAAGCTGCCCGGTATCCATCTGCGCGAAGAATCACGCCGTTATTACCCTGCCGGACAGGTCACCTCACATCTGATTGGCTTCACCAATATCGATGGTCAGGGAATCGAAGGCATCGAAAAGAGCTTTGACAAATGGCTGACGGGTGAGCCCGGCGAGCGTACCGTGCGTAAAGATCGCTATGGGCGCGTTATCGAAGACATTTCATCGGTGGACAGTCGTGCGGCACATAACCTCACGCTGAGCATTGACGAGCGTTTACAGGCGCTGGTGTACCGTGAGCTGAATAATGCGGTCGCCTTTAACAAAGCCGAATCGGGAACGGCGGTTCTGGTGGATGTGAATACCGGTGAGGTCCTGGCGATGGCGAACAGCCCTGCCTATAACCCCAATAACCTCAGCGACACGCCAAAAGATCTGATGCGCAACCGGGCCATCACCGACATTTTCGAACCCGGCTCGACGGTAAAACCGATGGTGGTGATGACCGCGCTGCAACGCGGCGTGGTGAAAGAGAACAGCGTTTTGAACACCGTGCCGTATCGCGTAAATGGTCATGAAATTAAAGACGTAGCGCGCTATAACGAACTCACGCTGACTGGCGTACTACAGAAATCGAGTAACGTCGGTGTTTCCCGACTGGCGTTAGCGATGCCCTCCTCAGCGCTGGTAGAAACTTACTCGCGCTTTGGTCTGGGTAAACCGACCAATTTGGGGCTGGTCGGGGAAAGCAGTGGCTTATACCCTAAAAAACAACGGTGGTCTGACATAGAGAGGGCCACCTTCTCTTTCGGCTACGGGCTAATGGTAACGCCGTTACAGTTAGCGCGAGTCTACGCAACGATTGGCAGCTTTGGTATCGCCCGCCCGCTCTCAATTACCAAAGTGGATCCGCCGGTGGGCGGTGAGCGCGTATTTCCTGAAGCTCTGGTGAAAACCGTGGTGCATATGATGGAAAGCGTTGCATTGCCGGGCGGTGGCGGCGTCAAAGCCGCCATTAAAGGTTATCGCGTCGCCATTAAAACCGGTACGGCGAAAAAAGTCGGACCGGACGGGCGTTATGTGAACAAATACATCGCCTATACCGCAGGCGTGGCACCTGCCAGCCGTCCTCGTTTTGCGCTTGTTGTGGTCATCAACGATCCTCAGGCCGGTAAATATTATGGTGGTGCGGTTTCTGCACCGGTTTTTGGTGCCATCATGGGCGGCGTACTGCGCACCATGAACATCGAGCCGGATGCGCTGCCGACCAATGACAAGAACGAGTTGGTGACAAACAGAAGTGAGGAAACAAGTGACAGATCGTAACCTGCGCGACTTACTCGGACCGTGGGTGCCCGGTGCACCTGCGCGCCCGTTGCGTGACATGACGCTGGACAGTCGCGTGGCGGCTGCGGGTGATCTGTTTGTCGCTATCGCCGGCCATCAGGTTGATGGACGCCGCTTCATTCCTCAGGCCATTGCCCAGGGTGTGGCCGCCGTGATTGCGGAAGCCGAAGGGGAAGCGAGCGATGGTGAAATACGCGAAATGCACGGCGTGCCGGTTATCTATCTTGCACAGTTGCCCCAGCGTCTTTCCGCTCTGGCGGGGCGTTTTTACCAACAGCCGGGCGAAAGACAAAAACTGATTGGCATCACCGGCACTAATGGCAAAACGACCACGAGTCAGCTGCTGGCCCAGTGGGCTGAGCTGCTGGGTGAAACCAGCGCGGTGATGGGGACGGTGGGAAATGGTCTGGTCGGCCAGCTCGTGCCTGCCGAAAACACCACCGGCTCCGCTGTGGACGTCCAGCATACTCTGGATGAACTGGCCAGGAAGGGCGCGTCGCTGACCGCCATGGAAATCTCCTCCCACGGTCTGGTGCAGCATCGTGTCGCAGCCTTGCCGTTCGCTGCCGCTGTCTTTACCAACCTCAGTCGTGATCACCTGGATTATCACGGCGATATGCAACAGTACGAATCAGCTAAATGGCTGCTCTTCTCTGAACATCAGGTGGGCGTGGCCATCCTGAATGCCGACGATGAAGTCGGACGCCGCTGGCTGGCAAACCTGCCTGATGCGGTTGCTGTCTCGATGGAAAATAACCTGCAGCCTGGCTGCCATGGTCGCTGGCTTCGCGCAACCGAGGTGAACTATCACGACAATGGTGCCCACATTCGTTTCCGCTCCAGTTGGGGCGATGGCGAACTGGACAGTCGTCTGATGGGGGCTTTTAACGTCAGTAACGTGTTGCTGGCGCTGGCCACACTGCTGGCGCTGGGTTATGCACTGGATGATTTACTGCGCGTTGCCGCAAAACTGCAGCCGGTTACCGGACGGATGGAAGTCTTCACCGCACCGGGCAAACCCACTGTCGTGGTGGATTATGCCCACACGCCCGACGCATTAGAGAAAGCACTGGCCGCCGCCCGCCTGCATTGTAAAGGTAAACTATGGTGCCTGTTCGGCTGTGGCGGCGATCGCGACAAAGGTAAGCGCCCACTTATGGGTGCCATTGCGGAACAGTTTGCCGATGTGGTCGTGATTACTGACGATAATCCGCGCAGCGAAGATCCTGCGGCGATTGTGCAGGACATTCTGAGCGGCCTCCTTGATCCGGGCCGCGCTCGCGTTGTCGCGGGCCGTGCACAGGCAGTCACCAGCACTATTATGCAGGCTCAGCCCGACGACATTGTGTTAGTCGCCGGTAAAGGCCACGAAGATTATCAAATTATTGGTCATCAGCGGCTGGACTACTCCGATCGTGCTACGGTCGCCACGCTGTTAGGAGGCATTGCATGATTCCGGTTTCATTACGCACCTTAGCGCAGGTCACCAGCGGTACGCTGCACGGCGACGATTTGACGTTCAACACCGTCACGACAGACACCCGCAAGGTCACCGCAGACAGTCTGTTTGTTGCCATTGTGGGTGAGCGCTTCGATGCACATGACTTTGCCGAGGATGCGATTGCCAAGGGCGCGAAAGCCTTGCTGGTAAGTAAGCATTTACCTGTGTCGGTGCCGCAGGTCGTTGTCAAAGACACGCGCATCGCCTTTGGTAAGCTGGCGTCCTGGGTGCGTCAGCAGGTCAGTGCCCGCGTCGTTGCGCTGACCGGCTCATCCGGTAAAACGTCAGTGAAAGAAATGACCGCAGCGATTTTACGCCAGTGCGGCGAAACGCTGCATACCGCCGGTAACCTGAATAACGATTTTGGCGTGCCCATGACCCTGCTGCGTCTCACGCCAGAACATCAGTATGCCGTGATTGAGCTTGGCGCTAATCATCAGGGTGAAATCGCCTATACCACCGACCTGGTTCGTCCGGAAGCGGCGCTGGTCAATAATCTGGCTGCCGCGCACCTTGAGGGTTTCGGGTCGCTTGAAGGTGTCGCAAAAGCGAAGGGTGAAATTTTTTACGGCCTGCCCGCAAAGGGAACGGCGATTTTAAATGCTGACAGCAATGACTGGCCACGCTGGCAGGAGAACCTGCACGGTAAAACGGTATGGCGCTTCTCGCCGCAGGCCGCAGACTGCGACTTTGGTGCGCGCGATATCCGTATTCGCCAGGATGGCACCCATTTTGTCATGCATACGCCCCGTGGTGACATCGACATTATTCTGCCTCTGCCCGGTCGGCACAATATCGCCAATGCTCTGGCGGCGGCGGCGCTTGCGTTGTCGGTCGATGCACCGCTTAGCGCGGTGCAGACCGGGCTGAAAAGCCTGCAGTCCGTTCCTGGTCGCTTATTTCCTGTCCGGCTCTCAGATCATCAACTGCTCCTGGATGACAGCTATAACGCCAATGTAGGATCGATGGTTGCGGCGGCACAGGTGCTGTCTGAAATGCCCGGCTACCGTGTGATGGTGGTGGGCGATATGGCTGAATTAGGCGATGAAAGTGAACAACTTCATCGCGAAGTCGGTCTGGCCGCCAAAGCTGCGGGCGTTGACCGGGTATTAAGCACCGGGCAGTTCAGCCACTTTATGAGTGAAAGTAGCGAAGTTGGCGAACATTTCAGCGATAAAACGGCGCTGACTGAACGATTACGCCAGTTGCTGTCCGAACACAAAGAAATGACCGTATTGATTAAAGGTTCGCGTAGTGCCGCCATGGAGCAGGTAGTACAGAGCTTACAGGAGAAAGGAACATGTTAGTTTGGCTGGCCGAGCATCTGGTCGCATTTTATTCCGGTTTTAACGTCTTTTCGTATTTGACGTTTCGCGCCATTGTCAGCCTGCTGACCGCACTGTTTATTTCGCTGTGGATGGGGCCGCGTCTGATTGCCTGGCTGCAAAAGCTGCAGATCGGGCAGGTTGTCCGTAATGATGGTCCCGAATCGCACTTCAGCAAGCGGGGCACGCCGACGATGGGCGGCATCATGATTCTGACGTCGATTACGTTGTCGGTGCTGATGTGGGCTTATCCTTCTAATCCCTACGTCTGGTGCGTGCTGGTGGTGCTGGTGGGCTTTGGCGTCATTGGCTTTGTTGATGATTACCGTAAAGTGGTTCGCAAGGATACCAGGGGGCTGATTGCCCGCTGGAAATACTTCTGGATGTCGGTGATTTCGCTCGGTGTCGCCTTCGCGCTCTATCTGGCCGGTAAAGATACGCCTGCGACGGAACTCGTGGTGCCGTTTTTCAAAGATGTGATGCCACAGCTTGGCCTGTTTTACATCGTACTGGCCTATTTCGTTATCGTCGGTACCGGCAATGCCGTCAACCTGACTGATGGGTTGGATGGTCTGGCCATTATGCCGACAGTGTTTGTTGCGGCCGGTTTCGCCCTGGTCGCCTGGGCGACCGGTAACGTGAAGTTCGCCGATTACCTGCACATTCCTTATCTGCGTCACGCAGGTGAGCTGGTTATCGTCTGTACGGCGATTGTTGGGGCTGGATTAGGTTTCCTCTGGTTTAACACTTATCCGGCTCAGGTCTTTATGGGCGATGTCGGCTCGCTGGCACTGGGCGGCGCGCTCGGTACCATCGCTGTCCTGCTGCGCCAGGAATTTTTATTAGTGATTATGGGCGGCGTGTTTGTGGTTGAAACGCTGTCGGTGATCCTGCAGGTGGGATCGTTCAAGCTGCGTGGCCAGCGTATTTTCCGCATGGCACCGATCCATCACCATTACGAACTGAAAGGCTGGCCAGAGCCGCGCGTGATTGTGCGCTTCTGGATTATTTCGCTCATGCTGGTGCTGATTGGCCTGGCGACGCTGAAGGTACGTTAATCATGGCTGATTACCGCGGGAGAAAAGTCGTCATCATCGGATTAGGCCTGACCGGCCTGTCCTGTGTTGATTTCTTTATAGCGCAGGGTGTAACGCCCCGCGTGATGGATACCCGTGTATCACCGCCCGGGCTGGATAAACTGCCTGAGCAGGTGGAACGTTATGTGGGCGGTCTCAATCGCGACTGGCTGCTGGCTGCGGATCTCATCGTGGCCAGCCCCGGCATTGCCCTGGCCCATGCCGCATTGTGTGAAGCGGCAGACGCGGGCATTGAAATCGTCGGCGACATTGAGCTGTTTTGCCGGGAAGCACAGGCACCGATCGTGGCGATCACCGGTTCAAACGGAAAGAGTACGGTCACTACGTTAGTCGGCGAAATGGCGAAAGCCGCCGGTTGGCAGGTAGGCGTCGGCGGTAACATTGGGTTGCCCGCGCTGAGCCTGCTGAAAGCGCCCGCTCAGCTCTATGTTCTGGAGCTTTCCAGCTTCCAGTTAGAAACCACCTACAGCCTGAAGGCCGCAGCGGCCACGATCCTGAACGTGACCGAAGATCATATGGATCGCTATCCGTTAGGTATGCAGCAGTACCGCGCGGCAAAACTGCGGATTTACGAGAACGCTCAGGTTTGCGTGGTGAATGCCGACGATGGCATGACCATGCCGGTACGCGGCGCCGACGCACGCTGTGTCAGTTTCGGTATTGATATCGGCGATTATCACCTGAACAAGCAGCAGGGCAGTGTCTGGCTGCGGGCGAAAGGCGAAAAAGTCCTGAACACAGACGAGATGACGCTGGTCGGACAGCATAACTACACCAATGCGCTCGCCGCGCTGGCGCTGGCCGATGCGGTTGGTCTGCCACGCTCGACCAGTCTGTCCGCACTGGCGGCTTATTCAGGTCTGGCGCACCGTTTCCAGCTGGTTCATGAAAGCCGCGGTGTGCGCTGGATCAATGATTCAAAAGCAACCAATGTGGGCAGTACGGAAGCGGCTCTGAAGGGATTACAGGTTGACGGTACGCTCTGGTTACTGCTGGGAGGCGATGGCAAATCTGCGGATTTCTCTCCACTGCAACCGTATCTGCAGGGCGATCGTATCCGGCTGTTTTGCTTTGGGCGCGATGGTGATGCACTGGCCGCGCTCCGCCCTGACGTGGCGGTCAGGACCGAAACGCTGCAGGAGGCAATGGCGCAGATTGCAAAACAGGTACAGCCAGGCGACATGGTCCTGCTTTCCCCGGCCTGCGCCAGCCTTGACCAGTTCCGCAATTTTGAACAGCGCGGCGATGTCTTCGCGCAACTGGCCAGGGAGTTAAGCTGATGCGTATTCCTGGAGCGGGCATTGTGAATTATCTGTCAGGTCGCCTGAGTAACTGGGTGATGGGCGCGCGTGAGAGCGACGATACCTCGCAGGTGCTCTATGACCGGACTTTGCTCTGGCTGACCCTGGGGCTGGCTGCAATCGGGTTTGTGATGGTGACATCGGCTTCAATGCCGGTGGGACAGCGTCTGAATGACGATCCGTTCTACTTTGCCAAGCGTGATGCGTTCTATATTGCGCTGGCGTTTGGTATCGCCCTGGTCACGCTGCGCGTACCCATGGATTTCTGGCAGCGCTACAGCAACGTGATGTTGATGGCGTCGGTCGTCATGCTGCTGATTGTGCTGGTCGTAGGAAGCTCCGTAAACGGGGCATCACGCTGGATTGCACTGGGTCCACTGCGTATTCAGCCAGCGGAACTGTCTAAGCTCACGCTCTTCTGTTATCTCGCCAGTTATCTGGTGCGTAAGGTTGAGGAAGTCCGCAATAACTTCTGGGGTTTCTGTAAGCCGATGGGGGTGATGGTCGTGCTGGCGGTGCTGCTGCTCGCTCAGCCCGATCTGGGTACGGTGGTGGTGCTGTTTGTCACGACGCTCGCGATGCTCTTCCTGGCGGGGGCGAAGCTGTGGCAGTTCCTGGCGATTATCGGTTCCGGCATCTTCGCGGTGGTGTTGTTAATCATCGCCGAGCCTTATCGTATGCGCCGTGTGACCTCTTTCTGGAATCCGTGGGAAGATCCGTTCGGCAGCGGCTACCAGCTTACTCAGTCACTGATGGCGTTTGGCCGCGGCGAATTCTGGGGCCAGGGACTGGGCAATTCGGTACAGAAACTGGAATACCTGCCGGAAGCACATACCGACTTTATTTTCTCGATTATCGGAGAAGAACTGGGTTACATCGGTGTGGTTTTAGCCCTGTTAATGGTATTCTTCGTGGCTTTTCGCGCCATGTCGATTGGCCGCCGCGCACTTGAACTTGACCAACGTTTCTCCGGCTTTCTGGCCTGCTCAATCGGCGTCTGGTTCAGCTTTCAGGCGCTGGTCAACGTGGGTGCGGCGGCGGGGATGTTGCCGACAAAAGGTCTGACATTACCGCTGATTAGTTACGGTGGCTCGAGCCTGCTCATTATGTCGACGGCCATCGTATTTTTGTTACGTATTGATTATGAAACGCGTCTGGCTAAAGCGCAGGCGTTTACCCGGGGTGGTCGATGAGCGGTAAACGATTGATGGTCATGGCAGGAGGAACCGGTGGGCATGTTTTCCCGGGGCTGGCTGTGGCCCATCATCTCGAGGCGCAGGGCTGGCAGGTGCGCTGGTTAGGCACGGCCGATCGTATGGAAGCCGACCTGGTACCTAAGCACGGTATCGACATTGATTTTATCCGCATCAGTGGATTACGCGGTAAAGGCAGTAAAGCGCTGTTGTTAGCGCCGGTACGCATCTTCAACGCCTGGCGTCAGGCGCGCAAGATTATCAAAGCCTGGAAGCCCGATGTGGTGCTGGGCATGGGCGGTTATGTATCGGGGCCCGGTGGTCTGGCCGCCTGGAGTTGCGGGGTGCCAGTGGTACTCCATGAGCAGAACGGTATTGCCGGGCTCACCAATAAATGGCTGGCTAAAATTGCCACCAAGGTCATGCAGGCCTTTCCGGGTGCCTTTCCGCACGCGGACGTTGTGGGTAATCCGGTGCGTACCGATGTGCTGGCGCTGCCGTCACCGGCGCAACGGCTGGCTGGCCGCAGTGGACCGATTCGTATTCTGGTTATCGGGGGCAGTCAGGGCGCGCGCATTCTGAACCAGACGTTGCCTCAGATTGCCGCCAGGCTGGGCGAGACCATTACCCTCTGGCATCAAACGGGTAAGGGCGCCTTGCAAGAAGTCCAACAGGCCTATCAGCAAGCCGGTCAGCCGCAGCATAAAGTGACCGAGTTTATTGATGATATGGCCGCTGCGTATGCCTGGGCCGACGTGGTGATTTGCCGCTCTGGCGCATTAACGGTAAGCGAAATCGCTGCCGCAGGTTTACCGGCGATTTTCGTGCCGTTTCAGCACAAAGATCGCCAGCAGTACTGGAATGCCCTGCCGCTTGAAGGCGCAGGGGCAGCCAAAATTTTTGAGCAGCCGCAGTTTACTGCGGAGGCGGTAGCGGAAACGTTGCGTCACTGGGACCGTTCAACATTACTCGCGATGGCAGAAAAGGCCCACGCGGTAGCGGTACCTGATGCCACCGAACGGGTTGCACAGGAAGTGGCTCGCGCCGCACGTTAAAAGAATCAGGTCAGCCTGGCTGGCCCGTGCTCAACAACCTGAGCACAAACTGAATGAGTAGGTATAAGAAAGCGTAATGAATACACAACAACTGGCAAAACTGCGTTCAATCGTGCCCGAGATGCGTCGCGTCCGGCACATTCACTTTGTCGGCATCGGCGGTGCTGGCATGGGCGGTATTGCCGAAGTGTTAGCGAATGAAGGCTACCATATTAGCGGTTCTGATCTGGCGCCTAACCCGGTAACCCACAATCTGATCAATCTGGGCGCAACGATTTACTTCAACCACCGCCCGGAAAACGTGACGGATGCCAGTGTCGTCGTGGTCTCCAGTGCGGTTTCTCAGGATAACCCTGAGCTGGTTGCGGCACGCGAGCAACGTATCCCGGTGATTCGTCGCGCTGAGATGCTGGCAGAACTGATGCGCTTTCGTCATGGCATTGCGATCGCCGGAACGCACGGCAAAACTACGACAACGGCGATGGTCTCCAGCATTTATGCCGAAGGTGGCCTGGATCCGACCTTCGTTAACGGTGGATTGGTGAAAGCGGCGGGCACGCATGCGCGTCTGGGCAGCAGCCGTTATCTGATCGCCGAGGCGGATGAGAGCGATGCGTCCTTCCTGCATCTGCAGCCGATGGTTGCCGTCGTGACCAATATCGAAGCCGATCATATGGACACGTATCAGGGTGATTTCGAAAACCTGAAGCAGACGTTTATCAATTTTCTGCACAACCTGCCCTTCTATGGCCGTGCGGTGATGTGCGTTGATGATGCGGTGATTCGCGACTTGTTACCGCGTGTAGGACGTCAGATTACGACCTATGGTTTCAGCGAGGATGCGGACTTCCGCATTGAAGATTTTGAACAGCGTGGCGCTCAGGTGCATTTCAACCTGATTCGTCAGGACAAGGCACCACTCGCGATCACGCTGAATGCGCCGGGACGGCATAACGCGTTGAATGCGGCGGCAGCGGTTGCGGTTGCCAGCGAAGAAGGCATTGAAGACAGCGCGATTCTGGCGGCGCTGGAGAGCTTCCAGGGGACCGGCCGTCGTTTCGATCAGTTGGGCGAGTTTGCTACCGAACCGGTCAACGGCACGCCTGGCACGGCTATGCTGGTTGATGATTATGGCCATCACCCAACGGAAGTGGATGCCACCATTAAAGCGGCGCGCGCAGGCTGGCCGGATAAAAAACTGGCGATGGTCTTTCAGCCGCACCGGTATACCCGCACGCGCGACCTGTTTGACGATTTTGCCAACGTGCTGTCACAGGTCGACGTTTTACTGATGCTGGATGTGTATGCCGCCGGCGAAACGCCGATTCCGGGTGCTGACAGCCGTGCGCTGTGTCGTGCAATCCGCAACCGCGGTAAAGTCGACCCCATTCTGGTGCCGGAGCATGATGCGTTAGTCGAGATGCTGGCGCCGTTATTATCAGGTAACGATCTGATTCTGGTTCAGGGCGCAGGCAACGTCGGGAAAGTGGCGCGTAAACTGGCGGAATGCAAACTGCAGCCAGAGCGCAAAGTGGAGGGCCGTCATGTCTAAAGTGGCTGTTTTGATGGGTGGCACCTCAGCCGAACGCGAGGTCTCCCTGATGTCCGGGGCTGCCGTACTGGCCGGTTTACGTGAAGCGGGCATTGATGCGCACGGTATTGATACACGCGAGCAGTCTGTGCTGGATCTGAAAGCGCAGGGCTTCGACAAAGTCTTTATCGCGCTGCATGGTCGCGGTGGCGAAGACGGCACGCTTCAGGCCGTGCTTGAATTCCTGCAACTGCCTTATACCGGCAGCGGGGTCATGGCGTCGGCGGTGACCATGGATAAGCTGCGTACCAAATTACTGTGGCAGGGCAGGGGACTGCCGGCAGGTAAGTTTGTCTGGATGACCCGTGCACAGATGCAGTCGGGTCTGGACGCCGCGACAGCGGCGGCGATTGCCGCGCTGGGCTTCCCTCTGTTTGTTAAACCGAGCAGTGAAGGATCCAGCGTTGGCATCAGCCGGGTTAATCAGCAGGGCGATCTGATGGCCGCGCTGGAAGAGGCATTTCGTCACGACGATAACGTGCTTATCGAGGCGTTTCTGAGTGGTGAAGAATATACCGTGGGCATTCTGGGCGATCAGATTCTGCCAGCGATAAAAATAAAGACTGCCAGCGAGTTCTATGACTATGAAGCTAAATACATTTCTGACGATACTCAGTACTTCTGTCCCGCAGGGCTGAGTGCAGAGCGTGAAGCAGAATTACAACAGCTGGTGTGGTCTGCCTGGCAGGCGCTGGGATGTCAGGGTTGGGGTCGTGTCGATGTGATGACCGATGGTGAAGGCCGCTTTCAGTTGCTGGAAGCCAATACTTCCCCGGGCATGACCAGCCACAGCTTAGTGCCGATGGCAGCAAAGCAGGCGGGACTGACCTTTTCTCAACTGGTCGTACGCATTCTGGAACTGGCCGACTGATATGTCACAGGCGGCGATGAATGTACGCAATCGTGAGGCGCAGGAGCGGGCACGCACCGGCCGCAGTAACGGTGCCCGGCTGTTTGGCATCGTCTTTCTGCTGATGGTAATGGGCATAATGATTGCGGGTGGATTAGTGGTGCTGAAGTGGATGAATGATGCATCCCGCTTACCCCTGTCGAAACTGGTGGTCACCGGTGAGTTGCATTACACCACCCACGACGACATCCGCCAGGCGATTTTATCCCTGGGGCCACCCGGCACCTTTATGTCGCAGGATGTGAACATTATCCAGCAGCAGATTGAACGGTTGCCGTGGATTAAACAGGTCAGTGTGCGCAAACAGTGGCCTGATGAACTGAAGATTCATCTGGTTGAGTACACGCCGGTGGCACGCTGGAACGACGCGCATATGGTGGACAGCGACGGCGTGTCATTTAGCGTACCGGCCAATCATATGGGCAAAGAAGCGTTGCCCATGTTGTATGGGCCAGAAGGCAGTGAAAAAGAGGTCCTGGCGGGCTATCACAGTATGGATGATGTGCTGAAAGCCAGGAAGTTTACCCTGAAGGTGGCGTCGATGACGGCACGACGTTCATGGCAGCTGGTGACCAGTGACGATGTACGTATCGAACTGGGCCGTACCGATACCATGAAGCGTCTGAATCGTTTTATTGAGCTTTATCCGGTGTTGCAGCAACAAGGCGAGAATGAACACAAGCGCATCAACTCCGTTGATTTACGCTATGACTCTGGCGCCTCCGTTGGCTGGACACCGATAGTGATGGAGCCACAGGACAGTAATCAGCAACAAAACCAGGCACAGGCTAAACAACAATGATCAAGGCAACGGACAGAAAACTGGTAGTTGGACTCGAAATCGGCACTGCGAAAGTCGCCGCCCTGGTTGGGGAAATTCTGCCCGATGGTATGGTCAATATTATTGGGGTCGGCAGTTGTCCGTCCCGCGGTATGGATAAAGGTGGCGTTAACGATCTTGAGTCGGTGGTGAAATGCGTACAGCGCGCCATTGATCAGGCTGAGTTAATGGCGGATTGCCAGATTTCCTCTGTCTACCTTGCATTATCGGGCAAACATATCAGCTGCCAGAACGAAATCGGGATGGTTCCGATTTCAGAAGAGGAAGTGACTCAGGATGATGTAGAGAATGTGGTGCACACGGCAAAGTCTGTGCGCGTTCGTGACGAGCATCGCATTCTGCACGTTATTCCTCAGGAATATGCCATCGATTACCAGGAAGGCATTAAGAACCCGGTCGGCCTTTCCGGTGTACGTATGCAGGCGAAAGTCCATTTGATCACCTGTCACAATGATATGGCGAAAAATATTGTTAAAGCCGTTGAACGTTGTGGCCTCAAAGTTGACCAACTGATTTTTGCCGGTCTGGCGTCCAGCTTTGCTGTACTGACCGAAGACGAACGCGAACTGGGCGTTTGCGTGGTGGATATCGGGGGCGGCACAATGGATATCGCCGTCTATACTGGCGGTGCACTGCGCCACACGAAGGTCATTCCTTATGCGGGCAATGTAGTTACCAGCGATATTGCGTACGCCTTTGGCACGCCGCCTACCGATGCGGAAGCGATTAAAGTCCGGCATGGTTGCGCGCTGGGATCGATTGTTGGAAAAGATGAGAACGTTGAAGTGCCGAGCGTTGGCGGACGTCCGCCACGGAGCTTACAGCGCCAGACGCTGGCTGAGGTAATTGAGCCGCGTTACACCGAACTTTTAAATCTGGTCAATGACGAGATTTTGCAGTTGCAAGAGCAGCTTCGCCAGCAGGGAGTGAAACATCATCTTGCTGCGGGGATTGTATTAACCGGCGGCGCGGCGCAGATTGAAGGTCTGGCCGCCTGCGCGCAGCGCGTATTCCATACGCAGGTGCGCATTGGACAGCCGCTGAACATTACTGGCCTGACGGACTACGCGCAGGAGCCTTACTATTCCACGGCGGTAGGGCTGTTGCATTACGGCAAAGAGTCACACATGAACGGTGACGCAGAGGCGGAAAAGCGGGTTTCAGTCGGCAACTGGTTTAAACGTATCAATAGTTGGTTAAAAAAAGAGTTTTAATTTTTGTAAAAGGGGATCATGCTGTTTTCTTTTGTGATCTCCAGGCGACAGGCACATAACGGAGAGAAATCATGTTTGAACCTATGGAATTAACCAATGACGCGGTGATTAAAGTCATCGGCGTCGGCGGTGGCGGCGGCAACGCCGTAGAGCACATGGTACGCGAGCGTATCGAAGGTGTGGAATTCTTCGCTGTTAACACCGACGCCCAGGCGTTGCGTAAAACAGCGGTCGGCCAGACCATCCAGATTGGTAATAACATTACCAAAGGGCTGGGTGCGGGTGCGAACCCGGAAGTGGGCCGTAACTCTGCAGAGGAAGATCGCGAAGCACTGCGTTCTGCGCTGGAAGGGGCAGACATGGTGTTCATCGCAGCGGGTATGGGTGGCGGTACCGGTACCGGTGCAGCGCCTGTTGTAGCTGAAGTGGCGAAAGATTTAGGTATTCTGACCGTTGCGGTCGTGACCAAGCCTTTCAACTTCGAAGGCAAGAAGCGCATGGCGTTTGCCGAGCAGGGGATCGCAGAGCTGTCTAAGCACGTCGATTCACTGATCACCATTCCTAACGACAAGCTGTTAAAAGTGCTTGGGCGCGGCATTTCGCTGCTCGACGCTTTTGGCGCAGCCAACGACGTACTGAAAGGCGCAGTGCAGGGTATCGCTGAACTGATTACCCGCCCTGGCCTGATGAACGTCGACTTTGCTGACGTGCGTACCGTCATGTCAGAAATGGGTTATGCCATGATGGGCTCTGGCGTGGCATGCGGTGAAGATCGTGCGGAAGAAGCTGCTGAGATGGCGATTTCCAGCCCACTGCTGGAAGATATCGACCTGTCTGGTGCGCGTGGCGTGCTGGTCAACATCACGGCGGGCTTTGACCTGCGTCTGGATGAGTTCGAAACCGTGGGTAATACCATCCGCGCCTTCGCCTCAGACAACGCCACCGTGGTTATCGGTACCTCTCTGGATCCAGAAATGAACGATGAACTGCGCGTCACCGTGGTGGCAACCGGTATTGGTATGGACAAGCGTCCTGAAATCACGCTGGTCACCAACAAACCGGCCAGCCAGCCAGTGATGGATCACCGTTATCAGCAGCACGGCATGTCGCCGCTGCCGCAGGAGCAGAAACCTGCAGCGAAAGTGGTGAACGATCAGAATGCGCAATCGAACAAAGAGCCAGATTACCTTGATATCCCGGCGTTTTTGCGTAAGCAGGCCGACTAGGAATAACCTTATAATTGGGTTTTCCCGCTCTTTGTGCTAAAGTGTTCGCCCGCTGGTAACGTATACTGGCGGTCGGAAAGTAATATTGCGAGATAATTACGATGATCAAACAAAGGACATTAAAACGTATTGTTCAGGCGACAGGTGTCGGTTTACATACCGGCAAGAAAGTCAGCCTGACGTTGCGCCCTGCACCGGCTAATACCGGGGTCATCTATCGTCGCACCGACTTGAATCCCCCGGTTGATTTTCCGGCTGATGCAAAATACGTGCGCGACACCATGCTGAGTACCTGCCTGGTGAATGATGAAGGCGTGCGTATTTCGACAGTTGAACACTTGAATGCCGCACTGGCGGGCCTGGGCATCGACAACATTATTGTGGAAGTCGATGCACCTGAAATCCCGATTATGGATGGCAGCGCAGCGCCTTTTATCTATCTGCTGATGGATGCAGGTATCGAGCAGCTCAGCAGCGCCAAGAAGTTTGTGCGCGTTAAGCAAACCGTGCGTGTTGAAGATGGTGATAAATGGGCGGAAATTAAACCGTATAACGGTTTTTCGCTTGATTTCACTATTGATTTCAAACACCCGGCTATCGATGCCAGCTCTCAGCGTTACCAGATGAAATTCTCTGCCGAAGCGTTTGTTCGTCAGATTAGCCGTGCACGCACCTTTGGCTTCATGCATGAAATCGAATATCTGCAGTCTAAAGGCCTGTGCCTGGGCGGTAGTTTAGATTGTGCGATAGGCCTTGATGATTTCCGCGTGCTTAATGAAGAAGGTCTGCGTTTTGAAGACGAGTTTGTCCGTCACAAAATGCTGGACGCTATCGGCGATCTGTTTATGTGTGGCCATAACATTATCGGCGCGTTTACCGCGTACAAATCGGGCCATGCATTGAACAACAAACTGCTGCAGGCCGTTTTGGCTAAGCAGGAAGCCTGGGAATGGGCGACCTTCGAAGACGAAGCTGAATTGCCGCTGGCGTTTAAAGCACCAAATCTGGTTCTGGCTTAATTCCTGATCAGAACGTAAAAACGGCTGGTTGCGCTGACACTCTCTCCGGTCAGTCGCGCCGGCCGTTTTTTATTGCCCCGCCTTCGCTCTCTGTGTGTTGCGACACTCTTCACATGCTAAAGCAAACAATTGCTGAATTGCTGCACAATCAGGTGCGATTTCTTCCGTTGTCGCTTTAAACGCAGGTGTCGGCACGCCACATTAGTGTTACTATCTCTGGCGCTTTTACAGGCTGCATGCTGCTGAAAACAGCAGTGAATAATGAAATTGTTATGCGCAATGGAACAATTGTGATCGGAATCCTTCTACGCTGGCGACAAATAGGTAGACGCTATTTCTGGCCTCATTTCCTGCTGGGAATGGTGGCGGCCAGTCTCGGCTTGCCGGCGTGTGCGCAAACAGCGGAACTTAACACCGGATCCGAATCCTCAGCCAGCAGCCTGTTCATCGGCAATGCCGTTCGTTTCGATCATCTTATTCGTCTTCAGGAAGCCTCGCGACGTCCCAGTTTTACGGTTGACTACTGGCACCAGCATGCCATTCGCACGGTTATCCGCCACCTCTCTTTCACGCTGACGCCGCAGTCTCAGGCGGAAGAGCAGGTACATCCGCTGGCCGCGCAAAAGCTGGCGTTAATCGATTCACTTCATGCCTTATTGACCTCCCAGACAGCACAGACATACGACGCCTTTGGTTTGTCTCTGCTGCCTGTGTCTGACGCGCCTGCCCTGACGCGAGCAGCCTGGCATGGCAAAGTGCACGGTATCCGTGCTGGCCCCGCTTCATTGTTCTGCTAATCACTTTCATTACACCCTTTTAGATTTCGCAGTCCGACGATTCGGCTGAATTGAGAATATATTTATTATGTTAATCAAAATGTTAACCAAGGTTTTTGGTAGCAGCAATGATCGTACTTTGCGCCGCATGCGTAAAACCGTTGATATCATCAATAAGATGGAACCGGATTTTGAAAAGCTCTCTGATGAAGAACTGAAAGCGAAAACGGAACTGTTCCGTGAGCGCCTGAAAAAAGGCGAGTCGCTGGAGAGTTTACTTCCGGAAGCCTTTGCAACCGTGCGTGAAGCCAGTAAACGCGTCTTTGGCATGCGTCACTTTGATGTCCAGCTGATTGGCGGTATGGTACTTAACAACCGCTGTATTGCTGAGATGCGTACCGGTGAAGGTAAAACGCTTACGGCAACGCTGCCAGCCTACCTGAATGCCCTGACCGGTAAAGGTGTTCATGTTGTTACCGTCAACGATTACCTGGCCCAGCGTGATGCGGAAAATAACCGCCCGTTGTTTGAATTTCTTGGCCTGAGTGTCGGTATCAACATGTCAGGTCTGCCTTCCGTCGCCAAACGTGAAGCCTATGCAGCGGACATCACTTACGGTACGAACAACGAATATGGCTTCGACTATCTGCGCGACAATATGGCGTTCAGCCCTGAAGAGCGCGTACAGCGTAAACTGCACTATGCGCTGGTGGATGAGGTCGACTCCATCCTTATTGACGAAGCGCGAACGCCACTGATCATCTCAGGTCCGGCAGAAGACAGCTCTGAACTCTATACCAAAGTGAACAAAATCATTCCTCACCTGATCCGTCAGGAAAAAGAAGATTCTGACCACTTCCAGGGTGAAGGCGATTTCTGGGTTGACGAGAAAGCGCGTCAGGCGCACATGACCGAGCGCGGCCTGGTGAAAGTCGAAGAGCTGCTGGTGAGCCAGGGCATTATGGTGGAAGGTGAATCCCTCTATTCACCGACGAATATCATGCTGATGCATCACGTGACGGCTGCGCTGCGTGCACATGCGCTGTTCACGCGCGATGTTGATTACATCGTTAAAGATGGCGAAGTCATCATTGTCGATGAGCATACCGGTCGTACCATGCAAGGACGTCGCTGGTCTGATGGTCTGCATCAGGCCGTTGAAGCCAAAGAAGGCGTTGAAATCCAGAACGAAAACCAGACGCTGGCATCGATCACCTTCCAGAACTACTTCCGCCTCTATGAAAAGCTGGCCGGTATGACGGGTACGGCTGATACAGAAGCGTTTGAGTTCAGCTCCATCTACAAGCTCGATACCATCGTTGTGCCAACCAACCGTCCGATGGTGCGTAAAGATCTGGCCGATCTGGTCTACATGACAGAGAAAGAGAAGATCGATGCCATTATTGAGGATATTCGCGAACGTACCGCGAAAGGGCAACCGGTACTGGTAGGTACGATTTCGATCGAGAAGTCAGAAGTTGTATCAAACGAGCTGACACGCGCAGGCATTAAGCACAATGTTCTGAACGCCAAATTCCACGCCCGCGAAGCGGATATTGTTGCTCAGGCTGGTCAGCCGGGTGCCGTAACCATCGCCACCAACATGGCGGGCCGTGGTACCGATATTATGCTGGGCGGTAGCTGGCATGCCGAAGTCGCTGAGCTGCAGGATCCGACTGAAGAGCAGATCGAGGCGATTAAAGCGGCCTGGCAGGTTCGCCATGATGCCGTGCTGGCGTCAGGTGGCTTACATATCGTCGGTACGGAACGCCATGAATCGCGTCGTATTGACAACCAGCTGCGCGGTCGTGCGGGTCGTCAGGGGGACGCGGGTTCTTCACGTTTCTACCTGTCAATGGAAGATGCGCTGATGCGTATTTTTGCCTCTGATCGTGTTTCTAACATGATGCGCAAGCTGGGAATGAAACCGGGCGAGGCCATTGAGCACCCGTGGGTAACCAAAGCGATTGCCAACGCACAGCGTAAAGTGGAAAGCCGTAACTTCGATATTCGTAAGCAACTGCTGGAATACGATGATGTGGCGAATGACCAACGCCGCGCGATCTATAGCCAGCGTAATGAGCTGCTGGATGTTTCTGATGTCTCCGATACCATCAACAGTATTCGCGAAGACGTCTATAAATCGATTATCGACAGCTACATTCCACCGCAGTCACTGGAAGAAATGTGGGACGTACCGGGACTGGAAGAGCGCCTGCGTAACGATTTCGATCTGGATCTGCCAATCAGTGAATGGCTGGATAAAGAACCGGACCTGCATGAAGAGACGCTGCGTGAGCGCATTATGAAACACGCTGCCGATAGCTATGCGGCGAAAGAAGAGATCGTGGGCGCGGAGATGATGCGTAACTTTGAGAAAGGCGTGATGCTGCAAACGCTGGACTCCCTGTGGAAAGAGCACCTGGCGGCAATGGATTATCTGCGTCAGGGCATCCACTTACGTGGCTACGCGCAGAAAGATCCGAAGCAGGAATATAAACGTGAATCGTTTGCCATGTTTGCCGCCATGCTTGAAACGCTGAAGTATGAAGTAATCAGCACACTGAGCAAGGTGCAGGTGCGAATGCCAGAAGAAGTGGAAGCGATGGAGCAGCAACGTCGCGAAGAGGCAGAGCGTCTGGCGCAGCAGCAGCATCTCAGCCATGTCAGCGAAGATGTGCTGGCGGCCGAGTCGCTTGCCCAGCAGGGCGGCGAGCGTAAAGTCGGACGTAACGATCCTTGCCCATGCGGTTCAGGTAAGAAATACAAACAGTGTCATGGTCGCCTGGCCTGATAACGTGTTGACTGAAAAGGAGCCTCTGGCTCCTTTTTTTTGGCTTTTTGTCCGCTGAACGATGGCGCGGTTAACAACCCGCTTAACATGTTTTAGAATCAGCGCTCATTCACCTACTCTTCAGGATACCTTCATGAAGCACCTGCAGGTTGCCGTCGGCATTATCCGCAATGCTGATAAACACATTTTTCTTGCCCAGCGTGCGGCTTCCTCCTACATGGCCAATAAGTGGGAATTTCCCGGCGGTAAAATTGAAGCGGGTGAAAGCCCTGAGCAGGGTTTAGTGCGCGAACTGCTCGAAGAGACCGGCATTGAGGTGACTGATGCCCGCGCCATTGGCATCAAAGATCATACCTATGACGATCTGCGTGTGACGCTGCATTTTTTCCTGGTCGAAGGCTGGAAAGGTGAACCCTGGGGCAAAGAGGGGCAGCCACAGCGTTGGGTCGAACAGCGGGCGCTGATCGCTGAAGAATTTCCGGCGGCAAATCATGAACTGATAGCGCGTCTGGTGGCAGGCGAACTGTAACAGGGTGGGGCATTATGCCCCACCGCGTGACTTAGCGTTCTTCTTCACTCCAGTTGTCACTGTCGTTCAACTCATCGCTGCTGGGTATGCGCTTTTCTTCCGCAGCCCATTCGCCAAGGTCAATTAACTGACAACGTTTGCTGCAAAACGGCCGCCACGGGCTCAGTTCATCCCAGATAACCGTTTTACCGCACTGCGGACAGTTAACGGTCATAATTTCTTCCTGCATGTTCACCTCTAACAACAGGCCAGTTGGAAGTTGAGGCGCGCGGGGACTTCACCGCGCTCACTGTCCAGTGGCATAAAACGTATCGCAAAACGGCTCTTATGACCGGATACCTGAGGATAAAGTGCGTCCTCTATGTCCAGTTGCAGACGCAGAAGATCGGCGCCTTCGGCATTATCCTGATAAAAACCGTTCAGACTGGTTTGTAAACGGTAAGTGCCCGACTGACGGATTAAATCGAGCAACATGGCCAGTGTGCTGTGCAGCGGTATCAGGGTTTCCATCCAGCTTGTAACCTGCGCATCACGTGTTGTCTGCGGCAGATGCAGCCAGATGTGCAGACCAGGCAGATCGAAACTGCAGCACCCGCCCGGAATACTGAGCCGCTGACGAACCAGAGCAATCAGACGATCTTCCCTCAGTTGCTGCCCCATACGCGGTGCACTGTTAAGCAGAACAGATTGTGCTTTTAGTTTGTCGCGTAATGCATCCACCACGGACATATCCACGCCGGGCACATCCGCCCACGCGCGCAGTTTGGTTTGCTGACGCTCAAGCTCTTTCAGCAACTCGGTGCGCATGTCGCCGCGTTCAAAGATATCCAGCAGTTCGCCGATCAGACGAAAAAAAGTCAGTGCCGTGGCGGTATTTTCCAATGGCGTAACCTGATGCAACTGATCGATCAGGAATTCGACACGCAGCCAGGTGCGCATTTTTTCATTCAGTGGATGTTCAAACAGAACGACTGTACTCATGGATTAATCCTGTTTCGCTGCCGCAAGCTTCAGATAACGCTGATGAAGTCTGGCAACCTGGGGTAGCGCATTTTCAGGCGCGCCACTGTTATCAATAATATCATCGGCACAGGCGAGGCGCTGTTGGCGCGTCGCCTGTGCCGCAAGAATGCGTTTAGCCTGCTCAGGAGAAACGTTGTCGCGTGCGAGCGTACGTTTCAGCTGTGTTTCTTCATCGGTGTCGATAACCAAAACCCGATCGGCCTGATGCTGGAGCTGGTTTTCAACCAGCAACGGCACGACCCACAGGACATAAGGTGAGGTCGCCTGCGCTTTAAGCTGCTGTGTGCGGGCGTTAATCAGGGGATGAAGCAGCGCGTTTAGCCAGTTTTTTTCATCAGGTGCCGCAAAAATAATCTCTCTTAAGCGCGCACGTTGCAGTGTTCCCTGATCGGTCAGAATACTGTCACCATAGCGTGCAACAATCGCCTGCAGAGCAGGCGTGCCCGGCTCGACGACCTCGCGGGCAATGACATCAGCGTCAATGATCGTCACGCCTTCTGCAGCAAAGTACGCGGCAATAGTGCTCTTGCCGCTGCCAATGCCACCGGTCAGCGCCACCGTGTAGGGCGTATCTCTCACTCTCACTCTCTTAGTCGTTCAGTCACAGGTAAGCCAAAGCGTTACGACACGATCATGTTGCGCGTCCGATTTCGTTAGAAAGACGCCGTCGAATCTGATGGATTGTAGCGTAAATAAAGTGAAATTCGCACTCTTGTTGCGGTGCAAATGGCGCGTATCATGAGGTGACTGGCTTTGTGATAACGCCCTTCATGGCGATGAATAACCTCTTACCAGGACACTATGTATGCGCATTGAAGAAGATTTGAAACTGGGCTTTAAAGACGTACTGATTCGTCCAAAGCGCTCCACGCTGAAAAGCCGATCTCAGGTCGAACTGGATCGCAGCTTTACGTTCAAACACTCCGGCCTGGACTGGCGCGGCGTACCTGTTATCGCGGCCAACATGGATACGGTGGGGACTTTTTCAATGGCCGAGGCGCTGGCCAGTTTCAATGTCTTAACAGCCGTACACAAACACTACAGTGTGGAAGACTGGCGGACGTTTGTTCAACGCGTACCGGCATCAGTACTGAAATATGTGATGGTATCTACCGGCACCTCAGACGCCGATCTCACCAAACTTATCGCGGTCATGGCCATTTGCGATGACCTGCAGTTCATCTGTATTGACGTTGCCAATGGTTATTCTGAGCACTTTGTCGATTTCCTGAAGCGTGCGCGTGAGATCTTCCCGGGCAAAACGATTTGTGCGGGTAACGTCGTCACGGGGGAAATGGTCGAAGAGCTAATCCTGTCCGGAGCCGATATCGTGAAGGTGGGGATTGGACCGGGCTCAGTCTGCACCACGCGCGTCAAAACCGGCGTGGGATATCCGCAGCTCTCTGCCGTGATTGAGTGCGCCGATGCGGCGCACGGCCTGAGTGGGCAAATCGTCAGCGATGGCGGATGCGCTGTGCCGGGTGATATCGCCAAAGCGTTTGGTGGCGGCGCGGATTTTGTCATGCTGGGCGGTATGCTGGCGGCACATGATGAGTGCGAAGGCCGAATTACAGAAGAAAACGGCGAGCGGTTTATGCTGTTTTACGGCATGAGCTCAGAATCCGCAATGAAACGTCATGCGGGAAGCGTGGCGGAATATCGTGCGGCAGAAGGGAAGACAGTGAAACTCCCCTTGCGCGGGCCGGTAGAAGAAACCCTTCGCGATATTCTCGGCGGGCTTCGTTCTGCCTGCACCTATGTGGGAGCTGAGCGGCTAAAAGAGTTAACCAAGCGCACCACGTTTATTCGGGTGGCCGAGCAGGAAAACCGCATCTTTTCCCGTTAACCCTGCCTGCTCAGCATGCAGTAAAGGAACGGAGCACCTTTACTGCATGGCCTCACCTAGCCCAAACACAGGCAGATACATGGCGATCACCAGTGTGCCGACAATGCCGCCAATCACAACCATCATCACGGGTTCCAGCGAGGCGGCCAGATTATCAGCCCGCGTCAGCGTTTCTCTTTCATGCCATTCAGCCAGACGCGCCAGCATCACATCCAGTGCGCCTGACTCTTCGCCCACACGAATCAACTGACGACAAAGTGGCGTAAACAGGGGATGCATGTGCAACGCCTGGTGCAGAGGATTGCCTTGCGCAATGTGCTGCTGAATAGCCCTGATGGTATCCTGCCACAGCCGCGATGACAACGTGACACAGGCCGCATCAAGTCCCTGGAGCAGGGTTAATCCTGCCTGCTGGGTCAGTTGCAACACACTGTAGATTTGCGTCAGTTGACTACCCTGCCATAGCCCGGCGATAACCGGCACACGCAGCAGGGCGCGTTGCTCACAGCGCTGCCAGTTTTCAGAGCGCCGCCGCGCGTGGTACCAGCCCGTCGCCAGCAGGGCAATGCCCCCGATTAGCGGCAATCCGCCCGCCTGTAATCCGTCGGACAGGGTGATAACGGCGGCGGTGAAGGCGGGTAAAGGCGCGTCAAACGAGGCATAGACGGAAACAAACTCCGGCAAGACAAACAGCAACATACCGCAGGTGACGGCCAACGCCACGAACAGAATAAACAGGGGATAACGCAGGGCTTTCAGAACCTTAGCGCGCAAATGCTGCTGACGTGTTTGTTGCTGCGCCAGTTGTTCGCAGCAGATATCCAACTGACCGGTCAGCTCGCCGACCGCCATTAGCGCAGCGAAAAGTGGCGGAAAAACCTCTGGCCACTGGCGTAATGCCTGCGAAAATGGCTCGCCACGCAAGACGTGATGCTGTAAGGCCTGCATCAACGCCCGCCAGGCGGCATGCGGGTGACCTGATGCCAGCAGATCAAGGCTTTGCGATAAAGGAAGGCCCGCCTTTAGCAGGGTGGCGAGCTGGCGAATGAAATCAATTTTATGCTGTGACCGCCAGTCACGTCGGCGCATCATTTTTTCCCGTTTCTCGCTCACCGGCACTAAGTGCCGGCGCGAAAGATCGTCAGACAGCGTCTCACTGTCGGGGGCCAGATGATAACCCGTTTGCAGTCTGCCCTGTGTATCTACGGCATACCAGCGATAAAGAAAAAGGTGCGTCATGATTCGAGCCCAATAACGCGCTGCATCTCCTCCAGAGAGGTTTCGCCGCGGCTGACAGCGTCCAGCCCCGAAGCCTGTAGCGTGCGCATCCCTTGCTGTTTTGCCAGCGCCAATACCTCCTCCAGAGGCATTTCGGCGGCGATAGCATTTTGCAGTTTGGCTGTAACGGGCAGGAGTTCGAATAAAGCCAGACGGCCAAAATAACCCGAAAAGCAGTGATCGCAACCCGGTGCCCGCCAGGTTTGTAACGTGCCTGGCCAGACTGACGCCGGGAGATGTGCCACGGCCTGTGCAGGTTCACGACAGTGCGGACACAGGCGTCTGACCAGGCGCTGAGCAATAATCAGGCGCAACGCTGAGCCCAGTAAATAACCAGGAATGCCCATCTGGCGTAAGCGCGTTAGCGTTTCAGCCGTTGAGTTAGTGTGCAAAGTCGAGAGGACAAGATGACCGGTTTGCGCGGCTTTTACGGCAATTTCAGCGGTCTCGCCGTCCCGTATTTCGCCTATCATGATGACATCCGGATCCTGGCGAAGCAGCGCGCGTAACACACGATTAAAATCGAGCCCATACTTTGGATTAATTTGCGTCTGATTGATGCCCGGCAAAGGGATCTCAATGGGATCTTCCACACTGCAAATGTTCTTTCCGGGCTGATTAATCGCGCTCAGTCCGCTGTAAAGGGTAAACGTTTTTCCACTGCCGGTTGGGCCCGTGACCAGAATCAGGCCCTGGGGCTGTGCCAGCGCAGCCTTGAGCAGGCGCAGCGGTGCCGCGGGTAAGCCCAGCGAGTCCAGGGACAGTGTAGCGCCTTCCCGCTGCAGCAAACGTACGACGGCTTTCTCTCCGCCCTGCGTCAGCAACGTTGAGAGCCGAAAGGAAGCGACCTGACCGTCAATCTCATGGCTGAACTGACCGTCCTGTGGCAGACGACGTTCGGCAATATCCAGTCCGGCCAAAATTTTAAGCCGCGCCAGCAGAGCCGCTGGCTGTATGTCCCGTTGCAGGGGCAGGGGATGCAACACGCCGTCAATGCGCAGACGAATACGCAGGCTGTGCTGATAAGGCTCAATATGGATGTCTGAGGCCCGCCGCTGTGCGGCCTGATGCAGAAGCTGGCTGGCGGTATCGATTGCCGATTCTGTGGCGGCACCCTCTTTAGCACACAAGGGGCTATGCATCGCTTCAGCCTGTTCGAGCCGGGCCTGCGGCCAGCACTCAATAGCGATCTGACACGGGCTGGCAAATTGCAGGGCTTCGGCCAGTCCTGGCGGAACCTGCTCAGCGACAGCAAGACGTAAATGCGTCGCGTTGTGGTCGAGGATGATGGCGCGATAGCGCTGACAGATCAGCGCTATCGCATCGTCGGGTTTACTCATTTGTGCCCCCACGACTGTCAAAGCGGAATTGTTCCTGACAGTTGTCACGTAACGTGGTGTTAGTGCTGGTACAGGTACGCTGCCAGACGAGCGTGCCTTCGTTACTGTCCCAGACGGGCAGCATTTCTACGCTTAATCCATTCAGGCTCTCCTGCCCGGTCAGGGTAATCATGCCGTTGACCACGGTGATCGCCGACACGTAACGTGATGTTGTGCCCTGCGGAATACCGCGTTGCCCGGCCTGACACTGTTCAGGCCCGCCGCGTTCAATCGCGCAAAGCTCAACGGCCGTCTTAAAGGGCACCATGGTTTGCAGCATGTCGGTCAGCGCGGCGCGCTGCAGATAATTTTGATAGGCAGGCAGCCCGATAGCGCTGAGGATCGCCACGATGCCGACCACAATCATTAATTCAACTAACGTGAATCCTTGTTGATAGTGCATATTTGCCTCCTGAGTAAGAAGGCCGCAGTCTAGGAAGACGCTGTGGGTAATAACAGCAGGAAACCCGGAGAGTGGAAAAGGGCAGGCAATAAATCTGGAGGGTTACAGGAACAGGACTACGTCACTGGATGCTGGTGCACAAAACAGGCCGTGCCGGCGGCACGGCAACAGAGATTATTGCGCCTGAAAGCGCATCGACAGATCCAGAGCACGCACATGCTTGGTCAGCGCGCCGACAGAGACATAATCCACACCGGTCTCGGCGATGTCCCGAATCGTCGTTTCGGTGACGTTGCCTGACACCTCCAGTAGCGCACGACCAGCCGTGATCTTCACCGCCTCGCGCATCGCCTGAAGGGAAAAATTGTCCAGCATGATGATGTCGGCCGCCGCAGCCAGTGCCTCTTCCAGCTCTTTCAGCGATTCAACTTCGACTTCCACAGGGACATCCGGATAAAGCCAAAAGGCTTTTTCGACGGCCTGACGAATTGAGCCGCTGGCGATAATATGGTTTTCTTTAATCAGAAACGCATCGGACAGGCCGAGGCGATGATTACTGCCGCCACCGCACAGCACGGCGTATTTCAGCGCTGTTCGCAAGCCTGGCAATGTTTTGCGTGTATCCAGAAGCTGTGTCTGTGTGCCTTCCAGCAGCGCGACATAGCGGCTGACTTCCGTGGCGACGCCGGACAAGGTTTGCACAAAATTCAATGCGGTGCGTTCGGCCGTCAGCAACAGGCGGGCTGGCCCGTCAACCTCAAACAGGGGTTGATCCGGGATAACATGTTGTCCATCTTCCACATGCCATGTCAGGGCGGTGTGCGCGCCTAGCTGGTTAAACACCTCTTCGACCCAGCGTTTACCACAAAAAACACCGACTTCACGGGTAATAACCTGAGCATGTGCCCGACTGTCGGCTGGCAGGAGCTGCGCGGTAATGTCGCGGTCGCTCTCTGTCTCACCGCCGAGATCTTCCTTTAATGCGCGTTCAACGGCTTCGGGGATATCATTTTCAATACGTTCAAGCAGCGCCTGATGGCGACTGTCAGGATCATAGCGACGCACAGACATACGCGTTCCGCTCCAGTAAATGTCAGCTAACAGAGGCGATTACCATAGCCTGAATAGCGCGAAGGCACCAGTCCTTAGTCACTTTTTGTTTAGTATACTTAACATGTGCGTTTATCAGCCCGATAGTGCAACGCATTTTGACGCAATAATCCCTTAAAATTCATGCTATTCTCAAACCGGTCCTGCGAAGAGAATCCAGCATGAAAGTAGAAAAAGGTTGGCTGTCCGGTGTGCGACAGGTGCCGTCCCCCCATTGTAATGATCGGCCGCATAACGAAGCGCCATCCCTTTTGGTCATTCACAATATCAGCCTGCCGCCCGGTGAATTCGGCGGCCCGTGGATTGATAAACTGTTCACCGGCACGCTGCCTGCCGACGCGCATCCCTACTTTGCTGAGATTGCTCATTTGCGCGTTGCGGCGCACTGCCTTATCCGACGTGATGGCGAAATCGTGCAATATGTCCCTTTTGATAAACGTGCCTGGCACGCTGGCATCTCGCAGTTTGAGGGGCGGGAAAACTGCAACGACTTTTCAATTGGCATTGAACTGGAGGGCACGGATATTGAACCTTATACCGAGGCACAATACGCCGCTCTGCATCAGGTCACGCAGACGTTGTTAGCCCATTATCCGTTAACGCCTGCGCGCATTACCGGCCACAGTGATATTGCACCGGGACGGAAAACCGATCCCGGCCCGGCGTTTGACTGGGACGATTTTAAACAGCGGTTACAGCAACAAAAATTGGAGTAACTATGACGTTATTTACCTTGTTACTGGTTTTAGGTTGGGAACGGCTGTTTAAGCTGGGGGAGCACTGGCAACTGGATCACCGGCTGGAGCCTGTGTTTCGTCGCCGTCAGCACTTTTCGGTGATGCGCACACTGCTGATGCTGATTATCGCGATGGGCCTGACCGCGCTGGTGGTCGGGAGCCTGAAAGGCATTTTGTTTGGTATTCCTCAGCTTCTGTTCTGGATCGTGGTGGGGTTACTGTGCATCGGAGCGGGTGTGGTGCGTCAGCACTATCATACGTATTTGCAGGCGGCGAGTCGTGATGACGCCGCGGCACATCAGGCCATGGCGGCAGAGTTAACCCTGATCCACGGTGTGCCTGTTGAGTGCAGCGAACGCGAATTCCTTCGTGAGCTTCAGAATGCGCTCATCTGGATTAACTTCCGTTTCTATCTGGCACCGATGTTTTGGTTCGTGGTGGGCGGTGCCTGGGGACCGGTGTTACTCGTGGGGTATGCGTTTTTACGCGCCTGGCAAAGCTGGCTGGCAAAACACTGCACGCCCATGGCCCGCTCTCAGTCTGGCGTGGACAGCATTCTGCATGTGGTTGACTGGCTCCCGGTGCGGCTGGCGGGCGTTGCCTATGCGCTGCTGGGGCACGGTGAGAAAGCCTTGCCTGCCTGGTTTGCCTCGCTGACGGACAGGCACCACTCGCAGTACCAGGTTTTAACCACGCTGGCGCAGTTTTCGCTGGCTCGCGATCCGCACAGCGATAAGGTCGCAACGCCACGTGTCGCCGTGGCGCTGGCGAAGCGCATTTCGCTGGTGCTGGTGGTGGTTGTGGCGTTGCTGACCATTTACGGCACGTTGGTGTAGTCGGCAGGGGGAACCCCGAAGTCGGGTGTGCCATCCTCACGCCAGTGAAAATATTTCAGACGCGTATGGCGATTACCGTCCCAAAGGGGATCGCCCTCAATTTCTGTATAATTGCGTGCGTGATAGACCAGCAGATCGCGCCCGTCCTCATCCTGAGTAAAACAACTGTGTCCCGGTCCATACTGGCGGTTTTCCCAACTGGTTGCAAAGACCGGACGCGCTGATTTCTGCCAGGCCATCGCGTTCAGCGGATCGGCATCACGCGGAATGGAAAGCAGGCCCATGCAGTAGTTTTCATCCGTTGCGCTGGCAGAATAGGTAATAAACAGCCAGTCACCATGCACTATCGCGGCCGCGCCTTCGTTGACGCTAAACCCCGCGCACTCCCATTCATATTCCGGACGGCTCAGCATCACCGGTTTGCCTTTGAGCGTCCATGGATTACGCAATTCAGCCAGATAGAGGTTGGAATTCCCTGGAATTGCAGGATCTTTCTGCGCCCATAAGTACCAGTTTTTCCCCTGGTGAACAAAGTGGGTGGCATCCAGCGCAAAACTGTCGAGATGACTTAACACCTGGCGCGGGGGCTGCCAGTGGCCACTGAGCGGGTCGTCATCGTTGCACACCAGCGCGTACATCCGGTGCTGAAACAAGCCATCTTTGATATCGCGCGAAGGCGCTGCGGCAAAATAGATAACCCAGTGTTCTGCAATACGATGCAACTCCGGTGCCCAGATCAGCTCACTGAACGGCCCAATATCGGGTTTACGCCAGACCACGACCGGTGTCGCGGTGCGTAAGGCCGTTAGCGTGCTGGCACGACGTAGCTCAAGACGATCATATTCCGGTACGGAAGCAATAAAGTAATAGTGTTCTCCGTGGCGCAGGATAAACGGATCGGCGCGCCGTTCAATAAAGGGGTTGGGCCAGTTTTCGCTCATTTCAACTCTCCAGTCGGAAGCTCGGTAGGGTGTTTTTCGTGCGCCTGAATCTGGCGGAGGGCAAGATCGCGTTGAATGGTTTGCATTAATGTGCGATCCACTTTCATCAGTCGCACCACGCCCGCGGTAATCAAATAGCCAGCCCCGGGGATAACGGTAAACAGCAGGACAATGCCGTTGAGCGCGTGAGCCGATTGCTGTTTCGCACCCGCATCATAACCGTAAGCCGAGAGCAGAAAACCGACCATCGCCCCCGCGACGGCCAGTCCGACCTTGAGAAAGAACAGATTGCCTGAAAAGCTGATGCCGGTAATACGCTTACCGGTTTTCCATTCACCGTAATCGTCCACATCCGCCATCAAAGACCAGTGTAAAGGGGAGGGAATTTGATGAAGGACATTCAGCAGAAAGTAAGCGATAACGACTGTCACGGTGGCGTGGGGATCAAG
This sequence comes from Pantoea sp. PNA 03-3, assembly GCF_003201175.1. Lineage (NCBI taxonomy): Bacteria > Pseudomonadati > Pseudomonadota > Gammaproteobacteria > Enterobacterales > Erwiniaceae > Pantoea > Pantoea sp. PNA 03-3. The sequence continues at coordinate 96,580 of NZ_QICO01000002.1, read as the reverse complement.
CCAGTAGAAACCGCAGGAGAACAGGGCAAGGGCGATATTGGTCCAGAAAAAGACTTTCAACTTACACCAGCGGTCGGTGAGGACTTTTGCCAGCGTGCTACCCAGCATCATGCCAACCACCCCCAGGCTGATAAACAGCGTGGCAAAGTGCGCCGTTTGTCCCATGACCCAGGTCACGTAATACAGGGTTGCTGCCATACGAATAAAACCCGGGCAGACATTGCAAAGTGTCAACAGCAAGATGCGCACCCACTGATCGTTCTTCCACACATCACGCAAATCGTTTTTCAGATCATCATGAGTAGGGACGGCAGGCTGAATACGTTCCCGCACGGTGGCGAAGCAGAACAGAAACATTGCCAGTCCCACCAGGGCCAGCACAGCCATCGCCATCTGATAACCCCGCGCCTTGTTCTCACCGCCAAACCATTCCGCCATCGGCAGCAACGACAGTGACAGAATCAGGGTGGCAATGCCGACCATGACAAACCGGTACGACTGGCAGGAGACACGCTCACCGGGATCGTTAGTCATGACGCCACCCAGCGAGCAGTAGGGGATATTAATGGCGGTATAGGCCAGGGACATGAAAAAGTAGGTGGTAAAGGCCCAGATGACCTTGCTGGGATAGCTCCAGTCTGGCGTGGTAAACATCAGTACACTGAATATAACGTAGGGCACTGACACCCACAGTAACCAGGGACGGAAACGTCCCCAGCGGCTTTTGGTACGGTCAGCTATCGCGCCCATTATCGGGTCGGTGATGGCATCCAGAATGCGCACCGAGAGTAACAGCACGCCCACTAAGGCCGGTGCTAAGCCAAAAACGTCGGTATAGAAATAGCTGAGGAACAGCATGACAGCGCCACCGATCATGTTGCACCCCGCATCACCCATGCCATAGCCCAGCTTTTCTCTGAATGAGAGGGGGTTATCTGTCATTGTTGTAACCTGCAGAGGAATTAAACATAAAAGGATTATTAATGTTTAATCCACAGGCGACGCGGCAAGAAATTGTTGGGATGATGGACAAAACAGCCGTGCAAGGAGAAGTGTGAGCAGGGTCGGGTTTACCGAGCCAGCCCGCCGTTTTCTGTCGGCGGGCTGGCAATGCCGTCAGGCTTTTTGCGTCTTATTCTTGATGAAATAGCCAATAGCCAGGATGATCAGCCAGACAGGAATGAGCCATACGGAAATGGCCATGCCTGGCGTCATCGCCATCAGGACCAGGATGCCAGCCAGGAAGATCAGGCAAACCCAGTTACCCAGAGGGTACAGTACCGCTTTGAAACGGGTGGTAACGCCCTGCTGGTTTTTCTTTTTACGGAATTTCAGGTGCGCCAGGCTAATCATCGCCCAGTTGATGACCAGCGCAGACACGACCAGCGACATCAGCAGACCAAACGCCTCGCCCGGCATCAGGAAGTTCAGCAGCACGCACAGCGCGGTGGCGACGGCTGACACCAGAATACTCATCACGGGCACACCGCGGCGGTCCACGTTCAGCAGCGCTTTTGGCGCATTCCCCTGCTGTGCCAGACCAAACAACATGCGGCTGTTACAGTAAACGCAGCTGTTATAGACCGACAGTGCGGCGGTGAGGATCACCACGTTCAGCGCATTGGCAACCATGGCATCGCCCAGTTCGTGGAAGATAAACACAAAGGGGCTGGTATCTTCAGTCACGCGCGTCCACGGCATTAATGACAGCAGCACTGCCAGCGAGCCGATATAGAAAATCAGGATACGCCACAACACCTGGTTGGTGGCTTTTGGAATCGTGGTTTCAGGATTGTCCGCTTCTGCCGCCGTAATCCCGACCAGTTCCAGACCGCCAAAGGAGAACATGATAATCGCCATAACCATCACCAGCCCACCGAGGCCATTCGGCATAAAGCCGCCGTGTTCCCACAGGTTACGCACGGTTGCCTGCGGCCCACCGGTACCACTGAACAGTAACCAGCCGCCAAACAGGATCATCGCAATCACCGCGATAACTTTAATAATGGCAAACCAGAACTCCATTTCACCAAACACTTTAACGTTCGTCAGGTTAATGGCATTAATCAGCACGAAGAAGATAGCGGCTGATGCCCAGGTGGGAAAATCGGGCGCCCAGAACTGAATGTATTTACCGACGGCACTCAGCTCCGCCATGGCGACCAGCACATACAGCACCCAGTAGTTCCAGCCAGAGGCGAAACCGGCAAAATTTCCCCAGTATTTATAGGCAAAGTGGCTGAAGCTCCCGGCAACGGGCTCCTCGACCACCATTTCACCCAACTGACGCATGATAAGAAAGGCGATAAACCCGGCAATCGCATAGCCTAAAATAACGGCGGGACCTGCGGATTTGATGACCGACGCGCTGCCCAGAAACAGGCCGGTTCCCACTGCACCGCCCAAGGCGATCAACTGTATATGGCGATTTTTTAAACCGCGCTTCAGCGATTCACCGTGCTGTTGTTCCATACACACCTCATGATGTTGTTATTCTTCGCTTCAGAATGTGCTGACTGTAAAGAATTAAATACACTTAAGAATGATGTTTTTAAGGTGTCAGACTTGCGTAATGCCGCCAGCTGTAACCTGACCAACAGAATAGTGATAAGCGCAGGGCTTTGCACCTGCTTTCGCCAGCCCCGGTACGAGTTGGCTTAAAAAGAATCAAACGGTCTGCCGTCTTATTAACCCCCGATGAGAAAAACGGCAGCAAACCGCGCTGACCAGGCGCTGATGGCTAAATCGGTTTAGTCATACATGCTGTGTAATTTTTGGTAAAGGTTAAAAAAATTAACGTCCAGGTATGGCCTGATTCTCCACTTTTATCTCTGGATTTAACGCGCGCATCCCGCATTTCTTCACTGAAGTGTCACAGATGCCGTATAGACACAAGGTGAATACTTTGTTACTTTACGGGCACCTTTTTTGAATTGGTATTACCAATTTACTTTGTTTGACCGGCATACTTTAAGAAGGGAAGATGGCTTATAGCAAGATTCGTCAACCCAAACTCTCCGATGCGATTGAGCAGCAACTGGAATCCCTCATTATGGAAGGGACGCTGCAGCCGGGAGAGAAGTTGCTCCCCGAGCGCGAACTCGCCAAACAATTCGATGTTTCACGTCCGTCTCTCCGTGAGGCAATCCAGCGATTAGAAGCGAAAGGATTGTTATTACGCCGTCAGGGCGGCGGAACATTCGTACAAAAACATCTCTGGCAGAGCATGAGCGATCCACTCGTAGAGCTACTCGCCGAACATCCGGAATCTCAGTTTGATCTGCTGGAAACGCGCCACGCTTTAGAAGGCATTGCGGCTTACTATGCGGCACTGCGTGGCACAGAAGAAGATTTGCAGCGTATTCGCGACTGTCATCTTCATATCCAACAGGCGCAGGACAGCGGCGATCTCGACGCTGAAGCAGACGCAGTGATGAAGTATCAGATCGCTGTCACAGAAGCGGCCCATAATGTCGTGCTTTTGCATTTGCTACGATCAATGGGCCCTATGCTGGAACAGAATGTCCGACAGAATTTTGAATTGCTCTACTCTCGCCGGGAAATGCTGGCGAAAGTGAGCGGTCACCGCGCCAGAATTTTTGAGGCGATTGTGGCTCGTGAGCCAGAACAAGCACGCGAGGCATCACACCGTCACCTGGCGTTCATTGAGGAAATCTTGCTGGACAGAAGTCGGGAGCAGAGCCGTCGAGAACGCTCCCTACGTCGTTTACAGCAACGTAAGGAATAACGCGCGGCAAAGACCGTGCGGACATGTGCGACGAGCCTGTCTCCCTGACGTTAACAGGCTCCCGATTTTTCAACGTATTAGACACAGATAAGGAATACCCCCATGTCAGAACGTTTACACAATGACGTGGATCCGATTGAAACTCGTGACTGGCTACAGGCGATCGAATCGGTCATCCGTGAAGAAGGTGTTGAACGTGCACAGTATCTGATTGATCAGGTGCTGAGTGCAGCCCGTAAAGGCGGTGTGAAAGTTGCTGGCGGTGCTGCCGCTATCAGTAACTATATCAACTCTATTGCCGTTGAAGATGAACCGGAATATCCGGGCAACACCTCACTTGAACGTCGTATCCGATCCGCTATCCGCTGGAACGCCATCATGTCGGTGTTGCGCGCATCGAAGAAAGATCTGGAGCTTGGCGGCCACATGTCCTCCTTCCAGTCTTCTGCCACTATCTATGAAGTGTGTTTTAACCACTTCTTCCGCGCGCGCAGTGAGAAAGATGGCGGCGATCTGGTGTACTTCCAGGGCCATATTTCTCCGGGTATCTATGCCCGTGCTTTCCTGGAAGGCCGTCTGACCGAAGAGCAGATGAATAACTTCCGTCAGGAAGTCGATGGTAAAGGCCTGTCTTCTTATCCGCATCCAAAACTGATGCCGGAGTTCTGGCAGTTCCCGACCGTTTCAATGGGCCTGGGCCCACTCAACGCTATCTATCAGGCTAAGTTCCTGAAGTACCTGGAACACCGTGGTCTGAAAGACACTTCTGGCCAGACCGTTTACGCGTTCCTGGGCGACGGCGAGATGGATGAACCAGAATCCAAAGGTGCGATCACTATCGCGACCCGTGAAAAACTGGATAACCTGGTCTTTATCATCAACTGTAACCTGCAGCGTCTGGATGGACCGGTCACCGGTAACGGTAAGATCATCAACGAGCTGGAAGGCATTTTTGCCGGTGCTGGCTGGGAAGTGATCAAGGTTATCTGGGGCGGTCGTTGGGATGAACTGCTGCGCAATGACACCAGCGGTAAACTGATCCAACTGATGAACGAAACCGTCGACGGCGACTACCAGACGTTTAAATCGCGTGATGGTGCCTACGTGCGTGAGCACTTCTTCGGTAAATATCCGGAAACCGCTGCGCTGGTGAAAGACTGGTCAGACGATGAGATTTGGTCACTGAACCGTGGTGGTCACGATCCGAAGAAAATTTACGCGGCACTGAAAAAAGCGCAGGACACCAAAGGCAAGCCGGTTCTGATTCTGGCTCATACCATCAAAGGTTACGGTATGGGTGACACCGCAGAAGGCAAGAACATCGCGCACCAGGTGAAGAAGATGAACATGGATGGCGTACGCTATATCCGTGATCGTTTCAACGTGCCGGTCGAAGACGACAAAATTGAGTCGCTGCCTTACATCACCTTTGAGAAAGGCTCCGAAGAGTACAACTACCTGCATGGTCAGCGCGAGAAGTTAGGCGGTTACCTGCCTTCACGTCAGCCTAACTTCACGGAAAAGCTGGAAATGCCGGCGCTGGAAGAGTTCAGTGCGCTGCTGGAAGAGCAGAACAAAGAGATCTCTACCACCATCGCGTTTGTGCGTGCGCTGAATGTGATGCTGAAGAACAAGTCGATTAAAGATCGTCTGGTGCCGATTCTTGCCGATGAAGCCCGTACCTTTGGTATGGAGGGCCTGTTCCGTCAGATTGGTATCTACAGCCCGAACGGTCAGCAGTACACGCCGCAGGACCGCGAGCAGGTGGCTTACTATAAAGAAGACGAGAAAGGTCAGATTCTGCAGGAAGGGATCAACGAGCTGGGCGCAGGATCGTCCTGGCTGGCGGCGGCGACCTCATACAGCACTAACAACCTGCCGATGATTCCGTTCTACATCTATTATTCGATGTTTGGCTTCCAGCGCATTGGTGATTTGATGTGGCTGGCGGGTGACCAGCAGGCGCGCGGCTTCCTGGTCGGCGGTACCTCAGGCCGTACTACGCTAAATGGTGAAGGTCTGCAGCATGAAGATGGTCACAGCCATATTCAGTCACTGACCATTCCAAACTGTATCTCCTACGATCCAGCGTATGCCTACGAAGTGGCTGTCATCATGCACGACGGTCTGGTACGCATGTACGGTGAAGCGCAGGAAAACATTTATTACTACATCACTACGCTGAACGAAAACTACCACATGCCAGCGATGCCGAAAGGTGCCGAAGAAGGTATCCGTAAAGGTATCTACAAGCTGGAAACCGTAGACGGTAGCAAAGGTAAAGTTCAGCTGTTGGGTTCAGGTTCTATCCTGCGCCATGTGCGTGAAGCCGCGCAGATCCTGTCGGCTGATTACGGCATCGGTTCGGACGTTTACAGCGTCACCTCGTTCACCGAACTGGCCCGCGATGGTCAGGATTGTGAGCGCTGGAATATGCTGCATCCGACAGAAGCGCCGCGTGTGCCTTACATCGCTCAGGTGATGAACGAAGCACCCGCTGTCGCATCAACCGACTACATGAAGCTGTTTGCTGAGCAGGTTCGCAGCTACGTGCCTTCAAGCGATTACCGTGTGCTGGGCACCGACGGCTTTGGCCGCTCTGACAGCCGTGAAAATCTGCGTCACCACTTTGAAGTGGATGCAGCATACGTTGTGGTAGCCGCGCTGGGTGAACTGGCTAAACGTGGCGAAATCGATAAGAAAGTCGTGGCGGATGCGATCGTGAAGTTCAAGATCGATGCCGATAAAGTTAACCCGCGTCTGGCTTAAGAGGTAACAGAGTAATGGCTATTGAAATCAAGGTACCGGATATCGGGTCAGACGAAGTTGAAGTCACCGAAATTCTGGTCAAGGTTGGCGATAAGGTGGAAGCCGAGCAGTCGCTGATCACTGTAGAAGGCGATAAAGCCTCTATGGAAGTGCCTTCGCCGCAGGCCGGCGTAGTAAAAGAGATCAAAATCGCAACCGGTGACAAAGTGGAAACCGGCTCGCTGATCATGATGTTTGACGCAGAAGGTGCTGCTGAAGCGGCACCGGCGCCAGCTCAAGAGAAAAAAGCCGAGGCCGCCCCTGCCGCCGCTGCGTCTGCCAGCGCCAGCAAAGACGTTAACGTACCAGATATCGGTGGTGACGAAGTCGAAGTCACCGAAATTCTGGTGAAAGTGGGCGACAAAGTTGAAGCTGAACAATCGCTGATCGTCGTTGAAGGCGACAAAGCCTCAATGGAAGTCCCGGCACCGTTCGCGGGCGTGGTGAAAGCGATTAAAATCGCCACCGGCGATAAAGTGAATACCGGCTCTCACATCATGGTCTTTGAAACAGAGGGTGCTGCACCGGCTGCTGATGCGAAGCCAGAAGTGAAAGAAGAGGCTGCGACGGCACCCGCTGCGGCCGCAGGGGCAAAAGACGTTAACGTACCTGACATCGGCGGCGACGAAGTTGAAGTCACCGAAGTGCTGGTGAAGGTCGGCGATAAAGTCGAGGCTGAGCAGTCACTGATTGTAGTGGAAGGCGATAAGGCGTCGATGGAAGTTCCGGCACCGTTCGCGGGCACCGTCAAAGAACTGAAAGTCGCGACGGGCGATAAAGTCAGCACCGGTTCGCTGATCATGGTGTTTGAAGTGGAAGGCGCTGCCCCTGCCGCGGCACCGGCGGCTAAGAAAGAGTCGGCCCCTGCACCTGCGGCGGCGGAATCTAAGCCTGCCGCTGCCCCTGCACCAAAAGCAGACAGCAAAGGCGAGTTTGCTGAGAATGAAGCCTATGTGCACGCCACGCCGGTGATTCGTCGCCTGGCGCGTGAATTTGGCGTTAACCTGGCGAAGGTGAAAGGCACAGGACGCAAAGGCCGTATCCTGAAAGAAGACGTTCAGGCTTACGTGAAAGATGCAGTGAAACGCGCAGAGGCTGCGCCAGCCGCAGCCAGCGGTGGCGGATTGCCGGGCATGCTGCCATGGCCGAAAGTTGACTTCAGTAAGTTCGGTGAAGTTGAAGAAGTGGAACTGGGCCGTATCCAGAAAATCTCGGGTGCCAACCTGAGCCGTAACTGGGTGATGATCCCACACGTAACCCACTTTGATAAAACCGATATTACCGATCTGGAAGCTTTCCGTAAGCAGCAGAACGCCGAAGCCGAGAAGCGCAAACTGGACGTGAAATACACGCCAGTGGTTTTCATCATGAAAGCTGTCGCTGCAGCGCTTGAGCAGATGCCACGTTTCAACAGCTCTCTGTCTGAAGACGCGCAGAAGCTGACGTTGAAAAAATACATCAACATCGGCGTGGCGGTCGATACGCCAAATGGTCTGGTCGTTCCGGTCTTTAAAGACGTGAACAAGAAGGGCATCACCGAGCTGTCTCGTGAGCTGATGGCGGTCTCTAAAAAGGCGCGCGATGGCAAACTGACCGCAGGCGATATGCAGGGCGGTTGTTTCACCATCTCCAGCCTGGGCGGCCTGGGCACCACGCACTTTGCGCCGATTGTTAACGCGCCGGAAGTGGCCATCCTTGGCGTGTCCAAATCCGCAATGGAGCCTGTATGGAACGGTAAAGAGTTTGCACCACGTCTGATGATGCCGATCTCTCTGTCCTTCGATCACCGTGTTATCGACGGTGCGGATGGTGCACGTTTCATTACTATTATTGGCAATATGCTGTCAGACATTCGTCGTCTGGTTATGTAAAAAGCGCAAAAGGCCGGCAAATGCCGGCCTTTTTGTAACATTCAGGGCACCGCTGTTGGCAGTTTATTAACAATTCTGTAAACTCTTGCGGTGAACATGTCCCGGTGGAATAAGGACATTATGAGCCTATTCCATTAGGCATAATTGGCGCAGTCAGATTGAGTCACGGCAGGCAAATCCGATAGGGGAATGTTTGCAGCAGCAGACGCAATATGGCCAGTTAACTAGCCTAATGGGATAGGCTCAGCGTCTGACCCGCCGGAAATCCAATAAGAGGTCATGATGAGTACAGAGATTAAAACTCAGGTCGTGGTACTTGGGGCAGGTCCTGCAGGTTACTCTGCAGCTTTTCGTTGCGCTGACTTAGGTCTGGAAACCGTACTGGTTGAGCGCTACAGCACCCTCGGTGGTGTCTGTCTTAACGTAGGCTGTATCCCGTCTAAAGCGCTGCTGCACGTTGCTAAAGTGATTGAAGAAGCGAAAGCGCTCGAAGAACACGGCATTGTGTTTGGTCAGCCGCAAACGGATATCAACAAAATCCGTAGCTGGAAAGAGAAGGTGATTAACCAACTGACCGGCGGCCTGTCTGGCATGGCGAAAGGGCGTAAAGTGAAAGTGGTTAATGGCCTGGGCAAATTTACCGGTGCCAATACGCTGGTGGTCGAAGGTGAAGGTGGCGCAACCACTATTAACTTCGATAACGCCATTATCGCTGCAGGTTCACGTCCTATCGAACTGCCATTCATTCCTCATGAAGATCCTCGTGTATGGGATTCCACTGACGCACTGGAACTGAAAGAAGTGCCTAAGCGTCTGCTGGTTATGGGTGGCGGAATCATCGGTCTGGAAATGGCTACCGTTTACCATGCGCTGGGTTCAGAGATCGACGTGGTCGAGATGTTTGACCAGGTTATCCCGGCGGCCGATAAAGACGTGGTTAAAGTCTTTACCAAACGTATCAGCAAGAAATTTAACCTGATGCTGGAAACCAAGGTGACCGCCGTAGAAGCCAAGGACGACGGTATCTATGTTTCGATGGAAGGCAAAAAAGCGCCGGGCGAAGCTCAGCGTTATGATGCGGTTCTGGTTGCAATTGGTCGTGTACCGAACGGTAAAGGCCTGGATGCTGACAAAGCCGGTGTCGAAGTTGACGATCGCGGCTTCATCCGCGTTGACAAGCAGATGCGCACCAATGTGCCACACATTTATGCGATCGGCGACATTGTAGGTCAGCCAATGCTGGCACACAAAGGCGTGCATGAAGGCCATGTTGCGGCAGAAGTCATTTCAGGTCTGAAACACTACTTCGATCCGAAAGTGATTCCTTCCATTGCCTATACTGAGCCAGAAGTTGCCTGGGTCGGTCTGACTGAGAAAGAAGCGAAAGAGAAAGGCATCAGCTATGAAACCGCCACATTCCCGTGGGCAGCATCAGGCCGTGCGATTGCTTCTGACTGTGCAGATGGCATCACCAAACTGATTTTCGACAAAGAGACCCATCGTGTTATCGGTGGTGCCATTGTCGGAACGAACGGCGGTGAACTGCTGGGTGAAATCGGTCTGGCCATTGAAATGGGCTGTGACGCAGAAGATATTGCGCTGACCATTCATGCGCACCCAACCCTGCATGAATCCGTAGGACTGGCGGCTGAAATTTTTGAAGGCAGCATCACCGATCTGCCTAACGCGAAAGCGAAGAAGAAATAAGTCTCAGGACAGTCATAGCGGCCCCTTATGGGGCCGTTTTTTTATGCTGATTATTATCGAATAAGAAAATCAATAAAGGAAAGGGCGCCTGCGCTAACACATTTACACTGGCATATAGGGCGGAGTAAACTCCGCCACTAACGAAGTTTTACTGCCTGGTTTCGTAATTCAAGACAGCCGAAAGTTCAGCACTCATTATTCTGAGGCGAAGCTCACATAATGAACCTCGGTTTGATAAACTCAATCCTAAGAGAATTAACCCGCTAATAACAAGTAAACCGTATTTCGACTTCATGGTGGCACCTCTCTTGATTTTCATCGAGCGAGGGGCTACCCTGACAGTGTTTGGGTGTTAGGGTAGTGACCTCCGCTCGCATTAGTTGACTGATTAATGTGAGCGGTTCCTTCCTCTTTCCACCTCAGGTTTTTACCCAAAGCAGAAAGCTTCAGGCGCCCAACCGCAGTCTACGCATTTATTATTTTACTGCCCCCTTATTTTTATTTTTTCATAATGCTAATTAATAAAAATTTCTGTCTTTTATATTTTAAATGTTATTTATGCTGATTCTTTCATGACTATTTTAAAATAATTATTTCTCGGTTCCTATGTTGCTGTTAATTTTGATGGTTGATCACTTCGTTATTATTAACACGCAACCAGTCAATAAAATGACGTAATGGTGCAGAGACATAACGCCTGCCGGGATAGTAGAGCCAGAAGCCATCGGCATTCTCCGTATAGTGACTTAACAGCTCAACGAGTGAGCCACTTCGCAGACTGGCACTGACCACGGCCTCCTGCAGAAAAGCAATCCCTGCTCCCGCAAGGGCGGCCTGCAATATTCGTTCGTTGTTGTCCAGCACCAGAGAGCCACTGACGGCGACTTCCCGCTTTTTCCCTGCGTGCATGAATTCCCAGCGATAGCGTTGCCCGCTCGGGAAACGCCGCTCAATGCAGGGAAACTGCAGCAGATCGTCCGGTGTTTGCGGGGCACCATGACGTTCGATAAACGCCGGGCTTGCGACAACCAGTGTACGCATTGCCGGGCCAAAGGGCAGGGCGATCATATCCTGCGCCAGCACATCACCGTAGCGAATGCCTGCATCAAAACCGGCTTCAAGGATATCCACCAGCGCATCGTTACTGTCAATTTCCAGCGTAATGTCCGGATAGCGCTGGAGGAATGGCAGGATCAGGCTGTCAAAAAACAGCGCTTCTGCAGAGCGGGGCATATTGAGTTTCAGCGTACCGTGAGGCCGGGCTCGCCAGTCGTTAAGTTCATCCACGGCCTGCGATAAATCAAGTAAGGCAGGCTGAATGCGCTGCAGGAAATGTTGTCCAGCCTCGGTCAGTGAGACACTGCGCGTCGTGCGGTTGAGTAATCTCACTCCTAGTCGTTGTTCGAAATGACGCATGGCGTGGCTCAGCGCAGACGGCGTCACGTTGCGTGCCTGTGCGGCTTTGCGGAAGCTCCGGTGATGCGCAATGGCGCTGAACATTTCCAGTTCCTGCAGGGTGGCACGCGAAAGTGTCATTGATGAATTTTCCTCACTGAATGGGCAAGAATAGCGCAATTGTTGTTGGTATTGATGAGGATTATAACAATAACACCGCAACAAAGAGGAAAACATCATGCAACAACGTCAATTGGGTAATCAGGGATTACGGGTTTCAGCACTGGGACTCGGCTGTATGGGCATGACCTTCGCCTATGGCAATCATGATGAGCAGCAGGCATTAAATACGCTGTCGCGCGCGTTTGAACTGGGCATCAACTTTCTGGATACCGCCGAAATCTACGGTCCCTTTACCAACGAGGTGCTCATCGCTAAAGCCCTTAAAGGCCGCCGCGACAATATCACGGTTGCCACAAAATTTGGTTTTGCGATTACTGGCGAAGGTCAGGGCTGGGAAAAGATGACGGGCGTTAACAGCCAGCCTCAGCATATTCGCCGCGCAGTCGAAGGATCGTTAACCCGTTTGGGAACCGATCATATCGATCTGCTTTACCAGCACCGTTTTGATCCGAGCGTACCGATTGAAGACGTGATTGGCACGATGGCGGATCTGATTAAAGAGGGAAAAGCCCGCTATATTGGGTTGTCTGAAGTCTCATCTGCTACGCTGCGGCGCGCCTGTGCCGTCCATCCCGTTTCTGCCTTACAAAGCGAATACTCACTCTGGACCCGCGATCCCGAGCAGGACATTCTGGCGACCTGTCGTGAACTGAATGTCGGTTTTGTGCCTTACAGTCCGTTGGGCCGGGGCTTCCTGACGGGCAAACTGACGTCCGTGGACGCGCTGGATCCGCATGACTTCCGCCGCAGTTTGCCCCGTTTTCAGGAGCAGGCACAGGAACATAACCAAAAGTTAGTCGCGCAGCTCACTGAGATGGCACACAGTTATGGTATTACTGCGGCACAACTGGCGCTGGCATGGGTCATGGCGAAGGGGGAAGATATTGTGCCGATTCCGGGAGCGAGCAAGGTCCATCATCTGGAAGAAAACTGTGCCGCAGCGAATGTCGTCCTGACAGGGGCGGACAGTGACACGCTGGACAGGCTCTTTGCGCCGCAAAACGTGCGGGGTGAACGCTATGCGGATGCAGAATATGGCATGATCGATCGTTAAGCTTACAGCGAAATGACTGGGTTAACCGGCAGGGCATTAAGTCCTGCGTTTTTTTCGTTTATCTCTGTTCAGGTAGCGCATTCTGCTGCAGAAAACCGCAATGTTGCTTTTTTGTAAACAGATTAACAAGCTGTTGAAATCCTGCTATGCTGCCCCACGCGGAACCGGGCACCTTACCCTACTCATGGAATGCGTTGTCATCAGGGTGCACCGGAAACCCATACAATGAGAGCGAGGAGAACGTCGTGCTAGAAGAATACCGTAAGCACGTTGCCGAGCGTGCTGCCCAAGGGATCGTACCTAAGCCATTAGATGCTTCCCAGATGGCCGCGCTGGTTGAACTGCTAAAAAATCCACCTGCGGGTGAAGAAGAATTTTTGACCGATTTGTTGGTCAACCGCGTACCACCCGGCGTCGATGAAGCGGCGTATGTTAAAGCAGGTTTCCTGGCTGCTGTCGCCAAAGGCGAAACAACCTCTCCTCTGGTATCTCCTGAAAAAGCCGTTGAACTGCTCGGTACCATGCAGGGCGGTTACAACATCCATCCTCTGATTGAAGCATTAGATGATGCGAAACTCGCGCCGATTGCGGCAAAAGCGCTTTCCCACACGTTGCTGATGTTTGACAGCTTTTACGACGTTGAAGAAAAAGCCAAAGCAGGCAACGCGCATGCGAAACAGGTGATGCAGTCATGGGCGGATGCCGAATGGTATCTGTCACGTCCAGAGCTGGCTGAAAAAATTACCGTAACGGTTTTCAAAGTCACTGGCGAAACCAATACAGACGATCTGTCTCCGGCACCGGATGCCTGGTCACGTCCTGATATCCCTCTGCATGCGCTGGCAATGCTGAAAAATGCCCGCGAAGGCATTGAGCCAGATGAGCCAGGCAACATCGGACCGATCAAACAAATTGAAGCGCTGCAGGCCAAAGGTTTTCCGCTGGCCTACGTCGGTGACGTTGTAGGCACCGGTTCATCACGTAAATCGGCGACCAACTCGGTGCTGTGGTTTATGGGCGATGACATTCCGAACGTGCCAAACAAAAAAGGCGGTGGCGTTGTGCTGGGTGGCAAGATTGCCCCTATCTTCTTCAACACCATGGAAGATGCAGGCGCGCTGCCGATTGAAGTGGATGTGAACAACCTGAATATGGGCGATGTCATTGATATCTACCCCTTCAAAGGTGAAGTCCGCAACCACGAAACCGGCGACCTGCTGGCCAGTTTTGAACTGAAAACCGACGTCCTGATCGATGAAGTCCGTGCTGGTGGTCGTATTCCCCTGATCATTGGCCGTGGCCTGACGACCAAAGCGCGCGAATCGCTGGGGCTGCCTGCCAGTACCGTGTTCCGTATCGCGAAAGACGTGGCTGAAAGCACACGTGGCTACTCGCTGGCACAGAAAATGGTGGGCCGTGCCTGTGGTGTTGACGGCATCCGTCCTGGTGCGTACTGCGAACCTAAGATGACCTCTGTGGGCTCACAGGATACTACCGGTCCAATGACCCGAGACGAACTGAAAGACCTGGCCTGCCTGGGCTTCTCGGCTGACCTGGTCATGCAGTCGTTCTGTCACACGGCGGCTTATCCTAAGCCGGTGGATGTGAACACGCACCATACGTTACCTGACTTCATCATGAACCGCGGCGGGGTTTCTCTGCGTCCGGGTGACGGGGTTATTCACTCATGGCTGAACCGTATGCTGCTGCCGGATACCGTCGGAACAGGTGGCGATTCTCATACGCGTTTCCCTATCGGGATTTCGTTCCCGGCAGGCTCGGGCCTGGTCGCCTTTGCTGCGGCAACGGGCGTTATGCCGCTCGATATGCCGGAATCGGTGCTGGTACGTTTCAAAGGCAAAATGCAGCCTGGCATTACGCTGCGCGATCTGGTTCACGCCATTCCGTTGTATGCCATTAAGCAGGGCCTGCTGACCGTCGAGAAGAAAGGCAAGAAGAACATCTTCTCTGGCCGCATCCTTGAAATTGAAGGTCTGCCCGATCTGAAAGTTGAGCAGGCGTTCGAACTGACCGATGCGTCTGCAGAACGTTCTGCTGCAGGCTGTACCATTAAGTTGGATCAGGCGCCGATCAAAGAGTACCTGACCTCTAACATTGTCCTCTTGAAATGGATGATCTCTGAAGGCTACGGCGATCGTCGTACGCTGGAGCGCCGTATCGAAGGCATGGAGAAATGGCTGGCGGATCCACAGTTGCTTGAAGCCGACGCCGATGCGGAATATGCCGCGGTGATTGACATCGATCTGGCTGAGATCAAAGAGCCGATTCTGTGTGCGCCAAACGATCCGGACGATGCGCGTCTGCTGTCTGATGTGCAGGGCGAGAAGATTGATGAAGTCTTTATCGGCTCGTGCATGACCAATATCGGTCACTTCCGTGCGGCAGGTAAGTTGCTGGACAGCCATAAAGGCCAGTTACCAACCCGTCTGTGGGTTGCACCACCGACCAAAATGGACGCGGCTCAGCTGACAGAAGAAGGTTACTACAGCGTATTTGGTAAGAGCGGTGCGCGTATTGAGATCCCGGGCTGTTCACTGTGCATGGGTAACCAGGCACGTGTGGCTGACGGCGCAACGGTGGTCTCGACGTCAACCCGTAACTTCCCGAACCGTCTGGGTACAGGGGCTAATGTCTATCTGGCCTCTGCGGAGCTGGCTGCCGTCTCATCGCTGTTAGGTAAACTGCCTACGCCAGATGAGTATCAGCAGTTCATGGCACAGGTTGATAAAACAGCCACTGACACCTATCGCTATCTCAACTTTGACCAGTTGAGTCAGTACACGGAAAAAGCAGACGGCGTAATTTTCCAGACTGCCGTCTGACAGGTGACGATCGTTCTGTTTGAGAGGAGCGCCCCGGCGCTCCTCTTTTTTTATGCCTGAAAAGGGGCGTCCAGGGAATCTGGATAGGCGCGCTAAGCAGGTGCACGGCAATAAAAATAGCGGTATAACAGCGCGAGTAACTGACAAAGAGATAAGATCATGGAGTATGAATTTTTACGCGACATCACGGGCAAGGTAAAAGTGCGCATGTCGATGGGCCATGAAGCATTAGGCCACTGGTTTAATGAAGAAGTCGGGCATGACGCCAGCGTGCTGGATGAGGTTGAAGCCGAAGCCCAAAAACTTACAGGCAGTGAGCGCCAGTGGCAGCGCATCGGGCGCGAATATACGCTCTGGATGGATGATGAAGAGGTCATTGTCCGCGCGAATACATTGAATTTCGAAGGCGATGAGATGGAAGAGGGCATGAATTACTACGATGAAGAAAGCCTGTGCTTCTGCGGTAAGGAAGATTTCCTGGCCGTGATTGCCGCCTGGCGGCGATTTATGTCGGGCAAATGATTGAAAGCTTGCACACCGATCGCCATTTACCTCCTTTATTGATTGATAATGCTCAATTATCAGCGTTTTAATCTGAGATTCTCGCCGCATATTTTATTCTTGTGATTTAATATCATCATTGTGATTACAATTAATCATCAAGGTGGTGGTATGAAGATTAAGAAAACAATCGAAAAAGTGCCTGGCGGAATGATGATTATCCCGTTGGTGCAGGGGGCCGCCGCTAACACGCTGGCTCCCGACGCCTCAGGGACAGGGGGCTTTACGCCGGCACCGTTTAAAGAGGACGTGCCTGCGCTTATCGGTGTTTTTTTGTTATGCATGAGATCGGTTAAAGCGCTGCCCCAGGCGCGGGTTATGGGCGGCGGTATCATCGTGACGAAGTGTCTTGCTGCTGTCGCGCTGGGTCTGTCTGTCGATACGTTGTCTGGCCCTGAAGGCCGGTGGGGATTGTCATCCGTTGCGGTCATTGCGGCGATGGACAACAGCAACGGCGGTCTTCATACGGTCCCGGCAGGGGCCGCCGCCAGGACAACTGCCATCACGCCGGCTGCGCTGGCGCAGGCCGATCCGGCCCTGTCTTGTGTGGTCGCCGCGGCAACGCCGCTGATTGCGACATCGGTGATTGTCACCGCCCTTTTAACGCCGATGCTGACCTTCCTGGGTGGCAAAAGGTAATCAGCGACGGGCTGTCGCTTCATCTACGGAAAAATCACGATGAAAATGATCGTTATTGCCGACGACTTTACCGGTGCGAATGATACGGGCGTGCAACTGGCTAAAAAAGGGGCACGTACGGAAGTGATGCTGACGTCACAGCAAAAGCCCTCACGTCGCGCTGACGTGCTGGTGATTAACACAGACAGCCGGGCACTCAGCGCTGAACAGGCGGCCGCCGCGGTGAAACAGGCGCTGTCTCCCTGGCTGCGCCCTGGGCAAAACAGCGTACTGATCTATAAAAAAATCGACTCTACCTTTCGTGGCAATCCCGGCGCAGAGATTGCTGCAGCTATGGCCGCCAGCGGAACCACGCTGGCGATTGTCGCCGCAGCCATTCCGTCTGCGGGGCGCATGACGCGCAATGGTGAATGCTGGGTTCACCAGCGCCCGTTGCTGGAAACCGAGTTTGCCAGCGATCCGCGCACACCGATTATCTCCTCGCGTATCCGCACGCTGATCGGCTTACAGACCGATCTGCCTGTCAGGGAGATGACGCTGGACGACGTCAGGCGTGGCGACCTCGCAGACCGGCTTGAAAACCTGCGCCAACAGCCCGCCAGCATCGTCATTATTGATGCAGAAAGCGATAACGATCTGGCCCTCATTGCCCGGGCTGCTCTCTCAATGGCTGCGCGCCCTTTGCTGGTTGGGGCGGCGGGACTGGCCAACGCGCTTCCGACCGACAGCTATATGGACAGCGATCAACCGCTTCCGGTTCTGGTGGTGGCGGGCTCGATGAGTGAAATGACCCGGCGTCAGGTAGCTCAGGCGCAACGTCTGGGGCGGGCTGACGTGGTCAGAATCGCGGTCGAAACCCTGCTTGCACCTGAGAAAGAGCAAAAAGAGATCGTAGAGCAGGCGTGCCAGATCCTTGCACAGAACAGGCACTGTGTTCTGCAGACCAGCAGCCACGGGGACGACCGTAACCAGATTGCAGCGCTGACCGGAAAATATGCATTGAGTCGCGAGGCGTTGGGCGAAACGCTGAGTCGGCGAATGGGGGATATCACCTTAGCGATCCTGGATCGTGCCCGTACGGGTGGGCTGTTCCTGACGGGCGGCGACATCGCGATCGCGGTGGCGAATGCTCTCGGCGCAGAAGGTTACCGTATCCATGGTGAAGTGGCGCCCTGTATCCCGTGTGGCACCTTCGTAAACAGTGACATCGATGATCTGCCCGTTATCACTAAAGCAGGGGGATTCGGGACGGATGATACGCTCTGTGATGCGCTGCATTATATTGAGGAGCTGTATCTGAATGAGTAAACCTGAGCCTGCAGATGTGCAGGCCAGAATTGCGTTTCGACAGGATAAGTCAGGGGAAATTTGGAGGAATGATGAGAATAGCTGTGCCCTGTTTAATAAAGGGCGCGATATTCTCCATTATTAAAATATAATAAATCCTTACGCTCCCTGTTCGATGTGTAATGCTGTACTCCCCAAGGGTGCTGTTACATTTCGTTACCTGAATGCAACTACTCGCTTAAGTCAAATTTACTGTTCGGTAAAACGAAACAGGCTTCACTGTCCTTTTTGAATGCTTAATCTGTTTGATTTTTCAGTTTTTTATGGCCACGCGCACCGTGAGAACAGGGCGATAACAGGGATTATCCTCCTCCCTGTTTTCTCGTTATTTCCGCTAACGCTAATTTAAATTGTAACGCAGTGGAAATTTCCGCGAGAGCGCTAATAATCAACTTAACATTGATGCGTTCACTTCTACGTCACTCACCGTTCGGTTGAGTGGTCAGGCTTTTCATTAAATTTATATGCCTGATTTATTAATGTGCCTTGCCATTATTCTCGTGAATTAATGGAATTTAATTATTCTCTTTCCACTCGCGGAGATATTATGCTCAGCAATACATCTATCAGAACCCGCCTTTATATGGCGTTTGGTGCCATGACGCTTGTCATGATTGTGGTATGCAGTCTGTTTTATATGGGGTTTAATCGCGTCACGCAGGCCAGCAAGCTTAACGTTCATACCTATCAGGTGGTTGAAGGCCTGAATAAGGTGACCGAGAGTCTGCTGAATATGGAAACCGGCCTTCGGGGTTATGCACTTAGCGGTCAGACACAAATGCTGGCACCCTTTAATCAGGGTAAACAGGCCTTTAGCGACTACACCGCGAGTACACATCAGCTGACGCAGGACAATCCGGTGCAGCAGCAACGCTTAGTCGATCTGGAAAGCAGACAGAAGAACTGGCTGGAAAGCTATGCCCGTAACGTAATGGCGGCGCGTGAGCGTCTGAATCAGGGGAACCTCGACCAGCAACACTTTTTAGACATCTTTGCGACTGATGAAGGTAAAGTGCAAATGGATGCGATGCGTAACGTGATTGAATCCATGATTGTCACGGAGAAATCATTACTCAAATCGCGTGAAGATGAACTGACTAGCGAGCGGACCAAAACGCGCGTGATCCTGGTGGCCGGACTGCTACTGTCAGCGGGAATTTCCCTGATTCTGGGCCTGCTGATTTCCCGCAGTATTTCTCGTCCTCTGGCTATCGCGGTGCACACGGCCGATACCATTGCCCGGGGCGATCTGACCTCTGTGATTACCGTAAACCGTCAGGATGAAACCGGAAAGCTGCTGACGGCCCTGGCGAACATGCAAAATCATTTGCGGAACCTGGTGACCCAGATCAAAGATTCTGCGGCATCGGTTGAACTGGCGGCCAGTGAAATTGCGCAGGGCAATACCGAGCTGTCCTCCCGTACGGAAGAGCAGGCTGCGGCATTGCAACAGACGGCGGCAAGCATGGAACAAATTACTGCGACGGTTCGCAATAACACCTCTGTCGCTGAATCTACAGCGTCTTCGGCCCGGGAGACGGAATCACTGACGCGCGCCAGCGAAAAAGCCGTCAATGAAATGAGCCACACGATGCACAGCATTTCGGTGAGCGCGGCGAAAGTGAAAGAGATTACCGCGGTTATTCAAAGTATCGCTTTTCAGACCAACATTCTGGCGCTGAATGCGGCGGTAGAAGCGGCAAGAGCGGGTGAGCACGGTCGTGGCTTTGCCGTTGTCGCAACGGAAGTCCGTACGCTGGCACAGCGCAGCGCATCATCGTCGCGTGAAATCGGTAACCTGATTGAAGAAGCGGTCACCGGCGTGGCGAAAGGTGTACAGGCGGCCGATCATACCGCCCAGAGTATTCTTAAAGCGGCAAGTGAAGTCGCGTCACTGGCACAGTATATGGATGGTCTGGCGCTGGCATCAGTGGAACAAATGCAGGGCGTTTCGCAGGTCAGCATTGCCGTCACGCAGATGGACAGCGTCACACAAAGCAATGCCGCGCTGGTGGAGCAGTCGGCTTCGGCATCGCAATCCTTAACTGAACAGGCGCGCAGTCTGCGCATGTTAACCGCGGCGTTCCAGGTCTGATGCCTTCAGGCCAGGCATGCACCCCGATGCCTGGCCTGAAGACGCGTTTAACGGGTCAGAAAGCGTTCCAGCTCAAGACCTCTGTGGGTTTGATTAGCCAGTTGCACAGCATAAAAGTCGCAGTTGTGTTTCTTCTGACGTGCAAGAGCCGCCATTTTTCTGATTTCCCTGATCCCTTTTCCCTTGAGGCCGCAGGCCAGTCGTTCAAGGGCGCGGGCATTTTCAAACTGATCAAATGCGCACGGATAAATCAGTTGAGGCACCCCGTTCTTGAGCAACTGCGCGGTGGTGCCAATACCGCCATGATGAATGGCAAATAAGCAGGTTTCAGTCAGGGCAATATTGAGATGCGGCAGCGTCATCACATCATCGTTTACCGCTAACGCGGCTGCGGTTGGCGTAACAAGCACGCACTTCAGTCCTTCTGTTTTTAAGTCCTGTAAAACGCGTGTCACGGATGATTGTTCAGCCAGGGCCCAACTGGTAAAAAAAACCACCGTACGGGAGTCAATAAAATCGGTAATACGATCGTCATCCAGCGAGGCCCGGCTCTTGTTCAGTAAAAAACCGGCATAAAATCCCTCGCGCGCTTTCTTTTGATAAAACCAGGGTTCGTATAACACAATCGACTGCGGTTCGTTATTGACCCAGTCAGCGTAAATATTGCGAGAGGCGGGCAGATTATGGTCGCGTCGCAGCGTGTCGATGGTACGCTGGAGTGCAGGCGAAACCAGGGCCCGTTGAAATAAAGCCAGTTTCCAGTTCAGACTGACACGCAGGCTTTTTTCCAGCGCATGGATAACACGCCCGGGCTGCAATTTTAAATTTGAATTGGTCAGGCTGATAGCATATTTCTTTAACCGGTATTTCTCGCTGACGGCTTTCGCCGCAAAACACCATAAAGAGTGAATGATGATGGCGTCATCTTCGACAAGAGCGCTCATGGCATCGAACATCGCCTCCTGCTGTTCCGCCATATAATGTGAAATCCGTTTCAGGGCGTGCTTTTTGTCCCATAACGCCCGATCCTGGACGGCTTTCACATAAGTCTCTTTGTCGCCGACCGCCACAAAGGACAGGCCGCGATCTACTGCCTCAGATCTGAAATAGTCGTTAGCGAGCAGGTAAACATCATGATTCTTTTCTTTTAACAGCGAGCCAATCTCAATACAGGGAAAGACATCGCCTGCTGAGCCCAGTGCGCCAATAATCACTTTCATCTCAGACACCAATCTGACTAAAAATAGTGTTGAAGGCGGCTGCGGTCCTTTCCCGGCTGCGCTTGCCTTCCAGATCCAGAAAATGTCCGGCATCCCTGATTTGATAAAAGCGCGTTTTATCCGACTCGCCGCATATCTCTTCGATGTTTTTTTGCGGCGTATGAATATCCAGGTCGCCGTTGATAAAGTGAAACTGGCAGGCCGAGTTATCAATAATGTTTTTGTAGTCGTGGTTGCGCAGCGTGGCAATCTGCTCAAGATGGAAACGCCCCTGACGGTATTCAATCTCATCCAGCGACGTCAGATGCCTGAAGTTGCAGAACTTCATCTTATTCGGCAGATATGCACCCACTTCGTCATTCATCAAATGCGCAAGCTCGACAAAGTTCTTCTCTTTTGAAAACAGATTGGCTTGCTTCACGTAAGTCCGCATACGGTCATTAAATTCAAAGGAATAGGACGCGATGATGGCATGTTCCAGGCCCTCTTCACCGTGATTCAAGAGCTTGAGAGTCGATGCGCCGCCCCAGGAGGCTGAGGCAATAATATTGGGCTTATAAATTGAAATCAGCTCGCGAATAATCGTGACTTCATCATCAAGCGTGACGATATGGCAGCCCTGTTCGTTGAAGGGTTTTGATTTGCCTGAGAACGGAAGATCAAACGTAATGACATCTGATTTATCCGCCAGGAAGCGTTTCCAGTTGCGGAAAGAAGACGAGGTTGCCAGTGCACCGTTAATCAGGATGGTCCTGTTACGGGTCGGGACACTGCATTTTGTTAACTCCACATAAATGTTAAGTTCATTTATGTTTACTACAGAATAACCGTGACTCATATCACTCTCCCCACCAAGAAACATCATCAAATATTAAAGTTTTCTAATGTATATCACAGCAAATGGTAATCATTAAGTTATTTTTATGTTTTATCGCTGTTTTTAATCCGCAATCTTTCATCTTATTGATTTAAGGGTATTTATAAATTAAATGCTCCTGGTTTTTCTCCATCACCTTAGTTTTCATGGAAAATTAAGTAACTTAACAGACCGTTAAAGTGTGATTTTCCTCATAAAATCCAGGCGAGGAAAGGGAGGCTGGTCTTTTTTATAGTGTCATAAAACTTTATTATCCTTACTGTATTCATGGTAAATTTAATTAATGTTTTATCATGGGGCGAATGGCTCGGCAGGGATTACTGTGGTGAGTTTGTGTTAGTGCCACACTGTGGCCTGTTACTGACAGGCGTTGCGGGACGATCTCAGAAATAGCGTCTGCACAACAGAACGCAGGGGGCGGCTGATTTATTTCACGGAAGAACGTCGTAACGGGTCTGCCAGTCTCACCATCGCAAGATGACATGCCGCGAAAGAAAGGCAGCCGGGGCTATCCTGGTTCGCAGGGCGCAATAAGTGGCCCTGATCGGGCTTTGACAGATAACAGGCAGACGAAAGAGAGAATGCCCCGCAAAGGGGGCATAACTTAGTAGGTTTTTAATCCCACAGACGGAATATTGCGACCGTAATAAATCTCACGCATCTCTTTCCACAGCAGGTCAGTAATGCGTTTGTGCTCCTGCGGTGTCAGATCTTCCGGGCGGGTATTAAAGAGATAATGTTTTAAATCGAATTCTTTCAGCAACATCTTGGTATGGAAGATGTTTTCCTGGTAAACATTCACATCAACCATATCGTACATCCGCTTCATATCGTCGGACATGAAGTTTTGAATGGAGTTAATTTCATGGTCGATAAAGTGTTTAACGCCGTTCACATCACGTGTAAAACCCCGTACGCGGTAGTCCACAGTGACAATGTCAGATTCCAGCTGGTGAATCAGGTAATTGAGCGCCTTAAGCGGTGAGATCACGCCGCAGGTTGAGACCTCAATGTCTGCACGGAAGGTACAGAGGCCGCCTTCAGGATGGCTTTCCGGATACGTGTGCACACAAATATGGCTTTTATCAAGATGCGCGACCACGGAATTAGGCAACGGGCCGGGATGCTCAGACGTATCAATATCTTTAGGATCAACAGGTTCTTCACTGACCAAAATCGTGACGCTGGCACCCTGTGGCTCATAATCCTGGCGCGCAATGTTCAGCACATTCGCACCAATAATCGAACAGGTTTCGGTCAAAATTTCCGTCAGGCGATTGGCATTGTATTGCTCATCAATATAAGCAATATAACCATCGCGCTCGGCTTCGGTATTCGCATAGCAAATATCGTAGATACAAAAACTCAGGCTTTTGGTCAGATTATTGAAGCCATGCAGTTTTAGCTTTTGCAATTTTATTCACCCCCTTATAAATGATCGATCAGCGCGTCTCTGACAGAGCATTCAACAGATATTGTGGCAGAGCAAAGCTGCCCGTGTGGATCGCCGGTGTGTAGTAACGGCAGTTCAGGCCCGAGGCCGCAAAGCGCGCCTGCAGAAGGGCGGGATCAAGCTGGCGCAGGGCCGGATTATCGCTTGCCCAGGCAAAGGTCATGATGCCGCCGTAGTAGGTTGGGATGGCCGCCTGATAAAAACTGACATCGGCAAAGTAATGGCTGAGTTTACGATGGCTGTTAACCGCTTCATCCTGCTGCAGGAAGCAAACGCCGTTCTGTGCAACAAAGATCCCATTTTCATTCAGCGCATTTTTACAGCCCGCATAAAAGTCGGACGTAAACAGGCTTTCGCCAGGCCCAATGGGATCGGTACAGTCAGAGATGATAACGTCAAACTTTTCGGTGGTGCGGTTGACGAAATTCACACCATCATCGATGACCAGATTAAAACGCGGATCGTCGTACGCACCAGCGCTGTGGTTCGGCAGATACTGACAACAGAAGGTCACCACGCCGGCGTCGATCTCGACCATGGTGATTTTCTCAATGCCGGTATGGCGGGACACTTCGCGCAACATCGCGCCATCGCCCCCTCCAATAATCAGTACGCTTTTGGCGGCACCATGCGCCAGCAACGGCACATGCGTCATCATTTCGTGATAGATAAATTCATCACGTTCGGTCGTTTGCACCACGCCATCCAGCGCCATAACGCGGCCCATCGCCGCATTTTCAAAGATGATTAAATCCTGGTGGGCCGTTTTATCACGATAAAGCTCTTTATCGACGGTAAAATACTGGCCAAAGCCGGTATGAAGTGTTTCATACCACATCTCGTTTTGGGCCATGATGGGGCTCTCCTTCGTGACATTGCCATAAAAATCGGCGAAACATCATAGCTAACTATGATAGTCGTTGCACGGTCAAATGTCTGACGGGAGAGCGGGCTGAGGCGCTACTTTACATAGGCAAGCAAGCTGAGAGAATCTCTGGCCAGCGACTTACATTTTTTGTCGTTGGCAATCGCGATACCGCTTAAATCACGGTAACTGTCTTCACCCAGGGCTTTCATGTTGTAGTTGTTGTAATTGCTTAAATCCCAGCGGTTTTGCTGGGCAAAAAACACCAACGCCTTGCGGATCTGCGCATCGGGCAAATCCTGATAGCCACAGTCGTTCTTGAGATAAACGAATACCGCAGTCAGATCGGCAAGATCTTCTGCTTCGGATTCGCTCAGGGCAAAGCTGGTGGAGGAGAAGCCGAAGAGTCCTGCCAGTAGCAGGATCCTGATGCTCTTCTTCATAGATATTCTCATGTAATAGTCGTCTGAAAGACGTTAGCACAGTTGTGTAAAGATTTTCGATCAATTTACGATTTTTGGGGCATTCTGCCTGCTGATGCTTGACCTTGCCATAAGGGCAGGGTTTAGGCTTGAGGTCATTTCGTTACAAGGATGCGGATTATGCAACGTCGTCACTTTCTGAAACTGAGCGCGGCACTGGGTGCTGCAGGGGCGCTGCCGCTCTGGAGCCGATCCCTGATGGCGGCCAGTCGGCCACTGCTGCCGGTTCCTTCCCTGCTGGACGCGGATGCGAAAGGAGAGTACAGCCTGACGGCGATGCCGGGCATCAGCCAGTGGCAGGGCAAAGACGTACCCACCTGGGGCTACAATGGCAGCCTTTTGGGGCCCGCAATTCGGCTCCAGCGTGGCAAGGCGGCCACCATCAATATTCATAACCGGCTTAGTGAAGCGACGACCCTGCACTGGCACGGTCTGGAAATCCCCGGCGAGGTGGACGGTGGACCGCAGGGAATCATTGCGCCGGGCGCCACGCGTCAGGTGACGTTTATGCCGGACCAGCCTGCCGCCACCTGCTGGTATCATCCTCATCTGCATGGCAAAACGGGTCATCAGGTTGCCCAGGGGCTGGCCGGCATGATTGTGTTAGAGGATCAGCCGTCAGGGACGCTTCGTCTGCCTAATCAATGGGGCACCGACGATGTTCCACTGATTTTTCAGGACAAACAGCTCACCTCATCCGGTGACCGCATCGATTATGAGCTTGATATTATGCGGGCCGCAGTGGGCTGGTTCGGCGACATGATGCTGACCAACGGTGCGCAGTATCCTCAGCATGCCGTACCGCGTGGATGGTTACGTCTGCGTTTGCTTAATGGCTGCAATGCCCGTTCGCTGCATCTGACTGCCAGCGATAAACGCCCACTGTATGTGATTGCCAGTGACGGCGGTCTGCTGCCTGAGCCGGTAAAGGTCGATTCCCTTCCGCTCCTGCCGGGCGAGCGCTTTGAAGTCATGGTCGATACGTCCGATGGCAAGGCTTTTGATATCGTGACGCTACCTGTTTCGCAAATGGGCATGACGCTGGCTCCCTTCGATCGACCCCTGCCGCTGGTCAATATCATTCCGCTGCGGATCATGGCCAGCGCGACTTTACCGGATCAGCTAGCCACATTACCGGCCATACCGAAAACGGACGGTCTGTCATCGCGCTGGTTACAACTCAGTATGGATCCCCAACTGGATCAGCAAGGTATGCAGGCGCTGATGGCACGCTATGGCGCGAAAGCGATAGGGAACGGTGCGCACCATGATATGGCTATGGGCGGTAATGATCATGCGATGCAGCACGACAGCGCGTCCCAGGGAATGGATCATCAGAAGATGGACCATGACGGGATGGCCGCGACTGCCTACGATTTTCACAATGGCAATAAAATCAATGGCCAGCCATTTGATATGACGCGGCCAGCCTTTGATGTGAAGCAGGGCACCGTTGAAAAATGGACCATTTCCGGTGAAGGCGACAGCATGCTGCATCCTTTCCATATTCACGGCACCCAGTTCCGTATTCTTTCTGAAAATGGCAAGCAACCTGCGCCACACCGTCAGGGCTGGAAAGACATGGTCAATATCGACGGCTGGCGTAGCGAAGTGCTGGTGCGCTTCAACCACCTTGCCGCCGCCGATCATGCGTATATGGCGCATTGCCATTTACTGGAGCATGAAGACACCGGCATGATGCTGGGCTTCACCGTGACCTGATATCAGGCCTGCGCCAGCGCCAGACGGATATCCTCCACCAGATCCCCGGCGTTCTCGATACCGATGGATAAGCGTATCGTCGCGTCGGTGATCCCGATGCGCTGACGCACTGTATCCGGCACGCCAGAATGGGTGGTGGTGGCAGGATGGCTGGCAAGCGATTCTGTCCCGCCCAGACTGACGGCCTGTTTAAACAGCGTCAGAGCATTCAGGAAACGAAACGCTGCAAGTTGTCCGCCGACAATGTCAAAAGAGAAGGTTGAACCGGCCCCGGTGCATTGTTCCCGATAGGTTTTGCCTGCCGGGCTGTCTGCATCCAGATACGGTAACCAGTGCAGGGCGGCGACATCAGGATGTGTACGTAAAAAGGCGGCGACGGTTTCAGCGTTATGACAGGCTTTTTCCATGCGCAGCGACAGCGTTTCCAGCGAACGGCCAATCATCCAGCTTGAATGCGGATCAAGCTGAGTGCCAATAGCGCTACGCAGAGCGCGGATCGGCGACATAAGTGTTTTGTTTCCCATCACCGCACCCGCAATCAGGTCAGAGTGACCGCCCACGTATTTTGTCAGGGAATACAGCGATAAATCCGCGCCCAGCGTGAGCGGTTGCTGAAAAATCGGCCCCAGTAAGGTGTTATCACAGGCGACGACCGGGCGTGAACCCTGCTGACGATCGATCTCGTCCGCAATACGGGCCATCAGCGCGATATTCACAAGGCTGTTCGTCGGGTTTGCCGGCGTTTCCACCAGGATCATGGCGACGCGTCCCTGCGCCATTGCACGCTGGGCGGCCTCGCGCACTTTGGCTTCATCATGCCCGTCAGTGAAACCCACCGCACGAATATCAAGGTTGTGCAGGGTTTTACTGAGCAGCGTTTCCGTACCGCCGTACAGGGGCTGGGAATGCAAAATCACTTCCCCTGGTCGCGTAAAGGTCAGCAACGCCGTCGAAATGGCCGCCATGCCGGAGGCAAACAGCGCGCAACTTTCTGCCTGTTCGTAGAGAGCGAGGCGGTCCTCAACAATCTCACTGTTGGGATGATTAAAACGGGAATACACCAGTCCGCCACTTTTACCTTCGGGAGGCTGACGGCGGCCGGAAACATAATCAAAAAAATCGCGGCCTTCTTCTGCACTGTTAAACACAAAGGTGGAGGTCAAAAAGACGGGCGGTTTCACGGCCCCTTCAGACAGGCGCGGATCATAACCGTAGTTCAGCATTTGTGTTTCGGGATGCAGTGGGCGGTCGCCGACGTGCGTTTTTTTACTTGAGGGTGAAGTCATTGAGATCTCCCAATAAGGTCGCTAACTGCATAACGATATGTCGATAAAATCGTATCATGCAGCTATTAATGCGGCTAAATGCCGGGTTGTTCTAAGGTAATGCTGTTTGTGCAACTGCCTGCGCGCAGGTGAAGATTTTTAGTGCACGTAAACGTTTGCGTTCTCTGCGCGGCGTCAGTAGGGACTTCTGTTATGGTAGACTGCGTGGCTTTGTGAGAGACCGGGCTGAAGGCAATGAAACACACTGTTGACGTAATGATCCCTGAGCAGGCAATCGCCGCGCGCATCGCGGAACTGGGCAAAGAAATTACCGACCACTACCGCGACAGCGGCAGCGATATGGTGCTGGTAGGGCTACTTCGTGGCTCATTTATGTTTATGGCGGATTTATGCCGCGTGATTGACGTTCCGCACGAAGTGGATTTTATGACCGCCTCTAGTTACGGCAGCGGGATGTCCAGCAGTCGCGATGTCAAAATCCTCAAAGATTTGGATGAGGATATCCGCGGTAAAGACGTGTTAATCGTTGAAGACATCATTGACTCAGGCAATACGCTCAGCAAAGTGCGGGAAATCCTGCGTCTGCGGGAGCCAAAATCCCTGGCCATCTGTACGCTGCTGGATAAGCCTGAACGCCGTGAAGTCGACGTTCAGGTTGAATTCGTGGGCTTTGCTATCCCTGATGAGTTCGTGGTGGGCTTTGGCATCGATTATGCGCAGCGTTATCGCCATCTGCCTTACATTGGCAAAGTGGTTCCCCTCGAATCCTCAGGCGAGTGACCGCACATTCTTCCAAGGCTCTGACCTCTGGATTCGTGTAGGCTTGTCGCGCGCGTGCATCAGGGGCGGTGAAAATCGCCACTGACTAACAGGTTAGCCATGCCGTGACGATAGCGTTGCTCCAGGTTTTCGCGGCTGTTCGCGGTAACATTCAGGTTACGCAGGCAGCCATCCTGAATACCGTAGACCCAGCCATGTAGCGAGACTTTACGTCCACGCTTCCAGGCCGATTGCAAGATGGTGGAATGCCCCAGATTGTAGACCTGCTCAACAACGTTGATTTCGCAGAGTTTATCCAGACGTTTATCGGGCGGCAGTTCACCCAGCAACACGCTATGCTTGTACCAGAGATCGCGAATGTGCAGCAGCCAGTTATCAATGAGCCCTAACTCCGGGTTATCCATGGCTGCCTGCACGCCACCGCAGCCATAGTGGCCGCACACAATGATGTGTTCAACTTCCAGCACTTCAACCGCGTACTGCACCACAGAAAGGCAGTTAAGATCGGTATGGATAACCAGGTTGGCAACGTTACGGTGGACAAACAGTTCACCTGGCTCAAGACCGGTCAGACGTTCTGCGGGGACGCGACTGTCTGAACAGCCAATCCAAAGGAAACGTGGTTTTTGCGCCTGAGCCAGTCGCTCAAAAAAACCAGGATCTTCTTTGACCAGTAATCTGGACCATTCGCGGTTATTACTGATCAGGGTATCAATGTCTGTCATGGCGTTAAGCAACCTGTTACTGCGCATTTGCGTGCGCGTACTATAGGCGAAGGCTTCCTAAATTCAAACGGCATTACAATGCCATAAAACAGGGTATGTATTCAGAATGACCTATGCACTGGAACTTTCCCGGCTGACCAAGACCTATCCCGGCGGCGTACAGGCGCTCAAGGGCATCGATCTTAACGTTGAAGCCGGTGATTTTTATGCGCTACTGGGACCCAACGGCGCGGGCAAATCGACCACCATCGGGATTATCAGTTCGCTGGTGAATAAGTCGGAAGGCAGCGTCCGCGTCTTTGGTTACGATCTGGAAAAAGATGTCGTCAATGCCAAACGCCAGCTGGGCCTGGTGCCGCAGGAGTTCAATTTCAACCCGTTCGAGACGGTCATGCAGATCGTGGTGAACCAGGCCGGTTACTATGGTGTTGAGCGCCGTGAGGCCCTTCAGCGGGCCGAAAAGTACCTTAAACAGCTCGACCTGTGGGAGAAACGTCACGAAAGGGCGCGCATGTTGTCTGGCGGGATGAAGCGCCGTCTGATGATCGCCCGTGCTCTGATGCACGCGCCCAAACTGTTGATTCTGGATGAACCTACCGCCGGGGTGGATATTGAACTGCGTCGGTCGATGTGGGTTTTCCTGAAAGATTTGAATGCGCAGGGGACGACCATCATTTTGACGACTCACTATCTTGAAGAAGCGGAAATGCTGTGCCGCAATATCGGCATTATTCAAAATGGTGAACTGGTTGAAAACACCTCAATGAAATCCCTGCTGTCGAAGCTCAAATCCGAAACCTTCATTCTGGATCTGGCCCCGCGCAGCCCGTTACCGTCGCTGGAAGGTTTCCAGTACCGGTTAGTGGATACCTCGACGCTCGAAGTTGAAGTCCTGCGCGAGCAGGGGCTGAACAGCGTGTTTAGCCAGCTCAGCGCACAGGGCGTTCAGGTTCTCAGTATGCGTAATAAAGCGAATCGTCTGGAAGAGCTGTTCGTCGGCCTGACGCAAGGAAAAACAGGAGCAAAAGCATGACACATTTGTACTGGGTGGCGTTAAAAAGCATCTGGGCCAAAGAGGTGAACCGGTTCGCCCGCATCTGGATCCAGACGCTGGTGCCGCCCGTGATCACCATGACGCTGTATTTTATCATCTTCGGTAACCTTATCGGTGCGCGCATCGGCGATATGAACGGCTTCAGCTATATGCAGTTCATTGTGCCAGGGCTCATTATGATGTCGGTGATCACCAATGCGTATGCCAACGTGGCATCGTCGTTCTTTAGCGCCAAGTTTCAGCGCAATATTGAAGAGTTGCTGGTGGCACCGGTACCGACGCACATTATTATCGCTGGCTATGTCGGCGGCGGCGTTGCGCGCGGGATCTGTGTCGGTGTGCTGGTGACCGCCGTTTCGCTGTTCTTTGTGCCGTTTCATGTGCATTCATGGCTGATGGTGGCCATTACGCTGCTGCTAACCGCGGTACTGTTCTCGCTGGCGGGACTGATTAACGCGGTGTTTGCCCGCACGTTTGACGATATCAGCCTGATCCCCACGTTTGTGCTGACACCGCTAACGTATCTGGGCGGCGTGTTTTATTCGCTGACGCTGTTACCGCCCTTCTGGCAGGCAGTATCAAAACTTAATCCGGTGGTTTATATGATCAGCGGTTTCCGCTTTGGCTTTCTGGGCATTCACGATGTTCCTCTGACCTTGACCATGTCGGTACTGATTGCCTTTATCGTGGTGTTTTATATCGCCGTGTATTTTCTGATTCAGCGGGGCCGCGGATTGCGGACCTGATACCGGCGAAAAAAAAGCAGCGTTAGCGCTGCTTTTTTTATGCGACCAGACTCAGGCCAGCTGCACCGGCAGGGCTTTCGCCAGACGCTTCATCTGGTTATCACCTTCAAAGTAGGCCACTTTAGGCTGCCACTGGCGCGCTTCTGCATCATCGACCTGGACATACGAGCAGATAATCAGGATATCGCCTTCACAGGCACAGCGCGCGGCCGCACCGTTGACCGAAATGATTTTCGATCCGCGTTCAGCGGCAATGGCATAAGTAGAGAAACGCTGACCGTTGGTCACGTTATAAATATCGATAGCTTCATATTGCAGGATGCCAGAAGCATCAAGGAAATCCTGATCGATGGCGCAGGAGCCTTCATAGTTGAGGTCCGCCTGCGTGACTTTAACGCGATGCAGTTTGCCTTGTAAAACCGTGCGAATCATAGTCAGAAACCTTGTTATACAGCCAAAAAGAGTGACCCTCAGCCTGCAAGACTACTGCGTGAGGTCTACCTGTTGATTATCGATCAGCCGTGCATTCCCCAGCCAGGCGGCCATTAACACGACGGCTCGCTGACTGTCCACCGTCAGAGGCTGCAGCGTTTCCGCATCACAGATGGCCAGGCCATCCGGACGCAATCCTTTTTCCTGCAGCGACCGCGTTGCGTCTTCAATAATATCGTCAATCTGCCGTTCACCATTAGCCAGTCGGGCGGCCATCGCATTCATCACCTGGCTCAGGCCAGGTGCCAGCTTACGCTCATCTTCAGTGAGGTAGCCGTTACGTGAACTCAGGGCCAGACCGTCCCTGGCTCGCACCGTAGGCACGCCGACAATCTCGATATCGAACCCCATGTCTGCCACCATTTTACGAATGATGGCTAACTGCTGGAAATCTTTCTCGCCGAAGCAGGCGATATCGGGCTGAACCAGATTAAACAACTTGCTGACGATGGTCGCCACGCCGCGAAAATGGCCGGGACGACTGGCGCCTTCCAGTAAAGATGAAAGCACCGGCACTTCGACAAAGGTCTGATTAGCCAGCCCGTGTGGATACACCTCAGCAGGCGAGGGCGCAAAGACGACATCCACCGCATGGCGGTTCAGTTTCTCACAGTCTTCCTGCAGCGTGCGCGGGTAGCGCGCCAGATCGTCAGGCCGATCAAACTGCATCGGGTTAACGAAAACCGACACGATCACAATATCGGCCCGCTCACGCGCTTCATCTACCAGCGTTAAATGCCCTTCGTGCAGATTGCCCATCGTGGGCACTAACGCAATACGTTTACCTTGCTGACGCCAGCGGCGCACTTCACGGCGCAGCATGGGCAGAGTGTCGATGATCAGCACTGCCATTCTCCTGAATTACTGGAAACTGTGTTCCGCTGCGGGGTAGCTTCCTGCTTCAACCTCAGCAATATAGCGGCGAATGGCGGCACGGATATCGCCTGTCTCCGCCAGGAAATTTTTTGCAAATTTAGGGATATGTCCACCGGTAATGCCAAACGCATCGTGCATCACCAGAATTTGTCCATCAGTCACGTTGCCTGCGCCAATACCAATCACCGGAATCGCCAGTGCCTGCGTTACGCGCTGGGCCAGGGCCACCGGTACGCATTCCAGCACCATCAGCTGTGCGCCTGCGGCCTCAAGCGCCAGCGCGTCAGCCATAAGCTGCTCTGCACCGGCTTCATCACGTCCCTGCACTTTATAGCCGCCAAAAATATTTACGGACTGTGGCGTTAAGCCCAGATGACCACACACGGGCACGGCGCGTTCGGTCAGCATGCGCACGCTGTCGGCCAGCCATGCGCCGCCTTCCAGCTTCACCATATTGGCCCCGGCGCGCATGAGCTGCGCCGCGTTATCAAAGGTTTGCTGTGGTGTGGCATAACTCATGAAAGGCAAATCGGCTAACAGGAGCGCGTGAGGCGCACCACGACGGACGGCGGCGGTATGGTAAGCAATATCATTTACCGTGACGGGCAGCGTGGAATCATGACCCTGCACCGTCATGCCAAGCGAGTCACCAACCAGCAGAACCTGAATGCCTTCGTCAGCAAACAGGCGGGCAAAACTAAAATCGTAAGCGGTCAGCGTCGCGAATTTTTTACCGCTCGCTTTGCACTGACGCAGATGAGAAAGGGTGGTGGGTTTCATGACGATCTCAGCTCAGAAATTCAGATGGACGCATTTTACTGTATCGCGTTGCTGAGCGGAATCTGTGACGCGCGAATAGATGGTCAGCTGTGCCAGGGACGGATGCTGGCGCAGTCAAGCGTTGCCATAAGCGGCTGGAGCGGACGGCCATCAGGCAGGCGCAGATCGGGCGCAATTTCCAGCAGCGGCACCAGCATAAACGCACGGTTCAGCATATCGTAATGGGGGACGATCAGGCGTTCGCTGTGAATCTGCTCTGAACCAAACAGCATAATGTCAATATCCAGCGTGCGTGGCCCCCAGCGCTCGGCTTTGCGCACCCGGCCATGTTCCCGCTCAATGCGCTGCGTCTCATCCAGCAAGGCCTCAGCCGACAAGGTGGTCTCAAGGGCCACCGCCGCATTGAGATAGTCGGGCTGATCGGGTGGGCCATAAGGTGGCGTGCGGTAAAAGGACGAGGTGGCGATGCGCTGAACACCGGTGAGCGCATCCAGCGCTGACAACGCTGCATCAATCTGATGCAGCGGATCGGCAAGGTTACTGCCTAATGCCAGATAAACGCGCGTCATGACGCGTTAGAGTTATCACGACGGGGCGCGGAAGAACGACGACGCGGGCGGCGCGTACGGCTGCGCGGTGCCGGATCGTCTCCCAGCGTGTTGAGCATGGTTTTCTGCTGCGGCGGCGCAGCGACCTGGAACTCTCCCCACCACTTACTCAGGCGCAGCAGCTCCGGGTTATTTTCCACTTCAGCCCGCAGGGCCAGCAGATCATAAGCCGCACGGAACTTCGGATGCTCCATCAGCTTCCAGGCGCGTTTACCGTGACGACGGGACATGCGTAACTGCAACTGCCAGATATCACGAATCAGCGACGTAATGCGCTTAGGAATAGCCAGCGCGCGGCAGGCTTCATCCAGCGTATCATTCATCGCCAGGGCAAACGCATCGTAATAAGTCAGGCCGCTTTCCTGCGCAATGCGCTCGGCGGCTTCAAGCTGCGGATACCAGAACATGGCCGCGAACAGAAACGCCGGATTAACGCGCATATCATTTTGAATGCGGTTATCCGTATTCTTCAGCACCTGGGCGAGCATGCGCTCCATATGGCTGTCGCCCTGTTCGGTAAAGTTGCGTGCCAGCGTAGGGAACAGCGGCTGGAATAACTGATATTCACACAGTTTTAGCCAGGTGCTGTAGCCATAACCAGCCTGAAGCAGCTTTAGCGACTCTTCAAACAGGCGCGCAGCAGGTACATCGCGTAACAGCGATGCCAGGCGGGGAATGGGCTCTGCCGTTTCAGGAGCAATGCGCATATTCAGTTTGGCCGCGAAGCGCGCGACGCGCAGCATGCGCACCGGATCTTCGCGATAGCGTGTTTCCGGATCGCCGATCAACCGAATGATGCCTTGTTGCAGATCGTTCAGGCCGCCAACATAATCCCGCACCGAAAAATCGGCCACGCTGTAATACAGGCTGTTAATAGTTAAATCACGCCGTTGGGCATCATCTTCAATACTGCCGAAAATATTGTCCCGTAGCAGCATACCGCTCTGGGCACGCTGGGAATTATTGTGATCTTCGCTGTTCTCTTCAATCTGATGATGACCGCGGAACGTAGCCACTTCGATCACTTCCGGACCAAACATCACATGTGCCAGGCGAAAACGGCGGCCAACCAGACGGCAGTTGCGGAACAGTTTACGCATCTGCTCCGGCGTGGCGTTTGTGGTCACGTCGAAGTCTTTAGGCTTCTGCCCCAGCAGTAAATCGCGAACGCCACCGCCCACCAGGTAGGCCTCATAACCGGCTTTATTCAGACGATACAGCACCTTGAGGGCATTTTCGCTGATGTCTTTACGTGAGATGGTGTGGCTTTCACGAGGAATGATGGTCATATGACTCTCAGGTTCAACCTCTGCTGGTGCTTCCTCGTCATCACGCTTCAGGACTTTCCGGCAAAAATTAGCGACTCGGGTAAAAATGGGACACCTCGACAGTGACAATTAGGGTGTAGGTAAAATCAGCGGCTAATCATAGCCTGTTGTGAATCATTTGAGAATGCTGTTGTCTATGCATCCGCTCTCAGGGCGTTATCATGCGGTATCAAAGCGATATTCCACTGCTTCACAGCATCAGACAGCAGTTTCTCCTGAGAATCGTCCTGCCAGCCTTCGCTGACCGGCTGTCCCAGAAACCGTAAGGCCTGCACCAGGCACGGGCGCGGATCGCCATCCGGCAGCGCGGGCGCATGATTTTGCTTAGAAAGTTTGTGTCCGTCAGCAGTGATGGCCAACGGCAAATGCAGATAATCCGGAACGGCCCAGCCAAACTGTCGATAAAGGGCAATCTGCCGCACCGTCGGCTCGATTAAGTCTGCGCCACGCACGATCTCGGTGACGCCCTGATGATGGTCATCAACCACCACGGCCAGATTGTAGGCAAACAGGCCGTCGCGACGATGGATAATAAAATCCTCTTCAGCCAGCCGCCGATCGGCCACAAGCGTGCCCCGTAACCGGTCTTCAAACTGGAAAACCGGCGCATGCTGACGCAACCGCAGTGCCGCATTCTCCGGACCTGAACCTGCATCCCGGCAGTGCCCGTCGTAAAAACCACCCAGCTGCTGAATGCGGCTTCGGCTGCAGGTGCAGTAATAACTCTGCCGGTGCGCTCTTAACCACTGTAGGGCGTCCCGATAAGCGTGATGGCGCTGTGACTGCCACATGACTTCACCGTCCCAGTGCAAACTGTACTGTTCTAACTGGTGCAGAATACGCGTGGCGGCTCCTGCGACTTCACGGGGAGGATCAATATCCTCAATGCGTACCAGCCAGCGGCCATGCTGCGCGCGTGCGCTAAGGTAACTGCCTAAGGCAGCGATCAGCGATCCAAAGTGGAGTTCACCAGAGGGAGACGGCGCAAAGCGCCCGATACAGGATGAGAATGCCATAGGTTTCATGAACCAGACGGCGGAAAAAGAGGGCCTTTTCCCGCCGCATGGCTGCAGTCAGACGGCAACATTAGCCCGCCATTTGCTTCTCACGAATTTCTGCCAGTGTCTTACAGTCGATGCACAGATCGGCCGTCGGACGCGCTTCAAGACGGCGGATACCGATCTCAACGCCACAGGAATCGCAATAGCCAAAGTCGTCATCTTCAACTTTCTTCAGCGTTTTTTCGATCTTTTTAATGAGCTTGCGCTCGCGATCGCGGTTACGCAGTTCCAGGCTGAATTCCTCTTCCTGAGCGGCACGGTCAACCGGGTCCGGAAAGTTAGCGGCTTCATCCTGCATGTGTGTAACGGTGCGATCAACTTCGTCCCGCAATTGATTACGCCAGGCTTCCAGAATCTTGCGAAAATGGTCCAGTTGCGCGTCATTCATATACTCTTCGCCCGGCTTCTCCTGATAAGGCTCCACCCCAGCGATGGCGAGAATACTCAGGGACGATGTTTTACGGTTTTGCCCTTCTTGCATGTTGTTTCTCCTGGATAACACGCACTATACCCTTCGATTGCCATCGGCCAGTATATTCACACTAACCTTCATTGATGACGCACTCTTGGGTACATCGATCCCCCAACGGGGAAAAACAGGCCGCTATAAATAACAGAAGCTGTCAAGGTTGGCAATTATTCCTGCGCCCATCTTGACAAGCCTGTGAGGAACAGCGTAGTTGGCCCCTGACAGAAGATAGTCCTATCACAGAAGGATGCCAGTGATATTACAACGTTACGTCAACAGCCGTTGTAATAAACATGCCTTCTGATGACAGTTCTGCCCGGTACGCCAAAATTTCCACGCCACTCAGCCGCGCCTGTACCAGTTGTTCTGCGTAAGCCGCATCGATGTGACGCGCCGGGGAAACGTCCTCAATCCCCGAGTGCAGAACGGCAAACAACAAAACGGCCCGATGACCTTCTGCCGCAGCCTGACTCAGCTCGCGCAGGTGTTTTTGTCCTCGAATCGTCACCGCATCCGGAAAATAGCCTTTACCTTCCTGTAAAAGCGTTACGGATTTCACCTCAATATAGCACTCAGGTCGGTCCTGTGCTGTAAGCAGGAAATCAATTCGACTTTTTTCGCTGCCGTATTTTACTTCAGCCCGACACGCTTCGTAGCCCGACAGCGGCAGAATTCGGTTTTCGCTTAACGCCTCCTTTACCAGTTGATTCGCGCGCAACGTATTCACGCAAATCCAGTGGCCTTGCTGCGTCTCGGTCATCTCCCAACTGTGCGGATACTTGCGTGTCAGGCTGTCGGACGTGGAGTACCACACGGTATCACCCGGCGTAGCACAACCGGTCATGGCGCCGGTGTTGGCACAATGGATGGTGAGCGTCTCGCCTTCCGGCGTAATGACATCCGCCAGAAAGCGTTTGTAACGGGTAATCAGACGTGCCGGTTTGAGGGTGGGAGAAAAAAGCATAGGGCTCCTGATTATGACTGTAACGGCCAGGTGGCCAGTGTCCGGTAGCGCGTCCGCCCTTTTACGTACTCTGAGGCAAAAAGCGAAAACTGACTGGCCGTAAAGCGCCAGAGAAAGCCGCGAGGGGGCAGGGCAACGGGTTGCGTCGCCGAGCGCAGCAGGGTGATGTGTGGATGAAAAGGCTGAGCGGGCTGCTCACAGCCGTGCCGGGCGGCCTGGGCACGCAGCAGACTTGCCAGCTGCAGCAATCCCCGGGGTGGGCGCTGACAGCCCAGCCAGACCACGCCGGGGCGCGGCCAGTGCCCCGCATCATCTAACGTCACATCAAAAGCAGGCTGATGGATGCGCGAGGCCAGGGTTTGCAGCTGTTTTGAGGTCTCCGCTGAGACCTCGCCCAAAAAAGCCAGCGTCAGATGAAGGTTCGCGGCCGCAATCGGGCGACCTGCCTCCTCACTGAAGGTCTCAGCTCGCCACTGCACCAGTTGCTGTTGCAGGTCTTCGGGTGGGGCAATAGCAAAAAATAAGCGCTGTAACGCCATGGCGGTCTCCGGTAATCCTCACGGATGAGTGCTACAATGCGCGCCATCTTAACACAGCCATTAGCGGAGTTTTTGGTGAGTGATCTCCCCGTCAGCGCGGTGTTGCCTGACCTGCTGAGCGCCCTTGATCAGGCCTCGAACGTCCTGCTGGCTGCGCCTACCGGCGCAGGTAAATCCACCTGGTTACCCCTTCAGCTGTTACAGCACAAGGCGCTGTCAGGGCGCATTATCATGCTGGAGCCACGCCGACTGGCCGCGCGCAACGTGGCGCAGAGGCTGGCTGAGCTACTGGGCGAACAGCCCGGCGCCACGGTGGGTTACCGCATGCGCGGCGAAAACTGCAGCGGACCCATGACCCGGCTTGAGGTGGTGACCGAAGGTATTCTGACGCGCATGTTGCAGCAGGATCCGATGCTGGATGGCGTGTCGCTGGTGATTCTGGATGAATTTCATGAGCGCAGCCTGCAGGCGGATCTGGCGCTGGCGCTGTTGCTGGATGTTCAGCAGGGATTGCGTGACGATCTGAAAATTTTGCTGATGTCAGCCACGCTCGATAATACTCGCCTGGCGACGCTGCTACCGGACGCGCCGCTGATTGCCTCAGAAGGGCGCAGCTATCCGGTCGAACGGCGTTATGCTCCGTTGAGCCCGAGCCTGCGTTTTGACGAGGCGGTAGCGCGTGAAGTCGCGCAGTTGCTTCGACAGGAAAGCGGCTCGCTGCTGCTTTTTCTGCCCGGCGTGGCAGAGATAGCGCGCGTAAAACGCGAGCTGGAAACCCGTGTCGATGAGGATGTCGATTTAACGCCGCTTTATGGCGCGCTTCCGCTGGCCGCTCAGCAGCAGGCTATTTTGCCTGCCGCCCCCGGACGCCGCAAAGTGGTGCTGGCGACCAATATTGCCGAAACCAGCTTAACGATCGAAGGTATTCGTCTGGTCGTGGACAGTGCCCAGGAGCGGCGCGCGCTGTTTGATGCACGCAGCGGCGTGACGCGGTTGCAGACTCAGCGCATCAGCCAGGCGTCGATGACGCAGCGCGCCGGACGTGCCGGACGACTGATGCCGGGCATCTGCCTGCAC
This sequence comes from Pantoea sp. PNA 03-3, assembly GCF_003201175.1. NCBI lineage: Bacteria > Pseudomonadati > Pseudomonadota > Gammaproteobacteria > Enterobacterales > Erwiniaceae > Pantoea > Pantoea sp. PNA 03-3. Next base: position 56,925 of record NZ_QICO01000002.1, on the reverse strand, counting down.
CTGACTTCACAGGAGCAGGCGGAACGGGCGCCTGCACAGGGCGAAGCCGAAATCCTGCACAGCGATCTCGCGTCATTGTGGCTGGAACTGCTGCAGTGGGGCTGTACAGACATCGACCAGCTACAGTGGATCGATCGGCCACCCGAAAAGCACTTACGGGCAGCGCAGCAGCAGCTGATGCGTCTTGGAGCGCTGGATGAATCAGGACGACTGAACACACAGGGCAGACGCATGGCGCAGCTCGGCAGTGATGCCAGGCTGAGCGCTATGTTATGCGCCGCAGGACGTGATGCCGATGCGGTGGCCAGCGCGGCACTACTCGTCGCCGTGCTGGAGGATCCGCCCCGCGCGGGCAGTGTCGATCTACGTGATGTTCTCTGTCGGCCTTTACCGCACTGGTTGCGGCGCGCGCAGCACTGGCAAAAACGCCTTGGCGTCACAGGCGGACGGGTCGATGACGCGCATTTTCCCGCGTTGTTAACGGCGGGATTTCGCGATCGTCTGGCGCGCCGACGCGATAACAGCGGACGCTATCAGTTAGCCAACGGACTGGGGGCAGGGCTGGACGAACAGCAGGCGCTCACGCGTTACGAATGGCTCATTGCGCCTGTCTTATTACAGGGCAGCAGCGCCCCCGATGCACGTATCCTGCTGGCCCTTCCCGTCGAGCTTGCGGCATTGACGCAGGCCTGTCCACAGCTTGTCGAACAGCGTACCGACGTGGAATGGGATGACGAGAAGGGCACGTTGCGCACCTTACGCCGTGAGCAGATTGGCGAACTGATACTGAAGACTCAGCCGCTTGCCCGACCGGATGCGGAGGCGTTACAGGCCGCGCTGCTACGCTGGGTCGCTAAAAAGGGGTTATCGGTACTGGGATGGACGCCGGAGGCTGAGCAACTGCGGTTACGTATCCAGTGTGCCGCCCAGTGGCTGCCCGAAGAGAACTGGCCCGCCGTCGATGAGGCCAGCCTGCTTGACTCGCTGGATCGCTGGCTGCAACCGCAGATGAGCGCCGTGCGGGATCTGAAGAGTCTGCAGTCGGTCAATCTGGTCACTGCGCTCTTACATTTGCTCACATGGTCACAACGTCAGCGGCTGGATACTGTGCTGCCAACTCATTACACTGTGCCCACCGGAAGTCGGCTGCCGATTCGCTATGATGCAGATAAACCGCCCGCGCTGGCGGTGCGGATTCAGGAAATGTTTGGCGAAGCCAGTAATCCTGCCGTCGCAGAAGGTCGCGTGCCGCTGGTGCTGGAGCTGTTATCGCCCGCCCAGCGTCCCTTACAGATCACCCGCGATCTGGCGGCGTTCTGGCGCGGTGCCTATAAAGATGTGCAAAAAGAAATGAAAGGGCGTTATCCCAAACATCCCTGGCCCGACGATCCGGCCTCCGCAATACCGACCCGGCGGACGAAAAAGAATACGTCACAGGGCGGGCCCGCTGTTTAATTCAGAGGGTTCTGCCATGCGACAGTGAAGAAAGCAGTTAGAGTAGCGGCGCAGCCGTAAGCTATGCCTGGAGAATGAAACCAATGTCTGGGAACGATCGCGAACCTATTGGGCGCAAAGGAAAACCGTTGCCACCGCGCAACAGCGCCCGCCGTGGGCGGCGCAGAGACATCGATAGTGATGTCGCTCAGGACGATTTTGATGATGATTACGAGGAGGAAGCGCCGGTGCCACGTAAAGGTAAAGGTGGAAAACCGCCGCGCGGCAAACGCCGTTGGCTGGGATGGTTTATTAAGCTGTTCCTGGTATTTGTAGTGGTCATGGCCGCGTGGGGCGTATACCTCGATTCGGAAATTCGCAGCCGCATTGACGGTAAAGTGTGGCAACTGCCCGCTGCTGTCTACGGTCGTATGGTCAGCCTCGAACCTGGCATGGCCTACAATAAAAGCGAAATGATTGCCCTGCTGGAAGGCACGCAGTACCGCGAAGTCTCGCGCATTACGCGTCCGGGAGAATTCTCGGTCAAAGGTAACACCATTGAACTGCTGCGTCGTCCGTTTGATTTCCCGGACAGCAAAGAAGGGCAGATTCATGCCCGAATGACATTCAGCAAAGATGAGCTGAGTGAGATTAAGAACGTCGAAACCGGGCGTGATTTTGGTTTCTTCCGGCTTGATCCTCGTCTGATTACGATGCTGCAGTCACCCAATGGTGAACAGCGCTTGTTCGTTCCCCGTGCCGGTTTCCCTGATCTGTTGGTGGATACCTTAATCGCAACGGAAGATCGCCACTTTTATGAGCACGACGGCATCAGCCCGTACTCCATTGGCCGTGCCTTCCTGGCGAACATCACTGCCGGAAAAGCGGTGCAGGGCGGCAGTACGCTTACCCAGCAACTGGTCAAAAACCTGTTCCTGACTAATGAGCGTTCGCTGTGGCGTAAAGCCCGTGAAGCCTATATGGCCGTGATCATGGATGCCCGTTACAGCAAAGATCGTATTCTGGAGCTTTACCTGAACGAGGTGTATCTCGGTCAGGCAGGTAACGATCAGATCCGCGGTTTCCCTCTGGCCAGCCTCTACTATTTTGGCCGCCCGGTTGACGAGCTGAGTCTCGATCAGCAGGCGATGCTGGTGGGCATGGTGAAAGGGGCATCGCTCTATAACCCATGGCGTAACCCGAAACTGGCCCTGGAACGACGTAATCTGGTGCTGCGCCTGCTGCAGCAGCAGAAAGTGATCGATCAGGAACTGTACGACATGCTGTCGGCCCGTCCGTTGGGCGTGCAGCCGAAAGGCGGTGTGATTACGCCACAGCCTGCCTTTATGCAGATGGTGCGTAATGAGCTTCAGGCAAAACTGGGCGACAAAGTCAAAGATCTGTCGGGCGTGAAAATTTTCACCACCCTGGATCCGGTTTCTCAGGATGCGGCCGAAAAAGCCGTTGTAGACGGTATTCCCACCCTGAAAAAACAGCGCGGTCTGAAAGATCTGGAAACCGCAATGGTGGTCGTTGACCGCTTTACGGGTGAAGTTCGCGCGATGGTCGGTGGGGCCGATCCGCAGTTTGCCGGGTATAACCGCGCGTTGCAGGCGCGCCGATCCATCGGCTCGCTGGCGAAACCGGCCACCTATCTGACCGCGCTGAGCCAACCCAACACTTACCGCCTTAACAGCTGGATTGCGGATGAGCCTATTGCGCTGAAACAGCCGAATGGCAGCATCTGGAAACCCATGAACGACGACCGGCGGTTTAGTGGCAAAGTGATGCTGGTCGATGCGCTGACGAACTCCATGAACGTGCCAACGGTTAACCTGGGCATGACGCTGGGACTGAATGCGGTGGTGGACACCTGGACGAAGCTGGGTGTGCCTAAAGATCAGCTGAATCCGGTTCCGGCGATGTTACTGGGCGCACTCAACCTGACGCCTGTGGAAGTGGCTCAGGCCTTCCAGTCCATTGCCAGCGGCGGGAATCATGCAGAACTGTCAGCCGTGCGTTCGGTCATCGCGGAAGACGGTACCGTGCTGTACCAGAGCTTCCCGCAGGCGCAGCGCGTAGAACCGGCACAGGCGGCTTACTTAACGCTGTATACCATGCAACAGGTCGTCGATCGCGGTACCGCCCGGGCGCTGGGGGCACGTTTCCCGAATGCGCATCTGGCAGGGAAAACCGGCACCACGAACGATCTGGTCGACAGCTGGTTTGCCGGGATTGATGGTAAAGAAGTGGCGATCACCTGGGTTGGCCGTGATAACAACCAGCCGACCAAACTCTATGGTGCCAGCGGGGCGATGCAGATTTACCGCCGCTACCTGGACAATCAGGCTCCGATGCCGCTGCAGCTTACGCCGCCGGAAGATGTGACGATGATGAACATTGATACTGCGGGTAACTTTGTTTGCGGTTCAGGAAGCAGCACATGGCGCACTCTGCCTGTCTGGACGCTGGATCCAAATGCGCTCTGCCAGCAGCAGCAACAGCAGGTTCAGCAAATGCAACAACAGCAGCAGATGCAGGACCAGCAACAACAGCAGTTACAGCAGCAGCAACAGCAGGAACAAAAAGACAGCAACGGCGTTGCTGGCTGGATAAAAGATATGTTCGGCAAATAACCCGTCAAACGCGGATGAAAAAGGCACTTCGGTGCCTTTTTTTATTCCACATCAAAACCCCTTGTTATCGCCCGTGACACGACGCCACGCCGGGGAATTCTGCTTGCAGAAATTGCGAGACTTCGCATATTATCCAATCGTTATAATAATCATTATCGTTTCGATTCGCTTAATCATCCCCATTTGAGAGACACCTTCATGACAGCGCGTTCTATCCCTTTTGCTTCTCCATCCGGCGTATTTACGCGTCGGCCTCTGGCTTTGATCATTGCCCTGGTGACCAGCGGCGCAAGCGTAATGGCTTACGCTGAACAAACGGTGGTGGTATCTGCAAATGGCGGTGGTGCGGTGGCGCAGGAAAACGCGTGGGGCCCGGCGCCCACCATCGCCGCAAAACACAGCGCCACCGGCACCAAAACGGACACGCCGATTGAAAAGAATCCGCAGTCGGTTTCTGTGGTGACACGTGAAGAGATGGAGATGCGCAGCGTCACCAGCGTGAAGCAGGCCTTTAATTACACGCCGGGTGTGCTTACCGGTAACCGCGGCAGTTCAGGCGTCTATGATGCGTTGTCAATTCGCGGTTTTAGCGAAACCAACACCAACCAGTATCTCGATGGGTTAAAGCTGCAGGGCGACAACTACTCGGAATTCGCTATTGATCCCTATTTCCTGGAGCGGGCTGAGCTGCTGCGCGGGCCGGTGTCGGTGCTGTACGGTAAGAGCAACCCGGGCGGTGTGGTCGCGCTGGTCAGTAAACGTCCCACCCAGGAAACGCTGCGTGAAGTGCAGTTTCAGATGGGCAATCACAATCTTTACTCCACCGGCTTTGATTTTGGCGGTGCGATCGATGACGCAGGCGTTTACAGCTACCGTCTGACAGGCCTGGCGAGCAGCCAGGATGCCCAGCAGGCGAACAACAAGCAAAAGCGCTACACCATCGCGCCGTCCTTCAGCTGGCGACCAGACGAAAACACCCGTCTGGATCTGCTGACCTACTTCCAGAATGAACCGGACACGGGTTATTACGGCTGGTTACCGCGTGAAGGCACTGTCGTGCCCATTACGCGTCCTGATGGCAGTCAGTACAAACTGCCCACCAACTTTGATGAAGGGGAGAAGAGCAATCGCATCTCCCGTAACACCAAAATGGTCGGCTACAGCTTTGAACACCGTTTTGATGAGACCTGGACGGTACGCCAGAACCTGCGTTATGCCGAGTTAACGACGGATTACCGCAGCATTTATGGCAATGGATTTAACGCCGCCACACAGGAAATCACGCGAGGTTATGCCACTTCAGACGAAAAACTGAATGAGTTCGCCGTCGATAACCAGGCACAGGCAAAATTTGCAACCGGTCAACTCGGCCATACGCTTTTGCTTGGTGTGGATTATCAACGCATGCGTAATGATATCAACGCAGCGTTTGGTTCAGCATTTCCTTTGAATGCGGTTGCTCCTCAGTACGGTAATGATTCGCTTAACGGCACGCCTTTCCCCTATCGTTATCTGAACAAACAGGAACAAACCGGCCTTTACGCGCAGGATCAAATGGCGTGGGATCGTTGGGTGCTGACGTTAGGCAGCCGTTATGATTACGCGATGACATCTGCGTTAAATCGCGACACCAATACCGAAGTCAAAAATCATGATCAGGCCTTCACCTGGCGTGGCGGCGTAAACTACGTTTTTGATAACGGTATCGCGCCTTATTTCAGTTATAGCGAATCCTTTATCCCAACGGCCGGGACGACAGTGAGCGGGCAAACTTTCGACCCATCGCGTGCTAAGCAGTACGAAACGGGAGTGAAATATGTGCCGAAAGATCGTCCTGTCGTGGTTACGGCTGCGATGTATGAACTGACTAAGTCCAAAAATTTAACAGCCGATCCTGACCATACCCTTTTCAGCATCCAGAGCGGCGAAATCCGTTCTCGCGGTGTCGAACTGGAAGCCAAGGCGGCCCTCAATGCCAACGTCAACCTGACCGCGTCTTACACCTACACCGATGCTGAATATACGGAAGATACACAGCTTAAAGGCAAAACCCCGGTGCAGGTGCCTAAGCACATGGCCTCGCTGTGGAGCGACTATACCTTCCATGAAACGGCGCTGTCCGGCGTAACGGTGGGCGCGGGCGTCCGTTATGTGGGCGAAACACAGGGGTTATACAGTGCGGGTCCCGACGTGAACCAAAACTTCACCGTCGCGGGTTACACTACCGTCGATGCCGCGTTGAAATATGATTTAGGCCGTTTTGGTTTGCCTGGCTCAACGGTTGGCGTTAACGTTAACAACCTGTTTAACCGTGACTACGTTGCCAGTTGCTACCGTGAATACGCGTGCTACTGGGGCGCAGAGCGACAAATTGTCGGCACCGCCACGTTCCGGTTCTGATCGATGAGGGCGCTTCGGCGCCCGTTTACAGGGATAACCATGCAGCTTCCGCAGTACCAACAGACCGCCTTCCGACTGGATAACGCCAGCTTTCGCGTACCGGGCCGTACGCTCCTTCATCCCGTTTCTCTCGCTTTTACGCCAGGTAAAGTCACCGCGCTGATTGGGCACAATGGTTCAGGGAAATCCACGCTGTTAAAAATGCTGGGGCGGCATCACGCGGCCAGTGAAGGGCGGGTTCTGCTCAACGAACAGCCTGTTGATCGCTGGAGTAGCAAAGCGTTTGCCCGTGAGGTCGCCTATTTGCCGCAGCAGTTACCGGCTGCGGAAGGCATGACGGTACGTGAGTTGGTGGCCATTGGGCGTTATCCCTGGCATGGTGCGCTGGGGCGCTTTACGCAGGACGATCGCGAGCGGGTCGCGCAGGCAATCGCGCGGGTTGGACTAACGCCATTCGCCTCGCGGCTGGTCGACAGCCTCTCTGGTGGTGAGCGCCAGCGTGCATGGCTGGCAATGATGGTCGCTCAGAACAGCCGCTGCCTGTTGCTGGATGAACCTACCTCTGCGCTGGATATTGCCCACCAGGTGGATGTGCTGGCGCTGATTCAGACGCTGAGCCATGAACATGGCTTAACGGTCATTACCGTCTTACACGATATTAATATGGCGGCTCGCTATTGTGACCATCTGGTCGCCTTGCGCGGCGGCAAACTGATTGCAGAAGGTGGACCAGAACACATTATGCAGGCAGATGTGTTGCAGGCGATTTACGGTATCCCAATGGGCATCTTCCCCCATCCTGGCGGCGGCGCGCCGGTGAGTTTTGTGTGTTAAGGATACGATAATGCCGGATTTATATCGCCGTCGCCTGCTGATGGCAATGGCGTTGTCGCCTCTCATCCCGTCTTTCCCATCGCCTGCGGCACAGCCTGACAGCGACCGCGTTATTGCGCTGGAGTGGCTGCCCACCGAGTTACTCCTGGCGCTGGGCGTGAACCCGTTGGGTGTGGCGGACGTGCATAACTACAACGTCTGGGTCGGACAGCCGCCATTGCCTGCGGGCGTGGTGGATGTCGGGTTACGTACCGAGCCAAATCTTGAACTGATGACTCAGATGCATCCCTCGCTGATTCTCTGCTCGAACGGTTACGGTCCACCGAAAGATAAGCTGCGGCGCATTGCGCCGATCATGGGGTTTGACCTGCACAATGGCGATGGCAAACCGCTGAGTCGCGCACGGGCCTCATTGCGGGCGCTGGCGGCCCGACTGGGACGGGAGGCGCAGGCTGAAGCGCATCTGCAACAGGTGGATGCGGAGATTGCGGCGGCGCGTCAGCGTCTGGCGCCGCACGCCGGTCGGGCCATTTTGCTGATGTCGCTACTCGACAGCCGCCACGCTATTACCTTCGGTAAAAACAGCTTATTCCTGGAAGTGATGGCGCTTTTGAATCTGAAAAATGCTTGGCAGGGCGAAACCAGTTTTTGGGGCAGCGCCGTGATTGGACTGGAACGGCTGGCCGTTTTCCATGACGTAGAGGCGATCTGCTTCGATCATGACAATGATGCCGTGATGCAGCAGCTGTCGCGAAGTCCGTTATGGCAGTCCATGCCGTTTGTTCACAGCGGCCATTTCCAGCGCGTTCCGGCGGTGTGGTACTACGGTGCGACCTTGTCAGCCCTGCACTTTATTCGCGTGCTGGAACGTGCGCTGGAGAAATCGTAATGCGTCATCGTTTTTTCCCGTTAGCCGTGACAGGTACGCTGTTCTTCCTGGCGCTGGTGTTAACCGCGATCAATCTGCAACAGGCGCTGCCCACGAACCAGTGGTTGCAGGCGCTGTGGACACCGGACAGCAGCAACATTGAGCAAATGGTCTTTCACTACAGCTTACTGCCGCGCTGGTCACTGGCGCTGCTGGTGGGGGCAGGGCTGGGGTTAGCCGGATTACTGTTTCAGCAGGTGTTGCGCAATCCGCTGGCCGAACCGGGCACGTTAGGCGTTTCATCCGGCGCGCAGTTAGGAATGACCGTCGCGACCTTATGGCACCTGCCGGGTGGGGCGCTGGCTCATCAGTTCGCCGCGTCGGGTGGCGCGCTGTTGGTCGGTGCGCTGGTGTTCAGCGTGGCCTGGCGCAAACGTCTGTCGCCCGTTACGCTGATTCTGGCAGGGCTGGTTCTCAGCCTGTACAGCGGCGCAGTGAACCAAATATTTGCCATCTTTAACCACGATCAACTGCAGAATATGTTTCTGTGGAGCACCGGCACGTTGAATCAGATGAGCTGGGACAGCGTTACCCAACTCTGGCCACGTCTGGTGCTGGCGCTGGTGCTGTCTCTGGCACTACTGAGACCGCTTACGCTGATGGGGCTGGACGATGGCGTCGCCAAAAATCTTGGGTTAGCGCTGTCTGCTACGCGGCTGGCCGTCCTGGTTCTGGCCATCTTGCTGAGCGCTCAGTTGGTGAGCGTAGCGGGGATCATTGGCTTCATTGGTTTATTTGCACCGCTGCTGGCAAGGCTGCTGGGTGGACGGCGGTTACTGAGCCGCATGCTGCTGGCACCTCTGATTGGTGCACTGCTGCTCTGGCTGGCGGATGCCTGCGTACTCTGGCTCACGGCGCACTGGCGCGAGGTCTCCACCGGAACCGTGACGGCGCTGCTGGGCGTGCCCATTCTGTTGGCGCTGTTACCTCGCCTGCGAACCGGATCCGTTCCGCCTGCGCTGGATCAGGGGGACAACGTGCCGGTCGAGCGATACCGTTACGGGCGCTGGACGCTGGTGGGATTGCTGATGCTGGGCGGGCTGACATGGCTGTGCCTGGCCTTTGGGCGCGATGCGCATGGCTGGGTTTGGACGTCTGGCGACATGCTGCAACAGTTATTACCCTGGCGCGCGCCGCGTGTGCTGGCGGCACTGGAGGTCGGCCTGATGCTCGGTGTGGCGGGCAGCCTGATCCAGCGCCTCACCGGTAATCCCATGGCCAGTCCTGAAGTGCTGGGCATCAGTTCCGGCGCGGCCTGCGGTGTGGTCGTGATGCTGTTCTTTGTTCCCGGCAACGCGCTGGCATTTCTGTTGCCGGCAGGTGCGCTGGGGGCGGCGATAACGCTGGCGGTTATTATGCTGGTCGCCAGTCGTGGTGGTTTCTCACCGGAACGTATGCTACTGGCGGGTATGGCACTCAACAGCGCCTTTGTCACCATTCTGATGCTGTTGATGGCAAGTGGCGATCCGCGCATGGCAGGGTTACTGACCTGGATATCCGGATCAACTTACAACATCAGTGCTACGCAGGCGCTGCAAAGTGCAGGCTGTGCGGCTGTTTTAGTGGCATTAGCGCCACTGGCCAGCCGCTGGTTAACCATTCTGCCACTTGGCAGCATGACCGCACGGTCTGTCGGTATGGCACTGACGGGTTCACGACTCGCCCTGTTGTTGTTAGCGGCGGCTTTAACGGCTTGCGCCACGCTGACGATTGGGCCGCTGAGCTTTGTCGGCTTAATGGCACCCCATATGGCCCGTATGTTGGGCTTTCGCCGCGCGCTGCCACAGGTTTTATTGTCTGGCGTGCTGGGGGCCGGGTTAATGGTGGCCGCAGACTGGTGCGGGCGCATGCTGGCCTTTCCCAGTCAGATTCCGGCGGGCCTGATGGCGACCTTTTTGGGCGCACCCTATTTTATCTGGCTACTGCGCCGTTCACGTTAAAAAAAAGACCGGCTCAGCCGGTCTTTTCTCATCAGAGCTTCGCGAAACAGCGCCGGGCCGCCTCGATGGTGTGCTGAATATCCTCATCAGTGTGTGCCAGCGACATAAACCCGGCCTCAAATGCGGACGGCGCAAAATACACGCCTTCTTCGAGCATCAGGTGGAAGAAGCGCTTGAAGCGTTCCACGTCGCACTGTGTCACGTCCTGATAGCAGGTGACGCTGTCGGCATCGGTAAAGAACAGGCCAAACATGCCGCCAACCTGATTCACCACCACGGGAATATTTTCCTGTCTGGCTGCCTCAACCAGCCCCTGAGCCAGTTGTTCAGTCAGACGGTTCAGCCTGTCATGCATACCTGGCTGCGCAATCTGCGTCAGGCAGGCATAACCGGCGGCCATGGCTACGGGATTACCGGACAACGTACCGGCCTGATAAACCGGCCCGGTCGGAGCCAGCGCGGACATGACCTCGCGACGGCCACCGAACGCACCCACTGGCATGCCACCGCCGATGATTTTGCCCAGGCAGGTGAGATCCGGCTTCACGTTATAGTGTGCCTGTGCGCCGCCCAGCGCCACACGGAAGCCTGTCATCACTTCATCAATAATCAGCAGCGCACCGAACTCATCGCACAGGGCACGCAGGCCCGGCAGGAAGTCAGGCTGCGGAGGGATACAGTTCATATTGCCGGCAACAGGCTCAACGATAATGGCAGCGACAGCCGCGGGATACTGTTCAAAGGCCGCACGAACAGAATCCAGATCGTTATAGGTGCAGGTCAGCGTATGCTTAGCAAAATCGGCGGGTACGCCCGGCGAGTTGGGTTGGCCCAGCGTCAGCGCACCTGATCCGGCTTTCACCAGCAGGTGGTCGGCATGGCCGTGATAGCACCCTTCGAACTTGATGATCTTATCGCGTCCGGTAAACCCGCGCGCCAGACGAATCGCACTCATGGTCGCTTCGGTGCCGGAGTTGACCATGCGCACCATTTCCATACTCGGTACCAGGTCACATACCAGCTGCGCCATGGTGACTTCCATTTCGGTCGGCGCACCAAAGCTCAGGCCGCGCTGGGCTGCCTCAATCACAGCCTGACGAATGCCTTCGTTGTTATGTCCCAGTACCATTGGCCCCCATGAGCCAACATAGTCGATATAGGCTTTGCCATCGGCGTCATACAGACAGGCGCCATCAGCATGCTCAATGAACAGCGGAACGCCGCCGACACCGGTAAACGCACGGACCGGCGAGTTCACACCGCCGGGGATCAGGCGTTGTGCTTCGGCGAACAGTTTTTCAGACTTACTCATTTTCGGCTCCAGCAGTTCATATAATTTCGGGCTATTCTACGGAAGAGGGGCGGCCGACGAAAGCCAGATATCCCTGCGTACGACTTCTCCGCGTCAATCCGGCACAGAGTGCGAAGCTGAGCGCTTGATTGCGGCGGGTCGCTGGCAGATAATAGCAACATTGAGGTCGTTTTCTGACCCGGACGTTTACGGAGTAACTCATGAGTGATGAAGTAGTAGCACTGCCGTTGCAGTTTACCGACGCAGCAGCCAACAAAGTGAAAAATCTGATTGCTGACGAAGATAACCCGGCGCTGAAGCTGCGTGTGTATATCACTGGTGGTGGTTGCAGCGGCTTTCAGTATGGTTTCACCTTCGACGATCAAATGAACGACGGTGATATGACCATTGAAAAGCAGGGCGTTTCGCTGGTGGTTGATCCAATGAGTCTGCAGTATCTGGTAGGCGGTTCGGTGGATTACACCGAAGGTCTGGAAGGGTCGCGCTTTATCGTAACCAACCCGAACGCCAAAACCACCTGCGGTTGCGGGTCTTCCTTCAGCATCTGATCATCAGGCCGCTCTCTCCGGGCGGCCTCTTACCATTCGATTGTCACCAGTCTGTCGTTCGTTGTGCGGCTTCCCTGACGCTTCAGCACCGTTTGCGTCACGCGCGGCTGTGCGCTGCTCTGGCGACCGCAGTCAACCTGTGGCGAAGACGGGCTTCGCACGCTGTTGACTTCGCAACGTGAATAGATAACAAGTCTGACATTGATAGAGCCGGTCGTGGATCCCGCGAACGCCTGCTGCGCGATCACAAGCCCTATGGCCATAAGCAGGGCTTTAGTCATATTGAATTCCTGGTGTAGTCAAAAGCGCATCGCGCTGAAGGACGGCGGGCTTACATGGCACGCGTCTCTTAAATAACGTTAACGGCAGTGAAAATGATTACTTTAATCGGCAGGGCAATATTCAGTGGCCTGAAGATGCCTTTGGGGCAGGATGCAGTGCCTCACAGAGCTGCTCTGCGGCTAACAGGATACGCGGGCCCGGACGGCTGAGCCAGTCCTCGTTAATGGCAATGATGCGTACGTTAAGCTGCGGTCGCCAGAACTGCGCAAGCGTTTCAGCCTGTTGCGAACCGCCCGTTGTCACAATGACCTGAGGGTGGCGCATCAGGACCTGCTCCCGGCTCACCTGAGGCCAGCTCACCGGACTTGCGGCAAAAATATTTTGCCCGCCACACAGGCCGATAATGTCATTTTGCAGCGTCGCTTTAGCCGCCGTATACAGGGGGGAAAGACCAAACTGCACAAAAACGCGTACGGGGGGTTGCGGACGGTAGCGTTGGCGCAAGGCTGCGACCTGCTGGCGTAGTTGCGTAGCGGCCTGTGTAGCACGCTGGGGGGACGGGCTCCAACGGGCTAATCCAGCCAGCGAATGAATCATGTCATCCAGTGTCGAGGTGGCGACCCATTCCACATGAATCCCTGAGTGCACTAACTGCGCCACCTGACGGGATGAGGTGCCGCCGGGCCATGCCAGCACAACATCGGGCTTAAGCTGTAAAATGCGCTCAAGGTTCATCCCCTGCCAGGTCGCGACCTGCTCAATCTTTTGTGCTTCAGCGGGATAACCCGACCAGGCACTGACCGCAACCGGCGTGATGCCGGCGGCAAAAGCCAGTTCAGTCAGGTGAGGAGCCAGGGTGATGACGCGGGGCGGTGCAGCAGGTAGGCTGCTGCAAAACAGCAGCAGCCAGCAAAACAGCAGGGATTTAGCCATGTGCCAGGCGGGCCAGCAGATTTTCCACCATCAGGGAGGACTGCTTAGCGGCAACGCTCAGGAACTCATCGAAACTCAGGTGCGATTCCTGATCGGCCACATCGGAGATCGCGCGGACGACCACAAACGGCACGTTAAACTGGTGGCAGACATGGCCGATAGCGGTGGCTTCCATCTCAACGGCAATCGCCTGTGGGAACGTGGCGCGAATGCGGGCCAGAGGGGCTGCGCCATTGATAAACGCGTCACCGCTGACTACCAGGCCGCGAACCGCGTTGAGATTCAACTGCTGAATACAGGCTTCTGCGGCGGCGATCAGCTTACTGTCTGCGGTAAAGGCCGCGGGGCAGCCCGCCATCTGGCCCGGTTCATAACCAAAGGCTGTGACATCGGCATCGTGATAGCGCACTTCATCGGACACCACAATATCGCCTACCTTTAACGAAGAGGCTAAGCCGCCCGCTGAGCCGGTGTTAATCACCAAATCGGGTTTGCACAATTGCAGTAACAATGTGGTGCCCATAGCGGCCGAGGTCTTACCAATGCCGGATTTCAGCAACGCAACGTCCACACCATTCAGTGTGCCAGTGTAAATTTCACAACCAGCCAGAGACAGGGTCTGGCGATTTTCAATTTTGTCTCGCAGCAGGGTAACTTCCTGCTCCATTGCGCCAATGATGCCTGCTTTCATTTTACGTCTCGCTAATGTAATGGATGTCAATATCAGGCATAGTCTATCATGGCAGTGACGGGATTATTTCACGAAAAAATAAGGGGACAGCTATGGCGACGATCAATTTCAGGAAGAAGATCAGCTTCACTCGCCCTTATAGCAACCGTAAAGATCCACAGGGGGAATATTTTATTACCCGCCATTTCGAAAGCGATCGTGGGCGGATCATTAATTCAGCGGCAATTCGTCGACTGCAACAAAAAACCCAGGTATTCCCGCTTGAGCGCAACGCCGCCGTACGTTCCCGTCTGACGCATTCGCTTGAAGTGCAACAAACCGGCCGGTATATCAGCAAAGAAATTCTGCAGACGCTAAAGATGCAGGGTGGACTGGCAAAATATGGTCTGGATGACATGGAAGGGGCGTTCGAAAGCCTCGTCGAAATGGCCTGCCTGTTACATGATGTAGGTAACCCACCGTTTGGGCATTTTGGCGAAGCCGCCATTAATGACTGGTTTGAAGATAACCTGCCCGCTGAACTGGTCGATCCGCTGGTTGCGGGTGTTGAAAACGAGGCGCAGCGCGCGGACTTTGATCGCATGAACGCCATGATTCGTCAGGATTTGTGCCACTTCGAAGGGAATGCTCAGGCTATTCGCATGGTGCATTCGCTGCTGCAACTCAACCTGAGCTATTCTCAGGTAGCCTGCATCCTGAAATATACCGCGCCCGCATGGTGGCAGGGGGAAAAACCGGCTCAGTTTAGCGTATTAATGAAAAAGCCGGGCTTCTATTTATCTGAGCGGGAATATATCGATGAGCTTCGCACCGCCACAAATTTGACGGAACACCATCGCTTTCCGCTGACCTATATCATGGAAGCCGCTGACGACATCTCCTATTGTATTGCCGATTTAGACGATGCCGTTGAAAAAGCCATATTTAACGTGGACAGTCTGTATGAATATCTCAGCAAGGCCTGGGGAACAATAAATAATAACGATGCCTTCAGTCGTACAGTGGGGGAAGCGTGGCGCGAAGCGGGCAGTAAAAAACGCCGTAGCCGTAGCGATCAATTTTTTATGTCGCTGCGGGTCAATGTTCAGAATGTTTTGGTCACCTACGCGGTGAAACGTTTTATTGATAATCTGCCTGCCATATTCGAGGGGCACTTCAACCATGCTTTATTAGAAGACGAAGGTGAAGAGGGCCGTTTATTACAGATTTTTAAAACCGTGGCGCGCCAGCAGGTGTTTAATCATTCCGAAGTTGAGCAACTGGAACTGCAGGGTTATCGGGTAATTAAGGGCTTGCTGGAAATATATCAGCCGCTGATGTCGCTCAATTATGAAGCGTTTACCACACTGATAAATGAAGACTTTTTACGCCATCATCCCATAGAGACCCGACTGTTCCATAAACTGTCTGGTAAACACCGAAAAGCCTATTTGTATAAAATGCGTACATTGGTTGTTGAGCATAAATATGAGCGTTTGTTATGGGAACGTTATTATCGTTTTCGCCTGATTCAGGATTACATTAGTGGCATGACGGATCTCTATGCCTGGGATGAGTATCGTCGCTTAATGGCGGTGGAATAACCCGAGAATTGTAAAGAGCGCGAATAAATTTTTACTTTTGCCTAAAACTTTTAGAGGAACTTCGCGCTAAAACATTTATCTCAACATTCGACCACAGCAATGGTCAGTATATCCATCATTGTGAGATACCAAAATGAAAAAAACCTCGTTAATGTTAAGCGCCCTGGCGCTTAGTCTTGGCATGGCACTGACCCCTGTGAGTGCTTTCGCTGCGGAAACGTCCTCTTCCGTGTCATCCACCAACAGCCAGCAGTTGCCGAGCCTTGCGCCAATGCTGGAAAAGGTTATGCCTTCAGTCGTGAGTATCAGCGTTGAAGGAAGTACGACGGTCAAAACGCCACGGATGCCGCAGCAGTTTCAGCAATTTTTTGGCGATAATTCGCCTTTCTGCCAGGACGGTTCGCCATTCATGGGCTCACCGCTTTGCCAGGGCGGTGACGGTGGCGGTGCCCCTGCCGCGCCAGATACGCAGCAGCAAAAATTTAGAGCGCTGGGCTCTGGTGTCATCATTAACGCTGAAAAAGGCTATGTGGTCACCAATAACCATGTGGTAAACGACGCGACGAAAATTCAGGTAAAACTGAGCGATGGTCGCAGTTACGATGCCAAAGTGATTGGTAAAGATCCCAGCTCGGATATCGCATTGATTCAGCTGGAAGGTGCTAAAAATCTTACCGCGATTAAGATGGCCGACTCTGACAATTTACGGGTGGGCGATTACGCCGTGGCGATTGGTAACCCGTATGGTCTGGGTGAAACCGTTACGTCTGGTATCGTGTCCGCGCTGGGACGCAGTGGCCTGAATGTTGAAAACTATGAGAACTTTATTCAAACCGATGCGGCCATCAACCGGGGTAACTCGGGTGGCGCTCTGGTAAATCTCAACGGCGAGCTGATTGGCATCAACACCGCTATCCTGGCCCCGGACGGCGGCAATATTGGTATTGGCTTCGCCATCCCGAGCAACATGGTGAAAAACCTGACGGCACAAATGGTGGAATACGGTCAGGTTAAACGCGGCGAGCTGGGCATTATGGGGACCGAGCTTAACTCTGAGCTGGCGAAGGCGATGAAAGTCGATGCGCAACGTGGTGCATTCGTCAGTCAGGTCGTACCGAACTCCGCGGCGGCGAAGGGCGGTATTAAAGCGGGTGACGTCATTGTGTCGATGAACGGTAAGCCGTTAACCAGCTTTGCTTCACTGCGTGCCGAAGTCGGCTCGTTGCCGGTGGGAACCACGCTGAAACTTGGCATACTGCGTGACGGTAAACCGCTGGATGTGACGGTTCAGCTGCAGCAGAGCACGCAGGACAAGGTGCAGTCCGCCACCATTTACACCGGTATTGAAGGCGCGGATCTGAGCAATAATTCAGGTAAAGAGAAAGGCGTTCGGGTTGACAGCGTGAAAGCGGGCAGCGCGGCGGCCAGAATTGGCCTGAAAAAAGGCGACCTGATTCTTGGCGTCAACCAGCAGGCCGTCAGCAATCTGGGCGAACTGCGTAAAATCCTCGATACCAAACCACCGGTACTGGCGTTGAACGTGCAGCGCGGAGACAGTTCACTGTATCTGCTGGCGCAGTAATCACAGGCAGGGGTTTATCAGGCGGACTTCGGTCCGCCTTTTTTATGGCGACGCGCACAAATGTGATGATCGCCGCATTTCTGTTAATGCCTGCCAGGCCTTGTGCAGATGCACAATGTTCTCCCGGTATCGCGCGTCTATGCTGTTTTCCCCCTCTTTATGACTCAGGAGTACAGGATGGCAACCTGTCATCTCGACGCACGACTGGCGCAGGAAATTGTCGCGCGCACTATGAAAATCATTGATGGCAATGTCAACGTTATGGATGCAAGAGGACGGATTATTGGCAGCGGTGACCGGGAGCGCATCGGCGAATTGCATGAGGGTGCATTGTTAGTGCTGTCTCAGGGACGTATTGTGGATATTGACGATGCGGTGGCCCGGCATCTGCATGGAGTCAGGCCGGGAATTAATCTGCCGTTGCGTATCGACGGGATGATTGTTGGAGTGATTGGTCTGACGGGCGAGCCGGGTGCGCTGCGTCACTATGGTGAATTAGTCTGTATGGCCGCAGAGATGATGCTGGAGCAGGCGCGGCTGTTGCACATGCTGGCGCAGGACAGCCGTCTGCGGGAAGAGTTGGTGCTCAATCTCATTCGCAGTGACGCGATCTCCCCGCAACTCACCGAATGGGCGCAGCG
The DNA here is from genome assembly GCF_003201175.1 of Pantoea sp. PNA 03-3. Taxonomy (NCBI): domain Bacteria; kingdom Pseudomonadati; phylum Pseudomonadota; class Gammaproteobacteria; order Enterobacterales; family Erwiniaceae; genus Pantoea; species Pantoea sp. PNA 03-3. The sequence continues at coordinate 39,181 of NZ_QICO01000002.1, read as the reverse complement.
CCTCGGCATCGATCTTAATCAGCCCCGAATCGTGGCGGTGATCGAAGTGGACAGCGGGCAGCTTGGCGTTGACAGCGCGATGTCAGAATTACAGCAGTTGCAGACGTTATTGACGACACCGGCGCGGGATAACCTGATTGCCATCGTCTCACTAACCGAAATGGTCGTGCTGAAACCGGCATTAAATGCACACGGACGTTATGATCAACACGATCACCGCAGGCGGATCGAACAGCTCATGCAGCGCATGAAGGAAAGTGGTCATCTGCGCATGCGTATCGCGCTGGGCAATTTTTTTACGGGCATGGGCAGCATTGCACGTTCATATCGTACTGCGCGAACAACGATGGCGGTGGGAAAGCAGCGTATGCCCGAGGTTCGCAGCTATTTTTATCAGGATTTGATGCTGCCGGTCCTGCTCGACAGCTTACGGGGTGGCTGGCAGTCAAATGAACTGGCGCGTCCGCTGGAAAAGCTAAAAAGCATGGACAGCAACGGTTTGCTGCGACGCACGCTGAGTGCCTGGTTCAGCAACAACGTGCAGCCCGGCGCGACGTCGCGTGCGCTTTTTATTCATCGAAATACCCTGGAATACCGTTTAAATCGTATTGCTGAATTGACGGGACTCAACCTGGGCAAGGTCGACGATCGCCTGCTGTTGTACATCGCGATCCAACTGGATGAGCAGGGCTGACAGGGCCCGAAAAAACGAAGAGGACAGACTGATGCGCGCACTGAGTTGGGGATGTGGCTTACTGATACTTGCGTTCACCTGCCAGGCGGCGGCGGCGGACACACTGATTTTTCTCTCGAAAAAGACTTTGCTCACTACACGGCAGACCATCCAGAATCAGCAGGCAAGCCCACGTACGCAGCAAGCCTGGCAACAGCTGAAACAGCAGGCGGATAAGGCGCTTAAGCAGCCCGATCCCAGCGTCATGGACAAAGGTCTGGTGCCCCCCAGCGGCTCGCGACACGATTATCTCAGCCTGAGCGCGTACTGGTGGCCGGACGCCCGGCAGAAAACGGGGCTTCCGTGGAGCCGTCGGGATGGCGAGGTGAATCCCGACACAAAAAACAACCAAACAGACGGGCTGCGTTTTGCGCGCTTTAGTGCCGATGTGCAGGCACTGACGCTGGCCTGGTTCTTTTCGGGCGATGTACGCTATGCCAGTAAAGCCCAATCGATGATCCGTCACTGGTTTATCGATCCCGCCAGCCGCATGAACCCCAACCTTAACTTTGCGCAAGGCGTGCCGGGCATCAGCACGGGTCGGCACGATGGCGTACTGGATGGGCGTTATTTTGCCACCCGTATTGTTGATGCGTTGATATTGCTGCGTCAGTCACCCGGCTGGCGTGCAGACGACGAGGCCGCGCTGCAGCGCTGGTTCCACGACTACCTTACCTGGCTGCAAACCAGTAAGCTGGCGCGCCAGGAGCGGCATGCGGCCAACAATCACGGTAGCTGGTATTGTGTTCAGGTGGCCGGGATTGCCGCTTACCTGCATAACGATGCCGTCATGAGGGACATGATGGCGCTGGCTAAAACGAAGATCGATGGGCAGATAGCGCGTGATGGCACGCAGCCGCTTGAACTGGCCCGCACCCGCTCTTTTCACTACAGTTTTTTTAATTTACAGGCGCTGACTGCGATAGCGGCCTTATCGTCTCAGCGCGGTGGGGACGATCTCTGGCACTACTCTGACAAACAGGGCGGCTCGCTGCAGGCTGCGTTGGATTATATGGCACCGTTTAGTGATTCTGCGCGCCGCTGGCCGTGGAAGACGCGCGACCGTAACAGCGGGCGCGTCATTCCCCTGCTTATGCTGGCGGATAATGCGCTGGGTTCTGCACGCTATCAATCCTGGATTGACCGGTTTGACTGGCGTGAGGCGACTGAAGATGTCTTGCGTGAAGGGGCGTTGCTGCGACAGGAGTAGCAGGGCATAAAAAAGGCCCGCCGCACCAAGTGACGCTCACTCAGGACGGCAGGCTATAGTGCGTTTGAAGGGATTAACGGCCGCTGCGGGTCAGTTTTTCCAGATCGGATTCAATTTCCGCGATCTTGTGTGACACCACGCCTTCCAGATGACGCAGATCGTCCAGAATTTTACGTTTCAGATCGACTTCAACCTGATCGCGCTGGCAAATTTGATCCAGCTCATCGATGACATAGCGCAGGTTAGGGCTGATTTCCTGCACTTCACGGTAGCCCTGCGACGCATTATCGGCGACGACCGTTTTACGCTGACGAGGATATTTAAATTTCACGCTTTTAGCGAAAAATTCGCCTTTATCTTTGCGGAAATAAATTTTCAAAATATCGTTATTCGCTTCCTGACGCAGGCTGTAGCGATCGATATCGTCGGGGTTACTAATGCCTAAGCTCTTAATATTGTCATACATAACGTTTTTTCCACCAAATGATAAGCGCGCAGAATTGTTCATGACTTAATGACTGTAGACATAAATAACATGAATCAGTGCGCAACAGGATTTAACTGGCGCGAATTATGACCTGGATGAAAAGTAAACGCACCCGTTGGTTCGCGTTGAAAAACAACATTACCCGTAACAGCTGTAAACAAAAGATGACGGGCTGTCAGGCAGCCCGTCCACAAGCTTAGTCGATCGTGCGCAGCAATTCATTAATGCCGGTTTTGGCCAGTGTTTTGGCATCCACTTTTTTCACGATAACCGCGCAATACAGGCTGTAGCTGCCATCTTTTGACGGCAGATTACCCGAGACGACGACCGATCCGGCAGGTACGCGTCCGTAATGAATTTCACCAGTTTCGCGGTCATAAATTTTGGTGCTTTGACCAATATAAACGCCCATTGAAATAACGGAACCTTCTTCAACAATTACGCCTTCAACAATTTCAGAACGTGCGCCGATGAAGCAGTTATCTTCAATAATGGTCGGATTAGCCTGCAGGGGCTCAAGCACCCCACCGATGCCTACGCCACCAGATAAGTGGACATTTTTACCAATTTGCGCACAGGAGCCCACGGTGGCCCAGGTGTCCACCATCGTTCCTTCGTCAACAAAGGCACCGATGTTCACATAGGAAGGCATCAGCACGGTATTACGTGCAATAAAGGCACCTTTACGCACGGCGGCAGGCGGTACGACGCGGAAACCGGCGGCTTTAAAGCGCGCATCGTCCCAGTCAGCGAATTTCATTGGCACTTTGTCGTAAAAGCGTGTTTCTGCGCCTTCCATGACCTGATTGTCATTGATGCGGAAAGAGAGCAGAACGGCTTTTTTCAGCCACTGATGCGTTACCCATTCACCGTCGATTTTTTCAGAAACGCGCAGCTCACCACTGTCCAGTTTGGCGATAACCTGATTAATCGCGTCGCGGGTTTCAGTATCCACACTGGTCGGGGTGATATCAGCGCGACGTTCGAAGGCAGATTCAATAACACTCTGTAACTGTTGCATATTTTTTCCTGATCTGTCATTTGTGGTGCCGGTCAGCGACCAGCACAGGTAAAAAGTGAAAGTTCACAAATTGAAGCGGGTCACACTTTATCGTTTGGATTAAGGGCCTCTGTCAACCGTTGTTGCAGGGTCTGGCGCATTTCCTCATCCAGTGCCCGGCGTTCGCTATTGGCCAGAATAAACAAATCTTCGACACGTTCTCCAATGGTACTGATGCGCGCGCCATGCAGTGATACGCCGAGATCGGCAAACACCTCGCCGACGCGCGCCAGCAAGCCCGGCTGATCGAGCGCCACCAGTTCCAGATAACTCCGGCGATCGGTATGCGTCGGCAGAAAGTTTACTTCGGTATCCACGCTGAAATGGCGGAGTCGGGCAGCCTGACGGCGGGTACGTGGTGGCACCCAGTCTGACTGCGTAATCGCCTGTTCCAGCGCCTGAATGATCAGCGCATGACGATCGGGAGCCAGCGGGCTGCCATCCGGCTCCAGCACGATAAACGTATCCATCGCCATACCATCGCGGCTGGTAAAAATCTGCGCATCATGCACGCTGAGATTGCGGCGATCCAGCTCACCGGCCACGGCGGCAAACAGGTGTGGCCGGTCCGGGCTCCAGATAAAAATTTCTGTACCGCCTCGTGTAGCCTGGGGGCTTACCAGCACCAACGGTTTACGCAGATCGTGTTCCAGTAAATGGCGCGCATGCCAGGCGATCTGATTCGGCGTGTGACGCAGGAAATAGTCGGCACGGCACCGGTTCCAGATGTGGTGCAGGCGGGCTTCATCGATGTTGTCCATGCGCAACAGTGCCAGCGCCTGTAAACGGTGATGACGGACACGCTCACGGAGATCCGGGCTGTTCTCCATGCCGCGGCGCAGCTGTTTTTCAGTGGCAAAGAACAGTTCTCGCAGCAGGCTTTGCTTCCAGCTGTTCCACAAGCTTTCATTAGTGGCGCAGATGTCGGCAACGGTCAGGCAAACCAGATAACGCAGCCGGTTCTCGTTCTGCATGACTTCGGCGAACTGTTGAATGACCGTAGGATCCTGAATGTCGCGGCGCTGCGCGGTAACTGACATCAGCAGATGATGACGAACCAGCCAGGCCACTAACTGGGTTTCACGTGAGTTAAGACCGTGCATCTCCGCAAACGCCAGCGCGTCCTGCGCACCCAGCACGGAGTGATCGCCGTTACGCCCTTTCGCGATGTCGTGTAACAGCGCAGCCATTAACAGTAATTCCTGTTGTGGCAGGCGAGGCCAGAGTTCAACGCACAACGGATGTTGCGGGCGCGTTGCTTCATTGGCAAAGCTCTCCAGTTTCTGCAACACCCGGATAGTGTGCTCATCGACGGTATAAGCATGAAATAAATCAAACTGCATCTGCCCGACAATGTGGCCCCAGAGCGGCGTATAAGCCCAGAGCACGCTGTGGCGATGCATCGGGACCAGCGCGCGACTGACCGCACCGGGATGACGCAGAATCGACATAAACAGGCGACGCGCTTCAGGCAACTGGCATAAGGGTTGCTCAAGATGACGTCGTGTATGACGCAGGCGGCGCAGTGTAGTGGAGTAGATCCCTTTGATGTTTTCATTGCGTACCATGACATAGAACATACGCAAGATCGCCTGGGGTTCCCGATCAAACAGGGTTTCATCACGCAGATCGATCAGGTTACCGCGCAGCTGGAAATCGTCATCAATGGCATAGGGTTTTTCATTGGTGGAGAGCGCCAGAATGGCCTCATCGAACAGTTGCAACAGCATCTGGTTAAGCTCACCGATGCGCCGCGTGACGCGGTAAAAATCTTTCATCATGCGTTCGACCGGTTCGTTGCCTTCTCCCTCATAATTCAGGCGCCGGGCAACGCTGAGCTGGCGGTCAAACAGCAGGCGGTTATCGTACCGTGGCAGAGACAGGTGTAGGGCAAAGCGAATGCGCCAGAGAAACGCCTGGCACTCATTCAGCTCGCTGCGCTCTGCGTCCGTCAGGAAACCAAAGCCTGACATCTCATCCAGCGTGGTCGCGCCAAAGTGGCGACGGGCAACCCATTGTAAGGTATGAATGTCACGTAACCCGCCGGGGCTGCTTTTGATATCCGGTTCCAGGTTATAGCTGGTACCGTGATAACGTGTATGGCGTTCCTGCTGCTCGTCGATTTTGGCGGCAAAAAAGCGGGATGATGGCCAGAAGCCATCGCTGAAGACATTTTTTTGTAATTCCAGAAACAGCGCGACATCGCCGGTCAGCATTCGGGCTTCAATCAGATTGGTCGCCACGGTCAGATCGGACAGCCCTTCCAGCAGGCACTCTTCGAGGCTACGTACACTGTGGCCGACCTCCAGCTTGAGATCCCACATCAGCGTCAGTAGCGCGCTGGCGCTCTGCGCCGCCTGCTCATCCAGCGGCTGACGGCTGAGAATTAAGATATCGATATCGGAAAGGGGATGCAGTTCACCGCGACCGTAACCGCCGACGGCGACAAGCGTGATGGCTTTCATGCTGTCGAAGCCAAAAAAACGCCACAAACGGCGCAGCAGGCGATCGATAAACAGCGTTCGGGCGTGAATCAGATCTTCGACAGGCTCACCGGCATCAAACGCCGCCGCCAGGTGCTGCTGGAAGCCCTCCAGACGTTGCTTTAAGACGTCGCGTGTCAGCGTATCGTCTTGCCACTCGCCAGGGGAATCATTCAGGCCGTTTTTCACTTCTTGCGACAGGCTCATGCAACGCTCTCATCATTAACCATAAAAAAACCGGCAGAGCGCCGGCTTTTTTATTCGTGGTGGAATTACTCCTGGTTAACTAACACCGCAGGCAGGGTGTCGTCTTTTCGCAGGGTTAAAATCTCACAGCCGTTATCCGTCACCACAATAGTATGCTCGTACTGCGCCGACAAGCTGCGATCTTTGGTTTTCACCGTCCAGCCGTCTTTCATGGTACGAATGCGGTAATCACCGGCGTTTACCATCGGTTCAACGGTAAAGGTCATTCCTGCCTGCAGGACCACTCCGCCGTCATCCGCGTCGTAATGCAGCACCTGAGGCTCTTCATGGAAGCCTTTGCCAATGCCGTGACCGCAGTATTCCCGCACGACAGAGAAGTCATTCGCTTCGACGTATTTTTGAATCGCGCGGCCCAGCTCGCGCAGCCGAATGCCCGGCTTAACTAAACGCAGTGACAGATAAAGGCTTTCCTGCGTCACGCGGCACAGACGTTCGCCCTGAATGGTGGGTTTACCCACGATAAACATTTTGGACGTATCGCCATGGTAATCGTCTTTAATCACGGTCACGTCAATGTTAACGATATCCCCGTCTTTTAACGGGCGATCGTCACTGGGAATGCCATGGCAAACCACTTCATTCACTGAGATACAGACAGATTTAGGGAAACCGTGGTAACCCAGGCAGGCAGACACCGCCTGCTGCTTCTCGGTAATGTGCGCATGACAAAGGCGATCCAGTTCGCCCGTCGTCACGCCAGGCTGCACGTGCGGTTCGATCATTTCAAGCACTTCCGCAGCCAGCCGACCTGCGACGCGCATTTTTTCGATTTCTTCGGGAGTTTTTATTGAGATTGCCATTAAATTATTCCGCTGTTGCTGAAATTTTCAGCAATAATGAACGCTGTGCTGTCATGTTAACAGCAAGCCAAAAGGGCTGCCAAACGGAGAACGCATCGCGCGCCATAAGCGAACAATTATTGGCGTCCAGAGCCTGATTGTGGTATAAAGCGCGCCGACGATTCTCTGTGGGCTGCAAGGTCAACGGGAACCGCAATAATCTCACTATGTGTACTAAAACACACATGTATCGACACATACGCCGGGGTGCCTTGAAAGAGGTCGGTTGTATGGGATACATGGAGGCCCAACCCCAATTAAACTAGAGGTAGTAATCATGGCAACTGTTTCCATGCGCGATATGCTCAAGGCTGGTGTTCACTTCGGTCACCAGACCCGTTACTGGTGCCCAAAAATGAAGCCATTCATTTTCGGTGCGCGTAACAAAGTTCACATCATCAACCTTGAGAAAACCGTACCAATGTTCAACGAAGCTCTGGCTGAGTTGACCAAAATCTCTTCCCGTAAAGGTAAGATTCTGTTCGTTGGTACCAAGCGCGCTGCTGCCGAAGCGGTAAAAGAGTCTGCACTGAGCTGCGACCAGTTCTTCGTAAACCACCGCTGGTTGGGTGGTATGCTGACTAACTGGAAAACCGTTCGTCAGTCTATCAAACGTCTGAAAGAGCTTGAGACTCAGTCTCAGGACGGCACTTTCGACAAACTGACCAAGAAAGAAGCGCTGATGCGCGCTCGTGAGCTGGCCAAGCTGGAAAACAGCCTGGGCGGTATCAAAGACATGGGCGGTTTGCCGGATGCACTGTTTGTTGTCGATGCTGACCACGAACACATCGCAATCAAAGAAGCAAACAACCTGGGCATCCCAGTATTTGCTATCGTTGATACTAACTCTGATCCGGATGGCGTTGATTACGTTATCCCAGGCAACGACGATGCGATCCGTGCTATCAACCTGTACCTGACTGCCGTTGCGACTACCGTTCGCGAAGGCCGTTCTCAGGATCTGGCTGAGCAGGCTGAAGAAGCGTCTTTAGAAAACGCTTAATTAAGGTTTGCTCTGTAGAAGAGCCCTTAGCATTCAGATGTGATCTGTAAGGGGCCAAACATGGCCCCTTTATTTTATCCAAGTCTGTAACGCCCCTGTTCAGGCCGGCGGGACAGAGTAAATTTTCCGCAAATAAGTACCTGTTGATGCACCCGTGCTCAGGTACGAACCGAGGATTCTGGAATGGCTGAAATTACCGCTGCACTGGTAAAAGAACTGCGTGAGCGTACTGGCGCAGGCATGATGGACTGCAAAAAAGCGCTGACTGAAGCGAGCGGCGACATCGAGCTGGCGATTGAAAACATGCGTAAGTCTGGCGCAATCAAAGCAGCGAAAAAAGCAGGTAACGTTGCTGCTGACGGCGTGATCAAAACCAAAATCGTTGGTAACTACGGTGTGATTCTGGAAGTAAACTGCCAGACTGACTTCGTTGCAAAAGATGGCGGCTTCCAGGCATTTGCTGACAAAGTGCTGGACGCGGCTGCGGCTAACCGCATCACCGACGTTGAAGCGCTGAAAGCACAGTTTGAAGAAGAGCGCGTTGCACTGGTTGCCAAAATCGGTGAAAACATCAACATTCGTCGCGTTGCAGTGCTGGAAGGCGAAGAGCTGGGCAGCTACCTGCACGGCGCACGTATCGGCGTTCTGGTTTCAGCGAAAGGCGCTAACGAAGATCTGATCAAACAGATCGCGATGCACGTTGCGGCAAGCAAGCCTGAGTTTGTTAAGCCAGAAGACGTTTCTGCCGAAGTGGTTGAGAAAGAGTACCAGGTTCAGCTGGATATCGCGATGCAGTCTGGCAAGCCAAAAGAAATCGCAGAGAAAATGGTTGAAGGCCGCATGAAGAAATTCACCGGTGAAGTTTCTCTGACCGGTCAGGCATTCGTTATCGATCCAGCCAAAACCGTTGGCCAGGCGCTGAAAGAGCAGGGCGCTGACGTGATCAACTTCATCCGCTTCGAAGTGGGCGAAGGCATCGAGAAAGTTGAGACTGATTTTGCTGCTGAAGTTGCAGCGATGTCCAAACAGTCTTAATGATCTGAAAGAACCGCCAGATGGCGGTTCTTTTTTGTCTGCCACAGGCAAAAGATACGTTTTCAGTTTCATCCCAATAGCAATTCTTTTGCTGTAAGCGGATGATTGATCGGAATTACTTCTCACTCATCATATCTTCCAGGAAGAACTGACCATGGCGACCAACGCAAAACCTGTTTATCAACGTATCCTGCTAAAACTCAGCGGTGAAGCACTGCAAGGTGCAGAAGGTTTTGGTATCGACGCGAGTGTGCTTGACCGCATGGCTCAGGAAGTTAAAGAGCTGGTCGAACTGGGTATCCAGGTGGGCGTTGTGATTGGCGGGGGCAACCTGTTCCGTGGAGCGGGTCTGGCACAGGCGGGCATGAACCGCGTTGTCGGCGACCACATGGGGATGCTGGCCACCGTAATGAATGGCCTGGCAATGCGCGATGCGCTGCATCGTGCCTATGTTAACGCCCGTCTGATGTCGGCGATTCCCCTGAACGGCGTGTGCGACAACTACAGCTGGGCAGAAGCCATCAGCCTGTTGCGCAATAACCGCGTTGTCATCTTCTCCGCAGGTACCGGTAACCCCTTCTTTACGACGGATTCTGCCGCCTGTCTGCGCGGTATCGAAATCGAAGCCGATGTGGTGTTGAAAGCCACCAAAGTTGACGGCGTTTATTCTGCGGACCCCGTGAAGCACCCCGATGCAACACTGTACGAAAAACTGACCTATGCGGAAGTGCTGGATCAAGAGCTAAAAGTGATGGATCTCGCCGCGTTTACGCTGGCGCGCGATCACAAACTGCCTATCCGCGTTTTCAACATGAACAAGCCTGGCGCATTGCGTCGCGTAGTGATGGGTGAAAAAGAAGGCACCCTGATTACGCATTAATACCCGAGGCGAGATAAAATAGGGTATATTCTGTCAGTGCGGCGCGGTATTGCCGCACGCCATTCAGGATTATCGATGCTTATCGATCCCGCTTCCGGTAATGCCGGAACTGGCCAGGTCAAACCGAATCCAAGGGTTTTAACGTGATTAACGACATTAAAAAAGATGCTGATACGCGCATGGATAAATGCGTGGAAGCATTCAAAACCACTATCAGCAAGGTGCGCACAGGTCGTGCTTCACCTTCACTGCTCGACGGCATCATCGTTGAATATTACGGCACGCCGACGCCACTGCGTCAGCTGGCTTCCGTCACTGTTGAAGATTCCCGCACGCTGAAAATCAACGTGTTTGATCGCTCTCTCGGCCCGGCCGTTGAAAAAGCGATTATGGCGTCTGATCTTGGGCTGAATCCCAGCTCTGCCGGTTCGGACATTCGTGTTCCGCTGCCTGCACTGACCGAAGAACGTCGTAAAGACCTGATTAAAATCGTGCGCGGCGAAGCCGAGCAGGGCCGTGTGTCGGTACGTAACGTCCGTCGCGATGCCAACGATAAGATCAAAGCGCTGCTGAAAGATAAAGAGATCAGCGAAGACGACGAACGTCGCGCGCAGGATGAAATCCAGAAAATGACCGATGCGCACATCAAGAAAGTCGATGCAGCATTGGCCGAAAAAGAAACGGAGCTGATGGATTTCTAATTCCATCTTCGCCGACGAAAACGCCGTACAGGGAGGCCTTCTGACTGAATGCCATCTCTGGCGGCGTTTTACGTTGTGCCCCACGCTTTTACCGATACAGGGACAGCATTATGAAGCGATTAACTCTGCTGGGTTCGACCGGATCAATCGGCACCAGCACGCTGGCCGTTGTTAAAGCCAATCCGGCGCTTTACCAGGTCACGGCGCTGGTGGCGGGCAAAAATGTAGCCCTGATGGCAGAACAGTGTGCACAGTTTCAACCGCGCTACGCCGCCATGGCAGATGAAGACGCTGCCGCCGCGCTACGTGAGCGACTGAGAGCATTGAAGATCAGGACTGAAGTGCTCTCCGGCGTTCAGGCAGCCTGTGAACTGGCCGCGCTGGATGAGGTTGACCAGGTGATGGCCGCGATTGTGGGTGCATCGGGGTTATTACCCACGCTGGCCGCCATTCGCGCCGGCAAAACGGTCTTGCTGGCGAACAAAGAATCGCTGGTCACCTGCGGCCGTTTATTTATGGAGGCGGTACGTCAACATAACGCGCAGTTGTTGCCGGTCGATAGCGAGCACAATGCCATTTTTCAGAGTTTGCCCGCTTCCATCCAGCATCAGTTAGGTTACGCTGACCTGCAGAATAACGGCATTGAGTCGATTATTCTTACGGGATCGGGTGGCCCTTTTCGTGACACAAATTTAGCGGATCTGAGCAATATGTCGCCAGATCAGGCTTGTGCACATCCGAACTGGACAATGGGGCGTAAAATCTCTGTTGATTCGGCCACCATGATGAATAAAGGTCTTGAATACATTGAAGCGCGCTGGCTGTTTAATGCCAGCGCAGCGCAGATGGAAGTGATTTTGCACCCACAATCGGTGATCCACTCCATGGTGCGGTATTGCGATGGCAGCGTGCTGGCCCAGTTAGGTTCGCCTGACATGCGGACACCAATCGCCCACAGTATGGCCTGGCCCGCACGTATTGAGGCTGGGGTCACACCGCTGGACTTTACCCGCATGTCGGCACTGACCTTCTCGGCACCTGATTTTGGTCGTTACCCCTGTCTCAAACTCGCGATTGATGCCTGCGAAGCCGGACAGGCAGCGACCACCACGCTCAATGCGGCCAATGAGATTGCCGTGGCGGCTTTCCTGGATAAGCAGATCCGTTTTACGGATATTGCCGCGTTGAACAGCGCAGTGCTGTCGGCGCATCACTGTCAGGAGCCGGACTCCGTGGATGCGGTCATTGACATTGACCGAAGCGCACGCGCGGCGGCAACAGAAATGTTGTCCCATTTCACGTCGTAATAACGATTACGCTGAGGCTATTTGTTCGCTTCGGGTGAAAATGTTATAGTCGCTGGCTCGCGTTTAACGGTCTGTCACCGAATTCGGTGTGGCCCGGCAGGCAATGTCGGGATTTGTACCGGGCGCAATGTATTCAGAAACCACAGCATTTCTGATGAAAGGAATTGATTACGCGTTATGTCGTCTGAAAATCACAACAACACCGATGACCAACAGGGTACCGGTCCGCGCCACGTCGCTATCATCATGGATGGCAATGGCCGCTGGGCTAAAAACCAGGGAAAACTGCGTATTTCCGGCCATAAAGCGGGCGTGAAATCAGTACGCCGCGCCGTTAGCTTTGCTGTCAATAATAATCTGGAAGCGTTAACGCTTTACGCCTTTAGCAGCGAAAACTGGAGCCGTCCTGCGCAGGAAGTGACAGCCTTAATGGAACTGTTTGTCTGGGCGCTGGATAGCGAAGTGAAGAGCCTGCATAAACACAATGTCCGCTTACGCATTATTGGCGATATCAGTCGATTCAGCCCGCGTATTCAGGAACGTGTCCGTCGGGCCGAGGCGCTGACGGAAAATAACGATCGCCTGACGTTAAACATCGCCGCTAACTACGGCGGACGTTGGGATATCATCGAAGGTGTTAAAAAGTTGGCTGAACAGGTACAGGAAGGCTTGTTACGCCCTGATCAGATAACCGAAGAGAGTCTGACGTCGCAGCTGTGTATGAACCAGCTGGCGCCAGTGGATTTAGTGATAAGGACCGGGGGAGAGCATCGGATTAGCAACTTCCTGTTGTGGCAGATTGCCTATGCGGAATTCTATTTTACTGATGTGCTCTGGCCGGATTTTGATGAACACGTTTTTGAAGGTGCACTGAATGCATTCTCTCTGCGGGAGCGACGCTTTGGCGGCGCTGCACCAGGCGGCGCCTGAGCAATCTGGGGGTAACCTTTGCTGAAGTCTCGTCTGATCACCGCGCTGATCCTTATTCCGCTGGTGATCGCTGCATTGTTCTGGTTACCGCCTGTTGGCTTTGCAATTGTTACGATTATCATCTGTATGCTTGCCGCCTGGGAATGGGGGCAACTGTCCGGTATGGCATCGCGTCAGCAACGTATCTGGCTGGCCGTGATCTGTGGCCTTGTGCTGACGCTTATGCTCCTTACCCTTCCCCCTTACGAACATAACGCCTATCTGCCGCAGGTTACAGGCTGGCTGTGGGCTTCGCTGGCCTGGTGGACGGGCGCGCTGCTGTTGGTTCTGTTTTATCCGGCCTCTGCGACACTCTGGCGTCATTCCCGGCTGCTCCGCCTGCTGTTCGGTGTCTTAACCATTATTCCTTTCTTCTGGGGCATGATGGCGCTCCGCCAGTATCACTACGAATCTGATCATTTTGCCGGGGCATGGTGGCTGTTGTTTGTCATGTTTCTGGTCTGGGGGGCCGATTCAGGTGCCTATATGTTCGGTAAGCTGTTTGGCAGGCATAAGCTGGCCCCCAAAGTGTCACCCGGTAAAACCTGGGAAGGATTTTTGGGCGGACTGGTCTCTTCCGCGCTTATTGCTGTGCTTTTTGCCAGCTTTGCGCCGCTGACCATCCCGACGGGCACGCTGGTCATGTGTGCGGTGATTTCGACGCTCGCATCAGTCCTGGGCGATCTCACGGAAAGCATGTTTAAACGTGAAGCCGGTATCAAAGACAGCGGTAACCTGATCCCGGGACATGGCGGCATCCTCGACCGCATTGACAGCCTGACAGCAGCCGTACCGGTCTTTGCCTGCCTGTTACTGTTGGTGTTTCAGACACTCTAAGGGCAAACGACGATGTTAAGCGTAATCTGGAGTTTTGCCGCATTCATCATTGCACTGGGCATATTAATTACGGTGCATGAATTTGGCCATTTTTGGGTGGCGCGGCGCTGCGGGGTCAGAGTCGAACGTTTTTCAATCGGTTTTGGTAAAGCGTTATGGCAACGCCGTGACCGACATGGGACCGAATTTGTTCTTGCCCTCATTCCACTTGGCGGTTACGTCAAAATGCTGGATGAGCGGGTCGAAAGCGTCCCTGCGGAACTCCGGCACCAGGCGTTTAACAATAAAGCCATCTGGCAGCGCGCCTCCATTATCGCTGCTGGTCCTGTCGCCAATTTCCTGTTCGCCATCTTTGCCTACTGGGTCGTCTTCATTCATGGCGTGCCGGGTGTGAAACCTGTGGTTGGTGAAATTCTGAACGGTTCGGTAGCGGCGGAAGCGCAAATTACACCCGGAACGGAACTTAAGGCCGTCGACGGTATCGAAACGCCTGACTGGGAAGCTGTGCGCATGGCGCTGGTCGGTAAAATCGGTGACAGCAGCACGACGCTGACAGTGGGTCGCTTTGGCGAACAAGGGACGCAGCAAAAGCACGTTGATTTGCGGAACTGGCAGTTTGAGCCTGATAAGCAGGATCCGGTGGTGGCGCTGGGGATACGTCCTCGCGGTCCACAGATCGAAACGACACTGGCTGAAGTGCAAAAGAATTCACCCGCCAGTGAAGCCGGTTTGCAAGCGGGCGACAGGATCGTTAAAGTCGATGGTCAGTTATTAACGCAATGGCAGCTTTTTGCGACTCAGGTTCGGGATAACCCCGGAAAAAGTATGGCCCTTGAGGTCGATCGCAACGGTGAAGCGGTGAAGTTGACCCTGACGCCGGAAGCGAAACCTGGAAATAAAGCGGAAGGGTTTGCGGGCGTCATTCCGCGAGTTGTTCCTCTGCCAGACGAGTACAAAACGGTAAGACAATATGGCGCGTTCCCGGCCATTGGTGAGGCCAGTGTAAAAACCTGGCAACTGATGAAGCTGACCGTCTCCATGTTGGGCAAGTTAATAACCGGTGATGTGAAGTTGAACAACCTGAGCGGCCCAATCTCGATTGCGCAAGGTGCAGGTTTGTCAGCCGAGTACGGAATGATTTACTACCTGATGTTCCTGGCGTTGATTAGCGTCAACTTAGGAATCATCAATCTGTTCCCGCTGCCGGTTTTAGATGGTGGGCACTTGCTCTTCCTGGCGATCGAAAAGATCAAAGGGGGACCGGTGTCCGATCGAGTTCAAGACTTTAGTTATCGCATCGGCTCAATACTGCTGGTGATGTTAATGGGGCTTGCACTTTTCAATGATTTCTCACGCCTGTAACCGCTGGAACGCGAGCTTGCGTGGGATGTGTTAGGAAAACGCATAATAACGATGGCGATGAAAAAGTTGCTCATAGCGTCGCTGCTGTTTAGCAGCGCCACCGTTTACGGTGCAGACGATTTCGTGGTGAAGGACATTCATTTCGAAGGGCTGCAGCGAGTCGCCGTCGGCGCGGCTCTGCTGAGCATGCCAGTTCGGGTTGGCGATACGGTGAATGACGATGACGTCAGAAATACCATTCGCTCCCTGTTCGCGACTGGCAACTTTGAGGATGTTCAGGTCCTGCGAGATGGTAATACGCTGATTGTTCAGGTTAAAGAACGTCCTACCATCGCCAGCATTACCTTCAGCGGTAACAAAGCGGTTAAGGACGATCAGCTCAAACAGAACCTTGAAGCCTCAGGTGTGCGCGTCGGCGAAGCGCTGGACCGCACCACAATCTCTTCAATCGAGAAGGGACTGGAAGACTTCTACTACAGCGTGGGTAAATATACCGCCAGCGTAAAAGCCGTTGTCACACCGCTGCCGCGTAACCGCGTCGATCTGAAACTGGTCTTTACCGAAGGTGTTTCTGCCAAAATTCAGCAGATCAACATTGTAGGTAATAAAGCCTTCAGTTCAGACGAACTCATTTCCCGTTTCCAGCTGCGTGACGAAGTGCCGTGGTGGAACGTGGTGGCTGACCGTAAATACCAGAAACAGAAACTGGCGGGTGACCTTGAAACCCTGCGCAGCTTCTATCTGGATCGCGGTTATGCCCGTTTCAATATTGATTCGACGCAGGTGAGCCTGACGCCGGATAAAAAAGGCATCTACATCACCGTTAACATCACCGAAGGCGATCAGTACAAGATTGCTGGCGTTATTGTTAACGGCAGCATGGCCGGCCATTCGGCGGAAATCGAACATCTGACCAAAATCCCGGCGGGCGAGCTGTATAACGGCGCAAAAGTCACGTCGATGGAAGATGATATCAAGAAGCTGTTAGGCCGCTACGGTTATGCCTATCCGCGCGTCGTGACGCAGCCTGAAATTAACGATGCCGATAAAACCGTTAAGTTGCATATCAACGTGGATGCGGGCAACCGCTACTACGTGCGTAAAGTGCGCTTTGAAGGTAACGACACCTCGAAAGATGCCGTACTGCGTCGCGAAATGCGCCAGATGGAAGGTGCCTGGCTGGGCAGCGATCTGGTCGATCAGGGTAAAGAGCGCCTGAACCGTACAGGTTACTTCGAAACCGTTGACGTGGATACGCAGCGTGTACCGGGCTCACCGGATCAGGTTGACGTGGTTTACAAAGTTAAAGAGCGTAACACCGGTACCTTTAACTTCGGCGTCGGCTACGGTACGGAAAGTGGCGTCAGCTTCCAGGTCGGCGTGACCCAGGATAACTGGCTGGGTACCGGGAATACCGTCGGTATCAGCGGAACCAAAAACGACTACCAGACCTATGCAGAGTTCTCCCTGACCGATCCTTACTTCACCGTTGATGGTGTGAGTCTGGGCGGCCGGGTGTTCTACAACAACTTTAAGGCCAGCGACGCCGATCTCTCCGGCTATACCAACAGAAGTTACGGTACAGACGGGACATTGGGCTTCCCAATCAATGAGAACAACTCGCTGCGCGTCGGTCTGGGTTATGTACACAACGACCTGTCGGATATGCGTCCTCAGGTTGCGATGTGGCGCTATCTGGACTCGGTTGGTAAGCCACAGCAGTTAAACCGCAATGGCGATTTCTCGGCTGACGACTTCACCTTTAACTATGGCTGGACGTATAACACGCTGGACCGCGGTTTCTTCGCGACTTCGGGTAACCGTACCAACCTGAACGGTAAGGTGACGATCCCGGGTTCCGATAATGAGTTCTACAAAGTCACCCTGGACAGCCAACAGTATGTGCCGATCAATAAAGATCACACCTGGGTTGTGCTGGGGCGTGGCCGTGTCGGCTATGGTGACGGGCTGGGCGGCAAAGAGATGCCGTTCTATGAGAACTTCTACGCCGGTGGTTCCAGTACTGTGCGTGGCTTCCAGTCCAACACCATCGGTCCGAAAGCGGCCTACCTGAATGATGGCTCATCGTACTGTAACCTGAGCGATCCTAACGGTATCTGTAAATCGAGTGATGCGGTGGGCGGTAACGCGATGGCGATTGCCAGCCTTGAGCTGATTACGCCCACGCCGTTCCTGAGTGAGAAATATTCCAACTCGGTACGTACGTCGCTGTTTGTTGACGCCGGTACCGTCTGGGATACCAAATGGCAGAACACCGCTGAAACGCGCGCTGCCGGTATTCCTGACTACAGCGATCCAAACAACATTCGCGTCTCGACCGGTGTGTCTTTACAGTGGATGTCGCCGCTGGGGCCGTTAGTGTTCTCCTACGCCCAGCCGGTTAAGAAAGTGGATGGAGATAAGTCAGAGCAGTTCCAGTTTAACATTGGTAAAACCTGGTAACGTTCTGTACAGGGATGTGAAAAAAATAGCTTGCAGCTGTGGAGCATTGTTATGCTCCGCACTGCAAACATACATGTTGAGGGTAAGGAGTTTATAGTGAAAAAGTTGTTATGTGCAGTTACTCTGGGTGTTGCATTGGCTGCTTCTGCTGGCGCACAGGCGGCCGATAAAGTCGCAACTGTTGATCTGAGCCAGGTTTTCCAGAAATCACCTCAGCGCGCTGCTATCTCCAAACAGCTTGAGAGTGAGTTCCAGGGCCGCGCCACTGAACTCCGTTCTCAGCACGACAAAATTCAGCAGGAAATGCAGGATCTGCAGCGCAATGCGCCGACCATGAAGGCGAGCGAGCGCAACAAGAAAGAGAAGCAGATCGAATCTGAGCGCAATGCCTTCCAGGCGAAAGCAGACGCGTTTGAGAAAGACAACCAGACTCGTCAGGTTCAGGAACGTAACAAGCTGCTGGAAAAAATCCAGACTGCCGTTCAGTCAGTTGCCAAAAGCGGCGGATATGACCTGGTCCTGAATTCTCAGGCTGTGCTTTATTCTGGTTCTGATGTGAAAGACATCACTGATGAAGTTGCGAAGCAGGTTAAATAATCGATGTCATCAATTCGACTGGCTGATTTAGCCCAGCAGTTGGATGCAGAATTGCACGGAGATGGCGATATCGCCATCTCCGGCATTGCTTCTATGCAATCCGCCACAACTGGTCAAATCACATTTCTTGCCAACAGCCGCTACCGCGAGCAGCTCGCGCTGGTCCAGGCATCAGCCGTGGTGCTGACGGAAGCGGATCTGGAATGGTGTAAAACCGCCGCGCTGGTGGTGAAAAATCCTTATCTCACCTATGCGAGAATGGCGCAGCTGCTCGACACTACGCCACAGCCCGCGCAGGATATTGCGCCAAGTGCTGTGATTGATCCCAGCGCGAGACTCGGTGCCAATGTCTCTGTCGGGGCCAATGCGGTTATTGAATCTGACGTTGAGCTCGGTGATAACGTTGTCATTGGCGCAGGCTGTTTTGTGGGTAAAAAAACCCGTATCGGCAGCGGTACGCGTTTGTGGGCTAACGTCTCGGTTTACCATGAAGTAGTCATTGGTCAGCATTGCCTGATTCAGTCCGGCACCGTCATCGGTTCTGATGGCTTCGGCTACGCGAACGATCGGGGTAACTGGGTGAAAATACCGCAGTTGGGCTCGGTGATTATTGGCGATCGGGTAGAAATTGGTGCCTGTACGACCATTGATCGTGGCGCGCTGGATAACACTCTGATCGGCAATGGTGTTATCATAGATAACCAATGTCAGATTGCCCACAACGTAGTGATTGGCGACAATACTGCGGTTGCTGGCGGTGTGATCATGGCGGGTAGTTTAAAAATTGGTCGTTATTGTATGATTGGCGGTGCCAGCGTCATCAACGGCCATATGGAAATCTGTGACAAAGTAACCGTAACCGGTATGGGCATGGTTATGCGTCCGATAACAGAACCTGGTGTATACTCCTCAGGAATTCCATTACAGCCCAACAAAACCTGGCGCAAAACTGCAGCGTTGGTGATGAATATCGACGACATGAGCAAACGCTTAAAAGCAATCGAGCGCAAAGTCGGCAAAGACGACTAAACGCCATCCCATGACTGACCGGCTTTCATAATAACAGTGTAAGCAGGGAAGCCAGGCGCCACGGAAACTATTTGCGGCCTGCCAACGATCATGATGATCGGTGCAGGCCGTGTTATTGATGTCATCAGATTTTTAGGACAGGAAGAGTATTTTGACTACTGAAACTCATACTCTGCAAATTGAAGAGATTTTAGAGCTGCTGCCGCACCGTTATCCGTTTCTGCTGGTAGACCGCGTGCTGGATTTTGAAGAAAACAAATATCTGCGCGCGGTAAAGAACGTCTCCTTTAACGAACCGTTTTTCCAGGGGCATTTCCCTGGTAAACCGATTTTTCCCGGCGTTCTGATTCTGGAAGCGATGGCGCAGGCCACCGGTATTCTGGCATTCAAAAGTGTGGGTAAACTGGAGCCAGGCGAGCTCTATTATTTTGCAGGCATTGATAATGCCCGTTTCAAACGTCCGGTCGTACCGGGCGATCAAATGATTATGGAAGTGACTTTCGAGAAAACCCGCCGTGGTCTGACGCGCTTTAACGGCGTAGCGACCGTGGACGGTAAAATCGTTTGTGAAGCGACCATGATGTGTGCCCGTAGCCGGGAGGCATAATTCGTGATTGATCCAACCGCCAACATCCATCCCAGTTCTGTCATTGAAGACGGGGCCATCATCGGCCCTGGCGTTCATATCGGCCCGTTCTGCTTTATCGGGGCGAATGTTGAAATTGGTGAAGGAACCGTACTCAAGTCACACGTTGTGGTGAATGGCCATACACGTATCGGTAAAGACAATCAGATCTATCAGTTCGCCTCCATTGGTGAAGTGAATCAGGATTTAAAATACGCGGGCGAACCTACCCGGGTTGAGATTGGCGATCGTAACCGAATCCGTGAAAGCGTCACCATTCATCGCGGCACGACGCAGGGCACGAATGTCACGGTTGTCGGCAGCGACAACCTGCTGATGGTTAACGTCCACATCGCCCATGACTGTGTGATCGGCAACCGCTGCATCATGGCCAACAACGCCACGCTGGGCGGCCATGTCACGGTGGATGATTTCGCCATCATTGGCGGTATGACCGCTGTGCACCAGTGGTGCACCATTGGCGCGCATGTGATGGTTGGCGGGTGTTCAGGCGTTGCTCAGGATGTGCCGCCCTATGTTATTGCACAGGGGAATCACGCGACGCCATTCGGAATCAATATTGAAGGCCTGAAACGTCGCGGCTTCAGCAAAGAGTCACTGCACGCGATTCGTAATGCCTATAAGTTGCTTTACCGCAGCGGCAGAACGCTGGATGAGGTTAAGCCAGAAATCGAAGCGATTGCTCAGCAACACAGTGAAGTGCAGCCTTTCTATGACTTTTTTGCCCGTTCAACTCGTGGATTAATTCGCTAATTCATGTCAGCGCGTCCCCTTACGATAGCCGTCGTCGCCGGAGAAACCTCTGGCGACATCCTCGGTGCAGGCCTGATTCGTGCCTTAAAAGCACGTCATCCTGATGCCCGGTTTGTTGGCGTCGCAGGCCCATTGATGCAGGCCGAAGGCTGTGAAGCCTGGTACGAAATGGAAGAACTGGCGGTGATGGGCATTGTGGAAGTGCTGGGACGATTGCGCCGCTTGCTGGCTATTCGTCGCGATCTGACACAGCGCTTTATCTCGCTGAAACCCGATGTGTTTGTCGGTATTGACGCACCGGATTTCAATATCACGCTGGAAGGTAATCTTAAGCGCGCAGGTATTCGCACGATTCATTACGTCAGTCCCTCTGTCTGGGCCTGGCGGCAAAAACGGGTGTTCAAAATCGGTCGCAACACCGATCTGGTGCTGGCATTTCTGCCGTTTGAAAAAGCCTTTTACGATCGTTTCGGTGTCCCGTGCCGTTTTATCGGCCACACTATGGCGGATGCTATGCCGCTACAGCCCGACAAAGCCGCCGCCCGTCGCCATCTGGGCATTGACGACAATGCCCAGTGTCTGGCGTTATTGCCCGGCAGTCGCGGTGCCGAAGTTGACATGCTGAGTGCTGACTTTCTTAAAACGGCGCAGATACTGCGTAAGCGCTATCCGGCGCTGGAAATTGTGGTACCGCTGGTTAACCCGAAGCGCCGCGAGCAGTTTGAGCAAATCAAAGCGCAGGTTGCGCCGGAGCTGCCCGTGCATCTGCTGGACGGGCAGGGCCGTGAAGCGATGGTGGCCAGTGATGCTGCGCTGCTGGCGTCCGGCACCGCGGCGCTTGAATGCATGCTGGCGAAATGCCCCATGGTCGTGGGCTACCGCATGAAGCCGTTTACCTTCTGGCTGGCAAAACGCCTGGTCAAAACTGACTACGTTTCGTTGCCTAACCTGCTGGCCGGACGAGAGCTGGTCAAAGAGCTGCTGCAGGATGAGTGCCAACCTGAAGCGCTGGCTGCGGCGCTGGATCCGCTGTTACATGCCAGTCATGAACGCGAAACGTTATTGCAGACCTTCCACGAACTGCACCAGCAGATTCGCTGGAATGCGGACGAACAAGCCGCAAATGCGGTACTGGAGCTCGCCAATGGCTGATTTTATCTATCCCAACGCCCGACTGATTGCCGGTGTGGATGAAGTGGGGCGCGGCCCGTTGGTTGGTGCGGTGGTGACTGCGGCGGTAATTCTCGATCCGGCGAAACCCATTCCGGGCCTGGCCGATTCAAAAAAGCTCTCAGAGAAACGTCGCCTGGCGCTGTTTGATCAGATTAAAGAGCATGCGCTGGCCTGGAGTCTGGGCCGTGCCGAACCGGAAGAGATCGACAGCCTGAATATTCTGCATGCCACGATGCTGGCGATGCAGCGCGCGGTGGCCGGCCTGGCGATCACGCCTGATTATGTGCTGATTGACGGCAATCGCTGTCCGGCCTTGCCTGTGCCATCACTGGCCGTAGTAAAAGGCGACAGCCTGGTTGCTGAAATCAGTGCGGCCTCGATCATCGCCAAAGTCACGCGCGATCGTGAAATGGCAGAGCTGGATTTGTTGTTTCCGCAGTATGGTTTTGCGCAACATAAAGGTTATCCTACGGCGTTACATATGGAAAAGTTAACGCAGTATGGCGCAACACCACATCACCGCCGCAGCTTTGCGCCGGTGCGTAATGCGCTCATCGATGCCGAAGTGCTGGCGAGCAGCGCCTCCACGCTGCGCTAATCCGACCCTGTTTTAACCGGAAACTGATATGGCCGAACCCCGTTTTATACATCTGCATGTTCACAGCGACTATTCCATGATCGACGGCCTGGCGAAAACCGGCCCGCTGATTAAGAAAGCGGCTGCGTTAGGCATGCCAGCCATGGCGATTACCGACTTCACCAACCTGTGTGGTCTGGTGAAATTCTACGGTGGTGCGCATGGGGCGGGGATCAAACCGATTATCGGGGCGGATTTTAACGTTGCCAGTGAACTGATGGGGGATGAACTGACCCAAATTACGGTGCTGGCGGCCAACAACACCGGCTATCAAAACCTCACGTTACTCATTTCCCGCGCGTATCAACGCGGTTACGGTGTGGCCGGTCCGATAATCGATCGTGACTGGCTGGCTGAATTACAGGAAGGCCTGATCCTGTTGTCAGGTGGCCGTCGTGGAGATGTGGGGCGCAGTCTGCTGCGCGGTAACAGCGCACTGGTTTCAGAGTGCCTGGCATTTTATCAGCAACATTTTGCCGATCGCTATTACCTGGAACTGGTACGTACCGGCCGACCCGACGAAGAGACCTATCTGCACGCCGCCGTTGAGCTGGCGATTGCCGAAGGCATCCCGGTTGTGGCCACGAACGAGGTCTGCTTCCTGAATGAAGAGGACTTTGATGCGCATGAAATTCGCGTCGCCATTCATGATGGTTATACGCTGGACGATCCTAAACGGCCCCGTAATTACAGTCCTCAGCAATATATGCGCAGCGAAGACGAGATGTGCGAGTTGTTCGCAGACATCCCTGAAGCGCTCGAAAACAGCGTAGAGATTGCTAAGCGTTGTAACGTCACCGTCAGACTGGGTGAGTACTTTCTGCCGCAGTTCCCGACGGGCGACATGACCACCGAGGATTTCCTGGTAATGAAATCCCGTGAGGGGCTGGAAGAGCGTCTGGCGATGCTGTTCCCGGATGAAGCCGTGCGGGCGGAAAAACGGCCAGAATACGATGAACGTCTGGACGTTGAACTGAACGTAATCAACCAGATGGGATTCCCCGGCTACTTCCTGATCGTAATGGAGTTTATCCAGTGGTCGAAAGATAACGGCGTACCGGTAGGGCCGGGACGCGGTTCGGGGGCCGGTTCGCTGGTGGCCTATGCGCTCAAAATTACCGATCTCGATCCCCTTGAGTTCGACCTGCTGTTCGAACGTTTTCTTAACCCTGAACGCGTTTCCATGCCCGATTTCGACGTCGATTTCTGTATGGAAAAACGTGACCAGGTGATTGAACACGTGGCCGATATGTACGGCCGCGAAGCGGTATCCCAGATTATTACCTTCGGTACGATGGCGGCCAAGGCGGTCATTCGTGACGTGGGCCGCGTGCTGGGCCATCCCTATGGTTTTGTCGATCGTATTTCAAAACTGGTGCCGCCCGATCCGGGCATGACGCTGGACAAAGCCTTTGCCTCGGAACCGCAGCTGCCTGAAATTTATGAGGCGGATGAAGAGGTTAAAGCGCTTATCGATATGGCGCGGAAGCTGGAAGGGGTAACCCGAAACGCCGGTAAACATGCGGGTGGCGTGGTGATCGCGCCAACCAAGATCACCGATTTTGCACCGCTGTATTGTGATGAAAACGGTCAGTATCCGGTAA
The DNA here is from genome assembly GCF_003201175.1 of Pantoea sp. PNA 03-3. Lineage (NCBI taxonomy): Bacteria > Pseudomonadati > Pseudomonadota > Gammaproteobacteria > Enterobacterales > Erwiniaceae > Pantoea > Pantoea sp. PNA 03-3. Next base: position 15,106 of record NZ_QICO01000002.1, on the reverse strand, counting down.
CCCAGTTCGATAAAAATGATGTGGAATATGCGGGCCTGGTGAAGTTTGACTTCCTGGGGTTGCGAACGCTCACCATCATTGACTGGGCGCTGAAAATGATTAACCCGCGCCGCGAAAAGCAGGGCTTACCGCCGATCGATATCGCAACCATTCCGCTTGAAGACAAAAAGAGCTTCGACATGCTGCAGCGCGCGGAAACCACCGCGGTTTTCCAGCTTGAATCGCGCGGCATGAAAGATCTGATTAAGCGCCTGAAGCCTGACTGTTTTGAAGATATGATCGCGCTTGTGGCCCTGTTCCGTCCGGGGCCCTTACAGTCGGGCATGGTTGATAACTTCATTGACCGTAAGCACGGTCGGGAAGCCATTTCTTACCCGGATATTCAGTGGCAACACGAAAGCCTGAAGCCGGTACTGGAGCCGACCTACGGTATTATCCTCTACCAGGAACAGGTCATGCAGATTGCCCAGGTCCTGTCCGGCTACACGCTGGGCGGGGCGGACATGCTGCGTCGCGCCATGGGTAAGAAGAAACCTGAAGAGATGGCCAAACAGCGCTCTGTTTTTAAAGAGGGCGCGGAGAAGATGGGCATCGATGGCGAACTGTCGATGAAAATCTTCGATCTGGTGGAGAAATTCGCGGGTTATGGCTTCAACAAGTCGCACTCCGCCGCTTACGCGCTGGTGTCTTATCAGACCTTATGGCTGAAAGCGCACTATCCAGCGGAATTCATGGCGGCTGTGATGACGGCGGATATGGACAACACAGAAAAAGTGGTGGGTCTGGTAGATGAATGCTGGCGCATGGGCCTGAAAGTCCTGCCGCCGGACATTAACTCGGGTCTGTATCAGTTCCACGTTAATGATGAGGGCGAGATCGTTTACGGTATCGGCGCCATCAAAGGTGTGGGTGAAGGGCCGATCGAGGCGATCATCGATGCGCGTAACGAAGGCGGTTACTTCCGCGAACTGTTCGATCTCTGCGCGCGAACGGATACCAAAAAGATCAATCGCCGCGTAATGGAAAAGTTGATCATGTCCGGTGCCTTTGATCGTCTGGGCCCACATCGTGCCGCCCTGATGAGCGCACTGAACGATGCGCTGAAAGCGGCAGATCAGCATGCTAAAGCGGAAGCGATCGGTCAGGCCGACATGTTTGGCGTGCTGGCCGATGAGCCTGAGCAGGTCGAACAGTCTTACGCCAGCGTCACGCCATGGCCGGAACAGGTGCAACTGGACGGTGAACGGGAAACCCTGGGTTTGTACCTGACCGGCCACCCGATTAACCAGTATCTGAAAGAAATTGAGCGTTACGTGGGTGGGATGCGTTTGAAAGATATGCATCCGACCGATCGTGGTAAGATTACCGTCGCGGCAGGCCTGGTGATTGCTGCGCGTGTAATGGTGACCAAACGCGGCAACCGAATTGGTATTTGTACACTGGACGACCGCTCTGGCCGTCTTGAAGTCATGTTATTTACCGATGCGTTAGATAAATACCAGCAACTGCTGGAGAAAGACCGTATCCTGATCGTCAGCGGACAGGTCAGCTTTGATGACTTTAGTGGTGGCCTTAAAATGACCGCCCGTGAAGTCATGGACATAGATGAAGCGCGTGAAAAATACGCGCGCGGACTTGCTATCTCGCTGACAGACAGGCAAATTGATGACCAGCTATTAAACCGACTCCGTCAGTCCCTTGAGCCTCATCGTTCAGGGACAATTCCGGTGCATCTCTACTATCAGAGAGCCGACGCGCGAGCGAAGCTACGCTTTGGTGCAGCGTGGCGAATATCGCCCAGCGATCGTTTACTCAACGATTTGCGGTCGTTAATTGGATCGGAGCAGGTAGAACTGGAGTTTGACTAAAACAGGAACATTATGAGTCTTAATTACCTGGATTTTGAACAGCCAATCGCAGAACTGGAAGCAAAAATTGATTCGCTTACCTCGATTGGTCGTCAGGACGATAAACACGTCAATCTCGACGAAGAAGTTAAGCGTCTGCGCGAGAAAAGCGTTGAGCTGACACGTAAAATCTTCGCCGATTTGGGCGCATGGCAAATCGCCCAACTGGCGCGACATCCATTACGTCCTTATACCTTTGATTATGTGCGCAATGCGTTTGACGATTTCGATGAGCTTGCGGGTGACCGCGCTTATGCGGATGACAAAGCGATTGTCGGCGGGATTGCCCGCCTCGACGGCCGTCCTGTGATGATCATCGGTCACCAGAAAGGGCGCGAAACCAAAGAGAAGATTCGCCGTAATTTTGGTATGCCGGCACCGGAAGGCTATCGCAAAGCGTTGCGCCTGATGGAAATGGCCGAACGCTTTAAAATGCCTATTATCACCTTTATCGACACGCCGGGTGCGTATCCGGGCGTGGGCGCGGAAGAGCGCGGTCAGTCTGAAGCTATCGCACGCAACCTGCGCGAAATGTCAGGCCTGAAAGTACCGGTCATCTGTACCGTTATCGGTGAGGGCGGTTCGGGTGGTGCACTGGCTATCGGCGTGGGCGACAAAGTGAACATGCTGCAGTACAGCACCTATTCGGTCATTTCACCGGAAGGCTGTGCCTCTATTCTGTGGAAAAGCGCCGATAAAGCGCCGCTGGCCGCAGAAGCGATGGGCATTACCGCGCCGCGTCTGAAAGAGCTTAAGCTGATTGATTCGGTCATCCCTGAGCCACTGGGCGGCGCGCATCGCCATCCGGTCGAAATGGCGCAGACGCTAAAACAGCAACTGCTGGCCGATCTGGCCGACCTGGAAGGGTTAAGCACCGAAGAATTATTAGATCGCCGTTATCAGCGTCTGATGAGTTATGGCTACGCCTGATTTAGTGCTGTGACGTAAAAGCGGACTCCGGTCCGCTTTTTTTATGCCACGAATCTGACTGCGGTTTCGTGGCGTAATTCGCTATGCTTACTCAATGCCTCAACAATCAGGGAGATGTGCATTGAATATTCTGGCGATCATGGGCGCGCATGGCGTGTTTTACAAAGATGAACCGTTACGCGAGTTGGATGTAGCACTGAGTCAGCAAGGTTTTCAGCTCATACGGCCTAAAAACACAGATGATCTTCTCAAACTGATTGAACACAATCCCCGTATCAGCGGTGTGATTTTTGACTGGGATGAGCACAACAGCCCTGAGCTGTGCGGTGAAATTAATCAGCTCAATGAATACCTGCCCCTGTATGCCTTTATTAATACCCACTCGCAAATGGATATCAGCATCAATGAGATGCGGCTACCGCTGCATTTTTTTGAGTACGCGCTGAATGCGGCCGACGATATCGCCTTGCACATCCGCCAGTACACGGATGATTACCTCGACCACATTACACCACCGTTAACCAAAGCGTTGTTCACCTATGTGAAAGAGGGAAAGTACACGTTCTGCACTCCGGGCCATATGGCCGGGACGGCCTTCCAGAAAAGCCCGGTGGGCTGTTTGTTCTATGACTTCTTTGGCGCGAATACGCTTAAGTCGGATATTTCGATTTCGGTGACTGAGCTGGGCTCGCTGCTGGATCATACCGGACCACATCTTGAGGCCGAAGAGTACATCGCCCGCACGTTCGGTGCGGAACAGAGCTATATGGTGACTAACGGCACCTCGACTTCGAACAAGATCGTGGGCATGTATGCCGCGCCGGCAGGCAGCACGATTCTGGTTGACCGCAACTGCCACAAGTCGCTTACCCACTTGCTGATGATGAGCGATCTGATTCCTGTCTGGCTAAAACCCACACGCAATGCCTTAGGCATTCTGGGCGGCATTCCGCAAAAAGAATTTACCCGTACCAGCATTGAACAGAAAGTGGCTGCCACGCCGCGCGCCAGCTGGCCCGTTCATGCAGTAATTACTAACTCGACCTACGACGGTTTGCTTTATAACACGCAGTACATCAAGCAAACGCTCGACGTCCCCTCGATTCACTTTGATTCGGCCTGGGTGCCTTACACCAATTTTCACCCTATCTATGAGGGGAAAAGCGGCATGAGCGGTGAGCGGATACCGGGCAAGGTGATTTATGAAACCCAGTCCACGCATAAACTGCTGGCTGCCTTTTCGCAGGCCTCATTAATTCACATCAAAGGCGAGTACGACGAACAAACCTTTAATGAAGCCTACATGATGCACACCACCACATCGCCCAATTACGCGATTGTTTCCTCTATTGAAACAGCCGCCGCCATGCTGCGGGGGAATCCGGGGAAAAGGCTCATCAATCGGTCAGTCGAGCGCGCGTTACATTTTCGTCGTGAAATACAGCGGTTGCGCGAAGAGTCGGACAGCTGGTTCTTTGATATCTGGCAACCAGAGCATGTGGATGAAGCGCAGTGCTGGCCGATCCAGCCGGGAGACGAAGCGTGGCATGGTTTCACCCAGGCCGATCGCGATCATATGTATCTCGATCCGATCAAAGTCACCATTCTTACACCGGGCATGAGCGAGTTAGGAGAAATGGCCGAAGAGGGGATCCCCGCTGCGCTGGTGGCGAAATTCCTTGATGAGCGTGGGATTGTGGTGGAAAAGACCGGTCCGTATAACCTGTTGTTCCTGTTCAGTATTGGCATCGACAAGACCAAGGCGATGAGCGTGCTGCGTGGATTAACCGAATTTAAGCGCGCCTACGACCTGAATCTGCGCGTAAAAAACATGCTGCCGGATCTGTATGCGGAAGATCCCGACTTTTACCGCACGATGCGCATCCAGACGCTGGCGCAGGGGATTCATCGCCTGATTCAGCAACATGACCTGCCGCGTCTGATGCTGAAAGCCTTTGATGTCTTACCTGAGATGAAAATGACGCCGCATCAGGCGTTCCAGCAGCAGGTGAAAGGCAATATTGAGACCGTAAACATAAATGAGCTGGTGGGCCGTATCTCTGCCAACATGATATTGCCTTATCCTCCCGGTGTACCGCTGGTGATGCCTGGCGAAATGATCACAGAACAAAGCCGCGCCGTGCTCGACTTCCTGCTCATGCTGTGTAGCATTGGGCGCCACTATCCTGGCTTTGAGACAGATATTCACGGCGCGACGCTAACCGATGAAGGTGAATATCGGGTACGTGTGCTGAAACAGAGCGGGGAACAGGAATGAAGGACCAACAGGAAGCAAACATGCTACAGCTAACGCACATTCACCATATCGCCATCATTGCGTCAGATTATCATCGCAGTAAAGCCTTTTACTGCGACATACTGGGATTTGAACTGCAAAGTGAGCACTACCGCGAAGCGCGCGATTCGTGGAAAGGCGATCTGGCGTTAAACGGTCAGTACACCATTGAGCTGTTTTCCTTTCCACACCCGCCCGCCCGGGTCAGTCAGCCGGAAGCCTGTGGCCTTCGCCATCTGGCTTTCAGCGTGCCGGACGTGGAAGCCGCGGTGCGCTATCTGGACACGCAGGGCGTGACATGCGAACCCATTCGCATTGACGCGCTTACCGGGAAACCCTGTACCTTTTTTGCTGACCCGGATGGTTTGCCGCTTGAGTTGTATCAGGCGTAAACTGGCGGCTTTATGGCTCGTCCCACTGCCTGAGTTATGGAATTATCATGTCTGATTTTGACGCACTGCTGAATGAAAACGACGCGCTGGTAGTGGCGTTTAGCGGTGGCCTGGATTCTACCGTCCTGCTGCATAAGCTGCGGGACTGGCAACAGCACCATCCGGCCTCGCGGTTGCGTGCGCTGCATGTCCATCATGGCCTCAGTACTAATGCCGACCACTGGGCGGCGCATTGCCAGACCCTGTGCGCAACATGGCAGATCCCCTGCGAAATCCTGCGCGTGCAGGTTACCGATCAGGGCGACGGCATTGAAGCGGCGGCGCGGCAGGCGCGTTATCGGGCATTGCACCAGGCGCTCCATACTGATGAGAAACTCCTTACCGCACAGCACCTGGACGATCAGTGTGAAACCGTCCTGCTGGCCCTGAAACGCGGCAGTGGCCCGGCCGGTCTGGCGGCCATGCCGGTGACGGGCTCTCTGGGTAAAAACCCTCTGCTTCGCCCGCTGTTAAGCTGTTCCCGGCAGTCATTAGAGCTGTATGCCCAAACGCATCAGTTGCAATGGGTTGAAGATGAGAGCAATCAGGATGTGCGTTACGACCGCAATTTTCTTCGTCAGCAACTCTTACCGGCCGTCGTGGCACGCTGGCCTCATTTCGCCAGTGCGACGGCGCGCAGTGCGGCACTCTGTGCTGAGCAGGAGCAACTGCTGGATGAGTTGCTGGCGGAACAACTCGCTGCGCTGATTCAGCCGGACGGTAGCCTGTGTTTCTCCGCGTTACTGACGATGAGTGAAGTGCGCAGCAATGCTTTGCTGCGTCGCTGGCTGGCCGGACAGGGCGCGCAAATGCCCTCGCGCGATGCGTTGCGCCGCATTCGTCAGGAAGTGATGCTGAGTCGTGAAGATGCCCAGCCACGGCTACGGTTAGGCCACAGCGAAATTCGCCGTTATCGCCAGCGGCTTTATATTTTGCCGATCAGAGAATCGTTACGCGACTGCGAAATCGTCTGGAAGAATCTCAACCAGACATTGCCCCTGCCGCAGCATATCGGCACGCTGCAGCCCGATTATACAATGCCTTCACTACGACGACCGACGCCGGAGGAACAGGTATTTGTGCGTTTTCACGCGACAGGGTACGTGCATATTGTGGATCGCGCGGGCGGGCGCGAGATGAAGAAAATCTGGCAGGCGTTGAATATCCCGTCATGGCAGCGGGAACGTATTCCGCTCATTTATTATAATCAAACGCTTATTTGCGCGCCCGGCCTGTTCGTGACCCGTGAAGGCGCAGCAGGGGAGGCACAGGGCTGGCAGATTCACTGGCACAAACCTACAGGAGTATCGTTGTGAAACAATGGATAGTGGCATTAACGTTTTTTACGTTGTTTCCGGCCTGTGCCGCAGGCGATATTCACGCGGGCGAACAGCGTTCGGCGGCCTGTACGGCGTGCCATGGTCCGAAAGGCATTGCGACGGTTCCCCTTTATCCCAGCCTGGCGGGCCAAAACGCCGCTTATCTCGCGCACGCTCTACAGGCCTATAAGAAGGGAGAGCGCAACGGTGGTCAGGCAGAAGTGATGAAAGCGTTTGTTGCGGGGCTCAGCGATGAGGAGATAACAGATTTAGCGGCGTACTACAGTTCGTTAAAGCCCTGATGAGATGGGCGGGAATGCATCCCGCCCGACGGGAAGTGAATTACTCTTCGCTGACCACGACGGTGCCGAGTTCAGGATGGCTAAAACTGGCAATATGATCGAGACGTAACTCGCGCGTTTCACCGGACAGTTCAATGGCCAGATACTCCACGTTTTTACGTGAAAGGATGTCCCTGGCCTTTGCCTTTAGCTGCTCGCCATCTTTTAACGCCAGCGACAGCATCCAGTTTTTTTGGCAGGCGAGTTCCAGATTATCGTAGTCATCGCAATTGATGGGTTTATAAGCTTCATTCATCAACATAGTCGCTCACCAATAAGTTTGCGGCGGCATAAGCCGCCTGTTCCCTGAGAGAAGAGTTTAGCGCAGCATTCGCGGCAATAGCATCAAGCGCGTTAAGCGCGCAGCCGATGGCATCGGGAATATAGCCCAGATCTCCGCTGCCAATTTCGGCATATTTTTGGCGAACTAACTCACAATATTTTTGCACGGGCACCTCCTCAGCAGAGCATAAATACTCTGGTTGATTTGCGACTATATCACAGGCATTTCAAGAAAATCAGCCAGGCGAAAGCAGGAACAGCGAGCAAATCACTGCTAAAGTAGCGGACTACGCCGTATCAGACGTTTCAGGATAAAGCACGAAAGGTTAAGTTGATGAACAGGTCAGAGCGAAAAAACGGGAACCGGACAAAGGCGGGTGGACGATGATTGCGCTGTCACGGAATGTCGAGCTGCCAGACAATGAAATTGAACTGACGGCCATTCGGGCGCAGGGGGCAGGGGGGCAGCACGTCAACAAAACCAGCACCGCTATTCATCTGCGTTTTGATATCGCCGCGTCTTCCCTGCCGCCGTTTTATAAAGAGCGGTTGCTCAGTGCCAGCCATCATTTAATTACCGGCGACGGGACGATTATCATCAAGGCGCAGGAATACCGCAGCCAGGAGATGAACCGCGAAGCGGCGCTGCAACGGCTGGTGAATTTGATTCAGGAGCTCACGAAGGTAGAGAAAGTCCGGCGCTCAACACGACCGACACGCGCGTCGAAAGCGCGCAGGCTGGAAGGGAAATCACGGCGCAGCCAGACCAAAGCATTGCGCGGTAAAGTGCTGTAAGACGTGGCCAGAGAATTACCTGTGGTCGTCAGGAGAACGGAGTCGACCATGCGTTAAAAAAACGCCCCATGAAGGGGCGTTATGGCAGGCTTATTTGTTCAGTGCCTTGAGCAGGAAATCGACAATCTCATCCTGCTTAATCATCTGCTTTTCACCGGCACGACGGGCTTTGTATTCGATCTCCTGGTTATCAAGATTGCGATCGCCAATCACGATGGTATGCGGGACGCCAATCAGTTCCATATCGGCGAACATAACGCCTGGACGTTCTTTACGGTCATCCAGAATCACCTCGACGCCTTTCGCGCGCAGCGTGTTATATAGTTCTTCCGCTAACTCTTTTACGCGGAATGATTTCTGCATGTTCATTGGCAGAATCGCTACATCGAACGGGGCCAGTGCCGCAGGCCAGATGATACCGCGATCGTCATGGTTCTGCTCGATCGCCGCCGCCACTACACGGGTAATACCGATGCCGTAGCACCCCATCGTCATGACCTGATTACGACCATCTTCACCCTGAACGGCCGCTTTCATCGCTTCGGAGTATTTGGTGCCCAACTGGAAAATATGGCCTACTTCGATACCACGTTTGATCTGCAATGTGCCTTTGCCGTCCGGGCTCAGATCGCCTTCTACCACATTACGGATATCGGCAACCTCGGCCATGGGCAGATCGCGTTCCCAGTTAATGCCAACGTAGTGTTTACCGTCCACATTTGCACCGGCGCAGAAATCACTCATCTTCGCCACGGTACGGTCTGCGATAATCGGCATCGTCAACCCGACCGGCCCCAGCGAACCAAAGCCAGCACCCACCACGGCACGAATCTCTTCTTCGGTCGCGAAAACCAGCGGTGACGCAACCAGCGGCGATTTTTCAGCCTTAATTTCGTTCAGTTCGTGATCGCCGCGGACCAGGAAGGCAACCAGAGCATGACCGCTTCCCTCTGCACCCTTGACCATCAGCGTCTTCACGGTTTTCTCAATCGGCATCTGGAACTGATTCACCAGATCGGCGATGGTTTTGGCATTCGGTGTATCGATCTGACGCATTGTTTCCTGAGGCGCAGGGCGTTCGCCCGCCGGTGCCACGGCTTCGGCCAGTTCAATGTTCGCCGCATAGTCAGAGTCGGTTGAGAAGATCACATCATCTTCGCCGCTCTGTGCCAGTACCTGGAACTCATGTGAGGCACTGCCACCAATCGAGCCGGTGTCCGCCTGCACGGCACGGAAATCCAGACCCATACGGCTGAAGATCTGACTATAAGCGCGGTACATCGCGTCATAGGTTTCCTGCAGTGATTCCTGCGTGGTGTGGAAGGAGTAGGCATCTTTCATGATGAACTCGCGCGAACGCATCACGCCAAAACGTGGGCGCACTTCATCACGGAATTTGGTCTGAATTTGATACAGATTCAGCGGCAGCTGTTTATAAGAGCTCAGCTCATTACGAATCAGATCGGTAATCACTTCTTCATGCGTTGGGCCGAGCACAAACGGACGTTCATGACGATCGGCAACACGCAGTAATTCTGGACCGTACTGCTCCCAGCGGCCGCTCTCCTGCCACAGGTCTGCGGGTTGGACCACAGGCATTGAAATCTCAATGGCACCGGCGTTGTTCATTTCTTCGCGAACGATGTTTTCGACTTTTTTTAATACGCGCAGTCCGGTTGGCAGCCAGGTATATAACCCTGAGGCCAGTTTACGGATCATGCCGGCACGCAGCATCAGCTGGTGGCTGATCACTTCCGCGTCAGACGGTGTCTCTTTCTGAGTAGAGAGCAGATATTGAGTAGTACGCATTGATTACAATTCCAGTTGATCGGAAATTCACGGACAAAAATAGGCTGGCGGCTAGTGTACCAGTGAGATCACCGGCTAAAAAGCGGGTTTTAACGCGGATCGATGGCCACGACTTCCGTGCCTGCATGATCAACGCGCCAGCGCACAGTAAACTCAAGCAGCGAGGCGGCATAAATGCGATCCTTTTCCTCACCTTTACGGTAAGCAGGGCGCGGATCCTGCGCAAGAACCTCACGGATAAAGCGGGCAAGATAGGGATAGCGCGCATACTGCTGCAACTGCTGCCCGGCCAGCGGCGAAAACCGCACAGGCATGCTGCTTTCCGGCGCGGACTGCGCAAAACCCGCTCTCGCCTCAGGCAGGGCTTCGGCGAAGGGCAGATAGGGCTTGATATCGACCACCGGCGTGCCGTCCACCAGATCCAGACTGCCCAGCTCCAGAATGACCTGTTGCTTCGCGCAGCGGATGCCTTTGAGCTCAATCAGCGACATCCCAATCGGATTAGGGCGAAAGGTCGATCGCGTAGCAAAAACGCCCATGCGCGCGTTACCGCCCAGGCGGGGCGGGCGAACGGTCGGACGCCAGCCGCCTTCCAGGGTCTGATGAAAAACAAACAGCACCCAGAGATGGCTGAAGTCTTCCAGGCCGCGCACGGCCTCTGCCTGATTATAAGGCGGCAAAAGATGCAGTTCGCCGCCGCCGTCCTGAACCAGACCAGGCTGACGCGGGACAGCGAACTTCTCTTTCCACGGCGAACGGATTACGCCGATCTGCGCAAAGGCAAAATCACTCATTGACTGGTGACTTTCAGCGCCGAACCCTGGCAGACAGCCTGACGGTAGCAGCCCGGGGTGCTGCTCACGATTTCACATTTGTGAAGCAGTACCGCATTAGCTTTCATCTGCGCGGCTTTAATCTGCATACGTTTACGCGCGGTAGCGATGTTGGGCGGTGAGCTCTGATTGCTCATCTGGCAATCCTCTGCGGAGACTTCACCCAGATCGCGGAAGGGCTTGCTCACCAGATCGGCAGCATCGGTGTACACCTTAACGGGGGCGGGACGATACGTTGGCTTACGTGTCGGTTCGCTGGATTGCTGCGGATGAGAAGGTGCGCTGCTTATTGGGTGGTATTCCCGAACACACCCTGTCAGCATCAATGCTAACAAGCAGAGCGGTAAAAAACGCATAGCAACATCCTCAAGTGTCAAAAAGTGGCGTTATTGAAACAAGGACACGGATAAATAACAAGTCAGCAAATGGCAATAACAGAAAGGGCGGCTAAAAGCCGCCCTGAGGGAAGAGATCAGACGACCTTACCAGCCTTTAACGGCACCACCGTTAAACACTTTATTGGCCGCGTCAGCCACTTCGTCAGACTGATAAGCCTGCACGAATTTCTTCACATTTTCCGCGTCTTTGTTGTCTTCACGCGCCACAATCAGGTTCACGTAAGGGGAGTCTTTATCTTCCACAAAGATGCCATCTTTCGCCGGCGTCAGGCCAATCTGGCTGGCGTAAGTGGTGTTGATCACGGCCAGGGCGATTTGCTGATCGTCCAGTGAACGTGGCAGCTGTGGCGCCTCCAGCTCAACAATCTTCAGGTGTTTTGGATTCTCAACGATATCCAGCGAGGTTGGCAGCAGGCCCACACCGTCTTTCAGCTTGATCAGGCCCACTTTCTGCAGCAGCAGCAGCGAACGGCCCAGGTTGGTTGGGTCGTTAGGAATGGCAACCTGTGCGCCATCCTGCAGTTGATCCAGCGATTTGATTTTTTTCGAATAGCCCGCAATCGGATAAACAAAAGAGTTACCTACAGAAACCAGCTTGTAACCGCGATCTTTGATCTGTTGATCCAGATACGGTTTGTGCTGGAACGCATTCACATCGATATCGCCTTTGCTCAGTGCTTCGTTCGGCAGCACATAGTCATTAAAGGTCACCAGCTCAACATCCAGACCGTACTTATCTTTCGCCACTTTGGCCGCCGCTTCGGCAACCTGCTGTTCAGCGCCGACGATCACGCCCACTTTGATATGGTTGGGATCTTTGGCTTTTTGATCGCATCCTGCCAGCGCAATCGCGCCAATTAATGCACCCACAGCGGCAATGTTTTTAAATTTGAAAGACATATCCTTTCCTTAATAGTGATATTGCTTGCTTATTTATGGGACACAGCACGCACGATGCGGTCGCCACAGAATTGTATGAGATACACCAAAACGACTAATAACACTAATACCGTATTCATCACCGTCGCGTTATATCCGATATAACCATACTGGTAGCCAATTTGTCCGAGGCCGCCCGCGCCGACTGCGCCGCCCATCGCCGAGTAACCTACCAGGGTAATCAACGTAATGGTGGCCGCGTTAACAAGACCGGGCAGGGCTTCAGGCAGCAGGACTTTGCGCACGATTTGTATCGGCGTGGCACCCATCGCGCGTGATGCTTCAATTAACCCGGTCGGGAGTTCCAGTAGGGCATTTTCAACCATACGGGCAATAAACGGTGCCGCACCGACAGTCAGGGGCACGATGGCCGCCTGTAAGCCAATAGAGGTTCCAACGATGACGCGGGTAAACGGAATCATCCACACAAGGAGGATAATGAAAGGGATCGAGCGGAAAACGTTAACCAGGGCGGACAGCACACGGTACAGCCCTTTGTTTTCAAGAATCTGTCCCGGACGGGTAACATACAGCAGTACGCCGACCGGTAAACCCAGAACGAAGCCGAAAAAGCCAGAGACAAAGGTCATCATCAACGTTTCCCAGACGCCGCGCCCCAGCAGCGCAATCATCGCTTCAGACATAACCTAATACCTCGACTTTGACATGATGTTCCTGCAGCCACTGAATGGCGGCTTGTGTATCGCTTTCGCTACCGTGAATTTCCGCCAGCATGATGCCAAACTTCACACCGCCGGCGTAATCCATCTGCGCACTGATAATGTTGTTATTGATATTAAAACGCCGCGCTGCTTCAGACAGCAATGGAGCATCGACGGACTGGCCGGTAAATTCCATACGCAGTAATGGCATGCTGTCAGGGCCCGCTTCGGGCGACAGGCGCTGCTGGTAGTCGTCTGGAATATCCAGATGCAGGGTTGACTGGATGAACTGTTGCGCCAGCGGGGTTTTGGGGTGCGAGAAGACTTCACTTACGCTGTCTTTCTCGATCAGCTCACCCTGACTGATGACCGCAACCTGATCGCAGATGCGTTTCACCACATCCATCTCATGGGTAATTAACAGAATAGTCAGGCCCAGACGGCGGTTAATATCTTTCAGTAATTCCAGAATTGAGCGCGTGGTCGCTGGATCTAAAGCGCTGGTGGCTTCATCACACAGCAGAACTTTCGGGTTACTGGCCAGAGCGCGGGCAATGGCAACACGCTGTTTTTGCCCGCCGGAGAGATTGGCAGGCCAGGCATCGTGCTTATCCGCCAGGCCGACCAGCTCCAGGAGCTCAGAGACGCGCTTTTTAATTTCATCACGAGAAAGGCTACCCAACTCTAATGGCAGCGCAACATTGCCGGCGACGGTGCGGGAGTTCATCAGGTTGAAGTGCTGAAAAATCATACCAATCTGACGGCGGGCCTGCGTCAGCTGTCGTTCGCTCAGCGCCGTTAAATCCGCGCCATCAACCAACACGCGGCCTGAAGAAGGGCGTTCGAGCAGATTCACGCAACGAATCAGCGTACTTTTTCCGGCACCGGATGCGCCGATGACGCCATAGATCTGTCCGGCCGGGACATGCAGGCTGACGTTAGATAACGCCTTTATCGTTCGCGAACCTTGCTGGAACACTTTGGTTATATTTTCTAATTTAATCATTACGTTATTTATTGCCGTCTTGCATTATCCGTGGTCTGGTGTGCTGCCATAAAGGACAGCATGCATAAGCTGGATGGATGTTAAGGCATCCAGACGTCTAAATCAATCGAAGTCATGTAAACGGGCATTCTCCCTTTTATGACAATCGTGCGATACTGAGCGGCAATTTTTATAGCAGGAGTTTCTACGTGGCGAATAAAGTCCCGGCCATTTTTCTCGATCGCGATGGCACCCTCAATGTTGATCACGGCTATGTCCACGAAATCGATCATTTTCAGTTTATTGATGGTGTAATCGAAGCGTTGCAGCAACTCAAAAAGATGGGCTTTGCGCTGGTTGTCGTGACAAACCAGTCTGGCATCGCACGTGGCATGTTTAGTGAAGATCAGTTTATGCAGCTTACCGAGTGGATGGACTGGTCGCTGGCCGATCGCGATGTCGACCTTGATGGGATCTATTTCTGTCCACATCACCCGGATGCAACGGTAGAAGCGTATCGCCAGCAGTGCGACTGCCGTAAACCGCAACCCGGCATGCTGCTGGCCGCGCAAGAAGAGCTGCATATTGATATGGCTGCGTCTTATATGGTAGGGGATAAGCTGGAAGATATGCAGGCCGCCCAGGCCGCCGGTGTCGGTAAGAAAGTGTTAGTGCGCAGTGGTAAGCCGGTTACGCCGGAAGGCGAGGCATTGGCTGACTGGGTAATAGAGAGTCTTGCGGCGCTCCCTTCCCGTATTAAAAAGGGTTAAAACAGCGCTTTTGTGCAAATTTCAGACGAACAGCAAAAAAGTTTAAATTTGCACTTGCGCTCTGCGAAAGCTTCCCTATAATGCGCCTCCACTGACACGGCACAACGGCTTACGTAACGCGGTGTTCAGCAGAGAACTCCCCGGAGTTTTCGCCGGAGAAAAACTTCTGAAAAAGAAGTTGACTCTGAAGGAGGAAAGCGTAATATACGCCACCTCGCAACAGACGGTTAACCCGCTGGTTGCACTGCTCTTTAACAATTTATCAGACAATCTGTGTGGGCACTCGCAGGATTGATATCCGCGTCTCCGGACGCAAAAAATATCAAGTCTTAAGAGTGAACACGTATTGAAATTCATTACGACGTTTTCCTTGAGCATCGCTGCACTGGTTGCAGCAAATCAAACTTTA